>NZ_LSOC01000003.1:588551-1191089 GCF_001592845.1 Halobacillus sp. KGW1
TTCCCCTCCGATCAACAGCTGATGAGTGTCAGGCAGTTGGAACAACGTAAAACACCGAATCGAAATCGATTCGGTGTTTTTGCATTCTACATTTTCACAAGCCCTTTCCTACATCTGTTCTAATGGAAAATATTTTAACCCGCCAGCCGTTTCATCCTTCTTTTTTTCTCTGAACGTGATATTTCTGAAGCCAGTCAACGGAATGAAGAACTGCCGAGAGGAAAACGCGGGGAATCCAATCCATCTTTGTATGCGTTTCTTTTACAAACATAACCTCGTCTTATTCTATTCTTATTATGGAAAACTGATTTCGATATAGGGCGGAGGGAAATGGGCAGACTCCAACGGGATTAGCGGAATAGGTGAGACCCCGGAAGAGCAACGCGATGAGGAGGCTCACCGGCCGCCCCGTGGAAAGCGTCCCATTTCCCGGAGCCCGACCTCTCCTCCTAAAAACAACCTTTTTCTATAATAAAAAAAGAGCGGGGGAAATCCCCGCTCTTTTAACCTTCTTCTTTTCTTTTTTCCTTCTTCCCTCTCGAAAACAGCCCGATGACCGGACGCTTTCCGCCGGATACCACACCCGTCATCTCCGCAAACAGATGAAGCAGGAACAAAATCACAATCGTAATGATCAACGATATGCCGAACGAAGTCAGCGAGAACAAGAGTGCCAGAAAACCGAAAATCGCACTGAACGCATAAATGATCAATACCGTCGTCCGGTGGCTGAAGCCGGCCGCCAGAATCTGATAGTGGATATGCTTGTTATCCGGCATCATGATCTTCTGCTTGTTGATGAGCCTGCGCAGGATCGAGAACAACGTATCGAACACAGGAATCGCAAGCACGATGATCGGAATGATGAAGCTGAACAACGTCACGTTCTTGAACAGACCGACCATCGAGATGACGGCCATCGAATACCCGAGGAACAAGGACCCTGTATCGCCCATATAAATCGACGCCGGGTAGAAGTTATGGAACAGAAAGCCGATGTTCGAACCGATCAGCACGACACAGAGGTAAACAATCGCGACCTGCGGCTCGATGGCAAGTGCCATGACGGCGATACTGATCAGCGATATGGTCGACACGCCGGCAGCGAGGCCGTCGAGGCCGTCGATCAAGTTGATCGCGTTCGTAATCCCGATGATCCAGAAGAACGACAAGAGGATACTGACAGGATCACTGAGCGTCACCATACCGATGAACGGTATACTGAGTACGTCGATCTGCAGTCCCGAGAAAATCAGGATCAGCGCCGCGATCACCTGACCGACCAGCTTATAGAGCGGGCGGATCTGGAAGCGGTCGTCAAGCAGTCCCGTCAGGACGATGACGAATCCGCCGATACAGATCGGCAGGAGATACGGTACATCAGGTCGCGTGTACAAAAGCCCGGCCGCCGTACCACCGAAGATCGCCAGCCCTCCCATACGGGGAGTGATTTCTTTATGTATTTTTCTCATTTCCGGATAGTCCATCATCTTCCACTTTACAGCAAGCTTCATGACCGGAAAAACCAGCACATAACTGACGGCCATGGACAAAAGAATAGCAATGGTCAAGTCTATATAAATGTTCATACAAATCCTCACTAACTATTTTTAGTCTTTCGTTTTGAGACAACGCTAACATTATATCACAGGTGAAGGCGAGTTTTGTCAAACGTTGTCTCTATTTTTCGTCAATTTCGATAGTTACATCGACTTACACGCGAGGGTGCCTGCTCGAAGGGGTACAGCAAATATGGCGGAAAAACAAGAGGGCAAAATGAAAACAGCGTCCGGATGGACGCTGTTTTCTATCTATTTATCGTTGTTGTAATTCTTCAATCATATGGTCGATGACTTCTCTTGATGATAGCAGCTCAGAGTTCTCTGTCTTCTGAATGATGTTCTGTAACAATTCCTTTAAATTATCCATGCTACCCACCTTTTCAAACATAGCTTTCTACTACGGTTCACTCAAACATTCGGGACAAAACTACTTTTTTTGACGGCAGTCTATGTATCTTGTATAGATTAGACGGCTACATAACCGAAAAAGTTTCATCATTCGCTTCATTTCCCGGGAAATGTGTCCAATTTTTCGACTATTTCTCCTATCATAAGGTATTTGTAAATATTTGAAAAGTGTTTTGTCTATTTTTCTTTATTTTATGTAACTAGAGTCGAAACGTGAAGAAAACAGGTAGACGCCTAATCCCTTGCTGAATATGTTGTTAAACGATCTTGTCTAAGATGAAACATAAAAACAGGCAGAAGCCCGGGGAGGCTTCTGCCTGTTTCAGGAATGGGAGGTCCATGTCCGCTGCATCGTCTGCAGGGCGTAGGATTGATAAGCGAAACGGTGGATATGCTTCTGGATCGTCCCCGGCCCTTCCCGGTGATAGGTAAACAGGATGACAGCCGGGTGAAGCAGGGAATCATAGAAGAAAATCGGATTGAAGCTTCTTTCCCAACGGCCCATCTTCCACTGACCGAGCAGGTCCAGCTCCCGAACAAAGGCATCATCCATGATGGTATAGGCATTGACACCCGTCGGATGGTCGCTGTAGTCGAGCAGATGATGGAAGCAGACCGCCGCCTGCACATAGGAAAGGGGCGATTCATCCCCGGTTACGGCTTCCATCATCCGGTTTACAGGGAGCGTTTCTGTCTCTGATTGAGCAAAAACGCTCCCTTTGGAACAGAGGAGCTGCCACCCCGGCTTCAGTAAAAGCTGGGAGTACTGATCGATGATCGGATCCAATACAAGAATATCCGGGCTGCCTGGACGACGGATCGGCAAATACATGGTTGCGATATTCCTTCGCGCCGCTTCTCTTGTGAAGATTGTCTTGTTTCTCACCATGTCACCACCTGTCAGATTAATCGGCGTTTCGAAGCTGAGTTACTCCTTCTCCTCCAGCTGCAGTTCTTTCGCATATTTATGTGTCAAAAGCTCCTCCAGCGAGACGTCGAGCGTCTTCGCCAACTTCCCCATGATGATCAAGGACGGGTTCTTCTGCACACCTCGTTCAATGTTGCTGATATAAGACTTGGACACCCCTGATTTCTTGGCAAACTCGTTGACGGACAACTCTTTGCTCACTCTAAGGACACGGATTTTCTCACCAATGGAAGTCACTTTTCCAACCTCACTTTCATCAACCAGCGAACAGCCGGCCGGTCATAGAATCAAGATGTTCGTTATTAAGAATATTATAATACGAAACCTACCGGAAATAAAAGAATAAATTTCATTATTAAGAACATAAAGTGCAGGAATTTCTCGCTTTTTCGCAGATTTTCTTCTTCTATTATTCTTTTTTGAGAACATTCGCATAAAAAAACAGCCGGGAGGCGCACCTCCCGGCTGTTTAATCTTCATAGGTCTGGTATTTCTTTCGGAATTCCTTCGGCCCGATGCCTTCGACGCCCTTGAACACCCGTGTGAAATAGCTTTGGCTGTTGTAGCCGAGCAGGGTGCTGATTTCAAGCAGCGAGTAGTTCGTTATCGAGAGCAGTTCCTTCGCCTCTTCGATCCGCTGCTGATTGATGAAGTGAGTGATGGCGACCCCGACTTCCCGTGCGAAAATGCCGGAAAGGTAGTTCGGGTTCACGTTCATCGCATCGGCGATTTTTTTCAAGGTCAAGTGCCTGCTGAGGTTCTCAAATATGTACCGTTTCGTCCGCTCGACAAGTGGAGAGGACCGGAGCATTTCATTCGTCCCGCCGATCCGTTCCAGAAAGGACCGTAAGACATTCTGCTCGAGCTCTTCCACTTCCCCGAGCGTCTCTCTCGTCTCCAAATAATTCAAATAGAAGTCGTTTAATGACATGATCTCATCCGGCTGCGATCCTGCTTCGATGGACCAGTTTCCGAGCTCGGTAATCAGTCGGATCAACTGGTTCTTCGCCGAACGGATCTCGTCCCTGTCCGAATGGGTAGGCTGAAGCAGTTTCTTATAATTTGCATAAGCAGCCACCGCCTCAGGCGATCCTGACAGGAACAGCTGCTGGAACTTCTCTTTCGCAGCGACCGCTTCCGAATAGGCAGGAACCGTACGTGAATAATCATTCAACTGGCGGCGCATCTGCGCCTGCTCATTAAAGGAAGAAGACAGTTCCGGCCGGGGCAGAATCTGCACAAGCAGATGCTCGATCGCTTTGATCCTGCTTTCGCTGAGGACGGACAGCTGATCGAAGTAGTGCAGAAGGGTTTCTTCCACATCCGGCGCAAGCCCGCGGCCGGCGACCCGCGCCTTCACCTTCTTCTTTCCTATCTGATTAGACAAAAAAGGACCGATACCAAGTACAACTTCCATATCGGTCCTTTTGATCGTATAGAGAAAATAACTCTGCATGAACTCATCCGAATACATACCGAGACGGAAGGGGTGTTTCTTGCTTTCCTTAACGTACTGCACATTGGAATCACGCACGAACTGCGGCGGGCGCATCAGGTGATCCGGGTAATGATAAATCATCTTCGGCTGATCATTGACCATGAACACCGGCATCTGGAAAGCGAGTGAGCAATCCTTCAAAAGATGAATCCATTCATGATTACTCATCCGGTCCTCTCCCCCCACCATCCTACTTTCTATCTATTATACTAGAACACTTTGGAAAAAAATACACCTCCCGGTTTGGAGAGGTGTATTCCTTCTATATGGTTTTTCGTGATCTTATATGCTCTTGTTGTAAGTAATTCTTGACGTCTTCCACACTTAAACCTTGTGCCTTGGCTTCTCTCATCAGGGACACCCATTCCTCATCCAGCACGTGCATATCAGGTTTTGTATTCATTGTTCGGCAACCTCCCTGGTTTGGTTTCGCTGCGGCCCCGGGTCGTTTATGTATGATCCCTCGGTGCCTTAATTTCCTATACCTGTAAATCTAGTCTTATTATAATGGATGAATGCGTTAAATATTTTAACTAAATTCACTATTTTTTAACTATTTTCAGTTAGTTTCCTTTATTTTTTAAAAAAATGATGAGACTTTCATCCTTTTACATTTTTCATCATGAAAACGTTCACTATGCGACAAGGACAAGTATTCTCAGGGAATAAAAAAGCAGGCATGAGCGATCATACCCGCTTGGTTCATGTGTACAACGCATTCCATTTCTCTGTCAGAAGATGAAACGCGTCTTCATCTTGTTCGTCGATCGCCCTGTCAATGAGGCGCCGAAGATTATTTTTTTCTAATTCACGGATGAGTTCTTTCACTTCTCTTGATGATTGCTGGCTGATTTCGATCCCCTCTTCGTAATACGGCGACACAATCGTGTGAAGGTGTGTAATGAATTCCGGAAGCTGAAGCAAGTCGGTCACGGAGACGTAGACCATCTTCTTGCCTCGTTGGAAGACGAAGATATCGAAGACGTTGTGTACTCGCTTTTTGTTTCGGTCGATGATGATTTCTCTGGATTCCATCGGGATGAATTGGTATAGTTCGTTATCGATGAATAAGGAAAAGTACTGGTAGGCGAGAACGACACGGATAAAGCGTTTGTCTTCCTTAACATAGTATGGTTTTAACATTTTTATGTTCAACACGTTGCCCACCCCTTCGTTATTAAATCTGAATTTTCAGTATTTTATTCTATTATCGCTTATTTGTCAACAAATTGAAAGCCCTTTTAATCCTATTCGTATGCAGGTTTTTGCCGCTTGGTGACTGTGTTCGGGACACTTGCCGGAGGCCTCTTTTCACATAAAGGAAGACGGAAAGCCCTCGACCTGTTCACCACTCCCCACAGAAGTTCCGTCTCCTTCCTATCCGAGAACGGGCTGCGGGAAATGGGGCGCTTTCCACGGGGCGGCCGGTGAGCCTCCTCATCGCTGCGCTCTTCCGGGGTCTCACCTGTTCCGCTAATCCCGTAGGAGTCTGCCCCATTTCCCTCCGCCCTTCGCATATACACCCTTCCATGGGCTTGGTGAAGCGAAGTAGTAGTGATCTGCTAAGAACCTACCTTTCTTCACACCACAAAAAACCCCCTTCCATTATGGAAAGGGGTCGGTTTTTAATTAGATAAGCGCGTGGAGGCGTTCGTTGACAGTTGCTTTGACTGCTTCAAGCAGTGCTTCGCTGTCGGCTTTCGCTCCGGATTTCACGCCGTAGTAGAATTTGATTTTCGGTTCGGTTCCGGACGGGCGGAGACAGAACCAGCAGTCGTCCTCCAGAATGAACTTCACGACGTTCGATGCCGGCAGGTCGATGTGTTCTTCGCTGCCGCTTTCGACGTCGCGGCGGATGGACGTGCTGTAGTCTTCGACAGCCACGACCTTCTTGCCGCCTGCTTCCGTGATATCCGCTTCGCGGAAGTCGTTCATGATCGTCTGGATCGTGTCCGCACCTGCTTTTCCTTCGAGCTTCATGGACTGGAGCCCTTCCAGAAAGAAGCCGTGCTTCTCGTACAGATCGTTCAACGCATCCAAAAGCGTCTTGCCCTGGTTCTTATAGTAAGCGCCGACTTCAGCGATCAAGACAGCCGACTGGACGGCATCTTTGTCGCGGGCGAAGTCTTTGACAAGGTAGCCGTAGCTCTCTTCATAACCGAAGAGGAAGGTGTGTTCCTTCGTCTGCTCGTACTCGCGGATCTTCTCACCGATGAATTTAAAGCCTGTCAGTGTATCAAGGGAGCTGATGCCGTAAGAATCGGCGATGACGCGGCCGAATTCGGAGGTCACGATCGTCTTGATCATGCGGCCGTTCTTCGGAATTTCTGCCGACTGGCCGAGGATGTAATCGAGCATGAGGGCGCCGGTCTGGTTCCCGGTCAGCACCTGGTATTCCCCGTTCTCATCCGGTACGGCGACGCCGAGACGGTCGGCATCCGGGTCTGTCGCAAGCAGGAGATCCGCACCAATCGCTTTGCCCTGTTCGATGGCGATTTCGAACGCCTGATGCTCTTCCGGGTTCGGAGAAGCGACGGTGGAGAATTCCGGATCCGGTTTGGCCTGTTCTTCCACGATATGGACGGATGTGAAACCACTCTGCGCCAATCCTTTTTCCACAAGGTGGCGGGCCGTTCCGTGCAGCGGTGTGAAGACGAGCGACAGATCCTTATCGATCTCTTTCTGGACGGTGACGGATTCCAACGCTTTCAAGTAGGCTTGATCGACCTCTTCATCGATCCAGCGCAGAAGGCCGTTCTCTTCCAATTCCTTCTGATCGGCTGCGTCGACTTCCAGTTCGTTCTCGACTTTGTTGACGAAATCGATCATGATCTCCGCCTGTTCCGGTGGCAGCTGGCCGCCGTCTTCGTTGTAGGCTTTGAAGCCGTTGTATTCCGGCGGGTTGTGGCTGGCCGTCACGACGACGCCTGCTGCTGCGCCGAGATGACGGACAGCGAACGACAATTCCGGTGTCGGTCGTAAGGAAGTGAATACGTAGGATGGAATGCCGTGTGCTCCGAGGACGCGCGCCGTTTCGACAGCGAACTCTTTGGACATGTAGCGGGAGTCGTATGCGATGGCGACGCCTTTCTTCGACATGCCTTGATCGTTGACGTAAGCAGCAAGGCCTTCTGCCGCTTTACGGACGGTATAGATGTTCATGCGGTTCGTTCCCGGTCCGAGCTTTCCGCGCATGCCTCCCGTTCCGAATTCCAAGTCTTTGTAGAATGCATCCTCCAGGGACTGTTCATCTTCTGACAATTCTCCAAGCTTCGTTGAAAGCTCGGCATCCAGTCCTTTGAATTCTTTCCATCGTTCGTACTGCTCTTTCCACATACGCGACACTCCTCTGGTTTGTTATTTATTTGAGTTGGAAACGATCAAGGAAGCGTTTCCTTTTAAATCGAATGTCTTGACGGTCGCCGGGATGATCAGGTGGTCGCCTTTCTTGAATGGATACGAGCGTCCCTCCACGATCACTTCCCCTGTCCCGTCGATGACACTCAATAGTACATAAGGTTCCGGGATGAGTCCTTTACATTCGCCTTCCAGGTCCCAGCGATAGACGGAGAAATACTTCTCTTCGACGAGTCTCTCTTTCCGCAGATCCTCCTGGTAGAACTGCGTGCGCTCGATTTCAGGATCGACATGCGGAACCGTCGTCACTTCGATCGACTTATCGAGGTGCAGCTCGCGCTTGTTGCCGTCCTGCCCGACACGTTCATAGTCGTAGACGCGGTACGTGATGTCCGAGCTCTGCTGGGTTTCCAAGATCTGAATTCCCGCTCCGATCGCGTGGATCGTCCCGCTCGGTACGTAAAAGAAGTCTCCGGGCTTCACTTCAATGGTTCGTAATAAGTCCCCCCATTCTCCATTCGCCACCATTGCTTCAAATTCCTGTTTATTCGAGGCATGATGTCCGAAAATAATTTCCGAGCCTTCCTCACAGTCGAGCACATACCAGCACTCGGTCTTGCCGTAGTTCTCCCCTTCCACTTCACGTGCATATGTATCGTCCGGATGCACCTGGACGGAGAGGTCCTTCTTTGAATCCAGAATCTTCACGAGCAGCGGGAATTCCTCGCCTTCTTCTCCGGCGAACAGCTCACGGTGGCCGTCCCACGCTTCCCGAAGCGTCTTCCCTTCCAGAGGTCCGTTCTTAATCGTATTCGGTCCGTTCTTATGCCCGGAAATACACCACGCTTCTCCGGTATAGTCGGACGGGATCTTATAATGGAAGATTTCTTCAAGCTTCGTTCCACCCCAGAGCCGTTCTTTGAACGCCGGCTCTAAATAAATCGGTTCGTTGTACATTCGCTGCACCTCTTTCCAGTTTTTTAACACTATTGTACCATAGCGGCCGATCCAGAAGGGCCGCCTTTCTGCTCAAGAAAAAATCCGGAGCATCGTCCGGCACTCTGTTCAGAATGCGGAAGACGTCCGGATTTTTTTCTTCTTATAAAAAGGGCTTATTTATCTTCCAGCATCTTATCATTGAATCCGAACGCCCACGTCAATCCGAAGGCGACACCGATGGCGATGATGTTCGTCAGCAAGTAGAAGATGAAGGAGCTGTCCAGGTACAGCAGGGATCCCGGGATTACCGTGATCGCCATACCGGAAGCCTTCAAGCCTGTGATGGAGGCGAAGAAACCACCGACGGCTCCACCGATGAGACCCATGATGAACGGCTTCATGTAGCGCAGGTTGACACCGAAGATTGCGGGCTCGGTGATACCGAGGAACGCGGACAAAGCGGATGGCAGCGCCAATGCTTTCATTTTCTTCTTCTTCGTCTTCAAGCCGACTGCAAGCGCCGCGCCACCCTGGGCAGCGATCGCTGCTGTGATCAGCGGGTTGAACGCGTTTGAACCAACGCGGTCAAGCAACTGTATCTCAAGCAGGTTGAAGATGTGGTGTACCCCGGTGATAACGATGACCTGGTGAAGTCCACCGATGATCAGTCCACTGATACCAAGCGGAAGTTCCAAGACCCACAGCGTCGCTTCAAAGATACCGTTTTCAACAATATGGAACACAGGTCCGATGATGAACATAGCAAGCGTGATCATGATCAAAAGCACTAAGAATGGTGTAAGAATAAGATCGAGTGCTTCCGGAATCCTTTTTCTCAAGGCTTTCTCCAGTTTCGCCCCGACGATACCGGTGATGAATGCCGGAAGGACGGACCCTTGATAGCCGGTTACCGGAATGAAGCCGAAGAACTCAAGCGGTTCTGCACTTCCGTCGGCAACAGCCCAGGCGTTAGGCAGCGCCGGTGATACGAGCATGAGTCCGATGACGATCCCGAGTATCGGACTGCCTCCGAATACCCGGAAGGTCGACCAGGCGACAAGCGCCGGCAGGAATACAAAGGCCGTATCGGTAAGGACCTGGGTGAACAGGATGAAGTTCTCCGGAATGCTTTCAGGCGTGAGACCGAAGAGCGCGAGAATCGCTTCTTGAGTCAGAAGTCCCCGCAGCCCCATGAACAGACCAGTGGCAACGAGGGCCGGAATGATCGGTACGAAGACGTCTCCGAACGTACGGATCGCACGCTGGAACGAGTTCCCCTGTTTCTTCGCTTCCTGCTTCACTTCTTCCTTCGTAGCTCCCTGCACCTCTTGTTTCATCACTTCTTCATAAATACGGTTGACGGTACCAGTACCGAAGATGACCTGCAGCTGACCGGAGTTATAGAAAGCACCTTTCACTTTATCGATTTCTTCAATGGAAGAAATGTCCGCTTTCTCCTTGTCATGAAGCATGATCCGCAGTCGTGTCGCACAGTGGGCGACAGAGGCGATGTTCTCCTGACCACCAGCTGCTTTGATGACGTCTCTTGCAATTTGAGCGTTATCTGCCATGGTAATTCTCCTTTCGGGTTTTAGTGTGCACGTGTAATCGATTACACATTTCATAAAAAAATTTAGATAGTGAATAATTGCTAATGAAATTGATGTTTATAACCAGGTGTAACTCGTGTGTGAACGATTACATGATTGCGTTTTCAATTAGGACTATACACTATCTCGGACTATTAGTCTATACGTTAACTCCATTTTTTTATTTAAATTTTCTTTTTTTAATTTCTGGAGCAATACGCTCGCCGCTTTCCTCCCAGCTTCTTTGTTGAAATAGTCGACGGTAGTAAGGGACGGGGTCACGTGCTTCGACATCATCGATGCCCCGATGCCGGCAACAGCCATGTCTTCCGGGATCGAATAGCCCTGTTCCTTCAAATACTCCATCGCACCGATCGCCATCCGGTCCGTCACCGCGAACACAGCCGTAGGCTTCGTTTCTTTACTCGCACGGAGGATCCGCTTCATCGCTTCATACCCGGATTCCACACTGAAATCGCCCTCTGTCACCCAATCTTCTTTAATGGTCAGACCGTTTTCTTTCATTCTATCTCTATACGCCTGTTTTCTCACACGACCGACGGCAGGATCGTCTTCTCCCACGCCGATAAACGCAATCTGTTCATGCCCCTTCTGGATCAGCATGTTCGTCACATCCCCTGCAGCATGGTAGTCGTCATAGACGATCGACGTCACACCGGGAAGCTCCTGGCCGATAGCAAGGAAGGGGACATCTGTATCCTGAATCGCCTGGATCAACGCGTCATTGACGTTCGTCGCAAGCAGGATGATGCCGTCAACATTACGACTTTTCAAAAGGCGGATGTATTCGATTTCCTTCTTTTCATCAAGCTCTGTATTCGTAAGCAGGATTTGGAATCCTTCTTTAGATAAAATTTCATTGATCCCGTTCACGACTCGGGTCGATGTTTCTGTACTTAAGCGCGGCAGAATGACACCGATGACGCCGGAACGCTTCGTCCGCAGCGACTTCGCTGACTGGCTAGGGATGTAACCGGTTTCTTCGACGATCTTCATAATCCGCTCCCTCGCCTCTTCACTGACGTATCCGCTGTCGTTCAGTGCGCGCGATACCGTCGTCCGGGAAACGTTCGCCATTTGTGCTATATCATTGATTGTAGTCATTGCTTTCATCCTCCATGGAATCCTTTTCATTTATCATCGTAGAGAAATACGAAGCCGTTGTCCAGAGATAGACAATAGTTAGGGGGAAAGTCGGACAGCGAAGACATGGAAAGTCCCCGGAAAGGAGCTTCCCGGGGACGGATTGACCGAAGAGATTAAGAGTGGCTGTCTAATGATTGGCAGAAATGGTCTTTGAGGATGTGGTACACGGTCGTTTCGTGGAGTACCTGCGGTTCTGTGCCGGCCTGTTCCTTTTCCATGCGCATAACTACGCCGACGCCCTCTTCAATATACTCTTCTTCCCATCCGTCAATCCCAAGCTCCTTGATGACAGAACGGATGACCCGCTCGTATTTCTGCAGCGGACCCGGCAATTGCAAACTAAACCATGACATAACGTATCCCCCTTAATTATCTAGTTCTTTTTTCTTACGCTTCCTTTCCTTTATAATCTACCTTTTGTTTCCAGTCAAGACCTTTCGATATCCTTATATCCCGGGTTTGGCGGGCATGTCGCGGTCGAAGTGTTGATATTGTCAGAATTTTGTAATCAATTTCCCGTTATAGGCCTCTTTTTCTTTTCATTCTTTTTTTCTTTTATATAGGAAAAAGACGGAGAAAAACTTGGGAACGGTCGAAGCAGTCGCATCTGTTCCCGAAGACGGGTGTAAACCGGCTCGAACCCTGCGGAATCGTCGGATAATTCACTCTTGTACTTACTATGCCTTTCCGTTACAATGTCCTTTATATAAAGAAACATGTATATTTCAGATGGACAGGGGAGTGTGAACGATGAAGAAAACCATTACCGTAGGATTATTGGGATTAGGCACGGTCGGGAGCGGTGTCATAGAGATCCTGCGCGATCATAAAGAACGTATCGAACATAAGACAGGGTGCGATGTCACCATCAAGTCGGTACTCGTCCACGATTTGGATAAACCGCGCGAGCTGCCTTCCGAAACGAAGCTCACGGATCGCTATGAAGACATTACGAGAGATCCGGATATTGATGTCGTCATAGAGGTGATGGGTGGTATCGATCACACATTAGCTGTATTGCTGGAAGCGATCGAGCACGGCAAGCATATCGTGACAGCGAACAAAGACCTTGTCGCCCAGCACGGTGCGGAGCTGTTCGCTGCCTGCCAGCGTCATAACTGCGACCTTTATTATGAAGCGAGTGTTGCAGGCGGTATTCCGATCATCCGCAGCATCATGGATGGATTGTCCTCCGATCGGATCACGAAGATGATGGGGATCGTGAACGGAACGACGAACTTCATTATGACGAAAATGGCGAATGAAGGCGTCGACTTCGACAGCGTATTGAAGGAAGCGCAGGAGCTTGGATTCGCAGAAGCAGATCCGACAGCAGACGTCGATGGACTGGATGCTGCACGGAAAATGACGATCCTTTCCATCTTGGGCTTCTCGATGCCGTTCCATTTGGAAGATGTGCATGTCAAAGGAATCCGCGGCATTTCTATTGATGATATCAACTTCGCCCAGGAAATGGGCTACCGCATCAAGCTGATCGGTATTGCGGAGAGCGATCATAACGGTGTATCCGTAAGCGTCGAGCCGACCCTTCTGCCGGCTCAGCATCCGCTCGCATCGGTAAATGATGAATTCAACGCCGTCTACGTCTACGGAGACGCAGTCGGTGAAACGATGTTCTACGGACCAGGCGCAGGCAAGCTGCCGACGGCTACGGCAGTCGTCGCCGATTTGATTTCCGTATTGAAGAACATCCGTCTCGGTACGACCGGCACCTCTTACGTGCAGCCGCAGTTCGCAAAGCAGGTGAAAACGAAGAAAGAACAGCTTGCGAAGAAATATATCCGTCTTCATGTCGATGACAAAGCAGGCATGTTAAGAGATTTGACGAACATTTTCGCAGAATACGATATTTCTTTCGATCAGTTCACCCAGCGTGCAGCGGCAGAGGAAGGCCAACGGGAATTGATGATGGTCACTCATCAGGTAAGCGAAGAAGACTTTGAGAAAGCACTACGCGATTTGCAGGACCTGGATTCGGTGCAGGGCATCGACAGCGTCTACCGCGTAGAAGGAGGCGAATGATATGTGGAAAGGGTTAATTGAACAATACGGAGAGTTTCTTCCCGTTACAGATAAGACACCGGCATTGACGTTGTATGAAGGAAACACACCGCTGATTCCAATTCCAACGATTTCTCAGGATCTCGGCATCGAAGGCTATGTGAAATTCGAAGGGTTGAACCCGACCGGATCGTTCAAGGACCGCGGCATGGTGATGGCGATGGCAAAAGCGATCGAAGAAGGCTCCGAGGCGGTCATCTGTGCCTCGACCGGTAACACATCCGCAGCTGCTGCTGCCTTTGCGGCACGCGCCGGCCTCCGCTGCATCGTCGTTATCCCGGACGGGAAAATCGCCGAAGGTAAACTGGCCCAGGCCGTTATGTACGGAGCAGAGATTTTTGCCATCAAAGGAAACTTCGACGACGCCCTTCGCATGGTACGTAAAATCGCCGAAACAGAACCGGTGACGCTTGTAAACTCGGTCAACCCATACCGGATCGAAGGCCAGAAGACAGCCGCTTTCGAAATCTGTGACGTCCTCGGCAGTGCTCCGGATATTCTGAGCATCCCTGTCGGCAACGCCGGTAACATTACGGCCTACTGGAAAGGTTTCAAGGAATATAACGAAACGAAACAGACCGGCCTTCCTAAAATGATGGGCTTTGAAGCGAGCGGTTCTGCCGCCATCGTCCGCAACCAGGTCATCGACAATCCGGAGACGCTTGCGACAGCCATCCGGATCGGAAACCCGGCAAGTTGGGACAAAGCGATTGAGGCGCGTGATGAATCGAACGGCCTGATCGATGAAGTGACGGATGAAGAAATTATCGAAGCGTATCAGCTGCTGGCCGAGAAGGAAGGCGTCTTCGCGGAGCCTGCCTCCTGTGCTTCCATTGCCGGCATGATCAAGAAAGTGAAAGACGGCACGATTCCGCAAGGCTCGAAAATCGTCCACGTCCTGACAGGAAACGGACTCAAGGACCCGACGACAGCGATCCAGCACAGCCCGGTCAAACCGACCCTTATTGAAAACGATTATGAAGTCTTCGCATCGGCGGTCACAGGAGTCCAATCATGACCCGCTTCCAGATCCAGGTTCCCGCGACATCCGCGAACCTCGGGCCTGGATTCGACTCTGTCGGCATCGCCTTAACGAAGTTCGTCACGCTCGACTGCCGTCCGGCCGATGAATGGCACTTTGCTGTTCCCGAAGAAGACCAGCCTTATATCCCGTCCGGCAAAACGAATCTCGTCTATCAAACGGCGCTCCATACAGCCAAGGTCCATGGACACGATTCCCTGCCTCCGACGCATGTGACGATGACAAACGACGTTCCGATTGCCCGCGGGCTCGGAAGTTCCTCGACAGCGGTCGTCGGCGGCATCGAACTTGCCAACCAGCTGCTCGATCTTCGTTTGAGCGATTATGATAAATTCAAGATCGCCTGTGAGATTGAAGGGCATCCCGACAATGTCGGCCCGGCGATCTACGGCGGTATCATGGTATCCAATTACGATAACGGCGCTCTTGATTACGTCCACTTCACCGATGGACTGGACGATTTGACGTGGCTCGCCGTCATTCCGAACTACCATTTGAAGACAGAGAAAGCCCGCGGTCTTCTGCCTGTCGAGCTTCCTTACAAAGAAGCCGTCAATAACAGCGGCAGTGCCAACGTACTCGTCGCAGCGCTTGCGACGAAGAACTGGGAGCTTGCCGGCCGGATGATGAAGAGCGACCGCTGGCACCAGCCTTACCGCCAGGCTCTCATTCCGGGCTTCACTGACGTTGAGAAAGCGACCACAGACGCAGGAGCTCTCGGCTTCTATATCAGCGGCGCAGGCCCGACGATGCTCGCCCTCTTCGACGAGTGGGACGAAGCGAAAGCGGCACGCCTGAAGCAAGAGCTTACAGACTTCCAGGTCGAGCCGCTCCAAGCTCACCTGACAGGCGTCACCGTCCACAAACAGACCGAAGCGAAGCACTGTTAAATGGTTTAGCTGTTTAGCTGTTTAGCTGTTTAGCTGTTTAGCTGTTTAGCTGTTTAGCTGTTTAGCTGTTTAGCTGTTTAGCTGTTTAGCTGTTTAGCCGCTGATGATTTCCGGGCAGGGCTGCGCTTTCCGCGGGCGGCCGGCGAGCCTCCTCTGAGCTCCGCTCTTCCGGGGTCTCCCCTGTCTCGCTTTTCCCGCAGGAGTCTTCGCCCTGCCCTCCAATCATCAGCTGGTTAAACTTAAAGCTAATAAAAAACCGAACGCGATCCCTTTATTCAAAGGTGGACGCCGTTCGGTTTTTTTTATCCTTTATTGTAGGTGGGTTAATCAAGGCGGAAAGCGCAGCCCCCCGGCGGCTGAAAAAAAAACCCTAAGCCCGCTTCCCAAACCGCCAAATGACCAAAATAAGCAGCGCACCAATCAAACCTCCGAAGCTGTCCAGCACCACATCCCCGATGTAAGGCGTCCGGTCCGGCGTCAACGACTGATGAAACTCATCAAACGAAGCGTACAGCACCGTAATCACAAACGCTGCTCCAAGCTTCGGCAAAAGCCGCAGACTCGTCAGCTTATGTAATGCGAGAAACGACGTCACCATCAACAGAAGAAACACCGTCACATGTGCCGCTTTTCGGATCAAGAATTCCACAAGCCCAGCCGGCCCGTGACTGGCCAGGTTCACCGGCTTGCCGTGGTACATGAAATCAATCGGCTCAAGAACAGGCTTCATCGCGTCAAGAGGAAGGTAGGACATCAGCGATGGACGCAGGTCCTGATCTCCATACGGCGTCGCCGAACTGTAAAAAATAATCCCCATGACGAGGAGCACGGGTATAATCCAAAACTTATTATTTTTTGACAACTTATTCACACTTTCTATCACTCTATTTATTTGATATATCAACATTTTACAATAAAACCCCATTTAAGCAATAGAATGAAATTTGTATCAAAAGATTTATATATAGTACTATTAATGACGATAGAATTTGTATACAATGGTAACTAGAGAAAGAAAAGGGGGATTCAACATGGCAAAGAAGAGTAAACAATACGATTACGACCTTGCAGAAGTGAAGCGTTTGATCGGGGAGACAGATAAAAACTACCGGGAGATCGCTCAGGAGACAGGCTGTCCTTATGCGAGCGTCGTTTACCATGGTCGTAAAATCCGCGGACGCGTCAACCGTATCCGTCAAGAGGAAATGAATGCGGAGCTGAATCAGGCACCTGTATTCACGATCAAGGAAGAACCGAAAGAGAATACGAACCTGTTGTCTGGCGGGACAGCACTAAGCATCTCAAGAAATGATATCCACATCCAGGACGCAGAGCAAGAGGCAGCGAAGATGATCAAAGCGGCACGTGCACTCGGCCTTACTAAAATTAACATCACGATTGATCGATAAACGCGCACGAAAGTCCTGGGGACGCGTTCTTCAGGGCTTTTATGCCTCAAGCTTCAGCCCCTTCAGCTTCCTTCTTGCATGTCTTCCCCAATTCTTCACCGCATCGATCGTCACTCCTTCCAAACTAGCGATCTGCTTAAGCGAACGATCGTGAATGAAATGATGATAGACCCATTTCCACTGATTGTCCGTCAGCGGATTCCGCACTTGAATCCAGAAGTACTCATCTTCTATTACATCTTCCCACAGAGACGCGTCCGTGCTGCTTAAACTGCGCCGGCACAGCGTCTCTTTTTCCTGTGTGCGGGAATCTTTGCGGATGAGATCGATCAGCGCGTTCCTGATCTTCCAGCTGAGATACGTCTCCCACTTACCCGCCGCCGGATCATACGTCCGGGAGGCGTTCCACACCGCCACCATCCCTTCTGCAAAAAAATCCCCGTTCCTATCCATGATGTGAAGCCTTCGGATGTGATAATGAATCAGCTTCTTACTATCCGCAACCAACTGACTGAATTGCTCATCGATCACAGTGCCACCCCTTCCATTTTTTAACGTTCATACTATAATCGTTAAAAAATGGATTTTTGGTGTCATGTACCTATCAATTTCTTGATTTTCAACTAAAAAAAGCTGTTAAACTTCCATTTTCGCTTTCCTTTTCCTATGAAATGGAAGATAATGATAGGTAGAAAGGAGTGTAAAATGAGCCACATCCCCTCGTTTTTCTGCTGTCAAAACCTCGTCTACCAAATCCTTCACCGCCACAAGATTCCTGAGCCTTATGAAGACTACTGCCAGGAGGCCTATTTCATCTACAAACACTGTGAAGAAACCTACGATTCTTCCCGAGGCAAGTTCTCCACCTACTATTTCCACCATCTCTCCTGGAAGCTCCTCAGCCATCTCCAATCCAAGCGCCGGCTGCAGCTGATTTCCACAACCCAGCATCCCCCTTTCCCTCATCCAAAAAACGACCTCCATGACCGGATGTTCCTGCTTGATCTCTCCCTTCACGCTGACCTCACCGCACTGGAACAAAGCACCTGCCTGCTTGCGATGGCAGGCTACCGGACCTATGAAATTGCGGGAAAGATCGGCAAAAGCGAATCGACCGTCCTCCGCCTCCGCAAAAGTTTGCGCGAGAAACTATCCTCTGCTTCTATCCTCGTTTATACTTGTAATAGAAAGGGAAAATAAATCCACTAAATCCAACGGAAAACGGAGGAATCAGCATTGGAAGCTTCCACTCGATCTCTATCTCCTCTCACCAAGATTTGGCTGGACGATACACCGACTACGTTCACTCACGCTTTCCTGGAGCGGCTCGCGTATGAATGGATGGTCGAAATCGTCAATCCCTACCCCATCCCCATCATGGAAACGAAGGAGTACGTCACCCACATATCCGTCGAGCAGGCAGACGGGCTGCTTTATTCCGAATTACCGATCGAATCCTACAACATCGAAGTCGGCAATGAATTCACGGTCTACCGTTTCTACATGTATGCGCCGGACTGAGTCCGGAAGATGTTATAATGGCAGGGACGAATGATGGAAAGGAAGAGTTTATGTTTCATCTAGGCTTTGCAGCGTTTTTTCTAATCTTCATCATCCTTGGATGGTTCACCGATATGATTGAGCTGTCGTCGTTCAGCATGATCGTTGCGATCGCGCTGTTTTTCACGAATATTTATATGTTCTTGAAGTCGAGGAAAGAAGACAAGGAAAAGACGCCGTCTTAAATACGAAAAGCCCCCGTCCGAATGGAACGGGGGCTTTTTTCCGTTTGTGTAAAAACTTCGTTTAAATATAATAACCAAATCGAACTCAAGACAATGGGCTTTTCCGAAAAAGTTATACAGCTTTAAAACACCATCTACACTTGTGTAAACCTCGGCATGAAAGACTCCTGCGGGAGGTGTGGCACAGGTGAGACCCCGGAAGAGCAACGCGATGATGAGGCTCAGCGGCCGCCCCGCGGAAAGCGCCACCTTTTCCGCAGCCCGCTCTCGCCACGTTATTTTATCAAAATACCCTTTACGTCAGTATATTGAGAACGATCGGGATAGTGACGACGCTTAGGAGCGTGGTCATGAGCGTGATGCTTGAGACGAGTTCAGGCTTCGAATCGAACTGGACGGCATACATCGTCGTCGTAGCCGCAGAAGGCATGGCTGCCGATACGATCAACACGTTCGCCATCAGATCCCCCATCGGCAGGATCATCGTCAGCGCCCAGGCGATAAGCGGGGAGACAAGCAGCCGGACCGAAACCGCATAGGAGACTTTGTCCCAGGCCAGGTTCTTCACGGTGATGTTGGCAAGCTGCATCCCGAGCAGGATCATGACGGTCGGAATCTGGGCGTTCCCGACGAGCTCGATGCTCGACATGATATTATCGGAAATCGAAAGCGGCGTATATTTGAACACGAGCGCGAGCCAGATCGCATGCGTCGGCGGCATTTTGGCCACCTGCTTCAAAGCCATCGTAATGCCGGCGGTTCCCTTTGCTGCGTAATAGACGCCGAAGAAATTCATGACGATCTGCTGAAGCACCATGAACGAGACGGAATAAACGAAGCCCTGCTCTCCGAAGGCGAACAGGACAATCGGCGCCCCGTAATTCCCGGCGTTCATAAAGGCCGTGGATAAAATCAGCCCGCTTTCCGTCGGTGTATCGTAGCGGAGCACCTTTGCCCCGATTTTGTTGACAGCGAGGATGGCGATCAACAGAAACACCGAGAAAAGGACCATCAGGAAGTAATCGCGGTCAAATGTCGCTTCGTAGAACGTCTTGAAGACGAGACACGGAAGCATGATATAGAGAGCGACCGTCGAAATCGACTTGATTTCGAGGCGCAGTACTTTTTGTAGGACGAACCCGGTACAGAAGATCAGTACGACAGGAAGTACTACCTGAAAGAAAATTGCCATTATATAACCACCCTGTCTGTTAAATATTAGAACTCTACTAGTTTATCAGAAATATCGGCCTTTGTTAGCTTCGGGATGAGGAAAATTTCTTGCTCCCTATGAATTGGAAATGTTATCGTTTACAATAGATGATAGAGTTATTGAAATCGTTCTCATATAGAAAGGAAGTCAGAAATGAATTACGTCATAGGTCTAGATTTAGGTACGACAAGCAGCAAATCCGTCGTGTTCGAGGAAAATGGACACGTCGTCGCAGAGCATGAAGTTGCATACCCGCTCCATCACCCGCAGGTCGGCTATGCCGAACAGGACCCGCTTGTGATCGAAAAGGCAGCGCTGGAATCGATCCGTCTCAGCGTCGCCGGACTCGACGCCGATAAGATCGTCGGTGTCGGTCTCTCCTCGGCTATGCATTCCCTGATCTGTACCGATGAAAGCGGAGCTCCCTTGTCGCCTTCCATCATCTGGGCGGACGCCCGCAGCTCGGAACAGGCGTCACACCTGAAGGAAGAACATCCCGACGTCTATTTGCGGACAGGCACGCCGCTTCACCCGATGTCTCCGCTCTCCAAGCTCGTTTGGATGAAGGAGAACGGGTATGAACCGTGTGGACAGGCCGCTTATTATATTTCTGTGAAGGAATTCCTGCTCTACCGCTGGTTCGGAGAAAAAGTCGTCGATTACTCGGTCGCCGCCGCGACGGGACTTTATAACATCCACAGCAACGAATGGGATGAGGAGACACTTGCAATCGCCGGCATCAGCGAAGAACAGCTCTTCTCCCCCGTGCCGCCGACCTACACGATGGAAGGCATGGATGCAGCCATCGCAGAGAAAGCAGGCTTGAAGTCCTCCACCCCGTTCGTCATCGGCGGAAGCGACGGTCCGCTTGCCAATCTCGGTATCGGCGCCATCCAGCCGGGAGAAACAGCCATCACAATCGGTACAAGCGGTGCGATCCGCCAGTTTTCGAAGGAGCCGCTTCTTGACGAAAAACAGGAGATCTTCTCCTACCGTTTCTCTGATGACCTTTGGATTACAGGCGGTCCTTCCAACAACGGCGGCCTCGTTCTTCAATGGGTCCAGCGCCTGTTCGAAAACAAAGGTGAAGAAATGTCGATCGAAGAGCTGACGGAGCTTGCCGGATCGGTCGCCCCGGGTGCAGACAACCTGCTGTTCCTGCCTTACCTGAACGGAGAACGCGCTCCCTTTTGGCAGGCGGAAGCGAAAGGATCCTTCATCGGTCTGACGCCGAACCACCGCAAGGAGCACATGACCCGTTCCGCTATGGAAGGCGTACTCTTCTCGGTGCTGCACATCGCAAGTGCCCTCGAGCGCCTTGGAAACAGTCACGACCGCATCTTTGCAAGCGGAGGATTCGCCCGCTCGCCGTTATGGGTGCAGATGGTCGCCGATATGTTCAACAAACGAATCGACATTCCCGTCAGTCACCAAAGCTCTGCTTGGGGTGCTGCCTGGGTCGCTCTCTATGCCCTGGGGCTTACGGACAGCTTGGAGGCGATCAAGGATTCCATTCCGATGCAGGAGCACTATACGCCCGATCCCGAACGTCATGAGACATACAAGAAACTCTTCGACGTCTACCAATCGGTCTCCGGTAAGCTGCAGGACGACTTCTTCCGTCTTCACCAGCTGTCATAAATGATAAATCCCCGCTCAGGATTCCCGAGCGGGGATTTATCATTTTAAGCCTTCATCCGAGATACGAGGCTAATAACCTCCAAACGCCCTTTTATCCGTTCACTCTCTGTTTCCTGGCTGCTTCCTGATGGTCCTGTTTATGGACGTTATACATCCACGCCTTATCTTCGTCCATCATCCGCTTCGCTGCATAAACGAGCAGGAACTGGACAAGAATGATCGGCAGCCCCATCAACCCCGACACGACGTTCAGCGGAGCGAGGCCGCCGACACGCATCAGGATGAGAGCGAAGACGGTGATAATAGCTGCGATAAGGATACGCAGGACCCGCGGCGGTTCGAACCGGCTCATATCACGGGTACTTGTATAAGCAGCAACCGTGTACGTCGTCGAATCGAGCGTTGTCGTCAGGAAAATAAGGGCGACGATCATAAAGATAACGATTGCGATATTTCCAAACGGCAGCGTTGCCAAAATATCCGGAATGGCAGCCATCCGGTCCTTTTCTTCAACAAGCTCAAGCACAGACAGATCACCGGATAAATAGCGGTGCACGCCTAAGCCGCCGAGAACCCCCGTAGCGACCCATGAAAGGGCTGTCGGTGCCAAAAGGTAGGTAAGGATCATTTCCTTGATCGTCCTCCCCCTCGAAATCTTCGCTGCAAACACGCTGTGCAGCATAGCCCATGTCGCACTGTAGGCGAACCAGAAGACCGTGTTGCTCTGGATATGGGAGGCACCGCCCTGATGGACCGAGTCAGTATTCAGAGACAGGTTCAAATAGTTGGAAACGAGGAAAGAGACACTGTCCGAGAAATAATTCAGGATGAACACTCCAGGCCCGGCAACCAGAACGAAGACCGCAAAGATTCCGGCAAGGTACATGTTCCACGTACTGAGTCGTTTGATCCCTTTTTCAACACCTAAATATGCACTTAAGGAAAACAAAAAGACCCAGATGATCGTAACGATCAGCGTCAGCGTAAAGGTGACGGGAATGTTCAATAAATGAGATAAATTCTGTGTTATGATCGGTGCTCCCAACCCGAGTGTCACCGCGGCGCCGGCAAGGATGCTGACCAGAAACAGCATATCGAGGAGCTTACCGCCGATGCCTTCTGTGAAGCGGTCTCCAAACAGGGAGCGGCACGCTTCTGATATCCGCAGGAGCGGCCGTTTTTTTACATGCAGGATATACCCCATCGCCGGGGCAATCATGACGAAGATCGCAAACACTTGGAAGCCCCAGAGGAACATGCTGTAGGCGTTTCCCCACAACAGGGATTCCGGTGAACCGGCCTCCACTCCTGCCGGCGGATCGTTCGCAACCGACGTCCACTGCAGCATTCCCGTCCGCATGATCGTCGAGCCCACCCCCATGGCAATCAGGATGGCTGCATAAGAAAACAGCGATAATCGCGGCTTTTCCTGCGGGTCACCGAGGACGACCTTCCCATACTTGGAGAAGGAAAAATAAAGCGCCGCCCCCGTTATCAGGATTCCGTACCACAAGTACCCCCAGCCGAACATATTTACTATGTAATCAAAAACAGCGTTTAACCATTTCAGTGACTCTTCTTCAAAGAGGACGAATGGAACACTGACCGCCGCCATCATAAGAAGCGACGGCACAAAAATCTTATAATCCACCAATCTCTTGCTTTTCATCGAATCCTCCTAATCTTATTCCCCTTTTTTCTTAACGGGTCTACTCCCCTCTACCCGCTGATAAATATGCTATAACGGAATAATAAAAAGGTTTTTTACTATTTTTTTGCCGAAGGATCCTTATATGAATTTTTTTTACGAACAGCCCATGTTCAATCTGTAATGGAACATTCTTATTGTTTTTTTAGTGTCAAAAAGTGGTACATGAAACAGTAATCAAAAACATCGGAAGAGAAGATGTGGAATATGTCGCCATTGGGACAAAAGTATCTACTTCCAATGAAGATATTTCATTCACCCGTGAACATTTATCATTAGCCACAAATACAGGAGAGGAAATAAGCTCTCCAAATGCTTTTATGAGTGATGGTCTAAACAAAGATGTACTCGGTGAAAATGAGTTAATTAGAGTCTTCACATTCTTCCTGGAAGAATCAGATGTTGATGATATTAATGAATTAACCCTCCATATCCAAGCTCCCCAAAATAGTGATGAAGAACCTCTGGGAGAAGATATAGATGTGGATATTACTTTCTAGGTAGGTGAATGTCATGGAAGCCACCCTCTTTTATTCTGCCATTATCCTAATTCCTTCTTTTCTAATTTTTTTAGCTATAAAAAGGATTACGCTAAAATAATGGATCAAAATGAAAAAAGAATGGAATTACAAAATGAAATACTTAAGGAATTGAGAGAAATCAAAAACAAGCTTGGTTAAAAGAGTGCTTTACTTAATTGGACTCTCAAAGTCAAAAAGCCGGCTCCCTTGATGTAAGAGGACCGGCTTTTAAATACTTACTATAATTTAATTATTATTCTCCAACCATCCCATCCCCATCATTATCTCTCATGTACGGATACAACCAATGATCGTCCGTGATCGGCATGCTGAAACCGGCGTCTTTCGCTTCTTGAATGGTTACTTGACCATTGCCGTTCGTATCAATGCTCGAAACATCCCCTTCTTCCATGGAACGAGAACTGTCCTCCGCATTCGAAGGTTCGCTGTCCCCTGTTAAACCCAACGACTCATTGACTTCATCCGGGTTGACATTTTCGAAAGTGTCTACAACCTCGCTGCCGTTTATCGTGTAAGTATATTGATACTCAGAAGGGATCTGCGTGTCCGTATCCGGGTACGAAATCACGGCTTCAAAGTTAGTTGCGCCTCCGGCTT
Organism: Halobacillus sp. KGW1; assembly: GCF_001592845.1. Lineage (NCBI taxonomy): Bacteria > Bacillati > Bacillota > Bacilli > Caryophanales > Bacillaceae > Halobacillus > Halobacillus sp. KGW1. The sequence goes on from NZ_LSOC01000003.1 coordinate 612,869, forward strand.
TGCTTATCATATTCTCCATGTACGATTGATCGCCATGACGGTTCAGCGTACTTTCCTGAGGGGTAATATTATAAGCATTAGACACCCCTCCCAAAGAGTCTGCAATAACATGACCTTCATCTAACACATCACTTTCGACACCTGGTACTTTCGCTTCATCCGAAAAATATCTACCACTGGATAAGACAGGTTCTTTGTCATCATCCTGGAGAATAATTTCGTCCGCAACGACTCTTACTAATTGACCATGCTCATTCGTAAATGCCCAGTACTTTCTGTCACCAAACCCTATGTCTACGACAACGTTTGATTCCCTTTCCCCGCTTAGATCACCGCCGTCCACCTCAAGGAGTTCGTATCCTTCAAACGGTGCATCACTCGTTTCGGACGTATCTTGATCAACAACCGCCGAGGCCGTTTCTTCCTGCTGATCCGCCCCTTCCTCTTCCATAGATGTATCTTCAACATTTGCACATCCAGTGATAAAGAAAAACAGGAAAAGTACGATAAAAAACTTTGCTTTCTCTTTCATTTCAGACCCTCCTATTTAAGTTTTTTTGCAATAGACGCCCGCCCTTGTTAAACAAACAGCTGATCGCAGATTAGAAAACAAGAGCAAGTGCTTATAAGACCTGTTTCCTTGTGCCCGTTCCTTTCACATTATGTATTCCTCTTACTAATCGAATGGCCCTTTTACATAGTGAACCCTAACATAAGAAAAAGCAACGTTCCCCATTTTTCTGTCAGCGATCCCCGTTCCATTAAACACACGATCAACACGCCGCCGGCTGATACTTCCAAGCACGAACATTCGAATTCACAGCACTCCTCTCATCCAGCCGGGGATTGGAGGGCAGGGCGGAGACTCCTGCGGGAACAGCGGGACTGGGGAGGCCCCGGAAGAGCGGAGCTCTGAGGAGGCTCGCCGGCCGCCCGCGGAAAGCGCAGCCCTGCACGGAAATCCCCGGCGGCAGCCCGAGAACAAAAAAGCCGCTTCCCCATTACTTAGGGAACCGGCCCGTAAAGGACCTCCAGGGATCACTTCACATTTTTCATCCAAAACTCTCCATCTTTATATTCGATCTGCTCCGGATACCTAAGGTCCGTCACCTCATCCTGCGTCTCCTGGGACGGCGCTTTCGTCAGGAGCGATACCGTGATGTTGGCAACGATGGCAGCAATCGCCCCGAACACGCCCGCCCCCGTATCAATGATCCCGAGAATCGTAAACCCACCGTATTTAGCAGCAAAGATGTAGCCGAGTGTGACAGATAAGCCGACGAGCATCCCCGCGATGACGCCAGGTCCGTTCGAACGCCGCCACCAGACACCAAGCAGCAGTGCCGGGAAGAACGATCCCGAAGCGAGTGCAAACGCCCAGGCGACAATCTGCGTAATCGCACCAGGCGGGTTGAGCGCAATCAGCCCCGCAGCAACGGTAGCAAGCACGATGGACAAACGCCCGACGAACAGGCGGCGCGCTTCCGAGGCCTTCGGATTGATGGAACGATAGTAGATGTCATGCGACAAGGCAGCCGAAATCGCGATCATCAGCCCGCCCGCCGTTGATAAGGCAGCAGCCATCGCACCGGCAGCCATGAGACCGATCACGAAGATACCCAGGTCGGCGATCTCCGGAGTCGCCATGACGACGATGTCATTGCTGATGACGAGTTCCGACCATTGCAGAATCCCGTCGCCGTTCGTATCGGCAAGCGACAACCGCCCCGTATCGACCCACGGCTGTGTCCACGCCGGCAGGTTGTTAAGGGAAGAGCCGGCGACCTCGGTCATCAGGATGAACCGGGAGAAAGCCGCATAAGCAGGGGCAGACAAGTAAAGAAGACCGATGAACAACAGCGCCCACGCCCCGCTCCAGCGGGCAGCCTTCATCGTCGCTACAGTATAGAAACGGACGATGACGTGTGGAAGCCCGGCCGTCCCCGCCATCAATGTGAACATGAGAGCGAGGAACTGCCATTTCGTAGCCTCTGTAAACGGCACGATGTATTCCGAGATACCGAGCTGCTGGTCGAGGGTCCGCATCTCTTCGATGACGCCTCCATAAGACAACCACGGCAGCGGATTCTGAGTCAGCTGCAGCGACATGAAGATGACCGGGATCAAATAGGCAACAATGAGCACCAGATATTGAGCGACCTGGGTCCAGGTGATGCCTTTCATTCCACCGAGCGCCGAGTAAAAGGCGATAAGCACGACCCCGATCAGCGTACCGATGACCGTGTTCACCTCAAGCAGACGCCCGATGACGACACCGGACCCGGACAGCTGGCCGATCGAGTAGGTAAAGCTGATAATGATCGTCGCAACTGCTGCAATCAGGCGGGCCGCATTGCTTTTATAACGGTCGCCGATGAATTCCGGCACCGTATAACGCCCGTACTTCCTGAGCTGCGGTGCGAGCAGGAAGGTGAGCAGCAGATACCCGCCTGTCCAGCCCATGATATAAGCAAGTCCGTCATAGCCGAGAATCATGACCGTCCCCGCCATACCGATGAAGGAGGCGGCGCTCATCCAGTCTGCGCCGATCGCCATTCCGTTGAAAACAGGCGGCACCCCTCTTCCCGCTACATAGAAATCCGACGTCTGTCTGGCCTTGTTATAGAGGGCGATTCCTATGTATAAGGCGAAGGTCCCTCCGATCAGTGCGAGTGAAACGAGAAATTGTGCATCCATGTTCTTCCCCCTATCCTATTGGTTTGCGGCTTTATCTTTTTCTTCTACTGGCTGCTCGATCAAGCCGAATTTCTTATCTACGGCATCACTGATTGCGGCATTGAAGAAAAGCAGGAGGATGAAGACGAGCACTGCCCCCTGACTCCCCATGTAGTAGGGCAAAGGGATCCCCATTATTTCAATCGACGAGAGACGTTCTGCAAAGAGGACAATGACAAACGAAGCGAGGACTCCGACCGCCAGGTAGATGCCGATCAAAGTCGTCCGAAGACGAAAGTACGCCTTCGCCCGTGCTGGATCCATTTTCTTCACTGTAATCCTTCCCTTCGGTTTCATCCCCTCAGGTCGAAGATGAATTGAATTGTTTCCCAAAACGGCATAGGCACCTGGATGATTTTGACAAGAGAAGTGGCGAGAACCCCGGCAAGCGGCAGCAAAAGGAATATCGGACGCTTTCTGCGGAGAGCGAGAGCGACAGAAAGGATCGTCAGCAAACCGAGTACGATGGGAATGAGCATGGCACACCTCCTTTGTATACGCTTCCAATTAAGCGCACAAAAATAATTAGAAAATACTGAATATTACAACTGTCATTATTATAGACCTTGGAATTATTGTCAACCGATGGAAAAACATATCGTAAAATCAAGGACAATGACACGGGACATTTTACCCCTGTAAAAGATAAAAGCCCCCGGACCCGGGAGCTTATCCTCGATTATTTTCCAAAAAGATGACGCCACGTCTTAGGGCCGACCATTCCATCCACTTCCAGGCCGTGCTGCTCCTGATAAGTCTTCACGCCTTCCTTTGTTTTCGGACCGAAGGAACCGTCCACAGAGACGCCTATCCTTCTCTGCACCTCACCGACGGCCAAACCTCGTGCCCCCTGTTTCAGGACGCCCGTGTACGTACGCATCTTCAAGCGGGTGCGGGTCTTCGGACCATAGCTACCGTCCACGGCAAGCTCCTCTTTTTCCTGAAACATCTTCACTGCCTGCATCGTGGCAGGTCCAAAACGTCCGTCCACCCCTGAGGGACCAAGCGGATAGCCGAGATCCGCAAGCTGCTTTTGAAGTATGCGTACAGCAGGTCCACTGCTTCCGGTCTTAAGCACTACTGCCCATTCCTCTGCCTCCATCCATTCCAGATGGGCATAATCCTTGAATGATTTCCAGTCCCCACCCCACGAGAATCCAAGCTCTTTGGCAAGCGCAGCGACCCGTCTCCAACGGCTGTCGACGACCCAGAGCGCTTCGTTTCCTTCGGGTGAAACGAGGAAGAAGTCGACCGCCCTTCCGGAATGATGGTTGCTTTCCCCTGGCTCGGCGTAGGTGACGATTCGTCCCGCACTGCCGTAATGAACGCCGTTCCAATGATACCCCGGCCTCCCCTGCCCGTAGATCGCTGCCTGCTGGGTATGGGAACGATAGCCGGAGGACATTTGGACAGCTATTCCTTCCTCATAGGCTGCATCAATTAATTCGATCACTTTCTTCTTTACTTCCATATGAACCTCACCGATTCGTTCCAAGCTGCGTTTCTTTAACGTTTCTACACTTATCATGACTAATCCCCTCCCACTTTTACAATCGAAAAGAGACCCTTCCATGGTGTCTAAACAGATGGCTCGCAATCGAAGCAGGAATCATCGTAGAATAGAAACGTAATCTAATGAAGAGGTGACGACAATGAAAATAGAAGTATGGTCCGATTTCGTCTGTCCGTTCTGCTATATCGGCAAGCGCCGTCTGGAAGCAGCGCTTGAGCAGTTCCCGGGACAAGACGTAGACGTGGAATATAAGAGTTTCGAGCTTGATCCGAATGCACAGAAGAACACCGGTAAATCTGTTGTAGAAGGCCTTGCTGCGAAATACGGCCGCAGCCTGGAGGAAGCAAAAGGCATGACCGACAACATGACCGAGCAGGCGAAAACGGTCGGTCTCGATTTCCGCTTCGATACGATGAAACCGACGAACACGTTCGACGCTCACCGTGTTGCTCAGCTCGCTAATGAAAAAGGAGTCGGCAAAGCCTATACCGAGCGTTTCCTTCATGCCGTCTTCACGGAGTCCAAAGACGTGGGCGACTACGACACGATCGTCGCACTTGCAACGGAAGCAGGTCTGGATGAAGCAGATGTGAAGGGTGTGCTTAATGGAAACGGCTATACGGAAGCCGTCCGCGCCCAGGAAGCTGAAGCGCAGCAGATCGGCGTCCAAGGCGTACCGTTCTTCGTCATCAACCGTAAGTATGCCGTGTCCGGCGCCCAGCCGACGGAAGTATTTGTCCAGGGGCTGGAGAAAGCGTTCGCCGAAGAAAAGCCGGTATTCGAGGATCTATCCCAGGACCAAGGCGCTGTCTGCACCGACGACGGCTGTGAAGTACCGGGAAATAAGGAATAATAATAAGAAAAAGCGCGGGACCCGTTTGGTTCCCGCGCTTTTTTTGTATGTAATAAAATAGATATTCGATTCGCGTGCGCCAGGCTGAAGGGAGTTCCTATCCTGCAAAGGGCGTAGGGAAAGGAGAGAATCCGATGGGCTCACCGGCCGCCCCATGGAAAGCCTCTCCTTTCCCGGAGCCCGCTCTCCCTAATAGGATTATTGGACCTCGGATTACAAGCTGCTGGTACCCAATCGTATTAAATAATTCCCTGGATGCGGAGCGTGATTTCCGCGATTAACGCTGAGCCGAGGAACGTCCCGAACATGACGAAGACGGCGACGACGATCGAGCGCCAGCCGAGCTTCGCGAAGTCGGCCCACGAACGGCCGATCGCGATCCCGGCATAGGCAAGGATCGGCGTCGTCAACGCGAGCAGGTTGACTTCATTCGTCGCAGCGACGATGTAATCCGATCCCGGCATCCACGGCATCGAGAACAACACGCCGACGATGGCAACATAAGCGACGCTCGGAATGCTTCCAGGGAGTACTTTCCCCAGAAGCAGACCGATCAGGCAGATGATGACGAGAATGACCATTCCGGGAAGGGCTTCGACGATACCGACATCATAACCGATCCTGTTCCCGAGCAGGGAAACGATACCGAAAATTGCGAGCAGGAGCACCCACTCTTGAATCGTTTTCAACATAATCAGACCTCCTCCGTTTTCTTCGTTGTTTTCTTCTCCCGGGTGAGCAGTTGGTACATCTTCTCTGTGAGCGGGAGTCCGATGAAGATACTCATATAAAGGCCTGTCGAAAGAGAAAGGAGGTTACTCGCACCGGCAAACGCGAGGATGTCCGATTCCATAGACGGAAAGGCGGCGACGAGAGAGCCACTGGCCGCAGCCATCATGCTTCCACTCCCGATTCCAGATGCCATCGCGAACGACAGCGGGCTGAGTGGTGTGATGGTCGCGAGAAAACCGGAGATTAATCCCATGAATACCGCGCCGAAGACGGTACCGAATATGTAAATGGCCATGACTCCCCGTCCTTCCGGTGAATGGAAGCCGTATTTATCCATGATCAGTCCGACGTTCGGCTCCCGCGCGACCGAGTGCGTCATACCGATCGCTTCCCGTTTCAACCCTAGCAGGACAGCGACCGGGAGTGCGATGAAGATTGTGCCGAGATTTCCGAACTCCTGAAGCAGCAGGGCAGGGCCTGCGGCGATGATCTCCGGCAGCGACGGACCGATGACGACACCTATTTTCGCAATGAGGAGCGTTACACCGAGAATGATAAGCGGTTCGGCGTTTTTCGCCTGTTTTTCCTTAATGAGCGGTGTGAAGAATAAAGCAAGACCGATGATAATGGCATAAAGCATAGGCAGGAGCAGGACGACGCCCGGCCCGACCGTGAAGGAATGGGTTCCGATGAATTCCGTAAGTACGACGATGATCAGTACGATGGCATGAAGGCGCCAGTCTTTCCAAATGTTAGTCAGCTTTTGTTCCAAGACATATCCCCCTAGATGATGTTTTCTCCCCGGCTGCTCCTTTCTCGAATAATACTAATAATTATAATTATCTAAACAATCAAATCAAGGGCAGATTTTGACATGATTCGATACAGGTGCCGTCTGGACGCGGACCACCCCTCCAAGAAAAAATTCTCCGATCGTCCCCTCCGTGCCCGTCACTCCTTCAGATCCCGGTGAATAGCCTATAGTGTCTACGCGTGTCGTAGAAAGAAAGGAGGCACTATGGTGGAACTAACCCTGTCTCATTGGATCTATGGTTTGTTCACCTTCCTCATCATCGTTACGATGATTTTCAGAAAAGGAGTCGTCCTTCCGACGCTGCTCGGAACGTTCCTCGTCGCGTGGGTCTTCCACGGCAGCATCGTCAGCGGCTTCATCGGCGTGTTCCAGGCCAACCTGGTCGCGGCCAGAGAACTGTTCAACATCTTCTTGATCATTACCTTCATGGTCGCCCTGCTTCGGTCACTCCGGGATCTCGGCGCCGATACGAAAATGATTCAACCGATAGAAAAGGTGATGGTCAACAGCCATCTCTCCTTCTTCGTCCTGCTTACCGTCACCTATATCGTCTCCCTGTTCTTCTGGCCGACACCGGCCGTGCCGCTCATCTGTGCCCTGCTCGTTCCAGCGGCCATCCGCACCGGACTGCCGGCGATGACAGCCGCGGTCGTCGTCGCCATCGCCGGGCAGGGGATGGCACTTTCCTCGGATTACATCATCCAGGTCGCACCGGGACTGTCTGCGAAGTCCGCCGGTGTGGAAACTGCTGCGGTCATGGATCAAGCGATGATTCTTTCGCTCATTACCGGAGCCGTCGCCATCAGTCTCGTCTACCTCCTCCATCGGAAATCGTTCCGTACAAAAGGAGACCCGGAAAACAGCCGGGAGCTTGCTGCCATGCAGGGGACAGACGATATAAATGGGACAGACGCGCATCCGTTCTTCAGCAGACTTTTCGCCATTCTCGTCCCACTCGCTATGCTGGCGATCATGATCTACATGGTCACTACGAAGGTGACTTCCGGCGGAATGGGCGGGTTTGAAGGAGGAACCGGTGCTGCCTTTATCGGGGGTGTCGCCGTCCTGCTTCTTCTGCTTTCTGCGACCGCCCACGGAAAACTGCGGGCGCTTGATGATGTCAGCAAACACTTGACCGAAGGCTTCGTTTTCGCTTTCCGGGCGATGGGACCGGTCATTCCGATTGCCGGCTTCTTCTTTCTCGGAAGTGCGGATTTCGCTAAAGATATCCTGGTCCTGTCCGCCGATTCCGCCCCGTCGCTGTTGTTCGACCTTGTCCAGTCGATCCAGCAGTTCCTGCCGGAGAGCGCCGTTTGGACTGCATTCTCGATTCTTCTGATCGGGATCATCACAGGGCTCGACGGTTCCGGATTCTCCGGCCTCCCTCTGACCGGTGCATTATCGGCTTCGCTTGCGAACGGTCAGATCGATGTCGAAACGCTTGCTGCCATCGGACAGATGGGATCGATCTGGACGGGAGGAGGAACGATCATCGCCTGGTCGTCCTTGATTGCGATTGCCGGTTTCTGCGGCGTGCCCGTGATGGAACTCGTCCGGAAGAACTTCTTCCCCGTCCTCCTCGGCCTGATCGCATCCACTACCCTGGCCATCTTCCTGTTTTAAGGAGATAGTCTCCCCATTTCCCTCCGCCCTCTGCCATACAACAGCTCCATTCTCCTTAAGTGCAGGTCCCTTCCAACCATAAACAAAAAAGACCGAACGCAGCAGAGGCGTTCGGTCTTTTTCTTCTACTCTTGTTTGATGATCCGACTTTCGTATGGAGCGAGCTCCACATCCTCGAAGGAGCGGACTTCTTCGCCGTGGTTCATGACGAACAGGAAGCTTCCCTCTTCGCTTGTGCGGCGGTATACTTCTACATCCTCTTCCGACTCTACGTGGAAGATTCCGTGCTTCTCTATAATCGGCTGGACAAGCTCTTTCAGCGTATCTGCATCGAGACCGCCGCCGATGTAGTAGACATCTCCACTTCCGTAGCGGTTCCGCGTTACCGCAGCAAACTGCTTGTAGAACGTGTCGGTGTAACGGAACAGGACTTCCGCTTCTTCCGCAACGAGCAGGTCGCGCCAAACGGATACATAAGCGGCGGCACCTTCCCATTCTTCTTCCCCGCGGATAGCGAGACGATGTTCTTTTGTGAGTGATTCAATCTCCTCGACTCTTGCACCGACGAGCTTGCTGACAGGCCCCGGAAGGGTTTCTCCGAGGCGGATGTTGTTGTCTTTGTCCTTCAGTCCCGTACGATAGGAGAAAATGACCGTTCCGCCTCTGTCTGCGAATGCATGAAGCCGGTCCGCGAGCCCCTGTTCCATCATCTGCATAACAGGTACGACGACGACTTTGTAACCGCTGAAGTCCCGACCGGCAGGAATGACGTCGATCGCCGTGTTCCACTGATAGAACGGACGATAGAGTCGCAGCAGTTCTTCATTGAAATCGAAATCTTTACTCTGAATCTGAGCGCGCCATGACCAAATATTATCGTAATCATACAGAACCGCTACGTCCGCTTCAATCTTCGCATCCAGCAGTCGAGAATGATCTTTGATCGATGAAAACAGCGATTGGACTTCCTTATACTTCCGTCCGTAAACGTTATCATGATCGACGACACCGAAGCAGAACTGCTCGGCTCCCTTCGTCATCCCGCGCCAGCGGAAGTAGAGCATATTGGAACAGCCGTGGGCGAAGGCTTGATACGACCACATCTTCGCCTGGTCCGGCCGTGGCAGATAGCCGATGACGTCGTGCCCCTGCGCGCCCATCAGTTCCTCCACGATCCAATAGTTCTGATCGAGCAGCCCCCGGTTGAAATCATGGGTCATCGCGATGGATTCCCGCGGTACCGGCTTCTCAAGGCCGCCCCACACCGGGTAGTTATCATAAGAAACGAAGTCCATCGGCTCTACGTTTTCTTCATGGTCGAACGATTTATTGAAGAAACCTCCCGACACGTTCGTCGTCACCGTCTGATGCCCGCCTTTACACTCTTTTACAATCTCCGTCATCTCATGAGTGAAGCTGTTGATGGAGTAAGAACGGAACCGCGCCCACTCCAGCTTCAAACTTGGATTGTGTGTGGTGATCGTCGGCTTTGGATGAGGAATTTCCGAGAAGTCGTTGTACGTCTGTCCCCAGAAAATCGTCCCCCACGTCTCATTCAATTCCTCAATGGAAGCATATTTCTTTTCCAAATACTTTTGAAATGCCTGGTGGCATTGATCGCAATAGCAGAGGTCGCTGCCTTCGTGACCGATCTCATTATCGATCTGCCAGGAGATGATCGCCTCTTCCTCCTTGTAATGGGCGACGAGTTCCCTTGTGATCCTCGCCGCATATTCCTTGTATTTATCAGAATTGAAGCAGTACTGCCGGCGGCCTCCGAAGACACGCGTCTGTCCCTGTTCATCCTCTGACAGGATAGACGGATGTTTCTTCGCGAGCCAGGCCGGAAACGTCGCTGTCGGCGTGCCGAACATGACGGACAGCCCCGCTTCCTTCAACTTCTTCATAACCCCGTCGAAATAGGAGAAGTCGAATCTTCCCTCTTCCGGTTCCATCCTATGCCAGGCGAATTCACCGATCCGGACGATATTCGCACCCAGCCCTTTTATTCCATTGATGTCTTCATCGATCATTTCCTCCGGCCAATGCTCCGGATAATAATCGACTCCCAAATATGTCATCTAACGCTCCCCCGTTTCTATCGTCAATGTCCATTTATATGTTCCTTTTGGAGGAATGTAGGAAGCCTTCCCGATCTTGTCCGCCACGTACACGTCATCGTAGACGCCTGTGCACGGCTCAAGCGCGACGTTATGCTCCCCGCGGTAGCCGCCGCGTGTCTTCCAGATGCCGAGATAAGGCACCATCTCCTCCGGAAAATCATACGTCAGCTTCCTGCCGAGCTCCGGCTGGGAAAGCGTGCACCACCCTTTTTGCAGCGGTTCAGTGAAATAGAACTTCTCCATCGTTCCTTCCTCGAGAGGTTCAAGCTTCGAGAGATCGATCTTCTCCCCGGTAGACAAGGATGTCGTAACCGGATAATCATGGACCGTCCCCCAATCCCCGAGATGCTTCGTACCTTTCTCCACATTCATCACCTTATCGGCGCCCTCCGGAACTTCGATCTCCGTATGCTCGTTGTAATTAAGCAGCGCATGCGGCGTCCAGATGAACGGAAACGGCTCATCGCCGTAGTTTTTCGCTTCATAGGACGTTACGACGACGTTCTTATACAGCCCGACTTTTTTCTTCAAACGATACGGAAACACCGGACTGTCTACATACATCTCGATACAGCCGTTGTTCTCTTTGTACTCCCAGGGAAGTGCCCACACTTCCCCGTGATCCGGCACTTCTTTCCACGACAGCGGATGCGGACCGCGGTCGATTCCCGGAAACATTTCATCGAATCCGCTGGAGTCATACTTGGAGAAATCCGCTCCATAAGGCGGGACCGTCAACTGCTTATCCTTCGCCTGATAGAGCCACTCATGATTGATTTCCTTATCATACAGACTCACCATTTTCCCGCCGTAAGCCGGCAGGATGGCACAGCGTACGTAGGAATTCTCCAACACCACGGCCTCGAGCCCTTTGTACTTCTTCTTATGATAAGTCGATACATCGATCATGTTCTCTTCCTCCTTATACGATTTGTTTGATGAACCGGCGGAACGCCTTCTGGCCGGCCTCATCTCTTTTGAACACACCGGCATGCTCAAGTACTTCCGAGAAGCGTCTGCCGATTTCCTGCTCGATCTGCGACCACAGTGCCTCCCTGGACGACCTGTCCCAATCGATGCCGAGTGCCCACGGGACATGCTTCGCCGTCGCCTCTTCCTTGGCAGCATCCTGCAGACGGCTCTCCATGATTGCATCGGCCAATTTCTCCATTTCCTCTACGAGACGGCCGGGCAGCACTGCCAGCCCCATCACTTCGATCAAGCCGATATTCTCCTTCTTAATATGGTGCACCTCTTCATGCGGATGAAAAATACCCAGCGGGTGCTCTTCACTCGTACGATTGTTCCGCAAGACAAGGTCGAGCTCATACTGACCATCCCGGTACCTTGCAATCGGCGTGACCGTATTGTGCGGCTCCCCCGCCGTTTCTGCATAAATACCCGCTTCCTCATCGGAATAAGCACGCCACGATTGTAAAATCACTTCCCCGAGTTCTGATACCCGGTGCCGGTCCGCTCCCTTCACACGAAGCACCGACATCGGCCAGCGTACGATCGACACCTCCACATCTGAAAAGCGTGGCAGGCGATAGCTTTCCTGTTCCTCGGCTTTCGCCATCGGGAATTCATGGTGCCCGCCCTGGAAGTGGTCATGGCTCAGAATGGAACCACCCACAATCGGCAGGTCCGCATTCGATCCGACGAAATAATGTGGCAGCTGATCCGTGAAATCCAGCAGACGATCGAAGCCCTCCTTCGATATCTTCATCGGCCGGTGGTCACGCGAGAGGACGATGGCATGCTCGTTGTAATACACATACGGCGAATACTGCAGGAACCAATGCTCTCCTTCCAGATCGATCGGAATGATGCGGTGGTTATCGCGCGCCGGATGATCGAGCCTTCCTGCATAGCCGACGTTCTCCTTACACAACAGACAGGATGGGTATGCTTCCGACGGCGGTGCAGCTTTTGCCGCCGCAATCGCCTTCGGATCCTTCTCCGGCTTCGACAGGTTGATCGTTATTTCCAAGTTCCCGTACTCCGTCGCGCTGTACCAGTGTTTGTTCTTTGCAATCCGGTCCGTACGTATATAGTGGGCATCCTGAGACAACTGATAAAAATAATCCGTTGCCGCTTCCGGTCCCTCTTTCTCGAATTTGTGATAGAAATCCCGGATGACCTCCGACGGCCGCGGCATGAGACAGTCCATCAGCTTCGTATCAAAAAGATCACGGTCTGTCGTCGTATCCTCTTCCAGAACCCCGCGTGCCGCTGCATCGTCCAACAGACGCTCCAGCACCGGCACCGGACTCTCCAACGCTACTGCGTCGTTGATACGAACCGGCCCTTTCCCTGTAAGTTCCATGACACGGAACAGCTGGTTCCTGACGTAATCGACATCCCAGACAGAAATCATCTTTTTGTTCAAACCGAACTGAATCAGACGTTCGATATCTTCGTAGACAGCCATTTGCTTCACTCCTTCCCGCCGTAACCGTTTGGATGCTGCTGGAACCAATTCCAGGCGGTTTGGATCATCGTTTCAAGACCGGCATATTTCGGTATCCAGCCGAGCTCTTCCATCGCTTTTTCGGAAGATGCGACGAGCTGAGCCGGATCACCCGCTCTTCTCGGTGCCACTTCGGCAGGAATCGGATGCCCCGTCACTCTGCGGGCAGCGTCGACGACTTCCTTCACACTGAAGCCGTTCCCGTTGCCAAGGTTGTAGGTCGCACTTTCTCCTGATTTTTCAAGCTTCGCCAGTGCCAGCAGGTGGGCATCGACAAGGTCGTTGACGTGAATGTAGTCACGGATACATGTGCCGTCCGGTGTGTCATAATCATCCCCGAACATCATGATTTTCTCCCTCTTCCCTTGGGCGACCTGCAGAATGATCGGAATCAAATGGGACTCCGGCCGGTGATCTTCCCCGATCCTTCCATCCGGATCCGCACCGGCAACATTGAAGTAACGGAGGACGACATGCTTGATGCCGTGTGCTTCTTCCGTCCAGCGCAGCATCTTCTCAATGGCGAGCTTCGTTTCGCCGTATGGATTAGTCGGAACTGTCCGGTCCGTCTCCTGGATCGGCACCTGTTCCGGTTCCCCGTAGACGGCAGCCGTCGAAGAGAAGACGATCTTATCGACGCCGTGCTTGGCCATGCTCTTCAGGAGAGCGACGGCTCCGTAGACGTTGTTATCATAATACTTCAATGGATCTTCCACACTTTCACCGACGAGGGAATCAGCGGCAAAATGAATCACCGCCGCAATCTCATTCTCTTGAAAAACACGGTCGAGAAATGCTTCATCTCTCAAATCCCCGTTGTAAAAGTCCGCTCCTTCCAGAATGGCCGGCTCATGCCCCTTCTGGAGGTTGTCTGCGACAACCACCTTTTCTTTCCTGTCCAGCAGCTCCGCCACCGCGTGGCTGCCGATATATCCTGCTCCTCCACATACGAGAATGGTCATATTCTTTCCTCCTCCATACGTTTCGCTCCATCTCCGATTTCCACCACGTAGAAATCTGCTTCGAGATCGACCGCCTTTTTGTATCGATCTCCGACATTCGTAAGGAAGGAATCAACGTCATCCTTCTTCACGATACTGATCGTACAGCCGCCGAAACCTGCACCGGTCATGCGGGATCCGACTGCCCCTTCCGCCCAGGCTGCTTCGACAAGGGCATCGAGCTCGCGACCCGTCACTTCATAATCATCGCGCAGGGAGCGGTGCGAGTCATTCATCAGCGCACCGAAACCTTCGATGTCCCCCTGATCAAGCAGATCGACCGCCTTGATGGTACGACGGTTTTCATAAACGGCATGCTTTGCGCGCTTCTGTACGACGGGATCGTCTATCAGATGTTTGTGCGCTTCGAATGCCTCCTCTGTCAAATCTCCTAAGCTGTGAATCTTAAGCTCAGTCTGCAAGGCTGCAAGAGCTGTCTCGCATTGCGAGCGCCGTTCATTATATTTGGAGTCTGCAAGTCCTCGGCGCTTGTTCGTATTAGCAATAATCAGCGCGTGAGAATCAAGCTCTACCGGAGTGTAGCGGTAGTCGAGCGTATTACAATTCAATAGAACCGCATGGTCCCGTTTTCCCATACCGATAGCGAACTGGTCCATGATGCCGCAGTTGACGCCGACGAATTCGTTCTCCGCCTCCTGCGCAAGCTTCACCATCTCCACTCTGTCCACCGACCAATCGCTCGTCTCCTCAAGCACTGTTCCCATGACAAGCTCGATCGAAGCGGACGAAGAAAGCCCTGCCCCGTTCGGGATATTTCCGAAAAAGGCAATATCAAAGCCGGAAGAAACCGCATAGCCGTGCTTCTTGAAGGCAGCGATGACTCCCTTCGGATAATTGGCCCAGTCGTGCTTTTCCTCATATGTTAATTCTTCTATATCAGCATCGATGATTCCTTTTTCCGGGAAATTCATCGAATAAAACCGAAGTTTCGTATCTTCTCGTTTTCTCGCGACAGCGTATGTCCCGACACTCAGGGCGCATGGAAAGACGTGCCCTCCGTTGTAATCCGTATGTTCTCCGATCAAATTGACCCGGCCCGGTGCGAAGAACAGCAATGCCCCCTGGCCCCCGCCGAACTTCTCTGCGAACGCATCTCGTAATTGTTTCATTCCGACTCCTTCTCCCTTCTATTCTTCTACCTTTTCGATTAAAAACAGCTGGGACTGAAAATCTCCGGCCCGCTCTGCCTGCGGTGCATTCGCCCCGTTGAACTCGACGGGAAGCGGAAGGCCGCGGTACATGCATTCATCCCCGTAATAAACCGTATCCTGCCCTGTGACTCTATAAGCTGCGTCCGGATCGAGTCCGGTAAGCTTCAAAACCTGATCCTGCTTCGGATTCGGGTGATACGTCTGGCGATACCAGCCGGCAAGCGCCTTCGTACCATCCTCCGACACGACGATCCAGGCGGTTTCTTCTCCATCAAACGGGCTGAGCAGCCGGTGGAAGGTGCCAGTCTGAATCAAGCGGCGGACGTTCTGGAACTCTTTGATCTGGCGGCGGACTTCCAACTTCTCTTCTTCGGTCAAACCGGACGGATCGAGCTCATATCCGAACGTTCCGAAAACCGCGACATCGTTGCGGAACTTCATCGGCGTCTCGCGCGACGTCTGGTGGTTCGGTACAGCAGATATATGCGATCCGATGCTTGACAGCGGATAAGCAATCGAGGTGCCGTACTGGATCTTCAGACGCTCGGCAGCATCGGTGTCATCACTAGCCCACGCCTGCGGGGCATAATACAGAAGGCCGGCATCGAAGCGTCCCCCGCCTCCGGCACATGATTCGAACAAAACGTCCGGATGTGCCGACGTCAAGCGCTCATACAAATCATAGACTCCAAGAATATAGCGGTGGAAGAACTCCCCCTGATGCTCGAGATGCGGGGAGAACGGTTCTGTGATGTTCCGGTTCATATCCCATTTGATGTAGTCGAGCTTCGTTTCCTTGATGATGCTGTCCATCCGGCTGAACAAGTAGTCGACGACCTCCGGATTGGCATAATCCAGCACCTTCTGGTTCCGTTCCAGCGTCTGGTGGCGTCCAGGTACACCGACGACCCATTCCGGATGTTCCTTAATCAAGTCACTGACAGGACTGACCATCTCCGGTTCAAACCACAAACCGAACTGCAGCCCTTTCGCCTTCACCTGCTTCGCTAATGCACCGATTCCGTTCGGCAGCTTGGCTTCATCAACGAACCAATCACCGAGCGATGTCGTATCATCGTTCCGCTTCCCGAACCAACCGTCATCGAGGACAAACAATTCAATGCCGAGATCTTTCGCTTCCTCTGCAAAAGCGTCAAGCTTCGCTTCATCGAAGTCGAAGTAAGTCGCCTCCCAGTTGTTAATGAGGATCGGACGTTCTTTTTCGAGCCATCTCGGTGCGATTAAATGACCATGATGAAGCGCGTGCAGCGCCTGACTCATCCCGTTCATCCCGTTTTCCGAATAGACGAGGACCGCTTCCGGCGCCTGGAACGAGGCTCCGCTTTCCAGATGCCACGTGAATGTGTCCGGGTTGATTCCCATCGACACCCGCGTCCGGTCGTAATGATCGACTTCCACTTCCCCGAGGAAATTGCCGCTGTATACGAACTGACACCCGAGTACTTCGCCGGCAAACTCGGTCGCTCCCTTTCTTTTCAACGCGAGAAAAGGGTTGTGCTGATGCGAACTCGCTCCGCGGCTCGTGCCGATCGACTGGATACCAGGACGGAGCGGACGTTCTTCGATATGACGCTCGCGCGACCAGGCTCCTGCCAAATGGACCATGTCATACGCGCTGTCCGGAAGATCGACGGTCAGGGACATCAGCCGCTCCACCTTCACCTTCTCTGTTCCATCGTTTCGGAGGATACTGCTCCTTGAAAGGACGGGATGGTCCCGGAAGATTGTATAGGAAAGGTCCCATTCTACACCGGATGGTTCATCTTTAAGCGTGATCGTCAGCGTCTCCGCTTCTTCCTCCTCCGCGAATGTCGCAGGAAGTCCCGGCAGCTTCGCTTTGCCTTTTTCCAGGTGGTAACGGTCAAATCGGAAATCAGAAACGTACGAGCCGTCGGCTGCTTCCAGCTTCACCGCCGGCTCTCGAAAATCTCCTTTCCCATAAGCTGTCGCTTCGTGAAGGATCGTTTCCATTGAGAATCCGAGCTCTCCTTCATAGACGTGCGTACTGGACGGTGCGACCGTCTCATAATCCTGAAACCTCGCAAATCCGGATCGATCCCGGATGGCTTTGCCGTAATACAAATGTCCAAGCTGTCCGTTCCGCATGACATGAAAGATATAGCTGATCTTTCCGTTTGTCAGATGGAACTGTTTCTCCGCTTCGTGTATATGAATCAACACTGTTCACCAACCCTTTCCTATGTCTCCCGTCTATAGAAACGCTTACATTTCAACGTTTTGACTTTGTTAATTAATTTAATTTATGTAAATAGTAACACAGCTTCCTAGCTTTGTCTGCTATCCTTTCGTAAATTTTTTAAATATTCTTATGTAACGGCCTTATGTCCTATCACCAAGGCGTTTAAGACGTTAAAATATGTCCATCTTTCCCGATTCCTCAAACAGGACTTTCTTCACAACTTAATAAAATTAATTAAAAAAGTGGAATTTGTGGTATGCTAAACGAAGAATGAATAGTGGAGGAATCCTATGAATACCAACTATACACGGGGCAGCTTCCAGTTGATGAAATCGATCAACCGCTCGATCATTTTGAACATGATCCGTGAGCACGGCCCCATTTCAAGAGCTGATATTGCAAAACAGACACGCCTCACTCCCCCGACGGTCAGCAACATCGTCAAAGAGCTGATTCAGACGAAATTCGTCATCGAAACGACGCAGGGAGAGTCCAAAGGCGGGCGCAAACCGACGCTGCTCGCTATCAATGCCGACCAGTTCTATATTCTCGGCGTCGATGTCGGTACGAATCAGATGAAATTCGTCGTCACGAACCTGTTCGGTGAGCTGAAGCGTGATTTCCAACTCGCGATACCGCTGAATCCGTCCAAGGAAGATATTATCTCGACGATGAAGAGCGGCATCCGTGAGCTGTTGACCTGCGGCGATGGAGATGAACACAAGTTTCTCGGTATCGGCATCGGTATGCACGGAATCGTCGATCCGGAAGAGGGGACATCCCTATTCGCCCCCTCCTTCCAGCTATATGATATCCCGATCAAGGAAGAGTTGGAGAAGGAATTCAACATGATCGTCAAAGTCGAGAACGACGCCCATACGATGACGCTCGGGGAGTATTGGTTCGGAAACGGCAACGATGCCGATAACCTCGTCGGCATTAATGTAGGAAACGGAATCGGTGCCGGGATCATGATCAACGGCAAACTATTCCACGGGGAAAACCACCTGGCAGGAGAAATCGGCCACGTCACTATTGATCTATCCGGAACGAAGTGCCCGTGCGGCAACTACGGCTGCCTTCAGACATTCGCGGCCGGACCCGCCATCGCTGACCGGGCACGGAAGGAACTGAAAACAGGCAAGCCTTCCTTGATCACCGAACTGGTCGACCATGACCTCGAAAAAGTGGATGGTGCGACCGTCCACAAAGCGGCACTGCAAGGCGACGCCTTCAGTATCCAGCTGTTGAACCAAACAGGCCGCTACTTAGGCATCGGCCTCGCCAATTTGATACACACGCTGAACCCGAAACGGATCATCGTCGGCGGCGGTGTTGCGAGATCGGGTGACTTTTTATTAGAGGGTCTTCGTGAGACGATCCAGTCGCGCGGCTTGACGATAAAGGCGAAAGAAACGGAAATCGTGCTCTCGAAGCTCGGAGCCAACGCCTCCGCCATCGGTGCCTGTGTCCTCGTGTTAGAAGAATTCTTCTCCCGATAAATCAGGACCGATTAACAGGAGATAAAGGAAATACGAAGAATGTCAGGGGTTTGATGTCCGTTTACGGAGTCCGTCCGCTCCTTCCTTATAAATACTCCTTCCACAAACTGAAAAGGAAACCAGCAGACGCTGGTTTCCTTTTTAATTATCCGTTATTAGCAAATTGGAGGACCATTCCCTCCAGGACGTCGAGGTTTCTCGCCTGGAACCGGATCCCCTTGTAATCGAAAACGACGATTTGTTTGTCTTCCACATTCAACGTTTCCTTATACTCATTGTCCTCCGTCAACGGCTGGTAGGTGACTTCGGCCTGCACGCTCTTCCGGGCAAGGAACACTTTCATCCCGTTCAGCCGGGAGCGCACCTTTTCCTCCGGCGGGTCCCCCTCATAGAAGTAGACGAAGTGCAAAGCATTGGTCACAGGCATTTTGAACTCATCAATCGACCGCTGTGTCGCGCTTTCCATACATCCCGTAAGCAGAACGATCCCCAACAACAGCCAGACACGCGTTCTCACTCAGACATTCCTCCAGAAAAGATAGCTTATACCATCTTATGCCGGGCGGGAATGGATTAGCACGGACGAGTCTATTACTTTTTCTGAAGCGGGAGCAGGGCGGCACCGATGACGCCGGCATGTCCATCCAGCTCTGCACGCTTGAGCTTGATTTCCGGAATCAGGCCGGGAAAAAGGTACTCCTTCACCCGCTCCTCGAGAGGAACCCAGATCAAATCCCCTGCATTCATCACACCGCCTCCAAGGACGAATACTTCCGGATTGATGATGTGGGTGAGATTCGCAATCGCCATTGCCAGGAAATCAACCGCTTCCTCGACAATGTGCTGCGCCTCCTCTTTCCCTTCCTTCACGAGTTCAAAGACACGCTCCGCTCCGCCTTCGATGCCGTATAACTCTTCCGCTCTCTTTCCGATCGCCGTGCCGCTTGCATAGCTTTCGAGCGATCCTTTATTGAGGTTGCTGTATTGATAGCCGTTCGGCTGCAGGATCATGTTGCCGATTTCCCCGGCGTAGCCCTGCGCCCCGCTGAACACCCGGCCGTCGATCACTAATCCCCCGCCGACACCGGTACTCACCGTTATGTAGAAAACACTCGTATAGTCTCTGCCAGCTCCGAATTTCGCTTCGGCGAGCGCCGCGGCATTGGCATCGTTGTCCAACTGGACATCGACGCCGAAGTGGGACTCCATTCGTTCCACCAGCGCCACCTCTTCCCATCCCGGCAGGTTCGGCGGATCGAGAATGACTCCACGGTGCGGGTCGAGCGGACCAGGAGCTCCGATGCCGATGGTATCAATCGTTCGGCCGCCGGCGGTCCTCTCAATCATGTCGATCATTTTTTCAAGCGTCCGGTCCACCCCGTTTTCCACTTCCGTCTTCTCCTGAATGAGTTGTTCGACCGTTCCATCTTCCTGTACGATTCCCGTGCGGACGTTCGTCCCGCCGAGATCGACACCGATATGAATTCCCATAAGATCCCCCTCATTATTCGCACTATTTAGTTAATAGTAGCACTTTTCTTAAAAACATGCTTTTACATGATTCTACAAAAAACGTATAATATAGAAGTACGCTTTTTTTAGAGAAGGGGTGGAGGAATGGGGCGCAAAGAGCTCAAACGCAGCAAACGTAAAAAGAAGAAACGCTGGAAAGTCCTCTTAGTCCTGTTAGCTCTCGTGCTGGCAGGCGGAGGCATTTACTTATATACGATATTCCATAATGTACGGGCGACCGTGAATCAGGATCTACATGAAGACGTATCGTCGATCGATACCGAAGAAACGAAAGCGAAGGTCGACAAGAAGGAACCGTTGAATATTCTCCTTCTCGGTGTCGATGAACGGGAAAACGATGTCGGACGCTCTGATACGATGATCGTGATGACCCTCGATCCGAACAATGATCAGATGCAGATGGTCAGCATCCCGCGGGATACGAGAACTGAAATTGCAGGCGACGGCCGCGTTACGCGGATCAACCACGCCTACGCCTATGGTGGAAGCGATATGGCCGTCGATACCGTCGAGAACTTTCTCGATATCGACCTCGATTACTACGTCCGCGTCAATATGGAAGGACTCTCCCAGGTCGTGGATGCGGTGAACGGTGTAACCGTTCAGAACGACCGCGCCTTCAAGTCCGGCAACTTCACCTTTGAAGAAGGGGAGCTTGATCTCGACGGACGTGAAGCGCTCGCCTATGTTCGGATGCGTAAAGAAGACCCTCAAGGCGACCTCGGCCGGAACGAACGCCAGCGGCAGGTCATCCAGGGCATCATCAACAAAGGTGCCAGCTTGAACGTCGTCAATAAGATCAACGACATTCTCGACGTCCTCGGCAGCAATGTCAGCACGAACATGGAGTTCAGTGATATGCGCCGTCTGGCGACGAAATACAGCAGTGCCCGCAAGGAATCCTCTACGTATCAGATGAGCGGGGAAGGCCGGATGACAAACGGCATGTACCTGATTTACATGAGCGACGAAGAAGTCCAGAAAGCGCACGACATGATTGTGAATTTCGGTAAATGATAAAAAACCCCGCATCCTTGATTAGGATGCGGGGTTTTTTAGGTTACCGAGAAGATAGGCAGAATCCGTCTACTCTCTAAAGGGTCCGAAGAAAATAGACAACGAACCTCCGAAACGTCCTGCACATAATTTAATAAAAAGGAGGAAGATCCATGTATAACACTCCCTACGACAGCCATAAACGGTCTATCCGTCAAGATTACGGCGCTGTTGGTGCGTTAAATGCAGCGACATTGACCATCCCCCAAATGTTGACCTACGCCCTTCAGGATGAATACCTGGCTCAGGCGAGGTATGCAGATATAATAAATAAATTCGGCAGCATCCGTACTTTTGTGCAAATAAAAGAAGCAGAAATGAGACATATTTACGCATTATGGCAGCTGTTCGACCGTTACCAAATCCCTTTACCGGAAGACACATCCGCCTCCCTTGTCACCACTCCGGAGACAATAAAAGCCGCCTATGCCGCCGGAGTTCAAGGAGAAATCGATAATATCGCGATGTACGAAAAATTTCTAACTTTCCAGCTGCCTCCAGACATCCGAATCGTTTTCAACTCCTTACGCAACGCTTCCGTCAACCACCTCTCCGCATTTGAGCGGGGACTTGCCAGAGTTCTTTAATCCAAGCACTATCCTTATTCCCTCTTCTTGGATTCTTTCAAGCGGAGGGATTTCATCCATTCTTCAGAGCTTTTTTTATAAAAGAAGCGAGTAATAAGGATATGATGATCATAAGCGGGATCACAAAAATAACGGCGATCAAATTGGTTTTATAATTCAGCGGGACGAAGGCATTCCACACAAGATCCATCCCTTTCCAAAGTGCAGAGAAGATTAGAACAGCCAGTACATAATAAACCACACTCCACATAAATATCTTCCTTTCTCTCCTACCTGGTTATAATCCAATCATTTCAAAAATTCCTATTGAGTACAATACGTTTCATTTCTCACTTTCCACGTACTAATTATGAAAGACCAGCCAAGTACATTCCCTTACGAACACCTTTCCATTCATTCAATAAAAAAACAGCCTGGGACACCAGACTGTTTTCAATCCAACCCTATTCTATTACTTCGTCTTTCCAGAAACACCGTATCACGCCAGATGCCGTCCATCCTGCCGATCCGTTCACGGCGTCCGACTTCCCGGAATCCGTTTTTCTTATGGATCGCTATGCTGGAACCGTTCTCAGGGAAGATCCCAGCCTGTAATGTCCAAAAGCCATGCGCTTCACTCGCCTCAATCAGCTGCTCCAATAATTTGCTGCCCACTCCCTGCCCTTTGCTTTCCGGGCGGACGTAGACGCTGACTTCCGCCACACCTGCATACACACATCTGCTCGACACGGGACTCAAGGCCGCCCAACCGATAATTTCGTCGTCGCGTTTTGCGACGATTCGGCACTCCAAAGCATGTCCGGCATCCCAGTCATCCCAAGATGGGACCTCCTTCTGGAAGGTTGCATTCCCTGTCGCTATTCCTGCTTCATAAATGGCCCGCACCTGCTCCCAATCTTCCGGAAGCATAGGTTCCACAACAACCTCTCTTCCCATCCCTGCACCTTCTCTCCTTCTATGTATAGAAAAATCCGCCAAAACGATTCCGTCCCGGCGGCTTCTTCTGATTATTTGCCTGTCTCAGCAAACTCCTGAATTCGAGCTTCGATTTCATCACGGACGCGCTGGAAGAAAGCCCACTTCTCTTCTTCGGTACCTTCTGCTTTGGCAGGGTCATCGAATCCCCAGTGGAAGCGTGTCACATGCGGCGGCGTCATCGGACATTTGTCGTTAGCATCCCCGCACAGCGTAATCGCATAAGCGGCGTTGTTCAAAATATCAGAATCGATGATGTCGGATGTTTGATCGGTAATATCGACGTCCACTTCCTTCATCGCTTTCACGGCATTCGGGTTCAATCCGTGTGCTTCAATTCCCGCTGAACGCACATCGTATTTCTCCCCAAGGTATTTCTTTCCGAACCCTTCCGCCATCTGACTGCGGCAGGAGTTTCCTGTACATAGAAAATAAATAACTGGTTTGTTTGACATAATTTCCATCTCCTTCGTGTTGGTTTATAAGAGTAACAGCCAGATATAAAGGCCGGTCAGTGTGATGAATAACGTCGGTACCGTCAGAATCACACCAACTTTAAAATAGTATCCCCATGAAATCTTGACGCCTTTCAAAGAAAGGACGTGGAGCCAAAGCAATGTAGCAAGCGACCCGATCGGAGTGATTTTCGGACCTAGATCCGAACCGATGACGTTGGCATAGATCAACGCTTCCCTGATTGTCCCGGATGTATCGGTTCCTGCAATGGCCAGTGCATCGATCATCACAGTCGGCATGTTGTTCATGACCGAAGAAAGAATCGCTGCGATGAATCCCATGGAAATAGTCGCTGCAAACAATCCTTGATCCGCTGTGTACTGAATGACCTCTGCCAGTACGTCGGTCAACCCGACGTTCCGCAGTCCATATACAACGACATACATGCCGACCGAGAAGAACACGATCGCCCAAGGCGCACCTTTGACGACCTTTGCCGTTTCCACTGCTGCACTTCTCCTCGCCATCAGCAGGAAGAAAATCGCCACGATGCCGGCAATGATGGAAACCGGAATCTCAAGCGGCTCACTGGCGAAGTACCCGATGAGCAGCACAGCAAGGACGCCCCATGACAGGCGGAACATTTTAGGATCTTTGATTGCCCTTTTCGGCTCCTGCAGCTGACTTACCTCGTACGTTCCCGGAATGCTCCTCCGGAAGAACAGGAAGAGGACGAGGATGCTCGCCGCAATCGAGAACAAGTTCGGCACGATCATACGCGAAGCATATTCTACGAAACCAATGCCGAAGAAATCTGCAGATACAATATTCACAAGGTTACTGACGACAAGCGGCAGGGAAGCGGTATCGGCAATGAAGCCGCTCGCCATGATGAACGGCAAAATCATCGCTTCCTTGAAGTTCAGATTCCTGACCATTGCGAGTACAATCGGTGTCAGAATCAGAGCCGCCCCATCATTGGCAAACAGGGCAGAAACGAGCGCCCCGAGCAGGATGACGTAAATAAACATTTTCTTTCCGTTTCCTTTGGCAATGCGGGCCATATGTAACGCAGCCCACTCAAAAAATCCGATCTCATCCAGAATCAAGGATATGATGATGATCGCTATAAACGCTAAAGTGGCATTCCAGACGATGCCTGTCACATCAGCGACGTCCTGGAAATCGACGACACCGAACAGGAGGGCAAGCACGGCTCCCCCGCAGGCTGACCAGCCGATCCCCAAGTTCTTCGGCTGCCAGATCACCAATGTCAGGGTGATCAGGAAAATAATGATGGCAATAATGGCTGAACTCACGTGCATCCCCCTAGATGTCGCACTGGATTCGCAGTCCTGCTTCTTCCAATGCTCTTAATTTATCTCTTTGATCAGGTATTTGGTTTAACACCTGCTCGATGATCGAATACGTCTCATGTGCTTCATTCAACGAATAAAAAACCCACTGCCCGCTGCGGCGCTCCTTTACGAGACCGGCGTCTCTCAGCTTCCGCAAATGCTGACTGATGGACGGCTGGCTCATCTGCAGCACTTCCACAAACTCACACACGCAGCACTCGCCGCCCTTGATCATCCCGAGGATCGTCAAGCGCGTTTTGTCTCCAAGCAGCTTCAGCGTTTTTGCGGCATTTTCCAAATCGATCGTCTTCGGCTCCATACCCTTCCCCTCCCTTTCATCCACCGCCATTATATAAGTGTATGCTTATATATGCAACTTATTTTTTTACTGCCAATATAATCCTTGACTTACCGAATTTTCTGACATATGATTAATTCATCAAAAAAAATTGATGAAGGAGGAGGATTCCATGAAAGAGAACATGGCCTTTACAGATGTATCCCTTACGAATACATTCGCGCTCTATGAGAAGAAGTTCAAAGCGCTGGCAGACAAACGCCGCCTTCACATCCTCCATGAAATTACCGAATACGGAGAAGTATGCGTCTGCGATTTGTCTGAGAAGCTGGAGCTCCCGCAATCCAAGCTGTCCTATCATTTGAAGATTTTGATGGATGCCGGTCTGATCGAGAAAGAAACACGGGGTACATGGAGCTATTACACCCTCCAACATAAAGAAATCAACCACCTTTTATCAGAAGAGCTATGCTGCCTGTTCCGTCGCGGTTAATTTTTTTACCTTATAAATCAAAAAAAGTTGATGAATGGAGGAAAGTACATGAATTTACACGTGGGATTGAACGTCACCAATTTAGAGGAGTCGATCGCTTTTTATAACAAAGTTTTCGGTGAAACCCCGGTGAAGGAGGAAGAAGACTATGCGAAATATTTACCGGAAGGGCTCGGACTGAACTTCACCCTTAATAAGAAACCGGAAGTCGCGGGCAATCAGGTCGGCCACTTCGGTATTCAAGTCGATCAACAGGAAGACATCGATCATCAGAAACACCGGTTGGAAGCTCTCGGCTTCTTCACTCGGGAAGAGAAGGACACGAACTGCTGCTATGCGCTTCAGGACAAGTTCTGGATCACGGACCCGGACGGCAACGAGTGGGAATTCTTCTATACGAAAGCAGACACGAACGGAGGAGAGAACTGATATGGAGACCTTTTATGTCATAGAAAAGCAGTTAGAGTACGGTCGCCGCAATAACGAGTATCGCATTCCGATCGCCAAGAAGGAACCAAAGAACCCAAGTACCCGCTTCTTCCGGGAGAAGAAACAGCCGTGCTGCTAAACACAAAAAAGGAACGGGATGGAAATCCTCGTTCCTTTTTGTTTACGTATCAAGGGTTCTGAAATCCGAAGATGGCTACGAAGAGGACGAACCCCCAGAAGATGACGCTCGCCGTATTGAGAAGGATCAGCACCACTTTCCACGTCCCCTTCGATCCGAAGATGCTGAACAGCAGACCGGCAATGGCGAAAACAACAGGCAGGAAGATGCTGATACCGAAGAAAAATTCAGAAATACCGGAGCCGAATCCGTTCCATACCCCAAGAATCGGCAGAGCAGAAAGAACAAACAACAGACCACCTAAGAAAATAGACAACCGCTTCACTTATCCTACACCCCCTAAAGCTTCCTTCTCTTATGATAACATCCTATGATTCTTTCAGGTCTTTTGTCAGAAAGACACTGTTTGGATCATCCGTATAATCCGAAAACGGGGCGCAGTAATGGAAACCGAAACGCTCATACAGCGTCCGCGCCGGTTTGAAGTATTCCATCGATCCGGTTTCCAGACTGACCCGTTCGTATCCCGCTTCCTTCGCTGCTTTCAGCACGTGTGCGAGGAGACTTCTGCCGACGCCCTTCCGTTCATGACCAGCTTTCGTTTTCATCGACTTGAGCTCTACATGTTTTCTGTCCAGCACCTTCCATGCCGCACAGCCAACCAACTCCCCATCTTCCCAGGCACTCCAAAATGTCACCTCCGATGCGCGCAGTGCCTCGAGATCAAGGGCATGTTTACTTTCCGGAGGCGAATGCCTCCTCATCATCTGAAGATGTTCCTCCAGTAAATCCGCCACTTCCCGTCCCTGTAAATCATCTATCCTAATATCCATCGTCTTCTCTCCTTTTCTCTGCCGTCAGCTATGTCCTTTTGGAACATAAAACAAAAAAACGGCTATTCCATATGGAATAGCCGGGGTTCCTTTATGCCGCGGACTTCTCGTCCCGCTTGTCAATCCACCGCTTCACTGCCTTCGAAATCAAACGCAGGATCATATAGATACCGCAGAAGAGGAAAAAGCCGAGTACGCTTGCGACAGCGTCTCCGAATTCCATGTTCCCGCTGCCTGTGATCTTCTGCTGGATTTCGACGGCGAAAACGAACACCAGCACCATGGCGAAGGTGAATAGAAACGAGATGGCCGTAATGCTCCACTTGGCGAGAATGTGAAAAAGAATATCGACGAATACGAGGCCAATAATGCCAAGTATCCCGATCACCCAAAAATGCAGTTCCTTATCCGTCAGAGTCCACCCCATGGAGGACGAAAAATCTGCGATCACCTCATGCCAGATGTTGACGATCTCCGCTAACAGCAAAATGACTTCTTTCATCCGTACCTCTGTCTCCTTGCAACTGATTTATATCCATACTTTACCACATCGATCGTCGACTGCCTATCTATTTCGCATGGAGGAACGTCATCATCGCATAGGCAGCCAAACGACTTGTCATGTCACGGATATCCTTAGATGGATCGTTTTCTACAAGATCCATCGCTTTAACCGAAGGATCTGCCGCGGCTGCCGCTATGCTTGAAATAAGCTCCCGCGATGTTATTCCCCCCGGTCCGGCTGCCGGGCAACCCGGTGCGAAGGCCTGGTCGACCACATCCATATCGACAGATAAATAGACGGCGTCCGTCACTTTTTTCAACCGGGCTATTTCCTTCTGAAGAATCGTCGTGATGCCCTGCCGTTCCACTTCCTCCATCGTGTACACGTGTACACCTTTCTCTTCGCCATATTCCGCATACGCTCCTGCGTTACAGTAGTCCCGGATACCGATCTGTACTAGATGCTCACCCTTCAGAATACCTGCTTCCAGCAAACTGCGAAAAGGTGTCCCGTTTGTTCGTCCGCCGTCCTCCAGGTTACGCAGATCGTGATGGGCGTCCCACTGCAGCACGCCGATCGTGCCGTATTTTTCCTGAAAGGCAGCGATCGAAGGGTAGCTGATGCCGTGATCCCCACCGAGAATAATGTAGCGATGACACGCCTCCTGTTTCAACATGTCCCGGATGCTTTCTTTCAGCCTGGCAATATTCTCATCGATATCCGTCGGATGCATGAGGACATCGCCGAAATCGAGAATCGTTCCTGCATAATCCCCTTTTCCGGAGGCGTAAGTGGTCAAAGACCGGAACGCCTTCCTGATTGCAGCCGGCGCTTCCGATGCCGTCGACGGGGAAATCGAGGACTTCGACAAAGGCAGGCCGATGATCCCTGCTTCCGCCCCCTTTCCTTGGCGGTACGGAACGATGCGGTCCTCCATCTTCGTCGTCAGGCTGTCTTTGAAAACTGCTTCCCCTGCCGGTTTAACGTAACGGAAAGACATCGGCATCCCTCTTTTCCCAAATGTTCCGGCCGTCCTTCCAAACCGAACGGGCATGGTTCACGCCGTAATGATAGGGAAGGTACGTGTAGTTCGGAATGTCCCAAAGTACGAGATCAGCGGCCGCTCCGATTTCAATGCGGCCGGCCGTGTTTTCCAATCCGATGGCGCAGGCCGCGTTCGTCGTCACCGCATTCCAGATTTCCTCCGCTGTCATCTTCAGCTTCAACGCAGCAAGCGACATGATGAGCTGCAGGTTCTCGGTGACACAGCTTCCAGGATTGAAGTCGGTCGCAAGGGCAACGGCGGCCCCTTTCCCGAGCATCCTCCGTGCATCGGCATACGCATCTTTCCCTAAGTAGAAGGTCGTGCCCGGAAGAAGCACAGCAATCGTCCGGCCGGCGGCAAGCTTTTCCATTCCAACCTCCGTCGCAGCGACGAGATGATCCGCCGATACCGCTTCCAGTTCAACAGCAAGCTCTGTACCGCCAAGCGCGTCGATCTCATCGGCGTGAATTTTGACAGGGAAGCCGAGTTTCTTCGATGCTTCCATAAACCGACGCGACTGATCGACCGTGAACACGCCCGTCTCACAGAAGATATCCGTAAAGCGGGCAAGGCTCTCGTTCTTGATATCAGAAAGCAGATCGATCATGTCCTGTAAAAAGACGTCCGGGGCCATGCTGTCAGGAATCGCATGTGGACCAAGGAAGGTCGGAACCACTGTCAGCATCCCTTCCTCCCCGAGCCGTTTGATGACGCGGAGCTGCTTCCGTTCCGTTTCCCGATCAAGGCCGTAGCCGCTTTTTGCCTCCACCGCCGTCACTCCGTGAGCCGCCATTCTCGCAAGCGTCGCTTTCCCTTTTTCATAGAGTCCAGTCTCAGTCGCAAGCCTCGTTTTCTCGACGGTCGCAAGGATACCGCCGCCCCGTTTCAAGATTTCCAAATACGGCATGCCCGCCTGCTTCAACGGGAGTTCCTGTTCCCGGGAACCTCCGAAAACAAGGTGGGTGTGGGGGTCGATAAGTCCGGGGGAAACCACCTGATGACGAGCATCGACATAGGTACGTGCCGGGGCCGCTTCGCCCTGATTCCCAATCCACGTGACCTTGCCGTTCTGAATGCCGAGGGCCGCGTTCCGCCGAACGGGCAGCTCAGCCATTGCTTCGCCCTTCAGCGGTCCCTTTTCCGGCAGGATCAGCTCACCAATCCGGTCGATCACGAGATCCAACATTACGTCTCCTCCTTCTTCATAGGAATATCGATGCCGTGCCGTTTCGCTTCTGCCACCGCTTTCTCATATCCTGCGTCAGCGTGCCGGATGATGCCCATGCCGGGGTCCGTCGTAAGCACCCGTCGGAGGCGCTCTTCTGCAAGCTGCGATCCATCAGCGACGGCGACCATTCCGGCATGCAGGGAATATCCCATGCCGACACCACCACCGTGGTGGAAGGACACCCACGAAGCACCGGCAGCCGTATTAAGGAGTGCATTGAGTACCGCCCAGTCCCCCACCGCATCGCTGCCGTCGATCATCGCTTCTGTTTCCCTGTTGGGAGAGGCGACCGAGCCGCAGTCCAGATGATCCCTGCCGATTACGACCGGTGCGCGCAGCTCCCCTTTCCGTACGAGTTCGTTGATTGCAAGCCCCATCTTCATCCGCTCCCCGTAGCCCAGCCAGCAGATTCTCGACGGGAGGCCTTGGAAGTGGACCTTCTCTTCTGCCATCCGGATCCAACGCAGCAGTTTTTCATCGTTCGGGAACAATTCTTTCAAAAGATCATCCGTCCGTTTGATATCTGCCGGATCCCCGGAGAGCGCCGCCCAGCGGAACGGTCCTTTCCCCTCACAGAACAGCGGCCGGATATAGGCAGGGACGAATCCCGGGAAGGCAAAAGCATCCTTAACTCCTTGATCATAGGCGACCTGCCGGATATTGTTGCCGTAGTCGAACACGATCGTCCCCTCTTTTTGAAAATGAAGCATCGACGTGACGTGATCGGCCATCGACCGGGAGGAAAGCTCCACATAGCGCTCCGGGTCTTCCTTTCTCAATTCCGCCGCCTTCTCCAGACTCCACCCCTTCGGTATGTATCCGTTCAACGGGTCATGTGCCGAGGTCTGGTCTGTCAAAATATCGATTTCTTCCTTTCTATTAATCAAAGATGGATAGACATCTGCAGCATTTGCGAGGAGCGCAATCGACAGCGGGCGCCCGGCACGCTTTGCTTCCTCCGCCCATTTTAACGCCTCTGTAAGCGACGCCGTTTTCCGGTCACAGTATCCTGTCGCAATCCGTTTATCGATCCGGGTTTCGTCCACTTCGACCGCGACGACGACTCCGCCGTTCATCGTCACTGCGAGCGGCTGTGCGCCCCCCATGCCGCCAAGGCCGGCCGTCCACGTAATTGTTCCTTGAAGCGATCCTCCGAAGTGCTGTTCAGCCAGCGACGCGAACGTTTCATATGTCCCTTGCAGAATGCCCTGCGAGCCGATATAGATCCAGCTCCCGGCCGTCATTTGGCCGTACATCATCAATCCTTTCCGGTCAAGCTCATGAAACGTATCCCAATCCGCCCATTTCGGGACAAGGACCGAATTGGCAAGCAGCACACGCGGCGCCTGTTCGTGGGTCCGGAAAACTCCGACCGGTTTACCGGACTGAACAAGCATCGTTTCATCCTTTTCCAGACGCTTCAACGTCGAAACGATGGCATCAAACGCCTCCCAATTCCTGGCCGCCTTGCCGATGCCGCCGTATACGACTAAATCCTCCGGCCGCTCGGCGACGTCCGGATCAAGATTATTGCAGAGCATCCGCAGCACCGCTTCCTGCTCCCATCCTTTACACTCAAGACCTCTCCCCGTCTTGGCGCGTACCTTCCTCGCTTCCGCCACTGGGATCTCCCCCTTCTCTCCATTTCTTCCAACCAAACACATCCGTCTGCAGCCACGCCGCCGCCCGTTCGATATCCTCCGCAAAAACTCGGTCCTCTGTCATGCTCGGCACGACCTTTCGCCCTGCTTCATACAAAGCCGCCGTCTTCGGAGAGACCTTCTCCACTCCCCGGTACTCCAGCGCCTGCATGCTGCAGATCAGCTCGATCGCCAGCACCTTGTACGTATTTCTGACAATCTCAGCGGCATGGCGGGCGGCGATCGTTCCCATACTGACATGGTCCTCCTGATTCGCAGAGGACGGGATCGAATCGACGCTCGCCGGATGGGCAAACGTTTTATTCTCCGAAACGAGAGACGCCGCCACATATTGCAGGATCATGGCACCTGACTGAAGCCCAGGATCTCTGCTTAAAAAAGGGGGAAGATCGTTCAACTGCGGATTGACGAGCCGCTCGACCCGACGTTCGGAAATGCTTGCAAATTCAGCGATCGCGATTTTCATAAAGTCCATCGCCAGCGCAATCGGCTGACCGTGAAAATTCCCCCCGGAGACGACAACCCTTCCGTCTTCCAGCAGCAATGGATTATCCGTTGCAGCGTTCATCTCGATCGTCAGCTTGTCTTCCACGTAGCGGAGAGCCTGCCAGGACGCTCCGTGGACTTGCGGAATACAGCGGATCGAATACGCATCCTGCACCCGCTTCTCTCCTTGGTACGTAACAAGCTGACTGCCGTGGATCAAGTGCCTGATCCGCTCCGCCACCTCCTCTTGTTCCGGATACCCGCGCGCCGCGTGGATGCTCGGATGGAACGCATCACGAACCCCTTCCAACGCCTGCATCGTCATGCTGCTGATCCAGTCACACTGCAGAGCGAGCCGTTCCGATTCGATGAACTGGATGACCCCGACCGCCGTCATCGCCTGCGTACCGTTGATCAACGCAAGTCCTTCTTTCGCTTTCAATTGGATCGGCTCCATGCCAAGTCGCGCATACACATCTTCTGCCGGAAGTACTTCCCCCCGATAGTTGACCCAACCTTCTCCCATCAAAACAAGTGCAAGATGAGCAAGCGGCGCCAAATCACCGGACGCCCCGAGCGATCCCTGTGATGGAATCACCGGATGGATGCCCTTATTGATCAAATCGCGCAGCCGGCATACGACTTCTTCCCGTACCCCGGACACGCCTTTCAAGAGCGCATTGAGACGCAGCACGATCATTGCCCTGCTCACGATTTCCGGAAAAGGATCCCCGACACCGCAGGCATGCGATCGGATCAAATGCTGCTGCAGTTGATCGACATCCGCCGCTGCTACCCGGACATCACTCAGTTTCCCGAACCCTGTATTAATGCCATATACGATGCTGCCCTTCTTCACAATCTCCTCGACCACCCGCCGGCTCGCCCGGACCTTCTCCAGACTCATCTCATTCAAAGAAACCGGCGCGTTTTGGTAACATATCGACCGTATTTGACTGATAGTCAACGTCCTTCCGTTCAATTCGACCATCGATCCCCCTCCTGCCTGTGCCTGCGGCGAAAAAAGAGGTGACAATGGCAGAACTCACACCACTGTCACCTCCATAATAGGAGTCATAGACCACTCACTCTCATCTATATGCGCCCTTTCTACAGCTCATACCACCAAGGCAGCTTTTCCTTAACATCATTTCCTACTGAGAGATAAATCAGTGAGATGGCTTGAATGTAAGATGTGGAGGCTCCACGTAAAAAACACCTTCCTTTCCGAAGAACACTCCCCCAAAAACCTTTCTGTCTTAACCTGCTGCTATTGTGGAAGGATATTTTCGCGCAGAAAGCGTCCCATATCCTCCAGTCCGTCCCTCCCACTTAAATGAAAACAACAAAAAACCGGAAACCAAAGGCTTCCGGTTAAGCTGCTTCCGTTTTCTCCTGCCATTTCAGCACAAGACGATAAAAGGCAGAAAAAGCGAGGAAAGAAAGAATCGATCCCGTGAAAATTGGAAGAATCAACGGGAAGATATAAAGACTGACCATCAGAATGAAACCGGCCGTCACTGCAACGGCGAGGAACAACACCGGACTCGAGAACGTCAGGAAGAACGCCTGTTTCAGCACACCACCCACCTTAAGGTCGTAATGCACCATGGCCGAAAATACGTTGATGGTATAAACAAAAAGGATGATGCTCGAGACGAGGAAGGCGTTCATCATTAACGGATTCGTCCCAGAGAAATAATACACATCTGCTGCGACAACCACCCAGAGAAAAGTCAGCAGTGCTCCAACCTTCACGCTTCCAACGTAGTTTTCTTTGTAATAGTACCAATAGCTGTATTCCCTGCCGTGTTTCTCCTCCTTCCGCACCCATTCCCGTGCTTTCGCGAACAGAGCGGTCGTCGCCGGGAAGAAGACGATCGGAAGAAGTAAGACGAGCGGCGGCAGCAGATACCAGAGTTGTCCCCTCTCCCCAATGCCGAGGATGCTTAACAAAATCAACACGACCGGCAAATTGAACAATGTCCACAGCAGATTCGTCAGCGCAAACTTGGAGATCCACTCACTGACCGCGTATAAGCCACCCCTGATTCCCTTCATCCGATCCATATCCATTCCCCTTTCTTTCCCTTACAGACTGTACGTGCTGTTTACGCCCACCACATATCGGCCGGCTGTTCTTCTATCAAGACGGACTTCAAATTCTTCACGGCCTGGCGGAAACCTTCATCAATCGACATGATCGGATCCTCATGCTCGATGCTGACGGCATGATCGTATCCGAACGTCCTTAGTGCACTGATAATATCCGACCATTCCTTGACACTGTGGCCGTAGCCGACGGAACGGAAACTCCAAGCCCGCGTCTGGACGGCTGCGTAATTCTGCATGTCGGTCAACCCGTACATGTTTACATTTTCCTGGTCGATATACGTATCCTTCGCATGGAAGTGATGGATGGCATTCTCTTTTCCAAGTATCTTAATGGCCGCGACCGGATCGATGCCCTGCCACCATAAGTGACTCGGATCGAGATTGGCTCCGATCGCCTCCCCTGCCGCTTCGCGAAGCTTCAGCATCGTGTAAGGCGTATGAACGAGGAATCCGGCATGAAGCTCGAGTCCGATCTTGACCCCGTTCTCCTCGGCAAGCTTCGCTTGTTCCTTCCAGTACGGAATCAGTTTTTCCGTCCACTGCCACTCCAGAATATCGGAGTATTCCGGCGGCCAAGGTGTGACAGGCCAGTTCGGCGCCGTATCCTGTTCACTTCCACCAGGGGTTCCGGAGAACGTGTTGACGACAGGGACTCCCATTAATCCGGCGAGCTTCACCGTCTTGACGAACGTTTCGTGGCATTGATCAGCGAAAGCTTTATCCGGAGAAATCGGGTTGCCGTGACAGCTGAAGGCACTGATGGTCAGACCACGATCCTCCACCTTCGCCAAGTATTCCTTCCGCTTCTCTTCACTCTCAAGAAGAACATCGACGTCACAGTGAGCGTTACCCGGATAACCGCCTGTTCCGATTTCCACCGCTTTCAATCCGGATTCTTTTGCATGGTCAAGCATTTCTTCAAACGATTTATCAGAGAATAATACCGTAAATACGCCTAGTTTCATCGCTCATTCCTCCATTATTGATTTATTTTCACACTGGAACCGGTCCGACTGCTTTCGTAGATCGCTTCCATCAATTGCGTCACTTTAAGCGCCTGTTCAGGCTGAACGACAAGCTCTGTACGCCCCAGACAGCTGTCCACGAAGTTCCTTGCCTGGGCCACGCCCGGCTCCGGGTATCCTTCGTTTATTTTCATCGTACTATCGACCAGAGCACCAAACTTCGCCTGATAAAGCTCCAGCGGATAAACGCTGAGTCCTCCATCGACTCCGGATATAGAAAGCGATGTATGGTCTTCTTTGATATTCGCTGCCCAGGAGCATTCGAACTGCATGGAAGAACCATCCGCAAACGTGATATAACTGGTCACATGATCATCGACGTTGAACGTTTCATGATCAAACGTTCCCCAGTCATTCACCTGCCCCGGCGTCTTACTCAGCCGGTCATAGGCACGTCCCATCACTTCTACAGGCTCCGGATCATCCAGCAGCCAGAGAGCAAGGTCGAGAAGATGGCAGCCGAAATCAATCAAACTGCCTCCCCCCTGCAGCTCTTTATTCGTAAAGACGCCCCATCCCGGGACTTTTCTCCGCCGCATCGCCTGGACACGGGTCACAAGCGGATCACCAATCTCTTTCTCAAGGATGGCGTTTTTCGCAAGTTTCGCCTCCGGAGTGAAACGATAATGATACGCAATCGACAAAAGGCGGTCATTTTTCTCTGCCGCTTCGATCATTCTTTCGCATTCCTCTGTCGTAATCGCCATCGGCTTCTCGCACAAGACGTGCACGCCCGCTTCCAATGCCGCAACCGCAATCTCGGCGTGAAATTTATTCGGTGTACAGATGATAACGGCGTCGATATCCTGAAACATCGCAGGATAATCTTCATATACGTGCGGAATGCCGTGTGTTTCTGCTACTTCCTTCGCTCTTTGTTCATTCACATCCTGGACAGCATGCAGGATGACATCCTCCTGTAATTCAAGGAAAGAGGGAATATGCCTCCCTTGGGCAATTCCCCCTACTCCAATCAAACCTATACGGAGACGGGTCATTTCGTGACTTTCTCCAAGCTTGCAATTTGACCTGTTTCACTGGAACGAAGCGCTCCCAGAATGACTTCCAGTGACTTCAGTCCTTCTTCTCCGGTGATCAACGGATCTTTCTTATTAATAATGCTGTCAAGGAAATGATCGATCACGTGAGAATTGCTTTGTCCACCCTCATCGTTGGACTGGATTTTTCCAAGCTCGTAACGGACGGTGTCCCCGTTGTTGTAGTTGGCAATCAAAGAATACGTCGGATCATCTTCTAAGCGAAGCGTTCCTTCTGATCCGTAGATGACCGTCGAATTGTCTTCCTTCGGGTTGTATGCCCAGCTCGCAGCCATTGTACCGACAATACCTGATTCAGAACGGAGGATGCAGACGGCATTATCATCCACCGTGCTGTTTTCTTTCGCACTGCTTTCGATGAAGCCGGCAACGTTCGTGAACTCTTCCCCCAGCACGTAGCGCATCAGGTCTGCCTTATGTACACCAAGGTCTCCCATCGCTCCGATGAACGCCTCTTCTTTCTTGAAGAACCAGCTGTCTTTCCCTTCTGCACTCCAGCCTTCCGGTCCGCCATGACCGAATGCCGTACGGAAGCTGTATACTTTTCCGATGGAACCTGCTGCAAGCAGTTCTTTCGCCTTTTCATGAGAAGGTACGAAGCGCTGGTTGTGGCCGATCATCAATTTCTTTCCTGCTTTTTCAGCAGCTGCGATCATCGCTTCACCTTCTTCTTTCGACGTCGCCATCGGTTTCTCGCATAGGACGTGGCAGCCTGCATTCAGTGCTGCGATGGAAACAGGTGCGTGGAGGTAGTTCGGCAGACAGACGCTGACAGCATCTACGGATTCTTTCTCCAACAATTCTTCATAGCTCGTATACGCTTTCGCTCCGTATTCAGCTGCAATTTCCTCGGCACGGGCTTCGACAATATCGCAGACAGCCGTGATTTCTGCATTTGGATTATTGTTGTATTCCGGGAGGTGACGGTGCTGAGCGATGCTTCCACAGCCGATGACGGCAATTTTCAATGTAGACATGATATCAGGCTCCTTTATTGTTTATTTCGGCGCAATCTTTTCGAGTGGCTGTGCGTTTCCATATACAGGTGTCGGCGTTTCCGTTTGACGGGCCCATTTCACACCATTCTTGATCACGTGCTGGATCTCTTTATTATGATAAGTCGGGTACGTTTCATGTCCCGGGCGGAAGTAGAAGACTTTCCCTTTGCCGCGTCGGAAGGTCGCTCCACTTCGGAATACCTCTCCGCCTTCAAACCAGCTGACGAAAATCAGTTCATCCGGGGTCGGAATGTCGAAGTGTTCCCCGTACATCTCTTCTCTCTCAAGCTCGATATACTCTCCGATTCCTTCTGTAATCGGGTGGGATGGATCGACGACCCAGATCCGTTCCTTATCATCGGCTTCGCGCCACTTCAGATCACAGGACGTTCCCATCAGTTTCTTGAACGGCTTGGAGAAGTGACCGGAATGAAGCACGACCAGACCCATACCGTCCAATACCCGCTGCTTCACTTTCTCTGCGATATGATCCTCTACTTCATCGTGCGCCTTGTGTCCCCACCAGACGAGGACATCGGTTCCATCCAGCACGTCGTCGGTCAACCCGTGTTCTTCCTCATCCAGAGTTGCTGTACGAACGGTTACGTTTTCCTCTTCCAAAAATTCGGCAATCGCACCGTGGATTCCTTCCGGATAAATATCGCGGACGATCTCGCTTTCTTTTTCATGACGGTATTCGTTCCATACTAGGACGTTCATGTTCATTCCCCTTTTCTTTTTATAGTTAAGACGGACGGATCGGCGATTTCCTGCTGCAGGATTCGCGTTCGATAATGATCGTCGGAATAATGACGCTCTTCTTGATTCTGTCCGGATGTTTCAACCATTCAATAAGGTTGCGTGCCGATTCATGGCCGAGCTGGAACGACTGGGTATCAACCGTCGTCAGCGGAGGGCTGGAGAGCCGGGCGATCATCGTGTTGTTAAATCCGATCACACTCATCTGCTCCGGCAGCTTCCAGCCTTTGGTCGTCAATTCACGCATGACCATCATGGCATTGTAGTCGTCCGTGATCACGAGTCCCGTCGGCGGGTCGGAGAGAGCCGTCAATGCAGCAGCCACTTCTTCCGCTCCCGACTGATCCGCCTGGATGTTCTTCCAGATGTGCGCCGTTTCATCCAGTCCGTTCGCCTGAAGCGCCTGCTTAAATCCTTGCAGACGATCCCGGGCTACTTCGTACTGTGCGTCGCCGCCGATGAAACCGAGCTTCTCATGGCCGAGCTTGATCAGATGGTTCGTCGCATCTTTACTCGCCTGTACGTTGTCATTATCGACATAGAGGGTGTCTCCCGGAGAATCGACCGGTTTGCCGATCATGACGAAAGGAAATTCGCATTCCCTTAAATACGGGACAACCTTGTCATCCTCGCGGGAATAAAGGACGATACAGCCGTCGACACGCTTTCCCTGGACCATCTTGACGACTTCTTTATAAATAGCTTCTTCTGTGTTTCCCGTCGTTAAGTAAATACTGTAGTCACTATCATGACAGGCATCGCTGATCCCTCTCAACAATTCCGAAAAAAACGGGTTGTCGAAGGAGTGGATCGAGGATACCTTCGTTACGATGCCGATTGTCTGGGTGGACTGACTGACAAGGACCCGGCCGTTGTAATTCAAATGATAGCCGAGCTCCTCCATTACTTTCCTTACCTTCCGCTTCGTCTTCTCACTGATACGCGGACTGTCTGAAATAACGCGGGAAACAGTAGAGGGAGCCACGTTCGCCTTCTTCGCTACATCTTTTATCGTTACGGACATACCCATCTACTCCCCTGCTGATTATTTGACGGCACCTTCTGAAACACCGGCAATGATTTGCTTCTGAGCGAAGAAGTAGCCGATGATGACCGGCAGGATGGCAATTGTCAATCCTGCAAGCGCCAGGTGCCACTGCTTCGTATATTGTCCGAAGAAATAGAACATCTTCAACGGGATCGTCGCATTCGACTCATTCAAGACAAGAGATGGAAGGAGGTAATCGTTCCAAATCCAGATGACGTTCAAGATCGCGACTGTTACGGAAATCGGTTTAAGCAGCGGGAAGATGATGTGCCAGAATAGCTGGAAGCGGTTCGCTCCATCGATGATGGCTGCTTCATCCATGGATGTAGATACACCCGTCATTGCTCCGTGATACAAGAAGATCGACAGGCTGCATCCGAATCCGAGATACATAAAGATCAAACCGCCGGCGTTCAGCATGTCTGCCTGTCCGAAAATCGAAACAAGCGGAATCATGACAGACTGGAACGGAATCAGCATTGCCGCTACAAACACGAAGAAGATGATGCCGCTGAGCTTGCTTTTATTCCGGGCTAGCGCGTAGCCGGCCATGGAAGAGAACAGGATGATGATCGCAATGCTTAAGCCCGTGATCATCAACGAGTTGAACAACGACTTTAGAAATTCCAGATCGATGAACGCTTCCACAAAGTTTGAGAAAACGAATTCGTCAGGAAGACCGAGGACACCTTCAAAGATGCCCCGTTTTGTTTTAAACGCATTGACGATCATCAAGTAAAACGGTGCAATCCAAATCAAGCCGAGCAGAAGGCCGAGGACTTCAATGGAAATTAAATTTCTTCTTTCTTTATTTCGCTTCATTACATCTCCACCTCCCGCTTCTTGTTGTAATACACTTGGCTCAACGCAATAACCGCGACAATCAGGAAGAAGATGACGGCTTTCGCCTGTGCGTAGGCCATATCGTTATCCTGGAATGCTGTGTTGACGATTTCCATTGCTACCATCTGTGTCGAGTTGAACGGCCCGCCGTTCGTCAACGACAAGTTCTGGTCATAAATTTTGAATGCCATCGACAATGTCAGGAACATACTGACCGTGAAAGCTGGTGCGACAAGTGGGAACGTGATGTTCTTGAAGCGCTGGAAGCTGCTCGCACCGTCGATCTTCGCTGCTTCGATCAGTTCTTTCGGAATGTTTTCTAAGTATGCGATATAGATGATCATGATATAGCCGGCCATCTGCCAGGCTGTTAAAATGACAAGCCCCCAGAAACCGGTGCCCTTCGTGGAAAGCCAGCCGTTCAGGCCTTCGATACCG
Source organism: Halobacillus sp. KGW1 (assembly GCF_001592845.1). Classification (NCBI taxonomy): domain Bacteria; kingdom Bacillati; phylum Bacillota; class Bacilli; order Caryophanales; family Bacillaceae; genus Halobacillus; species Halobacillus sp. KGW1. Next base: position 652,998 of record NZ_LSOC01000003.1, read on the forward strand.
GTCAGGTTGGCGACATCTCCGAACACGCTGATGAATATGAACTGCCAGATGAACCCGAGAATCAATCCGCCGATCAAGTTAGGCATGAAGAAAACCGTACGAAGCAGGTTTCCGGACCGGATTTTTCTTGTGACAAGAAGCGCAAGCCCGAGACCCATCACGTTTAATAAAATGACGGTGACGACTGCGAATTGTACTGTAAACCAGATGGAATCTACGAATTCCTGCTCCTGGAATAGATTGATATAGTTTTCAAGACCGAGGAACTGGGTCGCTGATATTCCGTCCCAATCGGTGAACGAGTAGAAAAGACCATAGATGAAAGGAATGACGACGACGATTCCCAACCCGAGGATGACGGGGGTGAGGAACAGCCAGAAGGACAAACTGCGGTTCTGCATGTAGAACTCCTCCAATGCTTATTATGATAACGATTTCATATCTGCCTTTAAATAAAACATCCCGTCTATTAACATACTTACCTTATAAATATCCTAATAGAGGGGATATTTTATAATGCCGGCAGGAGCGAGCTGCTCCTGCCGACCCTATAAGGTACGACCGTTATTGGCGGGCGTCTTCCCAAGCTTTCGTAGCTTTCTCTTCTACCTCTTCCCACTCGATGTCGCCTGCGATATATTCCTGCATCGCTACACCAAGTGCGTTTTCTGTCCAGCTCGTAGGAGCACCAAGGAAGACCCATCCAAGCGTGTTGCCTTCATTAGCATAGTTGTAGATTTCCTGAGAAATCGGATCAGCGATATTCTGATCTTCATACCCTTCATATGCCGGGATGAACTTGAACTCTTCTGTTACGAACTTCTTGCCTGCATCAGATGTGTACATCCAATCAAGGAAGTCTTTACTCGCCTGCACGACTTCGTCATCGGATTCTTTGTTTACAACCCAGTAGTTAGGAACGCCGACAGGGATGCTTCCTTCATATCCTTCTACAGGAATAGGAAGAAGACCGACATTGTTTTCCGCGAATTCCGGATCCATGGACTCGATGGTGTTGTACACCCAGTTACCTTGCTGGATCATCGCTACTTTACCCAGTGAGAAGTTCTCTTCTACCTGTTGAGAATAGTCGAGGCTCAATGTAGGTTGAATGGAATACTCGTTCTGAATGTCTGTGAAACGCTTCATCTGATCGCCCATTTGGAATTCGACCGTATCAGCTTCATATGCTTCCATGACATCATGATTGAATTCGTCTGCAAGATAAGCGTTCGCCAGGTGGTTACCCATTACCCACTTCTCTTTCGCAGGGAAAGCGAATGGTGCGTCGATACCAAGGTCGCCTTTCTTGGAGTCAAGCGTCTTCACTGCTTCTTCCAAGTCATCCAGTGTCTTGATATCTTCTGCTTTGATCCCGGCATCTTCAAACACCTGTTTGTTGTAAAGCAGGCCGTAACCTTCCTGGTTGAAAGGAAGACCGAGGACCTGATCGTTTCTGGATACGCCGGAAAGCGTTCCATCAAGCGCCGCTTTGGCAGCTTCCGTATCAGATAGATCTGCTAAGTATTTTTCATATTGATCGACATCTGTCGGACCACCGACGTTGAAGATGTCCGGTTCTTCACCAGAGGAGAAGGACGTTTTCAGAGAGGCCCCATAATCGTTTCCTCCACCGACTGTCTTGACATTGATATCGACGTCCGGATTCTCTTCCTCATACATGGATACCAATTCTTCAAACTGATCTTTGAATTCCACTTTGAATTGGAAAACATCTACTGTAACAGCATCTCCGGAGTTTCCACTTGATTCTGAATCTCCATCACCGGAACCGAAGGAACAACCAGCCAGGGCAACCGTCGAAGCGAGTACTGCTGTAGCAATCCCCGCGGACCATTTGTTTCTTTTCATCTCATCCACTCCTTATTCATCCTATTAACCTTTGAATCCGCTTACATATCACATGTAAAAAAAGAGCTTTCGTGGTATGCCTTCGTGCAACAGACCGTGCATACGTTTGCACAAATGGCATGTAAAAAACTCATCAGCTTGTACAAAATGAGTAAAAAATATTGCTATGGCGCATGTGAATACGTTTGCATAAATTCATTGATTAATGAAGTTGAGTAAATCATAACATGCAAAAAAACCAATTACAACAACATTTTTCAAATAATTCTCCAAATAGGTAACGCTTTCACGTATACCTTATCCTTCCCTCGCATGAATGTCCCTTATCCTTCATAAATTGATGGAAAGAGGTGAGTTTCATGACAAAGAAAAAAGGGCAGCTCAATTGGGATGCGTTTTCTGAAAATGTGGAGAAAGTACTTGGAGAGGATTTTTGGAACGACATGCATCATGTCATTCCGAAGAAAGGTCCTTCCTATGACTTTTTTCAAACAAAAGATCAAGGGGTGCTCGTCATCGAACTTCCCGGTATGACCAAGAACGATCATGTGCAGATGACACAGGAAGGCACCCGCCTGATTGTAAAAGGAACCGTCACGCCTCCCTATCCTGTTCCGGTCGAGGAATTGATTCATGACGAGCGGATGAAAGGCAGTTTCAAGCGCATCATTCCGATTCCGTTCCCCTTTTCCATTGACGATATTACAACGGCCTACAGCGACGGCCTGATGGTGATAACCTTGCGCAAACATGCGGACAGTAACGAAGTACGCATCCATTTCGACCCTCAATAGCGCAGGAATATTTCCTTTTCATCGGAGTGACGTTTTGGCAGCCTCACTTCGACAATTCCCTCGTGGTACTGGGCATGGATATTACGCCGACTCGTCTGAGCGGGAAGTGCAATTGCAAGGCGTTCCTGACCGACTCCATCTACAAACAATTTTCCGTTCCCTACAGTCAGCCGAAGTTCCTCGACAGCTACTTCCAGAGGAACGGTGATCGTGACGACGACTTCATTGACTAATTCGATCACTTTGTATGGGACCTTCTCTTTTTCTTTGGCGGCTGGCTGCTGCATAAATGGATTGGGGGATAATGCTTCTTCCATCTGCTTTTGAACGAATTCATTCATTTTGAACATATCCATCATTTGATTCGGAAATCCGTTCCCAAAAGGGGAATTCGATGGATTTCCTTCTCCTTGTTTTCCAAAAGACGGGAACCAATTCATAAAGTCTTTCATGCTTGACTATTCCTTTCATACATTAGTGATAGGAGGTGACGACATGTGCCGCATCATTTTCGATCAATTATCCGTCCATCAAATCTCCAACGCCTCTGGTATATATTCCGGTACGAACATCCCTTCCGGATTCCGCTCCACTCAGAAGAAATGGGAAGGAAACGGCAAGGTGGTCGGTGACAGGAACATCCTCCAATCCAACAAACACCTTGTCATCAAAAAGCCGCAGGGAGATTGAGGCTATGTTTTTCTTTCGTAAACGAACGCCTCCTCCCACCAACGATTTGAAGGAATTGCTGCAAGAGCTTCAGCGTCTGCGCCAGACCGTCGAGCATCTTCAGGAGAAACACGTGGAGTACCACCTTCATATTGATCATGTCGATATTCACGATCCAAAGCTTGAGCAACTGACCTTTCAACTGGACAACTTGGATATTAAAGAGTTGAGCGGAGCTTTGAACATGGGCAATAATTTTGGTGTCCACGTCAAAAAGGACCCTAAACCGGAAGCGAAGCCGACGAAAGACGGCATGAAAATAACGTTTAAACCGAAGGAGGACTGACATGGCCTTTTTGTCCCCAAACTTCTTCATCCAAAACATCCGGATCGGAGCGATTGAGAATGCCTCGTGCTTGAACATGGGCAACAACGTCCCGAACGGATTTGAGAATCATCAGAAGCTTAATCAGGGGTTCGGAACCGTTCATGGTGATGAAAATACGCTGGAAGGGCTGCGTTCCATTCTAAGTGATTCCGCTCTCCTCGACATGATGATGGCTGATAAAGAACAAGAGATGCCTGAATGGCTCACAGACCTCATCAAACATAAAATGGAGGAGAATCAGCCTTCGGGTTGATCTCCTGCCTTGTTTTGTTTATGAGAGGAAGACGTGGACGGACTGTAGACCGGCATATCAACGAGGTCATCATCGTGCACGACATTGATGTTATACGTAATCATATTGCCTTCCCCGATCACAGATCCCAGCCCGACATTCTCCTTGCGATAGGTACTCCAGCCGTTCTGGGTGTTGGGACCGACGAAAATCCCGGAATTCCCTTCGATCTGATTAACATAAATGGAATCGAAACGAATATCGATGAAATCTCCCCCTTAGTACTGAACGTTCGGTTGAGGGTTATTGGCTGTAGGGACGAAGAATGGACTATCTGTGACATCGTTATCAAAGATTGTATTGACATTGTTTGCTGCAATAAAGAATCCGACCGTTATTCCCGCGGCATTGTTGTTCTTCCCCTGCCACGTCCAGTCCGGCTGGTTATTCTGACCTGTCGTTATCGTACCGTTCTCATTGAGCGCATTGACGGCAATCTGATTGAACACAACGGATACTGGCATCTCAATTCACCTCACCTTATACCGATATCCTATTCGCACGTCCGGGATATGTGCCTTTACCTATGTCGCTTCCCCCTATGTTGTTCATAACAGCGATAACAGAAGTCAATGGAGATCGAGTGACCGTCCGTGACCGTCATCACCTCCTCTTCCCGCAGTTCCGCCTTACACTTCCAGCAAATACGACTTGCTTCCTGGAGCGCTTTTAATCTGTCTTCCATCAACATGGCCCTTCCTCCTTTTTCCTGGGTGTCTCTACTTTACCCTTCTCGCCTCCTGAACACGAGTACGCCATTTCCCTGTTTAACAATCCTGAATCGCTGTATTCTCGCTTTTCATCAGCCGGATTCAGAAAAAGAGAGGTATACCAAGACATAAAAGGACAATTATCCCCCTTTTTCTAATACACGAAAAAATGCCACCCGTAACCGGGTGGCATTCGAACATGTCAGATGAGGCTTCCACGTGTGGAAGGGATCGGCAGCTTTTTAGAAAAACCCTTCTGCGCCGGAACCCCGGCGCACTTTTTAGACCCTTCAAGAAAGGCATGACTACGCAGTCTGCATTTATTTACTTTGGTGGATCCTCCACTTATTGAACTCCAAGTATTCCCTGAATTGATCTTTCGATATCCCTGAATTCATTGCTTCTTGAACGAGGTTCATCCATTCTTCATCCAGATTCTCATCCTGAGGTTCCGCTTCCCCATGGAGAAGAAAATTAATGGTAACGCCCAACTCCTGAGATATTTTTGTCAGAAACTGAACGGAAGGATTCGTTTGGATATTCCGCTCGATGGAACTTAGGTACGACTTCGCCACCCCTGCTCTTTCGGCTAATTCAGACAGCGACATATGACGGTCTTTACGTATTTTCTTAATCCGCTCACCGATCATACTCTCACCTCTTTCTATGTAATTTGAGTATAACACAACACGACAGGCCGTTCTATTTAAAGCACGAAAAATAAATATCCCGGCCTAATTCAAAAAGGGTTTTCATTTCTATGTATACATCGAATTCCCCATTTATTTATATCGGAAAATGACAAAAATGATAAAGCAATTTTTTATAAACGTTCTTTAAATGAGTATGAGTGAAGCGAGAAATGCAATACTAGGATTAAATGATGAGAAAGGTGAGCGACATGAATGATACCGTGGAACAGTTCGAAATCACATTCAATCAGATTCATCAGCATTTAAAAGAGCTGAACGGCTACCCGAAAAACGACAACTTCGTCGAACTGCTGCAGCGATCCAAGCTGAAACACAGCGTCATCCGTATCCATTTTGATCAGCTGAAGCAGTATGCCAAGTTGAGGAACGCCATCGTCCATGAACGGATCAGCGGGGATTATTATATAGCCAGTCCCCACGAAGACGTCGTACGGAAGCTGCAGGAAATTAAACGAACGCTTGATCAACCACCGGAAGCGCTGCAGTTCGCCACTCGTCCCGTCCTCTACTTCAAGGAAGATACGACGCTCATTCACTTGGTCGAAGCGTTCGACGAACACCGAATCTCCCAATTTCCTATCTATACCAAAGACCGTTCCTTCCTCGGCCTGCTGACCAATGAAGGGATTCTCCACTGGATGGCTTCTGCCACTGCCGATGAGCACCTGTCACTGAAAGGGGTGACTGCCGCAGACATCCTCCAGCATGAAAAAGAAGCGAACGTCGAATTCCTGGCAGCCGACCGGACTGTTTTCGATTTGGAAGAGAGGTTTGAGAACAGTCTCGATCAAGACAGGAAACTGAAAGCGGTGCTTGTCACAGAAACCGGGTCCTCCAACGAATTACCGATGGGCATCGTTACAACGTGGGACTTGATCAAGGTGGACCGGCGCGGGGAAGGTTAAAAAATTATGTTGCAAAAACGTTGAACCTCTTCCCTCCACATTATATGATTATATAAATAAGGAGCATAAAGGGGATGGGGTATGATGCATGAACGTAGGAGCGAGCCCTTTCGTTACACCTTCCAATCACCTCTGCCAGGCTTTTATAACAAGAAGTGGAACCGCCAAGTTTCAGGTCCTTTAGAAGTGAATGACATAAGTCTTAACGGTTTACGCTTCACGAGCGCCCTTCATCCTGATTTGATGATGAAGGACGAATTGCTTGTGACAATGATGATTCAAAACCGCACGTTTATTGCCGAGGGGCGCGTCATCTGGCTGCAGAAAGAAGAAAAGAAGATGTCCTGCGGAGTCCACGTCTTCGACTATCCCGAACCGTTGAAACAGATAATCCATACACTTGGGGAATCGATGTCAGAAGCAATTATCCATCATCCTTAAAACAAAAAAACTGGAGGACCACCGCCTACTGATCAGCATGCGGTTGGAACCCCAGTTTTTTAATCAATTCTCATTCGATTTCACAGATGGCGCGGATTCATTCCCTTCCGCATCAACCGCCGTAACGTAATAGATATGGCTTCCCGCCTCAGGGTCGACATATGTCTTTCTTTCATGCGCAGAGATGCTGGCCACTTGATCGAAGTCTTCGCCATCTGCGCTGCGGTACACCCGGTATCCGATAACATCGTCTTTACGGACGGCGTGCCAGTTTACGAAGGAACCACTCACTTCCACGGCTGTCGGAGAAGGAAGTTCTGTTTCATCTTCCACTTCTTCCTTCAGAGTAGTGTAGACTACGAGCCGGTCTTGATGACCTCCTTTATCCCGGATGAATTCACCGGTACAGGTAATTACATTCAGCCTCTTTTCACTCGTCGGACCGAAAATTTCTTCAATCGGAGATTCATCCCACGGATAGCTCTCCATCCGTTCCACTACATACGTTCTCTCTTTTTCTTCGTCATCCGTAACCGTTATCTCATCCCCCGGCTCCAGCTTCTCCAGATCGTAGAAGACAGCAGGACCGGTGTGACTGTCTACATGGCCCGCTATGACTGCGTTCCCTGTTTTTCCCGGCTGAGTCCCAGGCTCGAACCAGCCCGCTTTTGACGGGTCTTCCGGCACTCCCATCTCCCCGTTCTCAAGGACACCGACATTTTCTACAGCGGCATCGACGTCGATGGCAGGAATTTTAATATTTACCGGGACTATTCCTGCTTCCGCCTCTTCCGCCCGCTCTTTATTCTCTTCATTCAAGACTCGGAATTCCTCTGTTACCGTCTGCTCGTCCGCCTGCTCTCCCGATGGGTAGATATCGGTATTCACGACGTTACGGCTCCCCTTGCTCACCGGCTCATCAGATGTCCACATGGCAAACACGTTGGACTGATATAAGAACATCAACAGGGCGATCGTGCCCACGATAGAAAAGTAAATTTTCCACTTTCTTTCCACTGTCTGCCCCTCCTTTTTCCTGGACGTGTACTTAAACAGCTATCGTTTCAACGTTCTATTTGGATCACCTTTTTCATAAAAAAATCATTTAATAAAAACCCAAGCCTGTGTTTACAAGCTTGGGTTTTGGAATCACTACTATTTCTCTACCCGCCTCTGAAAGAAACCAGTCACTTTTCTCGATATATCATCGAAATACGTGTACACGACCGGAATGAGCACGAGTGTAAACAAGCTGGAAACGGATAACCCGAAGATGATTGTCACCGCCAGAGGCTGCTGGGCTTCGGATCCCTCACCGATACCGAGGGCGAGCGGCACCATGCCGAGGATCGTCGTCAGCGTCGTCATGAGAATCGGACGCAGGCGGTTCGGTCCTGCCTCGAGAATCGCTTCCAACCGGTCATACGATTTCCTACGCAGAATATTGATGTAATCCACGAGAACAATTGCGTTGTTAACGACTATCCCTGCGAGCATAATGATACCCACAAAAGCCGGAAGACTGAACGGCAGACCAGTCAACAGAAGACCACCCGATATACCGACAATCGTTGCCGGCAGCGAGAACATGATGATGAACGGGAACAGGAAGTTCTCGAACTGGATCGCCATGACGGCGTAAACAAGGAAAATAGAGAATACAAGGGCGATAGCTAAATCGCCGAACGCATCCTGCATATCCTGCGCCTGACCGCCGATGGTGTAGGAATATCCATCCGGGAAATTCAGCTGTTCCAGTTCCGCTCTTACTTGTTCGGTCGCTGTTCCTAGATCAATACCGCTGACTTCCGCTTCTACATTCACCTGGGGCTGCTGATTTTCCCGTAACAGAGAGACGGGCCCCTGGACCTGTTCCAGTTCTGCGATCGTCGCAAGAGGAACAATCCCCCCGCCCGGAGATTGAACCGGCATACTTTCGAGATCGGCAATCGTCTGCCGGTCCTCCTCAGGGAAGATGAATCGGACGTCGACTTCGTCCGTGCCGTTCCGGTACCTTGTCGCAATTTGACCATTGAAGGCAAGCTGGACTTGACTGATGACCTGTTGATCCGTCAATCCATATTGGGCCGCTTTCTGGGAATCGACGTTGATTTGCATTTCCGGACGTCCTTCCTCTGTGGAAGAAGTGGCGTTATTTACACCGTCGACTTCGTTCATTACGTAAGCAACCTGCTCTCCAAGCTCATCAAGGACGTCATATTCTTCCCCGTTCAACTGGACCTGAAGAGGTGCTCCGGTTCCAAGGCCGGCATCGAGTTCACTCACCTCGATTTCCGCTCCTGCGATTCCAGCAACGGCTTCATCGAGCTCCCCCATCACTTCCTGGGTTGTCTTCTCCCTGGATTCAGGATCAATGAGCTGAATCGTATAGGATGCCGAATCGGTAGAACCGTTACCAAAGCTTCCCATACCACCGCTGCCAATGGATAAATAACTGACGTCAATGATATCTTTGAACTTTGCAATTTGTTCATCAACTTGATTTGTGACGGACTCCGTTTCGGAAAGCGATGTACCTGCAGGCATTTCGACTTGGATTTCCACCTGCCCTTGATCGGAAGGAGGAATGAATTCGGTTCCGATCAATGGAATGACCGCTATCGCTGCAGCAATCAAGGCCGTCGTGATCGCCAGCGTCGTTTTTCTGAACTTCAACACCCAGCGCAGTACAGAACGGTACACGTCATTCACCTTATCAAGGAAGCGGTCAAACCAATAACGCCGGCCGTTTTCCTTCAACGACTTCGTTAACAATTTCGAAGACAGCATCGGAATGAGTGTCACCGATACAGCAAGCGATGCAATCAGTGCGAACATGATCGTCAAGGCAAGCGGTGTGAATAATTCTGATGCAATTCCTTCTACAAAGATGATCGGCAGGAAAACAACCAAGGTTGTGGTAGCCGAAGCAACGACGGCAGGCGCGAGTTCCGATGCCCCCACTTTTGCCGCTTCCACCATAGAATACCCCTGCTGCCGGTAGCGGACGATATTCTCCAGGATGACAATGGAACTGTCCACCATCATTCCAATTCCAAGCGCCAGTCCACCCATCGTCAGGACATTCAACGTCTCTCCAGTGAAATACATCAACGTGAACGTCGAAATGATGGCGATCGGGATCGAAAGACCGATGACCAGTGTTGCCCGGAAGCTCTTTAAGAACAAGAGTAACACCAGAACAGATATGATTCCCCCGATAATAATATTCAAGACGACACTGTTTATGGATGTTTTGATAAAGTCGGACGTGTCCAGGACGATGCTCGTCCCGACCCCTTCCGGTAAATCCTCATCCAAATCTCCAAGTGCCGCTCTTACATTATCCGCCGTTTCTACACTGTTGGCATCGGTTTTCTTCAAGATGGACAGCACGACCGAAGACTCTCCATCGACCTTGCTGATCGAATTGGCATCGACAAGCGTTTCCTCGACATCCGCGATTTGATCGAGCGTCACTTTCGCACCCGATGGAGACTGAATGATGGTCTCACGCACATCATCCACCGAGGAAAACTCCCCTTCCAGTCTAAGCTGCAAATCTTTCTGACCGGACTCGATATTCCCGGCCGATGCGGATTGATTAGCGGCATTCAACGCTTGAATGACTGTCTGCGAATCCAGTCCATACTGAGCCATCTGTGCACGGTCGATAAGGACCTGCACCTCACTTACTTGTCCACCTTCCACGCTGACAGAGGCGACACCATCCTGTCGCTCAAGAAAAGGGACGATCCGACTTTCGGCAACCTGCTGTAACTCTGCCGGAGATCCGCCGGATAAGCCGATCGTCATGATCGGCAGCTGCTGCGGATCGAAGCGCAGCACACTTGGATCGGAAGCTTCTTCGGGAAGGACGCCCGTTACCTGATCGACGCTTTCCCTCACCTCAAGCAGCGTACTGTCAAGATTTACTCCTGTATTGAATTGAAGCAGCACGAGGGAAGAGCCTGCCTGAGACCTGGATTGAAGAACTTCAAGCCCTTCAATACTGCTTACTGCCGACTCCACCGGCCTGCTTACAAGCTTCTCTACTTCCTGAGGTGCCGCCCCTTCATAGGACGTCGAAACAACAGCGATAGGGAGCTCAATTTCAGGATAGAGATCGATCGTTAAATTACGCAGAGAAACGAAGCCGAGGGCAAGAATGGCGGCAACAACCATAATGACCCCGACAGGTCTCTTGACGGAAAGATTAACGAGCTTCATCCGGAGAATCCTCCTTCATGACACGTACAAGATCCCCGTCCGTAAGGGTCAACTGCCCGGAAGTGATGACATCTGCATCTGAAGGAAGATCTTCCGAGGTAACAGCAACCTGATCCGTTTGTCTTTCCACGACTTCCACAGCAACCTGCACCGCTTTTTCGTCCACGATCTGATAAACAAATGTCTCTTCATTTTCTTCTACTAAACTGTCTGTCGGAATGATTAACGTATCCTCGACCACCTTTTCCGGTAAAAGGAAAGTTGCCATCATGCCGGGTTTGATCGTCTCTTCTCCATTATCTACGCGTGCTTCAACAGGATACAATCCGGTGTCGTCCGGGACAGATGAAACATACGTGACGGTCGCAGTGACTTCGTCTTCAAGAGCCCCAATATCGACCTTCAGTTCTTCCTCTTTGTTAAACAAATCCAATTGTTCAGCAGTCACGGAAGCAGTAATCGTCATCGGATTCAAACTGACAACGGTAGCAAACGGCTGTTGGTTCGTAACGAGGTCCCCCTCTGATGCATTCAGGGAAGCCACTTCTCCGGAAACCGGCGCAGTCACTGCTTCGTTCGCCGCCTGCTCCTTCGCCTGTTCCAATTGGACATTCGCCTGCTCGACTTGAAGCTCTGCCTGTTCTACGGCCATATCCGCCTGCTCGATCTGCTGCTCGGCCTGATCGACTTGAGCTTCTGCCTGGGCGACAGCGGAAGCAGATGCAGGCGCCTGCCCACTCAACTGCTTCATCTGTGCCTGTGCCTGCTCCGCACGATTTGCCGCCTGCTCATACAGCGCTTCAGGAATCTTCTCCTCTTTAAACAGCTTCTGTGTCTCATCAGCCAGCTGTTTTGCCTGTTCGTACTGCTGTTCAGCCGCTTCCGCCGCCTGGGCCGTCTGACTCTTTTCTGATTGAGAAGCCTGCTTGGCAAGCGTCACCTGATCTTCCGCATTCTCGACGCCGGCTGCTGCTTGTTCTTTGGACAACCGGGCATTCTCAAGCTGCTGCTCCGCTTGACGGACCGCCAATTCCTGCAGCTCCACCTGACTTTCTCCGTTACCAGGATCGACGACACCGATCGTCTCTCCCTTCTCCACTCTGTCGCCTTTCTCCACATTCAAGGTAACCAGTTCACCAGGCGTCTTGGCTGTCACAGGCGCCTGCTCCCCGGCCGTTGCGGATCCCGAAATTTCCCGTTCGATGACGAAATCATCTTTTTGGACTGTATCCACCTGAACAGGGGTCACACGCTCCTCCGCTTTCTCTGAACCCGTTTCTTCCTGCATACACGCCGCCAATACTACCAGCGACAACACCATTACCAGCTGTTTCATCAAGACTTCCTCTCCTTCAAAGACTCTCTTCGATGTGTTTCCCCTGAACCTTTTATGTACGCCGAATACAAACCGCTGACCATGTAGTCATAATTACGATTAATGTTACTAAACTCCCCTATGTATTGCAACTTGCAGCATTCCGGGGAAAATGACAAAATTGTGTCTGCTTCCCGTGTCGGAATATGCTGTACTTTCGTTTCATCTGCCCCTTATTGTGGTAATAAATAACAGACGTTATGCGACGAGGGCACAAAAAAAGCCAAACCGGATCGGTTCGGCCGTGATGCCTATTGGAGGCTGTTTCCGAGCTGTGCCACGAGCAGATCGAGTTTCTTAATCTTGGGAAGCTCATATTCCGGGAAACGCTGATCAAAATGAGTAAAAAGCGGCTCCAGTGCTTCATCCTCCATCATTTCACCGAACGTATGGAAAGTATGCTGGTACTGGGCGATGTAGCGTTTCATTTTCTTATCAAAACCGGACAGATGATACGTGGATGAGAAATCGAACGCTTTAACAATATCGCTGTCATACGAGGGGAAGCTGGGGTTCAGGGTATGCAGCATAGAGGCAGCAAGTGGAAACTGCATCGTAGGATTCCCTTTGTGGTTCTTTACTTCGTACAGACGTTTCGTTATCTGGACGATATTCGGTCGTTCATGGTCCCGCTGTTCTTCCATCAGTTTGAAGTAACAGCTCTCAAACTCCTTCGTCAAACTCGGATTATCCAATCGGAAGAAATGCCGGAAGATAAATTGATAGAGCTTGTCATCCGGGACATACGTATCTTCAAACACCGTATGCAGGTAAAGGTAAACATCCAGTTTTTCCTGCGGAATGTTGTTGACCACTCTCTCTCGCTCTTCTAACAATAATTCTTTTAAATCTTGTGCCGTTCTGTACTTCATCAATAATCACCTCTATTCGCTTATTCCACGCATCTAAAAACTGGAAACTTATAATTGTAAAGTTTTTATGAATTGTTCTATCTTCATTCTACCGAACCGACGCCTATTTTCCAAAGGATATAGACAATCTCTGGTCAAAATATCCCTTCATCCTCTTCTCTCGTATTCCGATACAAGAAAAGAAGGAGGGATCAAATGGATATTGCAGCCTTATCAATGGCGCTGAGCACAACACAGTTGAAACAGCAGACGAACCTGGCATTGATGGATAAAGTGATGGGGAACGCCGATACAAAAGGGGCGCGGATGGTGGAGATGATGGAGAACTCCATCCCCCACCCGGATCTCGGAAACAGCCTTGATATAAAGGCGTAATCAAAAGATTGCCACCGGCGGGCGTGATCATAAAGGAGCTGAGCGAATGGACAAAAGAATGGCATGGACTGGTTACTCCCTTTTCTTAGCAGGCATCGCTTTATTTCTCCTGTCCCCGCCCAAAGCTCAGCCGGTCTTCGTACCGATCTTTACCATCGGTGGTCTCTGTCTACTGATTATCGCCTTATTTCTGTCCATGAAAAAAAGCCGCTGAACAGCGGCTTTTTAAGACTTATTATTCGTTGTCTTTGTTTTCATCGTTTTCCATCGTATCTTCGTTCGTCATGTCTTCTTCGTTCTGCTTCTCTTCTTCATTCATATCGTCTTCCATCTTGTTCTCATCGTCCTGCATATCTTCTTCCATCTTGTTCTCGTCTTCCTGCATATCCTCTTCCATGTTATCTTCTTCTTCCTGCATATTCTCTTCTGTGTTGTTATCGTCCTCCGCGGGCTCCTCTTCCGAAGCACACGCACCTAAAAGAGAAACAGCGAACAAAGCGACCAACAATTTAAGTAACAAAGCTTTCATGGACATTTCCTCCTTTTTGATGATTACGTGCTCTAGTATGTCCAGAAGAAGAGAATCCATCCATATTCCACCAAGAAAATAAAAAAAACCGGCAGCAGCTGCCGGGTCTCTCCATTATTTCAATGCAAACATGATTTCCGCTTCACAGGCAAGCTGCCCGTCGACGGTGGCTTTCGCTTTCCCTTTGCCGATCGGTCCTTTCAAACGGACAATTTCCACTTCCAGCTTCAACCGATCGCCCGGTTTAACCTGACGCTTAAAGCGGCACTTATCGATACCTGTGAAGAACGCCAATTTCCCTTGGTTTTCTTCTTTCTTAAGCATCGCAACCGCGCCCATCTGCGCTAAGGCTTCTGTAATAAGTACGCCGGGCATCACCGGATAATCCGGAAAATGGCCCTGAAAGAAGGGTTCGTTTATCGTTACATTCTTGTATCCAACCGCACGCTCGCCTTCGACAATCTCCTCTACCTGGTCGATTAATAGAAACGGGTAACGGTGGGGAATAATTTCTTTGATTTGTTCAATATCCAGCATCATCTTGCTCCTTTCATCAGTCCTGTTCTCCATTATAAGCGTAGATTCCACGTGGAACAAATCGTTTTCCGCAATTTCGTTTGACATACCGAAATTAGGGAATGCTAATTTCTAGATGACACATCTAAAGGAAGGAGGATGAACAATCATGCTTTGGACTATCTTTATTATCATATTGGTATTATGGCTGCTTGGCGTCATCGGTGGTATTGCAGGGAACCTCGTCCACATTCTCTTAGTGGTCGCACTGGTTGTACTCATCATCCGCCTCGTCCAAGGAAAACGATTATAGCTTTAAAAGGCTGCCTGCATAACTACTGCGGCAGCCTTTTTTTCATGAACTCCTTGTCCAGGCACTTTCCCCGGCAGAAACCGGCACCTGCTCCCTGCTGTCTGTACCAGTCTGTCTGGCTTCCTGAACCGGAGAGGACGGACTCAGCCAGCACGTGTACCAGGATCCCTCTTTAACGATAGGGTCCAGATCAAACAGGTCATAGTTGCTTTTATTCGTTACACGTTCGAGCTCTGCTTTGTCTGGAAGGGCAAATAAATTGGAATGGGCAACGAAGAAACTATTGAACGCAGAGGAAAAGGCTTCTCCGTACATCGTTTCATTCATCGGAGTAATGACGGAAATAAGACCGTCCGGCTTCACATATCCATGCATCTGCTCGAGCAGACCCGACCGCTCATCCGGGTGAATATAATGAAAGAGATTGTGCAGCAGCACCACATCCGCCTTCCTATCCTCCGGGCTCCAGTCATGGACGTCCCCGACGACAAATTCGATATTCGGGTATCCCTCCGATGCCGCGCGGGCGCTCTCAATCACCTTCTGGTTGATATCGACCCCGATCATACGGACGGAAGGATAAGTTTCAGCCAGTTTTCGTAAATAACAACCGTTTCCGCATCCAAGATCAATGACCGTGTCGATGTCTTTATCACGTAGTGTCTTCATTATTTTCTTCATGGCAAAATGCTCAAGCAGAGCAGACGTTTCGGCAACGACTTCTCCATGCCTGTCATGATCGAACTCCGCCCGCTCCAACGACCGCATTATATCCGGATACTGCAACAAAGTAGGGATATGAAGTTCCATCATTTCTTTAAGCAGCGCCTTCACCCCTGGAGACGATCGTTCACCCATGAGGCTTGCGCAATGTTTCTTCGAAGTGCGGTAGCGCCCGCCAGGCCGTTTCTTCAGATGCTTCACAGCAACACCGACTTTGACCCAGGAAGAGAGCAGGTCCATCGGATACCCCGTCTTCTCACTAATTACATCAATGGTTCGTGCCGTTTCGAATTCATCAAACAAGTCGAGCTCCGATCCGACATATGCATGCCAAATCGGTAAAAAGGATTCATTCTTCTTCATCCACTTCCTCGCCTGCATCACGGTGATCCATTCATTCATCTGATCCTTCCTTTCTCATTTTTTATCCAAGGGTAATCTTCCGCTTCCGAGAATAAGCGCCGGTACTGTTCCGTATCCTTCACCCGCCTCTTTCTTGCCGGAAGCATGTTTCCCTGAACCGCCCTGTCGGTTAATGTGAAATCCCATTTTCCTAATCCGGATATGTTCAGCATCTGCTTAACGTGCAGCTTATCATCTTCATACATCCGCTCCACAGCCCTGCATCTTAGCTTTCTCCACCACTCGTACCGGAAAGAATAAACGAGGGCGGACATATGACTCAAGGTAAGGAGAAAGGAGACACGAGGCTTTCTTACTTCTTCATAATAGTGAAGGTATTCATGATAGCTTTTTCCCTCTTCTTTACACCAGGCCAGCAGTTCCCCGAGCACGTCGGCATCCTGCACCGCTAAGTTCATGCCTTCTCCCGCCATGGGATGTACGGTGTGGGCAGCGTCGCCGATCAATACAAGGTTACCGGCATAGTACCGATCGACATGATAGGTATAGGGAATCATAAGCTGGATATCGCGCCAGTCTCTGATGGCGCGGACGCCGTCCTTTAATTCAGGCGCAAGCTCGCTGTATGCTTCATAGAACCGCTCGAGTCCCTGTTTTTTGATTTGTTTATAACTCCCTGCTTCAATGAGGTAAACGGTACGGATCTCTTTGTCCGGCAAAGGGAATAAACCAAGGAAACCATTCGAAGTTGTAATGATTTTCCCCTTCGTGAAACGTTCCGGACGGGGAATAGTGACCGTGAGGAAATGATGATTATACTCTTTCCGTTCCATATGGACGTTCATCGCATCGCGCGTCGGTGAGCTTCTCCCTTCCGCTCCGACATACACATCCGCCTGGATTGATATTCTCTCCCTCTTCTGTTTAACGACAGCTACACCGTTCTCAAAGCCCAGGAACCGGGCACCCGGGAGGTAGTGAAAGTATTGCTCAAACGATTTCCCTTTATTTCTGAGGATATCCTTTGTCTTCTCATGAGGGACCATCAATGCATGATCATATACGCTCGCTACTCTGCCGTAGTCAAGCTCGGTCAAACTGATTTCTTCAGGCGGACGCCCTTTCCTGCGGTGGACTTCCTGAAAACGGAGCTGATCGATCGGATGACCGCACGCTTCCACCTGTTCTCCAACGCCGATTCGGTCTAATATAGCAATGGTCTTCGGCTGAAGGAGTTCCCCCTTATAAGCAGGCGATTTCCTGTTCATCTGCTCTGCAATGACGACATGAACTCCTCTGCTGGCAAGCTTCGCAGCAAGCATCAGGCCCCCTACACCGCCGCCTGCAATGAATACATCTGTTTTCATAGTTTCCCTCCCGGCTGACTTCGCTGTATCTACCTCATACCCCATAGGGGAATTTGAAAACATTGGAAGAACACAAAAAACACGGACTCTCATGAGTCCGTGTCGTCATATTCCGGAGGCTTCCACATATAATGAAGACAAGCCCGGTTTTTATTCTGTTTTCGTCACGATGTCCCATATATGCTGCCACGTTTCCACTTTCAGCGCATCTGTAGGATCACCATCACCGATCACACCATATCCGACCATCAATCCTATCAGTAAGGCAAGAGCACTGAGGAGGAGAACGATGAGGATCCGAAGCCATATCGGAAGAATCCGCCTGCGGGGTTTCTTTGTGGTCTTCTCTTTCTTCGGTTTATTCTTCCCTGCCTTCGGTTTGACGGCAGTTTCCTTCTCTTTCATTTGCTTTGTCCCTTTTGCTTTAGGATCTGTTGCCATGGTCGTCTAACTCCTTACTATTATGATCTCAGCTGATTGACAAGCCCCATCATCTGGTCTCCTGTCGAAATCGACTTCGCGTTGAATTGATAAGCACGCTGAGCCATCAGCATATCCGTCATTTGTTTCGAAACGTCTACATTAGACGTTTCCAGCGTCCCACTTTTTAATACCGTTTCTCCCGGCTGGACCGCGGTAACCAGTCCATCCGCAGCAATACCGTCCGGAATACGGAATCGATTGCCGCCGACAGCTTCCAGCATACGTGGTCGGACCGCATCAACGACAGCAAGCCTACCTGCTGTTTCTTCTGCTCCATTACGCCGTACAACAACGGATCCGTCCGCATTCAGTGTAATGGATTGAAAGCCATCTTCCAGGACAATCCGCTCCCCGTCTTCCCCTGCAACTGGATTGCCATTCGTATCCGTCAGCATGACTTCACCGTCATTCAACGGACTTAGATAAAAGTCCCCGGCACGGGTGTACTGTGTTTCTATACCTGCTTCTGTCGGAACTAAAACCTCGAACATGTGCCCTTCCTGAAGAAAAGCCGCATCAAGGGTGCGCCCCGTCTCCTGAAGGCTTCCAAGACTCAAATCAATATTCGTATGTCCGATCCTGGCACCGGAACCGATTCGGATTCCGTCCGGTGTGAGCCGTCCCGTATCCGCAAGATTATCTGACTGATTATCAATCTGCTGATACAAAAGAGAGGAAAAATCAGCACTACGGCTTTTATATCCTGTCGTTTGACTATTGGCCAGGTTGTTACCGATCAAGTCCAGCTTCGTCTGCAGCTGGCCCATCGTTACTGCTGATTGAATCATGGAACGATTGATCATGGCTGTTCCTCCCTTTACCGGACTCTGCCGATTTCTGTTACAGCTTTCTGCATGCTTTCATCATATGCTTTCAACACACGCTGATTCATTTCAAACGAACGATATGTATTCATCATTTCCGTCATCGTGGTCGCAGGATCAACGTTGGACTGTTCCAATTGTCCTTGCACCACATCAAAACGGACGGCTTCATTTCCCCCGGCATCCGCCAGGTCTTCCTCCGAACGGAACAAGTCGCTGCCTTCCTTGACCATGGATGCCGGATCAGCACTGTAGGCAAAGCCTAAAGCCACCTGCTGCCCGTCCAATTGAAGCGTACCATCCGTGTTTACAACAAAATCGATTCCGGACGTATTGATTGGATTCCCGGCTTCATCAAGGACATACCCGCCCTGATTGGTCGTAAGGAACCCTTCTCCATCCACCGTGAAGTTTCCATTTCTCGTATAGCGTTCTTCCCCAGCATCGTTGCTGACACGGAAGAATACCATCCCTCCGTCATCCGGTACGCCTTGCTGAACGAGAGCCAGATCCGTCCCGACACCCGTCTCCCTTACGTCTCCCTGGACGAAGGAAGGGATAGATTCTTGCACATATACACCTGTGTTAAGGGATCCTACTTCTCTGTTGACAGGTATTTTCGTTCCACGTGATGTAGGCAGTGTGCGGCTTCCCATTTGTTCAATCAGAAGCTCAGGGAAAGACCGCATCGTCCCTTGATCCGCTTTGTACCCTGGAGTATAAGCATTGGCCATGTTATTCGATAATGTTTCCTGCATCCGCTGATTCGCCTTCATACCTGAGGCAGCTGTGTAGAATCCTCTCAACAAGGTGATCGCTCCTTCCGAATCTCAAGAAAAATTAAAACTTCGTCGAAATCCGTTTATCGATATTTTCAAGCATAATTCCTGTACCTGTCGCCACACAATCCATCGGTGCTTCTGCAACCAGAACCGGAACTTTCAGCTCCTCTGCAAGCAATTGATCGATTCCGTGAAGAAGTGCTCCTCCACCAGTCATGATCACACCACGATCGATGATATCCGCAGATAATTCCGGCGGCGTACGCTCCAGTACCTGCTTGGCTGCCTGAACAATCGCCTGAACAGATTCGCGCAGTGATTTCTCAATTTCTTCTGAGTTGACCGTAATCGTCCTCGGAAGCCCTGACACCATGTCACGACCGCGGATTTCGATCTCTTCATTTCTTGAACCAGGGAAGACCGTAGCGACACTGATTTTAATATCTTCCGCCGTACGCTCCCCAATTAGAAGTTTGTATTGTTTCTTGATGTATTGAAGTATTTCATGGTCGAACTTGTCTCCGGCCATTTTAATGGAAGACGCCGTTACGATATCTCCCATAGACAGCACAGCTACATCCGTTGTTCCTCCACCGATGTCTACAACCATATTACCGCTCGGTTGGAAAATATCCATACCAGCACCAATCGCAGCCACTTTCGGTTCTTCTTCCAAGTACACTTTCTTCCCGCCGGATTTCTCCGCCGCTTCTTTGATCGCCTTCTGCTCCACTTTCGTAATGTTTGTCGGGCAGCAGATCAGCATGCGCGGCTTAGAGAAGAATCCCTTCACGTTCGTCTTTTGGATAAAGTGCTTAAGCATCGCTTCCGTCACGTCAAAGTCCGCAATGACGCCATCCTTAAGTGGTCGGATCGCTTCGATGTTTCCAGGCGTACGTCCTACCATACGACGGGCTTCTTCGCCCACTTCCAATACTTTTCCTGTATTCCGGTCCATCGCTACGACGGATGGTTCATTCAATACGATTCCTTTACCTTTTACATGAATGAGTACATTCGCTGTACCGAGGTCGATTCCTATATCTCTCGCAAACATGTTCTGTAGATCCTCCCTATTGTATAAGCATAACCGCTCTCCAAACCTAATCCGCTCAAGAGAAACGGATATACGTTGGGACATTGGCGTTTCAGTCATCTCGCTGACTTAGTTTTTCCCAAATGATTCGAGTATATTTTGGCTTTGTACATTACACATCTAATTCTATATTCTATCACAAAATTACGACATTCGTCTCATGGGAAAAGAAAAAAGTTACCAATGTCGAGGATTTTTGACAAAGGGAGGGGACTTATCTATTTAAGCGAGAGGCTGCACCGGATGATCTTCTATGATTTGGGTTTTATATTTGCGCCTCGTAGCTTCTCCGCCGCGCAGATGACGGATTTCTTTATGATAATCAAGGATCTTTTTGACTTCCTTCGCAAGCTCCGGATTCACTTCCGGAAGCCGTTCCGTCAAATCTTTGTGTACCGTACTCTTGGAAACACCGAATTCTTTAGCAATCACTCTCACCGTTTTCTTTGTTTCGATAATGTGCTCCCCGATCTTGATAGTCCTCTCTTTGATGTAATCATGCACTCCACTCGCCTCCTGTGATTGACTATCCAAGGGGGTGGGCTTCATTGGAAAGCGCAGCGATATTAAGTGGGCGTTTAGGTTCATAGGTGTTTATCCTGATGTATCACCCTGGATGTTACCGAGTGCTCGGTTATCCTCATTGTATTAATAAAACCTGCCGGATATGCCACAGGATGCAAGTGTGTTGCTGTTCTTTCGGATTATGCCCATTTTTTCATGGAATAAGCAGCCCTCCTTTTCACCAAAGGAGGGCTGCTTAGAGGCAGCGGATATTCCCACATACGGGGAAGGCGCCGTTTTATATTATATGGGACCTTCTTCCAAAACAAGGAACGATTCGACCAATAAAAAAAAGAGGGCGGATGCCCTCTTTTTATGCTTGTGTAGAAGAGATGGAGGAAGCACTTTCTTCATCCGGTGCCTGCTCTCCTTCTTCGGTTTGAGTTGGATCTTCTTCCACGTCTGCATCTTCCTGGCTTCCATCTTCAGGAGTTTCCGCCTGATCTTGAGATGGCGCCTCTTCAGAAGCATCGTCGGAAGTCTGTTCTTCCGCACCCTCTGCTGGATCATCGGCAGGAGCTTCTTCTGTTCCTTGCGCATCCTCTTCTGCAGGTGCTTCTTCTTTCGCTTCTTCAGCTTCTTGAGCCTTCTCTTTAATTTGAGTCATCGGCTGTCCGAAGAAGCTTTCCGGGTTGATCGGCTGTCCTTCGTTACGAACTTCAAAGTGGACGTGTACACCGCTTGCCTGGCCGAAGGAGTTGCGTCCGGCAGAACCGATAACGTCCCCTTGAGCAACGTCCGATCCCGCTTTCACTTCTACATCCTCAAGACTTGCATAAACCGTTGCGACTTCATCTTCATGACTGATTTCTACAACGTTACCATACAATGGATCTTCTTTCACTTCCGTGACTGTCCCTGATAAGGAAGCCGTTACTTCAAACGTTTCCCCATCTTCCCTAGTGATGTCGACGCCTTCACTTTGATAGTATTTATTGTTGTATAGGACCAGTGCACTTTCCTGTTCTTCTTCAGACGAGTTGTAATCATAGAATTTTGTAACGATGGAAGCTGCTTGTTCGTCCGCTACGGGCATCTTCAGATTCTCTTTGCTGTCCATGACCGGTACTGCTTCTTCTCCGTCTTTCGTCAGGAATTCATCCTGTACGTCGGACTGCGGTGTTTCCGCAACCTGATCTTGTCCATCATTTGATCCTTGATACCAGAACACACCGACGAGCACCAGAGCTGCTACAGACAAGTACAAAGCTGGATACAACCACTTCTTGCGCATCAAGCGTTTAAACTTTAATTTTGTCACGCTTTTCTTACCTTCCTCTTTCATGTTCATCACCTCAAAAACCATTCTGAACAGTTATGAGCCAATATATACATGAACAGGAAAAATTTATGATGAACGAATGAGGAATCCAGGCACACACGCTCAAGAATGCGAATATAAGAGAAAGAGCCGCTCCGAAGAGCCGCTCTTTAGTCAGACGATGGATCCTCCGATGTACCCTCAGCAGAAGCAAGGGCTGCCGTCTGAGTGCTTAATGGGGAAATTTCTGTGTTGTGATAGTAATGCTGAATGATATCTTTATATGTTTTTCCCGATTTGGCCATTCCATTCGCTCCGTATTGGCTCATGCCGACACCGTGCCCATAGCCTTTTGTCGTGAAGATGATGTGATCGTCCTTCTGCTGGATCGTGAAATCACTGGAAGGAAGACCGAGCTTTTCTCTCACTTCTCTTCCTGTAAACACTTGATTGCCGAAATGGACTTCATCCACCCGGTTTCCTTCTGTCTTCGTAATGGACGTTTGACTCAGACCATCCACGGTAACGCCGAGCGTCTGTTGAAGCTCAGATACAGATACAACCTTTTGATCCGTAAACTTCGGTGAATCAGCATCCCATGGGCTCTCTACACTTTGCAGATAGGGGATATCATTCTCCCAGTAATCGCCGGCATTTTCCGTATAGCCGTTACTCGTAGAGAAAAAGGATGCCGTGATGGGCTCATGGTCGTACGTGATGATCTCACCAGCCGTCGCTTCCACAGCTTCGGTGATTTTCGCCATATTTGCATCATAATCATCTTTCCAAAAATTTCTCAACTCATCTTCATCTTTATACACTTGATGATTAACGGTATCTGTGACATCCGCCTGTTCCGATACTTTGCTGCCTTCGACTAAATATCTAGTGATATACGTCCTTGCTGCGAGTGCCTGCGCCTTCAATGCTTCCAATTCGAAGTTAACAGGCATTTCCGAAGCTACCACCCTTGCAACATACGTTTCGATCGGTACCTGCTCCACTTCCTGACTGTTGCTGCGCAGAACCTTGACAGCGAGGGAAGAACTTTCTGCTGAAGCCGATTTGGCAGCTTTTTGTTCCTCAGGGTGCTCCTGAACGGTTTCTGTCTTGTTGGAATTGGTGAAAGGTACGACGATCAAGGTTGGAATGATTAGTATCACGATAAACAAACTCCCTAATGCGAGTAGTCCGACTCCATTGCTTTTCTTCTTCATCCGCATCCTCCTGGTTCCAAAAGTAGATCTCTACTAAAATGTATCCAGAAATGGGAGATGATAGAACCAAAAAAGCTTGCCCGTTTCAAAAATATTGAAACAGACAAGCAATGAGGATGTATATATTATAATGTCGATACAGATTCGCTCGGCTCATGTTCTTCTGCATAATGCTCATCTTCATGGATGCGTTCAATATCCGCACCAATTCCGGCAAGTTTACCTGCAAAATCAACATAACCGCGATCCAAGTGTTTCAGTTCTGTTACGCGCGTGTAGCCATCTGCGACGAGGCCGGCCAGAATAAGTGCCGCACCTGCACGCAGGTCTGTCGCCTGTACTTCTGCACCTTGAAGGGTGGAAGGACCTTCGACGATTACACTGCGTCCTTCGATTTTAAGGTTAGCGTTCATGCGACGGAACTCTTCGACGTGCATGAAACGATTCTCAAAAACGGTCTCTGTAATGACGCTGGTCCCAGGGGCATTCAGCATCAAAGCCATCATTTGTGACTGCATATCTGTCGGGAATCCCGGGTGAGGCATCGTCTTAATATCCGTCGCTTTCAGGATATCAGGACCAATAACACGTAACCCATCGCCCTCTTCTTCGATGATGACACCCATCTCTTCCATCTTGGATACAAGAGAACGTAGATGCTCATGCAGCGCTCCTTTTACAAGGACGTTACCGCCGGTGATAGCCGCAGCCACCATGAAGGTACCCGCTTCAATGCGGTCAGGAATGATGGTGTGTACAGCTCCTGTAAGCTTCTCCACACCTTCGATGCGGATTGTTTCTGTTCCGGCACCGACAATCTTGGCACCCATCTTGTTTAAATAGTTGGCAAGGTCAACAATTTCCGGCTCTTTGGCACAGTTCTCAAGTACGGTTTTCCCTTCCGCCAATGCTGCAGCCATCATCACGTTCTCCGTTGCCCCTACACTCGGAACATCGAAGTAGATTTTGGCGCCCTGCAGGCGTCCGTTTACTTCCGCCTCGACATAACCGTTACCAACGGTTACTTCTGCTCCCATCGCTTCAAACCCTTTCAGGTGTTGATCGATAGGACGGGAACCGATTGCGCAACCACCAGGGAGGGCAACCTTAGCATGGCCATAGCGGGCCAAAAGTGGTCCCAGTACAAGAACAGAAGCGCGCATCTTTCTCACATATTCGATTGGTGCTTCTGTTTCCAACCTGCCAGAAGCATCCACTGTAACTGTATTTCCAACCATATTGACGTCTGCGTTCATATGTCTGATTACTTCGTTAATTGTGTGTACATCGGCTAAAGCAGGTACTTCGTGGAGTACGCTTTTTCCTTCACTTGCAATTATACTTGCTGCGATGACAGGCAGTACGGCATTCTTGGCACCTTCTACTTTGACGGTACCATTCAGCTGCCTCCCACCACGGACGATGATTTTTTCCAAGGTTCATTCTCCTCCGCGTCCATATTCACTATTATTAATATTCAGCAGTAATAATGGGTGTGCCAATAGTGATGTTTGTCTCCCCGCCCAAAGTTCTTGATGCGAATTGAACATTCATCGGTTGATCCCCCGTAGGTATTGACTGACCCCATTCGGTTGTATGGCCGGATCTGCTAGTCCAGCCTTCTTCGTCGACTTCATCTATTGTTGTAACGTTGAAAGCTTCTTTGAATTCTTGATATACTAAAACATCGTTAATAATACCATTATAATTCGCCTTAAGACAAGAGAAAATGGTAGCAGTTTTCGAGAAAAGTCGACTTTTTACTTCCTTCAGTAAAGATGATGATTGCGCTTGTTCTAAAGAGGGTGTTCCCTGTCCTCCGATGGCATAAACCATTTCCACACTGCTCTTCATTTTTTTGGGAACAATCAATATATAAGATTCGACGATATCTGAATGTTTATGTCGGTTTTTCACCGAATATTTTACAGCATTCTTCAAATTTTCCCGCTTCATTTCCCTGTGGTCCGTAAGAGAGAGGATTTCCTTCTGCATCTTCTCGAATGATGAAGCATCGATCGTTTCTTTTATTGTAATTGTCCACTCATTCACTTCTAGCTGCTTATCCTCAGCAAATGACGCAATGTCCATGAGCTCTTCATGGCCTTCTATCATTTCCTGTGGATAAGCACCTGTACCGATGATAAGCAATGCAATAATTCCAGTTAAAACACTCTTCATTTTTATATGCCTCCCCAAGCATCAACTTACTATAAGTTTGACCTTGGCAGGCGGGATTCATACAGGACATTTGCTAACAACATTAGACAAATGAATCCTTAAAACAAATAGACCAGGCTGTTCGACCATTTAATGAAATCAAGAAAGAAATTACTGACCGTCGTGCCGATGGCGATCGTGATTAGGATGACGAGAATCCGTGCTTCGAAAACTTTGTTTCTTCTGAACAACGAATCGAAATTCACTGATTGAAGCACACGCCACGTAATGATGATGAAGATTAAATGGGACGTCATACTGAGAATGGCTTCTTCAGCAAAATACTGTTCCAAAACAAACACTCCTTCTTAAATAATGTCGACTTTCCCATCATACTATCAAACGGTTGCTGTGAATAGGAAAACGAGCGACAAAAGAGGAAATAAAACGATTCATTTCCCGGGGAATAACCGTTTGTTCTGGCGGATTTTACTTTTTAAGCCACAATTAGAAATAAATAGAAACAAAACTCGGACTTTCTACAAAAAAACAAACTGCTCTCATGTGAAAGCAGTCAGAAAGTGTTATCGTAAACATCCAAACGATTGATGGCTCGTTTGAGCGCCATTTCAGCCCGTTGGAAATCGATATCGGCTTGTTTATCTTGGAGTCGGCGTTCCGCACGTTCTTTTGCCATTTGTGCACGATCGGCATCAATATCCGACGGCCTTTCAGCAGATTGTGCAAGGATGGTCACTTTATCCGGACGGACTTCAAGAAATCCTCCGCTTACAGCAATCCGTTCCGACCGCTCTCCGCCCTTCAGGCGCACAGCACTGATCGTCAACGGAGCCACCATAGGAATGTGCCCCGGAAGAATTCCGAGTTCCCCGCTCTCCGCCTTACAACTCACCATTTCAAATGCATCTTCCAACACCGGGCCATCAGGAGTGACGACACTCACCGTCAGTGTACTCATACGTATTCCTCCTCGGCAGTGATCGTGAAGAAGGAAGGAACTCTACCGGAGAGCCCCTCCGCTTTCACGAATCGTTTATTGCATTTGTTTTGATTTCTCAACCACTTCTTCGATGCGACCGACAAGGCGGAAAGCATCTTCCGGAAGATCGTCATATTTACCTTCAAGAATTTCCTTGAAGCCTTGCACTGTTTCCGCAACGGGAACATAAGAACCCGGCTGACCAGTGAACTGTTCGGCAACGTGGAAGTTTTGGGACAGGAAGAACTGAACACGGCGCGCACGTGCAACCGTCATCTTATCTTCATCGGAAAGCTCGTCCATACCGAGAATCGCGATAATGTCCTGCAGTTCTTTGTAACGTTGAAGCGTCCGCTGAACTTCACGCGCCACCTCGTAGTGCTCTTCTCCGACGATATCCGGATCAAGGGCACGGGATGTAGAGGCAAGCGGGTCTACGGCAGGGTAGATCCCTTGCTCAGAAAGCTTACGCTCAAGGTTTGTCGTCGCATCCAAGTGAGCGAACGTTGTCGCTGGAGCAGGGTCCGTGTAGTCATCGGCAGGGACATAAATCGCCTGGATCGACGTAACAGATCCTTTATCCGTGGACGTGATTCGTTCCTGAAGTTGACCCATCTCTGTTGCCAATGTCGGCTGGTAACCTACAGCTGACGGCATACGTCCGAGTAGGGCGGATACTTCCAGACCACCTTGTGTGAAACGGAAGATGTTATCGATGAAGAACAGAACGTCCTGACCTTGCTCATCACGGAAGTATTCCGCCATGGTAAGTCCGGAAAGAGCGACACGCATACGTGCTCCAGGCGGCTCGTTCATCTGACCGAAGACCATCGCCGTCTTCTTAATAACTCCGGAATCCGTCATTTCCCAGTAAAGGTCATTTCCTTCACGAGTACGTTCTCCGACGCCCGCGAATACGGAAATACCACCGTGTTCCTGGGCGATGTTATTGATAAGCTCCTGGATCAATACGGTTTTCCCTACTCCGGCTCCACCAAAGAGTCCGATTTTACCACCTTTAACATAAGGGGCAAGCAGGTCGACGACTTTAATTCCTGTTTCAAGGATTTCTGTCTCTGTCGCCAGGTTTTCAAACGTGGGAGCACTGCGGTGGATAGGGTCGCGGCGGACGTCTTCCCCCAGTGGCTCATCCAGGTCGATATTTTGACCAAGTACATTGAATACACGTCCAAGCGTCACGTCTCCGACAGGTACAGAGATCGGTTTCCCTGTGTCTGTAACGGGTGTGCCGCGCATAACACCTTCGGTAGATGACATCGCTACCGTACGGACGGTATTGTCACCAAGGTGAAGAGCGACTTCCAATGTAAGGTCGACGTTTGTTTCATTTTCAGATTGCGCATCATAGCTGACATGCAATGCGTTATTAAGATCCGGGAGGCTGCCTTCGTCGAATGTAACGTCCACAACCGGTCCCATGATCTGAGTCACGCGTCCTTTACTCATCGATTTCCCTCCTAACTTACTTTGAACAAAAAACGGTTTTCCCTATTCGAGAGCGGCTGCACCGCCGACGATTTCGGTAATCTCCTGGGTAATGGCAGCTTGACGTGCACGGTTGTAAGATAGCGTCAGATCTCCGATTAAATCATCAGCATTATCTGTCGCACTCTTCATTGCCGTCATCCGTGCCGCGTGTTCACTTGCTTTACTGTCAAGCAGGGCACCATATATTAAGCTCTCTGCGTATTGAGGAAGCAGTACTTCGAGAATCTCTTCTTGGTTCGGCTCATACTCATAAGAACTTCGGCTGGCTTTGCCGCTTTGACTCAAATCTGTCAGTGGAAGAATTTTCTTCTCCGTCACTTCCTGAGTGATCGCACTGACATAGTGGTTATAGTAAATATACAGCTGATCAATTCTTTCATCTGTATATAATTGAATTGTATCGGAAGCAATATCCTTGATATCAGCGAATTCAGGCTGATCCGAGATACCGGTGATATCCATATCTACAGGCATGTTCCGCTTTCGGAAGAAGTCACGGCCGATACGTCCCATCGTAATCAGGGTATATTCCTCTGCAGATGTATGGTGATCACGGATCTGGTTGTAAACCTTACGCAGAATGCTGCTGTTAAATGCTCCCGCAAGCCCACGGTCTGATGTAATGACGAGATATCCCGTCTTCTTCACATCCCGTGCCTCCAGCATCGGGTGACTTGCATCACCACCGCCGTTTGCGATACTCGCAACGACATCCTGGATTTTTTCACTATAAGGAACGAATTTTTTGGCATTCTGCTCGGCACGGTTCAGCTTGGAAGCCGACACCATTTCCATTGCCTTCGTAATTTGTTTCGTCTTCTTCGTAGACGTAATCCGACCTTTTATATCTCTAAGGGATGCCACGCTGTTTCACCACCCTTTCCAGCTATCATTCATTTACTCCGAAACGACAAACGTTTTCTTGAACGCTTTGACAGCTTCGCTCATATCGCTGTCTTCACCAAGTTTACCTGTCTCACGGATTTGGGAAAGCAGCTCTTTGCGGTTGTTGTCCAACCACAGGTGGAACTCGGATTCGAAACGAGTGATATCCTGTACTGGAATATCATCAAGGAAACCTTTAGTCAGTGCATAAATGATCATGACCTGTTTTTCAACAGCAAGCGGCTGATGCAGGCCTTGTTTCAGTACTTCTACTGTACGGGCACCACGATTCAGTTTCGCCTGTGTCGATTTATCCAAGTCGGAACCGAACTGAGCGAATGCTTCCAGTTCACGATAAGAAGCCAGATCCAAACGAAGGGTACCTGCAACCTTCTTCATCGCTTTAATTTGTGCGGATCCCCCTACACGTGATACAGAAAGACCTGCGTTGATCGCCGGACGTACACCGGAGAAGAACAAGTCGGACTGAAGGAAGATCTGTCCGTCTGTAATGGAGATAACGTTCGTTGGAATATAGGCAGAGATGTCGCCCGCCTGTGTTTCTACGAATGGAAGAGCAGTCAAAGATCCTCCGCCTTTCGCATCACTAAGCTTCGCGGCACGCTCCAGCAAACGGGAGTGAAGATAGAATACGTCTCCCGGGAATGCTTCACGGCCTGGTGGACGACGAAGCAGCAAGGAAAGTTCACGATAAGCAGCTGCCTGCTTGGACAAGTCATCATAAACGACAAGTACGTGCTTTCCGTTGTACATGAAGTCTTCTCCCATTGCAACGCCGGCATATGGTGCCAGGTAAAGAAGTGGTGCAGGTTGGGAAGCACTTGCAGTTACGACAATCGTGTAATCCAAAGCCCCGTGACGGCGCAATGTTTCCACCGTACCACGGACAGTAGATTCTTTCTGCCCGATCGCTACATAGATACATATCATGTCTTGATCGTGCTGGTTCAAAATCGCATCGATCGCGACAGATGTTTTACCGGTTTGACGGTCACCAATGATCAATTCACGCTGCCCACGTCCAATTGGAACAAGTGCATCGATCGCTTTAATGCCGGTTTGAAGAGGTTCGTGTACGGATTTACGATCCATAACCCCTGGTGCCGGAGATTCGATTGGACGGGATTTCGTCGTTTCAATCGGTCCGAGTCCGTCGACCGGCTGGCCTAGAGGGTTTACGACACGTCCAAGCATTTCCTCTCCTACAGGCACCTGCATGATACGTCCTGTACGACGAACTTCATCGCCTTCTTTAATATCTGTATATGGTCCAAGAATGACAAGACCAACGTTACTTTCTTCCAAGTTCTGTGCCAAGCCCATAACACCATTGGAGAACTCAACCAGCTCACCGGCCATGACGTTATCAAGACCATGAGCACGTGCGATCCCGTCACCGACCTCGATTACGGTCCCCACATCATTGACTTCTATATCTGATTCATAGTTTTCAATCTGCTGCTTAATCAGCGCACTGATTTCTTCAGCTTTGATGCTCATGCCATTTCACCCCTATCATCATTTGTTCGTAGATATCAGCTTACGTTCGATGCGGCGCAGCTTCCCGCTGACCGATCCATCGAAGATCCGATTGCCGATTCTTACACGTAGACCGCCGAGAATGGAAGGGTCTACAATATTTCTAAGGTTCAAAGACTGTTTACCGACTTTTGGTGCGAAGGCCGCTGATACACGCTGCTTCTCTTCTTCAGAGAGCTCGCGCACAGAGTAAACATCCGCATCCGCCGTTCCTTTGGCATCATTCATCATAGTGATGAACTGCCCGATCATCTCCACGATGATATCCTCCCGGTGACGCTCGACGAGGAGCTGAACCGTATTTACGATTTCAACAGAGAAAGACTGGAGCGACTGGCGCACCGCTTCTTTCTTCTGATCGATAGTCACACGTGGATGCTTAAGGAAAGCCAACCATTGGGCATCGCCCTTATATACTTCACGCAATGTCAATAATTCCGTTTCGAACTGCTCTAGTTTAGATCTCTCTTTTCCAAGTTGAAAAAGAGCTTCCGCATAGCGTTTTGCAATGATCATTTCGCTCATCGCTCTTTACCTGCCTCATCGATATATTGATTGATCAATGTATCCTGATCCTTCTCGGAGAGTTCCTTCTCGATCACTTTCGATGCAATCATGACAGACATGGATGCAACTTGATCTTTAAGAGCCTGGACAGCTTTCTCCTTCTCCTGTTCGATTTCCTGTCGAGCCGATTCTTTCATGCGCTCTGCTTCGGCACGGGCCGATTCCAGAATATCTTTTTCCTGTTGGACAGCCGTCTTACGGGCATCCTCAATGATATTCTGTGCATCCTGACGAGTCGCCTTCAGCTCATCAGAAGCTTCCTTCTGCATGCGCTGCGCTTCTTCACGGCTTTTCTCCGCCGTATTGATTTCATTAGCTACGTAATCTTCACGTTCTTTCATCATATTCATCAATGGTCCCCAAGCAAACTTACCCAAAAGAGCAAGCAGCAACAGGAAGAAAATGAGCTGAATGATCATGTCACCAACATGTAGTCCTCCTTCAGCACCGAGGACCAGACTATTTGTGAATCCTTGCACAGTTTTCACTCCTCTCCACACCATCTCGTAACAGTTTTTTGCCTGAGGCACTGCTCATCCCACCTCGATGGCGGTGCCTTACAAGCGAAAAACCCGGCTTCCGCTGTTAAACAGCTTCCGTCGAAGTTTTCTTACCATGACTTGCGGGTATATAGTTTTCGTAAAGTATAAAGGAAAGGCGAAGATCGATGGAGTTGAACTTCGCCATAAGCGTATATACTCGTCCGCTTTATCTACCCATTACGATGAATGCAATAACAACGCCGATGATAGGAATCGCCTCTACTAGTGCGACACCGATGAACATTGTTGTTTGAAGAGCACTGCGCAATTCTGGTTGACGCGCAATCCCTTCTACAGTACGACTTACGATTAGACCGTTACCAATACCAGCACCAAGTGCCGCTAAACCTACTGCGATTGCAGCTGCTAATAGACCCATAATGAAAATCCTCCTTAATATTTTAAAAAAGTTGATTATATTACTTTATATTAATGGTCTTCGCTCACTTTGTGAGACATATAAACCATCGTTAACATAACGAAAATGAACGCCTGGATAAAGCCGATGAATGTACTGAAGCCCATCCATGCAATCATCGGAAGGGTTGCCCCGATAAATCCTCCTATACCACCCGCTGCCATTGTAACGAGCAGGCTTAAAAGGATCTCTCCTGCATAAATGTTACCGTAAAGACGCAGACCGAGTGTCAGCGTATTGGAAAATTCCTCGATGATCTTGAAAGGAAGCAATAGTGGCAAAGGACGAATAAATCCTTTAGCATATTCTCTGCCGCCCCGTAACTTGACACCGTAATAATGAGTCAGCACAACGACCAAGGTTGCAAGCGTCAACGTGATTCCGGGATCCGCCGTCGGTGATTTCCACCAAAGCGTATGCCCTACGACACCATTGGTTACGACCCCGAGCATGTTGGCAACGAAAATGTAGGCGAATAAAGTAAGGCCGAGTGGCAAGAATAGCCTTCCCGTCTTCCAGTCCATGTTTGATCCAATGATTCCTTTAATGAAATCGATCAGCCATTCCATGAAATTCTGGTACCCTTTCGGATATCGCTTCATATTCCTTGTCGCCGCTACGCCGAGGATAAATACAATCAAGGAAGCAACAAACATCATCAATACGTTAGATAAGTTGAAATCCAGCCAAGAGATCCCAAACGCATCCTCTAATATCGGTGATTCGTGATTCAAACTGTTCACCTACCTTCCATCTTGCTAAACTGTTGATTTATGGAACAGATAATCTATTAAAATGACAATATAGGCTGCCATTAAGCCCAATACTACTGAAATTAAATGGAAATATTCTTCAAACTGAAGGGCTATGACTACGGCCAGTGCGCCGGAAGCCAATCGCGTAAAGGTGCCAATTCCTCCTACTTTGCGGTTTTCCGCAGAAGCTTCGCCGAGCATGCGAATCTTACGCTGCATAAGCCAGAGGTTGTAGAAGCTCAATGCACTTCCAAGTAGAAGTCCGAGGAAAATTGACGGCCATGGGGTTACGCCCCATCCAAGTACGAAAAGAGCCAGAAGATAGAACATCCATTTTCTTTGACGGGCTATCATGTGCTGATATGTCTGCATATTAATCGTCTCCCGTGTACGTTCGTACTAAATGAATGGTTCCGTATGTACCTGCTCCTAATCCTAAGAGAAGTCCTATGATCAGAAATGTGGGTCCTGTGGAAAGATGACTGTCAAGCCAGTTCCCGAGAAATGCGCCGGCAAGTGGTCCGCCTGCGAGCTGGGAAAGGATGCTGCTTGTCAAAGCCATCGCACGAAAAGGGGGTTTTGATTGGTTCATAGTTCTACCTTTCCCGACAATGGAATGATCTGTTGAAAACCTATGGTGTCACTGATGAAAACCTTATCATTCTACCCTATGTAAGAATACAATAGGGGTAGGTTCATGTCAATGCGTTTGTGATTAAAAATACAAATGCACGACATGCTTTGCTCACATTTTCGTCACATTTCTGACAATACAAAATATTCCTTATTAACCACCAGAATTTTCCTTTACTAGGTACTTCTGCTATCAATTATAACAGACGCTGTCGAAGCATGGCAGTAAAAATAAAAAGGACAATCTGCTACGGCAGCAGATTGTCCTTTTTTAATATTTCACCCTTCCATATAAACAGGAAACGCATAGTGTTCGATACCATCTTTCGTCTCCACTAATGCGACAGCGATGTAACTGCCGGCCAGACGGTCCGCAGCAAGCTTCGCCGTTCCTTCTTTCATACCTGCGTCAGGATTGTCGATATCAAGCAGCTCTCCGGCATAGAAGAAGCTCCCGGCCCTGTACAAATCGACAGTGACCCGCTCTACTTCTTCTGCCAGATGAAAGCGGTAGGAGGCTTCCTTTCCTTTTCCTTCATCCACGAGCTCAAATCCTGATATTTGTTGATAGGATGCTTTCTCATTTACGTACGCATAAGGAAGCAGGTACTCTTTACCGTTTCCTCTCATTGTCAAATATCCTTGGTGGACACCGGGGTCAAGCAAGGAGGTCGTCAACCTGAGCTCCACTTCCACCTCTTTCTCCTCTGCCGGCAATAAATCAAACGACAACGGAACGGACCAGGATTCTCCATGCTTCATATTGGGCTGATCCATTTCCAACCGGACCACCTCATCTGTAGGGTTAGTTACACGGAAGCGGATCTTCTTCTTATAAAAAGCACCTTCTACTTTTCCAAAAGCAAGCGCTCCATGGTCAATCATCAGATCCGGATGGAGCGCTTTCCCAATGTCCATGGCTCCTGCCCCTTGTTCCATAGGAAGAGAGTCTTCTCCGTTAATCGGAATTGCTGTACTAGCCAAGGCCGTCTTTACTTGGGCAGGGGTCCACTCCGGATGGGCTTCTTTCAATAAGGCAGCAGCACCAGCGACATGAGGGGCAGCCATGCTTGTCCCCTGCATCGGCTGATATCCACCCGGAACCGTGCTCCAAATGTTCACACCAGGGGCGACGATATCCGGTTTGATTTCCCAGTTGGTTGTAACGAGTCCCCGGGAACTGAATGGTGCGATACGATCATTCAATGTATCCCATTCCGTCGCCACCCACTGATTCTGTGCCACCGCTTCCTCCACCAAAAATTCACCGGCCTCTTTGGAAAGAGAAGCGACGGGTACCGGGAGCTTCTGACCGTCCAAGGAACCTTGGAATGCCCCCTCTTCATTGTTATAAATCAAAACAGCAACAGCACCAGCTTGATACGCTTTTATCGCTTTCTCCACGAAAGGAATGGTCCCACGTTCCACTAACGCTATCTTTCCGCGCAAGTCTCCGAGATGTCCCTCCCCCTTCCCAGCATAAACAACGGGATACTTCCTGCTTAACTGCCACTGCTTCGACCCGGCGAACAATTGCAGCGGCACTTTAGCACGTACGCCCGGCACTTTTAAAACCGGTATTTTCATCGATAAAGCCGATGCCCCCACGGTAATCGCCTCCGAGGAAGTGGCTGGGGAACCGACCGTCCAGGCATCAGGACCCGAATTTCCGGCGGCAACGACGACAACGGTCCCGAGTTCAACCGCTTTGTTGACGGCATGGGTCGTCGGCCAATCCGGGCCGTTGACATCATTCCCGAGAGAAAGATTAATGACATCCATCCCTTCCTTCACTGCTTCCTCCAAAGCTGCAATCACCTGGACGGAAGAACCGACACCACCAGGGCCGAGCGCTCGATACGCATAAATCCTGGCGTCAGGGGCAATCCCTTTCATCTTGCCGTCTGCCGCGATTACTCCAGCAACGTGAGATCCGTGCGCGGTCGCTCCTTCCCCTTTCGTTTCCATCGGATCATTATCGAAATCAACAGTATCAAATCCTCCAATGTAATTCTTCCTAAGGTCCGGATGCGTGTAATCCACGCCTGTATCGATGACGCCGACTTTGACACCTTTGCCCGTATAGGATGAGGAAAGATTTTCTCTCAGTTTTTCCGTCGAGAACGTCATTTCATCATCTCCAAGTGCTCGATACGTTTGAACCGGATATTGATTGGTCACCATATCCATCCGGGCAAGCTTCTCCAATTCCTCCGCTTTCCCCCGAACCGCCAAGCCGTTGAACAAACGATCATAGACGGCGACTACTTCCAACCGGGGAAGGCGGGCTTCCAACATCTCCTGGAAATCAGAAGGTTTCTCTTCTACTTCCACAATGATGGTTACTTCCTCTGATGGTTCGGGAGGATCAGGTGGGTCAAAACCAGTCAACAAAGCAAAAGCCATAACGGCAAGCAACCATAATCGCATAGGACGGCGACCCCTTTTTTTACCTTTAGCTTCTGTCTCAACCTTTCATTTATACGTACATCCGACAAAAGAAAAACCGAACCCCGGAGTGGGTTCGGTCGTTGTGTGACTATTCAATTTCAAACGGGGCAGGTTTATCTTCACGCTGTTTGAAGAAATAGCGGATCGCTTCCGCAATACGCGCAGACGCCTTTCCATCCCCATAAGGATTGGAAGCCTGAGCCATCGCTTGATGCTTCTCTTCATCTGAAAGCAGTTCATGAGCAAGGTGGAAAATATGATCTTCTTCCGTACCTGCAAGCTTTAATGTACCTGCTTCGATCCCTTCCGGGCGTTCCGTCGTATCACGAAGCACCAGGACAGGCACACCAAGAGACGGTGCCTCTTCCTGGACTCCACCGGAATCGGTTAAAATCAAGTGTGCCCTGGAAGCGAAGTTATGGAAATCGATGACGTCCAGCGGATCGATCAGCTTGATTCGATCATCATTCCCAAGAATATCATCCGCCGTCTCTTTAACAACAGGATTCAAATGCACGGGATAAATGACCTGGATTTCATCATGCTCTTCCACGAGACGCTTGATCGCACGGAACATCTGCCGCATGTTGTTCCCAAGGTTTTCCCGACGGTGGGCAGTCATGAGAACAAGTCGTTTATCCCCTATTTCTTTAAGGATTTCTGAAGAATACCCTTCATCTACCGTCGTCTTCAACGCATCAATCGCTGTGTTACCCGTTACGAAGATATGCTCCTCCGGCTTCCCTTCCGCCAAGAGGTTATCACGCGATTTGTTGGTCGGAGAGAAATGCAGGTCCGCCATAACCCCCGTCAACTGGCGATTCATCTCTTCCGGGAATGGAGAATATTTGTTCCATGTCCGTAAACCGGCTTCGACATGGCCGACTGGAATTTGATTATAATAGGCGGCAAGGGATGCGGCGAATGTCGTCGTGGTATCGCCATGCACAAGAACCATGTCCGGTTTGGTTTCTTTCATTACTTCATCGAGACCTTCCAACGCGCGGGTCGTAATTTGAGCAAGCGTCTGACGGGATTTCATAATATCCAAATCAAAATCGGGTTGAATATCGAAAATTGCCAGTACCTGATCCAACATTTCCCTGTGCTGAGCCGTAACGGTAACAATCGGTTCGAACTGATCCGCCCGCTTCTTCAATTCAAGAACAAGCGGAGCCATCTTAATTGCTTCCGGTCTTGTCCCAAAGATTGTCATCACTTTAATACGATCTGCCATCATCATTCTCCTTTAATGAAGAAATGTACCTCTTATTTTGTGCCGTACAAACGGTCCCCAGCATCTCCGAGGCCTGGTACGATGTAACCTTTCTCATTAAGCTTCTCATCAAGCGCCGCAAGATATATATCTACGTCCGGGTGCTCTTCTTGTACAGCTTCCACACCCTCCGGTGCTGCAACGAGACACATCAAACGGATTTGACGTGCACCGCGTTTCTTCAGTGAGTGAATGGCTTCATTTGCGGATCCACCTGTCGCAAGCATCGGATCGATAACGATCAGTTCACGTTCTTCAATATCACTTGGAAGTTTGACATAGTATTCGACTGGCTTTAACGTCTCTGGGTCACGATAAAGGCCGACATGCCCGATCTTCGCAGCAGGAATCAATTGAACGATACCGTCTACCATGCCGAGACCGGCACGTAGAATCGGCACAAGACCGATCTTCTTACCAGTCAGCACTTTCGCTTTGGCGTTCTCCACCACTGGTGTATCGATTTCTACTTCCTCGAGGGGCAGGTCACGGGTAATTTCGAATGCCATCAGTGCCGCTACTTCATCAACTAATTCACGGAAATCTTTCGTTCCTGTCTCTTTTTTGCGTATGTACGTCAACTTATGCTGAATTAATGGATGATCCAGTACATAAACGTTCGCCATTGCCAATCACTCCTTCTCAGTGTTTACATCCTTTAAATTGTACTGAAAAAGTAGTGTCCCTGCAACCCGGGAATCGACATCTTGTCATTTATCCAGACAAAGACCGACGCCATAAAAGGATTGACGGTTCCGAAGTCTCAAAGATAAGGAAATAATTACATGAACATAAACAACCGCAAGAGCAAGAGTCCCTCCCCCTGTGAAGAATATCTCTGCGACATACTAAAAAGCCCTCCCGGCAAGGCCGGGAGGGCTTCCTTTTAAAATTATAAAGAGGAATAGTTAAGGGTTTGATACAAAGGGAAACGGGAAGTAAGTTCACGGACACGCGTTTCCGCTTCCTTCATCTTCTCCGTATCTTCATGGTGATCCAGAGTGAAAGCGATCAAGTCAGCGATCTCTTTCATCTCTTCTTCCCTGAAGCCTCTGCTTGTTACCGCTGCCGTACCTACGCGGATACCGCTGGTAACGAACGGGCTTTCCGGATCGAAAGGAATGCCGTTCTTGTTCGTTGTGATTCCGATCTCATCAAGAGCCTTCTCGACAACTTTACCGGTCAGATTCTTACTGCGAAGATCAAGAAGCAGTAAGTGGTTATCCGTACCGCCGGAAACGAGATCGACTCCTTTTTCCGTAAGGGAGGCAGCAAGCTGTTTCGCATTGGCGATGACTTGACGGGAATACTCTTTGAATTCCGGCTGCAGGGCTTCTTTAAAGGATACAGCTTTGGCTGCGATAACATGCATCAAAGGACCGCCCTGCATACCAGGGAAAACGTTCTTATCGATTTGTTTGGCGAACTCTTCGATACACAGAACCATGCCGCCTCGCGGACCACGAAGAGTTTTGTGTGTTGTCGTCGTTACGAAATGAGCGTGAGGTACCGGGTTCGGGTGAAGACCGGAAGCTACAAGACCGGCGATGTGAGCCATGTCGACCATCAAGTAGGCACCGACTTCATCAGCAATTTCACGGAACTTGGCAAAGTCGATCTCACGAGGGTAAGCACTCGCACCAGCTACAATCAGCTTCGGTTTCACTTCTTTTGCTTTAGCAAGGACAGCATCATAATCGATACGTTGACCTTCTTCATCTACCCCGTACTCTTCAAAGTTGTACAACTTCCCACTGAAGTTGACAGGGCTGCCGTGTGTCAGGTGACCGCCGTGGTTCAGGTTCATACCAAGAACCGTATCACCAGGCTCCAATATAGTGAAGTAAACAGCCATGTTCGCCTGTGCACCGGAGTGCGGCTGTACGTTAACGTGCTCGGCACCGAACAACTCTTTCACACGATCACGGGCAAGGTTCTCCACAACATCCACGTGTTCACAACCGCCGTAATAACGACGTCCAGGATACCCTTCCGCGTACTTGTTGGTAAGAACAGATCCCATAGCCTCCATAACGGCTTCGGAAACAAAGTTTTCTGATGCAATCAATTCAATATTGTCCTGTTGGCGCCCTTTTTCATCCTGAATAGCTGAAAAAACCTCTGCGTCTACTGATTTAACATGATTCATTGTCAAAACTTTCCCCTTTCCATTCCTTTAATCACAAGAACCTTCTTCTGCAACCCTCTCATAAACAGCTCTAGCCCCGCCAATCAGAGGAGGACGTGTTGTGGCAGCTGTAATATGTGCCCGGCCAATGGATTTCTGCGCGATTCGGAGCGGTACGGCTACCCGCTTCAAGTGCATCCCGATCAGAGTGTCTCCGATATCAAGTCCGCCTGAAGCTTCGATTCTTTCCACCAAGACCGGATCCTCCATATGCTTGTACGCATACGATGCCATCGATCCACCGGCTTTAGGAACCGGGACCGCAGCGACTTCCATTAAGCGGTACTTTTCCATAACTGGACGTTCGACGACTAATGCTCGGTTCAAGTGCTCACAACATTGGAAAGCAAGCTCCAAATCCCCGGCACGCCGAAACTGCTGTAAGCCTTTAAAGACGACCTCCGCAATCGCTTCGCTTCCGGATGTACCGATCCGTTCCCCGGCGATTTCGCTCGTTGAACAACCGATGACAAATACCCCTCGTCGGATGGAACCACCCTCTAACAATTGCTCCGCTGTCTTACGGACATCTTCCTGCACAGCATGTACATCTACCATCTCATCCACCTCCTGGCAGAACTATGAAAAAAGAGAAGCACCATACCGCTCCTCTTTTTTGTCAGCTTCCGCTTTTGACGGCATCCGCTTTTCTACATCCCATTGTATTACTTATTTTCGTATTCGGCAATCTTACTTATGCGAGTTTTGTGCCGACCCGCCTCAAAATTTGTCGAAACCCAGGTTTTTGCGATTTCCCTCGCCAATCCCGGACCAATAACACGTTCTCCCATACAAAGAACGTTGGAATCATTATGCTCCCGCGTTACCTTTGCCGTGAACAGATCATGGACCAGCGCAGCCCGGATTCCTTTCACTTTATTGGCAGCAATGGACATGCCGATTCCTGTGCCACAGATCAGAATTCCCTTGTCGAATTCTCCATCCGCAATCCGCTTCGCAGCCGGAATGGCATAATCCGGATAATCGACGGAACCTTCACAGTCGCACCCTATATCCTCGAATTCTATTTCCAACTCTTCCAGAACACCCGCCACTTCCTTACGCAGGTTGACTCCACCATGGTCAGAGGCAAGGATTACTCTCATCTACGACACTCCTATCTTTCATTAATATTATATCTAATCGTGCCAGTTTCCATTATAGGTGTCAATCCTCCCGACGACCAGCACCACGACTACTGTTTTTTGTCCACAAAAAAAGACTTGAGCACTCTCAAGCCTTGTCGTCCTGCCATTTCGCTACAAGCAGGTCCAAATATTTTTCAATCTCATCCCTTGTCGATCTGTAAATATGGATACTGCCTCCGAAGGGGTCGGATATATTGAGATCCGGCAGTTCTTCCTCTAGACTCTTGATCTCTTCGATCTCCTGCTGCAATTCCTCGTATAAACGCTGCTCAAGCGCTTGGGGATCAGAGTGGTCTTCAGAAGCATTTCTCAGCAGAATCGACCGCTTCTCTTCAAAGCTGCTGTATAGATCCTTGAGTCGGTTCCACTTGTTCTCATCCAATACCACATATTCTTTTAACGTAAAGTATTTATCTTGGTGATAAGGATACTGCAATGCTAAGGTCTGCTTGTGGCGATCCGTCATCGTCAACACTATGTCCGCCCATTCCAGCAGATCATCATCCACGTTAACCGCTTGATGATTCATCGTCAAATCTTTCTCTTTCAAAACCAGTTCCGAATTCTTCGCCAATGGTTCTCCCTTGCCTGCAAATATTCCGGCGGAGCGGACCTCACCTTTGTCCCATTTTGACTTTAACAGCGCTTCAGCCATCGGACTTCGGCAAGTATTACCAGTACATACAAATAATATATTCATAGCCATTCTTCTCCTAACCAATAGTCCGTTTTCTCCATAATAGCACAGGTATGGGCAACTCGAAAAACATGTCAAAATATGGCACTTAATCCGAGTACACACAGAATGCTTCCCCCGAGCAATTCACTGGATGTTCCCAACAAGCTTCCGGCCCTCCGACCGATCACGAATCCTGCCCATGTCAATAACATACTGAACAAACCGAACGACAATACGGAAAGGATAACTTCCGCATCCCTCAAACCAAGACTGAAACCGACAGGAAAGCTGTCGATGCTCACACTTAAAGCGAACAACCACAACCCTACTCCCGTGATTCGATAGGAGACCGAGTGCTTTTCGGTAAAAGAAGCGAAAACCGTGTAGGCTCCAAGACCAAATAACATGACTCCGCCGGCAAAGGCTGCAAACTCACTCGCCGTTCCAGAAAGCCATTGACCGAGGACCATCCCGAGTCCCGGCATTAATATATGGAAGGCTCCGATGACAATGCCCGCAAAGAACGCATGCTTCAGACGGACGGCTTGCATTCCCATCCCCAACGAAACAGAGAATGCGTCCAACCCTAAAGCAATCGATAACAAAACTAGCGAAACCAGCTGTTCCAACTGTTCATCCTCCTCCTCGGACATGCTGTATCATCGTATGCCGAGAAAAGGAGTGGTATGTTAGTTCTGAGAGAGTTTCTTCGTGGACGCTTTTGTCAACCGGTTCATGACAGCAGCTCCAACACCTGTTTCCGGGAATGTTTCACAAAGAATGACATCGACGTCGGCTTCTTTGAATTCCCTAAGCGCCTGATACAAATGAACGGCGATTTGTTTCACGTCGGTTCTCGACCCACAAGCAATAACGCGGGAGTGATCCAGTTTCTGCGCCAGTTCCCGGCTGGCTATGACTCCAACACGAAGCCCCTTCGCTTTCTCCTTTTGAAGGCAGGAAAGAAAGAAATCTTCCTCTCCATCCACAAGCCATAGCGGAGCTTCCGGTGCGTAATGGGTATATTTCATGCCCGGGGATTTAGGCTTTTCCGTCTCGTTCGCTAAGGCGGGATCGACAATCACTTCTGAAAGAATGCGCTCAAGATCCTCTTTCGTTATCCCACCTGGGCGAAGGATAATTGGTACTTCCGTCGTACAATCGACAACCGTGGACTCCACACCGACTCCGGTAGCTCCTCCGTCTATAATACCGGCTATTCTGCCGTCTAAATCCTGACGAACATGCCCAGCAAGCGTAGGGCTCGGCCTTCCGGAACGGTTGGCACTTGGAGCAGCAAGCGGAAGGCGGGATGCTTTAATAAGCGAAGCAGCCACCGGATGATCCGGCATGCGGATACCGATGGATGATAATCCTGCTGTCACGTTATCCGCAGCTGTGCCGTTGCTTTTCATGATCAGGGTGAGAGGTCCGGGCCAGAAAGCATCCATCAGACGTTCAGCAACGGGAGGGATTTCAGATACAAGGCCCTTCACTTGAGCTCGATCAGCGACATGGACGATCAAAGGATTATCCGAAGGTCTGCCTTTCGCATCGAATATGCGCTGAACAGCAGCTTCCTTTGTTGCATCCGCTCCCAGTCCATACACCGTTTCTGTTGGAAAAGCGACGACCTCCCCCGATTGAAGCAGACGTGCCGCCTCTTCGATCGCTTCATCTGTTACCGCCGGTTGCTCCGGCATTGTCCACATTTTTGTATCCATCTCATCTGTACTCCTTTTTCCTACCTTACTCGATCGTGATTTACTAGTCTCTATTATGAATAATTCAACAAAATATCGCAAATATAGACATTATTCACAAGATGCCCCCAACTTACCCACAATATTGTCCACATATCCAAAGAATCCGTTAGTTTGAAAGCGTGTGAATAAAAAATAATCCACACGTTATACACAGAAAAATGAGTCGTTGTGTATAAGTGTGGTACTTACCCACAGTCACTTGTTATTAACCTCATAAATCCACACGCCTGATTCGACAGAGTCCCGTTGAAAGGATTGGTGCTGCAACAAGAAATCCAGCGTTTCCGAATGACTTTCTACGAGAAGCGCTCGAAGATCCGTTTCCTTTACGTATTTTTGTATCAATTCAAACACTGCAAGCAGGTGTCCAGGCTTTACCTCTCTACTGACCTGCAGGCGTTCCAGCTTTCCAATACCGGCCGGTAACCGGCGTATGTGGAAGCTTCCGATACTTCCGTTTTGCCCTTTGATCTGGTAGGAATCCCTCTCTGTTTTCTCAATATACATACAAAACACACCCCTTTTGCTTTCTATTCTATGAAAAGGGGTGTGCCTGCTATGCTAGGAAAAGATATTTTCCCATATTTCTACGACAAAGAATTTCACTTCTTTCTCTTCTTCCGTCGTCTCTTTCATCGTTTCTTCTTCCGCAATCGCTTCCAGCTGATCCGCTTCTGATTCTTCTATCGGTGTTTCTTCTTCCGCCGCTACGCTCGTGCCGTCTGAGAAGTCAAGGAAACACATCGGAGGGAATAAAACGCACCACCAGTTGTCCCCTTCCCCTTCTCCAAGAGTAATGAGAATTGCTTCATACTCCCCCGCCGGATAAATGAACGGTCCATACAGCTTCGTCGGGAATGTAACATTCTTTCCATAATCGACGTGATAGGTTTGTTCCACCCCATTATCCTCCAACGTCTGAGCAACGATTGCCTCGAGTTCAGGGAGACGGTCCTGTATAAGCTGACGCGCCGCTTCGATTGATGTCAATTCTTCCACCCATTCCGTAATCTCTGCATTAACGCGGTCCCTGACCTCGCGCTTCAACGCTTGGGCTTCCGGCGCATTACTGTCCGCCAATATTCTCAATCGGATCGCTTCATCCGGAATCACTTGATAGTTCTCTCCTGTTTGATCA
Organism: Halobacillus sp. KGW1; assembly: GCF_001592845.1. Classification (NCBI taxonomy): domain Bacteria; kingdom Bacillati; phylum Bacillota; class Bacilli; order Caryophanales; family Bacillaceae; genus Halobacillus; species Halobacillus sp. KGW1. The sequence goes on from NZ_LSOC01000003.1 coordinate 697,347, forward strand.
GCATCCGTTCTCTGTCCCCATGGCAATACGATAAGAATGATAGATAAGGATAATAATAGCAGCCACGCGTTTTTCATTTCCATTCCCCCTGTACTCTACTAGTCGCTAGTATAGTCAGAGGAGCGGAACTTTAAACAGGCTGATCTATGAATCTGGGATCTTCACATACGCATACAAGGCGCAAACGCGAACACCATGCGGTCTCTGCCATTTATATCTTTTTTCACCTCAACATTATATGTTGGAAAAGCCGCCGCCAGCAGCTCTTTCACCTGCGGCCCCTGTTGGTAACCGATCTCGAAAGCTATACATTTCGGTAGTTGTCTACATGTGGATAACTGTTCAACGATCGTCAAGTAGGCTGCCAATCCGTTCTTATCGGCGAACAGAGCCAATTCAGGATCAAAATCCACAACCGTATCAGCCATTTCTCCTTTTTCCTCCCAAGCTATATAAGGAGGGTTGGAAAGGAGGATATCCACTTCTACATCCATTAATGGTTGATAGAAATCCCCTTGATGAAACGTGACGTCCGCTCCGAGCGCCTGCGCGTTTTCAGAAGCTACTTTAAGCGCGGCTTCTGAAATATCCACTGCATGAACAGTACTTCCCGGTATTTCCAGCGCCGCTGTAACAGCGATAACGCCGCTTCCTGTACCGATATCGGCGATACGGGGATTCTTCATGCCGCAGCTTTCCACAATACCGATGATCCCATGCACCAACTCTTCCGTCTCTGGACGGGGAATGAGCACATGACGATCGACTTTGAATTCTCTGCCGTAGAACGGAGCCGTGCCGATCAAGTGCTGTACCGGTACTCCCGTTTCCGCATGAGCCAGAACCGAGCGGACAAATGCCTCCCGGTGCTCTTCCGGAAATGGATCGGTCTCAAACGCCATCAGCTTGGCCCGCGACCAGCCGAACAAATCTTCCAACAGCATGTCAGCGACTCTCGTTTCTCTGTCCCTGTCCCGCAAAAAAGAAGAAGCCCAGCGGCGGGCTTCTTGAATCGTCGTAAAAGCAGGCTGCATATCATTCACCGAGCTGTTCCAACTTCTTCGCTTGTTCTTCCATCAGTAAAGCGTCAATAATTTCACTCATATTCCCCTGCAGTACCTGATCGAGCTTCTGTAACGTCAATCCAATTCGGTGATCCGTCACTCGCGTCTGCGGGAAATTGTAAGTGCGGATACGTTCAGAACGGTCGCCGGTTCCTACCGCTGACTTCCGACTCTCATCATATTCTGCCTGCGCTTCCTGCTGGAATTTATCATAAATACGGGCACGAAGTACTTTCATCGCTTTTTCCTTGTTCTTAATCTGTGACTTCTCATCCTGAATGGACACAACGATCCCTGTAGGTTCATGAGTCAAACGTACAGCGGACATCGTTGTATTGACACTCTGCCCTCCCGGTCCACTTGACGCGAAGGTATCAACACGAATGTCCTTATCATGGATTTCCACTTCCACTTCTTCCGCTTCCGGCATGACGACGACCGTTGCAGTCGAGGTGTGAATCCTTCCGCCTGATTCCGTTTCAGGGACACGCTGCACACGGTGCGCACCGTTCTCAAACTTCAGCTTGGAGTAAGCCATGTTTCCATTAACCATGAAGATGATTTCCTTGTAACCACCAACATCACTCGGGTTGGCTTCCAAAACCTCCGTCTTCCAGCCTTGAGATTCCGCATAACGCGCATACATGCGGTATAAATCCCCGGCAAACAGAGAAGCCTCGTCTCCACCGGCAGCTCCACGCACTTCCATAATAACGTTCTTATCATCGTTTGGATCTTTCGGCAGCATCAGAACTTTCAGGCGTTCTTCAAGTTCCTGCTTCTGTCCGGACAATTCTCTGATTTCTTCTTTTACCATTTCCGTCATATCCGCATCCGACTCATCATCGAGCATCGCCTTTGCATCAGCAAGCTGCTCTGTCACTTCTTTATATTCACGGTAAGCATCGACAGTCGCCTGCAGACCAGACTGTTCCTTCGAGTATTCCCGCAGTTTATTTGTATCTGAAATGACCTCAGGATCACTTAACAATTCATTTAATTTCTCGTAACGATCTTCCAGCGTTTGTAAACGTTCGATCAATGATATGCACCTCTTTCTCCATAACATTCTAATTATATTATAGAGTAATCCCTGTTACAACCGGACATCCGCCCTCATGACGAGGAAACCCGATACACATGTGTACCGGGTTTGAAGGTCTTCCTTCTCTTACTTGATTTTCACGTGAACATCGTATCTTGGTACGGCTTGGAATACGGCTTCCTGTATCTGTTTCTTCCATTCCGAAAGTTCCGAATCACTCATGTCCGCTTCCCCGTCGATATCAACCGTCACCCACGCATCTCCCGCTTCAAGGATGATCCGTTTCACATCGACGCCGGGCAGCTGTTGAACCGCTTCTTTCATGTTTTCCCGATCCTGCTTCAACCCCCATGTATAACCAACCTTGTCGATGGAACGGGGATTTTCCGTATCACGGGTCACTTCATTGTTCATGCCCATGTTTTCAACATCGTCTCTGCTTGTCATTCCTTGATATTTATCTCCCTGCTGCAGACCGCAGGCAGCTCCGACAACAAGCATAACCAAGAGACTTATATATACCTTCCACATACCTTCACCTTCTTTTTACCGATAGTTTCTCCGGTTCAGGCGTGGATATGTAGATTTTTTACAAACAATTGTTTCACCCTGACCTGCGCATGCCTGTTCGTCGTTTCGGTTCTGTCACATACTGACGAAGCCCTTCACATAAGTCGGCATATTCCAAACACATCCGGTAGACAGGGTCCTCCTTCGAGCCTGTCAGTAACAGACATTCTTCCGCACTGGTCCTGCACACTTCCGCGCAGGATAGACACAGCTCGTCTTTCATATGGCTGCCTTTCTCCACCACTTCCGCTGCATACTTGAAGGCATTCATACATTCTTCCAACAGATTCGCTTTCACCAGAATGGAACTACTCTGATGTCTCATGGTATCTCCCTTCCTCCCTATGATGACCACCTACCATCAGAATATCACAATACCTCCCACAATAAACGGCAGCGAGCACATCGACAATTATAAAAAAGACAGCCGGATTCCAGCTGTCTTCTCTTCTGTCAATTTATTGTTTTTTCTTCATAAACGGCTTCCACATCACGCTGCCGCGGCTTATTCGGAACTTCATGATGGTGGCGGCACCTCGGCTCGTAAGATTCTGATGCACCTACCAGAATGATCGGATCATCATACGAAGCCGGTTCACCGTCAATCAGACGCTGGGTACGGCTTGCCGGAGATCCACAGACGGGACAGATTGCATTCAGCTTCGTCACACTTTCACTGAGCGCCATCAATTCCGGCATCTTGCCGAATGGCTCACCTCTGAAATCTGTATCCAGACCGGCAACGATGACGCGTATGCCGCGGTCCGCCAGACATTCGACGACTTCGACAATATGCTCATCAAAGAACTGGATTTCATCAATACCGACGACGTCCACATCATCCGTCACATGCTTCAGGATTGCAAGCGAACTTTCAATGGGACGAGCCATGATCGATGTACCATTATGACTGACTACAGCATCCTCCTTGTAGCGATTGTCGATGGCAGGTTTATAAACACGAACGGTCAAATGACCGAAAGTCGCCCGCCTCACTCGTCGAATCAATTCTTCAGACTTTCCGCTGAACATACTTCCACAGATGAGTTCCACCCATCCACTCTGCTTCATTACATACACGTCACTGTCGCTCCCTTCTCATAAATCAAGAAAATCCATAAAAGGAAAAAGCCACGGCAGACGGCATATCCACCTTCCATGCACCTGGACCGTCCTGCCGAAAGATGCTGCCGGCTCCCGTGTCGCTTTTCCTTCTATTCCCATGTATCAACCGACTACCATAAAAAAAGAGCCACCCCGATCAGCCCCGATGAATCGGCGGCAATACTTCACCAAGGACAGCCCTTCCTATATATCAAACCGGATACAGGTCACACAAAGCTCCCTACACCCCTATTTTTTGACAAAAAAACAGGCAAACCTCTGAGACAATTTGCCTGTTTTTGTTCAAAATGATGAAATCTCCCCCGAAACGAGGGAGTATCATAATTATGAAAGGTTATATTTCTTCTTGAAGCGATCCACACGGCCGCCAGCTTTGTCAGCTTTCTGCTTACCTGTGTAGAACGGGTGAGACGCAGAACTAATCTCTACGCGGATCAATGGATAAGTGTTTCCATCTTCCCACTCGATTGTTTCTTCAGAAGTCTTAGTAGATCCTGTTAGAAACTTGAAATTAGAACTTGTGTCTAGGAATACGACTTTACGGTATTCTGGATGAATTCCTGCTTTCATGTTCTTCCACTCCTTTTTGCCCTGAATCCTTAGGAAACAGAGTTATTGTAAGAGCCGTCGAAGGTTCGTGATAACACCTTGTACTGAAACTCACATAGAATGATTATAACAGGGGGACTACCCCTTTGCAACAGCTAATGACAATTATCTGGTTGTTGACAGAAAGTACCTTGAAAGAGAATCAGCGGCGGGTCGTCGCTTTCCCTTTCATGTCCTTATCCATCATATCGAAGAACTCTTCATTGTTCTTCGATGCTCTCAAACGGCGGAGGAGGCGGTCGGCGAAGTCATGGGAATCCGACATCGTCTTCCGGATCGCCCACAGCTTGTCCAGGTGTGCTTTAGGAAGCAGCAATTCTTCCTTCCTTGTGCCGGAACGCGGGATGTCGATTGCAGGAAAGATCCGGCGTTCGGCAAGAGAACGGTCGAGATGAAGCTCCATGTTTCCTGTCCCTTTGAATTCCTCATAAATGACGTCATCCATTCGGGACCCCGTATCTACAAGAGCCGTCGCAAGAATCGTCAAACTTCCACCCTCTTCTATATTACGCGCGGCACCGAAGAATCGCTTCGGACGGTGGAAGGCGGCAGGATCTATACCGCCGGAAAGCGTCCGGCCACTCGGCGGAATGACAAGGTTATAGGCGCGTGCGAGACGCGTGATACTGTCCATAAGCACGATGACATCCCGCTTATGTTCAACAAGACGCATGGCACGCTCTAATACTAATTCTGATACTTTAATATGATTTTCCGGAACTTCATCGAATGTGGAACTGACAACATCGACATCAGGAGCGACGGAACGCTCGATATCCGTGACCTCTTCCGGACGCTCGTCTACAAGCAGAATGATCAGCTTGGCATCGGGATGATTCGTAGAGATGCTGTTAGCCATCTGCTTAAGGAGCATGGTTTTCCCTGCTTTCGGAGGTGCAACGATCAAACCACGCTGCCCATATCCGACAGGAGACACGAGATCCATAATTCTTGTTGAGAGCTTCTTCGTATCTGTCTCCAGCTTCATGTGCCGGTCCGGATACAGCGGAGTCAACGCCGGGAAGTGGACACGCTCTTTCGCAGAATCAGGGTCTTCCCCATTGACGGCGTCTACATGAAGAAGTCCATAATAGCGCTCGTTTTCTTTCGGAGGACGGACTTTTCCTGATACTTTATCTCCGTTTCGCAAATCGAAACGACGGATTTGGGAAGCCGAAATATAGATATCCTCCGCACTAGGAGAATAGTTGATTGGACGCAGGAATCCGAAACCTTCCGAAGGGATGATCTCCAATACCCCATCCATGAACAGAAAGCCGTCTTTCTCTGCCTGGGCTTTCAAAATCGCAAAGATCAGCTCCCGCTTTGTCAATTTGGCGTAATAGGATACTTTATATTGGCGGGCTTTCTCATAAAGTCCTTTGAGTGTCATAGTTTCTAAGCTGGAGATAGTTAAATCTGCCACGTAATCACCACTTTTTTATTTTTACTTTCGCAAGAATCCACTGGAGATAAGGTCGGTTTCACACGGAAACGGTCCCCTCCTTCAGATGATCCCTGAATATCAATAACGAGTTCCCGGACGATCCGGAACATTTGGAAAAAGTTGAATAAGGGCCTTGATCATCCCCACGAGCTGCAGCTCATTCATTCAGTTTAGAAAACGACTTTTCAAATAGATTAAGATGAAAAGAAGAAGCAGGAGAAGTGATAGGAAGTAGACGTACATACACAGAAGCTTCCAGAGGTTGATATCAAGTTCCTTAATCGCTATCAAACATCCTTTATTGTACTCCTGTCATTATACAGATTCAATGGCAATTTAAGAAATATTAAAGAGGGATAAATAATTGTAGAATAAGAGGAAGCCGCACCCCTACGGCTCCCTCTGATGGTCGTTCGATTTATGAACTTTGGAACTGTTCTATTTCTTCTTCGGACATTTCTTCGTACCAGACCTTGGCTCCCAAATCGATCAGCTTATTTGTGATATTTTCATATCCTCTTTCGATATGATCAACACCGGTTATTTCCGTAATTCCGTCTGCCATCAACCCAGCGATGACAAGAGCGGCACCGGCACGAAGATCCGTCGCTTTGACTTTGGCCCCCTGAAGAGTGGAAGGGCCGGTCACGATGGCTGAACCTCCTTCTACTTTGATGGAGGCATTCATACGCCGCAGCTCATCCACATGCTTGAAACGGGCCTGATAAATCGTATCTGTCACGACTCCGGTCCCTTCCGTCTGTGTAAGCAGCGTCGTGAAAGGTTGTTGGAGATCCGTCGGGAAACCCGGGTAGACAAGCGTTTTGATATCCACACTTTTCAATTTCTTACCAGGTCGGATATACAACTGCTCGTCATTCTCCTCAATGGTCACACCCATTTCCCTCAGCTTCGCCAACAACGACTCCAAATGTTGAGGAATGACGTTATCAATGATCATTTCCTCTCCTTGAGCAGCTGCCATAATCGTGTACGTACCAGCTTCGATACGATCCGGAATAATGGTATGCAGACAGCCGTTCAGCTGATCCACCCCTTCAATCCGGATGACATCCGTGCCGGCACCTTTGATTTTCGCACCCATACTCGTAAGCAGCGTAGCTACATCAATAATCTCTGGTTCTTTCGCAGCGTTCTCGATAACCGTTTTACCTTTAGCCTTTACGGCAGCAAGCATGATGTTGATTGTAGCACCGACGCTGACGACGTCAAGATAGATACGGGCACCCCGCAGCTCTTTGGCACGCAAATAGATCGCGCCTTGTTCATTAGTGACTTCCGCACCGAGCGCTTCAAACCCTTTAATATGCTGATCGATCGGACGCGGGCCAAGATGACAGCCGCCCGGAAGACCAATGACCGCTTTATTGAAACGGCCGAGCATGGCGCCCATGAAATAATAAGAGGCGCGCAATTTTTTTACTTTTCCGTTCGGCAGCGGCATGTCCACCATTTTTGATGGGTCGATATGCAGCGTCCGCCCTTGACGTTGGACGGTACCACCGATCTCTTCCAATAAATCTGACAATATCCCAACATCAGAGATGTCAGGCAGTCCCTCGATCGTCACAGGCGTCTCTGCTAAAATAGCAGCCGGCAAGAGCGCGACAGCACTGTTCTTCGCTCCGCTTACCCTCACCTGTCCACGAAGGCGGGTCCCACCTTCCACTAGTAGTTTATGCATGAAAAACTCCTCGCTTTAAGGTAAAGATTTATGACCTTAGTATGTGCATGTTTTTCCAAAAAACACTTATTTATTATATTTATTCCAGTCGTTCTTGAACTTCTCGATGCCCTGATCCGTAAGCGGATGCTTGACGATCTGCTGGAACACCTGAAACGGTACTGTAGCAATATGAGCCCCGTGCTCGGCGGCTTCCGTCACATGGACAGGGTGCCGGACGGAAGCGGCAATAATTTCTGTATCAATGGAATGGAGATCGAATATCTCTGAAATTTGAGCGATCAGTTCTACTCCGTTATGACCGATATCATCCAGACGTCCGAGGAAGGGGGATACATAAGATGCCCCGGCGCGAGCGGCAAGAAGCGCCTGATTGGCAGAAAAGATCAGCGTCACGTTCGTTTTTATACTCAAATCACTGAACGCTTTTACAGCCTTCAGACCTTCCAGCGTCATAGGCACTTTGATGGTGATGTTCGGAGCGATGGCGGCTAGTTCCTTCCCTTCCGCAATCATACCTTCCGCATCTTCAGCCATGACTTCAGCACTGACCGATCCTTCTACTTCTTCCGTAATTTCACGCAGGCGGTCATGGAAGGATACCCCTTCTTTAGCCACAAGGCTTGGATTAGTCGTTACCCCGGCCAGGATTCCTAAAGCGTTCGCGTTACGGATATCATCTATATTCGCTGTATCGATGAAAAATTTCATATTCCCACTCCTCTTCCTTTATATAGTAGATCGGGCATAAGGAAACAATGTCGAATGATGGCGTTTTCATCCATGATGAAAAGGAAACCGCTACATCGTAGCGGCTTCCTTGCTGATAGTTGTTACGCTTTTTGAGAAGAACCGAACTCACGCATTTTACCGATGACAGTAGCCTTGATTGCATCACGGCCAGGTCCTAGGTATTTACGAGGATCGTATTGTTCCGGTTGCTCCGCAAGTACTTCGCGGACAGCCTTCGCTTGAGAAATTTGGTTCTCTGTGTTCACGTTGATCTTAGCTGTACCGAAAGAGATAGCTTTCTTGATATCAGCAGTCGGGATACCTGTACCACCGTGAAGAACTAGAGGCTTGTCTACAAGACCCATGATTTCTTCCATGCGCTCGAAGCCAAGGTTAGGCTCACCCTTGTATGGTCCGTGTACAGAACCAAGTGCAGGTGCGAATACGTCAACGTTTGTTTCGTCTACCAATTGCTTACATTCAGATGGAATCGCGTACGCTGCTTCCGCGTCATCTACGATAAGATCGTCTTCTTGTCCACCTACGCGGCCAAGCTCTGCTTCAACAGAAACGCCGTGGATGTGTGCAAGTTCAACTACTTTTTTCGTTACAGCAATGTTTTCTTCCAACGGATCGTGGGAAGCATCGATCATTACAGAAGTGAATCCAGCATGGATTGCTTCTGCACATTTTTCAAAGCTGGAACCGTGGTCAAGGTGAATCGCTACAGGTACAGTCGTACCGTAAGCTTTCATAAGTGCTTTCACCATGTCTACGACTACGTTGAAACCACCCATGTAACGGGCTGCTCCTTCAGATACACCAAGGATTACCGGAGACTTTTCTTCTTCTGCTGCTTGAAGAATCGCCTGCGCATATTCTAGGTTATTAAGGTTGAACTGTCCTACACCGTAGCGTTCTTCCTTAGCTTTTTCTAGCATTTCTTTCATTGATACTAATGGCATGAAAGATATCCTCCTTTAAATAACGTGCATTCCTATTTACAAGTCTGTTTCCATACGAAAACACACCATGTAAGTTTGGTTACAGTATTAGAATACCAATACCCTTCTTATGGTGCAACAGGAGGAGGTTTATATAGCGCTTACATCGAGAAAAAAGTCATAATCACGCCTGAACCAAGGTCCCATTAACCAATTCTTTCAAATTATGGATGTCAAAAGGCTTCTCTATGATATGGGTAACGAATGGGAAATTTATTTCTTTTTCGACGCTGTCTTTGGAAGAACCTGTAATGATCATGACGGATGAATCGTACTCACGTTCGTTCAGATAAGACAGAACATCCCTGCCATGCATGACCGGCAGGTTATAGTCCATGATGATTAGATCGAAGTTTTTCTTCTTCGTACAGTCACAGGCTTCTTTACCTGTTTTGGCGGAAGTGACGGCATACCCTTCCGCTTTTAATATTTCTTCCAGCAGAAGCCGTATTCCTGGTTGGTCGTCCACGATCAGGATGCTGTTTGTCATTCTTTTCCCTGCCTTCCCTGTTTAAGTCTCTGCCTAACCCTAATTCCTTTATTTTCTCTAGATATGTACATTCGAGAAGTCCCGCTCATTTTCCTGCATGCAAGGGGTAATAGAAGAAAATATACTTCTGTGCAGAAGAAAACGAACGACCCTCCATTCTTTTGCCAAGATTGGAGGGTCGTTCGGATGTTTTTCAAGATTCCCAGAGCCCTTGCCTGGATGGGTTCGGACTTATGGAAGCTTTCTCTTACTGATTTGTCTTCATTGCAGCCCCGATAAAGCCGTGGAAAAGCTCTTGCGGGCGTGTAGGGCGAGATTTAAATTCCGGGTGGAACTGACTCGCCACGAACCAAGGATGATCTTCGACCTCAATAATTTCAACAAGGCGGCCGTCCGGGCTTGTACCGGAGAACTTGAAGCCTTTGGCCTCCATCTGCTCTCTGTAATGGTTATTGAACTCAAAGCGGTGACGGTGACGCTCGTAGACGACTTCCTCTCCGTATGCTTCCATTGCTCTTGTACCCGGCTGCAGACGGGATGGGTAAATACCAAGACGGAGTGTGCCGCCAAGGTCGGAGATATCTTTCTGCTCTGGAAGCAGGTCGATGATCGGGTGTTCCGTAGCAGGATCAATTTCTGCAGAATGCGCTCCCTTAAGACCAAGCACGTTACGGGCAAATTCAACGGTAGCCAACTGCATACCCAGACAGATACCGAGGAAAGGAATACGCTCTTCACGAGCATAGCGGATGGCATCAATTTTTCCTTCAATACCACGATCTCCGAATCCACCGGGAACGAGGATACCGTCGACTGCCGACAAGTATTCCGCAACGTTTGATTCATTCAAGTCTTCGGAATTGACCCATTTCACATCAATGTCGGAATCATAGCCGTAGCCTGCGTGCTTCAATGCTTCGACGACAGAGATATAAGCGTCAGGAAGCTCGACGTACTTCCCTACCAAAGCAATCGTCGTCTTATGCTGCAGATTCTTCACGCGGTCGATCAACTCATTCCATTCTTTCATATCCGCCGGAGGACAAGACAAGCCGAAATGATCCAATGTCAGCTGATCAAGGTTCTGTTCTTGAAGCGTAATCGGTATTTGGTAAAGCGTCTCTGCGTCGCCTGCTTCAATGACTGCATTCTTATTAATGTCACAGAAGAGCGCGATTTTCTCCTTCATATCTTCAGAAATAGGCATTTCCGTACGCAAAACAATGACATCCGGCTGAATTCCAAGAGAACGGAGCTCTTTTACACTGTGCTGTGTCGGTTTCGTCTTCATTTCTCCTGCCGCTTTCAAATATGGTACAAGCGTACAGTGAAGGTACATAACGTTATCACGGCCGATATCGCTCTTAATCTGACGGATCGCTTCAAGGAATGGAAGAGATTCGATATCCCCTACTGTACCGCCGATTTCCGTGATGACGACGTCTGCATTCGTTTCGTGCCCTGCACGGAAGACCTTGTCCTTAATTTCGTTGGTGATATGTGGAATGACCTGGACGGTTCCACCGAGGTAGTCTCCACGACGTTCTTTCTTAATGACGTTGGAATAAACTTTACCAGTCGTCACATTGCTGAATTTATTCAAATTGATATCGATGAAGCGCTCGTAGTGACCAAGGTCAAGGTCTGTCTCTGCACCGTCATCGGTTACGAAAACTTCTCCGTGCTGATACGGGCTCATCGTTCCCGGATCGACGTTGATATAAGGGTCAAACTTCTGAATCGTCACTTTCAAGCCTCTGTTTTTAAGCAGACGCCCTAGTGATGCAGCCGTAATCCCTTTCCCTAATGATGAAACGACACCGCCGGTTACAAAAATGTACTTTGTTGCCACGTTGAATCCCTCTTTCTCTATTTGTCTTTTTAGTTATTGACTAATAAACGATTTTGATAAGGGGTATAAAAAAGAAAATACGGGAGCATGCCATGTCCCGGTATCTTCCGCTGTTCTGTTGTTTTCCATGCAAAAAATAAAAAACGCTCCCCGGTCCGGGGAGCGTTTGGAATTTCGTTTCGGAAATTAAAGAGCCCAAATAAGATTGTACTGATATGACTTTTAAAAGTCAACCACTTATCTGTCGTCTTCTTCATCCTCATCGCCAATGAAGCTGATGTCATCCTCTACAATCTCTTCTTCTTCTTCATCGAGGTCATCTTCTTCATAGTCGCCTTCGAAATCGTCATCGTCCTCATCCAAATCTAGATCTTCGTCTGTCAGTTCCAGATCTTCTTCTAAATCTTCATCTTCTTCATTATCATCGAATTCAGAAATGCCAAGCTCATCTTCCAGCAGCTTGGATGGTTTCTTTTTCTTCTTCTTTTTACGCTTCTGTGGAAGACTGGCAATTTCTTCTTCCATTTGTTCTACAGGATACCAGCGCTTCAGCCCCCAACGGTTCGTTCCGATCGTCATGAATTGACCATCGACGTTGATGTCTGTGTAGAACTGCGCGATGTACTGCTCTTTCTGCGCTTCTGTAAATCCTTTAATTTTGGCGATACGATTGAACATCTCGTTGAAATCGATCGCTTCTCTTTCTTCTTCCAATATAATAGTAGCCAGTTCAATCATGGATATTTCATCAATTTGCTCTTGGCTAAAGTCTTTTAAGCTCACGGTCCAGCACTCCTTTAAATAGACAGAATAGAATAAATGACCTCTTAGGCATACGAATCACATTTAATCATACCATCCATTATATGATTTGCCCGTATAAAAATCAAATTGCTTTTATGACTCTTTATCTATTACCTTTTGTAGCCAACTTCACATAAATATAAACCCTGGAAGCAGGATAAAGCTTAGTTACACTTGGTATTCGCGCTTTATTTCCATTATAATTAAACCGAAATGGGGGCTGCCTCTTTGAGAAGCGCCCTGAGCGACCGGAACCTCTCTATCGTATCATTCCCCGGGTTACGTTCTATCCCCATCATTTATGTAAAGGAGAGACGCAGTATGAAAACACACCCATTTAACTGGATTGCAACCATCATCTTCGTCATCGCTGCAGGCATCTGGTTGTTCACGAACTACGGCCTCGTCCATTCCAAGCATTTGGAGGAAGCGGTGATCACAGGGAAATCCCATACAGATGACGGATATTTCGTCATCGTCGATGATAAGAAGCTCCACGTCAAAGATACGAGCACATGGATGCTGCTGGAAGAAGGCGAAACGTATAATCTGACGTATGAATGGTATGGAATAAAGAAACCTTACGTGAAAGAAGTCAATCAGCCTCACGACGACGATCAAGTCGGAGGCCACTAATAAATATCGCCCTTGCACATCGCAAGGGCGTATTTTTACGACTTTACATATTACGACGGTACTGCCCCCCGACCTCATAGAGGGCGTTGGTGATCTGTCCGAGACTTGCCACTCGGACGGTTTCCATTAATTCAGCAAAAATGTTCCCGTCATTCGCTGCCGTTTCTTTCAGGCGGCGAAGCGAAGCATCCACTACATCTTCATGGCGACTCTGGAAATGGCGCAGTTCTCTTATCTGATGCTCCTTCTCTTCTTGAGAAGCACGCGCAAGTTCCATGGCATCAATTTCCTCCTCGGACGGCGGATGCGGATTCAAATACGTATTGACTCCGATGATCGGCAGTTCCCCCGAATGCTTCTTGCCTTCATAATAAAGTGATTCTTCCTGAATTTTCCCGCGCTGATACTGTCTCTCCATTGCACCGAGTACTCCGCCTCGATCATTGATGCGTTCAAATTCCTGAAGTACAGCCTCTTCCACAAGGTCCGTCAACTCTTTAATGATGTAAGATCCTTGCAGAGAATTTTCATTCTTCGTCAGACCGAATTCTTTATTAATGATCATTTGAATCGCCATCGCCCTCCGCACGGACTCTTCGGTCGGTGTCGTGATTGCTTCATCATAGGAATTCGTATGCAGGGAATTACAGTTATCCTGGATGGCCAGCAGCGCCTGTAACGTTGTACGGATGTCGTTAAAGTCAATTTCCTGGGCATGAAGCGAACGTCCGGATGTTTGAATGTGATACTTTAACTTTTGGCTGCGTTCGTTCGCTCCATATTTATCACGCATGACGACAGCCCAAATCCTTCTTGCGACCCGCCCGAGCACACTGTACTCCGGATCAAGACCGTTCGAGAAGAAGAAGGAAAGGTTCGGGGCGAACTTGTTGATATCCATCCCTCTGCTCAAATAATATTCTACATACGTGAAGCCGTTCGCCAGTGTGAAAGCGAGCTGAGTAATTGGATTGGCGCCTGCCTCAGCGATATGATAACCGGAGATGGATACGGAATAATAATTACGCACATCCTGGTCGATGAAGTACTGCTGGATATCCCCCATCATACGTAGAGCGAACTCTGTAGAAAATATGCACGTGTTCTGCCCCTGATCCTCTTTAAGAATATCCGCCTGCACCGTACCCCTTACAACGTGGATCGTCTCCGCTTTAATCCGTTCCGCTTCCGACTGATCCGGCGCTCTTCCCTTCTCTGCTTTGAACTTCTCGATCTGCTGATCGACAGCGGTATTAAAGAACATCGCCAGGATAATCGGAGCGGGGCCGTTAATTGTCATGGAAACAGAAGTGGAAGGAGCAACCAGATCGAAGCCCGCGTACAGCTTTTTCATGTCCTCCAATGTACAGATATTGACTCCGCTCTCCCCGACTTTCCCGTATATGTCCGGTCGTTCATCCGGATCTTCTCCGTACAAGGTTACAGAATCGAAGGCCGTACTCAGACGTTTGGCATCTTCCCCTTCTGATAAATAGTGGAATCTGCGGTTCGTCCGCTCGGGGGTCCCTTCTCCAGCAAACTGTCGTTTCGGGTCCTCTCCTTTCCGCTTAAAAGGGAAGACACCTGCTGTAAACGGGAATGCCCCGGGCACATTTTCACGAAGCAGCCACAGAAGGCGGTCCCCCCAGTCCGAATAGGTCGGTAAGGCGACTTTCGGTATTTTCGTACCACTCAAACTTTCGGTCGTCAGATCCATTGTAATTTCTTTACCGCGAACTTGGAACGTGTACGTATCTCCGCTGTATTTGTCATGGAGATCATCCCAGCCGTCGACCAGCCGCTTCGCTGCCGGATCGATGGAAGCTTCCAGATCGTCTATCCTTTGTTTCAGCTGTTCTTTTCCTGCTCCTTCTTCAAGCAAATGGAAAGATCCTTTCAATTGGTAGAGCCTGCGCGCTTGAGCTGCCTGCTTCTCCGATTCTTCGTGATAGCGGCGTACGGTCATCGAGATGTCCCGTAGATACTGTTGTCTCTCATTCGGGATGATGACGTTCTGTTTCTCTACTTTTCCGGTTTTCGAAAAGGACGTTTCTTCCTGCCACTCATAAGTTTCTTTCAATTTATCTACAAGGGCGGCGAATAACGTGTTCGTCCCCGGATCATTAAACTGACTGGCAATCGTTCCGAAGACCGGGAATTCGGCATCACTCTCATGGAACAGCATCCGGCTCCGCTGGTACTGTTTCTTCACTTGGGCCATGGCATCCTCCGAGCCTTTCTGCTCGAACTTGTTAATGACGATAAAATCAGCGAAGTCAATCATATCAATTTTTTCAAGCTGCGACGGTGCCCCGAATTCTGCAGTCATTACATACATCGATAGATCCGTGACATCTGTTATGGCCGCATCCCCCTGGCCGATCCCACTCGTTTCGACGATGATGAAGTCAACACCGGAAGCTTTCAGCACACGGATAGCGTCGCTAACGGCCGTCGAAAGCTCGGACCGTGCTTCCCTCGTTGCAAGGGAGCGCATGTACACTCTCGGATGGAAGATGGCGTTCATCCGGATCCTGTCACCAAGCAGGGCTCCTCCCGTTTTCTTTTTCGTCGGATCAATCGATAGAATAGCAATTTTCTTATCTGGAATTTCATTCAGGAAACGACGAATCAATTCGTCTGTGAGCGAGCTTTTCCCTGCCCCTCCTGTGCCTGTAATACCAAGGACGGGAACTTCCCTGTCTGTTTTCTGTTTGACTGCTGTATCAAAAGCAGCCACAAGCTCCCGTTCTTCCTTCGGTTTATTCTCTACATACGTGATGAACCGCGCAATCGATTGTGGGTTCCCTGCAGACAGCCCTTTGACTTCTTCCTCCACATCAAGCGGCGGCAGGAAATCGCACTCTTCGATCATTTTATTGATCATGCCCTGAAGCCCGAGCGTTCTTCCATCCTCCGGCGAGAAGACACGGGCAACCCCGTAAGCGTGCAGTTCTTTGATTTCCCTCGGGATGATGACACCTCCGCCACCGCCGTAAACGCGGATATGTCCCGCTCCCTTCTGCTGAAGGAGGTCCACCATATATTTGAAATACTCCACATGTCCGCCCTGATAGGACGAGATAGCTATTCCCTGAACATCTTCCTGAATAGCTGCATTCACTACTTCTTCTACGGAGCGGTTATGTCCCAAGTGGATGACTTCCGCCCCTGTTGATTGCAGAATCCGCCTCATAATATTGATGGACGCGTCGTGCCCGTCAAACAAACTGGAAGCGGTTACAAAACAAACCGGATTTTTCGGACGATATACAGCCGGTTGTTCCATCTTCTCCTCCCCTTTCTATCCATTTCATTCTCTATTACCAGATGGTCTTTTCTCCTTGAGGGGAAGTCCCTCCAATAAAAGCCGAACCTGCAGATCCGCATACGCTTCAATCGTGAACGTCCTCTGCAATATCCAACGCCGGAATCCCCACATCTGACCCTGCACGAATATATTATTGGCGATCAATTGAACCTTCTCTTCGGAACAGGGGCCTGAGATATGCTTACGGATCACCTCTTCCAGCATCGCAACCATTTCTCTTTCTTTCTGCAGAACGTAATCCTGCGCATCCTTCGGAAGGGATTTGACCTCCTGGTACATGACTACCACTTCATCCTGCATTTCATCCATTAAATAAAAGTACGAATGGACCGCCTGGATCAGGCTGCTTACCTGTGCCGGATCGATATCATCTTCCATCCGCGCCTTTACGCGCTGGTAGATAGAGTCACATACGAGAAAAAGGACATCCTCCTTCTTACGTATGTATTCATATAACGTACCAATACTGAAGCCGGACGCCTTGGCGATCTCCCGTGTCGTCGTCTTGTGGAAACCTTTCTCGATGAACAAGGTGACCGCTCCTTTGACCATCTGGTTTCTTCGCTTCATCACTAAAGCTTCGTCTTTGATCGTCGAGGGGACTTGTTTATCGGCCATTCTTTCCACCCCTCTCTTTCCATTCGTCCACCCATGCACGGGCAAGCTTATACGGATCGGCGTCAGGTCGGTTCAAGCATTCGCGTTTATGAGAATCGGACTCGACTTCCGTTCGAACATCCCGCCACAGCTCTTCCCTGATCAGATCATATACTTCGAGCTGTAATTGCTGCTTCCGCCGCCGCTGCCCTTCATCGGTTTCGTGTAAATACGTCCGGTGTGCTTCGATCCCACCCCATAGGTCATCAAATCCTGTGGACTCTGTGGCAATCGTCTTTACAACCGGCGGATCCCACCCTTTTGTCTGGACAATCATCTTGTATTCATCAAGCGTAGAGGCAAGCTTCCTCACACCAGGAAGATCGGCCTTATTAATGATAAAAAGGTCTGCGATCTCCATGATCCCCGCTTTGAAAATCTGGAGAACGTCCCCGCTGTTCGGCGTCAAAACCAGCCCGGTCGTATCCACTACCTTCATGATATCAAGCTCCGACTGTCCGACACCGACCGTCTCGACAAGAACGACATCGAATCCACAAGCATCACATACGCGGATACTATCCTTTGTCGCTCTTGCCACTCCGCCGAGATGTCCTCTCGTCGCCATACTGCGGATGAATATTCCCGGGTCGAGGAAATGTTGATTCATCCGCGTACGATCTCCGAGCAGAGCCCCGCCGCTGAACGGACTTGTAGGATCGACCGCAAGAACAGCGACGGTCAGCCCCTGTTTGCGGATATAGGACAGAAGCCGGTTGATCAAAGAGCTTTTTCCCGCTCCAGGGGAACCGGTGATCCCAATATAGTGCGCCTTTTTCTGTATGGAGAAAATGTCACTCATCCATTCCAGCTTCTCTTCATCATCATTTTCAATCCGTGTGATGGCTTTAGCGAGTGCGCGAATATCCTGATTACGTATCCGTTCTGCGAGTGGGTGCATGATTCTTCACCTTTCCAGCCTGGTTATTTCGTCACCATCCGACCGATGACAAGTCTTTGTATCTCTTGTGTCCCTTCATAAATCTGAGTAATTTTGGCATCTCTCATGTAACGCTCGACAGGATAATCCTTCGTATACCCGTATCCTCCATGCACCTGTACCGCTTCCGTTGTCACCTTCATTGCTGTATCTCCTGCGAAAAGTTTCGCCATCGCCGATGCTTTCGAATATGGAAGACCCTCTGATTCTAAATAGGCAGCCTGGTACGTTAATAACCTGGATGCCTCGATTTCCGTAGCCATATCGGCCAATTTAAAGGAAATGCCTTGCAGTGCCGCAATAGGCTTACCGAACTGCTCTCTTTCTTTCGCATAAGCAACGGCTTCGTCAAGTGCACCCTGTGCTATTCCCACCGCCTGAGCGGCTATACCATTACGGCCGCCGTCCAGCGTCATCATAGCAATTTTGAATCCCTGACCTTCCTCACCAAGCAGATTCCCCTTCGGTATCCGGCAGTTTTCAAAGATCAATTCGGTCGTTGGAGATGAACGGATCCCCAATTTCTTCTCTTTCTTGCCTGTCGTGAATCCCGGGGTATCCTTTTCGACAATAAAAGCGCTGATTCCTTTGTTCCCTTTGTCCATATCTGTTTTGGCGAAAACGACATAGATATCCGCCACTCCACCGTTTGTAATCCATACTTTACTGCCGTTCAACACGTAATGATCCCCTTCAAGCTTAGCATTCGTGCGCATGGAGGATACGTCACTCCCGGCCCCCGGCTCGGAGAGTGCATAGGCACCCAGCTTTTCACCGGATGCAAGGGCTTGAAGGAACGTTTTCTTCTGCTCCTCGGAGCCAAATTTATAAATCGGCCAGCTGGCGAGTGAGATATGAGCGGATAATGTAACGCCGGTAGAGGCACACACCCGAGACAATTCCTCCACAGCAATAACATAGCTGACGAAATCCGAGCCGATACCGCCGTACTCTTCCGGCCACGGAATGCCCGTCAGACCGAGTTCGGCCATCTTATTAAAAATAGTCCTGTCGAAGCGTTCCTCCTCATCCCTTTCCGCTGCTGTCGGTTCTACCTCTTTTTTTGCAAAATCGCCCACCATTTTTCTCAGCATTTCCTGTTCTTCTGTCAACGTAAAGTTCATCCTTACAGCCTCCCTAATCTCTGAGCAAGTGATTGCCGATTACAATCCTTTGAATTTCACTTGTTCCTTCATATATTTCACAGACTTTGGCATCCCGGAACAGCCTTTCTACCGGGTAGTCCTCTGTGTATCCGTATCCTCCATGAACCTGAACGGCTTCAATCGCCGCTTCCACCGCAGTCTTGGATGCCATCAGTTTAGCAATCGATACTTCCTTCCCGCATTTCTTGCCTTCCGCCTGAAGGAAGGCAGCATGGTAGACGAGCAGCTTGGACGCTTCCACCTTTGTCGCCATATCTGCGAGCTTGAATGACACCCCCTGAAGATGGGCAATCGGGCGGCCGAACTGCTCCCTTTCCTTCGCATAAGCGATGCTGTGATCCAGTGCTGCTTCCGCAATCCCCAATGACTGAGCAGCAATACCAATTCTTCCGACGTTCAAATTGGAAAGAGCAATTTTATACCCTTCTCCTTCCTGCCCAAGAAGCTGGCTTTCCGACACCTTACACTGATCGAAATTCAAGGAAACGGTACTGGATCCATGCAGTCCCATTTTCTTCTCCGCTTTCCCGATCGTAAATCCAGGGGTATCTCGTTCCACAATGAATGCACTCAGCCCCTTCCCTGCCGGCACATCCGGATTCGTCCGGGCGAAAACGATAAACGTATCCGCTTTTCCTCCGTTTGTTATGAATACTTTGGATCCATTCAATACGTAATGGTCTTCCTGCTTGACCGCGCGTGTCTTCAGGCTGCCGGCATCCGATCCAGCACTCGGTTCCGTGAGCGCGAAAGCACCCAGGTATTCACCGGAAGCAAGTTTAGGAATGTACCGCTCCTTCTGCTCCTCTGTTCCAAAATATAGAATCGGATTCGTGCCGACAGACGTGTGGACAGAGAGGATCACTCCGAGCGTCGCACTGACTCTTGAAATCTCATGAATGGCGGTTATATAGGAGATGTAATCCATTGCGGCTCCGCCGTATTGCTCAGGGATTGGAATGCCCATTAAGCCGAGCTCTCCCATCCTTGCTACCAGTTCTTCCGGAAAACGGTCTTCCTTCTCCATCCGTTCTACTGCAGGAGCCACTTCCTTCTCCGCGAAGTCCCGAACCATTTTCCTCATCATCTGCTGTTCATCCGTGAATCGCAAATCCATCGCCGTTCTCCCCTTTACCGGTTAATCGTAGATGTAGAAACCACGTCCAGATTTCTTTCCAAGCCAGCCAGCGCTGACGTATTTCCGAAGCAGTGGACACGGACGGTACTTACTGTCACCGAATCCTTCATGCAGTACTTCCATAATAGAAAGGCACGTGTCGAGTCCGATGAAATCAGCAAGGGTCAGCGGTCCCATCGGATGATTCATACCCAGCTTCATCACAGCATCGACATCCTCCGGGGTAGCCACACCTTCATAGACGGTATAAATCGCTTCATTAATCATCGGCATCAGAATACGGTTGGATACAAAGCCCGGGAAATCTTCTACCTCCACAGGTGTTTTCTCAAGCTTCACCGTCATCGCTTCCACTGCTTCATAGGTAGCATCACTCGTTTGGATCGCACGAATGATTTCGACAAGCTTCATGACAGGAACCGGATTCATAAAGTGCATGCCGATCACTTGTGATGGGCGGTTGGTTGCCGCTGCAATATCCGTAATCGGCAGGGATGACGTATTAGTCGCAAGAATCGCGTGTTCCGGTGCAATTTCATCCAGCTGACGGAATACATTCGTTTTGACATCCATCTTCTCTACTACCGCTTCAATGATCAAGTCACAGTCAGAAGCCTCTTTCAAATCTGTGGTTGTCGTTATCCTCCCAAGCACATCCCGCATATCCGCTTCCGTGATACGGCCTTTATCGACCGCCCGCCTTAAACGGTTTTCTATTCCTTTTCTCCCTTGAATCAATGCATCTTCACTGATGTCGTTGAACTTCACCTCAAGTCCAGCCTGTGCAAATACCTGGGCTATTCCAGACCCCATTTGGCCGGCCCCGATCACCATCATTCGTTTCATCGTCATCGCGCTCTCCCCCTTACGCTTTTGGTACTTCAATCAAAACCGCATCCCCTTGACCGCCGCCGGAACAGATAGCAGCAATACCAAGTCCGCCTCCGCGGCGTTTCAGTTCAAGAGCCAAGGTAAGAATAATCCGTGCTCCGCTTGCCCCAATCGGATGCCCTAGTGCAATCGCTCCCCCATTAACGTTGACTTTCTCAGGATCAAGCCCAGCGATTTCTCCACTCGCGAGCGCTACAGCCGCGAACGCTTCGTTCACTTCGAATAGATCAATTTGATCCATCGACTTCCCTGCTTTCTTCAACAATTTATTGATGACAAGCCCCGGCGTCTGTGGGAAGTCCTGCGCCTCAACGGCTATTTCATCATGTGCAATGATTGCAGCAAGCGGCGTCTTCCCTAGTTCAGACGCTTTCCCTTCTGACATCAGGACCATTGCACAGGCTCCATCATTGACGCCTGGTGCATTCCCGGCTGTTATGGAACCCGTCTGATCGAATACAGGACGCAGCTTGGCAAGAGCCGTGACAGAAGTATCTTTTCGGGGAGCCTCATCACGGTCGACAATAACAGGATTTCCTTTGCGCTGTGGAACTTCGACAGCCGCAATCTCTTCTCCAAGCACTCCGGATTCGATCGCTTTCACTGCTCGTTGGTGGCTGCGATAAGCCCATTCATCCTGCGCCTCTCTGGAGAGATCGAATTGTTCCGCCGTCCTGTTCCCGTAAGTGCCCATATGGACGTTTTCAAACGAACAAGTAAGTCCGTCATGGATCATCATATCTTTCACTGTACTGTCTCCCATCCGAAGCCCCCACCTGGCTTTGGACATAATATACGGAGCGTTGCTCATGCTTTCCATTCCCCCGGCAACGATGATTTCTTCTTCTCCCAACCGGATGAATTGATCCGCCATCGTAACACTTCTCATACCAGAGGCGCACACTTTGTTTATCGTTTCCGTCTTTACATCCCATGGAATGCCGGCATTTCGAGCCGCCTGTCGGGATGGCAGCTGGCCCTGCCCACCTTGAAGGACGGACCCCATGATGACTTCCTGAACATCCTCTGCATCTATCTCCGCTCTGCTCAAAGCCGCTTTGATCGCCGTCCCTCCAAGCTCCGATGCAGTAAGAGATGAAAGACCTCCACCAAGTTTAGCGAAAGGGGTACGGGCACCTGCTACGATTACTGTTTTTGTCATAGATCGTTCCTCCTCATTTTTGATAACGCTTTCAAAATTAGTGATTGAACGCTCGCTCGATGTATCTCCATAAGGAAAGTGTACAAAAAATTCTGTACACTTTCCACAATTTTCGAATTATTTAGATCTTTTTCCTGTTGGTCAAACGTTTAATCAAGCGGACTGTTCTTCCTTACTTTCAAACATGGATTTTGCAAGTATTTCCGCAATATCCATCGTACTTACCTGTTCTTCTACTTCTTTCGCTTTCGTCCCATCAGACAGCATCGTCAGACAGAATGGGCACCCGCTTGAAATCATCGTCGGTTCAACAGCAAGAGCCTGTTCCGTTCTTGCCACGTTGACACGATTTCCTGATTTCTCTTCCATCCACATCATTCCGCCACCGGCACCACAGCACATTCCATTGGAGCGATTGCGTTTCATTTCCACCACTTCAACACCGGGAATCATTTCGAGCACTTCGCGCGGTGGTTCGTACACTTCGTTGTAACGTCCAAGATAACAGCTGTCATGATAGGTGATCCGTTCGTTAACGACACCCTCCGGTTTTAACTTGCCATCCTTCAGCCATTCCGCCAGCATTTCTGTATGGTGGTAGACTTCCGCTTCCAACCCGAAATCCGGATACTCATTCTTAAAGATGTTGTATGCGTGTGGATCAATAGTAATGATTTTCTTTACTTCGTGCTTTTCAAATTCTTTCATGTTCTTCTCCGCGAGCTCCTGGAAGAGGAATTCATTTCCCATCCGTCGCGCTGTATCACCGGAATTCTGCTCTTTGTTACCAAGAATAGCGAATTTGACGCCCGCTGCGTTCATCAGTTTCGCAAAAGCGATAGCGATCTTCTGGCTGCGGCTGTCATAGGATCCCATCGAGCTTACCCAGAAAAGATACTCGAAGGTTTCTCCCGCTTTCTTCAACTCTTTAACTGTTGGGATAGCGGCGTCTTCATCAAGGCTGCGCCAGTCTTCCCGTTCCTTCTTAGAAAGCCCCCATGGATTACCTTGACGCTCGATGTTCATCATCGCTCTTTGTCCGTCTGCATCCATCTTCCCTTCCGTTAAAACGAGGTATCTGCGAAGGTCGATAATCTTATCCACGTGCTCGTTCATTACCGGGCACGCATCTTCACAGTTACGGCAGGTAGTGCATGCCCAAAGTTCTTCTTCGGTGATGACATCACCGATCAAGCTTTTGCTTTGGACAGCATCCAGTGTTGCCGCTGCTTCATCGGACCCACTCGACCTCGACATCTGGGCAAGTGTATTCCCTTCTGTGCCGGAGAACGCGTAGGCTGGGACCCATGGTGACTTTCCTGTAACGGCAGCACCTTTTTCAGTCAGGTGGTCTCTCAACTTGATGATAAGATCCATCGGAGAGAGCATTTTTCCTGAGCCGGCAGCCGGGCAGACATTCGTACAGCGGCCACATTCGACACAAGCATAGAAATCGATCATCTGCAGCTGATTGAAATCCTCAATTTTACCGACACCGAATGAAACATCTTCCTCCGCGGCATCTTCATCGATTTCAAAATTGATCGTCTTCAGCTTCCCAGGCGGTTCTTCTCTGCTTAAATAAACGTTGACCGGTGCGGCGATTAAGTGTGCATGTTTGGATTGTGGAACATAAACCATAAATGTGAGCAGGATAAGCAGGTGGATCCACCACATGACAAAAAATACAGTCGCAGCGGCTGCTGGCGGCATCCAAGAGAAAGCGCTTGCAACAGCGGACGCAACAGGTTCTGTCCACACTCCTTCATGACCGTGCCATATAAGTCCCATTCCATTCCCTACAAGTACGGTGACCATCAGAGTTCCGATAAAAATCAATACTAGTCCCGCTTTAAATCCGCGCTTTAAGCGGACAAGTTTCTCGATATATCGACGATAGAAAGCCCAAATAACGGCTACCAGAATGGTCAATGTTACAATTTCCTGGAAGAAGGTGAACCCTGGATAGAACGGTCCTAACGGCAGGTGACTGTCCGGTGCCAACCCTTTCCAAATAAAATCGATGGCCCCGAATTGGACAAGAAGGAAACCATAAAACATCATGACATGAATGATTCCTGATTTCTTATCTTTCAACAGCTTTTTCTGGCCGAACACATAAATCCAAATCTTTTTTAAACGTTCTTTCAGTTTGTTATCATACTCAAATTTCTTCCCTAAACGGATGTATGCAACCCTTGTCCTGATAACGCGTGTGAACAAGTAGAGACCATACACCGTGACAGCAAGGAACAAGACCCAGTTTGCCACTAATAACGGATTCATGAACTCTCCCCCTTTTTCTTTATCACCGGGCAATTCCCGCAGCACCCGGAATGTTGAATTTTCTGACTCTTATACATCAACTATAAATTATGAATGAGCATTCAGTCAATATATTTTCGCTATTTCCTGTTGAAATGTAAGGAACTGGGGAAACTATTAGGAAAATCGATCTGCAGGAGGAATGTTCGTGGTCGTCTTCTATATCATTTTATGCCTTTCCATCTTCGCCTTATTACTGATTCTCGATTTCAAATTCGGACGTGCCTCTCACCTTAAACACGCCCGTAGACTGCCGTTCTTTGAAGGAACAGGAGATGCCCGATTATACACGAACGGATCTTCCCTCTACGAGGACCTTTTTCAATCGATTCGAGATGCTGATAAACAAGTGGATGTCCAGTTCTTTTCCATAGAAACCGACTACATCAGTGATAACTTTCTTACTGTCCTCAAGGAGAAAGCGGAACAAGGTGTTCCCGTCCGTCTGCTTGTCGACCGCCTCGCCGGTTTCAAAATGAATAAACACATCCAGAAGGAACTTACAAATAATGGAGTCATTTTTCAATTCGCCGAAACTCCCGGTTTTCCTTTCTTATTCTACAAAATGAACCGAAGGAACCACAGAAAAATCACCGTTATTGATGGAAAAATCGGCTATGTCGGCGGTTTTAACATTGGCAGGAATTATATTGGTGAGAATCCAAAATTCGGAAACTGGCGGGATTACCATCTTCGGTTAACCGGTGAAATCGTCCAAGGACTCCACGATATATTTGAAGACGATTGGCAGATATCGAAAGGAAACAAGGTTCCACTTCCTAATGCACCCGGCAGGAAGAAAGAACGTGGGATCACTCTCTTTCCTACAGACGGGGTGGAACTGGAAGACGCATTCATGGAACTCTTCCGTTCTGCCGAAGAAGAAATTCTGATCGGTTCCCCTTATTTCATTCCTACCGAGCGGTTGATGGCCGAGCTGGAGAAGAGCTTAAAGCTTGGCATCACTCTCCACGTCATGGTACCGCTGAAAGCGGATCACCCCTTCGTCAAAGAAGGAGGCATACCCTATCTGGAAAGGCTGTACCGACTGGGCGCACATGTTCATTTCTACGACGCCGGATTCTATCATCCCAAAATGATGATCATTGACAAAAAGATCGTCGACATCGGGACGGCTAATTTTGACCGAAGAAGCTTGTTCCTGAATAAAGAGGTGAACACGATCTTGTACGATCCAGTGTTTATCCAAACGGTCCGCGATTCCTTTTTTAAGGATATGGAAGATTCGATTCCTTTTGACGACCACTGGTTAAAGCATCGTTCTTGGAAGACCAGAATAAATGAAAAGATCGCAGTTCTCCTGCGACCTCTTCTGTAGAATTATTTCATTAAGGAAGAAAAGAAAGGACCAACCCATCCGACTATTTTAAACCCCAAATAAATGCCGATGATTCCAGATACCCCGGCAAATGCCGGAGGTGCCGGAATCGGCAGCTTGCAAAGAGCGAAGACGATACCGACCACCAGCCCTGTCACTAAAGCGAAGATGATTTCTTTCACATTTCCACAGCCTTTCTCCACAAGAGACGTTTCTGCCTTTAGCTTTCACGTCCGCCTGCGAGCTCATGCATTCTCTTACATCCTATCAGTAAGGATATAAAAAGATGTCAAAAAAACCGGACGCTCCCGCCTCATTCTGTTTACAGAATGAGAGGGATCGTCCGGTTTTTTCATTCATTTGATGGGTTTACATCTGCTCCGGTGCAGACACACCGATCAAGTTCAGAGCATTACGCAGGGTCGTACGTACTGCCTGCATCAAGGCAATACGTGCAGCAGTCGCTTCTTTATTGTCTTCATCCAGAACTTTGACAGCGTTGTAGAAGCTGTGGAGATTGGAAGCGAGATCAAACGTGTACTGGGTAATACGGTGAGGTATCCGTTTGTCAGCGGCGTCAGCAACCACCTGTGGGAATTCACCAAGTCGTTTCAGCAGGTCCTCTTCTTTCTCGGAAGCCAGATGACTTCCATCGAAGGAGTCTGCCTTCATCCCTTTCTCTTCTGCTTGTTTCAACATCGTACAAATGCGGGCATGCGCATACTGCACATAATAGACAGGGTTCTCGTTGGATTCTGAACGTGCAAGGTCCATATCGAAGTCCAAGTGAGAATCGCTGGAACGCATGGAGAAGAAATAGCGCATAGCGTCGATTCCCACTTCTTCCATCAGCTCACGAAGCGTGACAGCTTTTCCAGTCCGCTTACTCATTTTCACTTTCTCTCCGTCCTGGAACAGGTTGACCATTTGAATGATTTCCACTTCCAGTGTGTCTTTATCGTAACCAAGCGCTTGAATAGCCGCTTTCATACGTGGAATATAGCCGTGGTGATCCGCTCCCCAAATGTTGATCAGCGTATCAAAGCCTCGGTCCAGTTTATTTTTATGATAAGCGATATCCGGTGTCAGATACGTGTAGGAGCCGTCATTTTTAATGAGTACGCGGTCTTTGTCGTCATCAAAGCGTGTCGTCTCAAACCATGTAGCATCTTCTTTCTCGTAGACATACCCCTGGTCTTTCAACACCTGAAGAGCATCTGTGATCTGATCTCCCTGGTACAAGGATGTTTCCGAGAACCACTCGTCGAACGGAACGCGGAATTCTTCCAGGTCTGTCTTGATATTGTTCAGAAGGAACTTCAATCCGTACTCTCGGAAATATTGAAGACGTTCTGCATCCTCGACGTCCACCCATTTCTCTCCGTCTTCTTCTACAAGCTTATTACCAAGACCGATAATATCCTGACCGTGATAACCATCTTCCGGCATTGCCCACTCTTTACCAAGGGCCTGCATATAACGCGCTTCAACGGAATACGCCAGATTAGCCATCTGATTTCCTGCATCGTTGATATAATATTCACGGGAAACGTCATATCCTGCTGCATCCAGGACGTTACAGAGCGAATCGCCGACAGCTGCTCCGCGAGCGTGGCCGAGGTGAAGCGTACCCGTCGGGTTGGCAGATACGAACTCGACTTGTATCTTATGGCCATTGCCGCTGTCTGTACGGCCATAGGCATCGCCTGCCTCAAGAATGGTCGGGACAAGCTCCGTCAGATACTGATTGTTCATATAGAAATTGATGAACCCGGGGCCGGCAATTTCAATCTTTTCGATAGAAGATTTCGAATGATCAAATGCTTCAACCAGCTCTGCAGCGATGGCGCGGGGGTTCTTTTTGGCGATCCGTGCCAGCTGCATCGCCATGTTCGTCGCATAGTCTCCGTGGGCTTTGTCCTTTGGCTGCTCCAGAACAACTTCCGGGAGCTCTTCCTCTGCAGCCAACCCGGCAGCCACGACGGCGCGGCTGATTTCTTCTTTCAATTTCAGTTCCATTTGTTCAACGATATTCATGTTTCGCTCTCCTCCTCAAACGTCAACGTCAAGCGGTGGGCTTGAGTCACTTCGTGATTTAACGTCATCGTATAATTCAAAAACAGTCGTCCTGGAACGGTTTCCGCCGGGGAACGAAAATCCAATTCCTTTGTATATGTCTTCATATGGAAATCACCATAGGTGTGATGATACAGGTTTTCTGTTTCCGCGGATTCTATGAATACCTGGCGCATCTCCACGCCTCCGCTCCGCTTAATGCTGACATGACCCGGCTTGACCGTCACCATCGTGCGGACCGGATCGCCTTCCTCCTGATGCTCGATAAAGGTGAGCACTTGAGTATCGCCGCGCGTGAGAAATTGTCCGGACTCTTGGATTTCCATCTTCTCCACACGATCTCCATCCCTTATTTCCGTGACGAGCTGCACCTGGACGTCCCTAGCGTTACTTGGCATATTCCCCTCCACCTTCGTTCCTCTGATTTACGTACAAGATATAACTTATTTATTATAAGAATTCATATAAAAAAACGCAAGCCGCCCCTCAGCCCGCAAGCAGCCGCACCATTTCCTTTATCTCGCCGATCTGCACGATATGTCCTGGTATCGTATAAGCCCCATATAAGATAAGGATAGCCAAAACGAGGGTGCGATACCATCCTTTGGAGAGATATTTTTGGAATGGGCGCTGATCAGGAACGAAAACAAGCAGCAGAAAAGGAAGCAGAATACCGACAGCAAGCAAATCCACATTCCATTGGGACTGCTCTTCCGAAACAGCCAGTGTGAACTTCAGCACATCATCGATCTGCTCTTCCACGTCCAGTCCCGCTACCTTATCCTTCGTAAGACCTTGCTCTATTGTCAACGTCCCTTCATTCCAGGTATAGCTGTAGTTGGACGGATTCCATTGGCCGACAAACGTGACGAGTAAAAGCCCGACCATCACGACCGCATAGATGATCATGATAATTCTTCTTTTTTTATTCAAAACAAAGCCGCTCCTTTGTATAAAAATCAAATAGAAAAACCACTATGATCCGCTCACAGTGGCTTGTTCTATTCTATCATTTATTTCACGAACCCTAAAAGCATTTCACGGACGAATTTACTCGCGACGATCGGTGTCATCTCTGTCGGGTCATAGACAGGAGCTACTTCAACGAGATCCGAACCGACGATATTCATGTCACTCGCTGCCATCGCATGGATGCTGGCAAGCAGCTCTTTCGAGGAAATACCGCCGGCTTCCGCCGTACCTGTGCCCGGTGCAAAAGCGGGGTCAAGCACGTCGATGTCGATCGTTACATAGACCGGACGTCCTGCCAAGGTTGGAAGCACTTCCTTCAACGGCTCAAGCACTTCGAATTTCGACATATGCATCCCGGACTCTTCGGCATACTGAAATTCTTCCCTCATGCCGGAACGGATTCCGAACGAGTACACGTTCTCAGGACCGATAAGCCCGCACGTCTTCCTGATCGGTGTGGAGTGGGAAAGCGTCTCTCCTTCGTACTCTTCCCGCAGATCCGCATGGGCATCGATGTGAATGACGGCAAGATCGGGGTACTTCTTATACATTGCCTTAATCACAGGCCATGTAACCAAGTGTTCTCCACCAAGTCCAAGTGGATACTTCCCTTTCTCCAATAAGTCATCCATAAAACCTTCGATAATATCAAGACTCCGGGCCGGGTTCCCGAATGGAAGCAGCATATCCCCTTTATCATGGTAACGTACTTCTTCCAAATGCTTGTCTAGATAAGGACTGTACTCTTCCAACCCGATCGAAGCTTCACGAATCCGGTTGGGACCGAAACGGGATCCGGGACGGAAGCTCACCGTCCAATCCATCGGCATGCCGTAGATGACAGCATCCGCCTCTTCTTCTGTCGCTCTGCTCATAATGAACACTTTGCCGGAATACGACTCATCAAAAATCATGGCCTGTCACTCCTCCGTCAAATCTTTTACGAATTTCGGAAGAGCGAAACTCGCTTTATGAATCTCTTCTGTATAGTACTTCGTATCAATAGACGTGAACCGCTCCTCTTTCACTTGAAGTGGATCGTACACTTTACTTCCCATCGTGAATGTCCAAAGACCGCTCGGATACGTCGGAATATTCGCCGTGTACACTTTCGTGATCGGGAACGTCTCTTTCACATCGCCGTACACCTGACGGATTAAATCTGCTTTGAACCATGGATTATCCGTCTGCGCAACAAAGATTCCATCTTCTTTCAACGCTTTGGCAATCCCTTCATAGAACCCTTTAGAGAACAAGTTCACGGCAGGGCCCACCGGCTCGGTGGAGTCGACCATGATCACATCATACTCCTGCTCACTTGTCGCAATATGCATGAAGCCGTCATCCACTTTGACTTCCACACGCGGATCATCCAGCGCTCCGGCAATGGATGGAAGATATTTCTTGGAGTATTCGATGACTTTGCCGTCAATTTCAACAAGCGTCGCCTTCTCCACCCCTTCATGCTTTAAGACCTCACGAATCACACCGCCGTCTCCGCCGCCGACAACAAGGACGTTCTTCGGATTTGGATGAGTAAACAACGGTACATGGGCAACCATTTCGTGATAGACGAATTCATCTTTCTCTGTCGTCATGACCATGTCATCAAGAACGAGCATGTTCCCCCATTCTTCCGTTTCCAGCATTTCCAACTCTTGAAAATCTGTCTTTTCCTTATGAAGCGAACGATTGACTTTCGCTGTAATACCGAAATTCTCGGTTTGTTTCTCGGTAAACCATGTACCCATGTTTCATTCTCCTTTTTCATCTATAAGTAGTTCCATTGTATATAAACTTTCACAAGAAGTTTATTTTACTACGTATTCTCACATAATAATAGCAGTCTTTATGCATTCTTAACAGTTGGGAGTATAAAAAGATGCGCTCATTATTTAAACGTACGTATAAATGGGGGAAGCGAGGGTTCAAGCTGGCTTTGTTCGGTTTGATTGCCGGAGTTGTCCTCACAATCGGTGTATTGATTGCAGCCGTCATCCAAGGGCCTCCTTCCTTGACGACTGAACAAAATACGGTCTTCTATGGATCGGACGGAGAAATTATCGGCGAGGATCAAGGAGCCGAAGAACGCTACTGGATCGACATCGATGACATGCCGGAGTCCTTGAAAGATGCCACCCTTGCCATTGAGGACAGACGCTTTTATAACCATTTCGGCTTCGATTTCAAGCGAATCGCAGGCGCGGCTCTCACAGATTTGAAGCAGATGAGGATGGCGGAAGGAGCCAGTACGATCACACAGCAATACGCGAGGAACCTTTACCTTTCCCATGACAAGACATGGACGAGGAAGCTCCATGAAGCAATGTATGCCCTACGTCTCGAAATCTTCTACAATAAAGATGAAATTCTGGAAGGCTACCTAAATACGATTTACTACGGACACGGTGCCTATGGAGTAGAAGCAGCAAGCAGGTATTACTTCGATAAAAATGCGGAAGAGCTCTCTTTGAAAGAAGCCAGTATGCTTGCCGGAATACCTAAGGGACCGAGCTATTATTCTCCATTAGATAATGAAGAAAATGCGGAAGAACGTCAGGAGCTTATATTGACGGAAATGGAGAATAACGGCTACATCACGCCATCTGAGAAAGAGGCGGCCGTAACCGCAAGCATTACGTATGCAGATCCCGACAAATCCGAGGAGAAGGAAATTGCTCCTTATTTTCAGGACCAGGTCGTGACAGAAGCAGCCGGCATCCTTGACGTAAGCAGGGAAGAAATTGAAAGCGGAGGCTTCCATATCCATACGACGTTGAAGGAAGACCACCAGAATATCCTCGAAGAAAAGGTGAAGAAAAATATACCCGCGGAGGAAGAGATACAGGTCGCTGCTGCGGTCATGGATGATCAGACCGGAGCCATCACAGCCATGATCGGCGGGAAAGATTACGAAGAGAGCCCTTATAATCGTGCCACCCAGGCGGAACGACCGGTTGGATCCACGATCAAACCATTCCTCTATTACGCAGCGCTGCAGGAAGGCTACTCTCCAGTCACCATGATAGAAAGCAAACCGACAGAGTTTGAAGTGTCCGGAAAAAGTGAACCGTATGCTCCAACGAACTTCAACGGAAAGTTTGCCGATAAACCGATTACGATGGCTCAGGCTCTCGCCATATCCGATAACATCTATGCCGTCTCTACCCATATGGACATCGGACCGGAGAAGCTTGTCCGGACGTTGCAGGATTTCGGTATCGATAAGCAATTCAAACCGAACCCTTCCCTTGCCCTCGGCTACTCCTCTGTATCCCTTTTGGATATGGTAACCGCCTACGGCAAGCTCGTGCAGGGAACAGAATCGATCTCCGGGCATACGGTGAGCAAAATCACCGATCAGCACGGGAGCGTCTTGTATGAATATGAACCGGTTTACGATAAGGATAAAGCCATTGATAAGAAAACGGCATTCGCCGTGACGCATATGATGACAGGCATGTTTGACTCGGGGCTTAACGCCAACTACGCAGACGTCACCGGTTCACCAATCAACGGCAAACTGACACGTATGTATGGCGGCAAATCAGGAACAACGGATACCGACAGCTGGATGATCGGCTTCAGTCCTCAGTATTTGTCCGCCGTGTGGATCGGGTATGATGAAGGCGGCAAAGTACTCGAAGACTTTAACGACCATCGCTATGCCAAGAACATCTGGGCAGATACGATGGAGGCTGTCCACGAGCCGCTTCCTGAAGCTTCTTTCATTCCACCGCCGGGCTTGAAAGGCGTCTATATCGACCCTGACACCGGGGCCCTCTCCGGACCGAACTGTCCTAAGGAGCGGCTTGTGTATATGGAGAAAGCCGCAATTCCTGATGAAGTCTGCGGCGGAGATGACAGCAAGGATGTAGAGGAGGAATTCAAGAATGACCCTTGGTTCAAAGATGTGGTCGACTGGTTCTTCTAATTTCAATATTCTCCCAAAAATAAACCCGGGCGATCCGATAAACGGACGTCCGGGTTTTCTTTATCTGCTATAAAATAGCCAGATCCGCAAGATCATCTAAACGGAAGCTGTAGGGCTCTTTCGTTTTCCAGTTTATTGCGTTCACCCGCCGCTCCGTTTTGTTCAACTGCTTCAGCTTCAGTATGACATCCTCGTAATCAAAACCGTTATGCACTCTGGCTTTTACAGTAAGATCATCTTTCCATGCCCGCTGCAGCAGAAAATCGACTTCCGCCGCCTTCTGCTCATCGATGATTCCTTTCTCCACCCGTTCATCCTCTTTCCACAGGTTTTTAATCATTTCTACATGCTCCGGCAGCATTAAGGACGTCCACTTGATCGTCCCACGGTCACGATTTCGATTATCCATTTCGCTCTCTCCTCCAAAACGAACGTTTGTTCTCATTTTAACACAAAAAAGCAAAAGGTATACTGGGTTTTCTAGGGAATGACACATAAAAAATCCACCCCCGCAGATGCGGGAGCGGAACATTTCATTCTACTCCTAGCGATTCCTTTAAAGAAGACGTCGTATTTTCCCACAATTCCGGCTTGAAATCCCGTAAGTAGTCACCGAGAATTTTCTTGGACTTTTCATCCATGTGATCAACGACATACTTCCCTTTCAATGACTTATCCATATGATTCACGTGCTCAGGCATCAGTTTGTAGCCGCGCTTGATGGAACGGTCGACGACGATTTCGCTCGCTGCCACTCCATAATAACAAGGTTTGCCTTCTTTAAACTCCACCGTGACCCAGGCAATCCAATACAGCAGACCGTTCTTCACGACTTCTCTGTCCGTAATGAACTTGATCCGCTTCTCGACTTTACTTCTCGCATGAAGAGCTCCCATATCGACGTAGGCCTCTTCTTCATTCGGATCGACGATGACAGGCGTCATGTTCTCCAGGCTTATGGAACCGACACCGTAACCGCCGTGGCCGTCCGTGGAGTCGTCCTTAATGATGGTAAACTGATTCTTTTTCTTATCTTCCGAGTCTTTGTTGTTTTTGAACTGATCGAATTCTCTCATGCTTTAAACGCTCCTCCTCATTGTGTACACCAGCTATTTTGTCCCATTTTAACATACAACAGCAGGATTATTGTCAAGGAAGCGTCGAACACTCCATTAATCAAACGCTTGTTTAAGTCTCCTATGATTCATCTCGCCTCCAGCCCTCGCCGGACGCCCGCTTCATAAAAGTGAAGTCCTCCGTAGCAGGATCTTTATATCGGGGTTGTCTTTTCTCTTTCTTAGATCGTCGGGCACGGAGCAGGTGCAGTCCTTCCACCGGCACCCCTACCCTCCGCTGCTGGACATCTTTGATTCCCTGGATGATAAGCTGCATAGAGGCGATAATAACGACAAAACAAAGAAGAGCGGGAATGATCAGCCACCACCGGCCGGTCATGAGAGAATTCTTCGCAGAACCGATTAACCCTGACCATTCGTAGGTCGTACTCAGCGGTGGATCGTTCTGATATGGTTCGTACGTAACTTTTGTGCCGCCGAAGTAAATATCAAATACGCCGAGGTGAATGAAAATCAGCAGCGTTTGAATGAATTGCTGCCCGAAAACAACCCCTATCCTTGCACTCATATGTGGAAGCAGATGCTTCCATAGAAGATGGACGGAACTGCCTCCAAGTACTTTGGTACTGACAACAAACTCTTCTTTCATGATCCCTTTCATTTCCTTTCCGAACAGCGTTACGACAAGCGGAGCAGCCAGCAGAGTAAGGATCAGAGCCTGGTACAGGATCCGCTCGGTTTCCGTCGTCACAAACCCTCCCTCCGGCATCCATAACACCGGCCGGAGAAGCAGGTAGGCGATGACCGTCATCGGCAGGAAGTGCATGCCGTCCACCAGCTTCTCGATACCCTGCTGCCATTTCGACGGCAGAAAGAACGTATACGGGACTGCCAGAATAAAGCCGATAAAGATGCGCAGGAAAGCGATAGCCAATGCAAAAAGGATCGTGTATTTCGCCCCGACAAGCAATTGATCAAATACGCTGAATCCAAGGACGTCCGTCCCAAGAAAAACGTACTCCGGTGTATGGGGCGCACCGCTCACCAGTCGATCATTCTCATCGTATATTTGAAAGTACTGATCGACGAGGGGATCGGCAGTCATTGTATAGACGATGCTTACGATAACCGTCGAGACGATGATCAGGAAGCCGGTCAGGAATTTGACATTCCTAAAGTGGGCGAGTATTTCTCTCCAGATGAAGGAGAACCGCACTCCTCCCGTACGTTTTCCTGTGCCCATAAAGGAATTCATGTGCAAATTCTCTTCTTCCAAGCGCCGTCCATCCTTGATCAGGAAAGACTCCGTTCCCTGATACAGTAAATAAAATGGAGTGAACAAAAGAAAAAGGACAAAAGCAGAAACAATGGGCCGGAAATCGTCTATGAACACCGTTGTGATTCCGTTGATGTTAAATATGTATTCAATGATCAATAGACTGGAAAGCGCTCCCCAGACGATGATTTTTGAATGGGAAAAGGCACTGGAAACGATGTTGCGCACCACATGAACGGAAAGGATGTTCCATTTCGTCAATCCCTTCCCCAGCGCCAGCTGCACATAAGGCTTTGCCATCTCTTCCTCCATTAACAGCAGAAGAATCCTGTACATCATGACCATCGGAAGCACCGCAATGGCGATGATCGGAAGCAGATAAATCTTATCCTCTCCAAGCGAAGTGAACGGGGCTATCAGCCATCCGGTCTGTTTGAAGAACCAAACGATGAAGAGCTGTAAAGAAAAAGCGAGCAGAAGATCCGGGACAGCCTCCAGAAGGCCGACGATACGATCGACTACGGTCCGGATCCATTTCGGCAGGAATAAGGTAAAGAACGCACCGAAAAAAGCAAGGGCGACACCAAGCAGAATGCCTCCAAAGAAGAGAAGCATGGAATAACGATACGGCTCCCATATATAATCAAGCATCGGCACCTGCTGACCTTTGAACCAATATGTCCATTCAGTTGGATGACCAAGACTCATAATAAGATCCCGCAACTGCAGACCGTAGCTGCGCAAATCAAAGAAAGCCCCCTCATAAAACAGCGCCGGCGAAGCGCTGATCAATACAATCCCGATCAGCCCCAGCACATAATAACCAATGAACTTCACTAATTTCACAACTCAATCCCACCTTTTTTCTAAATAATCAGACATATAGATAAAAAAAGAAAAGGCATACTCACGTGGTACACCTTTCCGCTGTCGGAAAAAAATCAGGATAATCAACCGGATCCTATAGTCCCAGTTTAATGAATAGCGCGTAATTTTTCAATAAATTTCCAAGCGTCAGCTATATCTTCTTCCGTATACTTTTGAGCGCTTTTTACTGTGAACACCTTCTCCGCTATTTCATCCTTCGGTAGATCTTCAAAGAAAAGCATCGTCGAAACCAGCTCTAAAAACCGGGAGCTCCGTCCGTTCATTTCTGCAATCTGTGCGTGAAGCGGCGGCAGGTTCATTTCATAGTGGGTGAGGAATTGCCTGCCGCTGTCCGTCAATTGATAGCGGTATTGATAGTAATTCTTTTTCTCTTCCCTCGTTTCCCTGATAAATCCCAGATTGCACATCTCTTCTACACGCAGCGTCAACTCTTCCGAATACGGTCCGTAAAAATGGAACTGGTACCGCTCTTCGAAAGGAATGTCACATTTCTTCAAAATATAGATCATCTTCTGCAGCTTCTTCCTTCCGACGATTTCATCGGTACTAGAAAAGAACTGCATCAACTTCGCATGGTTTTCCAACATGGAAGCTCACTCCTTATCCATACAAAATTTCCATAATCCGCTTCTTCGTCTTACTTCGATTCGACATATCACGCAGTAGATCCATCGGGAAATAAAGCTTATGGTCGGTCCGCTTCTTCCCTGAAATAGACTCCACAATATCCGACAGACGGGAAAGCTCCTTCAATTCATCGTTCGGCTGCAGGAGATGAATAGGCAGACGTTCCCCTTCTTCTCCTGGACGATAGAAGTCATAAGGAAGGTCCGAGCTTGAATCTACAACCAAATAATAGTCAGGATTCAGTCCTGCCTTCTGGAACAGCTTATACAGCTCCATCCATTCGTTCATCTGGGAATTAGGGTTGAACTCGACATACTTGAAGAGTCTGCGGTTGACGAACCGCTGGCATAGATCACGAAGGACCGGGTCCTCCTCTTCCATCCACGTCTGAAAATAGAAAAGTGTCACAGGTTCATCCAGAGCCAAGTACTCTGCTAATGTCGGTTTCCCTGCAAAAAAAGAAAGGAAATGGACTGGGGACAGCCGGAAGGTATAGTCACTCTCGTAAAGCTCTTTCGCTCTGTGAAGGATTTTCGATAAGATGACTTCCGCACTCCTCGTCACCGGATGGAAATATACCTGCCAGTACATTTGGTATCTGCTCATAATATAGTCTTCGACAGCATGCATACCGCTTTCCTTCACAACGACCTGATCTTCCATCGGACGCATGACCCTTAAGATCCGTTCCATGTCGAAGTGGCCGTAGCTGACGCCTGTGAAGTAAGCGTCACGCTGCAGATAATCCATACGATCGGCATCGATCTGACTCGAAATCAAGCTGACGACCAGCTTATTCTTATATGTTTTGTTAATGACATCCGCAACTTTTTTCGGGAACCCTTTCTCTACACGGCTGAGGACCTCGTTTACTTCTGTATCGCCAAGAAGAATTGCCTGGGTGAATGCCTCATGATCGAGCTTGAAGACTTTCTCGAACGAATGGGAGAAGGGACCGTGTCCGAGGTCATGAAGCAGCGCAGCACAAAGACAGAGAAGCCGTTCCTGGTCGTCCCAGTTCGGCCGATCTTTGAAGTTATCTATAATTCTCCTTACAATTTCATAGACTCCGAGCGAATGATTGAAGCGGCTGTGCTCTGCTCCGTGGAACGTTAAATATGACGTCCCAAGCTGCTTGATACGCCGCAGTCTTTGAAATTCGGCGGTTCCGATCAAATCCCAAACCACCCTGTCCCGTACGTGAACATAACGGTGGACAGGATCTTTGAACACTTTTTCTTCGCTTAGTTTCTCATCACGATAGGCCATCTGCTTGTCCTTTCTAAACGACATTTTCCTCTATTATATACCTTAAAATCCGACAAAAAAACCTGAATACATACATTAAATTCCAATATTATTTTTTCATCCTCCGCAGATTTTACCTTTCCCAGCTGATTCATGCAACACTCATCTTTTGCTATAATAGAATAGAATGCAAAAAAGGAGTACGGAACTACAATGACTAACATCCATCCATTATTAAAAACAAAAGCATATCGCTTTATTGACCAAAGCAATCTCGGCCCCACCTTTTCGGCCCTTCAGTCTTTCGCAACCGATGACGCACTGTCCATTTCTGTCGGTGAACGGAGGAGTCCGACTGCCGCACGGCTGTGGGTCCATCACGACACGGTCGTACTGGGAATCCCTGATGCCCGGCTTCCTTACATCGAGGAAGGAATCGCCTATTTGAAAGAGAACGGCTATAAAGTGATCGTCCGTAATTCCGGCGGTCTGGCTGTGGTCCTGGATGACGGGGTTTTGAACCTTTCCCTCATCTTCCCTGATTCCAAAGAGGTCAACATTCACGAAGGATATGAAGCAATGGTTTCCTTCATTCAATTCTTGTTTGCGGATTTAACCGACCGCATTGAAGCCTATGAAATTACCCGGTCCTACTGCCCGGGTACGTACGACTTGAGTATTGACGGCAAGAAGTTTGCCGGTATTTCCCAGCGAAGGGTTAAGAACGGTTCTGCCGTCCAAATTTACTTGGACGTCAGTGGAAGCGGTCGGGAAAGAGCCTCCCTGCTGAAGGAATTCTACAACATCGGGAAACGCGGAGAACAAACAAGATTCACTTATCCAGACATCGATCCCTCCGTCATGGCATCCTTGAACGAATTGCTCGGCACCGAACTTACCGTATCCGATGTAAGAGACCGAATTCTCTACAAACTGTACGAACTATCCGGTTCCATGACGACCAATCCCCTCGAAGGCGTGGAAATCGAATGGTTCAATAAACGCTTCGATCAAATGGTCAAACGGAATGAAAAAGCGCTCGAAAACCTTACTTGATAGGTTTCGAACGCTTTTTTTCATTTCTTCTTTCTGGTCATACCCGCAAAGTCGAACATCATAGAAAAGACAATACCGATGAAATAAAGAAACTTGCTCAGGAGGAAAGC
This sequence comes from Halobacillus sp. KGW1, assembly GCF_001592845.1. Classification (NCBI taxonomy): domain Bacteria; kingdom Bacillati; phylum Bacillota; class Bacilli; order Caryophanales; family Bacillaceae; genus Halobacillus; species Halobacillus sp. KGW1. Next base: position 736,642 of record NZ_LSOC01000003.1, read on the forward strand.
CACAGGCACAGAGAGAAAACCTACGAAGGCGTGATTAACCGCTGCATCCAAATATCTTGGTGTTTCTGAAAATAGAAGATAACCGAGAAGCCCTCCCGCCATGAATGACGCAAGGACAAGGAGCATGTCCCGTCCAACCATGAGGAAATTGCGAAAGGCGAACGGAGTCTTGGCATATCGGAAAACACCCAGGATGAGCATCGTGACAACGGTGAACCCATACGACCACGGCCCTGCAAAGACGGCGCCGGATACCTCCCAGAACGGCATCCAGAACAAGGAGAGCAGGAAACTGATCAGCAGCCAGCTGTTGAATACGCGCTCCCCGATCTTTTTCCAAGCTTCCTCTTTTTTACGCTGCTCCTGCCTCTTTTCTTCTGGAATGAAAACAGGAACGTCTCCATGCTTCACTACCCCGAGTTTATGGGGAAAAGCGAGCCCTCTTTCGGTTTCACCATAGGGACGGGTGGAGTCCAACACAACCCCCAGCGCATAATCCGGATAATGAGTCAGCTCGTATTCTGTTTCATAAACAGGAATACCCTCAGGAAGGATCTTACATGCAACCTTCCACTCTTCCGGTGTAAGTCCCATTCCCCTGAATTGCTGCTGCCCCTCCTCTTCCCAGCTCAATACAAGTACGGGATAAGCTATACTGCGGGACGGGGCTTCCTGCCTGTATATATTCCTGATTGCCCTCCCTGCGTATAGAGCTGTAATCTCTGCAAAAGGAATGGTCTTCTCGATCGTTTCTTCTCGTTCCGGGAGATGGAAATACTCATAGAAGCCTTCCTTTGTCACCTTTTTTATCGATGTGTACCTTTTCTGTTTGTCCCGAAGCATTCCTATGCCGACCAACAAGCAGATACTGCCGGCGAAGATGCTGAGCAGCCCGGCAACCCAGTGACTGTGCCTCGACACCCAAATAGATATACTCAATAATGCCGTTCCCAACAGAGCGAAAATCCCACCCATGATGTACATAAGTGCTTTGGATGCGCGATTTATCTCGCTTTTAAACGTCAGTTCTTCCTGCATGTCTTCCACCTTCCCTCAAATCTTTCCTTGTTTCTTGTCCTACGATGGAATAGATAGATTGGTTTCATTCCATATCGATATTACGGCGCGGTTTCGTTTTTCCTTTGAAGAAACCCGAATGAAGGAGAGCCGCATACATCAATATACCAAGAAGATATAAGAACTTACTTAGGAGGAACGCGGCAGGGATCGACCAGAATGAAAGCAGGGAATGATTGACGACAGCGTCCAGATGACGGGGCGTTTCTGAAAACAGTAAATAGCCAAGGTACCCGCCTCCCCCGTACACGGCGATGACAAACAGCATATGCCGACCGACAAGCAGCATGTTCCTCCATTCAAGAGGTAAGCGGGCATAGACAGCACCGACAAGTATCATCGTCAAGATGATAAGCACCACAGGCCACGGGCCGACGAACAGTTCATCAACCACTTTCCACGAGGGCATCCATAATACGGCGAGCAGGAAGTTCAACACCAGCCATCCCCCCAGGAGACGCCCCGCCATCATCTCCCGCAGACGCGTACAGCGCTTTTTCTTTTCTGCAACCTCGTCCGGAATGTACTTGGGCAACTCTTTCTGCTTCACATACCCTAGTTCAAACGGATATGGAAACCGTTCTCCGCTGTCCCTGTAGTGTTCGGCATCTGCCAAGGGATCACCCAAAGTATCATCGGGATACTGGGTGAGGTCATAAGGTGTGCTGTAAACCGGAAGCCCTGCCGGAAGGTGACGAAGAGCAGTCGGCCACTCCTTCTGTTTAAGTACCACACCACGGTAATGACTGACTCCGTCCTCCTCCCAGCGGAACACCAGAAGCGGATGAGCAAAAAATTTGGTCAGACGATCCTGCCGCATCACCATTTCCACTACTCTTCCCAAATATAAGGCGGTCATTTTCTTATAGGGAATCAGCTGTTCCGTCTCCTTCTCTTGCTCCGGAACAAGAAAATAGTGATAAAACCCTTCCTTTGTAATTCTTTTGACAGATGTATAGCTTACCTGCTTGTTACGGAACATCCCCACTCCTAGCAGCAGGAACAGAAGGGCCGGGTAAAGCGGAATCAGCCCGATGGACCAGTGACTCGCTCTGGATACCCCCAAGGTTATGTAAAGAAAAAAAGCACCCCCTAAACAAGAGAGTATTCCAAGTCCAATTCCCATGGCCTTGTGTCTTTTACTTACTGATTGTTTATAAGTTAATTCGTTATTCGAGTCCATGAATACCTTCCGCCTTCCTCTTCCTTTCTAATTACATATAAGCACAAGAGAGCGAAATTGCCAAAGCCAAGGTGCACATGGATCGTTTCCATCGACTTCCCCGATGACATTGCAAAGAGGACATCTCCTTCCTAGTGGAAAGTGCCACCTCGCTAAATACTCCAACAAAAAAAGCCGGCACGATGGCCGGCTTTGTCGTTGTTTGTTTCTATTATACAGATTGAGCGGCAGTAATGATTGCCAGTTTGTAGACATCATCTGAATTACAACCACGGGAAAGGTCGTTAACTGGTTGATTCAATCCTTGTAGAATTGGACCTACTGCATCAAAGTTACCAAGACGCTGAGCAATCTTGTATCCAATGTTACCCGCTTCAAGGCTTGGGAATACGAACGTATTCGCTTCGCCTTTCAGTGGAGAATCCGGAGCTTTCTTCTCGGCTACAGATGGAACGAAGGCTGCGTCGAATTGGAATTCCCCATCAATAACCAACTCACTGTTCTGCTCTTTAGCAATTTGAAGCGCTTCGGATACTTTTTCCGTTTCCGGAGATTTTGCAGATCCTTTCGTAGAGAAGCTCAACATCGCTACCTTAGGGTCGATATCGAAGAGTTTCGCTGTTTCAGCACTCGCAAGGGCGATCTCTGCAAGGTCCTGACTGTCCGGCGTAATGTTGATCGCGCAATCAGCGAACACATACTTCTCTTCTTCCCTTACCATTACGAACACACCGGAAGTCTTCTTAATTCCTGGTTTTGTCTTGATGATCTGCAGGGCAGGTCGTACTGTGTCTGCCGTAGAATGAGCCGCACCGCTGACCAGGCCGTGAGCTTTGCCCATGTACACGAGCATAGTTCCGAAGTAATTCTCGTCCTGCAGGATTTCACGAGCTTTCTCTTCTGTCGCTTTTCCTTTACGGCGCTCGACGAAGCTAGCAACCATTTCATCATATTCCGGGTAGTCAGAAGGATCAAGAATTTCTGCTCCGTCAATATTTACATTGATTTCAGAAGCCTTCTGTTCTACTTTATCCTTATTTCCGACTAGTACAGGTTTCACTAGGCCGTCTGCACCAAGCTGGCTTACTGCTGTAAGAATACGTTCGTCCATTGCTTCAGGGAATACGATTTTCATGCCTTTACCGTCAATTTTAGCTTTCAGAGTATCAAATAGGTTACTCATGTTTGTCCCTCCAATTTTCATTCTGTTATATATGATAAGACCTTTTGTGTTTAAATGAAAGTGGTACGAGAGAAAATTTCCTTTTGAAGCGATTTCATTTTATAACTTTACCCTATTTGTCACTTATTGATACGCAACCTTGACAATTCCGTGAGCATCCACCGTTTCGTTATCTCGCACCTTTCATCTATGTTATATTGAGAAAGGAAGTAAACACCACACACCCTACTATAAAGGAGCGATTGATCCCATGCCTGAAGCAGTAGTTACAATGGATGGCTGGTATTGCTTGCATGATTTCCGTTCCATCGACTGGACAGCGTGGAAGTACGCATCCACCGAAGAACGGGAACAGGCTGCCCGCGAATTCCAGGAATTGATCACCAAATGGGAAAACACCGAGCAGAACAAAGAAGGCAGCCATGCCTTATATACGATCGTCGGCCAAAAAGCGGACTTTATGATGATGATCCTGCGACCGACAATGGAAGAATTGAATGAGATAGAAACAGCCTTTAATAAATCGAAGCTGGCTGAATTCACAAAACCAGCCTATTCCTACGTTTCGGTCGTTGAGCTTTCCAATTATATGGGGAATACCAACGAAGAAGATCCTGAAATTCAAGCACGCTTGAAACCGACCCTCCCTAAGTGGAACCACATTTGCTTCTACCCGATGGACAAGCGCCGTCAGGGCAACGATAATTGGTACGTACTCGAAAAAGACGAGCGCGCCAAGCTCATGTACGCACACGGGATGACAGGCCGTCAATATGCAGGGAAAATCCGTCAGATCATCACGGGCTCCATCGGCTTTGATGACTGGGAGTGGGGCGTCACCCTCTTCGCACACGACGTGCTTCAATTCAAAAAACTCGTCTATCAGATGCGGTTTGATGAAGTGACTTCCCGTTACGGCGATTTCGGTTCCTTCTATATCGGTAACATCCTCAAGCCTGAAGCGCTTGATCAGTTTTTGGAAGTTTGATTGAAAAATGAACGATATATCCGAACCTTCCCTTTTGTAAGGGTGGGTTCGGATTTTTTATGCCCTTCTCCACTAACCTCTAACCCCTCTCCAGGCCCACATGGAAAAGTCATCATTATTTTTCAGGGCTGGTCATATAGTGTTAAAGAACATGCAAACATGCCTTATTTGAAGTGAGGTGACAGCATGGCCGTCATTCCCTTTACAGAAGCGGACGTTAAGTTACTGGCGAGATTAATGAGGGCTGAAGCCGAGGGGGACGGACAATTAGGCATGCTGATGGTGGGAAATACAGGGGTCAACCGTGTCCGCGGCGACTGCATCGACTTCACAAATATCGATTCAATCCGGGACATGGTGTACCAGAGCCCGGGCGGCTTTGAAGCCACCCAAAAGGGTTATTTCTACCAAAGAGCCAGGGAGAAGGATATCCGACTGGCCCGCCGAACCATCCGCGGGGAGCGGTTCCATCCTGCAACCAACTCCTTATGGTTCTTCCGACCTCAAGGAGACTGCCCTGCTCAGTGGTACGGTCAATGGAACACTGGAAGATATAAGTCCCATTGCTTCTATTCACCGACAAGGGCTGACTGTCCAAGCGTATATTAAATCCATGAAGGAGTGGTTTAAATGGCACAGAATAAACCTCAATCAGGGCAAGGTGCACCGATGTACGGTCAGGGTCAAGCCCCGTTCTACGGGCAGAATCCGTACATGTATTATTACCCTCAACAGGGGCAGGGAGGAATGCAGCCTCCGCAGGTCCAGCCCGGGACATATTCAGGCAGTATCAACCCACCGAACATGCTGCCGTCGGAAGAATCCTATATCGAGAATATTCTCCGTTTGAACGCCGGCAAAGAGGCGACTGTTTACATGACATTCGAGAACAACGATCAATGGAATGCTAAGGTATTCAAAGGAATCATAGAAGCTGCTGGACGGGATCACATTATTCTCAGCGATCCACAAACAGGCAAGAGATACTTACTATTGACGATTTATCTGGATTACATCACCTTTGATGAAGAAATAAACTATAACCTTCCATTCGGAGGCTCTTCCGCCGGATTCGCTCAATACAACCCCCGATGACAGAACCAATCAAAAAAAACTCGCTATTCGTAGCGAGTTTTTAACTATTAAGCGAAAAGGGTGAGGCTATGAAGTCCCCATATGAAAGCTACCAGAGAGCTCAGCTTGGTGCGCTGGCACTTGTCGTCGTACTCATTGTAGTCGGACTGTTTCAGCTGGAGCACCGCTGGATCCTCCTCTTGATGTTCTATGTTCTTGCCGCCAGCATCGCATTTGAAGCACTCATTGACAAAGCACGCGAGCAGAAAGTGAATATGATCATCCACTTTACCTGTGCTGTAATAATTTTTCTGTTTACGACTCTTCTCTATTTTTAAACATGTTTGATGACTGCATACCCGAGCAGAATCCAGCCGATCAGGAATGACAGCCCGCCGAGCGGTGTAATCATTGCAAATGTCTTAATCCCGGTCGGCGCATAAATATAGAGGCTTCCGGAGAACAGGATAATTCCAATGAAGAAAAACCAACCGGCCCCTGTCATCGCACCCGTCTGGATTTTGCTCATTAACAGAGCGGTAACAAACAATGCCATCGTATGGAACATTTGATAATCGACTGCTTTCCCCCACTGTTCCAAGCCCTTCTCCGAAACTTTCCCTTCCAATCCGTGGGCTCCGAATGCTCCAAGTGCCACGGATAAAAAACCATTAATAATCGCTAATACCAAAAAGATTTTCATTCCATTCATCCCTTCTTAGAAATCAAAAATCGAGGGCCCGTTCGCCTCCCCGTGATCGACTTTCTTTTGTTGATCCGGACGGCTTGGTGCATCGACCCCCATCATACGACGGACTTCTTCTGCCGTCGGCTCCTGGACAGGTGCTTCCGTTCTTACCGGCTCCTCTTCCAATAACAAATCGGCCAGCAGGCGGATCGAGCGGACATGCTCGCGTACTTTTTGCTCGTCCCCATACTGAAGCATTGCTTCCTGTATTTCATTCGACATTTTCTTAAGCACTGTTTGATTCGTGATGGCCATATATTCAAACTCCTTTTTCTAAAAAAGATCCTCTGTCGTAGTTTAACACGCCTGTAACATCCCTGTCTTTCCATCTATGAAAGGTTTCAATAATTTGTAAGAATAGCTTCCCGCCTAAAGCAGAAGAACATAGAGCAACCCCCGATTATGCATCGGGGGTTGTTTCAAAACTGTATAATGCCGATCTGATACAAGAAGATCAGGATGATGATGATCGGCGCTATGAATTTCACAATGATATACCACAAACCTCCGATGGATGATCCAGTCAAATCCGTTGATTCCAGAGCGTCCGCTTTCCTATAATACCAACCGACAAGGAGCGCCATGGAAAGGCCGCCCAGCGGAAGAAGAATATTAGAGGCTACGTAATCCATGGAGTCAAGAATATTCAAATCTCCGATCGGCGTGATGCCTGACCAGATTCCAAATCCTAAGGATACCGCAATTCCAAGGATGAACATGATGGATCCCATCACGATACTCGTCGCAAAGCGACTCCAGCCGAATGCACGCATGAAGTAGGCAGTCGGTACTTCCAGGATAGACACGGAAGAAGATAAGGAAGCAAGGATGAGAGCCAGGAAGAATATGATTCCGATCATCCCGCCAAACGGCATTTGTTCGAAAATACTAGGAAGCGTAATGAAGACCAGAGGCGGTCCGGAGCTCGGATCAATGGCAAAGGCGAATACGGCCGGAAAGATCACCAACCCTGCAATGACCGCAAAGAAGGTATCCATCAAACCAATGCCGACAATAGCTCCCGGCAGTTTATTTTCTTTAGACAAGTAGCTTCCGTATGTCAGCATCCCGCCCATTCCCAGGCTCAGGGAGAAGAAAGCCTGTCCGAGAGCAGCGAAATAAATGGAAGGATCCCTGAATGCCGACCAGTCCGGCTGGAAGAGAAACTTCACTCCTTCCATGGCTCCGTCCAGAGAAAGACTGAAGAAAGCAAGAATAATCAGAATGATTGCCAGAAGCGGCATAAAAATTTTGTTCGCTCCTTCAATGCCTTTCTTTACTCCTCCAAGAACGATCACGATCGTAATCATCATGAATAAGGCCGTCCATAAAATTGGCTGCCAAGGATTGCTGATAAATTGACCAAACGCACCATCATACCCAATATCCGGCTGGGTAAAGTACGATCCGTTCACGTACATCCAGAAGTAAAAAATCGCCCATCCGGCAACAACCGCATAAAATCCAAGAATTAAAAATGCACTGGCGATTCCGAAAAAGCCCGTAACGAACCACGGCGTACCTGGAGCGAGCTTCCGGAAGGAGCCGACAACATCACTTTGCGCCTTTCTGCCGATACTCACTTCTGTTAACAGCAACGGAACACCAATCAACAGTACACAAGCTAAGTAGAGGATCAGGAAAGCTCCCCCACCGTTATTACCTGCTACATAAGAAAATCTCCATATATTACCTAACCCGACAGCCGAGCCCATTGCCGCGAGCATAAACCCGAGCTTTGAGCCCCATTTCTCTCTCACCATTTTCCAACCAACCCCTTCTGTTTTTGCAACGGATGAACCTTATTATCTTTCTTTTCTGCATGTCGAAATATTCATCAGCATACCACAAAACATCGGCAATTCCTCTAGATTTCTGAAATTTCTCATTATTTACAGGCGCAGATCAATTCTGGAAGCCTGCCGCGCTTTGTTCTCTTTCTTAGGCGTCTTTTTCTCTTGGAACTGCATGCAGCTGCTCCCGGTTGTACGGAGTATATACGCGGAAGGCAATTCCTTCGTTTTAAACTCATAGGCGCTGCAAGATCTGGGAAAGGCCGGATTCCATGTCGTTCGGAAATGCCTGCACTTAAAACAATTGATCTTGTCCATCCCGATCATCCTCCTTTTCTACTTGTGACTGCATCATAGCACAGCTTCCCTTTCCCAGAAATAACGAGATGCCCGCTCCTTTCCCCGGAGCAGGCATCTCGTTTCATTTATTATCCAAATGGAGGTTTTCCAGCCTTTGAATGCGGGCTTCGAGCTTTTCATATTCTTCCCGCGAAACAAATCCTAGTTCTTTGAATTGATCCTGCATTCTTGCTTTCGCTTGATCATTCCATTCTTTATCTTTCGTTTCTCCCTTGGCAATCCAATTATTAACCATGGATTTCGCCTGAGTCGGACTGATTTCTCCCCGCTTCACCATTTCGTTCACCATCTTTTCGAACATCTCTTTCCCACTGATTGCTGCACCGATTCCGAAATGGAATCCTTTCTTCAATAAATCGCTCATTGTTCATCCCTCCTATTATGATGAATGCCCTTCAACATCCGGACATGTTTAATGGAACAAATGAAAAATCCAAGCAACCCGACTCCCATAAAGACGCCGCTGATCCACACGCTCGGAAGAACAGGGACAACAAGTGTGTAATACAGGGCAGCTACCCCTGACACGAATATAAGAAACGAAAAAGCCGTGTAAACCAAATAAAGCTGATGGAACAGGCGATTTCTTTGATGATAGCTCTTCCATTCTCTTTCTTTGTCGCCATCCTCCAAGTACTCGATCAGCGCACGTGGGAACGATAACAGAGGACGAACGGTTTCCTTAATGACTTCTGTGTACAAAGAGGCATTCGATCCGTCGCCCGACACCCACTGTTTGATGACAGGTCTCCCCCATTGAATCAAGTCGATGTTCGGATAAACGGCACTGAGGACACCAATGATAATAGAAGTCGCCCGACCTAAAAATGCATAGTCAGCTGGAAGCTGAATCGGCTGATCTTTGACAAATTGCTGTAAATCAGAAAGCATATCATTCATCATATGCGCATCCAACTTGTCAAAGTTCCCGTCTAAATACATCTCTGTCGTCTGCTTAAGCAGCTTCTTCACCCGCTCGGTATCTGCATTAGGGAGAAGAAAGTCCATCTCCTGCAACGCCTCAATTACTCTGTCGTAATCATCCAAAATAAATCCCTGCACCATCGTCCTCAGCGCATCAGCATCTTCCTGTTTGATTTCACCAACCATACCGAAGTCGATGACAACGACCGTTCCATCTGCTTTCAGCATCAGATTCCCTGGATGAGGATCGGAATGAAACATGCCTGCATCAAGAAACTGGGCGATACTTAAATCAAAGAGCGTATGAGCAATCTGTTCCCGGTCTATTCCATTTTTCTTTATGAACGAAAGGTCCGTGATCTTCGTTCCTTCCACCCATTCCATCACAAGTACGCGTTTAGTCGAAAGATCGCTGTAATATTCCGGAATATAGACAGATGGAAAGTCTCCAAACCTTTTCTTGAAATGACGGCCATTCTCCAACTCCATTGTAAAATCAAGCTCATTGCTGATGACTCGGACGACCTCCCTGTACAGGGCTGGTAAATCGGCTTTCTTCCCATAGACCGTAAACTTATTCAACATCCAGAAAACGATCTTCAAGGCACGGAAATCCATCCGGAACGTATCTTTCACTCTATAGCGCTGTACCTTGACCGCCACAGGAGTGCCGTCTTTTAAGTACGCCTTATACACTTCCCCTATGGAAGCAGATGCGACCGGTGTTTCTTCTATTGTAGACAGATGTGTATCGACCGATGCGTTCCAGTCTTCTTCTATCGTTTCTTTGGATCGGTAGAATGGAACGGGCTCCACCCTGTCCACAAGTCCTTCCAGCTCCTTAATGAAAGAAGAAGGAAGCAAATCTCCTCTGGAACTCAAAAACTGCCCGAATTTTATCAGAAGCCCACCAAGATGCACCGCTTTTCTTCTATATTCTTCTGCCTGATCTGATAGCATTTCTTCCCATTTACGCTTCGTATCCTGATCCCATATCCTGTGACGCTTCTCGAACCAGTAGATGCGAATCAGGAATTTCATGGACATCCAAACGATGACGGTAATCCTGTATATGGATATGTACTTCATACGCTCCACAAGTTCCATCCCCCCGTTCTTATGTACTTTATCATTCCCCCATCTCTGTTGAATCAATCATCCATATATGGAAGAAAGATGAAAGACAAGACCAGTGTCACAGTTGCAAAAAAGACGGGTGATGTGTAAGAATTTGTTTATATACAGGAGGAGGAGCAAGCATGCAGATTCGGGAACTGGAAGTAAGAGAACTACATAAAGTCGCCGGTTGGCTCCATCGGATGAATGAACAGGACCATCACTATGTTGCTTGGATGGCATCCGATGCGAACGAAATTTTCGAACAAATATGGACATTGACACAATTTCAGGAACCGCTCGCTTATGTGGCTTGGGACGGGGATGAAATCATAGGATTCCTTGGGATTCTGCCTTTTTTCGAACAGAAGCTGTGCCGACTTCTCGGTCCGTTCGCTCTTCATCAGCAGGAGCTGGTCATTGAGAAATTGTGGGACAAAGCTTCTCTTACTGTTCAGCTTCACTTTGACATTGTAAAACTAGCTTGTTTTGAGGCGAACGAAGCACTTGTCGATTTTGCGGAGAAACACGCCTTCGATCTCTATAACGTAGAACGCACTCTGGCTTTGCACAAATCCAGTTATTACCCTTCCGACAAACAGGACGGAGCGATCGTTGAAATTCTTCGCGATGACTACACCGCACTGGATAAACTTCACCCTTCGGCCTCCTACTATACGACAGAAGAGATGCTGCGCTTATCAGAAAAGGACGGCAATCATTTATGGGGGTATGCAGCCGATGGAACCATTGCAGGGTACACATACTTTGAAACCATTGCCGAAGAACAGGAAGGGGAAATATGCTTCGTCAACGTCGGGCGCGAATACCGTGAGAACGGAATCGGGACTGCTTTGATGGAACACGCGCTCCAATATGCTTTCTACGCACTGGAACTCGACGTAGTCACTATCTCTGTACGGACGAATAACAGACAAGCAGCCAGGCTTTATGAACAGTTTGGGTTCCGGGATATCCATACGATACGGGCTTATCAAAAAGCGACAAAACCAGTAACGCAAACCATTCACTAAAAAATGATGTTTCAGGAGGGGAACGAATGAAGGAACTCGTGGGTGACATCTTAAGGAAATTGGATGATGACGCTCCCATCATGACGATTGATACAGTAAGCGGCGGCGATATTAACGAAGCCCTCTTTGTAGAAACGGAGAAGCAGGACTACTTCTTTAAGCTTAATCAACAGGTCCCCTCTCACTTCTTCCGAGTAGAAGCGGAAGGATTAAAGCGGATCCGGGAAAGTCGTTCGATACGGGTGCCCGAAGTGTATTATTTTGATGAACCGGAGAACGGAGAACCAGGAGCTCTTGCTATGGAATGGATTCATTCCGGAAAGCTGAAGCCGGCCTCCGAGCTCGGAAGACAGATTGCCCAAATGCATAAGCAGACAGGAGAAGCTTACGGATTCGGTGAACCGACCTTTGTCGGCCAGCTCGACCAGCCCAACGATTGGTGCTCTGCCTGGACGGATTACTATGCGGATTTCCGGTTAAAGAGCCAATTGCAATATGGCATATCAAACGGAAGAATCACAGGGCAGCGCCGCAGCCGGCTCGAGCAGCTGATTGCCTACCTTGACCGCTGGGTTCCAGCACATCCGTAGGCTTCGCTTCTGCACGGTGATCTCTGGGGAGGAAACTGGATGGCGGATGAAAACGGCTCTCCCTGCCTGATCGATCCTTCCGTCCTGTATGGAGACCCGTGCTTTGATCTTGCCATGACGGAATTGTTCGGTGGATTCCCTTCTGAATTCCTCCACCATTACAGGGAGGTTGCTGACCTTCCGCCACACTACCATGATACCAAACCGATCTATCAACTCTTCTACCTGCTCGTACATTTGAATATATTCGGGGAGAGCTACGGTGGACAGGTCGACAGAATATTAAAACACTATGCGGGGTGATTCAGGAATAGGCCCTGCCCTTTCCTGAATCCGATATTTCCAAGAGATCAGATGGATACGGCTCAAAATACGTCTGGTCTTTTAAATACCCGCTGCGGAAGCGGACCGTCCATGTATTCAATACGCTCAGCACCGCACTCAACGGCACCTTCTCTTCTTTGTATCGTTTGAGCAGCGTCTGGAAGTCCTCTTTCTCTTCTGCCGAAAGCTCCTTCTTGAAATACCCGGCGATATGCTGACAAACATTAATATGTGACGCAGCTTTTGCCGGCTCTGCCATCAATTCATAAAGCAGCGGTTCATATTCATGGAACACACCTTGTATAGACAGATGATCATGATTGGCAACCACTCTCCCCATCTTTTTCAACGTCCCGGGATGATAAGCCATGAACAAGTACTTATTGGAAGAATGAAATTTCTGAAGGTCCTTCATCTGCCCGTGTGCTTTCATCTTCCGGAAAGAGGCCAGCGTGAACAATTTCGTAAAGTAATGATGCCTTAATGTGAAATTCTTCAAGCGTCCTTCTTCCTCCAGGGCAAGACCAGGATACCTCTTTAGGACTCCCCTCGCAAAGAAACCGGACGACTTCCCAGACACTTGCGGATGGTCTATATCGTAGTAGACTTTCACATCCTGCATACCGCATGTCGGAGAACGATTCTTCAATAAAAACCCGTCCACCTCACTGCCGATACTATTCAGAAAAGATTCCGTAAAAGCATTCATTCCTGTCGTCAAATCTTCTCCTGTTTTCGGCTGAACGAGTCTTTCCTTCTCTCCTCCGACAATACGGATCGTCTCCCTGGGCACTCCAAGCCCGATTTCCACTTCCGGACAAACCGGCACGAACTCTACATACGGAGCCATCCGCTGGACTGCTTTATCCGGAATGACCGCTCCGTTGTACCTCACTTCATCAAATTCCAAACAGCGGCTCACGACAACTTTGGGAACAACGAATTCTTTCACAATAATCCCCCTTTTTCTAATTAAAGTCTGTAGTATTAGCAGAAATTCCTCATTTCCCCAATAGATAAACATACAAGGACGATCCTCTACAAATTTCCTATTGGTTTTTGCCCCAAAACGTAATAGAATAGATAATGCTGTATAATTATTCTCAAATGCTTATAAATAAAACAACACTGAACGACAGGAGAGATTCCGGATGAAAGCTAGAGACTTTAAGCTTACTTCACACCTGCGCTTCATCATTCCGTCCCTGATCGGTATTTTTCTTTTTATGTTCCCGATCTCCGGCGAAGACGGCGCGATTACGATTCCTATCGCCATACTGGCTGGATGGGTCGAGACAGGTTTAGCTGATTACTTATCCTTGATCATGACGATCATTATTACGATAACTGCCATCGGCACGATTTTGACGAAGCTGGCAGGACCAAATGCATTGGAGGATAAACCGTTCTTCCAATCATTATTTAATGTGTCACCCGTTTGGGCATTTACTCGTGTTTTAGGAATGATTTTCGCCATTATGGTGTACTTCCAAATCGGTCCGGAGGCCATCACCTCTGAGAATACCGGAGGCATGCTGCTCGATTCCCTGCTCCACGTCTTATTTGCCGTGTTTCTGTTCGCAGGCTTGTTCCTGCCGCTTTTATTGAACTACGGCCTGCTCGAAATGTTCGGCGTCGTGCTGCAGAAGATTATGCGGCCGTTGTTCCGTTTGCCGGGAAGATCTTCGATTGACTCCCTCGCATCCTGGCTCGGAGATGGAACCATCGGTGTCCTTTTGACAAGTAAACAATACGAAGAAGGCTATTATACTAAACGGGAAGCTGCCGTCATCGGGACGACCTTCTCTGTCGTATCCATCACCTTCAGCCTTGTGGTCATTAAAGAAGTAGGGCTGGGAGATATGTTCATACCATTCTATTTGACCGTCGTCGCTGCTGGATTTATCGCTGCTTTAATCATGCCGCGTATTCCTCCGCTCTCACGCAAAGCGGACACCTATGTTACAGAGGAACCAGCAGACCAGAACGAAGAAGTACCCGAACACCACAATCTGTTCACTTACGGCTATGCCAAAGCCGTAGAAAGAGGAAGCAAGTCTACAAGCCTCGCCAACTTCTTCAAACAGGGAGCGCAGAACATCCTGGACATGTGGATGGGTGTCGCCCCGATTGTCATGGCTCTAGGGACGCTGGCTCTAGTGGTAGCCGAATTCACTCCATTCTTTGCATGGATTGGAACACCGTTTATCCCATTACTTGAGCTCATGCAGGTTCCTTATGCGAAAGAAGCATCAGAAACCATTCTCGTCGGATTTGCCGATATGTTCCTGCCTGCCATTATCGGTTCTTCCATCGAAAGTGAAATGACACGATTCATCATTGCTGCACTTTCCGTAACTCAGTTGATCTACATGTCTGAGGTCGGTGGGCTGCTGCTCGGATCGAAGGTGCCGGTCAATATGAAGGACTTGTTCATTATCTTCCTTGAACGTACCATCATTACACTTCCGATCATTACACTAATTGCACATTTCCTGTTCTAAAATCCTAACTCCCGCCGAGAATTCTCTCTCGGCGGTTTTTTTCATACATGCATGTACTTAAAAAACCCGCTGAGATCACACTCAGCGGGTTTTCAATTCCTCTATAATCTTTTGGGCTGTACTTAAGCTGGATTGAGGATTCTGCCCGGTGATAAACGGAAGATCGACAACGACATGATCGCTGTAGTCCTCCCCCTTATCAAACACGGCACCGGATTCATTCATGCGGTCTTCCAGAGAAAACGGCACGACAGAAGCAAGCCCCGTCTTCTCTTCTTCTTCATTTGTGAATCCGGTCACTTTCCGACCTTCCAGGAGCAACTGATCGTTGTGGTCTTTCACTCCGATAAATCCGGCCGGCCCGTGGCAGACAGAGGCGATAACTTTCCCTTCGGTTAGAAAATGCCGAAGCAGTTCCTCTAAATGCTCATTAGCAGGAAAATCAATCATCGTCCCGTGTCCACCGCATAAGAAGATAGCACTGTATTTCGTAGGATCCACAGCGCCCAGCGGAACCGTATCATGGATGGGTTCCATCACACCGTCCCAGAACCGGGGAAGTTCGTTACTATAGCTGTTCGGATCAATGGGAGGCCGTCCACCCTGAGGGCTGGCTGCGGTTACTTCCCAGCCTTCCTCCATGAATGCGGTGGCGGGCTCGACGAATTCAGATAACCAGAGTCCCGTTTCGTTCCCATCCATACGATCGGCATTCGTTACAATCATCAGGATTTTTTTCGTCATATCTGTACCCCTCCTTGCAAATATCTTTCCTATTATTCGCAAGTCCAGGCATTTCAATCATTAAGATTGGAAGGTGGAATCTTTATTTACCATACGGCTCCACCATTTCTTAATCAGTTGGAAGCGTCCTTCGATCAGCGGCTGGGTCAACGTCCTGATTATGCTGCTGGACAGTAGATATACGATAGCTGCCGCAATAATCGCGAGGCCGAGCACGTCGAATACGTTATCGACCTTAAACCAGCCGGCCTGACGGAAAAACTGGATGAAGAAGCCATGGAGCAAGTAGACATACAGGGTCTTTCCGCCCAAATAAGTGAGACGGAATTCTTTTCCCGGTATCCAGGAAAGAACACTGACCATCATAATTCCGGCTAGAACATAGATTCCCAAACGGACGATACCGCCCATTTCCGGACTGCCGAGTACCTCATATGACTTAGAACCTAGCAGCCATCCGGAACTGATCTCCGGAAACATCGCAATCAATACAGCGACAGAGGCCATAATCACAAGGCTGATTTCTCTTACCCTTCGCGTTCTCCACTGCTTCACATGATCTTTCGTCAACCAGTAACCAGCAAGGAAGAACGGGAAGAATACGAATGTTCGTGACAAGCTGAAATGGTGACCGATATCCGTAAAGTATCCAACCACCACTCCGATTTGGACGGCAATCGCCACCCCGAGAATCGGCGGTACCTTCTTGAACCAGTAAAGGAGAATATGCCAGCAGAACAAGCTGAACAAGAACCACAGGGACCAGTGCGGGTAGAAAATACCGGTCAATTCAGACTCTTTACCGATGAAGAAGTAATACCCGGTATAAACGAGTTGGAATATCAAGTAAGGAAGAATCAGCTTCTTCGCTAAGTTCATAATATAGTCCTTCTCGCCGGAGCCTTTCGCAAAGAATCCAGCAAGGAAAATGAATGCAGGCATATGGAACGTATAGATCCATGTATAAAGGGTGTACATAGGTCTGGAATCGCCGGTGAACGGCTGTATCAAATGTCCGAAAACGACAAGGAAAATCAACACCAACTTTGCATTGTCAAAAAAAGCATCACGCTTCATGTGGTCTCACCCTTCTTTATGAATAGAAAAAGTTGTCTCAGTAATTTATCTCTACCCTATTGTTACCACATTTATGAACAATCCAAGCGGTATTCATCGCAATTTAAATGAACTGTAATACGAATGTCAAGGATGGAAAGTGTTTGTAAATGATCCGTCAAAAAAGAAAGAGGACACCCCGTCCGACGGGGTGTCTTTCCTTGATTAATCTTCCAGGGGAATGGCCCATGCTCCTTTGCGGAAGATAGGTTCATAACTTCCATCATGGGTTTCTCCATCAATATCCAGCGCCCCGGAACCCATCATGAAGTCCTCGTGAATGAGACTGTCATTAACACCATGATGATCCATCTGCTCTTTCGTAAAGCCGGATCCGCCTGCTACGTTCGTCGGATAAGCCTTTCCAAGTGCTAAGTGGCAGGAGGCATTCTCATCATAAAGTGTGTTAAAGAATATATGTCCGGACTGGGAGATCGGAGACTCATGAGGTACGAGAGCAACTTCCCCTAACCGTTTCGCCCCATTATCCATTTCCAATAAATGCTTCAGCGTCTCTTCTCCCGACTCTGCAGAGAAGTCGACCACCATACCATTCTGGAAAGTCAGTGTGAAATTATCAATCAGATTCCCACCGTAATTAAGAGGCTTGGTGCTTGTCACCGTCCCCTGCACTCCGTTTTTATGAGGCATGGTAAACACTTCTTCTGTCGGGATATTCGGGTTGAATTCAACCCCTCCTTCAGAAACAGCTGATCCCCCGTGCCAAATATGATCCTGCACAAGTTCGATGGACAGGTCCGTGCCGGGTCCCTTGTAGTGGAGTTTCTTGTACTGCTTTCCATTCAGGAATTCACGGATTTTTCGAAGCCTGTCATTATGGTCTTCCCATGCCTGTACAGCGTCTTCCTGATCGATTCTCGTAATATGGAAGATCTGCTCCCACAGCTTTTCCTGCGCTTTGTCGGCTGAATCGTCAGGGAACACTTTCTTTGCCCACGCTTTCTGTGGATAAGCGATGACAGACCAGGTGGTTTTGTCATTCATAACGTAGTCCCGATACTCGGTCAACGCTTCTGCACTCGCTTTATTCGCTTTCGCCACGCGTTCCGAGTCCACATCCTTAAGAAGGTCGGGGTCCGGCCCATAAATGCTGAGAAGAGCGTAGCCGTCTGCCACCATCTGCCTCAGCCCTTCTGCTTTCCATTCCGGAAAATGTTCCAGCACTTCCATCGGGGCATTCTTAAGCTTCATGTAATTCAACATTTCGTCGCTCCACTCCATGTGGACGTCCTTAGCTCCTCTACCGTATGCTTTCGCCCCGATGGTGCGCACGAAATCAGCTGCTTCGATGGGGGCGTTGATGATCAGCCCCTGTCCCTGCTGTAAATGAACACCTTTCTTTAAAGCAATATCTGCGTATTTTTCCAGTTTCCTCTGAAAACTCATCTATATACCTCCTCTAAGACTGTTATGATTTATCTTTGAATAATTGAATCGCTCTCTCACGCATTCGTTTATGATCAACCATCGGTTCCGGATAATCCTCCCCGATCATACACTTCGCTTTCTCTTGTTCGTTCTCCGGCATCTTCGCTGGTTCGTGGATATACTTCTTCGGGACGTCCCGCAGCTCCGGCAGCCATTCTTTAATAAACCGCCCATGTGGATCGAACCTTTCGGACTGCCGGGTCGGGTTGAATACGCGGAAATATGGGACCGGATCCGTTCCGGTTGAAGCCGCCCACTGCCATCCCCCGATGTTGGAGGCGGGATCATAATCGACGAGTTTTTCCTGGAAATAACGTTCGCCTTTCCGCCAATCCATCAGCAAATCCTTCGTCAAAAATGACGCAACCGCCATACGGAGCCGGTTGTGCATCCAGCCGCTCTCGTTCAACTGCCTCATCGCCGCATCAATGATAGGAAATCCGGTCCTTCCTTCTTTCCAACGCTCCAATACGTCTTCGTCATTATTCCAGGGAATCCCTTGATACTTTTCTACTACTTCTTCATCATGTGCATTCGGATAGAAGTGATAAATCATATTATAAAAATCACGCCAGGCAAGCTCGGATATATACGTTTCCACTCCTTCCGTTTTCTTACGGAAGTCGACCTGGTCATGGATCTGATGATAGACACTGCGTACAGAAATGGCACCGGTCCTCAAATACCTGGACATCAGACTTGTCCCATCGACCGCAGGGAAATCACGGCGCTCGTCATAATCGTAAATATCCGCATCAAGGAATTGTTCCAGACGTGCCCACGCATCTGCTTCCCCGACACCGCCGAAATCTGCTTTGATTTTTTCGAGCAAATCAGCATACGCGGATTCCCCTTCCTTGAACGAGGCACGCTCATCGACGGCAGCTTTCTTCAGTAACTCATCATCGACTTTCTGCACCGCCGGTTTCGGAAGCTGCTTCCACTTCTTCAGATAAGGAGTGAAAACTTTGTAAAAACCGCCATCCTGCTTCTTCACTTCATCGGCACCATGAATATGGTGGTCCAAGTAATGATAGACGTCGACATCCAGAGACGTTACGTATTTCTCGACCTGCTTATCTCTCTCATAGCCGAACCCTGTTTCGTCTCGGTTAAAATAAACCATATCGATCCCGGCAGTTTCGATTAAATTTTCAAATGCATCTTCTGTATCCCCTGTAATAAAATGAACCGGCGCCCCGGCATCTTCTGCTTTTTCAACGAAAGATGCAAGGGTTTGGAAGAAATAATCATGCCTTGCTGTAAATGATTCATTTAAAGCCGGGTGTATATGAAAGAACAGGAGAAGTTCATCCCCGTCCTTTGTATGCTCCAAAGCCTTCGCTAATGCTGTATTGTCCTGTAATCGTAAGTCTCTGCGGAACCAGACCGCTCTCTTTGTCATTGTTCTCTTCCACTCCTTCTCTATTATCCTTTCCTTTTTAATAAAAGCCATAAACCGGACGTATAAAAAAAGAGCCGCTCAGATGGAACTGAACAGCTCTTGGTGTATTAAATCACTCGAAATGCTTCATCAATGTAGCCATCTCGATCGCCGCAGTGGCTGCTTCCCAACCTTTGTTACCAGCTTTCGTACCCGCACGCTCGATTGCCTGCTCAATTGTGTCTGTTGTAATGACACCGAAGATCACCGGGATACCGCTCTGGTTCGATGCCTGGGAAACTCCTTTTGCTGCTTCGTTACATACATAATCGAAGTGCGGAGTAGATCCGCGGATGACAGCACCAAGGGTGACGACTGCATCATATTTCCCTGAATTCGCCATCTTGGAGGCTACAAGAGGAATTTCAAAAGCACCCGGTACGTAGGCGACTTCCACATCATTCAGTTCTACACCGTGACGTTTGAACGCATCGACTGCTCCTTCGTACAGTTTACCTGTAATGAAATCGTTAAACCGCCCTACGACGATTCCCACTTTCAAACCAGTTCCTACTAAGTTTCCTTCTATTGTTTTAACCATGTTCCATCTCCCTTTCTAATAGTGAAATAAATGACCCATCTTGGATTGTTTCGTCTTCAAGTACCGCTCGTTCTCTTTGCGGGACGGCATCTGAATCGGGACTCTTTCTACAACTTCAAGTCCGAAGCCGCCGAGGCCGGAGATCTTCTTAGGATTATTCGTCAGCAATCTCAATTTAGTGATGCCAAGATCCTTTAATATTTGAGCACCCACGCCATAGTCACGAAGATCCGGTCCGAAACCGAGTTTCTCATTCGCTTCGACCGTATCCAAGCCTTCTTCCTGAAGCTTATAAGCATGCAGCTTATTCAAAAGTCCGATTCCGCGCCCTTCCTGCCTCATATAAAGCAGGACACCGCTTCCGTTTTCAGAAATCTGTCTCAATGCATTGTGGAGCTGTGGACCACAGTCACAGCGATAGGATCCGAAGACATCTCCAGTCAGACACTCAGAGTGCACACGGACAAGCGTCGGTTCGTTTGGATCGATATCTCCTTTGACAAGTGCGATGTGGTCTTTATTATCAATATCGTTCGTGAAGGCAACAGCCCGGAAATCTCCGTATTCCGTAGGCATCTTCACCTCCACCTCACGCTTGACGTGGTTTTCTTTCTTATGGCGGTACTGGATCAAATCTGCAATCGTAATCATCGGGATATTAAATTCGTCGGCCATCTCCCGCAGATCGGGGACACGCGCCATCGTTCCATCATCTTTAATGATTTCACAAATAACGCCGGCAGGCTTTGCTCCGGCCAGCCGAGCCAAATCCACCGCTGCTTCCGTATGGCCTGCCCTTCTCAGGACACCGCCTTCTTTAGCAATCAAAGGAAAAATGTGGCCTGGACGTTGAAAGTCAGCTGCTGTTGCCTCCGGATTCAACATCTCCCTGACAGTCCGGGCCCGCTCTTCTGCAGAAATCCCGGTCGTTGTGGAGGTATGGTCGATGCTTACCGTGAACGCCGTCTGGTTCGGGTCGGAATTACTATCGACCATCGGCATCAACTCGAGATCAGAAGCCAACGCTTCCGTCACCGGAGCACAGACGAGACCCCGACCGTATTTGATCATGAAATTGATCATCTCAGGAGTCGCATGTTCTGCAATTCCGATAAAGTCTCCTTCATTTTCACGGTCCTCGTCGTCACAAACGATGACGACTTTCCCCGCTTTCAAATCTTCCAATGCTTTTTCTATGGAATCAAACATAGTTTTCACCCCTTATGCAAATCCGTTATCTTTAAGAAATTGTTGCGACATACCAGCCGCTTGTTCATGCTTCTTTTCTGCCCCTAGAAAATGGGCTACGTACTTACCGATCATGTCACATTCTATATTCACTCGGTCCCCGCGGTCCTTCCCGCCGAGAACTGTATGCTCGACCGTATGAGGAATCAAGGATATCGTCACCTTGTTCTCTGAGACACCGAAGACCGTCAAAGATGTACCATCGACTGCAATCGATCCTTTATATACGAAATAATGAATGAGTTCGTCCGGAAGTTCAATCTCATAATAAACAGCATTCGACTCCGGCTTCTTGGAAACGATGGTGCCCGTTCCATCAATGTGTCCGGAAACTAGATGGCCGCCGAATCGCCCGCCGGCAGCCATGGCCCGCTCGAGATTCACCGGACTCCCCTGTTTTAATTCGTGAATATTCGTCGCTCGGTAGGTTTCCGGCATGACATCGAAGGTTACCGTTTTATCCGTAAAGCCTGCCACAGTAAGGCAGACGCCGTTTACCGAGATACTGTCTCCAAGCTGGACATCTTTTACTACCACATCTGCTTCGACCGTCACTTCCAACGCTTCCGTCTTATTCTTTACGGATTTCATCGTTCCTATTTCTTCAACGATTCCTGTAAACATTGTTTCTACTCTCCTTTTTTCACAGATACGACTTTGACATCGTCTCCCAGTATTTCCGTCAAGATCACTTCAAACGACTGGACGTTCTTCAATTGCTGGATCCCTTTGCCTCCGACAGGGGTCAGCGCCTCTCTGCCGCCGATCAGCTTCGGTGCGATATAGGTTACTGTTTCATCTACTTTCCCGGCACGGACGAAAGCATCCGCTATAGTCGCCCCGCCTTCTACCAGAAGGGAAGTAATCCGCTTCTTTCCAAGATAGCGAAGCACATCATCGACGGCAATAGTCGAGCCTTCCATTCGAATGACTTCCACATGATCCTGTTCTTCGAGCAAGTCTTTCTTCTTTTGATCGTTCTCCAGAGTAAAGATCCATGTAGGCGCCTCGCCGTTTTGAATTAACTGCGACGATGGAGGAATCCTCAAATGTGTATCCATGACAATCCGAACGGGATGGGAACCCTGCCCTTCCATTCTTGTTGTCAGCTTTGGATTATCCATCAGTACTGTATTGATGCCGACGAGAATAGCGTCCGAAAGGTGGCGGTATCGATGCCCGTCAGCACGTGCTTTCTCGCCCGTAATCCACTGACTCTCGCCTGTCGATGTTGCAATCTTTCCATCGAGGCTCATGGCTGATTTCAACCGGACATAAGGCATTCCTGTCTGGATGGAATGGAAGAAAGCGCGGTTCAGCTTGTCGGCTTCCGCTTTCAGCACACCCATTTCTACTTCCAGGCCATGCGCTCTCATCATCTCTATTCCTCTTCCTGACACTCTCGGATTGGGGTCGTGGGATGCAATGATGACACGTCTGATTCCCGCATCTATGACAGCTTGTGCACAAGGAGGCGTGCGTCCGTGATGACTGCACGGCTCAAGCGTCACATAGATCTCTGCGCCATCCGCCTTTTCCCCGGCCATCCGCAGCGCATGAACCTCTGCATGGGCTTCACCTGCTTTGACGTGGACACCTACGCCGACAACTTGGTTATCTTTCACCACAACAGCCGCTACGGAAGGGTTAGGGCTCGTCTGCCCTACCGTGCTGCTCGCCATTTCCACAGCCATAGACATATATTTCTCGTCGCGTTCCATCTGCATCCCTCCGATTTTTGAAAAAAAAGACCCTGAAGAAGACATACTTCTCCAGGGTCGTTAACGTAATTTTTTTTGCGTACAGCAAACAAAGGGTACACTTAACTCAAGAAATGTACCATTACGTTCCTACAACCTTCTCCCATCCAGACTTTAACTGTCGGCTTTGGATTTTCACCAAATCAGGGAAAGCCGTGCTTAACACTGACTTTCCGTCGCGGGCTTGGAGCAGCTGCTCTTTACCGCCGGCTGGGATTTTCACCCGACCCCGAAGGTTCTCTTATTCGATTTGAACACTTTAAATATAACGGAAACAAACAAAATTCGCAATCCTTACGTCTGACAATCCCTTACACCCATTCGATCAGTCCGTCGATGAATGCTGTTTCGTCCTTATACACCTTATATAAAAAATACGTTAGCACAATCAGGGGAAACAAGAAAGAATCTTCAGTGACATCCTCAGAAACCGACAGATCCGCCCCCGTCTTCCATGTAAAAGGACGAATAACCGCCAGCTCTTTCTTTTTTGTTTTTACTTCTATTTCCTTATTCCAGTTCTCCTCCAGCTTTACGGCGTCTCCCCGTACCTCCCCTTCCACACAGAAATAAAGCAGACTTTTCAAGGGGTTGTCTTTAAAGATGAATTCCATGCCTGAGATGGAATAACGATACGCAGCAAAAAGGATGCGTCCCTTCTGAATACCGAAAGAAACCTCCTGAGAACGAAAGGAAAAAAGAAAATTATTCTCCTTTTCCAAGCCTCTTTTGGAAGTTTTATAAATTTCACCGATCACTTCTCCACAATCATTACTTACACAGATGCCACGTCGTTCCTTATCCTTAGCAATTTTGTACCCGCGCATCAAATCACCCTCCCGGTATTCTCTCTTATTGCTTACGCTTGCATCATGTAATAAGTTTCACACCTCTCCCTATTGTAAATCGAAAGATATTCGATTAGGATACAAATAAAAGAAAACGTTTGCACAAAAAGGTTTATCTTAAAGTGGATGTTTTTTGATTTTTCTATATAATCAGTACTATATAGATACCCTTCGTCATGCAATCGATTGCATTAATAATTTTATTTCCTAAAGAAATGGAGCGATGGTTATGGAGCGTGTTTGGTGGAAAGAAGCGGTTGGTTACCAGGTGTACCCGCGGAGCTTTCAGGATTCGAACGGGGACGGCATCGGTGATTTACAGGGAATGATCGACCGGCTCGACTATTTGAAAGAAATGGGCATCGATTTTATTTGGATTTGTCCAATGTACAAATCTCCGAAAGATGACAACGGTTATGATATTTCCGATTACCAGGATATTCTTGAAGAATTCGGTACGATGGATGATTTTGACCGTCTATTGGAGGAAGTCCACCAACGCGGGATGAAGCTGATCATTGATTTGGTTTTGAACCATACGAGCGATGAACACCCTTGGTTTGTGGAATCAAGGCAGTCGAAAGACAATCCAAAACGCGACTGGTATATTTGGAAGGATGGGAAAGAAGGAAGCGAGCCGAACAACTGGGAGAGTATTTTTGATGGATCGGCGTGGGAATGGGATGAAAAGACGGAGCAGTACTACCTTCACGTTTTCTCTACAAAGCAGCCGGATTTGAACTGGGAGAACGCCGAAGTAAGGAAGGCGCTCTACGATACGGTCAACTGGTGGCTCGAGAAAGGGATCGACGGTTTCCGCATTGATGCA
Source organism: Halobacillus sp. KGW1 (assembly GCF_001592845.1). Taxonomy (NCBI): domain Bacteria; kingdom Bacillati; phylum Bacillota; class Bacilli; order Caryophanales; family Bacillaceae; genus Halobacillus; species Halobacillus sp. KGW1. The sequence continues at coordinate 761,519 of NZ_LSOC01000003.1, forward strand.
ATCAGCCATATCAAGAAGCGGCCGGGGTTTCCTGATATGCCGAATCCAAAGAAAGAGAAGTACGTCTCCTCCTTTGATATGCATATGAATCAGGAAGGTATCCACGAGTTCCTTCAAGAATTCAAGGAGGAAACCTATTCGAATTACGACGTCATGACCGTTGGAGAAGCGAACGGAGTCAGCGCAGATGAAGCGGATTTATGGGTCGGCGAGAATGGGAAGATGGATATGATCTTCCAATTTGAACACTTGGACTTGTGGGATCAGAATGCCGAACAGCAGTTGGATATTCCCGGACTGAAAAAAGTACTGACCCGTTGGCAGAAAGGCTTGGAAGGAGACGGGTGGAATGCACTCTTCGTAGAGAACCATGACAAAGCCCGTGTCGTGTCCACATGGGGAGATGATGAAGTGTACTGGAGGGAAAGTGCCACCTCCATCGCAACTATGTATTTCCTTATGCAGGGCACACCCTATATTTACCAAGGACAGGAAATCGGCATGACGAATTTCGCCTTCCCTTCCATCGAAGACTACGATGATGTGGCTGCAAAGAATTTGTATCAGAAGAAAAAGGAACAGGGAGTCCCTCATGAAGAAATCATGGAAATTCTTTGGAATACATCTCGGGATAACAGTCGGACTCCTATGCAGTGGAGCGATGAACCGAATGCGGGATTCACTACTGGAGATCCGTGGCTCCAAGTCAATCCAAACTACCAGACCATTAATGTCGCTGATCAGGAAAACAACCCCGCATCGATTCTTAATCATTACAAGAATCTGATCGGCCTGAAGAAAGACCATGATCTTTTCACATACGGCACGTACGAATTGATCATGGAAGACGATCCACACATTTACGCATACACGCGTACGCTCCATGACAAGACAGCGATCGTCTTTGCTAATTTGACAGGCAGCGTCGCCCGTGTTCAATCTTCTTTCTCCCTCGATTCCAGTGCTCTCGTATTGTCCAATATGGAAGTACCAAAGCATATACAAGCAAAGGAATTTCCACTCAAACCGTTTGAAGCACGTGTATATATCGTTTCAAACAACTAAATACAACAGAAAAAAAGGAGTGTCTCCCGCCGCGAAAGCCAGAGACACTCCTTTTTTTATTCAGCATCGGCGATCCTTACATCCGCCTCCAGACGAAGTTCAACATTTCCTTCGATCGCGCGGGAGATCATACAGCTTTTTTCTGCCTTCTCCACCAAACGGTTCAGCTTGGATAATTGCTTTTCATCAGAACCGGACTTTAAAACGACGCGTGGACGATGGATAATCGTCTTATAAGTAAAAACACCATTGGTAACGTCGACAATTCCTTCCGAGTCCATATCCATTTCCTGCAAAGGCAGGTCGGCACGCTCAATCATGGCGGCCAGACTTATGATATAGCACGTTGAAGCTGCTCCCAACAGCATTTCGTCCGGGTTCGTGCCTACTTCAGGCCCGTCCATGCTTGCGGGTATGGATATTTTCGTCTTTAAGTTTCCTGCATCGATATGGCCGACTTCGTTGCGTCCTCCCGGCCATTCGGCTTTCAAGTAAAAATGATGATCTGCCATTCTATTTCCTCTCCTTATCTAAGGGGTCCTCGATCCTTGATGCTCCATAGCGATGAAATCAAACACATCTCCATTTGTCGCCTGCTCGAAACTCTTCGTGCAAGAAAAACCGCACCGCTCATAAACACGAATCGCCCGTTTATTAAATGCGGCTACAGCTAAAGTGAAGCGTCTGTTTCCGTACAGGGACCGGCCAAACAGAAGCACTTGTTTGAGAAAGTATTCCCCTTCGCCTTTCCCGGTACGTTCCGGATGCAGTCCCAGGCTGATGTCCACAGCTGTGTTCTTGGTAAAGCTGAAAAACCCAATGAGGCTTCCTCCCTGGCTGACACTGTACGTCTCTGGATTTCTTCTAACTGGATCAATGAATTCCACGTAATCCTCTTCATCCGCTGTCATGTCATAAAAGTCATAAGGGGCTGGGTACTTCCATTCGGCGATCGTTTCCGCCTCCTGCTGGGTCATTTTGGTGAACTTCCAGATATCATTCATTCGCTTTTCTCCCAGTCCTGTTTAAACCGGGTCATTTTCATCTGCAACTGTTCAATCATATCCAGGACCCTGTTAAAATCTTCCATATCCACGTCTTCCGCTTCCATGGTAGACACGACTTGATTCAACATATGAATCCGATTCTTAATGTAATGAAACTGTTCGGAAGGATGCTGTACGGCTTTGCCCATCGATAAAACCCTCCTGTCATAGTTAGTCACTCCATCGTTATTACTTCTATCTTAACCTGCCGGTATGTGGGTTGAAAAGAATTTGGCACAAAAAAAGCGGCATACCCTGCCGCTCTTACCTTTAACTTAGTTAAGAATCCTATTAAGATGTCGGACCACTACAGCTGCGGAACTCCGAACGATCAACATCACGAAGGGAGATATAACAAACTGCATGCTCTTTCCTTTCTCAGTCTTCCTGTACTTCTTTCTTTCCTGACAAGAACCATCCAAGAGCGGCAATCAACACGAGGATAGAGTAGAAGATCAGCTTCCACGTCGTAGAATGAGCGAAGTGCTCATCGAGAATCTGAATATTCGGGTGGGCTAATGTAGAAACGACGAGCTTTACCCCTACCCATCCGACGATGACAAAGGCAGCAATTTCCAATCCAGGTCGTGATTTCAACAATTTAACGAAAACGTTGGCCGCAAAACGCATGATGATGATTCCAATCATACCTCCCGCAAGGATGACAGCGAATTGCCCACCGTCCAAACTCCCCACTTCCGGAAGAGGTGTTTCCGGCAAAGCGACTGCAAGAGCTACCGCAGCAAGAATCGAATCGACCGCAAAGGCCAAATCAGCAAGTTCCACTTTTAAAACCGTTGCCCAGAAACCTTTCCCCCGCTGATTCTCAACGGCGACGACCTCTTCTTCTTCCTCTTTTCCACGCTCTCTCCATTTATCAAATAAGTGCTTTCCTGATATGAATAACAGATATGCAGCTCCAAGCGCCTGTACCTGCCACACATCCACAAGAAAGGAAATGACGAACAAGGAACCAAATCTAAGTATGAATGCACCAGCCAATCCGTAAAACAGCGCCTTCTTCCGCTTTTCCTCCGGCAGGTGTTTGACCATGATTGCCAACACCAGCGCATTATCTGCTGCCAGTATACCTTCCAACCCGACTAAAACAATTAATACCCAGCCATACTCGATCAATAATTGAGCATCCACTATTCTGTCTCCTTTTCCATTAAAAATAGTCCCGGCCACTGTGGTGGACAGGACTATAAATAAATAGACCTTTACCACAGTGGGTAAAGGTCTCGCTAACAACGAACGTTGCCAATAAAGCCGGGGATCCATCCCGAAATGACGACTTTATTGTATAAGCTACTCCCCTTTAAGGAACGCTGAATCTATTCCTATCATAGCACTCGACCTTCGAAAGTCAACGGCTTTCACCCACTTTTTTACAACCTTAGTATGGAGCATAGGACTAAGCTTATACAAAAGGATTAAATGAGCGTTTGATGAACAGGACAGCAGTCGTCATTCCCCTGCCTTCTCTTCAAATAACCGGGAGATTTCTACAATGGTACGGGTTGCTTTCTCCATGCTTTCCAAGGAAATGTACTCGTATTTGCCGTGGAAGTTCTCCCCGCCTGTGAAAATGTTCGGAGTCGGCAGCCCCATGTAGGATAATTGGGAACCATCCGTTCCGCCACGGATCGGTTTGACTAGTGGTTCGATTTCCAAATTCTCCATCGCCTCGTAGGCAATATCGACGATGTGCTTCACAGGAGCAATCTTCTCGCCCATATTATAATACTGATCATTGATTTCCAGGGAAACGCGGTGCTTTCCGTATGCGTCTTCCAATTCTGCGGCCAATCGTTTCAGGTTTTGTTTCCTGTTTTCAAACTCTGCTTTATCATGATCACGGATCAAATAGTTAAGTACCGCCTCCTCCACATCGCCTTTGAACGTATGCAGATGATAAAAGCCTTCATATTCTTCGGTATGTTCCGGCGCTTCGTTCTGAGGGAGCTGCTGCTGGAATTCCACAGCCAGTTTCAGCGCGTTTACCATTTTCCCTTTAGCCGTGCCCGGATGCACGCTGTGACCATGGAACGTCACGCGGGCAGCTGCGGCATTAAAGCTTTCATATTGCAGCTCGCCTACCGGACCCCCGTCTACGGTATAAGCATAGGAGGCTGCAAACCTGCCGACATCAAACTTATGGGGTCCCCGTCCGATTTCTTCATCCGGTGTGAATGCGACGCGGATTTCTCCGTGCTTTATTTCCGGATGCTGAATCAAATAATCCATCGCGGTCATGATTTCCGTAATTCCGGCTTTATTATCAGCGCCAAGTAATGTCGTGCCATCTGTGGTGATGAGCGTCTCTCCTTTATATGTAGCAAGTTCAGGAAATTCATCCGGTGTAAGGGCTGTACTTTCGTTCAGTTGAACCGGTCCTCCCTCATATTTAATGATCTGTGGATTTACTCCTTCACCTGTAAAATCAGTAGCTGTGTCGATGTGAGCAAGAAAGCCGATTGTCGGTACTTCCTTCTTTGTGTTTGCAGGCAGTGTAGCCATCACATACGCATGCTCATCTATGGTTACATCCTCCATCCCGATGGCTTTCAATTCCTCCACCAACTGACGTGCCAAATCCCATTGCCCGTCGGTGGATGGTGTCTGACTGCTTTCCTCATTGGATTGAGTATTCATCTTCACATAAGAAATGAAACGTTCTAACAATTCCTTCTGCATATCGGTATCCTCCTTCTAGTGTTCTATACCAAGTGTAGCGATTTCAAGCTCCTAAAGTAAGTGTACTGCTTCACGTCATTTTTTGGTATTCTTATTATATAAAACAAACATCCTTCCAAAAAAACTTTCCATAAAGGTGTGTGTGTCCTTGATACATAAGCGTTGGTTCCAAGCCCTTGTGGCTGCCGTTTTAGTCGTATTACTCATTCTTCTGCTGCATGAAATCAGTTTTTTCTTTGAACCTGTCCTGACATATATCGGTGCAATCGCCGTACCGCTGATCGGAGGAGGGATTCTTTTCTATATATCACGTCCAATTATGCACTTCCTTGAGAAGAACCGCATCCCTCGTGTACTGGCAATTATCATTGTCTTCGCGTTATTCCTGTTTATCGGGTTTCTGATCAGCCGCTTCATCGCTCCGATCGCTCAGGAGCAGTTTACCAGGCTGATCGATAACATTCCTGCAATGGCAAATGCGGTCAGTGATGCTGTCACCTACTGGCAGCAGAATCAGGATATTATTCCGGATGAATTCAATGACACCATCTCAGGATTTGCCGAGAACCTGGAGTCTTATGTTCAAAACGCATCGATGATCATCATCAACTTCATCAGCCAGCTCATCGGTTTTGTGTTTGCTCTCGTATTGATTCCATTCTTCCTTTTCTTCATGTTGAAGGACGGAGATAAGCTCGTACCATTTATTACTCAATTCTTGCCTGAGAAAACAGCTGAAAGCTTCCGTAAACTTTCGGGATCAGTAGACCGGACCTTGAATTCCTTTATTCTCGGGCAGCTTACCGTGAGTATCGTCGTCGGGCTGCTTCTGTTGATCGGCTATTTAATTATAGGGCTGAAATATTCTTTGACACTCTCCTTGTTTGCAATGGCAATGAACGTCATTCCGTTCGTCGGACCATTTCTAGCGGTCATCCCGGCTATTCTGGTTGCCTTTTTCCAGGACCCGATGCTTGCCGTATGGGTAGCTGTCATTACTGTTATCGCCCAACAGCTGGAAGGCAACTTCGTATCTCCTAACGTGATGGGTAAAGCATTAAGCATCCATCCGCTGACAATCATCACACTGATCCTGGCTGCCGGAAGCCTGGCCGGTTTCATCGGGTTATTGTTCGCGATTCCTGCCTATGCCGTCATTAAAACAGTCATCAGCCACTTCTATCATGAGTGGATAGAACGAAAGTCAGAGACAACTTAAGATTCCAGTGAAGCCTGTCGTGCTCTGTGCATGACGGGTTTCCTTTTTGACAGAAAGAGAGGACCATTAAAATGACACATTCTACACAACAGAAGCTATGGACGCTGCCATTCATTTTCCTGATCATTGCCAACCTGTTCACATTCATGAGTTTTCAAATGCTTCTCCCTAACTTACCTCCATACATAGAATCCATTGGTGGAACCAGCCTTCAGGTAGGACTTATCACGACGACCTTCGCCTTTGCTGCAATCATCATCCGGCCGTTCATCGGTCATATGCTCATGACAAGGCCGCGCAAGGTACTCGTCATGGTCGGAGCCGTATCCTTACTGATCATGACCGTATTGTACCCGGTCACTCAGGTTGTCGTCGCACTCCTGATCATCCGATTCATCCACGGAATCGCCTGGGGGTGGTCCACCACCGTCAACGGTACCGCCGCCGTCGACCTCGTACCAAGGCGCAGGGTCGGGGAAGGCATGGGCTATTTCGGATTGTCCGTTACAGTCGGTATGATTATGGCACCCAGTATCGGTATCTTCCTTTATCAGAACTACTCTTTCGATCTCCTCGTGTGGATTTCTGCGGGGCTTGGAGTCATTGCCATCATCCTGTTTGCCTTCACGTCTTTTGTCACACCGGCGCAGGTCTATGAAAATCAAAAAAACCCTCCGAAATTCTCCTTCGTCGGGTCGCTTGTCGAGAAAAAGAGCTGGTATCCAGCGCTTGTCACCATCCTAAACACCTTCGGATACGGTTCTGTCATTACTTATATTGTTATCTTCGGGAATGAGCAGGGACTCAGTGGTACGTTCTTGTTTTATTTCTTTAATGCATTATTCGCCACCCTGTCGCGTCCAATCACCGGAAGGTATTTCGATAAACACGGACCTTGGAAGCTGATTATCGTTTGTTCCGGCCTGTCTTTCATCGCCATGTGGCTCCTTGCATTATCCAACTCGAACGTGGACTTGATCATCGCCGGTTCGTTGTTTGGATTAGGCTACGGCTCCATGATGCCCGCCCTGCAGGCATGGGTTATATCAAAAACGACGACCGAGCGCAGCGGAATCGCCAACGGCATGTATTATTCATCCATCGATTTAGGAATCGGGGCAAGTGCCTTCCTGCTTGGATTCGTTTATCAGTTTGTAGAGACGGCTACCTTATTTAAACTGTCCAGCTTTTTGTTCCTCGTCGTTATGATTCTTACTTTCCTAGACCAACGAAAACAAACGGAACCGTGGCAGGCACCAAGATAGAACAAACAAATGCGGAGGACTGCTGTCCTCCGCATTTTTCAATTCAAAAAGTATAGACGATCGAATCCCCTGCGTGCTTGTATCCGATCCGTTTATATATCGAGTTCGATGTGGGATTGGCCATATCCGTGTAGAGAGAACAGAATCGGTATCCGCTCCGCAAGAGCTTATCCGTTAAGTGCCAGACAGCCTTAGATGCATATCCGTTACGCTTGAATATATCCGGTGTGTACACAGCGTTAATGGTCGCTCCATTCTTCGTCGCTCTTGCTCTTGCCGCCATGGAAACCGGTTCTCCATCTACTTTCCATAAATAGATTTTACGCTCCTCCACCATTTCCGCTGCCAATACTTCTGCACGCTCAGAAATGTTCTTCTCGCCCGTTTCTATACCAAATTGATACATCCATGCCTGCAGAAGCGGCAGATCAGATTCCACAGCCGGCACAAGTTCCCCCGGAGCATCCGCAATGGGTTGCAGATCATCCAGACGATAAATCCCCTGTTCCATATGCAGGGACCCTTTCAATCCTGAAACGTTTTCCCATTCTTCTACAAACCATTGAACAGCACGGCGATCTCCAAGCACGCCGGGAACCTCATAGTTCCCACCATGCAAATAATCGACCAGCTGTTTTATGAAAGGTTTCTCCATGACCTCTGTTGAAGGAAGAATCCATAAGTGCGGCGGTGTCCGGAGTGCTGCATAAACCGGATTTTCTCTTTCTATGACTGTAAGCATATGACAGACCTGATCTGTACCCGTCCGCTTCCTATCTTCAAGGAGGCCAAGCGGCAGATTATTTTGAGCTTCCCCATGCATCAACAGCCCCTCTACTTGATTCAAAAAAGTGACCGGGTCTGTTTCTTTTCGTACAACCATTCCTCTTCCCCCTTTTCTTCTTCCATTGTTTTTTGTTAAAATTCTGAATATGGATAGTTCTTCTATTATACGTCCCGACTAATCATCCAGCAACAACGGAAAGGAGCATGTATGATGACTAAAAAAGAAATACAAGATCAAATCACATTCCTTAAATCCGACTATATCCGTATCCAGGGGGATCTTGATAAACTGGAAGCTGCCGGCGGCAATGTCCGTAATGCCGAAAAGCAGCTGGAGAGGATGGAAGCAGAGCTTAAAGAACTGAACACTAAACTGAAACAGGCAGAAACAACTAAATAAATACAACGAAACAAATGCAAAAAGGTGGAGGGTATAACCCTCCACCTTTTTGCTCTTATTAGTCTTCCTTCTGTTTTTCTTGTTCTTTCCTCTGGTCTTCCAATCGTTCCTGAATCTTCTCGAACTCTTTGCTCGGAGGCATCAAGGAGACGATGATATCCCCATTCTCCGGACGATATTCCATGTCAGGAGTAAAGAAGTCCACTTTCCCCGTCGGACGCTTCACGAAAAGGAGCATGGCATGCTCATCCACATTGTCCCGATAGTTATCAAACGTGTATTGGTCCGTGATGGTGGTCTTACGGAACACATATCCGTTTTCCACCCGAGCATTCATTTCTTCCCATGATGCACCTTCTTCGAACAACACACGCCCGCCGATGGTATGGACTAGGCTTTCCAGATTATCCCCTTCTGCATTGCTCAAGCTCAACTGAAAGCAGTTGTTCCTCCCGAATTCCGGAACAAATGTCGTACAGACCAGCGCATTATAAGAATCCATCTCCGATGCAGCAATTAAATACTCATACGGCGTCATATCTAAATAATATTCCGTCTGTTCGGACAGGATTTCGCCGTGATACGATTCGATCCCCCGAGATCTTGCACGGGAAAGTTTCTGCCAGGAGGAGTCTGTCAAAAGAACCGGAATTTTCAGCTCTTCCAGCACCTTGGCGAGACCTGTAGTAAACGCACTTCCACCTGCAATGAGAACGCCGGGAGGCCCTTCCATAGACAAGCCAAGTTTCTTTGCAAGCCATCCAATGGAGAACCCGTGAGCCACTACCGTTGTAAATACCAGCGCAAACGTAAGGGAAATGAGAATCGAAGCATCTTCAAACCCTGCATCCAATAAAACGCTGGCAAAGTAACTTGCAACGGTCAAAGCAACGATTCCCCTTGGAGCAATCCATCCCACTAACAGTTTTTCAGATTTGGACAACCCCGTTCCTGCTGTAGACAGGAAAATCGACAACGGCCGGACGACGAACAACATCAAAATAACGAACCCGATAATTTGCAGATTAAATATTTCAAGCAGCGTATCTACCGTTAAAGAAGCCGTCAACATGACAAAGATTGTCGATATTAACAGCAGGGAAATATTCTCTTTGAAATGCCGCATATCTGCAATGGATGATATATGCATATTGGCAAGAGTCATCCCCATAGCCGTCACGGATAGAAGCCCTGTTTCATGCATGATCTCATCAGCGATGGTAAAGCATGCAATAACGATCGTGAAGACGACTGGTGATTTCAGAAATTCCGGTACATAACCGGTTTCAAACATCCACCCTGTCCCTTTCCCACATACCCAGCCGAGAAAGACAGCGAATGCGGAAGCTGCAAAGAATAGAAGAAGAGATGTAGGGCTCGCACTTTCCTCCATAAAGAACACGATGAATTCGAATGCAAAGACTGCGAGCAGTGCTCCGATCGGATCCACGATAATTCCTTCCCACTTGAGAATCTTTGCCGGTCTGGGTTTTAATTTCGCCTGCCTGAGCAATGGCAGGATGACGGTTGGTCCTGTTACGATAAATAACCCGCCGATCGTGAAAGCGACTGCCCACGATAGTCCGGCAACATAGTGGGCTGCCAGAGAACCTAAGATCCAGCTCAGGAAGGCTCCTAATGTAACAATTCGAAACACCGGCTTTCCAAGCCCCTTCACTTCTTTGAAGTCAAGGTTCAAACTTCCTTCAAAAAGAATGACAGCTACCGCCAAAGAGATAATCGGACTGTACAACTCACCAAAATCCTGTTCCGGATTCATTAACCCGAATACCGGACCTGCAAGCAGCCCCGCAATCGACATAACAACGATGGCTGGAAGGCGAAACCTCCAAGCCACCCATTGGGAACCGATACCTAGAAAACCTATTAACATGAATTGAAGTAACAGCGAATCCACCATAGAATAAACTCCTTTATATTATGAATGTGTATATGTACCTTTTTTTCTTATTTTTATATAGAACACATTCTATCGACCTCCCCCTCGTCTGTAAACCAAGAAGGGGCGCTCCCTAAATCCTTCCTGAATATAGGAAAATCATACCGTCATGGAAATCATAACCTTTTAAATTTTCTAATAAATCGTTGACATAATTTTTTGAAATTGATAGTATTACTCCGGTGAATGAAGAAAATTGATTGTTTTTGTCGAAAAATTCGTTTAAAGTACCATAGTGTGCCTCGCTCTTGCCGTGGATAAGAGCGGTTTTTTTACGCAAAATATAGAGACATCTAAGAGGAGGAGCAAGTTTATGAAAGCAAAAGATACCATTGTGATCGGGTTTACTTTGTTTGCTCTATTTTTCGGTGCCGGAAACTTAATATACCCCATTTCCTTAGGGTTTGAATCAGGTACTTCTTATATTCCCGCAATCATTGGTTTCGTAATCACCGGGGTAGGCCTGCCTATAGTCACAATTGCAGCCATTTCACTCGTTAAGAATGGAGCCGTCCAGCTCGCAGGTAGACTGCACCCTACATTCGGTCTGTTGTTCACCTCTATGGTTTATCTTGTGATCGGTCCATTTTTCGCTATTCCAAGAGCTGCCAACGTAGCTTTCGAAACAGGAGTCGCTCCATTTACGAATGGTGCTTCTTATGCCTTGTTGGTGTTCACCGTTATATTCTTTTCCTTGGTCTACATCGTTGCCCGAAACCCATCCAAGCTGGTGGACCGTGTGGGACAGATCTTGACACCCATGCTTTTCCTGGCAATTTTAGGATTAGTTATCGGCAGCTTTTTCTTATTGGATGGTCCCATACAACCGCCTGAACCAAAGTATGCAGAGCAGCCTTTTTTCTCCGGTTTTGTTGAAGGTTATTTAACGATGGATGCTATCGCTTCGCTTGCTTTCGGTTTGATTGTCGTGTCATCCTTCCGCGAGCGCGGGGTAACGAAACCGAGGGAAATTACTTATCGTACATTGAAAGCCGGACTGGTGACAGCCATTGGTTTAATCGCTGTGTACGTTTCCATTGGATGGATTGGTGCCCGGATGGCTACAGAAGGAACGTATGAGAACGGAAGTGCCATTCTTTCCGGCGCTGCTACCATTATGTTTGGAGATCTTGGTACCATCCTGCTCGGTGTCATTGTAGGACTTGCATGTTTCACGACATGTGTCGGATTAAACGTTGCCTGCGCACAGTTCTTCTCCAACCGGATCAAAGGATTGTCTTATACACAGATCAACCTGCTCGTTACGCTGCTCAGCTTTGCGATTGCTAATATCGGACTGAATCAAATTATTGCCTATTCTGTTCCTGTACTTGTTTTCGTTTACCCGATTACTATCGTTCTAGTCGCTCTTACCTTTATGGGAAAACTGTTCCAGCACTCCCCTTATGTGTACAGAGGTGCTGTTCTATTTACAGCTATTATTGGACTGTATGACGGACTGAAAGCTTTTGGGACGGACGTTTCTCTGCTGGAACCCATCATCAGCCACCTGCCGTTTTACGATTTCAGTTTGGCCTGGATCGTGCCGGCAATTGTCGGAGGATTAATCGGCTTGATCATTCATTCGATTAAAGGACAACCGAACCACAAGGAAAGCTACCAGAATTAACAGCTTACTTAAAATCCCTCTTCATACAGAAGAGGGATTTTTTCTTTATTATTGATGCAGAAGCGTGACGCTTACTTTCACATCAAGGCTCTGCCCGCCTCCACGATATACTCCTTGGAGAGGACTGACATCTGCATAGTCCCGCCCTGTTCCAATTCGGATATGTTGTTCGAGAGCTTCCACATTGTTCGTCGGGTCAAGGCCAACCCAACCGATGCCGGGTACCATCACTTCCACCCAGGCATGTGTCGCTGCATCTCCTACCAGCGCCGAGTCTTCACCTACGTATAAGTATCCGCTGACGTATCTGGAAGGTATCCCCTGGGAACGAAGCACACCGAGCATCACGTGGGCATAATCCTGACAGACTCCCGCTTTCAGCGGCCAGGACTCATGCGCTTTTGTACTCACTTCTGTGGTCATAGTGTCATAGGAAATAGATTGATGCAGGTATTCCATCAGACGCAGCGAGAATCGCACGGGGTCTTCCGCACCGCCTACCTCCTTCATAATATCTTCCACTTGGTTCTTATATAAGAAAGTGTATGGCGTATCGTTTAAATAAGCCAGGTAATGGTGATGGAACAATTCCGAATGGAAAATCTCTCTCATTTCATCCGAACAGGTGATCATTCGGATGAAAGGACTTTTTTGAATGCTGACAGTTGAACTCGTCTTCAGCATTAAGTGGTCGTGTTTCTCCGGGATGAAGAATGTCTCTACATGGTTCCCCCATAAGTCGATATGTTCTTTCGTCATGGACCCCGGAGTGATCTCCGTCCGATAGGTCAGCAACCGTTGGCATTCATCGGTTCTCGGCTTTAACCGGATGTGGTTCATACTTTGATCCACAGGGCTGTCGTATTGAAATGTATTGGTATGTTCTATGTGGTATTTCATCTGTATTCCTCCCGTATGTGTCTACTTCACACGAATAGGTTCTATGAGGTAATATGTCTCTGAAAACATTCGACTGAATGTGAGACAACGATCTTGGAAATGATCAAGAAAATGCATCAGCTGTTCCATATCCATCTCTTCGATATTCGTTTGTTGGATTTCGTTTTGTATCACTTCAAGCATTTCGAATAAGTCCGCAGAATAATGAGATATCTTTCCATCTTCTAAATTTTCAATTGCTTCACAGACATGGTTCATGCAGTAACGGATCGAACGGGGGAACGTCTCCTCCTGAATCATGAAACGCAGCACACTTTTGGAGTCCATGGTAGGTGGATGCTCCTTAATATAGGCGTCATATCCGTTTAAGAACTGCAAGGCTGTCAGCCAATAATAATAGGTAGCCGTATCGACCGTCGACTCTTTTCTGTTCTTCTCACAGGTGACGTTCAAAAGCCGTGCCGTTTTTTCCGCCCTCTCCAGCCATTTTCCAATTTTAATGAATGTATAAGGAATTCCACGTGTCATACTGGACTCGATAACTCCTTGAGCCGTCATCGATGTATTTACTACATTCTTCAAGTAACTTTGCGTATGCTGTCTTGTATTCGGTAGTTCCTGCCAATCCTTTTGATTGAGATGGAACTCATTTAACACTTCCCAGAGCTCCCCCGGCAGGTTGTCCCTGGTTATACGTGCATTTTCCCGTGCATAATTCATGCAATTGATTAAGGAATTCATATTGATCGGACTGATGGTTAAGTATTCCAGAAGCGTCTCACTGTCGAGTCGCTCATAAGTATCATAGTAATCCGCTTTAGAGGAACAGATTTCAAGTACCTCTTCCCAATCACGATCCGCTGTCTCCTGACTGGTTGCTTCCAGCGAATGGATGAGCTGGACGCTGAGAACACGCGCATTGTTTTCCGCCCTTTCCAAATTACGTGACATCCAATAAAGAGAATCTGCTACTCTGCTAAGCATGGACACCACCACCCTCTGTCATAATCCATGTGTCTTTACCGCCGCCACCCTGAGAAGAGTTCACAACAAGCGATCCTTCTTTTAAAGCAACCCGCGACAGACCTCCCGGCAGGACGTTGGTTTTCCGCCCGTTCATGACAAAGACCCTTAGATCGACGTGGCATGGGTAGAAACGTCCCCCCTGGTATGCAGGGGCTCTGGAAAGCTTGATCGTCGGCTGGGCGATATACTGATTAGGGTGCTCGATGATTTTGCGACGGAATTCTTCCTGCTCCTCTTCGCTCGATTGTGGACCAATCAGCATGTCATAGCCTCCTGAGGCACCGACATTTTTAATGACCAGTTCATCGATATGATCTAAAACGTAACTCAGACGTTCCGGATCACTAAGAAAATAGGTTTCTACATTCGGGATGATTGGTTCTTCATCCAGATAGAAACGAATCATTTCCGGCACATAAACATACATGGCTTTATCGTCTGCTACCCCGTTTCCAATCCCGTTCAGAATCGAAACATTCCCCTTCCTGTAGGCTCGAAGCAACCCCGGAACTCCTAAAGCAGAATCCGGCCGGAAGGCTTCCGGATCGAGAAAATCGTCGTCAATACGACGGTATATAATATCGACCCGCTGCAGCCCCCTGATCGTCTTCATATACACTACATCATCTTTCACCGTTAAGTCCCGGCCTTCGACGAGGTCGATTCCCATTTGCTGCGCGAGGAAAACATGGTCATAATAGGCGGAGTTATATGTACCAGGTGTCAGCAGGACAGCCTTTGGTTCTTTGTCTTGTAGAGCATTTTCCGGCACATGACTGATGACAGCCTGATGCAGCTCGGAAATCTGGTGCTCCAGTGTCTCGATGGCATGCTGGAAGAACAGCTCCGGATACACCTGTCTCATGACGTAACGGTTTTGGAATACGTAGGACATCCCGGATGGGTTCCGGAGGTTATCCTCAAGAACACGATAGTCCCCGTTCTCATCACGAATTAAATCAACACCGGCAAGAAAAATGTGGTTATTCAGAGGAATGGATAACCCACCCGCTTGTTCCTTATAGTAATAGGGGTTGTTCTCTATTAATTCTTTCGGAACGATTCCAGCTTCAACAATCCTCTGATCATTATAGACATCTTCAAGAAAGTGGTTCAGGGCTTTCATCCTCTGCACCATCCCGCGCTCGATCTTCTCCCAATCTTCTCTGGGAATAATGATGGGAACGAAATCGAACGGCATCGTCCGCTCCGTCCCGCCTGTGTGGTTGTAAACAGTAAACGTAATACCCTTTCTGAGAAAATTCATCTGGGCCGTTTCATGTTTGTTCATAAGTTCACGTTCGGAGAACTGCTGTACGAGTTGATAGAACCATTGATAGTGCTGTTTTGGCCCTCCATCCGAATGCATCATTTCGTCAAAATATACCCCGGTCTTATAATTTATAAGCACACCACTTCTCCTCCAATTCTGCTTCTTTAAAAGCCTTTACCCTTAGTTTACTGCAGGTACACAAAAATTGTAAGAAAATTCGAAAATAATGCATCCTCTATTTTATGTAATCGCTTTATAATAACTGACCAAAAAAGTGTCCCTTCGCTTTATCAAAGGGACATAAAAAGTGGTCTATTTCATTTTAATAACAATTTTTCCTTTGGCATGGTGCGTCTCACTTAATTTATGAGCCTCCCGCAATCCTTCACCGGAAAAGTCGAAGGTGTGGCCGATGACGGAGACAAGGCTTCCTTCCTCCATGAACTGCGCTAACTTCGCCAATTGTTCACCACTTGGTTCCAGCCATACAGACCCCGCTTTTACCCCGTGTTTCTCAGCAAGCTTTTCATCAGGAGGCTGAACGATGGAAGGCATTCGCCCTCCTTTTTTCAATACAGCGAAGCTCTTCTCCTGAATTTCTCCACCTAATGTATCAACGACGATATCGAAATCATGAAGTACCTCCGAGAAGTCCTCTTCTTTATAATTGATAAACCGGTCAACACCCAGCTTCTTGACCCAATCCTTATTCTTACCGCTGGCAGTGGCTGCAACATACGCTCCCATTTTTTTTGCAATCTGTACCGCGTAATGTCCGACTCCGCCGGATCCAGCATGAACAAGTACCTTGTCCCCTTCCTTTATATCCGCGAAGTCAACGAGGCACTGCCATGCAGTCAGCCCTGCCAACGGAACCGCAGCAGCTTCTTCAAACCCGATCCCATCAGGAAGATGTGCCAGAAGGTGCTCATCGACGGTCGTATACTCCGCATACGTGCCGAGCCTTGTCGTATCCGGCCGTGCAAAAACGCGATCTCCTGTTTTAAAGCCACGGACGTCTTCGCCCGTCTCCTTAATAATTCCTGCGACGTCCCATCCAAGAATTATCGGAAAGTCAAAATCAAGCATTTCTTTCAAATATCCTTCGCGCAGCTTCCAGTCGATTGGATTGATGGACGTCGCGTGGACTTCCACCACCACTTGATTAGCAGCCGGTTCGGGATTCGGCATTTCCTTCTCTATCAATTCATTTCTATTTCCGTACTGTTCGATAACAACCGCTTTCATGCAGCGATCACTCCTTTTGTTTGTGCTTTACCCGTGTAGTTTTCCCCACAGAACCAGCTTGAAACATGATAAGATGGAGGCACGAATGATTACAAATAAAGGATGATCCAAATGATGCAGCAAGCGGAAAAAATACTACAGCAATATTACGGCTATTCCTCTTTCCGGCCAGGGCAGGAAGAAGTAATTCAACATGTCCTTCATGGGCATAACACGCTCGCAGTCATGCCGACAGGCGGAGGGAAGTCACTCTGCTATCAAATCCCCGGGCTCACACTAGATGGTACTGCCGTGATCATCTCCCCTCTCATTTCATTGATGAAGGACCAGGTCGACGCTCTCCTATCCTATGGAGTACCGGCGACTTACATCAACAGCTCCCTCTCCGCACGAGAACAGCAGGAACGCATGACTGCCATCCGGCAAGGAAGATATTCTTTTGTGTACGTCGCACCGGAGCGGATGGAAGCACCGGATTTCCTTAATCTACTTTCCTCCATCCCGCTGTCCTTGATCGCTTTCGACGAGGCCCACTGCATATCGCAATGGGGACATGACTTCCGCCCAAGCTACCGATCGATCGTCCCTACTCTCCGTACCATACCGAACCTCCCGGTGGTCATGGCATTGACAGCTACGGCCACGAAAGAAGTAATCGAAGATATTAAGCGCCTCATCGATGTGCCGGAAGAAGCCGTCGTCAACACAGGTTTTGCCCGTGAAAACCTATCCTTCCGGGTCATCAAAGGACGCGATAAGCGTGACTTCGTTGAAACATATTTGCAGAAAGTTCCGGAGGATGCCGGCATCATTTATACCGCTACTCGTAAAGATGCTGACCAACTGCATACATACTTATCGGAAAAGGGGTATGCTTCCGGGAAGTATCATGCTGGGATGACGGAGAACCAGCGCAGACAGACACAGATGGATTTTGTCCAGGACAAGGTGACCACCATGGTGGCTACGAACGCTTTTGGAATGGGGATTGATAAATCCAACGTCCGTTACGTGATCCACTACTCCATGCCGATGAATATTGAATCGTATTATCAGGAAGCCGGTCGTGCCGGTCGGGATGGAGAACCGGGAGACTGCGTTCTGCTTTTCACCAGTCAGGATATCAACCTCCAGCGCTTTTTGATTGATCAGTCTCCTTCTGAAAAGAAGCGGACAGCTGAATACGATAAACTTCAGGCTATGATTAATTACTGCCACACCCACACGTGCCTGCAGCAATATATCCTTGACTATTTCGACAATCCGGTACCTGTGGAGCCATGCGGAAAATGTTCGAACTGTATGCATGAAGGGCAGAAGACGGATATGACGAAAGAAGCTCAAATGGTGCTGTCCTGTGTGAAGAGGATGGGGGAACGGTTCGGTGCCTCCCTTACCGCGAAGGTGCTTCGGGGATCGAAGGACCAAAAAGTAAAGCAGTTTCGTTTCGATTCCTTGTCTACCTATGGAATCATGTCCAACTATACGGAAAAAGAATTGACGCGCTTTATTCATTTTCTCACCGCAGAAGGTTATCTGTACCCCGGTTCCGGCCGTTACCCAACCTTACAGCTAACCCAGGAGGCTAAGAAAGTAATTAAAGGAGAAGAACCTGTAATCATGCTGGTGGAAGCCGTCGTCACAAAAACGAAGGCTGATTACAACGTAGAATACTTTGAAGAATTACGCCGTTTACGCAAGCAGATAGCCGAACAAGAATCCCTGCCGCCTTATGTCATTTTCTCTGATGCGACTTTGAAGGACTTGACCGCTTATCTCCCGGAAACGAAAGATAACATGTTGAAGATAAAAGGTATCGGGGAACAGAAATATCAGAAATACGGGGAAGCATTTCTTGAAATGATTCAGCCATGGGCAAAAGCCGCGGCGGATAAGCCACGGCCTGCCTCCTCTTCCCCCTCTGCTCCTTTAAAGAGAGACCCAGGTGACGATCGACCGAGTCACATCATCAGTTACGAGATGTGGAAACTCGAGGAACAGACGCCAAAGGAGATAGCTGAAGCCAGGGGCATGAGTCAACTTACCATTGAGAGCCATTTGTTCCGTGCAGCCAAGGAAGGCTATGATATCAACTGGCCAAGCTGGTTTGATGAGCAACAGGAGACCTCTGTACTGGAAGCCTATGAACAATTGGAGGATAAGAAGCTTAAACCTTTAAAAGACATGCTTCCGGACACTTACAGCTATTCTGCCATCAAAGCTGTTTTAGTTAAACACGATTTAGTATAAAAGGAGGAACCCGAAATGACAAAGCATCTATGGACGTTGGACGCCGTTCGGCAGTTGGACCAAGAAGATCCGATGAAGCACTTCAAGAAAGAGTTTTACTTGAAGGACAGCAGCTATTACATGGATGGAAACTCACTGGGCCTGCTTTCCAAACGGGCAGAACAATCGTTGTTTACGTCACTGGAGGATTGGAAGACCTCGGGGATTGATGGATGGACGGAAGCGAAAGAGCCGTGGTTCTATTTGTCGGAGAAGCTGGGAGACGAGACGGCTCCCCTCATTGGAGCAAAGCCGCATCAGGTTATTAACACCGGCTCCATTACGACCAATCTCCACCAACTGCTGGCCACTTTCTACAACCCGGCAGGTAAAAGAACAAAAATTCTTGCAGATACCTTGAATTTCCCATCCGATATCTATGCTCTGAAAAGCCAAATCAAACTTCGGGATTTAGACCCGGCACAAGAGTTAGTACAGATTCAAAGCAAAGATGGTTACACGCTGGAGGAGACGCACATCATCAATCAAATGGGAGAGGATATTGCTCTGTTGCTGCTGCCTTCTGTCCTGTACCGCAGCGGTCAGCTTCTGGATATCCAAAGGATTACAGAAGCAGCGCACAAACATGGCATCATCGTCGGTTTCGACCTGGCTCATTCCATCGGCTCTGTTCCGCACTCCCTTGATGAATGGGGAGTCGATTTTGCCGTTTGGTGTACGTATAAATACTTGAACAGCGGACCAGGAGGTGTCGGCGGTTTATATGTCAACGAACGTCATTTAGGCAGGAGTCCCGGCCTTGCCGGGTGGTTCAGCTCTAATAAACAGAAACAGTTCGACATGGAACACGAACTGACGCCTGCTGAAGATGCCGGTGCTTTCCAGATTGGAACCCCGCACATTTTGAGCTCCGCCCCGCTTCTTGGTTCCTTGGAGCTTTTTCACGAAGCTGGTATAGACACTATACGGACTAAATCATTAAAGCTGACGCGGCTTTTTATGGACCTCATCCATCAAGAGCTTTCCGGGAAAGGCTTCCGTATCGCCAATCCTATGGAAGATGAACGGCGAGGCGGCCATATCTGTCTTCTGCACAAAGAGGCAGCAAGTATATGCCAAGCATTGAAAGTAGAAGGAGTCACCCCGGATTTCCGGGCACCAGATGTTATCCGACTCGCTCCGATCGCTTTCTACACATCCTTCGAAGATGTATTTACAGTGGTACAGGTATTGAAAGACATTATGGACCAAGACAAGCATAAGCAATATAAAAACGAGCGTGGAATCATAGCATAAGGAGGCAGAAACATGAAACTTATCGATATCAGCATGCCCCTGCATGAAGGAACCCCGCCATGGCCGGGAGATACGCCTTTTCACTATGAGCATACATTTACGATGAAAGAAACAGGTTCTGTTAATGTCGGTCAATTCCAGGCAAGCAACCATATCGGAACCCATGTGGACGCGCCTTACCATTATGACTCCAATGGGTGGAGAATTGCTGAAGTCCCATTGGAGAGATATATCGGTGATGCTTTAGTCCTCTCCCTTCCGGATAAAGATAGAATTCAAGCGAAAGATTTGGAAGGCATCGACCTGACAGCCGTAACGAAGGTGATACTCCAAACAAAGAGTTGGAAAGACCGCACTACATTCCCGAATACCTACACCACCATCGGCGAAGATCTAGCTCCCTTGCTTCGGGAACACGGCATCGATTTGATCGGCGTGGATACGCCCTCTGTCGATACGGAAAAAAGCAAAGCTTTACCTGGTCATCATTCCTTATATGCTAACGACATTCTCATCCTCGAAGGTCTGCAATTGGATCACGTTTCTCCTGGATTTTATGAACTCATGGCTTTTCCGTTGAAAATGGAGGACGGCGATGGGAGTCCGGTACGTGCTGTGTTGCGAGAAAAATAATTCTCCATAAAAAAAGCTTAGAGCCCATGCTCTAAGCTTTTTTCCTTTTATTGATTCACTTTACCTTAAGAAAGAGTGGATAGGGTGATACGACGACAGCCTCTCCTTCCCCTTCCAAAGTCATTTCCTATTTGTTTTTTGCTCGAAGGCCAGTTGTTTAGCGACCTTAGGAGCAAGCCACAGCATTGGAAGCAGCAAAATGGAAACAGGTACAGCGGTGACAACAATAAAGTTCTGCAACTGCGTAATTCCGCTGTCTCCTGTTACCAACAAGATCACTGCGATTGCGCCCATCAGAACCGCCCAAAAGACACGAACCCATTTCTTAGGGTCCCCCTGTCCTGTGACAGCCATAGCAATGGTATAAGACATGGAATCTGTTGTGGTCACGACGAAAAGAATCGTCAATACCAAAAACAATGGTGAAATGATAGTCGCCAGAGGGAACTGCTCCGTGATGGCAAACATAGCCGCCGGGTTCCCCCCGGCCTCCAACGCTTCTGAAATTGATCCTGGATTACTTAACTCAAAGGAAATCCCGGAACCGCCCAGCACGGTGAACCAGAAGGTAGAAATAATCGGTGCGAAAATAGAAACGGCTATAATAATGTCACGAATCGTCCGTCCTCTGGAAATTCTACTTACGAGAATAGCCATCATCGGTCCGTACCCAATGAACCATCCCCAGAAGAATACGGTCCAGCTGGACAACCATCCTTCATCTCCCCGATACATACTCATCGGAACAAATTGATCGATATAATAGCCGAAAGCTGAAAGAAAATGATTGATGATAAACCCGCCCGGTCCAAAGATAACGATGAAGATCATCAAACCTAACGCGAGCCGGACATTGAAATTACTCAGGAACTGAATTCCCTTATGCAATCCTGTTACTGCGGAGATAGTCGCAACCAGCACCACGGCCAATATGATAGTGAACTGTGTGCCGAATTCATCCGGGATTCCGAAAATGGCCTGCAAACCATAACTCGCTTGTAACCCCAAGAAGCCTAACGGACCAACTGTGCCGGCAGCAACCGCAATGACAGAGAACGCGTCGATTACGGTACCAAGCCAGCTGTTTCGCAGCTTTTCACCGAAAATAGGGTAAAGAAGGGTACGAGGTTTCATCGGCATTCCTTTATGGTAGTGGCCATACATCATAACGATAGCACTGATCGTTCCTAGAATAGCCCATGCGAGAAAACCCCAGTGCATGAAACTTTGTGCCAAAGCTGGATCGACAGCTGCTTCCGTACCTGCTTCCACCCCGGCTTGGGATGGCGGAACCGTCAGGAAATGCCACATCGGCTCGGCCGCCGCCCAGAAAACACCGCCGCCCGCCAGAAGGGTAGCCATAATGATAGAAAGCCATTGATATAAACCGAGCTCGGGCTTCTCCCTGTTTCCCATCTTTACCTTTCCATATTTAGAGAAACCAAGCCAAAGGCCCACAAAGAACGTAGCTAACATAAGTACCTGCCAGAAGGCACCGAAGTATTTTGCTGACCATGCAAAGCTCTCATTTACGATTAGTTCGATCAAATCAATATCGATTAAGGCAAAAATTACGAATAGTACCAGCAGTCCGCCGCTGATCGCAAATACCGGCCAATCGATTCCATTTGTTTGTTTATTTTTCATGATTCTCTCCTTCATAGTAACTCTTAGTTGTTTTAAGCACAGTGGACCACTTTAACATCAAGGGATTCGGATGTAAAGAAACAGTTTACTCCTATCGTTTGGTAATATTCCCCTGATGTTGCATTATATCCTGACAACTCCATGAGAAAAAGGTCACGCTTCCGTGACCTTTTTTCATTCTGATTCGTCATATTCAATTTCTTTATCTTTGTGTCTTCTTTGACACTCTTTGCAAAGCTTCATTTCCTGTTCCTGCTTGCTCGTCAAAAGTGTTCCACAGCTGCTGCATTTGTCAAACTCATTAGGGTTCGCCTGGAATCCCGGGAGTTCATGTTCTGGACCTGGCATTTACATCGCTCCTTTCCTTTCTTATTCCCTTACTCCACGTTTTCAATCAGCCGAAACTTCTTTCGCTGCCATTAAACCGGAGAGTGTGACACCGAGGGTGCCTGCCCCCGGGAATACCGTATCGCCACATTGATGAACACCGTCGATACCTGTACGGACCGAATAGCTCTTCAACCAGCTGTATCTCCCATCCGGTGCATATCCTCCAACTTTTCCTTCCTTTCTTCTCAGCCACTTATGAAAAGTCAATGGTGTACCCGGCAGGACAATATCCAACCCTTCCGCGAATCCCGGGAAGTAGTGTTCCACCGTCTGAAGCATCCGGTTTTTCATGGTTTCTTTATGTTCTTCATACTCCTCCGCCTGCCACCACTGCTCCAACTCCGTATGGGTCGATATGGTAAGAGACCGCTTCCCTTCAGGCGCCATGCTCTTATCTGACGGATCGGAAAGGGATAAGAGGAACTGCCCTCCGTCATGCAGTTCCTCCGGCCGTTCCGGATCGATGAACTGATGATACAGCACATCTGTATTTAGGAATACAGATGTGTCGATCCCGGCATGTATAATAAAAGCCCCCCATGCCTCCCGCTGCACTTCCTTTGTCTTCTTAATATAGGTCTGTTTCAGAAGCTCTTCTGATAACGTATCATGGAGATTATGGACCGAATTGTTAAGGATGATTTCTTTCGCCTGAAATACTTTATTGCGTTTGGAATGAAGAAGGAACATTCCCGCTTCCTTCTCTACCCGATGTACAGGGTGGCGCATATAAATCTCTCCCCCGCCGCTCTTGATATATTCGGAAAGCTGTTCTGCTATCGTTGCAAGCCCTCCATGAACGGCGTAGGCACCTTTATGAAACGTCTGGAGAGCTGCACAACCAAGAAAGGCCGGACAATACTCTACGCTTGTCTGTACACTGTCCATCAGCTCTCCATTAAGAAACGTCCGAAACAGCTGGTGGCGTTCCAATCCATATTTCTTCAATCGATCTTCGACTGTCTGGTTCAGGAACGGAAGCAGACGCAAAGAAGACCGGTCCACCATCGGCAGCAGGTTTTTAACATCTTTCCATGTCCGGGGCGGAAATATTGGAAGCTTGTCTATTAAACGGTCGACAAGGGCACCGACGTAGAAGATTTCATCATAAAAAGCTTGAATAGCCGCGGACTTCTCCGGAAAGTGAAGCTCGATCTCTTCATACCACGCTTGTCTGTCCCGATAATAGTGAATGGTTCGATCAGGCATGTGGATATCCATGATCGTATCCAGTGTGGTCATAACAGGAACCTCGAGACCAAGCTCGTCATACAATTGATCAAATACACCTCCCGGTTCAAAACCCATTCCGACCGTTGCACCTGATTGGAAACGGTAGCCTTGACGGTCAAATTTCCCGGCACTTCCTCCCAGCTCATTGGAGGCTTCAAAGACAGCGACCTTTCGTCCTCGCTTCACAAGGGACGCAGCAGCTGCCAAACCACCGAACCCCGCTCCAACTATGGCTGCATCATACATCACCTTCACCTCCATTTCTTCTGTTTTCCCCCTGAACCCCCGTTTCAATACCTTCTATGCTCTGTCTGACGATAATAAAGGAAAAAAGAAGACTTTCCTCCACATGGGAACGTCTAACAATCAGAAAGGAGAGTGAAATTTGGTGATGGAACGGAAGGAGCCTTCCTTCACACGTGATGAAGCCATTGAATTCGTGATGATGGAATACGGCGAAATGTTAAAACGGATGATATATACATATGTGAAAAATCACCACACCACAGACGATCTGTTTCAAGAGGTACTCCTGCTGGTTTATAGGAAATGGGATCGTTTTGATGGTCGTTCACAGTTAAAGACGTGGGTGATGCGGATTGCTATCAACCGCTGCAAGGATTTTCTTCGGTCTCCTTTCCAGAGAATGAAGCTCATGAAAGATCAATGGTTGGAACAGACGGATCCTAAACAGTTGGAGGACGTTGTCTTACAGAAAGAGCAGTGGGAAGAAATTGCAGAAGCAATCCTGAATATGCCTGTTAAATACCGGGAAGTTATGATTCTTACGTTTCATCAACACCTGACACAAAAAGAAATCGCAGAAGTGACCGGCATCCCCTTATCCACTGTAAAGACGAGAAAGCAGCGCGCAAGAGAAATGCTGAAGGAAAAGCTCATAGAAGGAGAGTGGACCCTTGAATAATAAGAAGAAGATCCAAGAGGCTCTTGATAATAGAATCAGTGAAAAGCCGTTATTTACGGATAGAGACCGCCGTAGGTTTTACGAAGGAAGAAAAAGGAAACATTTACGGTCGACTATTGTTCCTCGCCTGCTGACGGCTTTGCTTGCCGTTCTATTCTTATCAGGGACCATCTATTACGTGCAGTCCAGCAACCTCTTTGAACAAACCGCGTCTCCGGAGCAGAGCAAACCAGAGTCAGAAACGGAGCCATTGGTATCCGTTAAAGAACCGAAGCTTACACAGGAAGCGTTTCTGGAAGAATTCAAGCAGGTTATCCTTACCAACCCTCTCCCGGAGAATATGCAAGACGTCTTGGATAAGTACGGAAGTGGAGAAACGTTACCAAAAGTGGGTGTGGAAGAAAACGCGACCTATACCTATGCTTATCATTGGAAGGAAGACAATGACGGCATTGCAGAATCCTGGTCGCCGAAGCGCACGCCGGACCTCGAGGATTATCAAAATGGCGAGATCGACGTGTTCCTTGAAATAGACATCCCCTCCTTTGACGTCAGTCCTTTGGTAAAGATCTCCACCCTCTCAGAAGATGGAAAGCACGTAACGATTGAGACGTTCTACTCTAATCCTACAGACCATGCCTTCAAAACTTTTGAGGATGATCAAGAGCCATTGGAAATAAACGATCTGCTGTTACGATCGATCGCCCGTGATTTGAATAAGAAGCCGGAGGAAATTACGAAAGCAGACTTGATGAACCTTCAGGAATTAACAATTAATGCATCTCATTTAGACAGCACTTATGTTGTGGATGAAAATGAAGAGGTCTTTGAAGCGATGCAGTCGCTCCGCGTCTTGAAACTCAATCATGCAGTCATCCCGGGATATCTGCTGAAGCACCTCCCCATATTGGAACAGGTCACCATCATCGGTGAGACCGTCACTGACTTAAGTTCCATGCAGGAAGGGATGCAGCATGTCCAATATTTAAATATTGCAAGTTCCTCTTTCAAGGGGACAGTAGATGATCTTTTAAAACTGAAATCTCTGACCATCGTCCGACTCGACCCCACCGTCGTTCCAAACTATGAGGAACTCCAATTCGAAGGCATTGATGTACGCTGGTAACAAAAAAAGGAAGCTGAAATATCAGCTTCCTTTTTCTATCTTATTATTCGAAAGTAAGAGCCCAGCTTCCTTTACGGATCACTGGTTCTGTTGTTCCATCTGCAAGAACGCCGTCGACGTCCAACTCAGCAGAACCCATCATGAAATCAACGTGGGAGAGGCTGTGATTGATCCCGTTCTTATCAAGCTCCTCTTCACTCATGGATGAACCGCCGGTCATGTTTGTTGGATATGCTTTTCCAAGCGCCAAGTGACAGGAGGCATTCTCATCATACAATGTGTTGTAGAAGATGAGTCCCGACTGGGAAATCGGAGATTCATGCGGCACCAATGCCAGCTCCCCCAGACGACGGGAACCTTCATCCGTATCAAGAAGGTGTTTCAATGTTTCTTCTCCTTCTTCGGCTGAAAAATCGACGACTTTCCCTTCTTTAAAGGTCAGTTTAAATCGATCGATGACGTTCCCGCCATAGTTCAACGGCTTTGTGCTTGAGACCGTACCTTCTACTTCATATTTATGAGGCGCGGTGAACACTTCTTCTGTCGGCATGTTAGGGTTAAACGGAATCTCTTCTCCTTCTGTCTGTGCAGGACCGCCTTTCCAAACGTGCCCCTCCGGTAGACCGACAGCAAGGTCCGTACCCGGTGCCTTATAAATCAGCTTCTTATACTGCTTCTTATTCAGGAATTTACGGGCCTTGATCAATGTTTTATTGTGCTCTGCCCACGCTTCATTAGGATCCTCACGATCGACGCGGACGATGCTGAAGATTTGTTCCCAAAGTTTCTCAACCGCTGTATCCTCTTCTTCCCCCGGGAAGATCTTTTGTGCCCAGGCAGGTACAGGAATACTTACAATCGACCACGGAATACGGTCATTCATCGTGTAGGAACGGAAAGTAGACATCGCTTCTGCCCCGGCTTTGTTCGCCGCTGCAATTTTCTCTCCGTCTATTCCTTTAAGAAGATCCGGATCAGTAGAACGAATCGATAGTACTGCCGCCCCCTGCTCTGCAAAGTAGGTGAACTTCTGCTGCTGCCATTCCGGAACGTCAGATAACGTCTCTTTATCCGCATGTTCATATTTCATACGCGTCAGTGCGTCGTCAGACCAGTTAATATGTACATTCTTCGCACCAAGCTCAAAAGCTTTACGTGCTACAATACGGGTGAATTCTGCACCTTCAATAGTAGAGTTAATCATTAGCAGCTGGCCTTTTTGCAGGTTCACACCTGTTCGTAAAGCAAGATCTGCATATTTCTCTAATTTCTCAACACTAGGCATTTTCATTGAATTTTCCTCCAATTCAGTTTCCTTGTATCCGAATACATTATTTCATATTATAACCAGAACCACAAAAAAGGAGACTCGGCCAATCCGAGTCCCCCGGTTATCAGTCTTCCATTCCTTCCACAATGAGCGACAATTCTTCCCACCGCTCCATTTTCGTTTCCAACTCTGTTTCCGCCTTTTGCTGCTCGGAAGATAGTTCCTGCACTCTGTCATAGTTGGTTGCTTCCGCTGCAAGCTGATGATTTAAATCTTCCAGCTTCGTCTCCAATTCAGCAATTTCATCTTCAATCGTTTCCCATTCCTGTTTTTCTTTATAGGAGAGCTTTCTTTTACGGTTGGATCGGCGCGTTTCTTCCTGCAGGGAGGCTTTTTTCTCCACTTGAGCCTTTTGTTCTGTTTCCTTTTTCAATTCCAGGTATTCCGTATAATTACCATAAAATTTGCGCACAAAGCCTCCATCCTCGAAAGCGAGCAGCTTATCGACAACCCGATCAAGGAAATAACGGTCGTGGGATACAGTCACGACAACCCCAGGAAAATGCTCGAGATACTCTTCCAGGACACTGAGCGTTTCCGTATCCAAGTCATTGGTCGGTTCATCAAGAAACAAGACGTTCGGTTCACTCATCAGCACACGCAGCAAATACAACCGTCGTCGCTCTCCACCGGATAAACGTTTGATATACGTCCATTGCTGAGGTCTCGGGAACAAAAAACGCTCAAGCATTTGTTCTGCGGTAATTTCCGTTCCGTCCGCCGTACGGATAACCTCTGCCACTTCTTTAATGTATTCAATTACCTTAAGGCTTTCATCTAATTCTCCATGATCCTGCGTATAATAACCGATTTTTACGGTGGTCCCTGTTTTCACAACACCTCTGTAGGGCTGCAGGCGATCCGCCATGACGTTCAACAACGTCGTTTTACCGGAGCCGTTAGGGCCGATGATGCCCAGTCTTTCCCCCGGAACGATAAGGTAGTCGAGATTCTCAAACAGTTTCTGACCCTCATACTGATAGGTCACCCCTTGCAACTCGATAACCTGATCTCCCAGTCTTGTGGAGCCGATTGCCATATCCACTTCTTCTTTCTGTGTATGGAACGTTTCTTCTTTCATGGATTCGACTCGTTGAATACGCGCTTTCTGTTTCGTCGATCTCGCCTTTACACCAGCCCTCAGCCAGGCAAGTTCACGTCTCAGTGTGTTTTGATGCTTTTGCTCCGCCTGCCGTTCCCACTCTTCTCTCTCTGCCTTCTTCTCAAGGAAAGTCTGATAATTCCCTTCATAGGTGTAAAGCCTGCCTTTATCCAATTCATAAATCAAATTGGTCACCCGATTCAGGAAGTACCGATCGTGGGTGACGATCATCAACGCACCTCGATATGACGCAAGGAACTCTTCCAGCCATTCAATCGTTTCGTTATCAAGGTGGTTGGTCGGCTCATCCAATAGAAGCAGATCTGCCGGTTGTATCAATGCTTTGGCGATGGCCACCCTTTTTCTCTGGCCACCGGACAGCTCACCGATCTGCTTGTCGAAATAATCGACGCCTAATTTGGAAAGGATCGTCTTCGCCGCTGTATTCGCTTCCCAGGCGTTCTTCTCCTCCATGTGCTGCTGCACACGGAACAACTGCTCTTGAACATCCGTGTCCTCTGGATCTGCCGAGAGTTCCAGCAGCACTTTCTCATACTGCCTCATCGCGACCATAATTTCTGCATTTCCCTCATAAATCTGTTCAAGGACGGTTTTCTTTTCATCCAATTCAGGATCTTGAGGCAGGTATTCCACACGAAAATCCTTTGCGTGGTCCATATCCCCCGCGTCCACGCTGTCCATCCCGGCTAGAATCTTCAACAGTGTCGATTTCCCTGTTCCGTTGACACCGATCAAGCCGATACGCTGTTGATTAGCTATGGTGAAAGAAATGTGATCGAAGAGATCTTTATCTCCATAACTTTTGGTTAACTCATTCACTGATAGTAAGCTCATTCCGCTCATCCCTTTAACATAATCTGCATTCATCATATCACATCTATTGGTTTCTTTCGCTTGCCCGGCGCCAGGCCATAACGCGTCTCCAAAAAGAAAACTGCTCTGATTGATCATCAGAGCAGTTCCTGTACTTCCATCCTATTTATGAACCATGTTCGTGTTCTCTCTTCCAATATTCCATACCGTCTACATCAGGAAGATGATCCTGGTAGAAGACCGGGTCCTTACCGGCTTTCCGCTGTTTACGATAGTCATTCAATGCAGCATAAGCAACAGGTGCCAAGCGGAAGATAGCATAAAGGTTGATCAAAGCCATAATTCCCATCATTAAGTCCGCTAATGCCCAAACAAGGCCGAATTCAGCAATAGCACCGAACATGACCATCGCTAGTACTGCGATACGATAAACGAAGATATTTACTTTGCTTGTCTTGATAAAGTCCATGTTCGTTTCACCATAATAATAATTTCCAATGATAGAACTGAAAGCGAACAAGAGAATAGCAACCGCGATGAAGATGGCTGCCCACGCACCAAGTTCCGATTCAAAAGCAGCCTGTGTCAATTGAATACCGTCTAGGTCCGTATTGGCGTAGTCTCCCGCGAACAGGATGATGACAGCTGTCGCACTACAGATTAGCAGGGTATCTGTAAAGACACCCAACGTCTGAATCAACCCCTGCTTAACCGGGTGAGACACCTCTGCCGTAGCAGCAGCGTTTGGCGCACTACCCATCCCAGCTTCGTTCGAGAAGAGTCCACGCTTAATCCCAATCAGAATCATACCTCCAAAGGTTCCACCGGCAACTTCCCTGAAACCGAAGGCTCCTGCAAAGATCTGTCCAATCATATTCGGTACTTGGCCAAGATTCATGATAAGCACGTACCCAGCAAGAATAATATAGAAGATAGCCATGATTGGAATAATGATTTGTGTAACTTGTGCGATCCGATTCAGACCACCGAAGATGATCAACGCGACAGCCAAGGTCAAAATACCACCCATCAACCATTTACCGATATCGAATGAATTTTCAAACGCAAGGCGAATGGTATTGGATTGCACAGAGCTGAATACAAGACCGTATGTAAACGTTATCGTAATAGCGAAGACTATACCCAGCGTCCTGTTCTTAAGCCCTTTCTCAATATAATAGGCAGGACCGCCTCGATATTGGTTTTTATCCGGAACTTTATACACCTGAGCTAACGTACTCTCAATGAAGCTGGATGCTCCACCCAGAATCGCAACAATCCACATCCAAAATACTGCACCAGGTCCACCGATGGTAATTGCCGCAGCCACACCAGCAAGGTTACCTGTACCAACCCGTGATGCTGTACTGATAGCAAATGCCTGAAAAGGCGATGTTCCTTTCTTCCCTTCCGCAGAAATGGATCGTTTATCGAATAACACGCGGAACATTTCCGGAATATAACGGAATTGAATAAATTTCAACTTAATAGAGAACCACAAACCTACTCCGAGCAATGCCACAACAAGGATGGTTCCCCACATCCAATCGTTTAAGAACGATAGAACTGCTTCCATACCATTCACCTCTTTTGTAATTTTTAAAATTCATTTAGTTTCCAGTTATTAACACTTTCCCGATTAAATCTTTTTAAAAACTTCGAAAAGTGACAACTTGTTTATCATATCATATATGTTAGGTTTTCTTCCATAACTCTTTACAAGATAGAAAAGAGTAAAAATTGCTATTGACATCTCTTTGATAATCCTTATCATTAAGATAGAAAAGAGATTGATAATGATTATCATTCTTCACTTAACCGATTACATAACAGAGGTGGATGCAGATGAAAAAGAAAAAGTATTTAATTGGATTCTTATTACTACTCACTTCCCTCTTCTTAGCCGCTTGCGGAAGCAGCAGTAAAGAAGAAAGCTCGGAAACGGCGGGCGATGAAAAAGAAAAGGATAAAGGCGAAATCAACTTATATACAGGGCGGCATTATGACACAGATCAGCAGCTATACGAAGAATTTGAAGATCAAACAGGCATTAAAGTCAACGTGATAGAAGGTAAAGATGACGAACTGATTGCACGCCTGGCCAGAGAGGGCAAAGCATCAGAGGCAGATCTTCTTGTTACTGCCGATGCCGGACGCCTGCACCGAGCAAAAGAACAGGAGTTACTTCAACCTGTAGACAGTGACGTACTTACAGAGAACATCCCTGAAAAATTCCGGGATACAGATAAAACCTGGTTTGGCTTGACGAAGCGGGCCCGGATTATCGTAGCTCACAAAGATCGAGTTAATAAAGAAGACATCCAAACGTATTCCGACTTGACCAAAGATGCCTTTCAAGGGAAAGTCTTAATCCGCTCTTCCTCCAACATTTATAATCAGTCTCTACTCGCATCCATGATTTCCATCGATGGGGAAGAGAATGCGAAGGATTGGGCAAAGGGTATTGTAGACAACATGGCAAGAGATCCTCAAGGCGGTGACCGCGATCAGGCGAAAGCCATTGCATCCGGTGAAGGAGATGTTGCAGTCATGAACACATACTACCTCGGCCAGATGCTGAATTCTGAAGAGGAAGAAGAAGTTAAGGCGGCGGAACAACTCGAGGTGATTTTCCCTAACCAGGAAACAACGGGTACACACGTCAATATCAGCGGAATAGGTATGACAACCAGCAGTAAAAACCAAGAAAACGCTAAAAAGTTCATGGAGTTTCTGACGGAAGAGAAAGCACAGAAAGAATTTGCAGAAGCCAACTACGAATACCCTGTCAATCCAAATGTAGAAGCATCAGAGCTTCTGCAAAGCTGGGGAGACTTTAAAGAACAGGATATCCCGTTGAATGAACTTGGCGAAAACAATGACAGAGCCATTCAAATTATGAATGAAGTCGGTTGGAAATAACAGTTGAATCAGAAGTACCGCACCAGGTTTCCTGTGCGGTACTTCCACTATGAGAAAACAGTGCGGTCGTTAAAGGATGTGTCGCTTTTGAAACTCTCCAGAAAATTATCCGGTTATACAAATAGTTGGACGCTCTTCACCATAGCTATCGTTGTTCTGATCCTGATCCCCAATCTCTCCATCTTCACTAACTTTTTCACCAGAAAAGCAGAAAACTGGGAACACATACAAACGTACATTTTACCAGACCTGTTAACGAACACGGGCCTTCTCATCATAGGCACCGGATTATTCACGATTCTTATCGGGACAAGTCTAGCTTGGATTATTTCCGCGTATGACTTCCCTCTGCGTGGATTTTTTAAATGGGGGCTCATTCTTCCCCTTGCAGTTCCTCCTTATATTGCCGGATACACATACAATGGGATCCTCAATTATACAGGAGTCATTCAAACTACGTTAAGAAACCAGTGGGGAGTGGAAGTGAATCAGGACTACTTCAACATCCTGAACTTACCCGGAGCTGTTCTCATTTTTACATTATTTCTCTACCCTTACGTCTATACGATAACGCGGGCCTTCCTTGCCAACCAATCCGCTTCGTTAATTGAAAATGCCCGTTTATTGGGACGGAATCCAATGGAAATATTCTTCCGTGTCGTCCTCCCGGTGTCCAGAGGTGCAGTTGTAGGAGGAGCGAGCCTCGTTCTATTAGAAGTGCTGAATGATTATGGGGTCGTTCAATACTTTGGTGTTCCCACATTCAGCACAGCCATTTTTCAAACTTGGTTTGGAATGAATGATTTGAACGCAGCAATCAAATTATCTGCCACACTTATGATGATCGTATTTATTGTACTGCTGCTTGAAAGATGGCTGCGGGGCAGGAAGAAATATAGTACGACTACAGCCAAAGCCAGACCATTGACACCAATTCGTTTACATGGTGTAAAGGCAGCCATGGCATTTCTTTACTGTTTCCTTATCTTTGCTGCAGGGTTCTTGATCCCTGTTCTTCAGTTGGTTGATTGGCTGTTCCTGACGTATAAAAAGATCGCGTCCCCTGCATTTGCACAATTAATATGGAATTCTCTCCTTGTGTCTATTGCAGGTGCAATGATTATCACCCTATTCGCTGTCATCATTGCTAATTTTTCAAGGATGCATCAAAGTTTTCTTTCCAAATTAGCATCCAAGTCGACCATTCTCGGTTACTCTATTCCAGGGGCCGTGATTGCAGTGGGAATCAGCACTGTATTCATTGACCTGGATGAGAAGCTTTCCTTGTTCTATCAACAAACGGGTCTGGAAAGCCGGCTCTTCCTGAGCACGAGTCTGATCATACTGGTGTCCGCCTATATCATACGCTTTCTGGCAGTTGGTTATAATTCCATAGAAGCTGGTTTTGATAAGATAGGCAACAAGTACACCGAGGCATCCAGAATGCTGGGAATGAACGTGACGCAGTCGTTCTTCAAAGTAGATCTCCCTATGCTGAAAGGGCCCATCGTCAGTGGATTTCTACTGGCCTTCATTGAGATAATAAAAGAACTTCCCTTGACCTTAATTCTGCGGCCGTTCAACTTCGACACGCTTTCAACCAATGCGTTTAAGTATGCCAGCGATGAGAAAATACAGGAAGCAGCTCTGGCATCGATCATTATTGTATTGATCAGCGCCTTGGCTATCTACATTTTTTATCAAGTATTAGAAAAGGAGCCTACATGATATGTTTGTGACCATTCAGGACCTTACCTTCAAATACAAGAATGTGAAATCGTACACAGTCGATCACTTGAACCTTCATATTAAAAAAGGAGAAATTATTTCCATCCTTGGCGAAAGCGGAAGCGGAAAGAGTACAGTCCTACGCCTTTTATGTGGACTGGAGAAGCCTGAGAAAGGGCGCATTGTCATTAACGAGGAGACGATGACGGATGATCATACCTTCGTTCTTCCTGAAAAACGCGGAGTCGGTATGGTATTCCAAGACTATGCCTTATTCCCTCATATGACGGTTGCTGAGAACATCCGCTTCGGACTAAAAGGCATGAAGCAAAAAGAAAAGAAAATGCGCGTGGATGAAGTTTTGTCCTTAGTAAATATGACGGCATTTACAAAACGGTATCCGCATGAATTGAGCGGCGGACAGCAGCAGCGTATCGCTTTGGCCCGGGCACTTGCCCCAAAACCTTCTCTGTTATTATTAGATGAGCCTTTCAGTAATCTTGATGCGGATTTACAAATTAAAATCCGGAGTGAGTTGAAGGACATTATTAAAAAGACAGGAACCACATCCATCCTGGTCACGCACGACCGGGAGGATTCCAAGGCGATAGCGGACAGGATTCTCACCATAAGAGACGGCGCAGCTTATAACTGGGAATCCATCTGCACAATGAAACAGGACCCTTCCCCCCAGTCACAACTTGTTCATATGAAATAAACGTAAAAGACGGGCTTCTTTAAAAGAAGCCCGTCTTTTAATCATTTATTTTTTCCAAGGCAGGTCTGTCCCGAACTTCTCTGCCAGTTCTTTCGATTCTTTCCTGCGGTTTTTGCGGTATTCATGTCTCTTCTGAGCTCCCGCATGGAGCCATTTCTCTTCTTCTGATTCCGGATAGACTCCAGGCACTGGAGAAGGTTCATTATTCTCATCCACGGCAACCATGGACAGGAAAGCCGTCGTACATACTTTCCGTTCACCGGAAAGCAAATTCTCTGTCGTCGCTTTTACGAACACTTCCATCGATGTGTTATGTGTCCAAGTGACGAAGGCCTCCAGGCAGATCGTATCTCCTTCAAAAACCGGCTGCAGAAAGTCTACAGAGTCCGTTGAAGCGGTGACAACGGGTTTACGACAATGACGGACGGCGGCAATAGCGGCTACGTCATCAATATGGGCCATCAACTTTCCTCCGAACAATGTTCCGTGGCTGTTCGTATCCGGTGGGAGCACGTGTGAACTTTTAACAGTCAGTGAATCTATACATGGTTTTGCTTCCATCGTCTCTGTCCTCTCTTCTATGTGAAATCGTTCTCTGTTCCTATTATACCATGTTCGTCCGTTCTCACTCTCTTCTAAAAAACTGGACCTCGAAAACAGCCCCGGTCCCGTTCTTCTTGTTGGACGCGCTGATTTCTCCACCGCTCCGCTCAATGATGGCTCTGGCAATAGCGAGACCAAGACCTGTTTCTCCTCCTTTTCCTTTAATGAAACGCTCAAACAATTGTGGAAGCAATTCTTCCGGAATACCTCCTCCATCGTCTATAACACGGACCAAAAAACGATTCTCTTTCTCTTCCGTTTCGATAGAGACCTTCGTTTCGGCATGACGAACGGCGTTGCTTAAAATGTTGATCAGCGCCTGCAGTACTCTTTCCGGATCTACATTGGCGCGGAACGGCCTTGCATTTCCCATCTCCAACGCAATTTCTTTGTCTCTCGCCAATGGATAGATCAAGTCTTTGGCCTGATTGGCTATTTCAGAGAGATCCGTGTCTTCCGGATGGTAGACGTCTTCATTACTGTCCAGCTTAGCGAGTAAGATCATTTCATTTACAATCTTCTTCAATCGTTCCGTTTCGCTTACCATTACATTCAAGCCCTTTTCTCTTGCTTCCCCTTCAAACACCCCGTCCCTGATCCCTTCGGCATAACCTTGGATAGACATCAACGGGGTCTTCAATTCATGGGAGGCATTTTGGAAGAATTGCTTCTGCGAATGAATGTAGCGCGAGAGTTCTTTCGCCATCTGCCTTACGCTCTGCTCCACTTCCCGGATTTCTCCGGAAGCTTCCACCTCCTGAACATCAGAAAACTGCCGTTTCTCAATTTTCTTTAATTCTCGTTTCAATTTCGTCAGTGGAGTGACGAGCCTCCAAGTCAGCACATAACTGACGATGATAGCCATCAACAGACCGATTACGAAAACAGCAAGCATCCGGAGCGCGAAGACGGATTGGACAGCCTGCAGGTCATTGAGCGGTGTAGCCATCACCAATACTTGATCGTTTCCGGAGTTCACTGCAAAATCGTAGACCACATATTTCTCTTCCCGGCTTTCCCACACTTCCTGCCCCATCAATTCATCCTCATACCTGTCGATCCAGGTGTATGCGATGTCTGCCGGCATCGTCCGGAACAATACTTCCCCCGTACTCCTGTCGAATAGAAGGATCGGATAATTTCTATCTTGAATCAGCTCGGACAGCTGTGTGTTCCTGTCGGGTCCGTCTTCATTAATGACGTTGATCAGCAATTCGGCTCTCCCCTTCAATTGTCTCTGTTCGTCCTGAATCAGCATATCCATGAGCAGAGAATAAATGAAGAAAGCGGTAATGGACATGATTGCGATGATCAAGGCAGCAAATGCGGCATTCAGCTGGTATTGAAGCTTCATGACCCCTTCTCCCGGAGCCGGTAGCCATGTCCCCAAACGGTCTCAATCGGAAGCTGGCTCATTTTCTTCCGCAACCTTTTGATGAGATCATCCACCGCCCGATCGCTTCCGAAGTAGTCCTCTCCCCACACCTTGATGAGAAGTTCCTCCCGGGAAAAAGCACGATTAACTTGGGATGCGAGGATGCGGAGCATTTCGAATTCTTTTGTCGTCACTTCCACCTCTTCGGATCGGAAGTAAGCCCGACGCTCGGAATAACTCAACTCCAGCTCCCCTGCGATAACCCTGTCTCCCTGTTCTTCGGAGACAGGGCGCAATGCTTCCCATCTCTTTAAATGACGCTTCACACGCGCCATCAACTCTCTCGGGCTGAAGGGCTTCGTCAAATAATCATCTCCACCAAGCTCCAGCCCCAGGATTTTATCGACTTCATCATCCTTCGCTGATATGATTAAAATGGGTACTTCCGACGTCTGCCTTATCTTCTTACAAAACTCATACCCGTCCATACCTGGAAGCATAATATCCAGCACCCACAAGTCAGGTGTCTCTTCCTCAAATACCTCCCACGCCTTTTCAGCCGTATCGGAAGCGTAGACACGATAGCCTTCTTTCTTCAAATATCCTTCCACAATATCTCTTATATTCGGATCATCTTCTACAAGACCTATCTTATAGTCCATGCTTATTCCTCCTTCAAACGATCGTCCTCTACTTATTTTCTCATATTAGCGGGCGTTCTCCCTTCATTACACACTTTTTCCACATTTACTCCAAAGTCATTCCATATATCGAGCGTATTATAAAGAATGTAAGAGACATCAAGAGACATACATCGAAACGAAGAGAAAGGAGCCAGCGCTTCTCTATGTTTGATGACGAAAAACAGAAAAAACACCGAAAAAGCCAGTATAAGCGTTCTGGATTGGCCTTCAGCGTCCTAGGTGCCATCATCGCTGTTTTTCTTGTTACGACTGTGTTCCAATGGAAAGGAATTTCCATCCATATCAACACAGATCAGCCTACTGCTCAAGCGAACGAACTTGAGATTGGAGAAACACAAGAGTCCGTAACACAGGCGATAGATGAAGCCTCCCCAGCAGTCGTCGGGATAAGCAATATCCAGAATGGTTCACAAGGTGCAGAAAAAGCCGGTACTGGATCCGGGGTCATTTATAAGAAAGACGGTGATAAAGCTTTTGTTGCCACCAACCATCACGTAGTAGAGAATGCTTCCGAACTGGAAGTCATTTTAAGTGATGGAACGAAAGTGAATGCCGAATTGAAAGGCAGTGACCCGTTAACTGATCTAGCCGTTTTACAGATAGATAGCGAACACGTCCAAAAGGTTGCCCGGTTGGGTGAAGCGAAAGACGTAGAGGTCGGCCAGACAGCCATAGCCATCGGTAACCCGCTAGGCATGGAGTTCGCTGGATCAGCCACCAAAGGTATTGTCAGTGGTCTTAAAAGGGATATCCCTGTAGATATTAACGGAGACCAACAGCCAGACTGGCAGACCGAAGTGATCCAAACGGATGCTGCCATCAACCCAGGAAACAGTGGTGGGGCATTGATAAATCTGCAAGGGGAAGTCATTGGGATTAACTCGATGAAAATTGCCAAAGCAGAAGTGGAAGGCATCGGATTTTCCATCCCGATGGATGTAGCCAAGCCAGTCATCGAGGACCTGGAATCCAAAGGACAAGTAGAACGGCCTTATATGGGCGTTTCACTCCAAGATGTCACTCAGGTACCTAATCAAATCCTGCAGGATGAATTAGGGCTCCCGGAGGATGTTAAAGGAGGCGTGCTTGTACAGGGTATCGAACAAGGTTCCCCCGCCCAAAAGGCAGGAATCGACCGGTACGATGTCATTACGGAAATCGATGGGGAAGAAATAAAATCCCTCATTGATCTAAGAAAGTATCTTTATAACGAAATGGACGATGGAGATACTGCAGATTTGACCGTTTATCGTGACGGCAGCCCAATGAATATAAAACTTACGCTAACCTCTCAATAAGAACAACAGATAAGCTATTAATTTGATATGTCTTGAAACGTCTGGCGGTTAAAGGGGACCAGGCATACGATCCCCCCTCCAACCAATGCCTGATTGAACTTTGCCGCAGACCTTTCAGACACCATTATTATAACCAACCTCTCTCGAAAGAGCCCCTGCGCATTGCGCAGGGGCTCTTTTTATTTCCGCTTCTATTTAAAGAATCGGTGATAACAGCCTGGAAATGGCTTCTTTAAACCTTATCCATTTCGATCTGGATTGATAGAGCTTCAAAGTGAGCTCTGTCGAATCTGCAATGTCTTCCTGAAATCGGTCTGCCAGGGTTTTGGAGATATCCGGATGGTAGAGGAAGGCATTGACCTCGAAATTCAACCGAAAGCTTCGAACATCGATGTTTGCTGTTCCGACGGATGCTATATTCCCATCAACTACTAACGTTTTCGCATGCAGGAACCCCTTTTGATATACATAAATGGTTGCTCCCGCCTTCAGCATATCGCCGATATTGGAGTAAGTAGCCCAGTATACGAATGGATGATCCGGCTTGTTGGGGATCATAATCCGGACGTCGACCCCGGAAAGGACAGCTACGCGGAGTGCATCCAGCAAACTGTCATCAGGAATGAAGTAAGGCGTTTGAATGTACACATAATCCTTAGCAGACAGAATCATCTTAATGTACCCATGCTTGATCTGCTCCCATTCGGAATCCGGCCCGCTGGAAACGATCTGCATGCCGACATCCCCCTTCGGTTCCGCCTGATAATAACGCTCTTCATAGACAATATCCCTTCTGGAGGCCTGGTTCCAGTCGAGAATGAAGCGCGTCTGCATATGATTGACCGTTTCCCCTTCCACTCTCAAATGCGTATCACGCCAGTATCCGAAACGCTTGTTGAACCCTAAGTATTCATCGCCGATGTTGAAACCGCCGATGTAACCGATCTTCCCATCAATAATTGCCAGTTTTCTATGATTACGATAATTGATTTTGAAATTGACCTTTGGAATAAGAGACGGAAAGAAAGACTCGACTTGAACTCCTGCCTCGACCAGCTTCTTCTTGTACTTTCTCTTCAAGAGCCTCGAGCCCATATCATCATATAGTAATTTTACCTCAAGTCCCTGCTGTGCTTTCCTTATCAGGACGTCCGCCAGCCTCTGCCCGAGATTATCATCTCTAAGAATATAATACAGCAGATGAATGTGATCCTCCGCTTCTTCAATATCCTGCATCAGAGCATGGAATTTCTTCTGGCCGTCCGTGAATATTTCCACTTCATTGTTCTGGGACAGCAATGCATCATTATTCTTTAAGTGCATATAAATTAAATCTTCATATGGAATGATGTCCTCATGATACACTTCCAGCTTATCCTCCTTGATCGCCTGCAGCTGCTCCTGCACAGCGGTCAGTAAGCCAAGCCTGCTTTTCTTATCCCACGTAAAAATTTCTTTGTTGCTCAAACGCCTTCCGAAGATTAAGTATAAGATAAAGCCGACGATCGGTAAGAACAACAAGACCATCAACCATGCCCACGTCGCACTTGCATCCCTTCGTTCGAGGAACACAATCGCCAGAGCGAGAAGAACGTTAAATGCTAGGAGAAAGCTGAGTATGTGAGGTAAAAAATCCATTGGAATCACCTGCCTTTACCTATCTTACGATTATTATTTAAATATACCACACTCATCCCCGAAACCACCCTGATTAAAACAGAGGGATATCTCTTCCGCTTCATAAGAAAAAAGGGAGATGCTTCTTGATAAAGCATTTCCCTTTTTTCTGCATGGCTATTGATTCAGAAGAATACCGGCTTCTTGCAAGGCTTCTTCTGCTTCATCCAATGCTTCCTTATTATCCGCTGCTATCGTGTGGGTGTGGATACCTCCCGTGAGTTCCAAAAGATACGAGGCGTTGGTGGACTCGACCTTCCGAATGAACTTCTTCACATCCCGCCTGTTCGCTATGCGCAGCTGAGCTGTCAAGTCGCCGTAAATCGGATGTTCTACGACGACGTCCTGGACATGGACTCCGTGGTCAACAAGAATATTCAATTCTTCTTCTGTTGCTTCACCGGCATGCTGGCAGACAATCGTCCGTTCGAATGCCATGTCTTCTTTCGCATCGGTCATGTACATGTACCCCTGACTAGTAGCGACAATCGGTTCATTGGCAGCTTTCAACAAGGACACATCGCCGACGATCACCTGGCGGGTCACGTTCATTTCCTCTGCCAGAGAGCTTCCCGTTACAGGAGTACGCTTCTGTTTCAATAACGTTAGAATATGGTCGCGCCGTTCACTTGCTTTCATTTTTTTAGAAGATTGACTCATCACATGACCCCTCCGTACGATTAACATAAGAACATTTTATCACAATCTGTATTTATTCCGGAAGCACACGTCCGTTAGCAATCAGGCGTGTTGAAAACCATCCAGCTTCCATTGTTCAATAGAGAATGTACTTTCACCGAGGGAGGTGAACAGAATATGTTCTTCTTCCGGCTGAGGGAAGATTCGTGAAGTCATAACTTCTTCCCCTTCATTTATGAATACTTCAAGAGAGGAGTGGTCGACGTACAAACGCATACTCTTCAACCCTTGTTCAAGGGCGACCCGACGGAATTCCGTTTTCGTTTTGTCCTCCAAATGGGGCCTGGACAAGGTGAGCACGCCGTCCTTATAACTTAAAGAAGCGTATTGGAAAAGCTCGATGGCGAATTGATCCTCAATTTTCTCAAACTCCAGGTTCCACTCAACGCTTTTCCCTTCTATCCCTCTGATTGCCTTTTGATCATTGTTAATCGTAATAGACGAATGAAGGAGTACCGGTCCTCTCATCTGCTTAAGCTCTTCCGCAGGCTTCTGAATGATCTGCGTGCCATTCCAGGTCAATTCTCTCGGAAGGGTCATGCAGTGAACCCACTGATATTCGATGGTTGGATGGGCCTGCTCATACTGGTCAGGCACACCCATCCATCCGAAGAGAAGCCTTCTCCCCTGTTCGTCCAGGGTCGTTTGAGGGGCATAGAACTCAAACCCTCGGTCTAGTTCCCGGAAGTCTTCGTGCTCAAGCTTTCCAGTGTTGTAATCAAGAGCACCTGCGAAGTATCCACTCTGATACGTATTGGCATAGTTCATACCTTGAGGTTCCAGTCCTTGAGGCGATACGATCAGGATGTCTTTTCCACCTAGTTCAAACAAGTCGGGACATTCCCACATATAACCGAAGGAGCCAAGGGTCCCCTCCCTGCTTCCTGTCACCGGACCCATCAACTCCCAGTTCTTTAAGTCTGATGACTGGAACATAACAACTTTCCCTTGAAGATCTTCGCTTTGTGCTCCAATGACCATATACCAATGATCGGCTTTCTTCCAAACTTTTGGATCTCTGAAGTGAGGTGTGTACCCTTCAGGAAGGTTGACAGCCACCCCTTGTTTCTCGAAGTGTACACCGTCTTGCGATACTGCGATGCATTGATAAGCCTCCCGGTTATCATTCTCGTCTTTTACATTTCCCGTATAGAAAAGATAGAGTTCATCATCATGAACCACTGCACTTCCTGAATAAACTCCGTTTTTGTCAAACCAGTCCGAAGGCGTCAAAGCTATGGGCTCATGCCGCCATTTCACTAAGTCTTCGGAGGCGTAATGGCCCCAAAACTTCGCACCATGGCCGGTGTCGAAGGGCATCCATTGGTAGAAAAGATGGTACGTACCTTTCCATTGAATAAATCCGTTCGGATCATTCAGCAGCCCGACCGGGGGCATATGATGATACTTCAGGCGGTAAGGATCGGATTCCACTGTGTCCTTATGCTTCTCCACTTCTTCGTTAGCTAGTCTTCGTAATTCTAAATCGCGTTCTGACAAAACGACGCCTCCCTTATTTCAAATATCCTTCGACCTCATCCAAGGTCGGTAATGCCGTCATTGCCCCTTTGGTCGCGGCCGCAAGCGCACCCGATACACTTGCAAAACGAGTAATCGATTCCATGTCTTCCATAGATAACTCGTCAACAGCTTGATTACGCTCGCTTAATTGATAAAGGATCCCTGAAACAAAGGCATCCCCCGCTCCTGTGGTGTCGACAGCTTTTACTTTCATAGCCGGAACGTGGACATGACCGGAATTTGTAAACAGATGACTTCCTTCCCCGCCCATCGTTACGTAAAGCAATGGAATGTCATACGATGCAAGTGCTCTTACACCTTTATCTATTTCCTGTTCCCCTGTAAGAAATTCCAATTCTTCTTCTGAGATTTTCACAACATCCGCCTCTCCGAGCATAGAAAGAATTGTTTCTTTCGCCTGCTCTCCGGAAGGCCACAACCCGAGTCGGAGGTTAGGATCATAAGAAACAATCATCCCTTCTTCTCGGGCACGCGCAACCGCCTTCTTGGTAGCAGACTTCGAAGGCTCATTGATCATGGAAATCGAACCGAAGTGGAATAAGTTATGAGCTCGGAATAAATCATCATCAATCTCTTCTTCCTCAAGAAAACGATCGGCACTTGGGTCGATGTAGAAATCAAAGCTTCGTTCTCCGTCTTCCCCAAGCGTAACGAATACGACACCGGTCCTCGTGTCCTGCGTTAAGTACATGTGGTCCGTATGTACACCATAGCTGCCCAGTGTCTCTTTCAAAAAGCGTCCGAGTACGTCGTCTCCTACTTTACCGAGGAACGTAGATTTTGCTCCAAGCCGTGCAAGACCGACGGCTACGTTAGCAGGTGCCCCACCGGGACTTTTTTGAAAATTTATGTTCTGATCATCCAAAGGGATAAAATCGATCAGGGCTTCTCCTAAACTGATGATACCTTTCTTCATATCACTCATCCTCTCTTTACAATTGGCCGTTCCCTTACCATTGGGACAAACTCTGTTTTCATTATACGTCGTTCCCGGTAACGTTTCCAATCCTAATCTAAGAAAGTTTCCGATCTAAAAAAAAGCCCTTGAAATACCTCATCAAGGGCTTGTCCTTTTATTTTGTCTGGAGTGTGGCAACGGTCGTCTGACCTGCGCTTGCACCGTCGGAATAAGCAGGGTCGAATTGATCGACGATATCATCATAGTTCGTGATGACCACTGGTGTAATCGTGCTTTTCGCTTTCTCTTTCACTAATTCAACATCGAACGTGATCAAATGATCTCCGACATCCACGTGGTCGCCGGTTTTCACATGTCCTTCAAACCCTTCTCCTTCCATGGAGACGGTTTCAAGACCGATATGGACAAGAACTTCCACACCGGATTTCGTTTTAATTCCGATCGCGTGATTCGTCGGGAACAGCTGGACAATTTCTCCGGAAACGGGTGCCACGACCTTTCCGTCGCTGGGTTCGACAGCGATTCCGTCCCCCATCATCCGCTGACTGAATACAGGGTCGTCCACTTCGTCCAGAGGTACAACCTTACCATTTACAGGTGCTACGATTTGCTCTTCTACACTTTTCTTACCAAATAGTTTCTTAAACATACTGCATCGTCCCTTTCTGCTTATCATTTGTATTTAGAGGGTATTGCTGTCCGTTTCCTTCCTCACATTATCCATGTGTTTCTTTTCCCTTCAAAAAATAAGGTAAACGCGGAACCTTTGTCCATTTAAAGAAGAAGCCGGTTCAAATTGCTCCGGCTTCTTCCCGCTCACACGGATAATGCTTGATATATATCATGCCAAATATCATCAGCTGCTTCAAGTCCTACGGACAGGCGGATCAGCGAATCGGTAATCCCCATTTCTTCCCTTTTGTGTGCCGGTACGACTGCATGGGTCATCGAGGCGGGGTGCTGAATAAGCGTCTCCGCATCCCCAAGGCTGACGGCAATCCGAATAAACGATAATCTGTCAATGAAGTTCTGCGCCTCACGCTTGCCTCCACTCAGTTCAAAAGCAACGACTCCACCGCCATTTCTCATCTGCCGGCCGGCCGGGCTGTCTATCTCCCTTACTCCAGGATAATAGACACGCTCTACTCTCGGGTGAGAAGCCAGCTTATCAGCAATCACTTGTGCATTTGAACTGTGGCGATCCATACGGACATGGAGCGTTTTTAATCCTCTCAAAAGCAGCCAGGCA
The DNA here is from genome assembly GCF_001592845.1 of Halobacillus sp. KGW1. Classification (NCBI taxonomy): domain Bacteria; kingdom Bacillati; phylum Bacillota; class Bacilli; order Caryophanales; family Bacillaceae; genus Halobacillus; species Halobacillus sp. KGW1. The sequence continues at coordinate 806,237 of NZ_LSOC01000003.1, forward strand.
TCAAAAGGAGACAATACTCCACCTATGTCCTTCTGTTCCGACATTCGAAGACGGTTCATGAATTCTTCATCGCCGACCACAAGACCTGCAATAACATCTCCGTGTCCGCTGATATATTTCGTCGCACTATGGATAACAATATCGCACCCTTTTTCCAATGGGCGCTGGAGATAAGGGGTGCAGAATGTATTGTCCACCACGACCGGAACACCATATTCCTTAGCTGCTTTTGCGACCATCTCAAGATCAATCACCCGCATTGTAGGATTAATCGGCGTTTCAATGAAGACACACGTCGTCCTATCCGTTATTTGCTCCCGCACTTCCTCTTCTGTCCTCATATGACTGAAACTGTGTGTAATGTCATACTTCTCCTCCATCATGGTAAGCAGCCCGAATGTACATCCGTACAACCCGTTGGAACACAGGATATGATCCCCTGTTTTCGTCAGGGCGATCAACACAGCGGAAACAGCTGCCATTCCCGATGCAAAAGCAAGCCCTTTCTCGCCGCCTTCCAACACAGCGATTCTATCTTCCAACGCCCGCACGGTCGGGTTTCCGAGGCGCGTATATATATACCCTTCCTCTTCCCCGGCAAATCGGCGCTCCCCCTCCGCAGCCGATGAGAACGAAAAAGTGGACGTTTGAAAAATCGGTGCTGCTAAACTTCCTTCGTAGTTTCTTTCCGGACCACCATGGATCATCTCTGTCTCTATCTGTTTTTTCTCCCTTTTCATACCTATCTCTCCCACCTATATATTGTAAGCGTTTACAATAATCTTAACAAAAGAAGGAGGGAAAGACCTCCTTCTTAACTACTATATTCTATGCGGGGGCTCGCCTTCTGTTTCCTTCTTCCATGGAGAACCATATAAATGATGATCCCGGCAAAAACAAGGAAGGAACTATTGAAATACAGAGAAGAAAAGCCGATTCCTGATGCCACTGCTCCTACTACGTAAGAGCCGACACCCATTCCCGTATCGAAGATTGCGAAGAAAGTAGCTGTCGCGGCACCGGGGCGCTCCGGCACTTTTTTCAATGCAATCGTTTGAAAGCTGGGGACGATGGTTCCCCAGCCTAAGCCGATCAAACCGCCGGAGATGAGCAGCAGCAAGCCGCTGTCTGCGATGCTCAATAGAATCATTCCGATTCCAAAAACGGCAATCGCAGGAACGACGATGACATTCTCTCCGTGCTGATCAAACCATTTGCCTGTAAATGGACGAGAAAGGAGGAGCACGACCGCATATACGACAAAGAAGAATGTTGCATATGTTTCCAGTCCCAGCCCCTTCGCATACACGGATACAAACGACAGCACCCCGGAGTACGCGAGCGCCATCACTGCTCCCGTCAGCGCAATCGGGATGACCGTTACTTCAAAGAGGCCTGACACTTTCGGAACGAAGCTACGCTGCATCGATCCACTACGTTCCTCCGATATCGTAATAAACAGAGCCGTCACCAAAGCAGCAAAGGCAAAGACAAGGCACGTCAGGAACATGAAACGAAACCCCGTATTCTTAACAAGGAACAGTCCAAGGAAAGGTCCGATGACCATGGCAATATTCATAGACATGGCAAAGTATCCCATCCCCTCGCCTTTCCTCTGAACTGGAATAACATCTGCCGCCATCGCGCCCAGAACCGTCGTCCCCATACCAAATCCGATTCCTTGAAGAAAACGAATAGCGAGTACAGCCGTAAATGCGTCCGTCAACAGGTACAAAACTGCACTGACTCCAAAAATGGAGAGAGCGGTCAGAGCAATGCGGCGCCTTCCAATCGTCTCCACCCAATGTCCCGTCAATGGACGGATGAGAATGGCAGCGATAAGAAAGATCGTAATGACAAGTCCAGCTTCCCCCTCCCCGACGTGAAGACCGTCCATTGCATACAACGGCATCGTAACGAACATTAAGTAAAAGACGAGAAATAAGAAAAAGTTACTGGCGCATACCGTCAAAAAATTCTTCGTCCATAGTGGTTCCTTTTCCATCAATTTGACTTCCTTCTTTCCTTCGAAATTATATCCGATAAATGCTTGATTAAAGACTCCAGATCCCGTTCATTATCCGCACCCAGTTCCTTCAGAAGCCTTTCTTCTGAATCTTGGATGGCTTGCTGCCATCTCGGGAATGCTTTTGTGCCAGCCTCGGTAAGAGTGATGTCATTTGTTCGTTGATCTTCGCTGGGACCTTTGGATACGTATCCCAAACTCTCTAATTTAACGATGACCCTCGACAAAGGAGGCGCTTCGATATTAAGCCGCTCTCTCAATACGGACTGCGTCATCACTCCTCCATTGGAATACAGTTGGAACAGGACAGCCCAATGGGACATGTAGATTTCTTCCTCCTTGAGCGCTTCATTCAAATATTGATTCACATTACGGGATAATTGCTGAATGTGGTGAAAGATGAGTGACACTATACTCCTCCTTTCTTTACCTAGGTAACGGTTGTCGTAAAAAAATACTCTCTAAACACATAAAGAGTATTTTAACATGATGTTCCAGGTCTGTCTATTCTGTTATTTTTTCCATAAAGTTCTCTTGAAACAGCTCTTCCGTCCAAGAGACAGCCTGGGCGTATATTTCAAACACCGTAGACACGTTCAAAGGCATCCCGCCTAACGACTCTCCCAGCTTCTGAAAATCTGCCGTCTCCAAATGGACGGCCAATTCAAGGATTTTCCGGAAACGGTTTTCACCGCCTTGAAGAGCTGCTAAGATATCTGCCTCCAGCGGCAGGGTGCTTACTGCTTCCGCCAATGGGCGCTGAGTGATGACATCAATAAGAGAAAGAAATCCCGTTAGGAAATGTCCGTCTGCCATATCTCCTTCTCCTGAAGCCAAAGCCAGTTGTTCACACACCTTTGCCCTGGTCAGACTCGTTTTCATAACCAATTGCTCCCGAGGGTGCGTGGGAGGAGCAGCATTCTCTACCGTCAAGACGTACATCCACTTTTTCAGCGTCTCGGTGCCCAGCAGCATGACTGCCTGCTTGATGGAGTGAATGGAATACTTCGGCTTATAAAGGGAAGAATTGATCAAGCGGAGCAGTTTATAAGTTAATGCGAGGTCCTGCTCCAATATGGATGTCACCTTATCGACATCGACTGACTCCTCCAGAACAGACAATTCACGAATTAACCGCAGATACGTAATGTTCAGCGGCATAATAGAAGACGCTTGGACGATAACAGGCTTGCTGTAATAAAATCCTTGAAACAATCGGAAGCCTTCCTTCATACAACGCTGGTGTTCTTCCAATGTCTCCACCTTCTCTGCAAGAAGAGTCAAAGAGAAATCTTCCGCCAGCTGGATGATCTTCCTACGATTTTCATCAGAAACCGCTCGTACGTCCACTTTTAGAATATCAACATAATGCAGAAGTTCCATCAAGGCCGGCCTGTTAATATCGATCATGTCATCCAGGGCTATTAAGTACCCTTTCTGCTTCAAGTCCCTGCACACCCGGATCAAATCCAGACTTAAAGAGACGTTCTCGAGAATCTCGATGACCAGCTGATCCGGACGGAAATATTCCGGTACTTTCTCCAGCAATAAGTCTTCCGTAAAGTTAATGAAACATGGTTTGTTCCTGGAAAGGCGCTCCAAACCGATTGTAATAAACCCGTTCATCAACACCTCAGACGTCGCCTTGTTCGGATCTACCGGCACAAAACGATTCTCTTCACTATTCCTATATAACAATTCATAACCGAACACTTCATCGGCAACCGTTAAAATCGGCTGTCTCGCCACAAACACATACATTTTCCAACCTCCCTCCAACGCACGCATACACTTCCTCAATTATACTACAAACCCATTTACTTGTTAATTTTGGAGAGGATATACATGAAACGGTAAAGAAAGGAAATAATGAAGATAAAGAAACGTTCATAGGAGGAAAAGCATGGGACATCACGAGAAATGGACACAACCAGAGCCGATGTGGCGCGAAAATTTACGCCTGCCTGCTTTCGAAGCACTCAAAGAAAATAAACAAACAGAAGTCACAGTCGTCGGCGGTGGCATCACAGGAATTACAACCGCTTATCTGCTTGCAAAAGAAGGCAGACAGGTAACCCTGATTGAATCAGATGTACTGTTGAATGGGACCAGCGGCCATACGACTGCTAAAGTAACGGCCCAGCACGGGCTGATCTACAATGAATTGTTAAAACACTTCGGGGAAGAATCGGCTGCCTTATACTACCAGGCTCAGATGGATGCACTCCAAACCATGGAGAATCTTATTACCAAACACAAGATTGACTGTGAATGGGAGAAAGAAGATGCATTTCTATTCTCTACTACGAAGCAGGGAGCTCATAAGCTCGAACAAGAATACGAGGCCTATCAAAAACTGAAAATTGAAGGTGCGATCGGAGACGAGGTCCCTTTTGACAGTGATGCCAACCGGACGCTCCTCATGACAAACCAGGCGCGATTTCATCCAGTGAAGTATTTGAAAGGACTTATCGACGAATTTATCCGTCTTGGCGGCGAAGTCTGCGAACACACAAAGGCCGTGGACGTGAAAGAAGCCGAAAGAGTTCATGTACGCACCGGGGAAGGGTTCACACTTACAAGCGACTACGTCATCTCCTGCAGCCACTTCCCTTTCTATGACGGAAAGGGCCTCTACTTCAGCCGCATGTATGCAGAACGCTCTTATGTCATAGCTATTGAGCCGGAAAAGGCCGTACCACCAGGGATGTACATCTCTATTGATGAACCTAAACGCTCGATAAGAACAGCCGACTACAACGGAACTTCTGTACTGCTGATCGGAGGCGAAAGCCACAAAACAGGCCAGGGTGTCGATACTTCCTTTCACTACCGGGCCTTGGAAGAATTCGCCTCCGAGACATTCGGCATAAAACAGAAGCTGTTTCAGTGGTCTGCGCAAGACTTGACGACGCTTGATAAAGTACCTTATATCGGACCAATAACAAGGAACAATCATCGGGTTTTGATCGCTTCCGGCTTCCGCAAATGGGGCATGACGAACGGAACACTCGCAGCCATGCTGCTTCGTGATTATGTTATGAGAGAGCAGTCCCTCTATCACGAATTATTCAAGCCGGCCCGTTTCAAAGCAGATCCAAGCATGAAACACTTCCTGTCTCAGAATTTTGATGTCGCCAGTCACTTAATCGAAGGAAAACTGGAACTTGTCGCTGACCGTCCGGAAACATTGGATAAGGGCGAAGGGATGGTTGTCCAATGGAAAGGAGAGCGCGCCGGCGCCTTTAGAGATGAAGAAGGGAAGCTTCATGTTTTGGATACAACCTGTACCCATCTAGGCTGCGAAGTGGAGTGGAACAATGCTGAACGCACCTGGGACTGTCCATGCCATGGATCGCGTTTCGCTTTTGACGGGTCTGTGATGGAAGGACCTGCCGACCGTCCGCTTATGAAGCTTGCTGTAGAAGACGAAAAAGATATTCCTGTCCAACTAGAAGAGGATTCGAATGGAAATCAAGATCAAATCTAATTGGGTAAAACCAGACACCACTTCCTCAGGTGTCTGGTTTTATTATCTTTCCTGCGTCTTTTTCCCTGCTGTCCTTTCCAGGAATCGGTGCTATAATGATTCGTATGAAAAATTTTAAGAGCCACACAGAAAGGACTTCTTCACATGGACAAAGAACAAAAAGCAGGCATCCTTCTCACTGCCGGTTCCTACATATGCTGGGGATTCCTCCCTATTTACTGGAAGTTGATTCAGCACATCCCAGCCTTTGAAATTCTCGCCCACCGGATCGTCTGGTCCTTCGTGTTCATGGGAATCGTGATTTTGGCTACTCGTAATTATCATGCATTCCTAAAACAGGCTCGATTGATTCTAAAAGATAAAAAACAGATCATCGGAATTGTATTTGCTTCGATCACCATCAGCATTAACTGGGTCGTTTACATACTGGCTGTCAATACAGGGCATGTGGTAGAGGCAAGTCTCGGCTACTACATTAATCCCCTGGTGAGCATCCTGCTCGGAATGATTATTCTTAAAGAGACATTTTCAAAAGCACAGTGGACCGCCTTCCTTCTTGCAGGTCTGGGCGTCCTCTACATGACATTCCATTTCGGTTCCATTCCATGGCTCGCCCTGCTGCTCGCATTCAGCTTCGGTGCGTATGGACTACTGAAAAAGCTCGTCCCGCTCCACGCTATGTTCGGACTTGCATTAGAAACCATGATTGTAACTCCTGTGGCCGTTGCCTTTCTTCTTCAACGACAATATGGGCAATGGGAAGAAATCACTGTGTTTTCATCAACAACTCTTCTCGTACTTGGTTCCGGTATCGTCACAGCCATCCCGCTGCTCTTATTCGGGGCAGGAGCGAAGCGAATCCCCTTGTCCATGGTCGGCTTCCTGCAGTACTTCGCTCCGACTATCATGCTTTTGATCGGCGTCTTCCTCTATGAAGAACCGTTCACATCCGTACACGCTGTATCCTTCAGTCTGATATGGGCAGGACTCGCCGTCTATACATTCAGCCGGATGAAGCGTCTGCAGAAATATTATAGAAAAGCGAGCTGATCCTTTACCGCCTCGCTCTTTAATCAAAAAAGCTCTCTGCGCACAGAGAGCTTTTTTACGTTATTACCAGCTTAGAAAAGCCGCAGCGTCTTTGCCGGATAGATAGGCACTTTCGAGCCTGGTCCTCCCCGCCTGATCATTCGGGCGAAGGAAAGCATCCCCGGCTGCGACGAGGCGACCGTCTCCCGACAAATCGAGATAGGATTGTTGGACGACCTTCTTCGCCTGCGCATACCGCCAACGCTTCAGCTGCTCCGACTCTAAATGACTCCAGTCGAGGTAAGTATCGACCTTGTCCTTAATCAGGGAAAGTACATAATCTTCCCCATAATGCTTTCTGGACCAATCCCCCTGCATATAAACACTGACAACAGGATCTTCAGATATTCCTTTTTTCTGATGGTCGACCACCCGCTCCACGCCCTCCGGGAGATCCTTATCCAGATGACCTCCATCCGGAAGACCCGTCGCTTCATTGAAATGATAAATCCCGACATAAGTAGGCTCAAACAAGATATCCTTCAGCTGTTTCCAAGAAGAAGGATCCATATCAAGATTACTGTTTCGTATCAACTCCACAACCTGCGGAGCCGGCATTGTGAACAGAACTTTGTCGGACTGCCATTCTGCGCCATCTTCCCCAAACAAACGATAGCCGCCGTCTATTTCCATCAGCTTGACGACCTTCGTATGTAAGGAAGTACGGATATTTTGGGCGAGCTGTTTGGCTAACCCGTTCATTCCATCGACTGCTGTGTAGCGAGGATAGTCCTCCCCGAACCAACGTTTCACCCACCCCTCATCGAGCCACTCCTGCGTTTCCTCCTCCAGCTCTTCGGTCCTCACTGTGAAGAACTGGGCGCCGTGATCCGCCTTCCCCTGAGCGACACGACGGGTAGCGAGACGTCCGCCGACACTTCTTCCTTTATCTACAAGAACGAAATTATCCCGGCCTTGTTTTTTAAACCTTCTGGCTGCCGTAATACCAGCAAGCCCTGCACCGACGATCGTAATCTCATAGTGATCCAATTAAGCCACCTCCATATTCCTTTTCGTAGAATGCTCTTTAATGAAAAAAGAACACCCCCGGACAATCCAAGGATGTTCTTATTTTACCACTTACTATTCAACAAGGGACATAGTACGGAAGTCGCCTACTCTTCTACTGTTACCCGCTTTTTCTTGCGGAATTTAGACAAAATCTCATAAACCAACGGAACAATCAACAGTGTCAGCAGCGTCGAGCTTGCCAGACCTCCGATTACCGTCACACCCAGCCCTTTACTGATGATCGAACCGCCTTCAAAACCAAGCGCAAGCGGAAGCAGCGCGCCGATCGTGGCTAATGCCGTCATCAGAATCGGACGGAGTCTTGTCACACCTGCATCAATCAAGGCTTCGCGTGTCGTAAATCCTTCTTTCTCTTTATGGATGACACGGTCAATTAGTACAATTGCGTTCGTTACTACGATACCAATCAGCATGAGTGCTCCAATCATAGCGGAAATACTCAAGGTTTCTCCGCTGATAAGCAGCCCAAGCACCGCTCCAATGATGGTGAATGGCAGCGAGAACAAAATGGCAAGCGGCGCAAGTCCTCCACCAAAGAAGATGACCAGAATCAAATAGACGATTGCAATGGCAGCAAGCATGGCCAATCCTAGTTGGGAGAAGGAATCAGCAATGTCTTCGGCTACTCCGCCCTGGGTGATTTCTACGCCGGACGGTGTATCGATATCCTGTGCTTTGTCATAAACGTCACCCGAAACGGCTCCGACGTCGTCTACCGTAATTTCTGCACTGACACTCGCATACACACGATTGTCTCGACGAGTAATCGTATCCGCAGTCGTTCCTTCTTCCACTTCAACCACTTCAGAAACCGGAACCGTCTGGCCTAGCGGCGTTTGAATTTCCCGCGAGGTCAAGTCTTCTATCGTTGATAATTCCGGTTCCTCCACGTTTAAGTAAACGTTCAAGTCTTCTCCATCCTGCTGCACGGTTGTCAGAACAGGTTCTTCTCTATTTTGGCTGAGTTCCATTCCTACCTGGGCAGCCGTAACGCCAAGTTCACTCAGTTTATCGTGATCCACTACGAGTGTATATTCATCGTAGGATTCTGAAAGGCTGGAGTCGACATTACGAAGGTTATCTTCTTGTGAAAGAAGATCTTCCAGCTCTGTCACAATCGGCTTGATTTCATCGATATTTTCTCCATATACCCTCAGTTCCAAGTTACTGCTTGAACCAGTACCAGAGAAGTCCTGGCTTACCCACTCTCCCTGATCTGAGTTCGCGTTTAATTCCTTAATGACCGTTTCCGTTTCTTTGTCAAAAGCTTCCGTGTCATCGTTGTATTCTACGAAGAACATTGCTTGATTCGACGCACCAGGGTTCATTGGGTTTTCTCCACCGACGGAATACTGGATTGTTTCCGCCCCATCACGGTCGAGGAAGAAGTCCTGCGCTTCATCAGCAACTGCCTCTACATCCTCTAATGTCTGACCCGGTTCCGGGTTATACGTCGCGATGACCATCTTCTGCTCCTGATCCGGAAGGAAACTCGTTCCGACAAGAGGAAGTAAGGCTATGCTCCCAACCAATACAGCAACAGCAATAATCGATGTAATGATCTTATGATTCAAAGCCTTGGTCAATATTGACTTATACCAGCGAGCGAGCCGGCCGCCTCCCTCTTCATGAGGCTGTTGCTTAATTTTATCGCTTTTCAATAACGTATGGGACAGCATCGGTACAATGGTGACAGCCACGAGTAAAGAAGCAAGCAAAGCAAATACTACTGTCAAAGCGAATGGAAGGAATATCTGTCCGACCGTTCCTTCCACAAGCCCAAGCGGCAGGAACACCGCGATAGTTACGAGCGTCGAAGAAAGAATCGGCATGAACATTTCTCTTGTCGATTCCCTGATCAGCGCTTTGCCCCGCAATGATTCTCCAGGCAGAGACATTCGCCTGTATATGTTTTCTACAACAACAATGGAATCATCGACGACACGTCCGATGGCGACCGTCATAGCTCCAAGCGTCATGATATTCAGCGTAATATTCATTTGATTAAGGATAATGATCCCGATCAGCAGGGATAGAGGGATCGAAATAATGGATATGATAGTCGTTTTAATATTTCTTAAGAACAACAGAATGACAATGACAGCGAAGATTCCACCAAACAACGCTTTATTCAGCATCGTGCTGACAGATTCTTCAATCGGTTCTCCTTGGTCGAAGGAATAAATAAACTCCACTCCGTCCAATTCCGTTTGGAGGTCTTCTGTCTCTGCTTTCACCGCATTTACGACATCAACTGTATTCGCTTCCTGCGACTTGACGATTTGAACAGCAATAGAATTTTCTCCATTGGTTCTGGAAATGGATTCCGCTTCTCCAACGACTTCAATATCAGCGATGTCTCCAAGCGCTACTGTCGGGATGGAAGAAGTCGTTTGTGCCTGATCGGTGCCTGTCGGGCTGTTCTGGCCGCCCGGGGCCTGCTGCGCTTCCCCGCCTCCAGAAGCAGGTACAGCAGGAATCTCTAATTCTTTCAATTCTTCTATATTGGCTACACTGCCATCCAGAACGACAGATTTCTGTGAATCATCGAACGTAAACAGCCCTAATGGGAAATTGACATTCGAACCTTGTATCAAGTTCTTGATCGTCTCTGAATCAAGACCGCGTTCTGCAAGCGCGTCCTCATCCAGTGTCATACGGACTTCTTTCAGCTGTTGTCCGGAAACTTGAACATCTGCAACTCCCTCCAGACCTTCAAGTGCCGGTACGACAGTGTCTTCCATTTCCTGCGTCAGTTCTTCCAAAGAGGCATCTTTATCGATGGCACTGAAGCTTACGACAGGAAAAGCATTGAAGTTCAAGCGGGACACGGACGGCTCCTGAGCATCCTCAGGCAGGGCGACATCCGCAACTGCCTCTTGCAGCTCGTCTTCCGCTTCGTCCAAGCTCTTATCAAAGCTGTACTCCAGCTGTAGTGAAGATGCATTCTGATAGGAGGTCGAACTTACCGTCTTTACACCACTCAAGTTACCGACCTGTTGCTCCAGTGGTTCTGATATTTCGGATGCCACTTCTTCGGGTGTCGCACCCGGGTAAGTAGTAGTCACTGTTATAATCGGCGGCTCTATGTTTGGAATGGTTTCCAACTTCATATTCAATCCCGCATACAGTCCGGCGGCTGTAATCAGAATTGTCATGAGCCAAACAGCGAATTTGTTATTCATCGAAAAATCGATGATTTTTTTCATAAAAGAACTCTCCCCTTCCATTTGACCGTTCAGTCACTCACCAATATAATATATATGACCGAACAGTCATGGTCAAGTGGGAAGTCCACCTTTTTTCAACGTCAAAGGAGCGAAACATATATGGAACCGAAGTCCACCTATATCATTGAACAGTCAATCAAGTTGTTTGCCAAAAAAGGGTTCAGCTCGACATCAGTACAGGAAATTGCTACACAATGCGGAATATCGAAAGGGGCATTCTACCTTCACTTCAAGTCAAAAGACGCCTTGCTGATGGACATTTTCCACTATTACTATAATCAGATTCAAGGGAAGATCGACAGCATTAATGAATTAAATTTAGATGCCCGCCAAACCTTCCTGAAACAGATGCAGGTCACCTATGAAGAGTTAGCAGCGCACAGAGATTTCATAATAATGCAGATCCGCGAGCAGGCCATTCCGTTCAATGACAATATTGAGGAGTTCATCAATAAAACACGACTTCAATCCTACCTCTTCTACCATTACCATCTAAGGAAAATCTACGGAGAAGACAAAGAGGATATCCTCTGGGAAGTCAGCCTGTTAATGCAGGGAATACTGAAGGGTTATATGGATTTAATTATTATTGAAGCAGCTGACGTAGACTATGAAGCAATTTCGCGTTCCATGTTAAGATACGCGGATTATATAGTGGAAGGGTTCGAGAAGCACAATGACCAACCAGTCATCAACGAATCCTTTATTAAGAACATTTTGCCGGATGCTTTTACAGACAATCGTAAAAAGTTCTTCCTCGAAGAATTAAAGACCAGAAAAAAAGAGGCAGACCGCGATACAGCGGATACGTTAACTGTATTGATGGAAGAGATCAAACGGGAGGAGCCACGTCCCGCCATTTTGAAAGCTCTCGCTGCCAATTTAGAACCCCTCGAGGATTATAAAGGATTCCTGCAGGAGCTCCGCCTTTTCTACAGAATCTAAGACTACAAACCTGTGTGGAAACTGGAGAGGATAAAGATAGAACAATAATCCTCTCCGCATATGTAAAAACGTTTCTTGTTCAAACACTCTCTCGTTCCTTGACTTATAGTAGGACAATCTTGGGACATGAAAATGGGCAACTGGATCAGCGGAAACAGACAGGTCCCTGGTAGAGAAAAGCTACGAGGAGCACCGGACGCCCCGTGGAAAGCCCGGAGCACACCGACTCCAAAACCACTGCGGAAGCAAACCAAAGCCAGTCACAAATTTGACTGGCTTTGGTTTTATTTCTCCGCTTCCATGATTTGATCGAGCACAGGATAAGCCGCTTCAATTCCTTCTTCCGCAACAAGACAAGCTACCCCGACCGGTGTATCCCAAAACGAATCCGGGATATATGGATTCTTCAAACCTGCCGGCTGATAAAGAGCGCGATAGATCCGTTCCAAGTGCTGCCTGGTCACTGCCTCTTCCTCTTTTCTTTCGCCTCTTGCCAACAGAAAAACGTGACGCATGGATTGAAACAGATTATCTCCCGGCATGAACGTATATTCCTTAAAGAATCCAAGCTGTTTCTCCGCCTGCTCCTTTAAACCATGACTGACACATAGATCATCCAAATGTTCACGAAGGTGCCGGTAAACTTGTTGGAACACTCTCCGCTTCTCCTCCTGCATGACCTTATCTGTATAAACCTCTTGCAGCTTTGCATATGCGGTTTCTTTCGTCCATTCCATCCCCATCACCTCTCTTTATATAGTTCGCCGTCAGGGAGAGGAATCCTTGTCATATCCGAATGCTTCCGCTTCCATTTCGACAGATTGGTAAAGCAGAGGAAAGTCTCTGGTCCCTTCTCTCAAATAATCCCCCAATTTCGGCGCCACTTTGTTCCATACCATCGGGTTGGCAGCCATCGCTTGAAACAGGGCAAGTTCATTCTTCGAGAACCTTTTTAACGAGTGGATATAATCCAGCGTCAACTGAAAGCCCGGGAAGAGGTGTTCATCCCGCTTTTTCTGGAAAGCTTCCATGACCACTTCCCTGTCATCACCTGCATCGATCCGCATGCACGCATCTGCGAGCAGAAACGCCTGCATGAAAGCATCATTAATACCAAGTCCTGTACTTGGGTCTTTACTGTGACCTGCATCGCCGATCAGGGCCCATCCGTTTCCATAAGGTTTACGGAAAAAGTTAGGCACCCCTGAGGTCCCGATGATACTTCCTTGCAAACGGGCATTCTCCAACCGCTTTTCCATTCCATACAGCTGCTTGTACATACGGACAAACGCTTCGGGGGAATCTTTCATCATAGTTTTAAACTCATCCGGATGAACCTCAAGACCGATACAATCTCTTCCTTGTTCCATTGGGAACAAAAAGCCGATTCTTCCTTCATGAAGAAATATTTCCGTAGTAGGCGTTTCCAAAGGGGGAATTCCCTCAAAATATCCGTACAGCACTGGTCTGAGAGGCGGTGTATCGTGATACACTTCCGCACCTGCCTGGCGGGCGATCGTCGAATGTTTACCATCTGCTCCGACAATTAAATCACCATACACCTCTTTCTCTCTCCCTTTCCCTTTTATCCTCACCCCTACCATGCGGTCTTGATCCCACAAAACCTCCCGCACAGCTGTCTCTGAAAGAAAGGTTACTCCCTCGTACAGGAAGGTGCGTTCTATAAGAAGCATATCCAGGCGGTCACGCTTTGGTATGACCGTGTAGGCAGACCTCGGGCCATCTATGTAACTGGAACCGATATGTGTCCTCATCCGATCCACCTTCCGCAGGCCGCCAGCCAGCAATTTGTCTAAAATGCCGAGTTCTTCTAAGTAACCGGTATGCGACATATAATGAGTTGATAACGTATCACTCGGGAAAGGAGCTTTATCTATAAGAAGTACTTTTTTTCCGAGTTTTCCAAGCAGAACTGCTAAACTCGCGCCTGCCACCCGTGCACCTGTAATGACCACATCATAGCGATTGTCCATAAAGATCCCCTCTTCTTTTCTACTAATCCTGCTTCCACTCTACCAGATTCATAACATAAAAAAACTCCCGTTTCCGGGAGTCATGTATTAGTACGTGCGCTCTTCTTCTACTTCGTGATTCTGATTCATAATGGAAAGCTTGCTTGGTGAGTTTCCTTTCGCCATTTCTTCAGCCTTTTCGATGGCAGTATCACGTTTATCGTAAAGATCTGTCGGAGCCACGTCTTCGATTTTAACAAACCAGCCTGTTACGTCTTTATTTGGGACTACACTATATTCTTTCATTCTATCTTCACTCCTCTACTATTTTTGAATGTAGTAAGAGCATTCCCAGCTGGATGCATACTCAAACATCAAAGGCCTCGGAGAAAGGGTTTGACATTGCACAGGCACACGTATATAATTTCAAACAAGTCAGACTAATCGAATACACTCTTATCGAGAGCGGCAGAGGGACTAGGCCCTACGACGCCCGGCAACCATCAAGCAAAGACTTGAAAAGGTGCTAAATCCTACAGATCCGGTGATCTGAAAGATAAGGGGAGGTAATCCGTACATACAGCCCTCTTCTTTCTTACAGAAGAGGGCTTTTCGTTTGCCTTCCGCCACCAAGGTAGAGGTTCCTAGGAACAACAATCCAAGGAGGAGAATGATTGATGACTTTCCCTAACCACCCGTACGGTCCAGAGACTTTGTTGTTACACGGCGGACAGGAGCCAGACCCGGCTACCGGTTCCCGCGCAGTGCCGATTTATCAAACGACCTCTTATGTCTTCCGAGACACAGACCACGCTCAGAACCTGTTCGCCCTTGCAGAACCGGGAAACATTTATACGCGGATCATGAACCCGACCGTGGATGCTTTCGAGCAGCGGATGGCTTTATTGGAAGACGGAGCCGCAGCTGTAGCTACTTCTTCCGGAATGTCAGCGATCACACTCGCCATTTTGAATATTGCAGGGGCCGGAGATGAAATCGTGGCTTCCTCCAACCTTTACGGCGGCACATACAACCTCTTCGTCCATACCCTTCCGAGGTATGGAATCCATGTTCGTTTCATTGAAGGCAGCAGCCATGACGACTTCCAAGCAGCCATTACCTCAAATACAAAGGCTATTTTCGCGGAAACGATTGGAAATCCGAGTCTGGATGTTCTCGATATCGAGAAAGTGGCAGCTGTAGCCCACAGTCATCACATCCCACTTATTATCGATAACACCTTTGCCACCCCTTATGTATGCCAACCTTTCGCATGGGGCGCGGATATCGTCGTCCACTCCGCTACGAAATGGATCGGGGGACACGGCACGACGATTGGCGGTGTCGTCATTGACAGCGGCCGTTTTAACTGGGACCACGAGAAGTTCCCTGGATTTACAACTCCGGATGAGAGCTACAATGGAATCCGCTACGCCGATCTCGGTCCCGCAGCCTACGCGGTTAAACTCCGCGTCCAACTTCTCCGGGATATCGGGGCATGCCTAAGCCCGCAAAATGCTTTCCTGTTGCTGCAAGGGTTGGAGACGCTGCATCTCCGAATTAAAAAGCATGCGGATCAGGCGCTCGAGATTGCCAGGTATTTAGAAAAACATGAAGGAGTCGAGTGGGTGCGTTATCCGGGATTACCCGATCATCCTACCCATCCCCTTGCTGAGAAGTACTTCCATTACGGCCACGGCTCCATCGTCGTTTTTGGTATTTCAGGCGGCAGGGAAGCTGGTCGTACACTGATAGACAACATCGGATTGTGGTCCCATGTAGCTAACGTCGGCGATGCAAAATCGTTAATTATTCATCCCGCATCCACCACACACCAACAGTTGAACGAGCATGACCTGAAGAAATCGGGCGTCACCGAGGAGCTCGTGCGTCTGTCTGTAGGCCTGGAGTCGGTTGATGACTTGATTGATGAATTGGATGCTGCCATCCGCCAAGCTACAGGTGCTGGGTCGGCAAGTAAAAACAGGAACCATCCAGCACTGCCGATTCTACAATCATCCTTGGATCGTTCAGAAGGCCAACTGAGGAAAAGGACGATCGGGTTTACCACAAGTCCTTCTCCGGAGGATGTAAACAGACTTGCTCAACTCGGCTATACGATTGTGGATCTATCCTCAGAAGAAGAGGCACCTACTTATGTGGATATCCTTCATTTTGACCGGTTGAACACAGATGAACCGATTATCGAGCAGCAGCCGCACGGAATTTTGTGGATTAATGAGGCAATAGCGGAGGATGAGGAAACCACGATTTCCGGTATACGAATATATGACGCTGTCGTAGCGGTTCGTACAGGAAAAAGCATCTCCTCCTCTCTACAATCGGTCTAATCGAAAGCATTACGGAAAGGAGAATTCGTTCATGTCATTGAAAAACCCAGTCAGCCAGGAAACAGAAAGTCCAGTCCTTTCCATTGGTCCTTTGGAATTAGAGTCAGGAGATAGGCTGACTGATGTAGAACTCGCTTACGAGCGTTATGGTAAAGCGGATGCTCCTGTCATTTTAGTCTGCCATGCGTTGACGGGAAACCAATTGGCAGTCGGATCAAAGGAAGAACCTGGCTGGTGGGCTGGCTTGATCGGAGACGACTGTCCCATCGATACGAAACACTATCAAGTCATTACCTTCAACGTGCTCGGCGGCTGTCACGGTTCTACAGGACCCGCGAGCATAAACCCCGACACCGGTAAGGAATACAAACAAACATTCCCACCTGTTACCATCCGGGACATGGTTAACGCCCAATTTGAAGCGCTTAGAAGACTGGGTATTCAGCAGTTAGAGGCAGTCGTCGGGGGATCACTGGGCGGTATGCAGGCATATGAATGGGGTCTGCTGTACCCGACCTTTATGAAGAAGCTGTTTATTCTCGCAGCCACTCCTTATTTGAGCGATTACGGGATTGCCTTCAACCACATAGGATCAAAAGCCATATGCTCCGATCCCGCATTCAATGGAGGAAATTACGTATCCAATACAGCTCTGCAGGGTTTTGAAATAGCGCGCATGACCGGAATGGTCACATACCGCAGTGGTACACTTTTTCAGCAGCGGTTCGACCGATCACAGGCCAAAGAAGATCGTTATGATATCCAGTCCTACCTCGATCATCAGGGAGCCAAGATCAAAGAACGTTTCGATGCCAACAGCTATTTATACTTGCTTGAAGCTATGAATAACCATGATATTGGAAAAAAACGAGGAGGATGGGAAGCAGCAGCCGCCCTTTATAAAGCACCTATTTATACCATCAGTTTCGAACATGACCTCCTTTATCCGGAAAGTTTAATCGCCCGCTTCTCTGCTCTCGCACCCCAAGCGGAGCATTATCATGTGACGACTGATTTCGGCCATGATGGGTTTTTAGTCGAGTTCGAACGATGGGGGCAATGGATTAAAGAAAAATTAGACACATAAGAAAGAGGCCGGATGTTTTCACATCCGGCCTCTTCCGCTTGTTATTTTACTGAGTTCCTTGACAGTTTTTTAAAGCTCCTCGCCATTAAGGGAAAAGACTCTTTCGCTTACTGCTTCCCTTCAGCTGTTTGATTCTGTCCGAGGTTTTCCAGATACTCTTCCTTCATCCAGTCCTTTACTTCTTTCCTCTTCAGAAGCAGATGATCCGGCCAGTCTTCCTTCGATTGATCCAAGTACAAGAGGATTCCTTTGTCTGACAAGGCCAGGTTTCGAGGATCGATCTGAACAGATTCGTCGTCCAGCTCCTCGCGTGCAAGCTCTTCCGCCATACCTAAATAATCCTTGTCTGCTTTAAATATTTTCTCCATATCAATGGCAGAGCCCGTTTTCTTATCAAAATTCAAAACGGTCTGCATTTCGATGGGCTCTTCTGATCCTATCCTCATCGTTTCAAGAAAGCGCACATTAAAATAACGATGGTCCTGATGGATGACTTCAAAGTTTATTTGCAATTCCGTAGGCTGATCCACTTCCTGCTCTTGTGTACTCAAATAGCTTTTCTGCTTAAACATGGCTTTACGCTGATTCACATAATCCGTAATTTTTTGGTCAATTTGATTGTTGGGGGTATCAGGATATTGGATGGAGATGTGGTAATCCTGATAATCTTCTACATCCGATTCAATATCTACATCATAGATAGGCATTTTAGTCGATTGCTTCCCGTCTTTATCCTCGTTGGCATTGGCTATGAAGGAACAGGCGGACAAGAACAAGACTGCGATACCAAATATATATATAATAGGTTGATTCATAGAAATTACCTCTTTGTTTAATAATGATTGCACAACCTATTGTAACACAAATGTAATAATATTTTAATCACGCAGTCATATTCAGTCTTTTCTGTCGATTAAATACGGGTCCGGACGTCCCAAAGCTCCGGGAAGAAACGATGATCCAATACTTTCTTCAAATAACCTACGCCTGAAGAACCACCGGTCCCCTGTTTGTGACCAATAATACGCTCAACCGTCTTCATGTGCCTGAATCGCCATTGCTGCAGGCTGTCTTCGATATCAACCAACTTTTCCGCAAGTTGATACAGTTCCCAATAACGTTCGACATCCTGATAAACCGCGGCCCAGGCTGCCTCTACTTTTTCATTTCGCCTATATGTCTGTGTATAATCGCTGCGGGAGTCAATGGAAAAGCCGGCTCTTGCAAGCTCCGCAATTGCCACGTCATATATACCCGGTGCTTCGTAGGCGGACTGCAACTGCTTATGTAACTCCGGATTTTTCTCATATATCCTTAATACATGGGGTGTCTTATATCCAAGGGAGAATTCTATCATGCGATACTGAAACGATTGGAATCCGGATGCTTTGCCCAAAGTATGACGAAACTCCATGTACTCTGCCGGCGTCAACGTGGAAAGCACATCCCAGGCCTGAATGATCTGTTTCTGAATGCTTGACACTCGTGCGAGCATCTTGAATGCTGGCTGTATGTTCTTATTTCGTATTGACTGAATAGAAGCTTGAAGTTCATGAAGAATCAACTTCATCCACAGCTCACTCACCTGATGGATGATGATGAACAGCATTTCGTCGTGGTGTTCAGAAAGCCGCTTCTGGGCAGAGAGGAGTTCGTCTAATCCAAGGTATTCCCCGTAAGTCATACTCGTAGAAAAATCCGTGTACACTTGTTCATCTTTTTCCTTTCCCACTTCATCCCTCCTCTATTCCAACAGTCCCCGCTCAGGAATGTTACGGACTGTCATCGGTAAATATTCGACATGGACCGTTCCTTCATACATGAGAAGTGTCCCCAGTGCCGGATGTTCCACATGCACGTGAACACGGATGGCATTCTCCCTCTCATCAAAGTGTTCATAAACAGAGGTGACAGCATTTAAAACCGTCTTTTCTTTTAACTGGAGACCGGCAGATTCCATATAAAGGCCGCCTTCCGGGGTAACATGCATGGACAAACTCGTCTGAACGTTTCCGCTTTTACCGAGTTCATCGACGATTGTCTGCTTCTCTTCATTAAAATGCATAGCAGCGTCAAAACCGCGAATA
The DNA here is from genome assembly GCF_001592845.1 of Halobacillus sp. KGW1. NCBI lineage: Bacteria > Bacillati > Bacillota > Bacilli > Caryophanales > Bacillaceae > Halobacillus > Halobacillus sp. KGW1. The sequence continues at coordinate 825,547 of NZ_LSOC01000003.1, forward strand.
GCATAAGGAAAGAAGAAACGCCGGATCCAACTGACTGTTTCCCGCCCCTGTTCATCCTGATATGCATAATTCTCTATCGTGAAAGGAACGTCTTTCCCTCTTTCACCGAATACCAAATGATCGCGGACACCGAATTGCAGAAGAGGTCGAAGGACAGGGTGCGTACCTCTTATCTCCTGCATTCTCCCCTGACCAAGAATCATCAAATGCTGATCACTCGTCAAACCGAACTTTTTCTTTAATTCCGGGTGAAGCCTCTCAAATTCCTCTCCCAATGCCTGCTGATATATTGATTTCATCGTTATACTCCTTTCCGAATATCCCCAGAGCCGACCAGCATATTTCACCTGGATCAGTTATGGAAACCTACCATGTACTTGTCCAAATTATATCACAAGAAAACGCTTACCAAACCAATGATAATTAGGAAAAAAAAGACCCGCATAAGCGCGGGCCGTCTCTTTGTAATGGATTCCATAACACGATTACATGACCTCTTCTGCGTAATCGCTCACAGAATATCCCTTTTGCTGTTTCATAAGCCACCCCTGCTTCTCCAGCTGATTAAAAATCTTCTGGATGTGCTTTTCCGGCCAATGAGATAACTGACCGAACCAACGTGTTTCATGCAGCTGCAGCGTCCTCAACTTATTCGTAGCCTTCCCTGCCAGTACTTGAACAAGGGTATGGGCAGGATGATCCGTTCCATAGTAATAGATTAAATCCAATATCTGCTGCGTATCTGCAAAAGTGAGCGGGCGTCCTTTAACTGTCAGAATGATATCGTCATCCGCATAGCGCACTTCTTCAAGCTTCACCTTTAATTCTTCCAGCACATGACTTGTGAATGGATACACATGTTCAGGAACAAGCTTCTTCCATTCCTTCAATTGCTTTAATATACGAATGTCATGAAGCTCCACTTCCGACATCCAAAGCAGCTCTGACGATTCCAGGCAATCAGGAATGTAAGTCCTGCTCAGCTTGTCGTACATATCCAGCAGCGGATACGAGGTAAGATGTTCCTGCTTCCGTTGATATCGCTCTATCTGTTTGAAAACCTGCAGGCTTTCATCCAATGTCTTTCTCGCAGTAGCCAGCTGTTTTTTCAAAGCTCTGAGTTGAGCCAGCTGATCCAGGAGACGCGGATTCTGTTGGGCAACTTCGTTGAACTGTCTTTCTATAGTCGCCGTTCGTTTTGCCGCCCGCTCTACGTCGTACTCTTCTGATAAACGCACAATGTCGACATCTACATCATAGTAAAGCCTGAAATCGCACGTTTCACACTCGCACCGGATTGTGCGGCTGCTTGAATGGAAGGTCAGGACTTTATCATGGGAACAGCTGTCTTCCTTCCCTCGCACCCATGAGTCAGGAAGGGAACGGAACGGACGCATGACTATTTCGACGCGGTGCCGCCAATAAGCAACATCTTCGGGATAATTTAAAACAGACAGCAGCGAAGACTGATTCATCGTTTCCACAGCATCGATCACCTGCTGTTTTTGATGGTACAGCCGGACGAGCGGATGCTGCTGGAAAGCAGCAGCTATCTTCTTCAGCCAATGCTCCCTTTCTTCCGAGCTTATATGGGATAAGAACAGATAATCCTCCAGCACTTCCCCAATATGATCATTAAGCTGCTCTGAGGAAAGCTGCGTGTAATCTGTACCGTATTGATATTCGTCTTTTAAAGGTAGTCCATGTTCTTCAGGCAGGGACTTCCATAGAAATAATTCTGGGCGCAGTAAATGGTCATGGATTTCGTCTTTGCGGAACGAAACGGGAAGGACCGCATTTTCCTCCAATCCCAAATAACGGCGGATCGGTGTAACATCGAGTCCTTTTGCATCAATTTGGTCCATGATGGCGTCATTCAGCCTGGAAAGCAACCCCCGTTCAAACTTGTGACCGATCGAACGAATATACTTATTCTTCTTCCCGATCGGTGCAAGTACAATATACGGGTAACGCTGATCCTGGTAAGCAATCCTTTGTGGCAGTCCCATAATGATTCCCCTTTGAAATAAGGATTTACTTCTATTATAGAAAAAGTATTAAGATGTACCAATGATTATCCTGAAAATGGGCGTTATATCGTAAGAAATTCCACGGAATACCCAATAAACAGGCCTGTCTCCATCACTCCGGGGATAGCTCCCAGAGCTTTTTCCAAATCATCTTCAATAGTTATGAATTCCACATCGAGCAGAACATTTCCTGCTTCCGTAATAACAGGTCCGTCCTTCCCCGCTGCCATACGGAGCGTAACGGAGCGGATCGGAAACTCCTCAAGCTTCGTCTCCACAAGGTGGATCGCTCTCGGATCGACTTCAATCGGAACCGGTAGCTTTGCACCAAGCTCGGTAACGTATTTGCTGTCATCTACTAAAATATACGTTTTCGGAGAACTCGCCATTACAAGCTTTTCAGCAAGCAGTGCTCCTCCTCTTCCTTTAATAAGCCTCTTACGATCATCCGCCTCATCTGCTCCGTCGAATCCCCAGTCAGGTCTCGCCTGAATGAGGGAAGCTGTAGGAATGCCGAAATAGGCACAATTCATCTCGGCTTCTTTCGAAGTTGGAATCCCTGTGATGGTCAACCCCTCCTCCTTCACCCTGTCAGCAATCTGCTCCAGGGCTAAGTAGGCGGTCGACCCCGATCCTACTCCTATCACATCTCCTTCACGCACCAACCTGCTCACTTCTTGAGCGATTTTTTCTTTACCTGATCGGTTGGAGATTTCCCCTTGCCATACCGGCGCATCTGCCAGTTGATTGTTCCATCGCACGTGTATCACCTCTTCCTCTTTGGTATTCCCAAAAACGACAGAAAACAAGCATCATCCACCATACAGGAATCTCCATTGTTCTGAACACATAAGATGAGAAAAGAAATTATTTTCTGAAAGAAGGGATGGATATGAGAAAGTACTATATCAAATTGATCATCTTCTACTTGATCATCCTGACAACCTTCGTATATGTCTCCTTAAATCATTAAAGAACTCCGACACGGGTCGGAGTTCTCATTCGATCAGATCGTTCTTAAATGCATAGATAACCGCCTGGGTGCGATCAGATACTTGAAGCTTGCCAAGGATATTGCTGACGTGAACCTTAACGGTTTTCAAAGCGATGAACAGCTGCTCCGAGATTTCCTGATTCGTCCGGCCTTCCGCCATCAGTAATAGAACTTCTTTCTCCCGCGCGGTCAGTTGATCGTGCAGATCAGCCGCATCGGGCTTACGCATTTTTGTCATGATTTTCCCTGTCACTTCCGGTTCCAGCACAGACTGGCCATCGAATGTAGATCGTATGGCCTTCGCAATCTCTTCCGCTTTCGACGTTTTCAGCATGTAGCTGGTGGCGCCGGCTTCCAGAGCTGGATATACCTTCTCATCATCAAGAAAACTGGTGACAATGATGATCTTCGCCTCCGGCCATTGTTCCGTTATCTGCTTTGTCGCTTCAATCCCATCCATATTTTCCATTACCAAATCCATGAGAATGATGTCAGGATGGTGACGTAACGCTAAATCGACCGCCGCCTGCCCGTCGTCCGCTTCTGCAATGACTTCAATGTCGGGCTGTGCAGACAAATATGCCGACACACCAATACGGACCATTTCATGATCATCAGCAAACAGTACTCTAATCATGCACTTCTCTCCCTTCTTCACGGTGCGGCACTTTCACCTCAAGCCTCGTTCCCTGTCCTTCGACGCTGACAATTTTCAACGTTCCACCTACTTCCAGCGCCCTTTCCTGCATATTCTGCAATCCGTAGGAGCTTGCCTTCCCCTGCTCTACATCGAATCCGATACCATCGTCCACGATGCGGAGAATGACATTGTGATCCCTCTCAATCAGCATCACCTCAAGCGCTTCTGCTTTCGCATGACGCAGCGTGTTGGAAACAGATTCCTGAAGAATTCGGAACAATTGATCTTCCAGTCCTTTCTCTAAATGAAGATCCTCCATGGTCCAACTGATTTCCATTGGCACTTTCTGTGTCAATTCACCAAGCAGCTCTCCCACACCCTCTTTCAATGTCTTATCTTTCAAAGCCACAGGACGGAGGTGGAGGAGCAGAGCCCTCATTTCCAGCTGAGATTGGTGTATCATCCGTTCCACCATCTGGAGCTGACGACTTCCCCGACCGTCATCAGCCGTTTCATTAATGGCTGACATCATCATAGAGGCTGCAAACAGCTGCTGACTCACCGAGTCGTGCAGCTCCCGTGCAAGGCGGTTCCTTTCCTGGACAACAACTTCCTGGAGGCTGCGCTCTCTTTCTTCCGCGCGCTCCGTGGCCAGCCGTTGATTGGCAATTGTCTGCTGAGCTATTTTCCTCTCTAATTTACGTATCGCTTCGTCTATCTGACTGATTTCCTTCAAATCAGTTCCTTCGTAAAACAATTCATTACCTTTTACAAGTTCTTCAAGCTGGTACTGCACACCGTTCCACCTTCTTCTCCAGTACCACCCCTGGAGAACCCCTGATACTATTCCGCCCATTGCGGCAAGAAACAAAACGAGTAATACATATGGAAGATCCATGACTTCCCGGCTCCATAACTCCGCCAATGACCCCACCGGGAACGTAACAAAGGTAATACCAAGGAGGATCAGCGAAAACGCAAGAAACGTTAACAGACCTGTCATCACTTGCCTTTTCCATATATTCATACTCGCTTCACCTCAAGATCTCCTGAAACGTTGGACGTGATAATTTTCACTCGCGGTCTGGTGCTTCGATAGTTTTCTGTTTCATAAGATAGAACCTGGTTCAGGACTTTTGTATTCTTATATTGAAAGACTGTCGCACGACCGACCAAAGCACTATGGTGAATACTCACTTCCACTTCATACGGTACGTAGACAATTAAGTTTCCTATGAAATGGCGAATAGAAATGACTGCCTCATCACCCGGGAGGACGGTTTGACTCAAGTCGATGATTCTGTCTCCGAACCCACCTTGAATATTGACATCTCTCCATCCATAGGAGCGGTCAGGCGTCTCCTGATCTCCAAAGAATTTCTGCTTTAACAACGGCTCCTGATACGGAAACTCTTGATAATTATCGATAATTTCAGGCTCGATCCGCTCCGGCTCCTTACGGGATTTCCAATAATCGCGAACAAACAAAAACAGAACAGCAACGATGAGAAAACGAACAGCTATCATACTTAACACAGTGAAAACAAGAATAATAATGCCAAGCCAAAAGCAAACCCTTCCCCACATTCGTCGATATTTCTTCTTCCCTACATATGTCAGAATCCCTGCAAAAAAGAGAGTAAAGACAAGGCCTCCATTAAAGAACGCAATTTCTACAATAAGGAGGATCACCCCTATGAATAAAATCAAGTTGATCGTATCTGTTTTCCATTTTTTAATCATATGAGTCATCCTCCTTGCTTCTAAAGGTAATAAAAAGACGCAGAAAACTGCGTCCTTATCATACCACGATTTCTATTTTGCAGACACATCCCCGGATGTTTCCCATTCCTTCTCAATCTTGGCCATTTTACTGTCAAACGTATTGTGATAGTAAGCGGAGTTCACTTTATATTCCAGGTTATCAATGTAACGGTCGATTTCCGCGAAACGGGAATACGGCTTGTCCGAGGTATCTTCCATCACCCGGTTCATACGATGATGGGCTCTCGCTGTATTCTCCCTGCCCATTAATTCCATCCGTTTCAAGTGCATATCTTTCAGCTTGTGCTTCATCTCTTCATATTTGCGTTCAAGAGCTTCCAACTGTTCGATACTGTCTCTTCTCGCTGTCTGGAGACGTTCCGCACGTGCTTCATACTCCTGCTTTTCTTTTAAAGCGAACTCATACATATCTGTTTCGCCGGCTTTCTCCGCAATTTCAGATTGACGACGACGCTTGTCTGCCATATCCTGCGCCTGCTGGTATTCCCTTGTGAATTCATCTTTCAAACGATATTGACGCTCTAACAGCTTCCGGACTTTTTCCGTCTCCTTCTCACTCTCCCGCAAGTATTGGTTAAGCATAGCCACTGGATTTTTCTGTTCCTTCTGATCCAAAGCTTCATGAAGATCTGCCGTAATGGAATCTTTCAATCGTTTAAATACGTTTGCCATTTCAAATCTCTCCTTTTTATTTGTTCATCTCTGCCCATTGTCTTTCGAAATTTGTAAACGGGTCATTGGATTCGACCGGTTCTTCTTCTCTGCTCGTCCAATTCTTAACAATCAAGTAAAGAACGTAAGCGGCAGCCAAACCGATCACTGCATAAATATTGGATAATGCAATACTGACCAATAGCAGCCCGACGACTGTCCAGCCGATCTTGCCGGCTGTGGAATCACTCTTCACAAACCGTTTAAAAACGACATACAACAGCCAGACGCTGACACCAAGCAGAACCATCGGACCCAGGTTAGCCAGCAGAACCCCGAGAGCGACCAGCCCGGCGATAAACAGTAAAAATTTCTTCATCCTTTTCCCTCCTCGCTCATTTCTTGTTTCTATCATACCGAGGAAAGAAAAATGTCGTAATGAGCCGGAGATATATTTTCACCTACGCCTGGAGACTTAGGCACATCTAGAACCATCGGAAAAAGGAGAGCAAAACCTTATACAGTATGCATGTATTCTTTCTTGAACATTTCCACACTCCCAGCAAGGAAGTCGACATATTCCTCCACTTTTTCAAGGGTGGTATAAGGCGAAATGGCAAAGAATTTATGGGCGTACACCGCCGTCCTTTCATCCGAATCGCAGGCAGGAACGAGTCGTTGCTTAGACGTACTACCGAAATAAAATTCCTCTCTCCTATGCCCGATATAGTCCGCGAACTCCGCGTTAAACCCATTCACTTCATCCAGTTCCGCTGCAGTCATCTTGCCACACCTCTCGTCACCCCAGCTTACCCGCTCCGGGTAGATACGGAATGTCGTCACAGGAGAAGGGGCATTTGTCATAACCGCACACGGGACTTTCTCCGATAACTCCTTTCGGAAAGCAAGGTTTACAGTAATGTAGTTACCAAGGACCTTTTGGTATCCCTCGATTCCCATCCCTGTCAAAGAAGCATAAATAGCGAGAGAACTTCCCATTCTGGAACACTCCAGCGTATAACCGGTATGGTAGCTCCCATAGCTTCTGTTTCCGACATAAGGCGTCTCGTCATGCTCCAGATCCACAGCACCAAGCAGACGTTTATCTTTAATGAGAAAGAGGCTGGATGTGTATGGCGTCTGTCCCAGCTTATGAAAATCAAACACCATACTATCGGCCAGCGAAAGCTGCCTGAATTTCGTCTGATAATCACGGAGGACGACAGCGCTATCTTTATCGAAGCATAAAGGATTGGCGTCAAAGTCGTACGCATTAAAGAAGGTGTACATTCCTCCCATCGCACTGTCTGCATGAATGTAGACAGGATCCAACCCATACAGACGCTCCATCTCCTCCGTCGCGTTTTTGATAGATGCCACGGAATCAATCCCGAAAGTGTCTGTCGTTCCGGTACTAGCCAAAACATAGACAGGAATGCCCCCCTGCTTGATCACTGCATTCATCTTATGTTTCAAATCCTCTATGTCCATCGAGTGATCTTCTTTCGTCTCTACACGAATTAAGTGGTCCGTACCGATTCCTGTCGCTTCGACCGCCTTGTATAAACTATAGTGGGATAACTCTGAACAGAAACAGTAGAGTTTACCCGGGAGACCCGTTTTATTTGAATCAGGGAAGCGTCTGGCTATGGCAAGCCTTAACGACTGAAAGACCGCTCCCTGCCCTCCCCACGTCGTATATCCTCCGCTTTCGGACGGATCATACCCCACCAATTTGGAAAGCATACTGGTAATTTTAACTTCCGCAGCCGCGGCAGCAGATCCCTCCACATCCCACAGATTATTGCCATTCAGAAGCACCATAGTCAGATTACCGAGGATACTCGGGATATTAGGGAGTGGAGCAGCATTGGCGACATATCGGCTGTTTACAAACCGGTGCCCCTCCGCAAGCTCCGTTAACTCCTCTATTACTTTTTCAATAGACTGCCTGTTCAGGGGAATCTCTGCACGCTCGGAGAGGTTCTCATAGAATCTGTCGTCTTGTTCCGCCCCCTGTCCGAGTGTTAACTTTTCTGGATTTTTCTTTTCATCAACACCCTCCAGCAGCTGTCTTATATAGTGGATTATTTGATCCCGCTTCTCTGCATTTCCATCTTCACTAGGATACATTGCTTGTATTTCTTTCATTTCAAACCACCTCATTTGTATTAGGTCTTCCCACATAGAACATCGTCCAAAAGGTGGAAAAGGTTAAAAATATTATTTCGAGATAGAATGATAAACTTTTGCACCTGGCAGTTAAATAACAATCGAATCTTGTCGATAATCCTTATGAATAGACACGACCACTCTATAAGCGAGGAGATTATGTAAAATGATAGGAACTGTTGTTGATAAGAGAAAATATAAGATGGTCATTCAGGAACAGGAGAAAGAGGTAAGGATTCAAGTATTCGGATTGATTAAACAGGAGGATGCCGCAGAGTATATGGTCGATTTGCAGAGTACGATCGAAAAAGTCGATAAGCGGCGCTATAATCTGGTGATCGACGGCACCCATCAGACAACCGTTCCATCTTCTGTCGTCCGACAGCTTGATGACACACTCAACTATTATTCCAGTCTGGGTTTCAAAGATATCCATATGATTTATCCTACTTCGAAAATTGCACAGGTCCAGCTCCGTAATGCCCTTGAACGCATCCAATTTAAAGGAAAAGTGATTCAGCATTAAACAAACAAGGAGGCATGAACAATGATTCAAAAGCAAAAAACTTACACCTATCAGATCCTGACCTCCAAAGACGATCTCTTCATTCATAAAGCCAGCGCATGCTTAGCTACGTCTTTCATCGGAGTAGACGTAGCAGGCAAATGGGTTCAGGAGCCGATGGTCGGACTCCTGGATATTACCTATGACGACTTCTATCAATTCACAAAAGAGTATGTGGAGGCGACGGTCGATCAAGGCTACTGCATCGCAGCTGTCGACGAAAATGGGGAGGTTGGAGGAGTGCTTGCAGGTGATACGAATGCTCCAGAGATTATTGGAGAAGATGTCTTTGAAGGCTCCTTCAAAGACATGAATGTCATTCTGCACGTATTGGAAGATGTCGATCTCCAATTTAAAGAAGACTACAGAATCCGTAACGGGAAAGACATAGAAGATGGAGAAATGCTCCATCTGTTCATGATCGGGGTCACCGCTGAAGAGCAGCGTCATGATATTATCCAATCCATGACGAACACCCTTATGGACAGAGCCGTTGAAGAAGGCCTCTCAGCTGTCTATGGAGAAGCGACAAATCCGAAGTCCTTCCGTGTTATGGAAAAATACCATGGATTCCAAAAATATGAGACCCTCGCCGGGAAGCCGATCATGCATGAGTATAAGCAAAACGAACGCTTGAAAGGAATCCCTTCTTCTGTATCAGAGGGAACCATTATTGTGATCAAAGACCTTTCATCTGCACACAAGGAGAGGAATGAAGCATGACCCTATACCTGTTAGCTTCCGTCAGTATCGTCTTATTGGGTACTACCATATTTTTCGCCTACCGTTACAATGATTTAAGAAAAAAGGTTTTGGACGAAGAGTACCATACTCCTTTTGAGCCGGAGTTGGTGACAGAGATTCCGGAAACCACCGATATCCCCCAAAAGGAATATGATACAGCCGGGCTCATAGACAAAGGGTACGAAGCTGTTGAGAAAGCAGAAATCGTCCGTGCTGCCATGGACGAAGTGGGTGTCGGACTTAATAAACAGCTGGCTGCAACGGAAGAAAGCTCTGCCGCGCTTGAGGAAATGAATTCAGCGATTCTTGATTTATCAAATCGATCGTCCGACATATCCGAACAGTCTTCCATGGCCCTGGAACGGACGCAGGAAGGGAATGGAACCATTCAAGGATCCATCGAACAGATGCGCAGCTTAAATGATACAGTTACAGACAGCTATGAAGTAGTTAAAAATCTGGGGACGAAGTCAAGAGAGATCGGTTCCATCGCCAAAGTGATTACGGACATATCCGAACAGATCAACTTACTTTCCCTGAATGCTGCCATTGAAGCAGCAAGAGCCGGTGAACACGGCAAAGGGTTCGCCGTCGTTGCTGATGAAGTACGCAAGCTTGCAGAACAGACGAAGAATTCATCTGATCAAGTGACCAGAATTGTCGATGGTACCAAACAGGAGACGGAAGCCGCCGTTTCCTCCATGGAAAAAGGCTTGAAAGAGTCCGATGAAACCTCAAAATCTATGGAGGAAGTAGGCAGGTTATTCGGAGAAATACTTGCAGCAACACAAGTAATTGCGGAAAACAACGAAGCAACTTCCGTATCTACACACGAAATGTCTGCCGGTGTACAGCAGATCGTAGCAGCGGTAGAGCAAGTTACCTTCATCACCCAGGAGTCTGTCGAAATGTTTGATGAACTCAAAGAAATCAGCGACGATGAACTTGCCACGATGGCTGCGCTTGTCCATAAAGCAGAAGCACTCCAGCAAACGAGCACCAAGGATATGGCCACTACTGAAATACCCGACACAGATCAACCAGCTGCCTCCTAATAAGAAAAGCCGCCTATTCAGGCGGCTTTTTCCAGTCTGTCATGAAACTTAAGTGGATAAATGGTCAGACTCCCTTTTCCTGGAGTCCGCCCTCCCCACTCATTCCACAATTTCCAATTCTATCGGTGTTTTTGTCAACGTTTCAAAGCCATCTTCCGTAATTAATACGTCTTCTTCCAAACGAACCCCTCCAACGGCCGGATCATAAATTCCGGGTTCAATGGTGTACGTCATCCCCGGCTTTAACACACCGTCATTTAAATGACTCATAGAAGGAAATTCATGGACATTGATACCGAGTCCGTGGCCGATGCGGTGAGGGAATTTATCTCCATAACCGGCTTTTGTAATTACATCACGGGCAGCTGTATCCAAGTCTCCGATCCTCGTTCCCGGTTTACTGATGGCAAGTGAGGCCTCCAGCGCCTGTTTAACCGTATTATAAATCTCTTTCTGAGAATCATTGACAGATCGGTATGCGAAGGTTCTTGTAATATCCGAAGTATAGCCTTTCCAAACGACACCCAAGTCAAACAGCACGAGGTCCCCAGCCTTCAAACGGCGGTTTCCTGGATTACCATGAGCATGCCCGGATTTCTCACCGAAGAGAACCATGGTGGAAAAGGACATCTCCGCTACTCCTTTTTTCTTCAGCTCATACTCAATGGTGGCAAGCACTTCCATTTCCGTAACGCCTTCGTTAAGCGCTTCTTTCCCTACCTTCACTCCGTAATCTGCGAGTTCTGCGGCTTCCCGCATGATGGCTGTTTCGGTTTTATCTTTAACAAGACGCATATCATTAAGCATTCCTTCTACATCTACGACCGCCGCTTCTCTAAATATATCGAAGAAAGCTTCACTCCGTCCGTAAGATAACACTTCCTTCTCAATCCCTATTACACCAGCGCGGAGAAGCGCTTTTTCTCCAAGCTTTTCTTTCATCAGCGTCCAAGGGTTCTCATGATCGGCATAGCCGATTACGTCATACGCCCAACCGGCATCCCGCAGCTGTCCCTCTTCCATCCCAGGGAGAATAGCTATTGGATCAGCTTCCGGGAAGATCAGGAGACCCAGCAGTCTTTCATGAGGATCTGTGGAGAAACCCGTCAAGTAATAAAAGTTTTCTGCAGAGTTGATAAATGCTGCATCGATATTCTTTTCCTTCATATCATTCATGAATGTCGCTCTTCTTTGTTCCATCTTCATTCCCTCATTTCCTATGTATATCTACCACTATCATATCTTAAGGCCCGCACCTTTCCAAATACAGGCCATTTGTTTTTATCATCGTTTGATCCTTACCGTCATAGTTTCCATTAAGAGGAAACTTAGATATAATAACGTAAACCGAAAGAAACGGAGGCTCTCTTTATCTATGGATCGTACTCGATTTTTCATAAGAACTTCAGCCATTTATGCTTTGGTCGGGGCATTCATCGGCTCGCACATGGCCGGCGGTGGCGGACTGCAGCTCAGCGCTATCCATGCTCATATTCTCGTTGTCGGATGGCTGTCTTTGTTTGCGTTCGGCGTCTTCTATAAAGTATTTCCTATTCCGAAAGAGTCCAAGCTGGCCGCAGCACACGTATGGACGTCTTTTTTCGGTGTATTCGGACTGACTGTCGGCATGTGGCTTTACTATACGCAGCCTCTCCCCGGATTAGGAACTCTCAATACCGTATTTTTCATCGTCGGCGGCACGATCCTTCTTCTTGCGTTTTTCCTCTTTGCACTAATGACTTGGATTCATGGGAGATCCATAACAGAATAAACACAAAAAAGCAGAGGGAGCTCCCTCTGCTTTTTTGTGTCCTTCACGCCGATTGGCGCAGCGGCGTTTTGTACAGAAAAGATTTCTCCATACGATAGGCAAATAACCCGCCAAAGACAGCCAGGACAATATCCTTAATCAAAAATGGGACCATGCTCGTCCATGATACTACATAACTCACTGGATCTCCTTCGACCCAGAAATTCATTGCCCCATAGAACCAATTCACTCCGATCAAGTAATTGACCGCGATACCGACGAGCGCTCCGGCAATATATACCGGCAGCCGCCGATTCGTTTCTGCAACCTTTCCGGCAAAGTATGCAAGGATAAAATAAGAGATGATAAATCCGAATGTCGGTGAGAAGACCGTGGATAACCCACCGCCGAAGCCGGCAAAGATAGGCGCCCCGATCAACCCCAGGACGGCATACACAAGAATGGAAAAGAAGCCTAATCTACTACCAAGAATCAATCCTGCCAAAACTGCGATAAATGTCTGCAAGGTCAATGGAACACCAAGAACCTGCAGGAAAGGCAGGAAAGCCGTTATGTTTGCTCCCACTGCCATCAAAGCGACGAATAATGCACCTAATGTAATGTCGTATGCTGTCATCCTCGATTTCCCCATGGTCACTCCTCCTAGAACTTGTCTGCTATAAACATAAGGGAAAGGAAAACCTATTGTCAACTTTATTTTTTATAGGTTAACAAAAACATTTGTAGTGAATTCCCCTTATTCAGATTCGGGTATTTTCCTTTCCACAGAATCACACTCCTTCTAAAAAAAGCCCAAAACAAGACTATATACTCCCTCCCTTTGTTATTTTATTGGAATAATAAATGACTATAAGACTATTAATTGGTGACATTTACCTATAATTATAGTAATGTATACCTAAAAAGTACCAGGAGGGGTAGTATGTTCTCAAGACAAAGGTCCATGGGCCAGTACGGTACACCGCCGGAAACAGTAGAATACATGGTCCAGACTTTATCCAATCACTTGCCAGATAATAGAAGGAACCCGGAGATATTGGACCCTGCCACCGGTGACGGTGTCTTTGTTTATTCCTTATTGAAAGAGGGCTTCTCCCCTTCCCAAATTCACGCTTACGATATCGATACAGCTACTCCTTCCCCGCATGAGGGTATCACTTTCCGTCACGTCGATTTTCTTAAGGTCGAACTGGAAGAAAAGTTTGATGCCATTGTCGGCAACCCTCCTTACAAATCAAAACGTCAGAGCGACTACTTCACCGAAAACAAAAAAGCCATTACAGCACGCTACGGCGGCATCGGTGTGCATAATCTTTATTCTTTATTTATCCACAACGGGATCAAGCTGCTTAAGCCCGGCGGAGTCTTGACAATGATCGTGCAGGACTCTTTCCTTACGAACGTGTATTATCGAAAATTCAGAGCCTACTTATTGGAAAAAACCATCATAAAAGAGATTGTCCTTGCACCACGCAGACTGTTTCACAAAGGAAAGGCAGATGTTCGAACAGCCATCCTGACATTAAAAAAGAAAGAGGGAAATGAACGCCCGGAAGATATGGTCATGAAGCTGGTAGACCGTCTGGAAACGCAGGAATACCAAAATATCACAGAGGATAAGATCCAATACTTAAAGCAAGCGCACTTCCACGATCTTCCCAACAACAACTTCGCAGTCAACGTTCCCGAGGAGATTCTTGCTCACTTTCTGCGTCCCCATGAAGAGTTAGGAAATGTCTTAAAAGGCGGTACAGGAATCTCAACAGGGAATGACACCCTTTTCCTGCGCAGGCGTGAGGATGTGAAAGATGATCAGGAATGGCTTCCGTTCTATAAAAATGGCGGGGTAAAGGATGCATGGTATTATGAACCGAAATTTTATATTCATAAAGATTGGGAAGATAATGAGGCGATTTATCCATCTTTCACCGTTAGGAACAGGGCTTATTTCTATAGACGGGGAATTACTTGTTCCTCCATGGGCGTAGACTTCTCCGCAGCCTACCTGCCGGAAAACAGCCTTTTCGGAGTGAATGCCAATCTATTCCCGGAAAATGAGGAGGATTTATTCTACTATTTGGGTTTGTTAAACAGCCAGCTCATTAAATATATGGTAAGAAAAGTACTCAACCGAACGAATATGATTACTTCCGGGTATATCAAGAAAATTCCGTATGTGCTGCCGGCGGAAGATAAGAAGCACCTCGTCATCCAAACAACAAAACAGCTGGTGGAAGGCAAAAAGGCCGATCCACAGATGGATACAGCCCTATTACACTCGATCGTTGATGGTGCGATTTATGACATATACGGAATATCCGGAGAAAACCGTACCCATGTCGAATCCTTCTGCCAGGATATCCTAGAGAAAATCTAAAATATCCTGGGTTTCATGGAATACTTACATTTTATTCCCCGGGAAATCTTATTATTTCATCATTCGATAATTTCCCCACTCCTCGGGAAGCAGCTGCAAGTATTTCCTTGTCAAGAAGCGGTCATCGATCAATTGGATAATGCCATGATCTTTCTCTGATCGGATGAGACGTCCACCTGCTTGAAGCACCTTGTTCATACCTGGATAAACATAGGCATAATCATAACCATTCCGACCCTTGCTCTTAAAATAGTCCATGATCAGTTCTCTTTCGAAGCTTCTGGGTGCAAGACCGATTCCCACAACCGCTACGCCATTCAGCCGATCTCCTCTGAGGTCGACACCTTCTGAGAAGATCCCGCCAAGGACGGCAAATCCAATCAGGTTTCCGCCGGGAACGAATTGAGAGAGAAAATCTTCCCGCCTGTCTTCATCCATTCCCCGCTCCTGCATGACAGCCTTATAGTCCGATACGTTCCGGAAAGCATCATATACCAACTCCATGTACTGGTAGGAAGGAAAGAAAAACAAATGGTTTCCTTGAAGGTGTCCCGCTTGCTCATCAAGCCGTTCCGCAATGGCACGTGACGTTTCCTGTCGGTTTTTGTACCGTGTCGAAAGCGGAGTTATTTGCACATCAATTTGATCAGAATCGTACGGAGATGGAAGCTGGAGAATATAATCTTCTTTCGAACCTCCGAGCATCTCCTTGTAATAAGCAAACGGCGACAGCGTCGCCGAGAAGAAAGTACTGGACCGGAAGCCGCCGGATACTTTCCTCAGGACCAGAGACGGGTCCAGACAAAACAAAGTCAATTGAAAATCGCCTGCGCTGCTATCTCCTATGAAACGATAGTGGTCATCGACCAGCTCCAGTATCCGAAGGAAATTCTGTGATTGAAAGTACACATCCTGCAGGTGTTCTTTACGTACATCTTCTCCCCTTTCCTGGAGAACCGGCTCTGCCTGATTAATAAACCGTTCCACACCTTCTTCCAACGCCCCTGGAATTTCATCCAATTGTTTATGGGGCGTCTTCGGATCCTCCAGCCGGGCTAAGTCTTTCACGACAGAGTCGGCAGCGCGTGCCACCTCCTCCTGCTCTCCACGCCAGTCTTCAGCCACCGTTTCAAGATCCCTTTTCCCCAATTTAGAAGAATACATCTCTCGGGCACGCTCGACAAGATTATGGGCTTCGTCGACAAGCAGTGTGGTCTTCTTCTTTTTCTCCGGAAGCAGCCGCTTTAAAGCTACACGGGGGTCAAATATATAATTGTAATCTCCGATGACCACATCAGCGACATCCGACAAGTCCAGGGAAAATTCAAATGGACAGACGCGATGTTTGCGCGCATACTCTTCCACTGTGTGCCTCGTCATGGTTGTTTCCTTTCTCAATATATCAACAATCGCACCATTGATTCGGTCATAATACCCGTCCGCAAATTCACAATACTCCGGCTGGCAGATGGTTTCTTCCTGAAAACAGATCTTATCTTTAGCCGTCAAAGTGACAGACCTGATTTCCAGACCTTCCTTTTCCATCAACTGCAGCGCCTCCTCGGCTGTGGAACGTGTGATCGTCTTCGCTGTCAGGTAATAGATTCTATCCAGCCCTCCCTCAGCGAAAGCTTTCACAGCAGGAAATAAAGTAGAAATCGTTTTTCCGATTCCAGTAGGAGCCTGTGCAAATAAATGCCGTTTTTCTTTGATGGTCCGATACACACTTCCAGCCAGCTTCCGTTGTCCTTTACGGTAGCCGCTGAAGGGAAACTCCAGATCCGGAACGGTACGTTTTTTCTGCTCTCTTATGTGCAGAAGAATTCCAGCATAAGAGGAGTAAGCCTTCACGGTCGTTTCCATGAATGCTTTCAGCTCTTCATACCGGAACGTCCTTCGCATCCGCTTTTTATCTTTCGTCTTTTTTTGAACATAAGTAAGCTGCACAACGATGTGATTTAAATGGTGGTCATGCATATACATGAAGGCATACCCTTTTGCCTGAGCCCAATAGACAGGGTGGGTGTCTTCATCCAATTCTTCCAACTCTCTCGCTGTCGACTTTATTTCGTCGACAACAGGGCCGTCCTCCGTCTGGAGCAGACCGTCACACCTTCCTTGAACGAGTAGAACTATTCCTTCCTGCTGAAACTCATGCTGAAGAAATAATTCCTTCTCATCCCCATCTCTATATGTCTTCTGGACTTCCTGATGAATTGCCGTTCCTTCCACTAAAGCGGTATTCGATTGAAAACGTTCATCGATACTTCCTGTCCGGTAAACATAAGATACAAGATCTCGTACCGATATCGTCATTTGATCTTCCATCGCTTCTCTCTCCTTTGAATAAATCGACCGCTCCACCCTCATGTTCTGACAAGGGCTCCCGTATGTTTATTGTATAGTCTTCGTGATATAATTGTAGATAAAACTTTTCCATTTCCCAAACATATGTCACCAGCATATAATAAAGCCAATACTTTCCAGGAGGGATGCACGTTGAAAAAATGGAGATGGATCGCTTCCATTTCACTCTCCTTATTCCTGGCCTTCTTCATAACAGCCGCATTTATCTATACTCCTGAAGAGCATTCGACAGATTCGGATCATTCAACAGTTAAAAAGGAGCGCTCGGAGTCCAAGCCGGCTTCCTCGGAACCGAAGGAACAGGAATTCTCACCCGACGAAGAAGATTCAGACAGAGCTATCAGCGAGGGACTGAAAGATGTATTCACCGGCGTCATCGACAGTGCGAAAGGGTTGTTCGTGAAAGATGACATGGAAATTGTAGCCCTCGGTGATTCTCTGACTCAAGGGGTTGGAGATGATACGGACAATGGCGGTTACGTAGGAATTTTAGAGGACACATTCAACAGTAATAAGGAAAGAGATTTGATTCACATTGATAACTTCGGGAAACGGGGAAACCGAACCGATCAACTGATCAGACGCCTGGAGGAGCAGGAGGAAATTTCCACCGCTTTAGAGGAAGCTGACCTTATTTTAATAACCATTGGAGCCAATGATGTAATGAAAGTTGTGAAGGATAATTTTACAAACTTAAATTACCAGGACTTTGTGGACGCACAGGATTCCTATCAAGCACAACTGGAAACGATTTTTTCCATGATTCGCGAAGAGAACCCGGATGCCCCTATTTACCTGATCGGTCTTTACAATCCTTTTAATCTTTACTTTGATAATATCCCCGAATTAGGGAAGATTATGGAAGATTGGAACGAAATCAGCAAAGAGGTCGTTGCAGAAGAGGAGAACGTTACTTTCATCCCGGTGAGGGACTTGTTTGAAGGATCCGAGGATGAACTTCTATGGGAGGAAGATAATTTCCACCCGAATGAACGTGGTTACAAGCAAATGGCAAAACGTGTGTTGGAATATATCAAAGATGACGTCGAACAATAACACAGGTGGAATGTAGAGATGAAACAATTATTATTCAGCAACAAATGGCGAACCTCTTTTTGGATACTGGCAATCATTAATTTTCTTGTGGTGGCTTCAGTAGTCGGTCTTATTTTCCTTCCCAGCTCTTATACCATCGTCAATGTCGATCAGCAGAAGGAAACACAGGATGCGGAATTCACTATTGTATCGACGAAGGAGAATCTGGAGCAGCTGGCAAACGACTACCTCGGAGAGTTCTCGGAAAAAACCGGCTTTGACTATTCCATATCTCTTGACCGTAACGTAACGTTGGCAGGGAATATTAAAGCCTTCGATCAGGTCATTCCGATTAAAGTGGAATTAAGTCCGGTTGTTCAGGAAAACGGAGATCTTATCCTGGAGCAGGAACGCATTTCCCTCGGAAAGCTTCCTCTCCCGAACAAAAAAGTACTGGAATTTGTTAAAGATAACTATGACTTTCCTGAGTGGGTAACCGTAAATCCCAACGAAGAGAACATTTATGTAGCCGTCACTCAGATGGACACAGCAAGTAATTTCAACGTCCAGGTAGATCGTTTCAACCTGAACTCCAATCAGCTGGCGTTCAAGATCTCCGTACCAAGAAACTCCTTTCAGTTAGCGCAGAAAGTGGTAGAAGACAAGTTCTGACAGAAAGCAGTGGATGTGATAACCGGTTTCCGACTGTGATAAACTAATAGTATTATCCCCACTACTAAAAGGAAGTGACAACATGCGCGTCGTTAACAACATAGCAGATTTGATCGGTGATACTCCGTTAGTCAAACTGAACCGTGTGGCTCCTGAAGGTGGAGCCGATATTTACCTGAAACTGGAGAAATACAATCCAAGCGGAAGCGTAAAAGACCGCGCCGCTTTCAATATGATGGAACAAGCAGAAAAAGAAGGGCTGCTTAAGGAAGGCGCGACCATTATCGAGCCGACAAGCGGCAATACCGGCATAGGGATTGCTATGAATGCAGCTGCAAAAGGATATCGCGCTATCCTCGTTATGCCGGATACGATGACACAGGAACGAATCAATCTACTGAAAGCATACGGTGCAGAAATCGTCCTGACGCCTGGAGATGCGAAAATGCCCGGAGCCATCGCGAAAGCCAAAGAACTCGTGGAAGAAATCGAAGGCAGCTTCATGCCGATGCAGTTCGAAAATGCGGCAAACCCGGATGCACACCGCCATACGACAGCTGCAGAGATCATCGAAGCTATGGATGAATTGGGCAAACCTCTATCTGCCTTCGTTTCTACAGCCGGGACCGGCGGGACGATTACAGGTACGGGAGAAGAGTTGAAAAAACGCTACAAGGATATGACTATCCATGTAGCAGAGCCTGCAGGATCCCCGGTTTTATCAGGCGGCAAGCCAGGGAAGCATAAATTGGTCGGGACAAGCCCTGGTTTCATTCCTTCCATCCTGAATCAGGATGTTTATGATGAAATCTTACAAGTGACCGATGAAGATGCCTACGAAATTACGAGACGTCTCGCCCGTGAGGAAGGGCTGCTCCTTGGAACCTCCTGCGGTGCCGCCTGTTGGGCTGCCATCGAAGCAGCTAAACAAAAAAATCCCGGCGAAGTAGTCGTATGTATCGCACCAGATACCGGTGAGCGCTACCTTTCCGGAGACCTTTTCCGTTATTAACTACAGAAGAACTCCGTATCACAAAGAAAAAATGAGAAAGTTTTCTTTCTCCTGTCCAAACTTGTCTTACTGCAGCTAATCGTAGAAAAGGCCGTCCCAAAGCGGGGCGGCCTTTTTATGATCAAATTCTATACAAATCCCGAAACCTTAGATGCCATCCTAATCGATAAGAGAACACCCTGCACAAGATAATCAGAATAAATAATGCATAAGTCTGCCACGCACTCCCTACATCTACAAGCCCGATGCCGACTGCCAGCCCCACAAGCATTGCCCATACTGCGTATATTTCCTGATGAAGAACCATCGGACGGCGCTGTGCAAGCACATCTCTGGCAACGCCGCCCCCGACTCCTGTCAGGATTGCCGAAAAAATGATGCCTCCAAGCGGAAATTGGTTGGCGACCGCAAAGGAGGCCCCTTGAAGAGCAAAAGCGGATAAACCAACGGCATCCGGATAGAAATTCCATCTGTCCCATGCCATCACCCATGTCTTCGGAAAGAAATAGACAACAGCGATTGTTCCAAGCGCGACATAAAACAGATATCCCTGCTGCCAAACATGGACGACCGGGATCCCTAATGCGATATTACGAATAATCCCACCTGCGAACGGTGTCGCAATCCCGAGAATAAACGTACCGAATATGTCGTACCTTTCGTTGAGAGCGACAATGGCCCCACTGAAAGCAAAAGCGCTGACAGCTAATATATTCAGGATTTCCCAAGTCATCCTTTTCCTCCTCTTCCCCTTGAAAAATGCAAGCCGATTTGATTATATCAGACCTGTAGGCGAAGCTATGTATTTTTTTACACAGCTGCTAAAAATTTCGTCGAACATACTCGAAATAAATCGTTATAATTACTATTTATACGAAAGTTTTCTTCTAAGCAAAGAAATTCCACTACGTTGCAAACTGCCACAAGGATTTTATATATATAGGAAGAAATATTTATATGAAAAAAGAAAGTAGGGTGTGATTTTAACCATGAGAAGATGGCTTATCAAACTTAGAAAAGAACAACGACTGACACAACAACAAATCGCAGCAGGCGCACATATCGACCGGGCCTATTATGCTCAAATCGAAAATGGAACGCGCAATCCCAGCATGGCGGTCGCTTCTCAAATTGCTTCGTTTCTTCACATAAATCCTTCACTCTTTTATACCGAACACCTGAGCGAACCATTTGAAACAGCATTGGTCCATTCTCCAATTACCGTCGCACACTGCGACTTGGATCTACGCTATACCTGGATGTATAACCCGCACCCTGATTTCAAAATGAACTCCGTGATCGGGAAAAGGGATGATGAATTGGATGATAACGTCGGTACTACTGAATTAATGCAATTAAAAAGCAAGGTCATAGAGGAAGGACAGAGCATCAGAAAAACAATTCCTTTCCCGTTATCCGAGGGATTGATTCGTTACGACGTATTCTGCCAACCTATCTTTGATTCACATGGACGAATTATAGGAGCAGCTACGGCATCGACCGCACTTCCGTCATAGCAAAGTAAAGGGGGCAACCGCATGATTGTCGAAAGGCTCTCCTACAAGGTGTTGCAGGACTCTCTAAAAAGAGCAGTGGATTTGAACCTGGAAGAAGAATTCATCCTCTTGCTGAAGAAAGAACTGCACAAGCGAGAAGAGCGGAAAAACGTTCCGCTCCGAATGAAGTGACGATCTTCACATTCATGTATGATTCTCCCTCCCTGCGGGTAAACCATTGGGGAGGTGATGAGAATGTCTTCAAAAAAATGGATTATGCATCAGGAATGGGAAGATCTTATCTTCCTCCATTGGCCCGTACCCGCTGAGATTTTGGCCAGGTATATACCAAGTGTGTTTGAGTTGGACGAATTTGACGGTTCGGCTTGGATAGCCGTCGTCCCGTTTCGTATGAACCACATCCGGTTCAAGAACCTTCCTTCTCTTCCTTTCGGCAATCAATTATTGGAATTGAATGTCCGTACCTATGTCACTTATAAAGGAGAACCAGGAGTTTATTTCCTCACTTTGGATGCCGATCACCCCCTCGGCGTTTTTTTAGCCCGAACAGGATTTTCTCTTCCTTACGTGCATGCATCCATGCGGATGGACACGACACCGGAGAGGATTCATTTCTCCAGCAGAAGAATTCATAAAGGCTATCCGAACGCTCATTTCCATATGGAGGCATCTCATTTTTCCCCTGCCGTTCATCCTGCACCAGGATCCCTTCTTTACTGGCTTACCGAACGATATGCCCTCTGGACAGTCCGAGGCCAAAAGGTGTACAAGGGACCAATCCAGCATAAGCACTGGCGGTTGCAGAAAGTCAAAGTCGACCTTCCTGTCAATCAATTGCTCGATTTCCTCCCCTCCTTCGTAACAGAACAAGATCCAACCGCCTATTATTCTAAAACTTTACAAACGAGGATTTTTCCATTTGAACGAGTAAAGTAGCTTCTTTTGACAATGTATCCTCTGCGTATTATAATTATCTTGAATTCGAGATAATCAGAGGAGGAACCTTTATGGAACTTAAAGGCATCCATCACGTATCAGCCATCACAGCAAATGCAGAGAAAAACTTTGACTTTTATACCCGCATATTAGGAATGCGTTTAGTAAAAAAAACTGTTAACCAAGACGACCCTTCCATGTATCACTTGTTTTATGCCGATGAAAAAGGACGTCCCGGAACCGATTTAACTTTTTTTGAAATTCATCGCGCCGGACACACCTATCCGGGCTCTCAGAGCATATCGACGACCACGCTGCGCGTCCCAAACGACGAAGCACTAAATTATTGGCTCGAGAGATTCCAACAGCATCAAGTAGCCCATGATCCAATGGAGGAGCGCTTCGGACGCCTCACTCTGTCTTTCCGTGATCCGGAAGACCAACGGTTAATGCTTGTATCCGATCAACATAACAAGGGTGTAGCAGCCGGAATCCCATGGAAAGGATCCGAGGTACCAGCTGATTTTGGTATTACAGGGCTGGGACCTGTAAGACTTACTGTCTCTGATAAGAGTAAAACGGAGCATGTCCTTACAGAAATTCTGCGATTCCGAAAAACAGGTGAGTACGATAATTGGACTGTCTTCAGCACAGGCGAAGGTGGCACAGGTGCAGAGGTCCACGTGGAAGAGACGGATGCAGACAGACGGGAACGACCTGGAAGAGGAAGCGTCCACCACGTCGCCTTCCGGGTGGAGAACAAGGAAGAACTCACCAAATGGAAAGAAATCATTGATGCTGCCGGGTACCCGAATTCCGGGCTTGTCGATCGCTACTACTTCCAATCCCTTTATTTCAGGGAAGCGAACCACATTTTATTTGAACTGGCGACAGATGGTCCTGGTTTCGCCACGGATGAACCGGAAGATCGTCTGGGGGAAGCGTTGGCACTTCCGCCGTTTCTTGAACAAAAACGGGAAGAAATCGAAAGAAACCTTAAACCGATTCACACAACAGCTCAACAAGACTAATAAAGAAAGCCGGCACCTTTTCAGGTCCGGCTTTTCTATTTGTATTAAATCAGTCCTTATCCAGGCGCTCCTTCACCCAATTGATCAGACCGCCCGCCTTCATGATTTCAATTTGACGCTCCGAAAGAGCATGCTCCACTTCAATCTGTAGGTCTTTCCCCTTTACTTCGACATGAAAGGTAGAGGATTTAGAGAGTTTGTTCCGCAGATCCTTAAATTGAAGAACATCTCCCTCTTCCAGCTTCTCTAGATCATCAGCATTGGTAAAGGTTAGTGGTAGTACACCGAAGTTAGCAAGGTTCTGCCAGTGAATACGGGCAAAGTCTTCGACAATAGCCACTTGCAATCCAAGATACTTCGGAGCTAAAGCCGCATGCTCCCTGCTCGATCCCTGCCCGTAATTCGCACCGGCAACAACCGCATGGCCGCCGGATTCTTTCACATCCATCGCCCTGTCGTAATAGGTGTCATCTACAATTTCGAAGGCAAACTTACTGATTTCCGGAAGGTTGCTTCGGTAAGGAAGGACTCTCGCCCCGCCTGCTAATATTTCATCCGTCGAAATGTCATCCCCCATTTTCAATAATACAGGGAGCTCCATTTCGTCTGGAAGCTCACCCATTTCCGGAATGGAAGCCACATTAGGACCTTTCACGAGGTTAACCTTTTTTGCTTCCGAAAGCGGAAGCGGATCGTCAAGCAGCCGCGTATCTACCGTCGGCTTTTCAAGTTCAACGATCGAAGGATAAGCGAGACCCGATTTTCTAGGGTCTGTAATCTTCCCTTCCAACGCACTTACTGCAGCAGTCTCCGGACTGCATAGATACACGCTGTCCTCTTTCGTTCCGGAACGCCCTGGAAAATTCCTGGGAGTCGTCCGCAAGCTGTTTCTTCCTGTCGCCGGTGCTTGTCCCATGCCGATACATCCGTTGCATCCCGCTTGGTGAAGCCTTGCTCCTGCCTGGAGGAAATTAGCTATATGACCATTCTGAGATAGATCGACGAGCATCTGCCTGGATGTCGGGTTGATATCAAACGAAACACCGTCCGCAACTTGTTTACCAGCGACGATTTCTGATGCTACTGCAAAATCCCGGTACCCAGGGTTAGCGGAAGAACCTACATAGCTTTGATAGATCGCCTCCCCTTCCACCTCTTCGACCGGCACCACATTCCCCGGACTGGAAGGCTTTGCAATGAGAGGGGCCAGGTCAGAGAGATGCAATTCGTCATGCACATCGTACCCCGCTCCCTCATCAGGCAAGAGCTCAAACCACTCTTTTTCCCTCCCCTGCCGTGCCATGAAACGACGCGTAACTTCGTCCGCTGGAAAAACCGTTCCCGTAGCGCCTAGTTCCGCTCCCATATTTGCAATGACATGGCGGTCCATCGCCGTAAGGTTTTTCAAACCCGGGCCGTAATATTCAAAAACATGATGGACGCCCCCTTTTACTCCATGTCTACGCAGCATTTCAAGAATGACATCCTTTGCGCTTACCCAATCAGGAAGCTCACCGGTCACCTTCACTCCCCACACTTTCGGCATTTTCACATAAAAAGGCTCTCCTGCGATAGCCATAGCAACATCGATTCCACCAGCCCCCATGGCAAGCATGCCCATACATCCATTCGCACACGTATGACTGTCCGATCCAAGCAGCGTCTTCCCGGGAGCAGCGAGCCTCTGCATATGGACGGGATGACTCACTCCGTTTCCCGGCCTGCTGAAATGCAAACCGAAACGCTTGGCTGCACTTTCCAGGAACAGGTGGTCATCCGGGTTCTTATTGTCTTCCTGTATTAAGTTATGGTCGACATATTGAGCGGACGCTTCCGTCTGTGCCCGCTCCACCCCCATCGCTTCAAGCTCAAGCATCACCATTGTCCCTGTTGCATCCTGGGTAAGGGTTTGATCAATTTTTAATCCTATTTCCGAACCTGGTGTCATTTCTCCTTGAATAAGATGGCTGTTAATCAGCTTTTGTGTGACGTTATAACCCACACCGATTCCTCCTTCACATGGTTTACCGCCTGGTAATTTGGCGTTTTTTTCCTATAAACCCCATACCCGTAAGACATCGTCCCTATGCAAGGTTTCCTTATAATGACAAATTACGATAGTTTTCTCACCCTGGAAAATCAGGTTTCCCTTTATATCAGGAAAGTCACCAGTCAAAAAACCTCTTAAAGGGCCGTTTAAAGGGAGACTTGGGAAACTGGTAAATATAGTTGATTATTACTAATTGAGGATGTATTCTAAAAATAGATTCGAAAGAGCAACATCTCTTAAGAGTCGACAGTTGATCAACTAGGTGTGTTGAAAATGGAATATGGTAAAGTGCTCCGGTTCCATCGGGTGAAACAGGGTTTGACGCAAAACCAGTTAGCAGATGGAATCATCTCGCCGGCATATCTGTCTAAGATTGAGAACAATCAGACCGTGCCTGCCTCCGAAGTGCTGGAAATGCTATATGAACGTCTGGGATTGGAATTCCATGACGCTTCCTACAGCCACCCTTCCAAAGAAAAGCTGAAAAAGTGGTATGAAGCTATCATGTTCAAGCGGAAGGAAGAAGCACGAAGGTTGAAGGAGGAGCTGCTCAGTCAGCAGGATATGCGGAACAATCATCACCTTTATATTTACTACAAGCTGTACAGCATCCGCCACTTTTTGTTAGAAAACGAAGTGGAGGAGGCTTATGAAGCATGGAGTGAAATAAAGCAGCACCTGGATACATTTGATGATGAGATGAAGTACTACTATCATTTGAGCAATGGACTGCTCCAGTATTACCGAAGTGATTTCGAGGAATCATTCCAGCAGTTGATGAAGGCGGAAGTCTTATCGCGCTCCATGAATATGGAAAGCTGGGAAGTGAGCGACCTTTTCTACCACTTGGCACTAAGTTCAAGTCAGGCGCACCATGTGTCAGCTTCTATTTTTTATACAGAACAGGCACTCCGCATTTATAAAGATCATTACGACCTAGGAAAGAGTGCTGATTGCCATCTCATTTTAGGAATAAGTTTCAGCAGGCTCCAGAATCATGAAAAAGCGAGGGAGAATTACGAGTCTGCTCTCAAGATCGCTTCTCAGACTAAGGACCACCAGCAGTTGAAACTGGTTTATATTAACATGGCTGTTTTAGACTCTAATCTAGATAATCATACGTTATCCATCGAGCATTACAAAAAGAGCCTGGAGTACACAGAAGCATCATCTTCCACCTATGATATCTATGAATACATGAATATTATTCACGGATTAATCCTCGAGCACTACCTCATAGGTAACAAGGAAGGATGCCTCTATTGGGTAAATGAAGGTAAACAAAGGCTTGTAGATTTCCCTTCAAAAGAGCACACGTATCATTTTGATGTTTTTCAAAAGATACTAACGAACGCTCCAGATACCCTTGAATTTCTTGAAGATGAAGTACTTCCATATTTCAAAGAAATGAAGGATCCGGAGTATGTCATCAGATACGCTAAATTCCTAGCCGACTTATTTGAGAAGCAAAGGATGTATAAGCGTTCTTCTGAATATTTAAGGTTAGCAATGCAATTGTTAAATAAACATTCTCATTTAGGAGGCATGATCTTATGAAGAAAGCCATCGCTTTCATCGCTGCAGTTGGCATTGTTGTTTCTGTCTTAGCTCCTTTGACACAGGATGAGGCAGTACGTACCTATCCAAGACCATTAGTTGAAGACGTAGTTTAACTTCTTTTTTAGTAGTATGTAACAGTTTTTAAGCACCTCCCCTAATCCTATACCTATATAAACATTTACCTCTACCCTGACCCGGTAGAGGTCTTTTTTTCATGAAAAAAATCAGCAGCGCCGGGACAGCACTACTGATTTTGGAAATATTTAATGAAAGTTTTATAAGGATAAGTATGCTCCAGCGGACGGAAAGGCATCTTATTATTTTCTTCATTTATTTTCTGGGCATCAATGTCTTCATAGGCTTGGCCTTGGATCTGATGTTCCATCGTAGATTTAAGATCATTCATGATGCCTATGACCCGCCTGTTTTTTGTTTTCGTATATACGATTTCATCTGCCGCCCTAAGCATTTCTTCCCCAACAGACTCGTCAATTTCAAGCAGTTGAAATAGCTGCTTGAGCGAACCTTTAATGACGGTGTCGAGGTGGTCGAATTGCGGCTTTCTCAATCCGAATAAGGTCAGGTTAAGGCCTGTCGCATTGTTGACAAGGATTAAACATTTCCTGCGGTTGAAAGTAACCAGGTTCGCATGCCATTGATGGATTTCAGGTACTTCTTTATATGCTTCTACGTCCTGGATCGGCTTATCTATCTCATTCTGTAATTTCTTTGTCGCTCCGATAACGAACACTTTCTCCACCCCTTTCTCTCGTGTGCCTCTATTCTAACGCTTTCTGTAAGAAAAACAAAGAAGAACCGTTGCGGTCCTTCTTTGCATCATGTTTTATTTATAATTTGGTACGTCTGGCAAAGTCAACGAATTGAAACTTATCCGGACGGTGTCTGGACTCTGTGTACTGAAACACCGTTGCATCCGCCAGATAGACGTAACTGCGGATCACGACAACTTGCGGATGTCCGGCTAGATCCAGATAGCTTTCGTCTTCTTTCGTAACCGGCTCGACAACAATCTCCTTTTTAGCGAAACTGATGACAAGACCTAATTCGTTTTCCAAATACTCGTATAGGGAACGTTCGGCTGCTTCCTTCGTCAAATCCGGAACGATGTCTTCACGAAGGAAGTCTTTATCGAGAATAATCCTCTCTCCTCCTACTTCCCGCGATCGGACAACCTTCCACAGGTTGGTTTGCTGAGGACAGTTCAACCGCTCCCCCAACTCCCCCTGTCCACTGATACGCGCCAATTCGTGAACAGACGTATGGAAGGTCTGCCCCATCTGATCGGCAAGCTCCTTGAAGCTCGTCAATCCGGAAACAGGAAATTCGAATTTCCCGTGATCGAGTACCACAGATCCCTTCCCCCGCACTTTTTGAATATAGCCGTTTTGAGCAAGCAGGTGCAAAGCTTTTCGGATTGTCTCTCTAGATGTCTGGAATTCATCTGTCAGCTCGTGCTCGGAAGGAAGGGTATCCCCTGGAGTCAACACTCCACTTTGAATTCTCTCCGCCAATTCACTGTAGATAACAAAATACTTGTTTTTCATCGGTCTTCACCGTTCTTTACTTAATTATATATCTTTCCAATAGTAAACTACCGACTCATATGGACGAAGTTCCAGTTTTTCATCAAGTGCCGGAGCATTCTCATAATTGTTTACCAACACTTCGGATTGTCCTGAAGTTTCTATATCATCCGGAAGAACAAAATCAACGGATTCCCCGTAAAAGTTGTTAACGACCAATAACCGTTCTCCGTTCCACTCCCGCAGGTACGCAAACACACGATCATGTTCCGGAGAAATCAGGCGGTAGTCTCCATGAGTAATAATATCATATTCTTTCCGCAGACGAATCAGCTCTTGATAGTGTTGGAAAATAGATCCTTCCTCTTTCATGGCTTTTTCTGCATTGATCGTTTCATAGTTGTCCGCTACGTCAATCCACGGTGTCCCGTTCGTGAAACCTGCATTCTTTTCTGCCGTCCATTGTACCGGCGTACGGGAATTGTCACGCGACTTCTGCTTAAGAATCGCAAGGATATCTTCCTCTTTGTACCCTTCCGCTTGGAACGCTTCGTACATATTCAAGGATTCCACGTCTCTGTAGCGATCGATAGAAGAGAAGCCGGGGTTCGTCATTCCGAATTCTTCCCCTTGATAAATGTAAGGAGTACCCTGCATCATGTGAATTGTCGTTGCCAGCATTTTCCCGGATTCCAACGGATAATTCTGCTCGTCTCCAAACCGGGACAACACACGGGGCTGGTCATGGTTACACCAGAATAATGCATTCCATCCATTCCCTCTGTGCATCTCTTCCTGCCATGTGGAGAGGATGCTCTTGAGCTCATGAAAATCAAAGTCCGCCACGGTCCATTTCTCCCCGTTTGGATAATCCACCTTCAGATGATGAAAGTTGAAGGTCATACTCAATTCATTCCGCTCCGGGGCTGTATAGTTGATGCAGTGGTCAATCGTCGTCGAAGACATCTCACCGACCGTCATAAGGTCATAAGGACGAAACACTTCTTTATTCATTTCCTGCATATATTCATGCACCTTCGGCCCGTCCGTGTAAAATTTACGACCGTCTCCTGGCGCAATGGTACCATCGTCATTCGGAAACTCCTGATCTTTGGATATGAGGTTGATAACGTCCAATCGGAATCCGTCGATACCTTTCTCCGCCCAGTAGCTCATCATATCATAAACATCTTTTCGAACAGCTTCCTTTTCCCAATTGAGATCTGCCTGGGTAACATCAAACAAGTGCAGGTAATATTGGCCTGTCTCCTCTTCATATTTCCATGCACTGCCTCCGAACTTGGACTTCCAATTCGTAGGTGCCCCGCCGTCCACAGGGTCCTTCCAAATATAATAATCCCGATAAGGACTGTCCTTGGACATCCGGGATGCCTGGAACCACTCATGCTCCGTGGACGTATGGTTCACGACGATGTCCATAATAAGCTTCATGCCGCGGTCATGCGTTTCCCGCAGAAGTTGATCGAAATCTTCCATCGTCCCGTACTCTTCG
Organism: Halobacillus sp. KGW1; assembly: GCF_001592845.1. Lineage (NCBI taxonomy): Bacteria > Bacillati > Bacillota > Bacilli > Caryophanales > Bacillaceae > Halobacillus > Halobacillus sp. KGW1. Next base: position 855,568 of record NZ_LSOC01000003.1, read on the forward strand.
TGAATATCATAGTAATCACTGATGTCATAACCGTTGTCGTTCTGAGGGGATTTGTACATAGGTGTCAGCCACAGGACATCGACTCCAAGCTCTTTCAAGTAATCGAGCTTTTCAATAATTCCTTGAATATCACCGACTCCGTTTCCAGTCGTATCACGAAAACTCTTTGGATAAATCTGATAGACGACTGCTTTCTTCCACCATGGTTGTTCATTCATGATAACACCACCGATTCTTTTTCATTTTTAAACGTCTTGCTTCCGTTTTGCATACAAGTAAGTTCCGACAAGCGGCAGCACGATGACGATTGCCATACCAATGAGGAAGTCTCCCCAATACTCCGGGATGATGGAGAAGATACCCGGCACTCCTCCGACACCAATCGAGCTTGCCAATACACCTTGAGATGAAATATATAAACCTGCAATTGCCGAGGATGCTATAGCGATAACGAATGGATATTTAAATCGTAAGTTCACTCCGAATAAAGCTGGTTCTGTAACGCCAAGCCAAGCAGATATACCGGAAGACACACCAAGACCCTTCAGTTTATCATCTTTCGCAGCGAGCCAGATGGCAAAAGCAGCTGACCCTTGTGCAATATTAGATAGAGCGAGCATCGGCCAGAGGAATGTCCCTTCTGTACTTCCTACCAGCTGAATATCAACAGCCAGGAATGTATGGTGCATCCCCGTGATGACGAGCACTCCGTATAAACCACCATAAATCAATCCGCCAAGCCAAGCAAAGGAGTTAAAGATGGAAACAAGACCATCTGTAATCGCATTCCCTACGGCGAACGTTACCGGCCCGATAATAATGAATGTAAGGATACCTGTTACTAATAGTGCTACAGGGCCGACAACAAGCAGCTGAATACTGTCTGCCACCCGCTTTCTAAGGAATAATTCAATTTTCGTCAATAGATAGGAGGCAGCCAAAACCGGCAGTACTTGTCCCTGATAACCGATTTTGTCGATTTCCCACCCGAATAAGTTCCACGTCGGGACATTTCCTTCCGTTACAGCGTCCCCGTATGCCCAAGCACTTAAGAGGTCGGGGTGAACAAGCACGAGACCGATAACAATACCAAGGATGGGACTCCCACCGAACTTCTTGACAGCTGACCAACCAATGAGACCCGGCAGAAAGGCGAAAGCCGTATTCGCAATGATAAAGATCATGTTTGCAAGGCCGGACCACTGCGGGTACACATCGATGATGGACTGGTCATCCCAGAAGATTCCTGTCGCTGTCAGAATGTTATTGATTCCGAGCAGTAAACCCGCTGTTACAATTGCCGGTAGGATTGGAATGAAGATATCCGCCAGCGTCTTGATGGCACGTTGCAGCGGATTCATCTTTTTACTGGACGCTTCCTTCACTTCCTCCTTCGATGCTTCTCCCACCCCTGCTAAAGCAATGAATTCTTTGTAAACTTTCTCCACTGTTCCTTGACCAACGACAATTTGAAATTGACCGTTCGTCGAAAAGGACCCTTTGACTGCGTCAATATTGTTCAATTTTTCATGATCGACAATGCCCTCATCATGAAGGGCCAACCGAAGACGCGTGACACAGTGAGTAGCTGCAGAGAGATTTTCCTTTCCACCGATCGCCTCTAAAATCTGCTCTGCCTGTTTTTTGTAATTCATACCGTTACCTCCCTAGTTTGGAATACCAATGCCAAAAACCGAGAAACCGCTTACGAAACAGAATGTCGGTAACCGAAGGCGATGTATTTATAACCGTATTCATACTAGTACCCTACTTCGGTTTCCAAAAATCGCAAATATTAAACGCTTCCAAAAACAACTTGTATATACATGTTCTATTGCAAGTATAACTTGTATATACAGGTTATGCAACCGCTAACATCATTTTCATTTACAAACGATAAGCAGAAGACTTTAAGTAGAAATGGAACTGTGCTATATATGTTTAGGGTAACGAAATAAATAGGAAGAAGGGATATTTATCCTGACTAATGAAACGCAAGCGAAGAGAAACCTATGGATTATGTGGTTTGCTAACTTTTTCATTGCTGGTAGTATCACAATGGTATTACCTTTCCTTTCTTTATATATAGAAGAACTCGGAAATTTCACGGATGCTTATGTCCAGACGTGGTCCGGCTGGGTCTTCGGTGTCACGTTCGTCACCGCCTTCCTCTTCTCCCCTGTCTGGGGGAAAATCGGGGACAGATACGGCAGAAAGAAAATCCTAATTCTATCAGCTTCCGGGCTGGCCGTTTCGGTTTTTCTGATGGGCTTCGTCACAAGCGTCTGGCAGCTGTTCCTGCTGCGGATGTTTATGGGTATATTCACCGGGTTCATCCCGATGTCCCAGGCGCTGATTTCCACGCAGACACCGAAGGATATTGCCGGCCAAGTTCTCGGTACTCTGCAGACAGGAAGCATAACAGGCAGTCTGCTTGGCCCGATGCTCGGGGGATGGATCGCCGATTCAATCGGGTACGCGACAACATTTCAGTTCGTATCGATTACAGTAGGGATCTCTGCTTTCCTCGTCTTATTCGGTATAAAGGAGCAGCGGGTTGTCCAGGAAAGCGAGGATGAGAAGTCCAGCTACAACTCAAAAGAGGTCATTCTGCACATTGTCAGGCACCCGATCCTGCTGATGGTCATGATTATCTCTTTATTTGTTCAAGTAGCTCACTTCAGCATCCAGCCAATCCTTTCCTTATTTGTAGGTGATTTACATGGACCGGAGAATTTGGCTCTGTTCTCAGGAATCGCCTTCTCCGCTGCAGGTCTTGGTAACTTGTTGATGGCTAAGCGCTGGGGAAGAATTGCCGATCGGGTCGGGTATATCAAAATTATGATTGCTCTCCTATTCATGGCGGGTATTGTTTATTTTCCCGCCGCTTTCGTAACGAATATCTGGCAGCTGGTTGTACTTCGCTTCCTATTAGGAGTATCCATCGGCGGCATCATACCAGTGCGCACAGCGTACATCCGTCAGGAAGCCCCTGTCGCCATGCAGGGAGAAGTGTTAGGCTACAACACCAGCCTGCGCTTTTTAGGAAACATCATCGGCCCTGCAATGGGTGGTATGATCGCAGGAGCTTATGGATTCTCCATGGTATTCTTTGTGACGAGCGCTCTCCTGATCGCCTGTGGTACGGTAATGTCCGTTGTCGTTAAGAAGAAATCACATGCCATGAAGGAAGCGCCGACCTATTAACCCTCCTGTTCTGCTATGATAGAGTCAAACGATATATGGAGGGATTGTATGGATCGTGCATTACTTATCATCGATTATACAAACGACTTTGTAGCAGATAACGGCGCCCTTACATGTGGAAAGCCCGGGCAGGAGATAGAGGGATATGTCACGGATTTGACCACGTCCTTTCTGGAGAAGAAAGAGTTCGTCATCTTCGGTGTCGATCTGCATGAAAAGGATGACATCTATCACCCGGAAACAAAGCTTTTCCCGCCGCATAATATCCGCGGAACGAAAGGCCGGGAACTTTACGGGCGCTTAGCCGAGGTATACGAATCGGCCAAAGCTTCTCCATTTACCTATTGGATGGACAAAACGAGGTACAGTGCTTTTGCCGGAACGGACTTAGACATGCAGCTGAGGGCACGTGGAATACAAGAACTCCATCTGGTCGGAGTCTGCACCGATATCTGTGTACTTCATACAGCAATGGATGCTTACAACTACGGATATGACATCCACATTCATCAACAAGGAGTCGCAAGCTTTAACAACGTCGGACACAACTTTGCTCTGAAACATTTTGAACAGACGCTTGGAGCAGTTCTTCATTAAAAACAACGCCCATCCTTATAAAGGACGGGCGTTGTTTTTGGCTGTTCAGGGTCCACACATCTTATAGCACAATAGGCTTTGAAGAGAAGACGAAAATAGCGCGAGCGTCTTATTTCTCTCCTGATCCACCCGTGTGGTATAGTATGTCGGGTATTACAGGGACTTTTCTTTCATTAATAAACGATGAGGGAGGTCATCAACATGGAAACTCTATCTCGTCCCTCCCAATCTCATTTCCGTACGGTTTTTGTCCTTAGTGCAGCCGTGCTGATTGTGGTTATGAATACAACGATGTTCAACATCGCCTTACCAAATATATTGCGTGAATTTACTTTGCTGCCATCCGAGGGAGCTTGGATCGTCTCAGGATATTCAATTGTTCTGTCTATCTTCACTATTACCTTCACGAGACTGTCCGATTACCTGCCGATTCGTAAGCTGCTGACTATCGGAATTACTATCTTCAGCTTCGCTTCCATTCTAGGTTTCTTCGCTGAAAGTTACTTATGGCTGATGATTGCACGTCTTTGTCAGGCAGTCGGAGCTGCGGCAGTTCCTGGTTTATCCATGGTCTTTGCCGGCCGCTATATTCCTGCATCCCGACGCGGAAGTGCCTATGCTTTAATTGCTTCCTCCACTTCGTTAGGCTTCGGCCTTGGGCCGGTTATAGGGGGGGTGGTCACGGATTACCTGGATTGGAACTATTTGTTCATCGTCACTATTCTAGCTGTGGGCGTCCTGCCTGCGCTCTTCCGACTCATGCCGAAGGAAACGACAGGCAAGGGGCGGTTTGACGGGATCGGTGCCTTCTTATCCGGGAGCAGTGCTACGTTCTTTCTCTTGTATATATCGAGCTTCAGCACAGGATATTTACTGGGAGGACTGCTCACAGCAGCACTCCTGTGGCTTCGTATCAACAAAACAGATACACCGTTTATCCAACCTGAGCTGTTGGCTGATGCACAGTACAGAAAAATATTGATATTGAGCTTTCTTGGGTTCACCTTACATTTCGCAGTTCTGTTTCTTATGCCTGTCATGTTGGAGCAAGTGTACGGTCAAAGCGCTGCGGCTATTGGTTTCTTTATTTTCCCCGGTGCGATTCTCTCTGCAGTTGCTGCCATATTCATCGGGAGGATGATTGATGCTTATGGGAATATCCGTGTGCTGATTTTATCCCAGTTACTGCTTTCCATAGCAGCATTGGCCTATTTCTTACTCGCCGGCCTCCACCCTTCTATGATCATGATCGCCTACATGTTCACAAGTTTCGGTTTCTCCAGCCTATCGTCCAGTTCTACGAACGAAGTATCGCAGATTCTTCCTAAAGAACAGATCGGTGCAGGAATCGGCTTAAAACAGCAGGTTCATTTCATTGGAAGTGCTACAGGATCAGTCCTTGCCGGAATTCTGCTCGAGATGCGTCATGCCCCTTATGGAAAAGAAGACTTCGACCTGCCCTTCGGCATGCTTGTCTTTCTAATGACCTTGTCTTTCTCCACCTTCCTTCTTTACGCAAAGAAAAAGAAAGCGATGGAAAAAGTTCAAACAAGTGACATTTGATTTTTTAAACGTAATTTAATATGATGGAGTATGGACATTTCTGTTATTAATGAGTTTTAGTTTATAGATTTACATTTAGGAGGAATCATATATGAGCTCAAAAGATTATCGAGTTCTGCTGTATTATAAGTATGTCGACCTTCCTGACTATGAAGAATATTGCAAAAACCACTTGAAATTCTGTAAGGATCTTGGGCTGAAAGGACGTATTATCGTATCCCACGAGGGAATAAACGGTACGGTTTCCGGAACAGTCGAACAAGTGGAAGAATATATGGACTATGTGCGCTCCGATGAGCGTTTTGCTGATATTCACTTCAAAATCGATGAGCACGACGGACATGCATTCAAGAAAATGCACTGCCGCGTCAAACCGGAGCTCGTCAACTGGAGCATCGATGATGACGATATCGATCCGAAGACTTTCGGCGGCAAACACTTGAAGCCGAAAGAATTCAACGAATATTTGAAGGACGAGAACACCATCGTCATCGATGGTCGAAACGAGTACGAATACCGAATTGGACACTTTCGTAACGCCATCCGCCCGGATGTAGAGACATCACGCGAATTTCCGGAATGGATTGCTGAGAATGCAGATCAATGGAAGGATAAGAAAGTCCTTACGTATTGCACCGGAGGAATCCGCTGTGAGAAATTGACAGGAATCCTTAAGAAGAATGGTGTAGAGGACGTCTATCAACTGGAAGGCGGAATCACGACTTACGGAAAAGATCCGGAAGTCAAAGGTGAATTGTTCGACGGTAAGATGTATGTCTTTGATGAGCGCATCTCTGTTCCGATCAACCAGGTTGAAGAAAAAGTCATTGCAACTTGCGAGCATTGCGGAAAAGCAGAAGACCGCATGATCAACTGCAGTAATCCGGTATGTAACCGTCAGTACGTCTGCTGTCAAGACTGTGAAGAGAAACACCATGCCGCATGTACAGCAGAATGCAAGGAGCATCCGGAAAATCGTTGGGATGTTGAACGTAAGAAGCAGATTGATAAGTACGATCGTATTAACGGATAATGAAAATCCCCGCCCTGTCATCAAACACAGGGCGGGGATTTTTTTAATCTTTTTTTAATCGATGGGCAGCGTGAAAGGTCGAACCGATGCCGCGGTCGAAGGATAATGCATAACGAATCGCTGTTGTCACAAACGATTTCGCACGGCGGACCGCATCCTCTACAGAACTGCCTTTCGCTAATTCAGCTGCAATCGCTGCGGAATAGGTACAGCCGGCTCCACTCGTATGGATGGTCTGGACTCGTTCCGACTCAAGCTCCGTGATGCTCGTACCATCATATAAGATATCGACAGCTGGATGTCCTTCCAAAGCACCGCCTTTAAGAAGGACGTAAGAAGCGCCTAATTGATAGAGGTCCCTCGCCATCATCTTCATATCGTCTGGGTTCTCAGGGACAGGGCTATTCACCAAACGGGCGCCCTCCTGAAGGTTCGGAGTGATAATGGCAGCCTGCGGAATCAACTTCTCCACAAGCGCTGCGATAGCTTCATCCTTTAGCAGCTGGGAACCCATCTTTCCGATCATGACAGGGTCGACGACGACGTTCGACACATTCGCTTCTTTTATAAGTCTTGCTGTCAGATCAATAATGTCTTCCGTGAATAACATCCCTGTCTTAAGAGCATCGACGCCAACATGTTCCAAAGAAGCATGGATCTGAGCCTCCACTGCTTCTAAAGGCTGTGTGAAAATCCCCTGCTTTGTTGTACTATTATTTGCGACTATGGCCGTTACAGCGCTCATGCCATAGACATCGAACTCCTCAAAGGTTTTTAAATCAGCTTGTATGCCCGCGCTCCCTTGAGCTGCTGAGCCGGCGATACTTAACACTTTCGGTACACTCATAGACGTGCCTACCCCTCTCTTCTTTTCCTATTTCCTAATTGTATCAAATTGTAAGAACGCTCTGCTAACGGAATGGATTCCCCCTCCCCCGCCTTTTTGTTAGGATAGAAGGTGAAAAAGCTAGAAAAGGAGATTCTTCATTGAAACCTTTTACCGAGAAAGTCCTGGCAATTATTCAAAAGATACCAGAAGGGTCGGTCTCGACTTACGGACAGGTGGCGCGCCTTGCAGGAAACCGGAGAGCAGCCAGACAAGTATCGCGCATTCTCCATGCGATGAGTGATAAATACAGCCTGCCTTGGCATCGAGTCGTAAATAGAAACGGAGAAATTGTGCTCTCAGGAGAAGAGCGCGCTCACCTTCAGCAGCTCAAACTTGAAGCAGAAGGAATGACGGTCATCCATGGCAAGGTTTCACTTAACACCTACCAGATCCAGGATGAAGTTGTTCTGAGCTCCTTATCAGATGAAGAAGGATGGTTAGACGATGTTTGAAGTGAAGCCTTACCCGGAATTATCCTGGTCCATATCCAGACATAAAACGATGCTTCAATGTTTAAGAAAGTACGCCTATGACTATTACGCTTCCCACAACGGCTGGTTAAGCCAGTCTGACAGTTTGGCGAAACAAGCTTATCGGTTAAAGAAAATAACGAACTTGGAAATGCATTTCGGAAGCGTTGTCCACGATCTGATCTACCAGACTATCCAACAAGTCCGTAAAGAAGGAACATTCCAATCCGAGGAAGCTTTTACAGAAGAAGTGCGTCATCACTTGAATAGAGGTTTTATCGAATCCATTAAGAAAGAGCATTTATGGATGAATCGTCCGAAGCACTTTACCATGCTTCATGAAATCTATTACAGCCAACAGCAAAAGCTCCCGGAACAAAAAGTGAAGAAAATTACCGGCCGTCTTCAAAATACAGTGAAGAATTTCTACGCAAGCCAGACATTCGCCGACGTGCTGAAGAAAGATCGTATGGAGTTCATTGATGCAGAAACGTTCCGGTTCATGAAGAGCGACGGCGTCAAAATATTCGTCGTCATGGACCTGGTCTATAAGGATACATCCGAAAACAAATGGATTATCGTCGATTGGAAAACAGGTAAATCGTCAGAAGAAGACCGGAATCAGCTCGCCCTGTATGCACTCTACCTGAAGCAGAAGTATGACATCGAATCCCTTGATGACATCATCATACGAAATGAATACCTTGTGGAGGGTACGTATGTGGAGCACCAACTGACCGAACAGGATTTAATCAATGTCCAAAACCTCTATCAAGTAAGCATGAAAGAGATGCAGCGTTATTTGGAGGATCCGGAAAAGAATGCTCCCCTTCCTCTGCAGCAGTTTCCAATGCAGGATAATCCGCGTATCTGCGCCCATTGTAATTACCAGGAATTATGCTTCCCCGACTCCCATGTTTAACCCTTTTCCGTTCCGGCTACATAAAGAGTAGTCTTGAATAACCATAAAAGGAGTCGTGATTTTCACATGAAAGTACTAGTTGCAGGAGCAAACGGTCATACAGGTCGTCTTCTCATCCAATATTTAAAAGAAGCCGGCCACGAACCTTACGGACTGATTCGTAAAGAAGAGCAGAAAGCGATAGTGGAAGAGCTGGGCGGTATCCCTGTCCTTGGCGATGTGACGCGTTCTGATGTCGGGCATGCCGTTAAAGGAATGGATGCCGTCATGTTCGCAGCCGGTTCCGGTTCCAAAACAGGCGATGATCAGACGGAAGCAGTCGACCGGGATGGTGCCGTCAACCTGGCGAAAGCGACGGAAAAACTCGGCATTAAAAAATTCATTATGCTTTCAGGAATGGCGGCCGGTGAGCCGGAACGCGGTCCGAAAGAATTGGAATTCTATATGAAAATGAAGGGCGAAGCAGACGAATACCTGAAGACGACGGAACTCGATTACACCATTGTCCGTCCAGGCGGCTTAACTCATGAGTCCGGTACAAGTAAGATTAAGGTAGGAGATAAATTAGAGAGCGGCACGATATCCCGTGAAGATGTCGCGAAAACAATGATTGCAGCCCTGCAAGAGCCACAGGCCTATCACAAAACTTTTGAAATGATCGAGGGAGACACCCAGATTGAAGATGCATTAAAATCTCTATAAAAAAAGGACAACCCAGCCTTCTTCCGGCTGGGTTTTTCTCGTGCTCCCAAATCCAAAAACCAACCTACACACTCGGAAATGATTTGCATAGAGGTTTTTTTTGTTATAATGTGTATACTTGGCGGCCAAAAGGGAGTTGTGAACATGAAAGGTACGTTGATTAAACAACATCGCAAATTTAAGAATATGACATTGGAAGAATTAGCTTCTGGAATTTGCTCAGTATCCTACTTAAGTAAAATTGAACACAACACAATAAACGCCAGTGACGAGATCTATCGTTTATTAGGACAACGTTTGAACATCAAACTGACCGATATTAACCAAGACTTCGATGAACGTATATATCAGGATCTTCTTGAATGGCACGAAGCAGCACAGATGAGGGACTTTCCACTAATGAAGAAGATGAAGGAGAAGTGCAGAATCTCCCTTGAGGACAATAAGAACATTCTGCTGGTCAACCTTTTCAACGTCATTCTGGTAAGGCATGAAATGACGATGACTGGAAACCCGATTCCTGAACAAACGCTTAAAGAATTGAAAGATATCGTGCAGGATGCTTCCAGTGAATACAGATTTTTCTTCTACAAAACTGTCGGTATTCATTACCTCCTTCAAGGAGAATTACGTGAAGCACTTCGGCATTTCCGTGAATCAAAGCGGTTAATGTCTACCCTTCCTTGGAAAGAAGGAGAAGTTTATTACCATCTTGCGCTAACCTACTCTAAAACAAGGTCCTATGTAGAATCCACTTACTATGCTTTTCTAGCCTTGGAAGAATACAAGTCCAGTCTCCATTATTCACGAATGGTGGATAATTACATCATCATCGCCATCAACTACAATTCCCTGGGAGTATTGGAAATTGCAGAAGAATTTCTACACAAAGTTTTAAAAGTGGCAAAATATCATCTTCCCCCCGTGGAACGAAGGCGCATCTATCACAACCTCGGTACCAACTACATCTACCAAGAGAAATATGACCTGGCCTTTGAATATTTAAACAAAGCTTATGAAATCCCTACAGAAGAAAGGGACTTCATATCAGGTACCATCTATCTCCTTGCGCTTACCAGCTACCAATCCGGAGATATGGACTTGTGTAAGCAATACATCAGAGATGGGGAAATAGAATCCGAGAAAGATGGACTTCTTAAATTCCAACATAAGTTTTATATATTGAAGAACCGCATCCACGGAAAGACCCGTGACGATGCTTTCATCGATAAATTAGAAAACGAAATCATCCCTGATTTTCGCAGGCTGAACGAATACAAGGACTACAAGGAAGCAGTGGAAATGCTGGCGAACCTGTATTATCAAAAACGAATGTACAAAAAAGCGGCAACGTACTATAAAGAAGCCAACAACTACAAACTTACGCAAAAAGCTGACCTTGTATAAAAAAAAACGGAAGCAAAAGCTTCCGTTTTTTTATACACCGACGATGTTCTTCTCCCAGTTTTTAAACTCCAGCTCCTCAAACTTCGCTTTCATCTTACCATCATCAATGTAGAACAAAGCATCATCTAACGAACAATCCACGTCCGCTTCACAATGGATGGCTGCGAGCTTCCGCGACAGATGAAGCATATCGAGATTCTGTTCAATTTTCGTCTTTTGTCCTTTTGTAAGAGCCTCGATATTCTCAAGGATTCCCTCGATGGTTTCATATTGGAGCAGCAGCTTCAAAGCCGTCTTCTCCCCTATTCCCTTAACGCCTGGATAATTATCGCTCGTATCTCCCATCAACGCTTTCAAATCGATCATCTGTGCGGGGGTAATCCCCTTCTCCTCTAAGAAGGAGTCTTCATGATATTCCGCATAATTGCCGTACCCCTTCTGAAGCAGCACGACACTTACATTCGGTCGAAGCAATTGAAGAAGATCCTGGTCCCCTGTGAGCAGGAAAACTTGGGAATGCTCGCTGTACACACGGCTGAGCGTCCCCATGCAATCATCCGCTTCATAACCGACCTGTCCAATGTTCGGAATATCCAGCGAAGCCACTACTTCCTTCGCAAGGTCGAATTGTGGAATCAACTCTTCCGGTGGTCCTCCGCGGTTCGCTTTATATTCTGGATACAAATCGTTACGGAACGTTTTACTGCCCATGTCCCAACAGCACACGACGTGTGTCGGCTGATACGTGTCGATCGCACGGAACAAATGCTTCATCATCCCATATACAGCATTCGTAGGGGTACCTTTGCTGTTGATCATATAGTAATTACTCATCGCTGTCGCATAGAAAGCCCGGAATAAGAGTGCCATTCCGTCGACGAGTAAAATTCTGTTTGTAGTCGTCATCTTACCCTCTCCTTTATAAACCTATTCTCATTATAACAGGGATAAGCAGTCGTTCGTATCAAAATATTCTCCCCCATCTGCTTAAAATTGACAATTTTCTGATAAAATGATACGTTCAAGGAAAGCACCTGAGTAATTACATAACTTAATTTGCAAGCGTTTGCATTAAATTAGAATCGGGAGGATGAATGAAAATGGTCTATGCATTTCCGAACACAGAAGGCTCTCCGGTACAATTCAAAGAACGCTATGATAACTTTATCGGAGGAGAATGGACGGCACCCGTTAAAGGGCAATACTTCGAAAACGTCACACCGGTGACCGGCAAATCCTTCTGCCAAGTAGCTAGGTCGACAGAAGAGGACATAGAACTTGCACTGGATGCCGCTCATAAGGCGAAAGATGCCTGGGGGCGGACATCTGTGACCGAACGGTCGCTCATCCTGAACAGGATTGCCGATCGTATGGAAGAGAACCTTGAAAAGCTCGCCGTCGCAGAAACATGGGAAAATGGGAAGGCGGTTCGGGAAACGCTGAATGCTGATATTCCTCTTGCTGTAGATCACTTCCGCTACTTCGCTTCTGTTATCCGCTCTCAAGAAGGAACCATCGGCGAAATTGATGAAGATACGATCGCTTACCATTTCCAAGAGCCGCTTGGAGTCGTCGGGCAGATCATTCCTTGGAACTTCCCGATTCTAATGGCGGTTTGGAAAATTGCACCTGCACTTGCTGCCGGGAATGCTATCGTTCTGAAGCCGGCGGAGCAGACGCCTTCTTCTATCCTTTACCTGCTGGAAATGATTGAAGACCTGCTGCCGGCTGGTGTATTGAATGTCGTAAACGGCTTCGGACTGGAGGCAGGCAAGCCGCTCGCCCAGAGTCCGCGTGTCAACAAAGTCGCCTTTACTGGTGAAACGACGACCGGGCGGATGATCATGCAGTATGCATCCCAAAACATTATCCCGGTAACCCTCGAGCTTGGCGGAAAATCACCGAACATTTTCTTCGAGGACGTCATGAGGGAAGATGATGACTTCCTTGATAAGACAATAGAAGGAATGGTGCTATTTGCATTAAACCAGGGGGAAGTCTGTACATGTCCTTCCCGCGCCTTGATTCAGGAGTCTATCTATGACGAGTTCATGGATCGTGCTGTCAAACGGGTGAAAGAGATCAAGACAGGCAACCCGCTCGATCCGGAAGTAATGATGGGAGCCCAGGCATCTTCTGAACAATTGGAAAAGATCCTCTCTTATCTGGAGATTGGTAAAGATGAAGGTGCAGAATGCCTTGTCGGAGGAGCCCGTAATGACATCGGCGGCGACTTCAAAGAAGGATATTATGTCCAACCGACCATATTCAAAGGAAACAACAATATGCGCATCTTCCAGGAAGAGATTTTTGGTCCTGTGTTATCCGTAACGACCTTCAAAGACAAAGAAGAAGCAATGGCCATTGCCAATGACACCCTTTACGGCCTTGGAGCCGGTGTATGGACCCGTGATATGAACACCGCCTATCGTTTCGGTCGTGGCATTGAAGCAGGACGCGTGTGGACGAACTGCTATCACTCCTACCCTGCCCACGCAGCATTCGGTGGATATAAGATGTCCGGAGTCGGCCGGGAAAACCATAAGATGATGCTGAGCCATTACCAACAGACGAAGAATATGCTCGTAAGCTACAGCCCTAAGAAACTTGGATTCTTTTAATCTGAAGCAAAGGAGGAATGACCATGGTGGAACGTGTGAAAGCGACAGCGGAGACGTATGAACTGCTGAATAAGCTGAAAGCGAAGCACGGACCAGTCATGTTCCATCAATCCGGGGGATGCTGCGACGGCAGTTCTCCTATGTGTTATGAAGAAGGGGATCTTTTGATCGGTAGTCAGGATGTGCTGCTCGGCAGCATTGATGATACGCCCTTCTACATGAACAAGAAGCAGTTCGATTATTGGAAGCATACGCAGCTGATCATTGATGTCGTGGATGGCCGGGGCGGAATGTTTTCCTTAGAGGGTGTAGAAGGCAAGCGTTTCCTGACGCGGTCCCGGGCCTTTACAAAAGAAGAGCTGGAAGAACTGAAGGAATCCGAGTCCGTCTAGATCAATTCCACGAAATGGATATCGAGGCAGTCTAAAAAGAGGAAGGAATTCAACCTTCCTCTTTTTTTATGCTTCTAGTACTCTTCGAATTCTGAGAGAAAACGTTCCAGTAGATTTATATACCACTCCGGCTGGTCGTTATGGACCAGGTGCCCGGCAAAAGGGAGGACAGCTGTATGGATGTGATCATAGCCGGAAAAGAGGTGAGCTGCTTTCACTTCCGGTCCATTCTGTTCTCCGGCAAGGTAAAGCGTCGGAACTCCAATTCCCGGCAAAGCCTTCGTTAAGTAAAAGGGATACCAGTTCTCTTCCCTGGATAAATAGATCAGCTCCCGCCAATTCGTATTATGGAGCTGATTAAAGTATTGAACAAACGCTTCTTCCCGCAGGAGCTTCCGTTGATGGTCGACCTCCTGACGGTGCATGTCGCTCCACTTCTTTGGTTTTACTGCTTGAATTCCGGAAATAGTAAGGCTCTTTACGCATTCCGGATACTTGCAGGCAAAACTGAGAGCTGCGAGAGATCCTAACGAACTGGCAGCTATATGTACCGAATCTAATTTGAGTCCGTCCAGTGTTTCCTTTAAATCCTCGCCTGCGTCTTCGAAGTAATTGGTAAAATCACCGCTGAATGAATTCCCGTGTCCCCGCAGATCAGGTCTAATTACCTTAAAGGACTTACTGAAGTGCTCCGCATGCTTTTGGAAGTCACTACTGCCTGTCTGAAGACCGCTGTGCAGAAATACAAGCGGATCGCCTTCTCCTTGAATATTGGTGTACAGCTTCATTTACCGTCTCCCCTTTTTCTCCATTCATAAACGTATTTCCTTCCCGTCTGGATTCCACCTGCTTTACGGAACACTTTTCTCATCGGTATGTTCCCAGCACTTGTCGAACCCACACTATAAGACGCTCCAAACTGTTCTTTTAATAGATGCAGCCCTTGTACATACAAAGGCAGACTTTTCTCCCTACCTCTTTCCTCCGGTACGAGACCGAAATAAAAGAACCTGCCTTCCCCTTCTTTTCCCGGCTCAAGGTGAGGCATGAGGACACCGATCGGTTCCTCTTCCTCATAAGCGATCAGGCAGCTGTCCCTGTAAGTTGGGCCGAGTTCATTTGCGACATTGCGCATCTGTTCCTCCATCGACATGGTGGAAGGGGCATTGGGGGAGCCGGCCATCGTTCTCTGCCATGTCTTTTGAAACACGTGCGGCGGGACATCATGGATGGACCTCAAGATAAAGAGAGAGATTTCCTTTCCCAGCTTATCCAAATCGAAACGCACGAAGATTTTTTCTTCCAAGAAGGTAAATCCGAGGTTCTTCAACCGGGTTTCTACCGTATCATTCATTGCAGAAAGGAGGACACGGACGGAGGAACACCTCCAGATGGAAGCGTCCTTGGACAAAGCTTCCAACACCTCCAACCATTCCTCCGGATCCTCCTTTACAATGGATTCAATAACGATGAAGGATTCCCCCTGTATGTAGGACACCTTTTCCCTCCAGTTCATAGACCCACTCCTTGATCAGTGAAAAGTAAAAATAGAATTAATAGTTCAACTTCCTTTGATATGAGCGGATGATTTCCCTCTCGGTAAATTACGAGTTACCATTAAAAATATGAAAGGAAGTGTTAAGATGAATCGTGAAATTCAATTAGTTCAAAGACCTGAAGCTGTGCCAACACATGAACATTTCAAAATGGTCGAAACACAAACACCGGACCCGCAGAATGGAGAAGTACTCGTCAAGCTGCTCTACGCATCTGTAGACCCATACATGCGAGGCAGAATGAATGATACGAAATCCTATGTTGCGCCGTTCCAACTAAACGAGCCACTAGAAGGCGGCGTGGTTGCGGAAGTCGTAAAATCAGAAAGCGATGCTTTGAAAGAAGGCGACGTCATCACTGGAATGCTTCCATGGAAGGAATACGTGATTGCCAAGGCCGATCAAGTACGTAAAGTAGATACAAGCCTGGGGCCTGTGACAACATCTCTTGGAATTCTAGGTATGCCTGGATTGACGGCTTACTTCGGACTCATGGATATCGGCCAGCCGAAACAAGGCGAAACACTTGTCGTATCCGGAGCTGCCGGTGCCGTTGGTTCCGCAGTCGTCCAAATTGGTAAGATCCAAGGACTCCACGTTGTCGGAATCGCCGGATCTGATGAGAAACTCGCCTACGTGAAAGACACGCTCGGCGCAGATGAAGTTATCAATTATAAGAAAGAAAACGTTGCGGAAGCATTAGAGAAAGCATGCCCGAACGGTGTAGACATCTACTTTGATAACGTAGGTGCCGACATTTCTGATGCGGTTTATCCGTTGCTTAATAAGTTTGCCCGCATTTCTCAATGTGGTGCCATCGCTTCTTATAACGTACCGAACGACCAAGGTCCGCGCATCCAGATGCACCTGATCAAATCCAGCGCGCTTCTTAAAGGCTTTACTGTAGGCGACTATGCAGATCGTTTCTCTGAAGGATTCGAATACTTGTCCAAATGGGTGAAAGAAGGAAAGCTCACCTATGAGGAGACGATTGTGGACGGTTTCGAGAATCTTCCTGATGCATTCTTCGGATTGTTCGAAGGGAAAAACCTTGGTAAACAACTGGTGAAAGTTTCTGAACCATCTTCTAAATAAAAGATAAGACAAGGGCCGTTGGAACAGTTCCAACGGCCCTTTCATTATAAAACAACTTTCACCCTTTTCCAATTTAAGGGTGTTGCAGACTGCTAGACATGTCTGTACATTCCGATTTCCTCCAAAGCCTGGTGCAGCCCAGCCTTAGTATGGACGTGAGCAAAGTCAATCCCCATATCCACCAGCGCTTTTGCCGTTTCCGGACGCAGACCTGTCAATGTTGCGTGGACGCCGACAAGCTCGAGAGCATGTACGACCTGATAGATATAATGAGCAACCACTGTATCGATGACCGGCACTCCTGACACATCGATAAAAAGAAAATCCAAATCCAGTACGGTACTTTTATCAAGTGTGTGTTCCATCATCCACTGCGCTCGTATCGTATCGACTTCCCCGATTAATGGCAGTACAGCCACTCCTTCTGTAATCGGTACGACCGGCACAGATAACTCTTCCAGACGCGTCTCTTTCTTTTCTGTCTCTATCCGGATATTCTCTAAATATACCTGACTGAAGTATAAGGCGACCTTGTCGATCAACGGATTGACAACTTTACATACTTGAAGAATCGAACTCGGGGAGAACCGATTGCCTTCGATCTGGGTTTCGAAAACTTCCCAAAGGGCCCGGCGGACAAATCCGATCGTCTGAAGTGATTGATCCAGCGAGATACCGGCTTCCACTTTCCTCTCCGCCGCCTCTTCCGCCCAACGAAACACTTTGTCGTCTACTTGTCCGCTCCCATTCAGAAGCGCTTCTCCGAGATAAACGAACAGTTTCTCCCAGGCAGCTGTTTTGTTATACCCTCTCGGAAATTCCGATCTCCCAATCTCTTCCACCTTGTCTGAGAGCATGACATGGTCGTTTATTAATTTCTCACCGATATACATGTACTCCGTATTCATCATGCATACTCCTCGCGCGGTTATTATTTTGATATAACAAATGTAACATAGATTACCTCCCTTTTAATCCCTTTAAGAGAAGAAAAATAAACTTTATGAACAAAAAAAAGCATCTTTCAAGAATGGAATTCTCCTTGAAAGATGCTCCCTTACCTGCTTATTCATATCTAGGGATATCATAGCGTCCGAACCATTGGTGGCGATGATCGGAAACGAACCGGTAGAGCGGGGAACCGATGGTGCTCATCCCGGGTAGAGATAACAGTATACCGAAAACAGAGAACAGCGGAAGGGCCAGCAGCAGTTTGCGGATTGTATGGAACCCCTGAACGATTTCTCCTTCTTTCGTCAACATATGAATCTCTTCCAGAACAGGTCTTCCTTCCAGATAAGGATACCTGTCTGTTTTCTCCGTTTCCTGAACAGATACCCATTTAATACGATTCTGCCAATCGAATGCTCGGAAAGTCTTCTTCACATAGAAACAGAATGGACACTGTGCATCATAAAAAACAATATGTTTCATGACCCCAAACTCCTTTGTTAACCTATGATCATCCTATTCAAAATCCACCCGAATCCACCCACGCACGCTGTTGACCATCCAAACTTCTTCAAAACCGGAGAGGGATGGTTTCTCCAGCACTTTCTCCTTGATCACTCCTTCATGTAGCAGCTTTGCTCTGAATGTCCCGGCAAGCAATCCACTGGAGACTGGAGGCGTATAATACTTCCCCTTATCCTTGACAACGAGATTAGCGAACGTAAATTCCGTCAATTCCTCTCTGGAATTCCATAGTAAAGTGGCGAACATCCCCGGTTTCTGATGCTGTTCGTAAACAGTCCTGTGAGTCGTCTTATGATAAAGAAACGGATCATCCTCATCCACCGCCTGATCGGCAACACCGCAGACGACAGGCCCATGAGGCGGGTCAATAGAATGTACTTCTACAGTACTCTCCCCGTTTCTATCCACTAGTAAACGGACTTTAAATGCTCCATGCGGATGAAGGCGCATCTGCTCTTCCAGCTTGCTCTTCACCGAAGATTCATCCAGACGAAAATCAAAATAATCTGCTGAGTGGCTCAATCTTTGAAGGTGGTAAGAAAGCAGATCCATCCTTCCATCCTCCAGGCGCATCGTTTCCAAAAGCCGGAATTCAGGACGATTTTCCTTCAGCAGTCTCGCTTTCGTATGAAGTTCTTCATACTCTCCCTCCGACGTTGAATCCCACGTCACTCCGCCGCCTGTACCATACACGGCCTTATCCCCTTCCAACATGACCGTTCGGATCGGTACGTTAAAGACAGCCTCTTTCTTTGGTGTCATATATCCGATCGCACCACAATAAACGCCTCGCGGGGACAATTCCAGCCGGGAAATATACTCCATCGTACGAACCTTAGGAGCACCAGTGATCGACCCGCATGGGAACAACGCTTGAAAGATGTCACCCATGCGGCAGATGTCAGGAAGCTCCGCTTCTATCGTTGATGTCATCTGATGAACGGTGGGATATGTCTCCACATCAAACAATCTTGGCACTCGTACCGAACCAGGACGGGCAATACGGCCGACGTCGTTCCGGAGCAGGTCAACGATCATCAAGTTTTCCGACCGTTCCTTTTCTGATTCCACCAACTGCCTCTTCCTCTGTTCATCCTCTTCATAAGTTCTCCCCCTCGGAGCCGTACCCTTCATCGGTTTTGTCGTGATAGTCGAACCGTCAATCCGGAAGAACAGTTCCGGAGACGCAGACAGGACGCGTCGTTCTCCCATATGCAGATAAGCACTGTATTTAGCGCGCTGATTTTCAACTAGCTGACGGTAAAAAGCATAGTCCTCCCCTTTAATCGCCGCTCTTAATCTGGTCGTATAGTTCACCTGATAGGTATCTCCACGCTCAATTCCTTCCTTGATCTTCCCTATCCCTTCTTTATATGTCTCATAATCACCGATCGGCTGCCAATCAGAGACAGAGAAAGAACCGCACCTGTCTTGATCGCCACTGTCTTCCACAGGACCATCATAGACGCCGAACCAGACTAAGGGCCAATCTGTCTCCGTGTGAACAGTAAAGGACTCGTCAAAGGCCGGAGCTGCCTCATAAGCAACATACCCAGCGACGTAGTACCCCTGATTAAGCAGCTCGTCTACTCGTGCAAAGATCTGCTGGACTTCTTCCACACTCGCTGCGGTCAAAACTTCAAGAGGATGCCGGAACCATTGAGGTGTGACCTTTCCTTCCTTGTCCGCAAACTCAAACAACAGGGAGCCTTCTTCGATCATATGCCGGCCACTTCCAAGGACGCACGTTTAAAAACAACCGCCTGACGATACGCACGCTCAAGCATCTCCATCCCAAACTCCGTCAGAATCGATTCCGGATGGAACTGGATCCCTTCAACAGGCAGTTCACAGTGCCGGACAGCCATAACTACTTCATCCTCTGAGACCGCACTAATTTCAAAGACTTGCGGCAGCCTGCTCGTGGATGCTTTCAGGGAGTGGTAGCGGGTCACCTTGATCCGCTCCGGAAGATCACGGAAAATCGTGCGCCCGTCATGTGTCATTTCCGTCACTTTCCCGTGTACGGGCTGCTCTCCCTTTTCAATCACCCCTCCAAAATGCTCCACAATCAGCTGATGCCCAAGGCAGATGCCGAGAATGGGAATGGTTCTGCTGCAAAGGGTAAGAACTTCCTTGGCTACACCTGTTTCTCCCGGATTTCCAGGACCTGGCGCCAGCACAATTAGTGTAGGGTCCAGTTGCTGTACCTCTTCCGCTGTCACTTCATCATTGCGGAAGACGCGGACATCCTCCTCCATTGTTTGAAAATATTGGGCTAAATTATAAGTAAAAGAATCATAGTTGTCGATGATCACAATCATAAGTGTCGTTCACCTTTCATCCTCTTTTTTTGAATCCATTATACTATGCCTGCAGAAGATTGGTAGGACCGATCTTCAAAATCTCTTCCCTTCTGCCCTTTATTGGAAAAAAGATCGTAAAAAGCAGTAACCTGTATTAAAATGTAGAGAAAGATATACGATGATTAGGGGGATATCATGTTCAAAGAAGTCATACACTCGAAGAGCATCTGGCTGCAGGTCGCTCTCATCCTCATCGGTGCAACGATGCCGCTCTGGCTCACGGTCGAACGATCCGGGCTCGCATCCGTCCTTGAGGATTTGGATGAGACGCCTTCCGGAAGTACCTTAATGCTCGCCGCCTTCGGACTCGTCTTATTAAATACCATCAGGGCTCTTCCTCATTACCTTGGAGCCTTACTGCTTGGAGATGAGCTCGGGGATAAGTTACAGCGCCCGTGGCTGAAAGTAGTCATCCCGCTTCTTATCATTCCTCTTGTCTATGCTGTCATCAACGGGTATAATTCCATAAACTATTATTTTGGCGGACCGGCTCTTTTTCTACTTGTCTCCATTTCCATACTCCACTTTCTTGGAAAAGGAAGGCTGCGGCCGCTGTTCAAATCGATTTTGTTCATTCAACTGCTGTTCGGAGCCCAGTGGCTTGATATGGTTCTGTTCCTGACCGCTTTCGGATTCGGCGGCGGGGAGATTTCCCTTCAGGTGAAGGCAGCAGCGGAAGCACTCGGGTTCGGAACGACACTTAATTTCTACAGCCTCGTTTTCTTCCTTGTTTTTGTTACCAATGCGACGGTTCTGGGCGTTTATTTGATCGTCTCAGAACAGCGGACAAAAATGAGGCAGGATCTCGATATCGCCCGCCTCGACATGGTGGAATCAAGATCAGGACGGGAAGCTCTGCACCTAGTGCATGACTTGAAAACACCTTTATCCTTAATGGAAGGCTTAAATTCTCTCATCCAGATGAAAACGCAGGATGAGGACATTCGGCAGTACACACAGAAGATTTCCGCCTCCATTCAATCTACCAGTGATATGGTCTCGGAAATCCTCTATCATGAGAAGAAGAATTGGTGCTCTTTGAAGACGTTCATCGAATACGTCCGAGCCAATAAATTATCGGATGAACCGATCTATCAATTTGAATTAGAAGCGAAAGAAACGATTGAAATTTACATTAACAAGATACGAATGACGCGAGCGCTGGTGAACTTGATAGATAACGCAAGCGATGCCGTCGCCGGGAAGCAGGACGCCAAAGTCATTATCGCCACTAAGGTATCCGGTAGTAACATCCAGATCGGTGTCAAAGACAATGGGCACGGGATCAGCCAGGCAAATATTAATAAAATATGGAATGCCGGATACAGCACCAAATCACACCCAGGCGTCGGACTGACCTTTGTGAAGAATGTCGTTCAGGAACATGGCGCTGACCTTTCTATTGAAAGCCAGCAAGGGGAAGGAACAGCATTTTGGATTCATTTACCGAAGGAGAGAGTACGAGATGAAAATATTGATCATGGATAATGATGAATCACTGCGGTATATGCTGACAGAGTTTTGCAGGCATGCCCAGTGGGAATCGGATACTGCAGAGAACGGCCGTCAGGGAGTGGCTAAATTCCTGGAAAATTCCTATGACGTCATTCTGGTAGACTATCATATGCCGGAGATGGACGGACTTCAAACCGTACGGGAGATCCGCAAACACAATTCGGTGGTACCCATTCTTGTATTGACGGTGGATGAACGGCAGGAGATCGCAGACAAATTCCTGGAAGAGGGAGCGACGGATTTTGCCTTAAAACCGGTAAAAGCACCTGATTTGATTTCACGAATCAAGCTTCATGCCCAGATTGCCAACATGAAGCTCGTACAAGAGGACGAAGAGGATGTCTTTACCGCGAAAGGTATCAGCCGCGGTACGCTGCAGTCGATTTCCGATTTTCTCAAGAAAAACAAAGAACCGTATCCGGTCGACTATATTTCCAAAGAGATCGGATTGGCCTATCCGACGGTTTATCGTTATCTCATGCACCTTCTGGAAGAAGGAAAGGTCAAGCAGGTCGTCAGTCATCAAAAGATCGGCAGACCAAAGAAATTGTATCAGTGGTACGCTCATTGATGCAGGGAACGATCTCATATATCGTATAAAGGAGGAAGAACATGCGCAGTGGAAATCCCATTTTAAAGAACGATACGTTTCAACGCCGGGGTGAGATGGGCGCGACGATGACCCTAGGGGGTACAGTAGCGAAAATCGCACTCTTATTCCTTTTCTTATTAGGAACAGCTTTCTATACATGGTACCAATATACTCAAGGCGTCGACGTAACGATGATGATGATGATCGGAGTGATCGGCGGATTGGTGTTCGCCATCATAACAGCATTCTTTCCTAAAGCGGCACCCGTAACAGGGCCGATCTATGCGGCATTGGAAGGTTTCTTCATCGGCGGTATTTCAGCCTTTGCCGAGGGAGCATACTCGGGGATTGTCATCCAAGCCGTTAGTCTCACCTTCGCCGTTATGGCAGCTCTGTTGTTCCTTTATGCCACAAGAATAATCAAAGTGACACGCAACTTCCGACTGATGGTCGTTTCCGCGACGTTCGGAATCCTAATTGTTTATTTGATCAATTTCATCATGAATTTCTTCGGTGCCTCGGTCCCCTATCTTCATTCCAGCGGACCTGTAGGTATCGGAATCAGTTTGTTCATCGTAGCGATTGCCGCACTGAACCTTGTTCTCGACTTCGATTTCATAGAGCAGGGAGTCAACCGTGGTGCGCCGAAGCACATGGAATGGTACGGAGCCTTCGGTTTGATCGTAACGCTCGTATGGCTCTACATTGAAATTCTAAGACTCCTTCAAAAAATAAGACGATGATTACTAATAAAGAAGCAGCCCCATACCGGGGCTGCTTCCAGCAATTTTTATAGGATAGGGCTGCGGATAATGGAACGCTTTCCAAGAGGCGATCCATTATCCGCAGCTTCTCTATAATTTATAAGACGCGCAGCTTCTGTTCTTCATGAAGGGCGACGACGTCCCGCAGGTAGGCAAGCAGTTCATCCTTCAGCTCTTCGCGCTCCAGAGCGAAATCGATGGTCGTTTGGACGAAACCGACCTTCTCCCCAACGTCATACCGGCGACCTTCCATATTCCAGGCATACACGGGATTGTTACGGTTTAACCGATCAATCGCATCCGTCAGCTGCACCTCTCCCCCTGCCCCAATCTCTTGTTTATCCAAATAAGCAAATATTTCCGGAGTAAGTACATAACGGCCGATGATTGCGAAATTGGATGGAGCCGTCCCCTGCACCGGTTTTTCTACAAAACCACCGACCTCAAACTTCCTGCCCGTGTTGGCTGTCGGGGCAATTACCCCATATCGGTGGGTTTCTTCGGGGGCAACCTCCTGGACAGCGATTACAGATGCTCCCGTTTCATCGTAAACGTCCATCAACTGCCGGATACCCGGGTAATCGGACCTCACAATATCGTCTCCCAACAAAACCGCAAACGGCTCTTCACCAATGAACTTCCTTGCACACCAGATGGCGTGCCCCAGTCCTTTCGGCTCTTTCTGACGGATGTAGTGAATATCAGCAAGCCCTGAGCAGTATTGCACTTCCTCCAGGAGCTCCCACTTGCCTTTCTTCTTTAAATTGGCTTCCAGCTCGAAGGCGTGATCGAAGTGGTCTTCAATCGAGCGTTTTCCTTTCCCGGTCACGATGATGATTTCCTCAATGCCGGCAGCTATTGCTTCTTCTACGATATACTGAATGGTCGGCTTATCGACAATCGGCAGCATTTCTTTCGGCTGGGCTTTTGTAGCAGGAAGGAACCTTGTTCCGAATCCAGCAGCAGGAATGATCGCTTTTTTAATGTTCATCGTTCTACCTCCTGGTTTATGGGATCAAGCCGTATGTCTTCCTCTTAATGTCCAAATCTGATAAAGCATCAGTAATGACGTGTACACGGTAAGGAAGGTCAAAATTGTCCAGCCTGCATCCAAGTATGGATAAACAGCCGTTTGAACCTTCTCACTGGTAAAGAAATCCCTGTGTGTAACGGCTACATAAACGAGTGCACCGATCAAGACAATGACTGCGAGCATCCCTTCTACAATCTTACTCTTCGTCTGCCCGCGCTCTGCATTATACTGGACTGCCCATCCATCCTTCTTATGGGCAGACAACTTACCAAGCCAAACGTTGGAGAAGGTGATGAAGTTTACCCATAAATAAATCTCGGGGCTGATAAGCAGCGCCGCCAGAATCACATCAACCGGCCTGTGCATCGGCGTCTTCAGAGCAAGAATCGTATTAAGGATCGAAGCAAGCGCAACAGGCGTCAACCATATCCACGCCCAGTAAAATTGATCGGTCGTAATAGATACGAGCAGAAGGGTAAAGAAGATAAGACGGATGGATAGATCAATCATCGTCTTGATTTGTGACCGCCAGATTTTCGCCCTGTGCTTTGATTTCACCCCGATATCGTTATTCGTAAGTAATTCGACCGTTCCTCCCTGCCACTTATTACGCTGCTGACGAAACGTATGATAGGACCTCATAGCATCAACGAAGCAGCGGGCTTTGGGACTGATCAATGTCTTCCAGCGTTTCTGTATCTGCCATGTAAGCAGCATATCCTCTACATCACTTTCATCCTGCCATGGACCGTCGAGTTTGTTCTCGTCTACGATATCCTGCAGCGCTTCCGGACGGAACAGGGTCGCCTGACCTCCAAGAACGTATGTGCTTCCTCCCCTGTATTGTAGATCGAGCAGCCAGCTCGCCATGTCCTGCTTCTGCTGGTGCGTCCACCATCTGGTCACAGGACCTCCATACTGACCGCTCGCCAGAAGTTCTTCATAACGAACGTCATCTTTCGAAAGCAGGCTCTTCTTCTTAGGCATTCTCATCGTGTACTTGGCCATAACTCCACCGATATTACGAGCACTCATCAATCCTTCCCAGAGTTCTGCAAGAGCATCCGGAGCAAGACGACTGTCCGCATCCATACCGAGGATGGCTTTTACCGAACTCTTATAATATTCTTCATAGATCGTCGGTTTTTTGTTATACAAGTCCAGCGGATCGCCATAAATACTCTTCCAGGCAGAATTCAATGCTCCAACTTTGCGTTGTTTATTATTCTCCGTTGTCAACACTTTCAAGTTGAGGTTGAACTCTTCACCGGCAAGGAGTGCGATTTCTTCTGTTCTGTCAGTACAGTTATCAGCAATGACGATGACGTCCAATTCCACATCTTTCGGCAGGGTCTGGTCCCCGAGTCCTTCGAGGCAGTCACGAATCGACTTTTCTTCGTTATGTGCAGGAATGAAGGCAGTGATACGAGGCTTCATGTACGTATGTCTTACACCAGAAATATTCAATGAGGGGGATTGTTCGTTTACATTAGGAATAGTCACTACATTTTCCATATCTTAACCTCCTGATTTTTCATGACGGAGTCCAACAATGACACGTCCAAAACGATGGGTGGAAGACCGCCTCCTCTGTTCGTTTTAACGAATGTTACTTTGATTATAAGATATTTTATGAAAGTGTCAAAGCTAAAATTCTCCCATAAATCCTCTATAACGAACATAAAATGCGTGTTTATGCCTTATTTTCTCAATATATCTACTTTTTTCTTAATTTATCGACAAAACCCTTTCATTATAGTGAACAGACAACTAAAAAAAGAACCCTTAAGGGTTCTTTTTAAAAGAATAGGAATGATTTTTTATCCGATCACCGGAGGCTGTTTTTGTAAAAAATCCTCAATGAACAACCTATGCTTTTCAAACATTTTCTCAGGCAGATCGTGCAGAGGAAAGAATCCTACATCCACCGTCTCGCTGTCCCCTTCATTCAATTCCCCTTCAAAATCTCTGCAGGTAAAAAGAATTTGTACGAGGGCAGCCTTGTCTCCATTTGGGAATGTCTTATGTAAGGAGGTTCCTGAGTAAACACCGAACAATTCCATTTTCCCGAGATCCAGTCCCGTTTCTTCTCTCGTTTCCCTCCTCGCTGCATCTTCCACAGTTTCGTCCATTTCCATAAAGCCCCCCGGGATCCCCCAACTGTTTGTATCCGAACGGAGCTGCAGCAGGATTCTATCCTGTTCGTCAAGAACGAAGACCCCGCTCACTGTCATAATTACCCGCTGCTGTCCGACCATAGAGCGTAAATAACGGATGTAATCCATATGTATTCCTCCTTGCTGGTTCACGCCTTCCAGTTATCACCTGTCTTCTTCCGTAGAGACAGAAATTCTGCTTCTTCCTCGTTCTTTAGCGTCATAAAGGGCTCTGTCCGCCCTCGTCATCAAATCATTCCTGTCCCGTCCGTGATCTGGGTAAATAGAAATCCCTATAGAAGCACTGATATGGATAGCGCGGCCCTCTTTGAAGATAGGTTTCGTGATACTGTTCATGATCCGATCGGCCACTTTATTCGGCTGATCACCCGATGTTATACTGGTAAGCAGGATGACGAACTCATCACCGCCGAGCCTTGAAAGTGTATCAGAATCACGCAGCTTCTGTTTCACACGTTTGGTGAAGATGACAAGTATTTCATCTCCGATCTGATGTCCATACCTATCATTGATTTGTTTAAAGTTATCTAAATCAATGAAAAGGAGAGCAAGCATAGACTGATCTTCTTCCGCCTGTTCGAGTTCGCTGTTCAACTTATCAAAAAAGTACCTTCTATTTGCTACATTGGTAAGTTGGTCATAATAGGCCATCGTCTTCAGTTTTTCCTGCTGCATCCTTCGCTCGGAAATATCCCGGCACACGGTTTGTACCGCCTTTTCTCCGGAATAGTGTACAAGTCCCCCGTGTACTTCCACTTCCATGCATGTGCCGTCCACTTTGACTAGTTGACGTTCAATCGGTCCCTTAACCTCCAAACCGGCAAACAGACGCCTGAGACGGTCCCTTATTTTCTCCTCGTTTTCCCCTGAGAAATATCTTTTTATATCCTGTCCATACACGTCTTCCGGTTTATTCACCCCGATCATATGAACGGCCGTCTGATTAATATAGACAATTCTATCATCCTGATCGTGAACGAACACTGCATCCGGCGACGTCTCTACGAGAGAACGATAGCGGTACGCATCCTCCATCCACATCTCTATTCTGCCGGCACCTCTCCTCGCTTTCCCATCTATGGAAATGCAATAGACGGCCTCCGGTTTCATGCAATATAATTGATAAGGCTCCTGAAATGGGGAAGAAGGTTCTTCGGCTATAGGTACCACCTGTCCGTTCTTTCGATCTGCCGCTTCACACACACGACACAGATGATTATACATTGCTGCGTGGTCCGTTTTCTTCAGGATGTTCCCTTCCATCCCGGGGTAGCTCTCCAGCAAACTGGGGTTCACATAAAGGAACAGAAAACAGTCCTCCTCCTTCTTCACAATCGCTATACCGTCTTCCAATTGTTGAAAAAGGCTTTTCATCCATCTCTCGTTTTTAAACAGACCGGGGAGGTTGTCCATGCAGTTACCCTTCTTTCTTTATCTTCAATTAGTAATAATAAATAGTCGCTATAGAATTATAGCACTTTATAACGAATAAAAACTATTGTGACCTGCATATTTTACCCAATTTTCTAAACAATCAGATATATATAACAAAAAAAGCAGAGCACCTCGATTTCGTGCCCTGCTCTCTGTTTATTTTGGTGTCATGAAAAGCTGCGTCCAATACGTTGTGTACCTTCCATCACCCTTCACATAACCGACACCGATATGCGTAAAATCTTCGTGAAGAATGTTGGCACGGTGGCCGTCACTGTTCATCCAACCTTCCACTACCTGTTCAGGCGTCCTTTGACCTGCAGCAATATTCTCACCAGCTGCCCTATAGTCGAAATCAAACTGGTTCATCATATCAAAAGGCGAACCGTAAGTCGGCGATTCGTGGCTGAAGTAGTCTTTATCCGATAAATCCTGCGATTTAACCTTGGCCATACCGCTTAACCGATTATCTATTTTTAACGGGGCAAGGCCGCGCTGCTCCCGTTCTTCATTGACAAGCGCTACAACTTCCTTCTCGAACTCATTCGGTTGATAATCGTCGATGGACCCTTCCTCAGCTGCCGGCTCTGCCTGTGTTTCCACACCATTATTTTCCGCCTGCGGCTGCTCCAATTCAGAGTCCTCTACGTATTTCCATTCGATTCCGTCAAAGAAAGAGCGTAGATCCTCCCCGAATGTTTGAACTTCCTGTTTCACATCCGTACCTTCGACCAGGCCCTGAATATGACGGGTCACCTTCTCATACGATTCTTTCGGGTTATCTTTCCATTTCCATATATCTTGAGCAGAGACAGGGGTTGCAACGACGATGATGACAAGTAAAGCAATCAGAAACAATAGTAACTTTCTCATGGTGGTTGTCTCCTCGTTTAAATAGTATAGTCAACTTCCGTGTCACGGCGTCTGCTAGCTAGCGACGCGCTTCCTGCAGACGTCCCTTATATATTTCTACTTTCTTCAAGTCAATGTCCAAGTCACGGGCATACTTCTTCAACCGCTTCTCTTCGACCGGATTGACGAGTGACACAACCGTGCCCTCCTCCGATCCAATCCTTCCTGTACGACCTGCTCTATGAATGTAGGAAGTTCTGTCCTTAGGCATGTCCAAGTTAATGATGCAGTTGATTTCCTGGATATCCAACCCCCTGGCCGCTACATCTGTCGCTAACAACAATGGGTACTGACCCTGGCGGAATTCCCGGATCGCCTTCGCCCGATGTTCTTTTTTTGCATCACTATGCAGGAGACCAATGTCCAGCTTATGGTAAGTCAGCTTCTCTGCCATAATATTCAGCTTGGCGATGTCTTGAAGGAAGGCCAGGCCGAAGAAACCATCTGTGTAGGACAGTTTACGAACGAGCTCCACTTTATCACGGTCGGAGCAAGCAATATAGGTGTGGGTGACTGCCGGCTTCTGAGCCTCTTCCTGCACCCGGATTACCTCAGCGTCTTCCTTCATAAAGCTTTGAGCTACATCAATGACCGTATCCGGCAAAGTAGCAGAAAATAGCAGGATCTGCGTATCCTTCCTTGTGCTTTTCAACACATTCTCAACCGTCTGAATATGCTCAGGGACAAGCAATTGGTCCGCTTCATCCATCACGACCGCATGCATTTCATGTGCTTTCAGCTTCTTCTTCTGAATAAGCTCGTACACCCTTCCCGGTGTCCCGACCACAATATGAGGTTTCTTCTTCAGCTTATCGATCTGACGCTTCACGTTCGCTCCGCCGATCAAAGTAGTGCTTGTCATACCGCTGTCTTTTGTCCATACCTGTATTTCCTGATGAATCTGCATCACCAGTTCATGAGACGAAGCCATGACCAAAACCTGCGTCTGCTTCTTCTCCGCGTCCACCTGCTGGATTAAAGGCAGTAAATAAGCAAGGGTTTTACCACTTCCGGTCGGCGCCTCCGCAAGGACGTCTTCTTTATTTAAAATAAATGGGATGGCCTGCTCCTGTACATTCGTGAAAGTGTGGAAACCAGAATTCTTCCACGCCTCCTTAAGCGAAGGGGATAGTTCAGCAAACCAAGGCTGTTCTTGTTGAGTCATAATCTATATCTTTCCTTTCCTCATTCCATAAGGCTCCGTCAATGCTTCCGGGAGCTGTCTATAAAAAAATAGGCCTCTTCCCATATTGGATGGCGGAGAGACCTTTCATACATGATCCATAGCTTAATTCCATTATACCACCATTACGGCCTGTTTTCGATAAACTTCTTCAAACGAGGCAGATGGTCCTCATCTTCCTTTTTGATAATCCGCTGGATCAAGGGCTTCATCATGGTGTTACGGATTCCCTCCGTCTTCATTTCTCCTCGGAATGTCACTTCCGTACTCCCCGCTTCCCGCTCCGTGAACACATAGTGATAACGCAAATCAAGACCGTTCTGGACACTTCGGACAGAATAACTTTCATTCCTTACGAAGTCCGTTACTTCTATAACCGCCGGGATTTTCCTTCCTCTGATCAACCTCGTCTCCTTGAAACGATACCCCTCACGCACAGGCCCCTCACTCAACAGCTCCACATCAACAACGGCGTCCATCACTTCCAGACTATTAGAGAAATCGATGGCGGCAGCAAATACTTCTTCCAACGGTTTTTGTATTATTACAGACTGCTTCATAAATGTCATAGGAAAGCCCTCCTGTCAAAAGTCAGTTCTTCCACCTATTCGTGTGATAGTGATAAAAGTCCTTTTTCAATAAAAAGAATATCCAAGCGTCAACTCACGCATGCTAGAAGAAGATATAGCAAGGAAGAGAGGTACATTGTCATGGACTGGTTATCCGTCGTCCCTTTCATTGTGGTCATCATCGCTGCCGTCTGGACTAAACAAGTCATTCCAAGCCTGCTTTTCGCCGTCGTCGTCGCAGGATACATATCCGACTTCCATCTGCTGGGTGGCATGATGGCAGCCCTTGGGTTCATTATCGAAGGGCTTTCTGATGACAGCAATTTGAAAATCATCCTTTTTCTTTATGTGTTCGCTGCCTTAATCGGTCTGATAAAAATGGCCGGAGGCATCAAAGGCTTCGTAAAAGAAGCTACCGAAAGAATCGAAACCAAACGAGGAGCCTTCCTGCTGACGTGGCTGTCATCCCTTGGCACCTTCTCCGCACCCAGTTTTCGTATTGTGACGATCGGGCCGGTGATGAAAGCAATGAGGAAGAACATTCCTATGTCCAAACAGGAGCTGGGCTTCGTCATTGAAACAACCGCTTCCCCACTCGTCGTGCTGATTCCGGTAGCAACTGCTTTCGTCGGCTATATGACCTCGGTCATCGCCCTTTCTCTGGAGCAGGCGAATACGACAGGAGATGCTTACAGCTTATACATCCAGAGCATTCCATTCAACTTCTTCGCCTTCTCTATGCTCCTTGTAGGCCTTTATTTAAGTTTCTTCCACAGGAATAAAAAAGCTGCCACAGATGCGGAGAATATGGATCAGGAGCCGCGGGAAGATGATGACCAGTGGGAAGACTGTCACCCTGCCGTGACGAAGGAGCTGCCCGCAAAACCCTGGCGTTTGATTATCCCACTTTTCGCCGTAATCGGGCTCACCTTCCTGCTTATGTATATGTCGGGAGTCCGTGATGGCAAAAGCGGATTTGATGCATTGATCAACGATAACGTGCTGGATGCAATGGTACTCGCCGTTCTCATCACGTTAATTGCACTCGTCCTGTTCCTGAAGGTTCGTTCGGAATCACTGAAAAAGATGATGACAGTTATTACAGAAGGCGGCAATGAAATGATGGGCGTTATTATGCTGCTCGCTCTCGTCTGGGGCCTGAGTCGCGGCTCCGAAACACTGGATTTCGCCGGCACGATATCTTCCTCCTTCGGCTGGATTCCCTCCGGATTCGTAGCTGTTGTGCTGTTCATCGTCGGCTGCGGGCTGTCCTATTTCATCGGATCTTCCTGGGGCACGTGGGGAATACTGATGCCCGTCGGAATATCCATTGCCACAGTCGCCGGCAGTTCTCTCCCGATGGTGATCGGCGCTGTCTTCGCGAGCGGGACCTTCGGTGCATTCGCTTCACCTTTAAGTGATGATACGAATACGACAGCCGGAATCCTCAACTTGAATCCAATTAAATATGCCAAATTCAAGTTAAAGCCAGCCTTGATCGCCGCTGCCATTGCAGCTGTTTTGTACTTTGGTTTATCTTTTCTCCTCTAAAAAAATCCGAACGATTCCCGGAATGCTGATCAGAGCATTCCAGGAGCGTTCGGATTTTTTATTGCACTTATTTGATGGGAAGATATAGCCGATAGCTGGTTTGGGATCCCGTGTAAGGCTGGTATTCTTCGAAACCGAATCCTTCCACCTGTTCATAACCCTTTTCCTTGATCCAATCGTGGAGATAAAGGTAAGGATTGAACTCATGAAGGGACGGATCATACTCCAACACCGCATACGTATAAGCAGGAATTGTTTTTGTAATCATATCTTGTGGAATCTTCTCGAAACTGTCTACCTCGACACCGGCGATCCAGTAAAAGGCATCCGTCATCTCATTCCAATTGGGAGGATCGACGAACATACCGAGAGAACAGGGAGCATTAATACGATTTTTTACCTTCGGAAGCTTCATCGTATGGAATTGTTCCATTAGTTGCGGAACCTTCACTTCCCTTTCATCCATCATCGTTTGGCAAGAGACACCGACCACTTTGAAATGGGACTTCTTCATGACTTTAGGTTCCACAGCCGTTGTCATTTGTTCACTCATTCAATGGCCACTCCTTTAAGATTTGATCGCTTTCCCTAACTACTTCCACATTCAATCAAAATTCCCTTTATAAAAAAGGTTGTTCGATGTTATTCGTAGTAATTCGACCATATTAGTGAATCGTCCATTAATGAAGTTCCTCATTCCATATCATACGGTTCGGTTCTATAAAAATATGCTTGTTTTTTTACCGCCAGCCGATAATCGCCTGTAAAATTGCCTTCTGTACGTGCATACGGTTTTCCGCCTGTTGGAAAACGGCGGATTGCGGACCGTCGATGATCTCTGCTGTCACCTCTTCTTCTCTGTGAGCTGGAAGACAATGCAGGAAAGAGGCGTCCGGTTTGGCATGAGAAAGAAGCTCTTTATTTACCTGATAGCCTTGGAAGTCTTTTAAGCGCTGCTCCGCTTCCTCCTCCTGTCCCATGCTGGTCCACACATCCGTATAGACAACGTCTGCATCTTTCACCGCTTGGACAGGGTCCGGTTCGATGGTGACAGAACCGTTATATTCTTCCGCCAGAGCTTTTGATTTAGCGGTAATCTCTTCATCCGGCTCATATCCTTCCGGAGCAGATACCACCACTTCCATCCCCATCATCGCTGCAAGGATCATTAGAGAATGAGCGACGTTGTTACCGTCTCCGATGTAAACCAGCTTGATGCCGCACAATTGGCCTTTCAGTTCAAGGATGGTAAACACATCCGCAAGCGCCTGACACGGGTGATAGATATCACACAATCCATTGATAACCGGGACTGTCGCATGCTCGGCGAGCTCCGTTAAGCGCTCGTTGGAAGTCGTACGGAACATGATGGCGTCTACATAGCCGGATAGGACGCGGGCGGTATCGGCAATCGTTTCTCCACGCCCGACCTGAATGTCTTTCGTGTTGAGATAAAGAGCGTGCCCTCCCATATGCCCCATCCCGACTTCAAAAGAAACACGGGTTCTGGTGGATGATTTCTCAAAAATCATCGCTAGATTTTTTCCTTTTAATGACTGATTGTAGGGATTTTCCTTAATATATTGCGCTTGTGCCAGCAGTTGGCAGACTTCCGACTGGCTGTAATCCAGCCAAGTCAGAATATGTTTGCCCTGCATAGAACTGTTCGTTGAATACATCTGCTCCATTAAATTCATTACGTATGCACTCCTTCCAGGATCATCTCCGGCAATGGGGTAGGTTCGTTCTTCTCTACTTGAAGCCCCTGCCAAAACGCTTCAAACGTTGTTGTTTCGCTAAACACCTGCACACCGTTCTTCGTTGCCTGAATTCTTCTGCTTCGCGCCAGCTCCGTTTCCTGGTCATTGACATAAAGGACGGCAGATGCGGTCGTCAGCCACTCTTCAAAGTCGAGTTCAGATGACGGAATGTGAGAATATCCCTCCACATCGACGTAACAAATGTCCTTGTCCTCCCGGATATCAGGAAGATGAGCGAATACTTTCTGCAAGGCTTCCTCTACCGTATTACCGAGACACATCCCTTCTCCAGTGGACTTCATGTTCGGTCCAAGCTTGTGGTCCAGTTCCGTCATGGCATAAGAAGAAAAGACCGGATATTTAACAGCTGTTACGGTGATGTTCGGAACCTGCTTCTCAGCGAGTGCGAACCCAGGAGCATCGACGAGCACTTGTACCGCGTAATCGACCAAAGGAACGGCAGCAACTTTACTGATGATCGGCACCGTACGACTTGCGCGCGGATTCACTTCCAGTACGTACACGCGTCCATCGACACAGAGGAATTGAATATTCATGATACCTTTGTATTGGAAGTGCTGGACGATCTGCTCACTATAGCGGCGTACTGTGGATTTGATTTCTTCCGACAGAGCCGAAGGGAAGATCGCCATACTGTCACCGGAATGAACGCCTGCCGGTTCAATGTGCTCCATGACATCCGGAAGGAAGATGGTTTCACCATCCCCGACCAGGTCGACTTCCACTTCCATGCCCTGCATGAAGGAGTCAAGAACGATCGGATAGTGACGGTCTTCCGTTTCGTCGAGCGCCTGCTTCAATTCTGTTTCGTTCTCGATCTTCACCATTCCCTGTCCGCCGATAACGTAGGAAGGACGACAGAGAATCGGGAAATTATAAGTTGCCGCCGCAGACCAAGCTTCCTCCTTCGTATGACATGTCGTTCCGGAAACATGCGGAATATCTAATTTCTTCAATGCTTCATAGAATTTGTCACGGTCCTCCAGCTCATCCAGAACGTCTGTTGATACACCAGCCAGCGGGAGACCTGCTTTTGAAAGCTCCTCGGCCAGGTTGATGGCTGTCTGACCACCGAATTGTGTGAATACGAGATCGATTCCTTCCTGTTCGACAATGGCTTCCACAATTTCTGTATGAATCGGTTCGAAATACAAACGATCAGCAGTTGCGTAATCGGTACTTACCGTTTCCGGGTTATTGTTGATCATGACCGTCGTCCAGCCCAGCTTTTGGAGACTTTCGATCGCTTTAACGGCACTATAATCGAATTCGACACCCTGACCGATCCGAATAGGTCCGGATCCGAGGATCAATGCTTTCTTCTCCCCCGCCAACGGTGCTATTTCATTGTTGCCGGCATACGTGCTGTACACATAGTTGGTAGCTGCTTCAAACTCAGCCGCACATGTATCGACGACTTTGAACTTCGGCTGTAAATCGAAATCCTTTCTCCAACTCTTAACTTCCTGTACCGACGCACCTGTGTGCACGGCAATGGTCGGGTCAGAGAATCCATAGACCTTCGCCTGCTGAAGAAGCTCTTCGGTGACAGGACTGGATTCCAGCTGCTTTTCTGTATGGACGATGTTCTTAAGGACGTTCAGGAAGAACAGGTCAATTTTAGTCACTTCATGAATCTTCTCGATCGTCACGCCTTCTCTCAGAAGCTCTAAAATGGCGAAGTAGCGGAGGTCCGTCGGTTTCGTCAATTGTGTCCACTTATCTGTAATGACAGGAATGCTTGTATCGAGCGATTGGACGGCCTTCTGAAAAGCCCCTTCGAGCGTTCGATCGATCGACATGACCTCTCCCGTTGCTCTCATTTTCGTGCCAAGGCTTCTTTCCGCTTCGGGAAACTTATCAAACGGCCAGCGCGGGAATTTCACAACGACATAATCCAAAGCAGGTTCGAAGCTTGCATACGTATGGCCTGTCAATGGGTTCAACAATTCATCCAACGAATAACCGAGAGCCACTTTTGTCGCCATCTTGGCGATTGGATAACCGGTCGCTTTTGATGCTAATGCAGAAGAACGGCTTACACGCGGATTAACTTCGATGACATAATAGTTTTTGCTGTGTGGATCGAGGGCGAGTTGAACATTGCAGCCTCCGATAACCTCCAAAGCCGACACGATTTTAAGGGAAGCACTTCTCAACATTTGGTATTCTTCATCCGTTAATGTCTGGGAAGGTGCTACAACAATGGAATCACCTGTATGAACGCCAACCGGATCGAAGTTCTCCATGTTACAGACCGAAATACATGTTCCATTATGGTCCCGCATAATTTCGTATTCGACTTCTTTAAAACCGGCAATGCTCTTTTCAACAATGACCTGATGAATCGGACTCGCTTTCAGACCAGTCAGGATCAACTCTTCCAATCCTGATTCTTCGTCTACGATTCCACCGCCTCGGCCGCCAAGTGTGTAGGCAGGGCGGCTGATAATCGGGTATCCGACACGCTCGGCAAATGCTTTCGCCTGTTCCAGCGTCGTAATTACTTCACTCTCAGGAACCGGCTGATCCAGCTCGTTCATCAAAGCACGGAACAACTCCCGGTCCTCCCCTTGTTTGATAGAATCCACGCTTGTTCCAAGAAGTTCTACTCCGTATTTTTCCAGCACTCCTTCTTTTTCCATCTCAACAGCAAGGTTTAGTGCCGTCTGCCCGCCAAGTCCCGCAAGAACGGAATCCGGCTTCTCTTTCTCGATGATGGCAGCAATGCTCTCGACCGTCAGCGGTTCACAGTAGACGACGTCCGCTATTTCATGATCGGTCATAATCGTCGCCGGGTTATTGTTGACCAATACGACTTCATGCCCCTCCTCTTTAAGTGCAAGACACCCTTGTGTGCCTGAATAATCGAATTCCGCCGCCTGGCCGATCACGATCGGACCAGAACCGATGACTAATACTTTCTTAGACATGAACGTTCACTCCTTTTTCCACTACCTTTACAAAGTCATTAAATAACCATTGTGCATCCGCAGGTCCCGGATTCGCTTCCGGGTGGAACTGCACAGACATTACCGGTTTTTCTTTATGCATTAATCCTTCGACAGACCCATCGTTTACGTTATAGAATCGTTTTGTAAGTGGTGTAACATCTAGACTGGCTTCGTCCACCACATAACTGTGGTTTTGAGAAGACAGGAACACCTTTCCTGTCAGCTGGTCTTTAACCGGGTGATTGGCCCCACGGTGCCCGAAAGGCAGTTTCTTGGTATTGGCTCCATAGGCGAGAGCGATGACTTGGTGTCCCATACAAATTCCGAAACTTGGGTGGGTATCCAACGCCTCTTTTAAAGCCGGAAGATGAGGCAGAACGTCTTTCGGATCCCCCGGACCATTAGATAGGACAAGTCCATCAAGGTGAAGATCGTTCACTTTCTCCACCTGAGTAAAAGGAATAACGCTCACACGGACGTTCCATTTAAGCAGGGATTTCAAAATGGACTTTTTCCATCCGAAGTCGATCATTCCTATATGCAGCGGTCCATCGCCGTGCGTTTCTATTTCCTCCCCATGCACCTCATACATTTGGTTTGTTTCCAATGGTTCGAAGTCACGGACAGGTTCATCTGCCAAAATCGCTTGTCTCGTTCCTCCAGACCGAATGGCCTTAGTCAACTCTCTTGTATCGACACCAGTCAGATACGGGACGTTATTCTCCTCCAAGTACTCACCAAGAGAATGTGTCGCTTTGTAATGGGTCACCATGTCTGCGCACTGAAACATGACGACGCCGCTTACCTGTATCTCCTTACTCTCCCCATCATCGGCGTTGATGCCGTAATTGCCGATTAGTGGATACGTGAAAACAACAATCTGCCCTTTATAGGACGGATCCGTCAAAACTTCCTGATAACCTGTCATACCGGTAAAGAAAACGACCTCTCCCTGAACAGGTTGTTGATAATATCCCGAGACTTTTCCTTCGAACGTTTTTCCATCTTGTAAGCTTAAGTAACCTTTCATACGTTCACCTCATAAATTGAATAAATATTATTTTTAATGAATTTTTATACATTTAATTTCCAGAAAAGGTGGCCCCGAAATGCGAGGTCCACCAATGCTTATATTAAGCTTTTTGAAGTTCCTGCTCATGTTTCTTTAATACTTCGCCCAAAAGCGCAACCGCCTGATCGATCTCCTCTTCCGAAACTGTCAGAGGCGGTAAAAGCCGAAGAACATTAGGACCAGCAAGGACTGTCAATAATCCACTCTCCCTTAAAGCATGTACGAGCTGGATTGCTTCCGTATCCAGTGCAATCCCAAGCATCAATCCTTCGCCCCTCACTTCCTTCACGTAATCGACAGAAGATAGCTCAGACACAAGCTTTTGCTTGAATAAGCGCCCTTTCTCTGTCACATCTTCGAGGAAGGAATCATTGAAAATCGTTTCGAGCGTCGCTTTCACTGCGGCAGAAGCCAACGGGTTCCCACCAAAAGTCGAACCATGGACACCAGCTGTGAATGTTTCCACGAGCTCTGCCTTTCCAAGCATGGCTCCTACAGGAAAACCACTGCCGAGACCTTTTGCAGAAGTAACGATATCGGGATTCAGATCATAATGCTGATACGCGAACGGTCGACCTGTCCTGCCGATTCCCGTCTGCACTTCATCAATGATCAGCAAAGCACCGAGCTCGTCACACTTCTCTTCGACAGCTTTCAGGAACTCCTTCGTACCCGGGACGACGCCGCCTTCCCCTTGGATGACTTCGACCATGATCGCAGCAACATGGCCGTCATGAACCTCTTCAATAGCCTCCACATCATTGTATGGATAGTAGTTAAAGGTAGGCAGCAAGGAACCAAACCCGTCGTGGATTTTCGCCTGCCCCGTTGCACTCATCGTTGCAAATGTCCTTCCGTGGAAGGACTGCTTAAATGTAATGATCTTTTCTCTTCCAGTGTGTTTACGTGCCAACTTAATGGCCGCTTCATTCGCTTCTGCTCCACTATTACAAAAGAAGACATGATCCAGATCGGTCTTTGAAACTAAAAGCTCCGCTGCCCGCTCCTGCACAGGGATCTGATAAAGGTTTGAGACATGCCAAACCTGCTCCATTTGTTCTTTCACTGCAGATTCCACTTTGTCCGGCCGGTGACCAAGATTACATACGGCGATTCCGGAAACGAAATCGAGGTATTCCTTCCCTTGATCATCCATTACTTTCGTTCCCTTTCCGGAGACGATCGTCAACGGAAACCGATTGTAGGTAGGAAATAAGCTCATTTGACTTTCTCCTTTCGTTTCTCTGAAATCGACGTCCCTTTTATCGTTCCATGTTCCATCAGTGCTGTCTCTCCACTAACGATCAAAACCTCTTCCAAATCGTCGGACAGTGCTTCGACAGCGGATTTCACTTTAGGAATCATACCACCATAAATGGAACCGTCTTCGATCATACTTTCTATCTCTTCCGGCGTCGTTGCGTCCAATAGAGAGCCATTAATAAGAATACCGGGAACATCCGTCACATACAGCAGCTTCTTCGCTCCGACTGCACGTGCAATTGCTCCTGCCGCCATGTCAGCATTGACATTTACCGTCACTCCATCCGATGTTTTACCGAATGGGGCTACAACAGGAAGATACCCTCCTTCGAGAATATGGTTCAGTACTCCTGGTTCTACTGCTTCTACCTGACCAACGTAGCCGAGGTTTTTTTCATCTACGAAGCTGCAGGTTAATAAATCCGCTTCTGATCCTTTGACTCCGATTGCAGATATACCCTGTGCGGCTAAGCTTCCTGTAATCTGTGCACTCACCTGACCACCCAGCACCATCTCGACGACAGCCATCGTCGGAGCGGTCGTTTTACGCAGACCATTGTAGAATTCACCTTCTATTTTCAACTGTTCCAACATTCTGTTGATAGCCGGGCCGCCGCCGTGGACGATAATGCAGTGATAGTGTGCTAGCACTGACCGGAAGCTTTGATAGAATTCGTCCGTAAGCTGGTCTGTCATACTGCCGCCAAGCTTGACGACAATCACCGGTTTATGTTCTGTAGCTTGCATTGATTTTGATGTAGTCATAAGTCAAGTCACACCCCCAAGCTGTGCCGGTACCTTCCCCTACGCCAAGCTTGATGCCGATTGTCACCTTTTCATTCTCCAGGTCTTCTGCTGCTTTCTCTTCAGAGAAGGCACATGCCGTACCTTTACTGAATACGAGTTGGTCTTCCATATGAATATCGCATTCATTCGGATCAAGCGTTGCTTCACTGTGACCAATTGCACTTACAATACGGCCCCAGTTGGCATCCCTACCGTAAACAGCCGTTTTGACAAGACTGGAACCGACGACTTTCTTGGCGATAATTCGAGCTTCATGGTCGGATTTAGCACCGGTAACATTTACTTCAATCAGCTTCGTGGCACCCTCTCCGTCCCGGGCGATCTGCTTAGCCAAGTCTTCACAGACGAGCTGAAGGGCTGCTTGAAATGCTTCCCAGTCCGGATGATCTGTATTTAACGGTTCGTGGCCTGCCTTTCCGTTTGCAAGCGCAAGCACCATGTCATTCGTAGACGTCTCGCCGTCTACGGTGATCTGGTTGAATGACTTATCAATCGTATGGCTCAGGGCAGCCTGCATATCGGCCGTATCAATGACAGCGTCTGTTGTTATGAAGCCCAGCATAGTAGCCATATTCGGATGGATCATACCGGAACCTTTTGCTGCACCGGCGATCGTGACTGTGACTCCGTCGATCTGCACTTGATAACATGTATGCTTTTGACATGTATCTGTAGTGAGGATAGCCTCCTGGAAATCCCCGCTGCCTTGCTCGCTGAGTTCTACAGTCCGGCTACCTTCCGCAATCTTATCCATCGGAAGCTGTTCCCCGATGACACCCGTAGAAGCGACCGCCACGTATTCATTAGGGATCTCGAATCTAGAAGCGATGAGGTCACGCATCTCGTAGGCGTTGGCCATACCCTCTTCTCCAGTACAAGCGTTGGCAATAGCACTGTTGATTGCAATGGCTTGAATCTTTCCGCCCTTAGCGATACTCTCCTGTGTGACCTTCAGAGGTGGAGCCTGAAAGTGACTCTGCGTATAAACAGCCGCGATGGAGGCTGGAGTCTCACTCATCAGCAAACCGAAATCCTTCCTGCGATATCGGAGGCCGCAATGCACCCCTCCCGCTGTAAAGCCTTTCGGCGTCACGATTGACCCTTTTTCTAGTTTTTCAATTTGATGTACGTTCTTCGCTTCTATCAACGTTTCTCCTCCTCTTCTTAAGGATAGACAGGAAATTCTGGTAATCCTGCACTTTCGTCCTTATTGAATATTAGATTCATATTTTGTACCGCCTGGCTTGCTGCGCCTTTCATCAAATTATCGATGACGCTGACGATGGTTACCCGCTTCGTCCTCGGATCGATCGTCATACCGATATCACAATAATTCGTTCCGTACACGTCCTTCGTACAAGGGAACGTACCATCTTCCCTGACACGCACGAACGGCTCCTGTGCGTAATAGGAACGGTAGATGGAGCGCAGTTGTTCTTCCGTAACCTCTTGTTTGAGAGTCATATAGATCGTCGACATAATCCCCTTCGTCATTGGAACGAGATGTGTAGAGAACGTAACAGGCTCCGTATCTTCTTCCCACTCAGCAAGCTGCTGTTCAATTTCGGGAATGTGTTGGTGCTGATTCACTTTATATATTTGAAAGTTTTCCTGTGCATGTGCAAAATGAGCCACAGGGTTCGGGTTCTTCCCTGCCCCTGATACGCCGGACTTCGCATCAATAATGATGGAAGAAGGAACGGCAAGGCCTTCTTTGACCAGCGGCCCAAGACCAAGAAGTGTGGCTGTCGGATAACATCCAGGGTTTGCGATGACATCCGCCCCGCGAATCGCCTCTTTATTCCATTCCGGCAGGCCATAGACAGCGGTTTGCAGCACGTTTGAGGCAGCAGGTTCTTTTTTATACCACCGGGAGTAGCTTTCCGCATCCTTCAGCCGCAGGTCTCCCGATAAATCGATAATTTTCGCACGGCTGCCGGCAAGCTGGGGAGTGAGTTTACTGGAAACCCCGGCGGGCGTCGCTAAAAAGATGACATCCTGTTCTTGCTTCATCTTCTCCGGCTCGACATCTTTCAATTCGTGCTTCGTACCACTGTTCATTTGTGGATATATATCTTCAAAATACTCCCCTGCCTGTGAGGAGGAATACAATGTGATTGTTTGTATATTTGGATGAGCCTGTAAAATCCGGAACAGCTCGATGCCGCCGTATCCTGTAGCTCCGACAATTCCTGCTTTCAAACTAAAACCACCTCTATGTATATTTATAATTTCCTCTGTATATTTACAATATTATTAACCCTTAGCCCTAATATGTCAATAGCCAGATGAGACTAATTGATTTTTTTACATATTAATATTTTCCCAGATTCGCTGAACCCTTGTTTTATCAACATTATCCCCAATCGCATCCTTAGGAAAGGATGGGTAGATTTATACACATGTGGATAACCCAGAAAGACTGTGCCACCTCTTTGATTTCCATTCACATATACACAATTTTATACACATTATCAACAGAACCAAAAAACGCACATGAAAGAGTTGTCACCTTTCATGTGCTTCACATTTATTGAACAGAAAAGGATTGGAAAATGTTCTTCTCACTGAGCGGAAAGACTTCGCGGCCGGTCAGCTGATTAATAATTAACTTATTGCGGTAAATGGACAGCCCCAAGTTTGTCGAACCGACACCATGCGTATGGGAAATACCGCTGTGGACGAATATTTCATTCGGCGTGTCTGCATTTTTCTTCAATCTGTAATCTTCTGTCACTTCATAACGGCCTTGATCATCCCAAACAAGGAAGTCCTCCATGTAATGAACGAAATCCGGAACATAAGGCTTATACCCGGTCGCGGCGATAATGACATCTGTTTCATGCGTGTACTTCTTCCTTTTTTGATAATGGTAGCAGTCTAGTTCATAGCCGCCGTCTGCTTTTGCATGGACATCCCGGACTTCGGTAAGTACCTGAAGGCCGACTGGAAGCTCTTCTCCACCAACGGAGTATTCGTAAAGCAAATTATAGATATCATTCACTGTATGATTACTGATCCCCTTGTAGTATAACCCCTGCGTAGCAAAAATTTCATCTTTCTGCTCCTGGGGAAGGCTGTAAAAGTAGTTTACATAGTCCGGAGAAAAGTGTTCCAGACTCAATTTCGACTCTTCCATGGAAGAGAAGCCGGGCGATCTCGTAATCCAGTCCAGCTGGAAGCCGTACCGGCGCTGTTCCTGCAGGAGATCGCGGAACGTTTCGGCAGCACTCTGTCCGGATCCGACCACTGTGATCGATTTCTTATTCAGGCATGCATCTTTGTTTATAAGGAAGTCTGCCGTATGAAAAACATCCGTTTCCGGTAGTCCTTGGAAAGATTGCGGCATGGATGGAACGCTGCCTGTTCCCATAACGAGATTCCTGGTTCGATACAGCGTAGAATTACCTGTTTCGATATCGAGAACATCGACTTCGAAGGTGTCCCCGTTATCTTTGACATGACGGATCCCCGTGACGCGCTTACCAAACCGGCAGGATGACAACTGATCGGCGACCCATCGGCAGTAATCATTATATTCTCTGCGCGGAATGTCCAGACGCTGCAGGAAATAGAACTGATACATCCGATCGTGCTTGCTGATATAGTTCAGGAAGCTGTACGGGTTCGTCGGGTCGGCCATTGTAACCAGATCCGCAAGAAACGGAACCTGCATCTTCGTTCCCTCGATCAACATACCCGGATGCCATTCGAAGGCAGATTTCTGTTCAAAGAATAATGCATCCACTTCCTCTATATCATCCAAAAGAGCGGCAAGGCTCAAGTTGAAAGGTCCTGTTCCGATTCCGATCAAATCATATATAGGTTCTTGTTGTTCCATAGTCACTACCCCTTTTTTATCTGAAAATACCTTCATTTCAGAAATCGATGTATTGCTTCTATGTTATCATAACCATAAACAAACGATAACTGATGATTAAAGGGGAAAAGAATATGGACATAGAATTGCTGCCTGTGGATAACCGGGAAGAATATAAGCCGCTTCTCTTACTGGCAGATGAAGAAGTGGATATGGTTGACGCTTATCTTCATGAAGGAGAGCTGACAGCCATCCGATTGGACTCCGCTGTAGTCGGTGTATGCCTGTTCGTTTTTCCAGATGAAGAATCGGTCGAAATTAAAAATATCGCCATATCAGAAGCTTACAGAGGAAAAGGCATTGGAAAACGCGTGATTACA
Organism: Halobacillus sp. KGW1; assembly: GCF_001592845.1. Lineage (NCBI taxonomy): Bacteria > Bacillati > Bacillota > Bacilli > Caryophanales > Bacillaceae > Halobacillus > Halobacillus sp. KGW1. The sequence continues at coordinate 899,671 of NZ_LSOC01000003.1, forward strand.
AAAGCCGCTCAACAATATAAGGAAAAAGGGTACACAAGTATGATAGTGGGCACATCAAACTCCAGCATCGAGAACTTGTCCTTTTATCAAAAGGCGGGCTTCCGTTTCGATCATATCCTTCCCGATTACTTCCTTCGTTACCCTCAGCCGTTTTATGAGAACGGCATCCGCGGCATCGATATGGTGGTATTCCGAAAATCGCTGCTTGATTAAAATAACAATAAAAACGCTCCTGCTCATTAAGAGAGGAGCGTTCGTCTTGTCCAATTAATCCACAACAATATAAGCGATCATCGGACCGCTGGCTGCCTTGTCTGCATGTGTCGTGCAGATCAAACGATACACGCCTTCTTTCTTGAACTTTAAATCGACGACTGTTTCCTTCCCTTTCTCTACAACCCCTTTAATATCCGTACCTTCTATATAGAATGGATGTTCCTCCCCATTCACCCCGTACATACTCAATTGGAAGGGTTCATCCTTCTCGACGACAATTGTGCCGGGATCCCAACGGTAAGCCTCCACCTCTCTGCCGTCTGCGGTCGTCGTTTTAAATTCACCGGTAACTAATTGAATGACCCTGGGTTCTTCATTGGTCGGTGCAGTGGAAGTAGCTACGGCTCCTTTCCAGAAATAGCTCCCCAAAAAATATGCAGCGAAGGCAATGACAACAGCACCCGCAATCCAGCCGATCTTCCGCGCATTTACGATCCACGCATTCATCCACATCCCCCTCTCCCTCTTGATAGTACATATATATGCAAGAATGTGGATAACTTGTCCAGATAACAAAAAAAGAACTGCCAAAGGCAGCTCCTACATAAATAATTTCGGATCGATCCACTCCGTGTAGCCGGACGAAGATTCATCGTCCCCATTCATCAAAAGCGAGTCACAGGATTGGGAGTATTCAAAAGGAATAGCCTGCACATAATCGTGCGGGAGAAAATCTGCATCCTTATATTCCGTAAACGGCCGATCGAGGGGACGCCCATTTACTCTGTCCTTCTTCAACTCATCGACAACGATCCGACCAATTTGTCTGCCCAACCGGAGCCCCTGGTCATTGTCTGCCTGGTAATGTACACCCGCATAAAGGCGCGAGCGTGCATCTTCTTCAGCAACCTGATTAAGCTTCCTTCTTTCAGCAGGGAAAAAATAGCCGAGAATTATCTCTGCCGCTCCGGAAACAGTAGCGTGACCGGATGGATACGACGGATGCTTCGGCGTACAGACGACCGTAGCTAAATGGCGGTCCAACTGGTTCGGCCGGGGTACGAGCCATTTATATTTCAGAGACCAGCACACCACGAAGGCATCATTCATGCCGCTGAACAAAGCTCCAAGGATTCTTGCTGCCCGAGGGGCTTCCACTCCATACGTATCAATGAGTCGATCAATGATCGGAATCCACTGTTTGGAAGGCGGACCAGCTCCCCAGTACTTGGCAATGGTAATTTGTTCTTGCGTCAAGTTTGCAAGGGTTCCTTTAACGATTTCTAATTCCTCATACCAATCGATCGTATCCGGATCTTTAATGGCAAGACGAATGGGACGCCCATCCATTTTCTTAAAACCGTGCCTTCGACTATGCTGAATGAAATATGTTTTCCACTCGCCTGCTTCAAACTCCACTCCCCGTTCTACAACAGGCGGCACCTTCGTCCCTGCATAAGGTATTTCGGTCCAGCTCGGATAGTGACGAGACATGGCATTCCCCTCCTTTTATCCTTACCATATGTAGAGACAAAAGGAGTGTTCCATTAATATGTCACTGGTGATGACCTTCCGTTACAGGAGATTGCGCTTTGATCAAATCCGCGTAGAACCCACCCTGATTCATCAGCCGGCGGTGACTACCCTGCTCTATAATTTTTCCGTGCTGCATAACGAGTATTTTGTCGGCCGAACGGATGGTATGAAGTCTGTGAGCTATGACAAAGCTTGTGCGACCCGCCATCAGCCGCTGTAGCGCCGTATTAATTTTACTTTCGGTCAAGCTGTCGATACTACTTGTCGCTTCATCCAAAATGAGCAGGGAGGGATCAGCAATCATCGCCCTCGCGATGGAAAGAAGCTGACGTTGACCGTGACTCACCCCTTTTCCATCGGAATCCAGAACCGTCTCATATCCTTCAGGAAGGTTTACGATGAACTCATGGGCACGCGCGGCCTTTGCTGCAGCCTCGACTTCTTCATCCGTAGCCTCCAAACGGCCGTAGCGGATGTTTTCCCTGATAGACAAATGAAACATGGTCGCATCTTGAAGAACCACTCCCATTCTGCTCCTCAGCCAACTTCTGGGTACTCTCTGAAGATCCACCCCGTCCAAATAAATCGCGCCTGCATCCGGGTCGTAAAACCTGGAAAGAAGCGAAAGAATCGTTGTCTTCCCTGCACCCGTCGGACCGACAAGTGCAATTGTCTCTCCAGGTTCTGCAACAAAGTTGATATCCACAAGCGTCGGCTGCCCCTCCTCATAAGCGAAGGACACAGAATCAAAACGGATGTCACCAGATATACTTTCAAGCGGCTCTTCTTTGACCTCACCCTCTACTTCCTCATCCAACACTTGAAATACACGCTGCGCTCCAGCTACTGCCGATAAAATCATATTGAACTGATTAGCAAGGTCATTGAGTGGACGGGTAAATTGACGGGAATAAGTGGTGAAAGCAACGATCACACCAATGGAAATACTGCCATTCAACGCAAGGATACCACCGGCACCGATAATAATGGCAAAGCTTACATTATTCAGCATGTTCATTAATTTCGGGATGAATCCTGTGTAAACCTGTGCATAATAACCGGATTCCCTGAGTGCTTCATTCTTCTTTTCAAAACGCTCTATTACCCGCTGCTCCTTGGAAAACATACGGACGACCGGCTGGCCGGTAAACATCTCTTCCACATACCCGTTCACTTCCCCCAGATCTGTCTGCTGCTGCTTAAAGAAAGGTCCTGTCCGTTTCGTAATCCATTTCATTCCGAAATACATGACAGGAACGATAGTCAAAGTCAGCAATGTCAGCAAAGGACTCAGCCATAACATAAGCACAATAGTGCCGGTCAAAGTAAGAACACTGGTAATGAACTGGACGACCGCTGTGTTCATGGTTCGGCTCACATTCTCGATATCATTGGTCAACCGGCTCATCAGCTCTCCTTGCTGCATCCGTTGAAAATACAGAACCGGAAGTTTTTGTACATGGGAGAATAAGTGATCCCGCATTCTGCGAACCGATCCTTGCGCGATATCGATCATCCAGTAGTTTTGCAGCCACAGGAAGACAGATTGACATACATAGAGTATGAGCAGCAGGACAAGCATACCGACAAGTGTGTCACGGGAAGGAACTTCGATCACTAAGTCCACGGTTTTGCCAAGTAAATACGGACCTAATAGTGACAAGGAAGAACTGACCAGAATAGCCGTTATCACCATAATAAACCGCTGCTTTTGGCTCGCCATATATCCCCATATCCTCTGCAGCGTCTCCCACACACGGTCAACCTTCGGCGGACTTGTGCCTAATCCTTGATGACGCCTGCTCATGAAATCACCCCTTCCTGCTGGGTTGCATGAACTTCCCGATAAAAATCGTTTGAGTCCAGTAATTCTTCATGGGTTCCGTTCGCGATCAGCCTGCCGTTCTGAAGCAGCAGAATGGTGTCCGCATTTTCCACGGAGCTGATTTTCTGTGCAACGATGAAGACAGTGCAGCGCAGTTCATTTAATGCTTGAAACAACCGTTGTTCCGTATGTGCATCGAGCGCACTTGTACTGTCATCAAGCAAAAGGATTTTAGGCTTTCGGACGAGCGCTCTCGCTATGGAGAGTCTTTGTTTCTGGCCACCGGAAAAGACGACACCCTTTTGACCGATTTCCGTATCATAGCCGTCAGGAAGGCTTGAAATGAAGGAGTGAATTTGAGCCTTATCAGCGGCTTCCTTTACTTCCTCTTCCGTCGCATCCTCTTTCCCCCAAGCGATGTTCTCTCGTACGGAACCCGAGAAGAGATGGACGTCCTGTGGAACCAGGCTTATTTGTTTCCGTAATGGCAGGAGGGCGAAGTTCTCCAATTCTTCCCCATCCAAAGCCAATTGCCCGGAGTTTTTTTCATACAGGCGGGGTATTAAATGTAACAAGGACGTTTTTCCTGAACCTGTTTCTCCAAGAATTCCTACGGTTTGACCAGCTTCGATCTGAAAGGAAATTTCCTGAAGTACACATTCGCCGGATCGCTCAAAAGAAACATCCTGAAAGGTTACAGATCCTTGCAGCTCTTTCGTTACAGGAGAAGACGGTTCTGCGATGTCCGTATCCTCCCGTCCGACTTCTTCCAGGCGGACCGCTGATGCGTAAGCTCTTGAGAACACCATGATAAGAAACGTAAAAACAGAAAAAGTAAACAAAATCCTTGTTGCGTAATTGATGATTGCGACCACTTCTCCTGCCTGCAAATCTCCAGCACGCAGCCACTCCCCGCCGAAGAAGAGCAGGAAAAGAATCACGACGTTCATACCGAGCATAACGACCGGCATCGCCGTTTCCACGAGCCATAGTGCGCGCTTATTCTGCTTTACAAGGTCATCGTTTCTTTTGCTGAACCGGTCCTTCTCATGTGCTTGTCTATGGAATCCCTTAATGAGACGGATGCCTGTTAAATTCTCACGGATGACGGTATTCAGGGCATCCAGCTTAGTTTGGACGTTTCTAAAAAGCCGGACTCCTTTAGTCAGAACAAAATACAAAAAAACGAGCAGAAACGGAACACTGCCGAGCATGATTACAGCCAGACGGACATCAATTGTAAAGGCCATTATTAATGCGAAAACTATGAATAATGGCGCCCGGAGACCGATACGAACAAACATGAACAAAAAGTTCTGAATCTGGATGACATCGTTTGTGACCCTTGTTACCAGACTCGGCGTAGGAATACGCTGGAAGTTTTCATCCGTGAACGCCTGTACCTGCCGGAAGAGGTCCCTGCGGAGATCATACCCTACCCCCTGACTAAAACGGGATGCATAAAAAGAGTTCGTAATTCCGGCTGCAAACGCGGTTAAAGACAACAACAACAAGATCCCTCCCCAAAGAGCTACAACAGAATATTGTTCCTGAAGAATTCCATCATCAATGATCTTAGCCATTAAAAGAGGCTGGACTAACTCCACAACCAGTTCCAACAGCATCAAGATTAACGCTATGGATGCCGAGCTTTTATAAGTCTTTGTATAAGCCAACACGTAACGCATGAAGGAACCTCCCCCTCTCCTTACAGGTTTCTTGAAACCTACTTCAGCCAGGGTTATACAGACATTCTCTTTTTTAAATATTTCAGTATAACTTTTGTACAACCCTTACGACAGTATACGGGGCCTTACCCCTATCCAAAAACCCGGACTTAGTCGTTGTTTAATAAGCAAAAATCCGGCATAATGGGAATGTATCGCTAACATATATGTAAGTACTTGTGGGAATTGCACAAACAAAATAGAATTATATTAATAATGCTTTAAGTACGACGGAGGAAGGTGATGCTTGATGGACAATATAAAACCGATTTTTCCAGTGACGGAAGAGCTCCTCGAACTCGTCGATTTGCTCAATCAGGTCTCTACGGACAACGAAGACCAGGTCATTCCTCAAACCATGGCTGTTCTGAACAAGGTTTATGCTCAAGGCATCATGGAAGGTTATGAAAAAGCGATGGAGAAACAAAAAACAAAAAAATAAAAGAACGAGGTGGATGGAGTGACAGGGAAAACCACCGGGATCGATGTCACCCTTGATATTGTCTGCGGCAAATGGAAAGGACTGATCCTTTGGCAGCTGCTGCATATTGATTCAATCCGATTCAACGAGTTACGCCGCTCTATAGAGGGGAACATCTCCTCCCGAATCCTTACCAGGGAATTAAAGATGCTGATTGATGACGGTTTAATCGAGCGAATCGATTATGGAACCGTCCCTCCCAAAGTGGAATACCGCATCACTCCTTATGGGAAAACGACATCCACGTTTTTGGAAAGTATGAACCGCTGGGGACTTATACATAATCAAATAAGTCTGTCAGATAAGGACATTACCGGTGAAATACAACATAAGAAGGATAACAGCTGCTGAAAGAAGAAGAGGCCCTTGAACGAGTGAAGAGGCCTCTTCGGAATGGATCAAAACGAACGATCTGCCGGATAAGTAAGGCCGATTTGTCTACGGGCTTCTTCCATTACCTTCGCTGCGATCAAAGTATGTGTCAATGAATTATTTCCAGCATGATTTTTCTCACCTTTAACAAGAGAAACGAATGCTTCGGTCTCATAGTACATAGGAAGAAACTCCTTTTCTTCCACTTCCAACTCCTCCACGCTTCCATCTCTGTATCTAATCTGTATGTCCTTCGGTTCTGAAATATTAGGAATGACTATGGTACCTTCTTCTCCCTGAATTTCCGACGGTGCATACGCATTGATGATTTTCGAATGCATGACGACACCTTCCATATCCTTATATCGGGCTAAGACGGTACCTTCTCCATCCACGCCGGATTCAAGCATCACCCCGTTTGCCTTTACTTCCTCCGGAGCCCCGAACAGGGTGACCATCGGATAAATCCCATAAATACCGAGATCCATCAGAGACCCGTTGGATAGAGAAGGTTGGAAAGCATTTAATACTTCCCCTTCTCTGTAAGCATCATAACGGGAAGAATATTTGCAGAAAACACCTACGTACCTTCTGACCTTTCCAATCTTATGTAAATTCTCCTGAACAGCAAGAAAACCGGGCATCACCGTGGATTTGACAGCTTCCATAAGGACGACACCATTCTCCTTTGCCACTTGAATCATCGATGCGATCTCCTGTTGATTGGACGCCATCGGCTTCTCACACAGAACATGCTTCCCAGCCTTCATAAGCTCAACAGCCTGTCGGGCATGAAAGGCGTTTGGACTGGCAATATATACAGCATCCACTTTATCACTTTCAGCCAGTGCATGGATGTTTGTGTACGTTTGGGAAACTCCATAATTCTCCGCAAATGCTTTGGCACGGCTTTCCGTCCTGGAATAGACTGCTGTCAGTTCTACCTCTTTATGCTGACGGGCCGCCTCTATCCACTTCTCTGTAATCGTATTTGTTCCGATCACTGCGAACCTGATCATTCCTAACACCCCATTCGTTAATGTAGCACTATTATACAACACACCAATGAAAAGACCTACCTGATGGAAATTTCAGTCGATGTGCTTCAGACCAATTTCAGCAAGGATTTCCTGGCCTTCTGTCGTCGGGTGGACGTCTCCTTCGATGATCAGCTTCGGCTTTCCCTCAAAAGCCTTATGGGCATCGATCAACTTCACAGAAGCGAAATGCTGGAGCAGTTTAATGACAGATGCATACTGCTGATTGATATAGGATAATGGTGTCGAAAGTTTCTCCCCTGCTGCCGGATAAGGGTTATAGATATTGTAGACGAGAACCTTCCCGTCAGTCAGTTGATCGATTTCTAATATAGTTGAATAAACATTGTAGATAAGGTCTCTGATAATCGGCGCCGCTTCCTCCATCTTCAAACCCTTCAAGCCACCATTTTTCTTAAGAATATTCAGCAGGTCATTCCCTCCAATATAGAGGACGACATAGTCGGCGTCATGAAGCGCTTCACGAAATATATCATTAGAACGGACGGCCTGAAGCAGTTCTTCCGATGTAAGACCAGGGATGCTTAAGTTGATGACCTCCATATCACGCTCCGTACCAATAAGGGATGGGAACGATTGCTTAGGAGGATTTAAGTTCCCTTCTACCAGGTTGTATCCAAACGGAATGGAGTCTCCTATCGCGACCATTCTTTTATCTTGAAAAGCTCCGGCGGTAAGCGGAAAGGACAAGACGAGAAACAGAGCAGTCAATATCGATATAACTTTCACCTTATACATCCCCTGTTCTTGAATTATGTAAGACAGGGCGCCCGCTAAGGCACCCGTCTGACTATTTCCGAATAAACATCTGTACCCATTGGTTTCCGTCTTCGGAAAATCCGACTCCTACATGGGTCATGTTCTTATCCATTATGTTCTTGCGGTGTCCGGGACTGTTCAACCATCCTTTGACAACCTCATCCGGTGTGCTTTGTCCTGCCGCTATGTTTTCAGAGGCCTTTCTATAATCGACCCCATACTCTTTCAACATTTCAAACGGACTTCCATACTTCGGTGATGTATGAGAGAAGTAATTGTTTTCTGCCATATCTTCGGATTTATCCTGGGCTACCTCTTCCACCTCATTACTATTCTTCAAAGGCTGAAGTCCTTGTTTTTCTCTAGCTTCATTTGTAAGATCCAAGACCTTCTGTTGAAAATCCCCTTCTGGTGCGGCAGACTGATCCTGACCGTCTTTTTGCTCAAATAAGTATGGATCCTGCGCTGTACCATTCGGGTTCATCCCTTCGAAAGGAATGTTCGCGTCAAAACGATTCTGTCCGTTCCCATACTGCCCATAATTTCCGCGATCCTGCGTCCCACGGTCTGCAGGATCAAAACTGACCTCATTTAAATTATTCTGCTGTCTTTCCCGTGCAGATTGGTCTGTTGTATTACAAGCCGCAAGCATGATGAGCATCATGACGGCAAATGCTGTGTACCATAAATGTTTAGGCATGTTTCTTTATCCTCCTCAGGAATTTCATCAGTTTTACTATGTACGCCCAATCAAAACTTATCCATGAGAAGATGTTCCATCCCAAATAAAAAAAGAGCGGAATTCCGCTCCCTTTTCCCTTACATATGACAATCCGGACAACAATGTTGACAGCCATTGACCTTATCAAATGTATTTCGCGCTTCCTCGAGTGCACTGCTGCACTCGCTATGTCCGCCTAAAGCAAGCAGGTTCTTCTCGAAAGGCATGAAATTACAACCTTCGACATGCACCTCATGTCCGCCGTCTGCCTGCTGATTCTGATTCGCAAAATATTGAGCCACTAATATCTCCTCCTTAGCCTCTTTGTACCCGGACAAGATGAATTGAAACCGGAAAGGAAGCGTTATCCACACTGTTTTAAATGCTTCATGGTAGGATATAGCATAGAACCAAAACCATAACGAAAGGCGGAACAACTATGCAACGCGTATCTATTACGGAAGACATGTCTTACTCAAGACTCATCCACGGCCTTTGGAGGCTGGCAGACTGGAAGCAGACGAAGGAAGAAACATTGGAGTTAATGGAATATAACCTTGATCTCGGCATCACAACTTTCGATCATGCAGATATTTACGGAAGTTACACGTGTGAGGCTTTATTCGGAGATGCTTTGGCTCTAAAACCATCCTTACGAGAAAAAATGGAGATCGTGACGAAATGCGGCATCGTCCTTCCTTCCAAAAACCGGCCTGAGCATAAATCACACCATTACAATACAAGCCGGGAGCATATACTCACCTCTGTGGATCATTCGTTGACCAACCTCCAAACCGATTATATCGACACTTTGCTTATTCACCGCCCGGATCCTTTCATGGACGGGGAGGAAGTGGCGGCCGCTTTCACTCAATTGAAAAAGGAAGGCAAAGTCCGGCATTTTGGTGTGTCCAATTTTAAAAATCACCAATGGACTATGCTTCAATCCTATTTGGATTTCCCATTAGTGACCAACCAACTGGAACTCTCCGCCATACAGCTTGAAAATTTCGAAGATGGTACGCTGAATGCATGCCAGGAGAAACGTACGGCACCAATGGCGTGGTCTCCTTTGGGCGGTGGAGATATTTTCCACTCCAATGACGAGAAAGCCGTGCGCCTGCGCGACAGCTTACATAGGGTGAAGGATGAAATCGGAGCGGATGGTATCGATCAAGTGCTTTATGCCTGGCTGCTGGCACACCCGGCCTCGATTATGCCGATTATCGGTTCCGGCAAGAAGGAGCGGGTTCTCCAAGCTGTCCGCGCGCTCGATTACCAATTAAACCGCGATCAGTGGTTTGATATCCTGCAAAGTTCAATGGGGCATGACGTCCCGTAATGGATGTGTTAACGGCTTTAAGTGTTACACAGACTTTTTAAAAAAGGAGTTCCGGCAATGTTTGCCGGAACTTCTTTTGTTTTTATAATGACTGAACCGCTCGTTCAATGTCCGCGGCTTTCGTCACGGCCGATACGACAGCGACGCCGGCCGCCCCTGCCTCCATGACAAGATGCGCATTATGCTCATCAATACCCCCGATACCGACGACTGGTAATTCGGGATGAGTCATCCGTATATCACGAATAAACTCCGGACCCGTAACTGGATTAGCATCACGCTTCGTGGAAGTAGGAAAAATCGGCCCGGCACCAACATAATCGACTAGATGAAGAGGGCTTTGTTCCAGGTGATTCCTATCGGACAAAGATAGGCCGATCGCAGCGTCAGGGTATGCCGCCCGGATACTCTCTACATGAACATCTTCCTGCCCCACATGAATGGCCTCGGCATCTAAAACTTCGAACAGTCGGATGTCATCATTGACGACAAATAAGACGTTGTTTGCATCACATACCCGCTTCAAAGCACGCCCGAGTTCGACTTTATCTTTCCACTCCATAGAACCATCCCCCTTTTCCCGGAATTGAAAAGCCGTGATTCCGCCGGAAACAGCTTCAGACAGCGTTTCCAAAGGATCTTTTACACAGTCTTGGCTACCCATGACTAAATACTTCCGCAGACGATGAGAAAGTGTCATATGCCTTCCTCCAGATCCCGGCTGAGTGCATCAAGGAAATGCGGCAGGAATGTTCCAGGGCCCTGAACAGATGGGAGAGAAGCGGCCTGCTCCGCTGCACGACCGTAATGCTTCAACGCCGTTTCCAGTTTCTCGTACACTCCGCCATCGACGCTAAGAACAGCGGCGAGAATGGAACCCAGGAGACAGCCGGAACCGGTGACGCGGCCAAGCAGCGGATGACCGCTCTCGTTCCGACCGCTTTTTCCATCGGCACAAAAGCGGTCAACGGCACCTGTGCAGACGACCGCTGTTCGGAATGCTTCAGCAACCGCTTGAACAATTTCCCCGGTATTCCCTTCCCCGACAGAATCGACTCCCTTCGTCTCCACTTCTATATCAACCAGCCGAGCCAGCTCTCCTGCATTTCCTTTGATGACCGTCGGTTGAACCTCCTTTACGATGCGTTGAAATGCTTCATAACGATACTTGGTCGCCCCTACCCCGACGGGATCGAGAACGACAGGAATACCTTTCTCATTAGCGGCTCTTCCTGCCAAGATCATGGATTCCACCTGGTAATCATTCAATGTTCCGATATTCAACAACACCCCGTCTGCCAACATCGCTACGTCCGCCGCTTCCTGATGGGCGGCTGCCATGATTGGCGAAGACCCGAAAGCAAGCGCACCGTTCGCTGTGAAATGGACGACCACTTGGTTCGTGATGTGATGAATCAGCGGCCGCTTTTCTCTTACTTTTTCTATGATGGTGTTCATCCTTTCATCGTCTCCTTCCTGGTGGCAAAATGATTGGTGGGTCCGCTTCCTGCTCCCAGGTCAAAGGAGTAACGAATGGCTTCGGTAACAAAGTACTTACTTTTACGGACGGCTTCTTTCAACGTATCGCCCCGGCTTAAGTATGCCGTGATCGCAGCCGAATACGTACAACCGGTGCCATGGGTGTTATTCGTATCGATTCGCTCTGCTTCCAAAACGGTCATCTCGTTTCCATCATATAAATAATCGACCGCATGACCTCTCAGATGACCTCCTTTGACAAGTGCTGCACCAGCTCCATAAACCTCGACAAGTTCTTCCGCTGCCTTTTTCATAGCTTCTTCCGTCTCTATCACCTTACCGGTCAAATACTCCGCTTCCGGTATGTTCGGTGTTACGAGCGTTGTTAAAGGAACAAGCTCTTTCCTGAGATAATCCCTCGCCTTTTCCTCAATTAAAGGATCGCCGCTCGTTGCTACCATCACAGGGTCCATGACGTATGCAGCCTCTGTTTCCTTCAGCCATTGTTTAAGGACCTCCATCATATCGATAGTTGCCACCATACCTGTTTTCAGTGCATCGATCGGCATATCGTCTGATACTGCATAGAGCTGCTGCTTCAGCATCGTGACCGGAAGATGATGAACCGCAGATACGCCGGTCGTATTCTGAGCGACTACCGAAGTGACGACGCTCATCCCATAACTTTGAAGCTCTTGAAACGTCTTTAAATCCGCCTGGATACCCGCACCGCCGCTTGGATCCGTTCCGGCAATGGTAAGAGCACACTTCACTCGGTTCATCGGTAAACCCCCTCAGCTACGGGCCATTCCTCGACGGTATAGGCCATTTCCCAGAAGGATAATTCCAGCTGGCAGCTCTTTCGGAAAGCTTCACGCATCTTATTCTTCTCCTCGTCTGAAGCTTGCTCTGCATAGGCATCAAGCTTCTCGCAAAGCTGTCCTGTCAATCCGCCTATTTCTTCCTCTGCATAGAAATCGATCCAATCAAAGAACGGATGATTTTCGTCCGGTTGATAGGCTTTCGTTAGTTCTTTACCGATTTCGAGATATGTCCAGGGGCATGGAAGTAAGGCGGCAATAATTTCTCCAATACTGCCCATATGCGCATGGTAGAGCATATGTTTAATATAGTGGTCCGCTGTCGGTGGCAGCGGGTAACCCTGCAGTTCCTCATATTCTTTACCGATATATCGGCACAGGTTGTTATGGGGATGCACTTCACTGTGGAGCACAAAGTTGATCTGGTCATTGAAGAGCTCAATATCTTCTCTTTTTGGTGATTTGGAAACAGCAATGCCGTACACATGCATAAATGCATTCAAATATTCAAAGTCCGCTTTCACATAATGAGCGACAGCTTCTTTCGGAAGTTCTCCTTTTCCGAGACCTTCAACAAATGGATGGTGAAAAATAGCTTCAAACACGTCCTGATTTTCTTTTCTTAATTGAGTGGAGAATGACATAGTGGTGCCTCCCTGAGTTATTCGGAAGCTACTAGAGGATTGCAGAGGTCCAGACTACTTCCCTACGCTGGTACGAACCAGATCAGGTGTTGAGGGACAAAGGATAATCCTTATCTCAGCGATAATTCGCGCCCCTAGCAGTTTCCGTGTATTATGGTTGTAATAGAAGTTGTTCTGCTTTGATACGTGACAGCACAAACCAGCCGATGGCAGCTCCTGACAGACTGCTGATGAAGAAAGAAGGAACAAAGGCAAACGCTCCGGCCGCACTGCCCATGATGAATCCAGCCAGCGGAACGGCGAGTAATGCTCCAATGATTCCAGTTCCAATCACCTCGCCGACTACAGCTGCCCCTTTCCGTTTGTATATCCGATAAAACAAACCAGCAAATAATGCTCCGACCATTCCACCAGGAAAAGCCAACAGTGTTCCTAGCCCTAAAAGAAATCGCAGCAGGCCGATGCAGAAAGCAATGGCAGCAGCAGGCAGCGGTCCAAGCATCACAGCAGCCATGACATTTACCGCATGTTGGACAGGATATGCCTTCGCGATGCCTGCCGGGAACCAGAGCAGCTGTGCTCCGAATGTTCCAATGGCAACAAACAGTGCCATAATAGTCAATAAACGTGTACGGTTCAATACATTCCCCCCTTCCATAAGAAAATAAAAAAGCCAGGTCCTGGAGAGGACCTGACTTGGATCATAGACAGTCGATGAATAACTATTCGTTCGTCTGACTACTTCCCTCCGCTGGTATTAACCAGATCAGGTTCATAAGAGTCGAAAAGCTTTACGCTTTCCTCTCAGCCTGTAACAAGGCCCCCCTAGTAGTTGAATCGTACTATTTGCTTGGTTGAGTCTTATGATAACAAAGTTCGTATCTTCTGTCATGTGCAATATTCTGAATAATATCTGTATTCGAGAGGAGAATGACAATGAGAAACATCTGGACAATGATGGGGGCCGCTTGTTTGATTCTTTTGGCGGGGTGCAGTTCTGCACCAGCCGGCTCGGATTATGAGGAAACGGAAGCAGAGGCGCCTCCGGAGCAAGCAGAAATCAGCGGATATGTGATGGAACAGGAAGGATCCAGTATCCTTGTCGTCACTCCGACTACAGAGTCAGAAGAAAAAGGGCGGGCGATGTGGGTGTCTGAAGCTCCGGACAACGAATGGACAGGTAAATATGTAGATGTTTGGACAGACGGCCCCATTAAAGAAAGTTTTCCAGAACAGGCACCTGCCGATAAGGTTTCCGAAGTGGAGATGAGTGAAGTAGAAGGGGCCCGATTGACGACCTCCGAAGCCTTGGCTTCCGCTCTAACCGATGTAGAAGATGACAAAATTGTCGCCGTGGCGGAAATTCTATTTGATGAAGACGATGACCAGTGGCAGATTGTTCTTAAGGAAAACGAAGGACCGGAGAAGGAAGTGCTTGTAGAAGATGAATAAAAAGCCGGGGATTCCCCCGGCTTTTGCTCATTTGGCAAGTGGAACAAGCGACGCTTGGATAACCGAATAAAGACTGCTGATATCCTTGACTGAATCGATGCTCGCTTGAAAGACCTCCTCTTTCGGTACACAGGACCAATCCAGATGGTAGCCGGCTTCCAAGGCGATTGTGCGGATGAACTCACGCAAGCTCCGACCATTTCCTTCCCGAAACGGATGAAGGACGTTCAACTCCGCCATATAGTGAGCCAGTTTCCGTGCTAAGTCCTCTTTGTCCATCCCTGCCCACTCTTCCTTCATTAGAGAATCAAAGATCGGGACAGAAGCTTCCTGAATGAAGCGGGCCTGCGCAAAAGAAAACCCGTCCTTCGTGATATTCTCTGTCCTGATATTGCCCGCAAAAGGATAAAGGTCGGAAAATAAACGGGCGTGAATACGTTGCAAATGTCTGAGGTCGAAGTCCCCTTCCACAGGCTTTTCCTGCAGTTCCGACAAACGCTGGGTGGCAAGGATCGCCTCCATATACTCCAGCTGCTTGTCGTCCATAAGGTCATAGTGATTAATCAGCACATCAGTCCCTGCATAACAATAGCGGGAGGATTCACCCCCATACCTGGAACTAGGCATGGCGGGACAATTCCAAAGCCCGCTTGACGAATTCTTTATGGGATATGGCTCCTGTAAGACACTTCTTAACTAATGATTCCTGCTTCTTATTCAAGCTGAACCCTTCAATAGCCATAGACGCTTTCGCAGAACGCATCAAATGCTCTGCCTGTTCTTCTGTCCGAACACTCATTCTTTCCCCTCCGAACCACATGTATCTACTATATATTATACTACAACGCCTCTTAATAATACAGTCAAAACGTTCGACAAACCCTTGTCACATAAGGGATTATGACGTCTTCTTCTTAGTGGAGGCAGTCGTTTTTCGTTTCGTTGTTTTTTTCTTCTTCGCGCCTTTGGTCCGCTCCAACGATTTCTCCAGAGCTTCCATCAAATCGGTGACATTGTCCGGTTTTTGTTTGTCTGCTGCCGTCGTAACCTCTTCGTTGTTCTTCTTCGCCTCAATCAAGTCCATCAACGCGGTTCGGTATTCGTCCGTATATTTTCCCGGATCAAATGTTTCGGTCAATTGATCGATCAATGTCACTGCGGTACTAAGCTCTTTCTTTCCTAAATCCGCCTCTGCCGGCACATTCGGGACATCCTGTACGTTTCTTACTTCGTCCGGGAAATGGATCGTTTCCATGAGCAATGTATTTTCATAAACACGAACAACCGCCAGCTGTTCCTTGGATCGAATAATAATTTTTGCTACACCTATTTTCCCCGTATCGGACAGAGCTTGGCGTAACAACCCGTAAGCTTTCGATCCCCCTTCATTGGGCGATATAAAATAGCTTCGTTCAAAATAAATCGGATCGATTTCCTCCAACTTGACGAAGTCGAGGATTTCGACCGCCTTATCCTCCTGCTCCTTCTTCAGCTGTTCCAAATCCTCTTCATCCAACACCACGAATTTGTTCTTGGCATATTCATAGGCTTTCACAATTTCTTCCTGGCTGATTTCCTCTTCACATACCGGACAGCGTTTTTTGTATTCCACCGGTGTCTTACATTCTTTGTGAAGCTGCCTTAGCTTAATATCCTTGTTCTCCGTCGCTGCATGAAGCTTGATCGGAATATTGACGAGACCGAAGCTGATGGTTCCTTTCCACATCGTATGCATAGTTCTCGACTCCTTTTTCTCCTAGCATTCACGACAGGTCGGTAAAATATGTTCGCCGGCTGTGGGTAAACTAAGCAGCATATAAAAAAGGAGCGGGTGTCTTTGAAACCGATGCTATTGACTGCTGCAGAAGATTTGCCGACCGGACCGGATTGGATTTATGAAGTGAAGTATGACGGCTTCCGCTGTCTCCTCCATGCTTCGGAGGACGGGATAAAGCTATGGAGTAGAAACGGCAAGGACTTGAGTGGCCGCTTCCCGGAGATATGCGGACTTGTTCCCCCAGCCGACTCGCTCCCCTTCACGATTGACGGGGAACTCGTCATCCGTAACACACGGTGGCAGACAAACTTCTCTCGCTTGCAGACGAGAGGACGGTTAAAGAAGGAAGCTGTAATAGCCAGGGCCGCCCGGGAAAGGCCGTGTACATTTGTCGCATTTGATCATTTGACGGGGGGGAAACAGAGATTGGAAGAACGAAAGCGAAGCCTGTACGCTCTCGTTCAAACCATCCAGCATCCTCACATCGTGCTTTCAGAAGTACACACCAGCCTAGAAAAGATAAAAGCATTAGTATTGCTTCACAGGGCGGAAGGGATTGTCGCAAAACACAAGAAGAGCTTTTACAGCGAAGGGGAGCGGTCCAAGCAATGGTTGAAATGGAAGAACTTCCGCAGCGTTTCCGGCTGTCTGACAGCCTATGATCCGGCCAACGGCTACTATGACGTCACTCTCAAGGAGGAGACGTTGGGAAAGTTCAAAAATGGGCTGTCTGTCGAAGAAGCAGAAACACTTCAGATGTTTTTTAAAAGTAACGGAGAAAATCAGGCCGGGAAATGGCATGTAACTCCAAGCGTCTGCGCGGATATCCATTGCCTTGATGCAGCGGATGGGGAAATGCGCGAACCTGTTTTTCACCGATTCCGCTTTGATCTGACACCGGAGAACTGCACAAAAGAGAAGATGGAGTGGGACCTTTCCCTCTATCCTGAAGAAGTACCTGTCACGAACTCGGATAAACAGCTGTGGAAGAACGTCAGTAAGAAACAATACTTTCAATATATCCGTCATATCGCACCTTACATGCTGCCATTCTTAGCGGAGAAGAAATTGACAGTAATCCGCTGTCCGGACGGGATTACTGCTGAGTCCTTCTATCAAAAGCAAGCCCCGGATCATGCTCCGGACTATTTAGACACATGGGAAGAAAAAGACGGAAGCCGGATCCTTTGCAATAATCTCCCCTCGCTCCTTTGGCTTGCCAATCAAGGAGCAGTGGAGTTCCATATCCCTTTTGACAAAACAGATGCATCCTTACCCGATGAAATTGTCTTCGACCTGGATCCCCCAAGCCGGGAACACTTTTCACTTGCGATTACCGCTGCACAGTGGATGAAGCAGATGCTGGATGAAATCGGAGTCATCAGCTTCATCAAAACGTCTGGTAACAAAGGGATGCAGATTCATATTCCTATTCAAGCAGGCGACTTCAGCTATGAGGAAACGCGGAACCTTACCGAAGCTGTGGCGGAAACACTCGTACAAAAATGCCCGGACCTGTTCACAGTCGAACGCCTGAAGAAAAAACGAGGAGAGAAGCTGTATCTGGATTATGTCCAGCATGCAGAAGGGAAAACAATCGTTGCCCCCTATTCCGCTCGCCGTACCGATGAAGCCACGGTTGCCTGTCCGTTATTTTGGGAAGAGGTAAAAGAAGGACTGCGACCGGAATCCTTCACGATTAAGAACGTCCTGGCCCGACTCGAAGAGAAAGGCTGTCCGTTTCTCCAATATGAAGAGGCACGGAAGCGGCAGCCGGTCAAACAGTTGAAGCGACTCTTATGATTTTGTCGAAACATTCCCCGGGAAATGACAACAAAAAAGCGGTGCTCCCTGCGCATGAGAGCACCGCTTTCCCTTATTCCAACATAGCTGTCCGTTCTTCTCTTAATTTAAATTTCTGCAGTTTACCACTGGCGTTCCTCGGCAATTCTTCCATAAATACATATCGTCTCGGCCGCTTAAAGCGGGCCAGCCTTCCGCCTGAGGTGCAGAAAGCATCCAACTCTTCGGAGGACACCGGGTCCCCCTTACGGACAATGAAGGCGACCACCCGCTCTCCCCACATCTCATCCGGCTCCCCAACAACCGCCGCATCGAGCACACCAGGATGATCAAAGAGCACATCCTCTACTTCTCTCGAGTAGATGTTCTCTCCACCGGATAGAATCATATCTTTCACTCTGTCCCTTACCCACAGATATCCTTCTTCATCAAAGGAGCCGATATCACCGGTGTGATACCACCCTTTGTATAAGACTTCTTCCGTTTCTTCCGGCCTGTTGTAATAGGCCGTCATCATACTCGGCCCGCGGACGATAATTTCCCCCAGTTCGAACGGTTTGCAGATTTCATTGGGTTCCGCCGGTCCATGCTCATTCGTTCGCACGACCCTGACGTCATGATTAAGCAGCGGTCTTCCTGCCGATCCTGCTTTTCTTATTTGCTCCTCGTCCATCAATGCTGTAATGGCAGGGCCCATCTCCGTCATGCCATAAGCCTGGAGCAGTTCTACCCCAAGGGCGTCGTGCAGACGCTTCGTGAGGGATGGAGCCATGGGAGCTCCACCGTATAATCCCTGTCGGAGCGTCTGGAAATCCTCTGCACTGAATTCTTCTTCCAGCACCATGTTCCACATCGTCGGTGCTGCAAACAAGCAGGTGATCTGCTCCTGCTTGACGGTTTCAATCAGTTCTTCCGCTTCGAAGTGGTGCATAATCACATTTGCTGCCCCTATCATAACGCGCGGGAAGAAGGCGCAGTGCAGTTCCGCACAGTGAAAGATCGGGGCAACCGTTAATCCGCGATCCTCTTTCGTGAGACGCAGACAAGCTGTCATAATCAGCGATTGATCGATCATGTCACGGTGGGAGTGGATGACGCCTTTCGGTGACCCGGTCGTCCCTGACGTGTACATGATGGCATATGGATCGTTTTCATCGAGTTGACACAACGGTCGATCTGCTGTAACACTCGCCAGTCGATCGTGATAGTTTACGGCGTGCTCCTGCTCGACTTCATCAATGCTCCAAAATTCGATGGCAGGCATATCTGCAGCTATCGGAGCGACTTGTGACGCCGTAGCCCTCTCAAACAATACGACCTTAGGGGAGGCGTCGGTCAGAATATAGCGGATCTCCCGTTCTGACAGTCGGAAGTTGACCGGTTGGAAGACGGCACCGATCTTCATACAGGCAAACAGCGTCGTAGCAAATTCGGATGTATTGAAGAGGACAGTCGATACCCTGTCTCCCTTCTCCACTCCGGATGCCCGTAAAGCATTGGCAGCTCTATTCACTTCAATGTCCCACTCTGCATAAGTCCACCGGATTCCAAGTCGTAAATCCACCAAGCCTTCCTTATCCCCATGCTTCGCTACCGTTTGTTCGAACATCCCTTTAAGTGTTTGTGCCATCGTTTATCGACTCCTTTGTTTTTGGTTAGTCTAAAAACGGACCTGCCTCACCTGACGTTCTCCATGCAGTCATTTGATTCTTTCAATAATAGTCGCATTCGCCATTCCTAACCCTTCACAGACAGCCTGCAATCCGTAACGCGCGTTTCTCCTTTCCAGTTCGTGAACTAATGTTGTCATCAGCTTCACTCCTGTCGCGCCAAGTGGATGACCAAGCGCAATCGCTCCTCCGTTCACATTCACCTTCTCATGCGGTACCCCCGTTTCTTTCATCCAAAATAGCGGCACAGAGGCAAAAGCCTCGTTCACTTCAAAAAGATCGATATCCTCAAGAGCCAATCCGGCTTTTTCCAATGCTTTGTAGGTCGCAGGAAGCGGTCCTGTCAGCATGAGTGTCGGATCAGAGCCGATGACGGAGCGGGAGGCGATACGGCATCTTCCTTTGATTCCTTCTGCTTCCGCCTTCTCCTTTGACATAAGCAGTAGAGCGGCCGCTCCATCACTGATTTGACTGGCATTACCCGCTGTGATTTTCCCTCCTTCTTTAAACGGCGGCTTTAATTGTGCCAATGCTTCCATGGATGTATCCGTTCTTGGTCCTTCATCCCGGCTGCACACTTCCCCGTCTGCTGTCGTAATTGGATGAATCTCTTTATCAAACCGCCCTTCTTTTACCGCTTGTATCGCCCGCCTGTGGCTCTCGACCGCATATAAATCAAGCGCTTCTTTCGATATGTCCCAGCGATCTGCAATACGTTCAGCTGAGAGACCTTGATGAATCAATTCATATGCATCCGTCAGGCGTTCGTTATCCTTCACTCCCTGCCGATTCGAAAACATCGGAACCCGTGACATACTTTCGACTCCGCAGGCAATGACAGCGTCCATATCCCCGCTTGCGATTGCCTGTGCCGCAAAATGAACCGCCTGCTGGCTCGATCCACACTGGCGATCCAATGTAACACCAGGGACTTGAACAGGAAAACCCGCGGTAAGGGCAGCAATGCGGGCAATATCTCCTGCCTGCTCACCAACTTGCGTTACACACCCGGCAATCACATCCTCCACCTGAGAAGGATCCACTCCCGACCTTCGCATCAATTCTTTCAGCAATTCCGCTAACAGAAGGTCGGGCCTGACTTCACGGAACATGCCTCCTCTCCTTCCGACCGGTGTTCTTACTGCGTCAACGATCACTACTTCTCTCATTCCAAAACCTCCCCGCCAGACCCCTTCCTGCCACCCGCAGATGCGGGTGCTGGGAGCAGGAAACGTCGGCGCTCCAAATCCATGGCTCTCTAACTACGTTGCTGTATTTCTCTCTTTGCTGAATATATTCCTTCCTGATATTTAAATTGATTACAAAAATATGAAATTAGAAGGATTTCGACAGACCAGAATGACGAAAAACTTCACGATCCCCCACGCGCCTATGTTCTCAGAAATAAAAAAAACCTTGCAGCAAAAACCTGCAAGGTTATCTGTATCCTTTTATTTCAGAACTTTTTCAATAGCGCGCGCTACTCCATCTTCTGCGTTTGTAGCAGTCGTGAAAGCCGCTGCTTTCTTAACATCTTCCTGAGCATTCCCCATAGCGACACCAAGTCCCGCTTCTTTGATCATCGCCATATCATTCAAACTGTCACCTACGGCCATCACTTGACTCATATCCAAATCCAACCACTTGCAGACTTTTTTCAAAGCAGCTGCTTTATTCACACCAACAGGGTTGATTTCAATGTTCGTTGGACTGGAATTAGTCACTTCCAGCTCTTCATTGTTATTCAATTCTTCCAAGATGACTTCACGCACCTCATCGTCTTCTATGTCGAATCCGAATTTCAACCAGTCGTACTGATGGACCTCATTCTCAAACGGATCTTGACTATTATAGAGACCTTGTACGGTTGTAGACCAGAAATACAGGCCGTGTTCTTTTTTCAGTTCCCACAGCCTCTCGACATGTGTATGGTGGAGCTTATTCTGCTCTACCAGTTCGAATTGGTGATCATAGATTTCCCCGCCATTGATCGTGACGATGTAGGAAGAGCGTCCTAAAGATTCCGCAATATCCCTGCACCGGGACAGCGATCTGCCTGTACTTAGTACGACATGAATTCCTTGTTCTTTTGCTTCTTTTACAGCTTTTTCGTTAGCCTCAGAAACGGTGCCTTCATGACTTACGAGGGTCCCGTCCAAATCCAAGGCGATCAGTTTGATATCTTCCTTCATTTCTCCCACGTCCTCTCTATTACTGTATCCATTCTAATACATCCATGCCCCCGGTACAATAAATCCGTAAGCCCGGCAATAGAGAGACCCCATGTAAAGACGGATCTTTACACGGGGTGCCTTTATAGAGCTTGGTGCTCCTTCTTTATTTCCTGAAGCAGGACTTGGTCCAGCAGCAGGGTCAATCCTGTCTGACTTAACGCCTTGGCTCCTTTCATGAGCGCTTCGTCTCCCGCTTTCGAGCGGGCAGCTTCCCGAAACTCGTCCGTATGAGCAACAAGCGAGTCCGGGCCTATTTTGATATATGGATGAAGGGTAGGAATGACTTGGCTGACATTGCCTGCATCGGATGAACCGAGACCTTTACGCTCGGCATGATACACTTCGCCGAGTGCCTCGATCTTCTGCCGGAACACTTCATCAAACGTTGGGGTTACTTTAAAATTATCTACTCCGTTTTGAATGCGCGTCATTTTGTAATCCGCGCCTGTGATTCTCGCCGCACCTGCAGCGATTTCTTCAACCCTGCGTGTTACTTCATCACATGCTTCACGCGTTGCTGCTCGTAAATAAAACCTCGCCCGGGCATAATCCGGAACGATATTAGGTGCCTGACCGCCATCCAAGATGACTCCATGGATCCGCACGTCATCCGGAACATGCTGACGCAGGGCATTGATCCCGTTGTACAGTTGAATGACTCCATCCAAGGCGTTGATGCCGTCGTGCGGGTTGCTTGCCGCATGTGCACTTTTTCCGAAGAATTCAAAATCGACAGGATCGACGGCCAGCGTAGGCGCCGATCCCGACGTCCTCCCCATCGGATGAACCATCATACAGACATCTAAATCCTGGACGAGTCCGTGGCGGACGAATGTTCCTTTCGCACTGCCGTTCGGTCCGCCTTCTTCTGCCGGTGTGCCGAGTACGACGACATCTCCTCCGGTTTGACTGATCAATTCCCCTAATGCAATGGCAGCCGCACAAGAGGCTGTGCCGATAATGTTGTGTCCGCATGCATGACCAAGACCCGGCAGGGCATCATATTCTGCCAAAAACCCGATTTTAGGCCCGGGAACACCAGAGCTTTTCACCGCACGGAAGGCCGTTTCATGTTCTGGGATATTCCGATCAACGACAAACCCTTCCTTTTCTAAAAGAGTGGTCAGCGTATCTGCAGCGAAATACTCCTCGTTGCCTATTTCCGGGTGTTCATGAATGCTGTGACTGATGGATACGTATTCCCCCCGCTTCCCTTCTATCTTTTGCTCAAGAAGGGTGGAGAGAGAAGTTGCTGTGTCTGCAGTCATTTCCTCCACTCCTTTACCAGCCGATATCTTCCAATGGGACAAATGTCGGAATAAGGGAATCGTTATATGTTTTCTTAATGTGATCCGCTACGTCCTCTTCTTGATAAAGCTCAACGATTTTCTGGTAGACTTCTTTATCTGCTTCATCGGCACGAGCCGCAATGATGTTGATATAAGGTTGAGCGGTTTCATCCTCAATATAGACAGCATCTTCCACCGGTACAAATCCTGCTTCAACCGCGACTCCATTATTAATGACGGATGCAGCGACATCGGGAAGGACACGTGGTGTCTGGGCAGCAACAATCGGTTCAAATTTCAAGTTCTTCGGATTATCTTCAATGATATCGAGCGATCCATTTCCGTCGAAATCTTCCGGTAGACCGATCAGACCCGCCTGCTCAAGGAGAAGCAGAGCGCGTCCCATGTTCGTTGCTTCTTTCGGGACAGCGATGGAACTTCCATCAGGAATGTCCTTTACATCTTTATATTTTTCGGAATAGACACCCATCGGAGCAATGATCGTCGTACCGATCGGCTTCAAGTCTAAATCGTGCTCTTCTATGAAGGAATCAAAATACGACACCGTCTGGAAAGCGTTCAAATCGATATCTCCATCAGCAAGTGCCATGTTCGGGCGCACGTAGTCCGCGAATTCAACCAGTTCAATGTCAATATTCTCTTTCTCTGCTTTCTCCTGGACTTTCTCCCAAATCGGGACGCCGGAACCATTCAGGCCTACCTTCACTTTCGTCTTCTCACCAGAGGCTGCGTCGCCTTCACTGGAGCACCCTGCTAATACAAAACTGATGATTGCGATGAAACTTAAAATAAATCCCCACTTTTTCATAATAATATCCCCCTGTTATTGTCTACGTATTTTTCTTGATATAAAGTTTCCAACCGTCTGCGTAAGCTGCACAATCAGTACGAGCAATAGGACCGTTGCAATCATAATATCTGTTTCAAAGCGTTGATAGCCGTAAGAGATGGCCAAATCTCCCAAACCTCCGCCTCCAACAAAGCCCGCCATGGCGGAAGCACCGACGAGACCGATCGTTGCAATCGTCAAGTTAAGAATAATAGAACTCAATGCTTCTGGTATATAAACACGACGTATGATCTGCCAGGGTGTCGCTCCCATCGCTTCTGCTGCTTCGATGACTCCTGGTTTCACTTCAAGCAAGCTGCTTTCCACAAGCCTCGCTATGTACGGAGCAGAGAAGATGACGAGAGGAACGACAGCTGCTGCTGTCCCGATCGATGAACCGACAAGCAGACGTGTAAACGGCAGGATCGCTACGAGCAATATGATGAACGGAATGGAACGGAAGAAGTTCACAACCGCACTTAATCCGTTAAAGAACGGTTTATTTTGAAGCAGCCCTCCCTGTCTCGTAACAACGAGAAGTATTCCAAGCGGCAGGCCGATAAGCGCTGCTGCCAGGAGGGATATACCGACCATGACAAGGGTCTGGTATGTCGCTTCCCATATTTTCGGCCAAAAATCCATCAAATTAACCTGCATGTGCAGTCACCTCCTGTACCGTTACGGTTTGTTGGATATGGTGGATCGCTTTAAGAATTTCTTTCGCATCCCCTTGGAACTCCACGACTAAATGACCGAATGGAATACCCTGCAGTTCCGTAATCTGTCCGAACAGTACATTTACTTCCACATCAAAACGTTTCGCCACCTGTGAGAGGACCGGCTGTCCTGCGCTTTCCTCCACAAAGGTGATCCGGTAGATATTCCCGGAGGCATGGCGCTTTTCGATGCCGTCTAGAATAGACGCGGGTATATCATTCTCCATCACCGTCCTTACGAAATTCTTGGTTGTCGGATGCTGCGGATTGGAGAAAAGGTCGAAAATGGATCCACTCTCCATGACACGTCCGTTTTCCATCACTGCTATCCTGTCACACACCTCACGGACGACATTCATTTCGTGAGTGATCATCAGAATCGTAATGCCGTACTCGTCTCTCACCTTCTTCAGAAGTTCCAGGATTGACTTGGTTGTCTCCGGATCGAGAGCGGACGTTGCTTCGTCACATAATAGAATATCAGGGGAGGTCGCCAAAGCTCGGGCGATACCGACCCGCTGTTTCTGCCCGCCGGACAGCTGGTCCGGGTAATGATTTGCCTTTTCAGACAGACCGACGAAGGCTAGAATTTCCTTCACCCTTTGATCTATCTCTTTCTTCGGCGTACCGACAAGAGATAATGGAAATGCCACGTTATGGTGGACGGTTTTGGACTCCAGCAGATTAAAATGCTGAAAGATCATTCCGATGCGCTTCCGGACTGTCCTTAAATCCGGTTTGGACAGCTTCGTCAAATCCTCTCCATTGACGACGACCCTTCCTTCTGTCGGCCGTTCCAATAAATTAACAAGACGGACGAGCGTACTTTTTCCAGCGCCGCTGAAACCGATGACTCCGAAGATTTCCCCTTTATGTATCGTCAAATCGACACGGTCGACGGCACGCAGTTCTTTCCCTTCGTGCTGATACACTTTCGATACGTTTTCAAACTGGATCATCGAATCCCTCCTATGCTTTCCTAAACAAAAAGAGCCTCTCTTCTTATAAAACAAGAAGAGAGGCTCACACATATGTATATGAGATCCGTCTCTCCTCATCTGTCACGCCCACAGGCGTGCTGGAGTTGGCACAGTTTCTGACGGAGACATCCGTTCAGATCCGCTGCCGAGGTTTCAAAGGGCCAGTCCCTCCACCTCTCTAGATAAGAAGATCGATTCAATTCGTTATTCAATTATGTCACTGGTGAAAATGATAATACAGCCTCATCCACCTTGTCAATTCCATTTGTAACTTTTCTCAGAAAAATGGAGAAATTCAGATTCCATAGATACCTTAAAGGGTATGTATACCCATAAATCAGGAAATTAAAAAGGAGGATTCTATGTTTCATTATACAGTTGAAACGAAGAAGAGTGTCAAGGATGCAGTGGAAAGCCTGGAACAACAGCTGAGTCTGGAGCAGTTCGGGGTCTTATGGAAGTTCAATGTCAAAGATAAGCTGACGGAAAAAGGATTGGAATTCCATCAGGAATTTCGTATTCTTGAAGTGTGTAATCCGAAAGAAGCAGAAAGCATCCTATCCGAGAATACCCTTGCCGGTTATTTTCTCCCTTGTAAAATGGTCGTATATGATGAGCAGGGCACAACAAAGATCGGAATGCCGAAGCCGACTGCTCTCGTAAGTCCCATTGGTGATGCTGCCGTTCAATCACTCGCCTCCGATATCGAGGAACGGTTGATTCACTGTATAAGCAAAAGCGTGTGAAATTAGATCCCTGGTCAGGGTTCACCCATCCGCACTCTACCAGGGATCTCCATTTAATGCTCGATAGGCGGAATTTTCGGATCCGTACCTTTCAACGAGTAGTGAAAAGACCCCCGGTTGGTTACCGCTCCGTAGAAGATATCCGAAACCGCATGGGGAGTGATCTGTTTCTCTACCCACGCTTCTGTCTTTTCCATACGCGCTATCATATCCTTTTGTAAAATACCGTCCATAATCAAGGGGATGTCATAACCCCCACCCCTATTCCACATACCTATGTCTTCTCTAGTAACAGGCTCTTTTCCCTGCTTCAATTGCACCGTCAATCTCCCGTCCGGTTCTATGATTGCCGTGTATACGTCCTCAATCCGGAATACATCTTTTTCCCGAAGCATTTGTATTATATTATCAATGGAATAGCGAATTCGCTTAACGTTTTCACCAATCATCTTCCCTTCGAAAACGACAACAGTTGGTTCGAAGGTCAATAACTTACCGAACCAAGGACTCCTCAGCTTCATCCATACAATGACTTTTTGTAAGAGCGCGATCGCTATAATAGCTGTCACCGTATGGATGTGGTTGATATTCGGGTCAGCAATATCCGCTCCCACCACGGAGCCGAGAACCAGGACAACAACGAAGTCAAAGACAGGTAGTTCACCGATCGACCGCTTCCCCATAAAGAGACCTACGGCCAAAAGCAATGGCAGGATTGTGACGATTCTAAGCAGTACCTTCCAGGTATCCATCCAAAGTTCCATCATGTCACCTCTTCCTTAGCTTGGTGTTCTATCGGTATTCTTATCCGAATCTTTTCTTGTTGACAAAAATACCACTAGGGGTATATTATTAGTCATGTACTGTTCAAAGCGAACAAAAATAACTGCTTAAGGGAGGCCGACGCAGTGGAATATAACACAGCTATGAAAAACAGAGTGAAACGATTAGAAGGGCAATTGAGAGGCGTACTCAAAATGATGGAGGAGAATAAAGACTGTAAAGATGTCATCACACAGCTTTCTGCATCCAGAAGCGCGATCGATCGTGCCATCGGTCTTGTCGTCAGCTCCAACCTTGCAGAGTGCATTCAAGGGTCCGATGACGACCAAACAACAGAAGCGTCCATTAACGAAGCTGTTCAATTGCTAGTCAAAAGCAGATAATTTTTTCACTTTACAATATACCCCTACACGTATTAGTATAATCCAATAAGGAGGCAGTAAAATGTCAGAGACGAAGAAAACGAACATCATTTTATTCAGCGGAGATTACGATAAGGCGATGGCCGCTTATATCATCGCCAACGGGGCAGCAGCCTATGATCATGAAGTTACCATCTTCCATACTTTCTGGGGACTGAATGCTCTGAGGAAAGACGAACCAATTAAAGTGAAGAAAGGCTTCATGGAGAAAATGTTCGGGAAAATGATGCCACGGGGCGCGGATAAAATGGGCATTTCTAAAATGAATTTCGCAGGATTCGGCCCTAAAATGATCAAAGACGTTATGAAGAAGCACAATGCTGTGCCGTTGCCGGACTTGATTGACATGGCTCAGGAACAGGAAATCAACCTTGTTGCCTGTACAATGACGATGGATCTCCTCGGTCTCCAAAAGGAAGAACTGTTGGATGACATCCAGTACGCTGGTGTAGCTGCTTATTTGGCAGATGCAGAAGAAGGAAACGTTAACCTATTTATCTAATCAGGAGGTTGAAACCATATGAAAACAATGACAGCTAAAGAAGTAGAACAGCAGCTGAGTGAGGCTCTGAACATCATTGATGTCAGAGAAGACGAAGAAGTGGCAGAAGGTAAAATACCCGGTGCTGCACACATCCCTCTGGGATTTATTGAAAAGCGGGCGGTTGAATTGGATAAAGATAAACCTTATATCATGGTTTGTCGCTCCGGCGGACGCAGCGGCCGTGCTTCAGAAATACTCATGAGTAAAGGGTTTGACGTAACGAACATGGAGGGCGGCATGCTCGCCTGGGAAGGCCCGACAGAATAAATGACATACCTATATGGGTAAGGAGGAATCACAGATGACAATTAAAACGAATCAGACGCTTGATGCCAAAGGCTTGGCCTGCCCAATGCCGATTGTGAAGACGAAGAAAGCATTCAAAGACCTTGCTGCAGGCGATGTCTTAGAAGTGCTTGCAACAGATAAAGGTTCCAAAGCCGACCTGCAGGCATGGGCGAAAAGCTCCGGACACGACTATCTCGGTATTATCGAAGACGGGGATGTCCTGAAACACTATCTCCGGAAAACAAGCGGCGAAGAAGCCCAGGAGAAGAAACATCCACACATCGTGGACAATGAAACACTTCAGGAAGTACGCTCACAGGAAGTAACCATACTGGATGTTCGTGAACAGGCAGAATTTGCATTCACGCACATCCCGGGAGCGTTATCCATTCCACTAGGAGAGCTGGATGCACGCATGAATGAGATCGACAGCACCAAACCTGTTTACGTCATCTGCCGCACAGGAAGCCGCAGTGACTTGGCTGCACAGAAGCTGGCAGACAAAGGCTTGGAGAACGTGTACAATGTCGTACCTGGGATGAGGGAATGGAACGGAGAAACTTCCTCCATTCATAATTAAATTTTTTTGCAAACCAATATACCTTAGGGGGTAAATAGGATGTCAGTAAAAACTATGCCGATTGCAGATATCGTCAAGAAAGTGCTGAATAATGAAGAGCTGTTCCTACTGGATGTACGGACAGAGGACGCATTCCATGATTGGAAAATCGAAAGTGACAGCTTCACTTATATGAACGTGCCTTACTTTGATCTGCTCGATGGCGTCGAGTCTATTACCGATCAGTTACCGAATGATAAAGAGATTGCCGTCGTTTGTGCCAAAGGCGGCTCCTCTGAAATGGTGGCAGAACTGATTAGTGAGGCAGGATATGAAAACGTATATTCCGTCGAGGGTGGAATGAAAGAGTGGAGTGAGCACCTGGAGCCGGTAAAAGTCGGTGAATTGAGTGATGGAGGATCTGTCTATCAATTCATACGCATCGGTAAAGGCTGCCTGTCTTATATGGTCGTTTCTAAAGGCGAAGCCGTTGTCATCGACGCGACAAGAATGACCGACGTGTACAAAGACTTTGCAGAAGAAAACAATTGGAAGATCACACATATCCTGGACACTCACCTGCATGCCGATCATATATCCGGCGGCAGACAACTTGCTGAAGAAACAGGCGCTTCCTACTGGCTTCCACCCGAAGATGCTGCCGAAGTAACATTTGAATACAACGCGCTCCAGGACCAAACGAAGATTCAGGCCGGAAATGCAAAGATCGATGTGCATGCGCTCTATTCCCCTGGTCATACGAAAGGCTCCACGTCCTTCGTTGTCGATGATCGTTACTTGATGACGGGAGATATTTTATTCATCGATTCGATTGGAAGACCGGACCTTGCCGGAAAAGCAGAAGACTGGGTAGCGGACCTTAGAGAGACACTTTATACACGCTATAAGGAACTATCTGCCGAGCTGCTTGTTCTGCCTGCCCACTTCATGACGATGGATGAGTGGAATGAAGATCATACGATTGCTCGAAAACTGGGAGCACTATTCCAGGAGAATCATGGTTTAAACATCGAAGACGTTAGTGAATTCCGTAAACTTGTCACAGAGAACCTTCCACCACAGCCGAATGCTTATCAGCAGATCCGGGAAACGAACATGGGTAAAATCCGCCCGGATAAGGAGGAACAGCGCGAAATGGAAGTGGGACCGAACCGCTGTGCAGTAAGGTAACCATCAGACGACCCAATAAAACTACTGGAGGTATGAAATCATGAACGTAACCAAAGTATTAGATGCTAAAGGCCTGGCATGCCCAATGCCGATTGTCAAAACGAAGAAAGCGATGAACGATATAGAATCAGGAGAAATACTGGAAATCCATGCAACAGATAAAGGCGCAGAGAGCGATTTGACTGCATGGGCTAAATCCGGAGGACACACCCTTCTCGACCATCAGGAAAACGACGGTGCCTTCAAATTTTGGATTCAAAAAGCATAACAACAGCAAAAGGGAACCGTCCATTCGGTTCCCTTTTTTAAGGAGGTACAAGACACATGGAATTTGGATTTATTCTTACTATATTTGCTATCGGATTTGTGGGTTCCTACATCTCCGGGATGCTCGGGATCGGCGGCGCGATTATCAACTACCCGATGCTGCTCTATATACCGGCCTTCATCGGCGTCGGTTCGTTTACGGCATACGAAGTATCAGGAATCAGTGCGATCCAGGTCTTCTTCGCAACGATCGGTGGTGTGTGGGCCTATCGAAAAGGCGGGCATCTTAATAAACCACTGATCTTATACATGGGGGGCAGTGTATTAATTGGTAGTTTTATCGGCGGATACGGCTCTCAATTCATGCCGGAGAACGGCATCAACATCGTTTACGGAATTCTTGCCCTTATTGCAACCATCATGATGTTCATCCCTAAGAAAAGGACCGATGAAACACCCGTGAATCTTGTGACGTTCCACAAGCCTGCCGCTTCCCTGCTTGCCTTCCTCGTTGGTATTGGAGCTGGTATTGTAGGAGCCGGAGGAGCTTTCCTGCTCGTACCGATAATGCTCGTCGTCTTGAAAATACCGACAAGGATGACCATCGCCTCCTCTCTTGCGATCACTTTGATCTCATCGATCGGTGCAACCATCGGGAAAGTGACAACGGGACAATTCGATTATCTGCCTGCTTTTATTCTTATCCTGGCAAGCTTGATCGCTGCGCCGTTGGGAGCGAAGTCAGGACAGAAAATGAATACGAACGTTCTCCAAACCATACTCGCTGTCCTTATACTTGGCACAACCATTAAAATCTGGTTCGATATCTTTTAACTTATCTAAAAAAACCACCATTCCTGATCTGGAATGGTGGTTTTTCTTTTATTAAGCTGCTTCCTCTTGCTCTTCTTCCGGATTCACCATTTCTGTTTCATCCAGATAACGAAGCAAGTCTCCGTATATGATAGAATCGGATGTTTCTAATTCTTCCTGCGCAGCATCGAAACCAGTGTCACACGCTCCATTTTCTACAGTTTCTCCTGTTTCACGGTCATAGCAGGCACCTTGAATACCTACATATTCTTCATCAGCAAAGTTTCCATCACGTGTGATCATAAGCTGACGGCGGTCCTCGTCCAATAAATCATGGCCGAACTGGATCGGGTTATCATCTTCGATTCCAAGCAGGTTGGTGATGGTCGGACGCAGATCAATCTGTCCACCCACCGTATGGTTTTTCTCCGGTTCAATATCCTTACCATACAGAAGCAACGGTACTCGCTGCAGCTGGAATTGCTCATAATCATTAATATCTTTACCTAAATACTCGCCCATGGCCTTCTGGTGGTTCTCGGAAATACCAAAGTGGTCACCGTAAATGACGAGAATCGTATCATCATACAGGTCGGACGCTTTGAAGCGTTCGACAAACTCTTTCAATGCCTCGTCCTGGTAACGAATCGTTTGGAAGTAACGGTTCAGCGTGTTACTGCCTGTTTCACCAGGCTCAATCAATTGTTTATCTTCCGGAAGCGTAAACGGATAGTGGTTGGTCAATGTAATGAGTTTGGAGTAGAATGGCTGCTCCATTTCTTCCATCTTATCCAGAGAATCCTGGAAGAAATACTCATCCATATAACCCCAGCTGTGCGATTTCTCTTCCGTAATCTCATAGTCCTCTTTCGAGAAGAACTCATCATATCCGAGAGAATCATACATCACATTCCGGTTCCAGAACGTCTTATCGTTAGCATGCATGACGTTCGTGAAGTATCCGTTCTCGCTGAGTAGACCCGGCATACCTTTGTATTCGTTACCTGAATGGGTAAAGAATACTGCTCCACGGTTCAGCGGATACAAGGAATTGGCAAGCAGGAATTCAGAGTCGGACGTACGTCCCTGCTTCACCTGGTGATAGAAGTTATCGAAATATATACCATCTTCTTTAAGGTCATTAAAGTAAGGAGTCAGCTCTTCTCCATGAAGAGTATTATCAACTACAAAGGTCTGCGTACTTTCAAGAGAAAGGACGATGACGTTCTTCCCTTCGGCAATGCCTTCCAACCGGTCGCTGTCTTCCTGTTCGTTTTCATTGACGTAGTTGATGGCAGGGACCAGCTCATTGCTGTCCGCAAACGTCTTTTTCATTTCCGTCTGGCCTTGAAGCACGGCATCATACACGTGGTAATTAATCAAACCGATATATTTAACCAGCATATTACGGTCAAAAGCACGCTCCAACAAGTCTGTCCTTTCCGTTTCCGCCCATTGAAGATTAAGAAGGAAAAGCGGTACGGCGATAATAGCTAGCAGGAATCCTTCCCGGCGTTTCGGCTTGAACACCTGAAGACGTGAAGGCTTCAAGTAGAATAATAGAAAAGCAGCAAGCAGCACATCTACGAACAATAAAATGTCACTGGGTTCCAATATGGTCGTGATGCTTCCACCAAGGTCCGCCAGGTTGGCGACCTGGCTGATCATCGGGATTGTAATGAAGTCGTTATATTCTCTGTAAAAAAGCACGTTCACATATAGAAGAACGGACCCAAGAATATAGGACACAAACATCCCGCGGCGCCCGCCGAGCAATATTCCGAGGCCGAAAATGAGCAGAATACTGCTCAACGGGTTAAACAGAAGGATCCGTCCTTCATTCGCATTTTCAACGTTCAGGGAGAAGATATTCCCTTGTATATAAGACATCTTTATCCAAAACACCAAAATGACTAGTGCATAGACTAATAGTTTCATTCCGAGTGATTTATTCATATGTTTTTTAATTGTAAACATTGTAAAACCTCCGTTAAATTTTACATTACCCTATTCTAACTTATTTGAACACCTTTTTGTACTACTCCCTGCATTCTTTAAAAAGTCTGACACAATTCGTGTCTAAACTCATAGATTCCGCACGAAAAATGAAACGGGAGACCTATTTCATCCGTACACACTTAAAAAGTTAACCTTATTTTTGTATAGTTAACATTGAAGGGGTGATTGTAATGAAATTGAAAAAAGCATGGAGAAATATGCTGCTTTGTACAGGGTTCGCAGCTTTTACAGGCGTCATGGCTCAATTGGAGATTCCTTTACCTCTTATACCGATCAGCGGCCAGACACTCGCTGTCGGTTTGAGCGCGACGGTCCTTGGAAGTTTGCGGGGTGCTTCCGCAATGATTATTTACGCAGGGATGGGGGTTGCCGGGTTACCGGTTTTCGCAGGAGGAGCAAGCGGATGGGAGGTCGTTTCCGGGACAAGCGGCGGATACATTCTCGGATTCATACCTGCCGCCTACTTGATCGGCCTTCTCATAGAAAGAAAAGGAATTCAACTAACTACAGCGATTTATGCCAACCTGGTTGGTACAGCCCTTATCCTCCTATGCGGTATGATACAACTTCAATCGCTCCTCGATCTTTCTTGGAGCGAAGCCCTTAAAGCAGGAGTCATTCCGTTTCTCCCCGTCGGTATTATTAAAGCGCTCCTTGCCGCCTATTTCGGTGTGCTTATTCAAAAGAAGGGGAGAAATTCACCTCTACGGAAGACAGCCTGAACAATATGAGTTAAGAAAATCGCACCTTTACATAATTTGGATGATGACGGCGCATCCTATTTAATGGAGGTGAATACGATGCAGCCATACCTTTGCCCCAACTGCAAAACGAACCGGTCCAGGTTCAACGTGATCGAGCAGAAGGCATCTGCCGTGAAAATGAATCCAAAAACCGGAGAAGTCGACACGGAATATTCCAATGAAAACATGGACGCCTTTCATACGCCGTACAAAGGACCGGATAAAAAGGTCCAGTGCGGAGCATGCGGTCTTGTGGAGGACGAGCGTTCCTTCGTAGCATTCGCACAAAACAACCGGTTGGATTGAAAGAAACCGATAAAAATAAGCCCACTCGCCATAATTGAGAGGGCTTATTTTTATCGGTTCATTCGGCTGAAGAAATCATCAAGCATATCGTCCTCGTCTTCTTCCTTGGTGTCTTCCTCTTCTACACGCAGATCCCCTTGAAGGCTGTCCAGATCAAGGTCGTCTAAGTCATCGTCCGTGAATTCAGGGATTTCCGCCACTGGATTATTAACGGGGACATCTACTTCTTTCTCTTCATTGGAAGCTGCTGCCTCTTCCTCCTGCAGATAGAGAGCATCATCGATATCATAAGCATTGCTGTTCATCGTGGCGAGCAGCGTGGTCGCCCGCATCGGGTCGAGCATCAATTGATAAAGAATACTACCGATCAACGCCTCGGAATGTTCATGCTTCATCCAGCTGCGCTGTTCTTTCGTCAACGGCTTCGGTAGAGGAATTGTCACCATTTCCTTTTCCTTCGACAGTGTCTCACTGACCCCGTCCATGACAAACTGAGCAATTCTGCTTGAAAAGTTCCTTCGCTCTTCTTCTTTTAAACGGGTTAACTGCTTCAATATATGATCAGGTGTGTCCGAGGGGACACGAAACGTGATCGATTGTCCCCTCTCCACACTTTTCCTGGAAGAACTCATAGAATCCTCCTATTATTTAGCGGATCCTGATTTTTGTTCTTGCTTCTTGTTATCTTTGGAGAACTCTTTATTGTTTTTGCGGATGAAATCAGAAATCAGCTTGTAATAAGCGTTTGCCATCATCCAAATGCTTTCCTGCTCGTCCTCAAAGAACTCGATGTTGAAACCGTCCAGTTTGTTGTTCAGTGTCTTGATGTAATCTTTCAAAACAGCAGAACCGCCACCGACAAAGTAGCAGATCTCTGTCTGGGAGTTTTTCTGCCATACATTTCTCAAATAACGGTATTGTTTCTTCGCAAGTTCAAGAAGGATGCGGTCGGTAATGTCATGAACATTCGTACGGCTTCCGCGGACCATGATATGGTGACGGTCATTCTTACGGGTGATGATATCAACGACATCTCGGCGGCTGTCCAATTCCACACCGTGCTTCGTCAGGATTTCATCACGAATCATTTCTAATGATTCAGAAACACCAAGGTTGAATCCTTGTGCTTTGTCATCATCCACATTGCGGTTACGGATCACAGCGATATCTGTGGACAGACCACCAATATCCTGAATCAAAATCTGTTTGTCCACAAGTTCTTTATTAATAATCGTCAAATCATTATCCATTACCAGGTTCACATAAGCTGCGAATCCTTCTGGATATACTTTAACTTCATCAAATTTCAAATTAACTTTAATTCCTTGATATTTAGGCGTTACAAGGAACTCGACCTGGTGAACAGATCCAAGAAGCTGCGAACGGTACCCAACATCTTTTCCTTCTTTCACTTCTCTAAGTGGAAGTCCTGTACCCAGCGTGTAGTTCGCTTCTAATACGTTATTTTTGCTGGATTGAGCGTTTTTACCGGATACAGCATCCATAGCTAATGCAGCAAAAAGCATGACCAGCGTCTGATCTTCCTCTGACTTATAACTGCCAGGGTCGAGTTCAGTAGAGTTGGTCGTTTTCGTAGCCAGATTACCTACACGGTAAATTGCGTTGTTTTCCCTCAGAGCAGGGGAGTGCACGCGGATATGTAGGTTATCAAGTGGTTCTTTATCATCCAAATCTTCAATACCGATTACAGGTCGGTCCTCCAGATCTCTTGCAATGACGTTCGGGATATATAAAGAAGATTCTAGTTTTCCAAAGTTTGCTTTTACAGCATCGTTACCTACATCAACAGCTGCGATTCTTGAATTTGTCATATTATACAGCTCTCCTTTTCTATTACTAAATTTTGTCTAGCTTACTCTTAATCTATTAAACACGCTCCTAATAGTCAATGCGCCTTTTTGAGTATTCATTCATGTGTGCATGTGTACAAATATGTTTACAAGTGTACTTTTTCGCACGCACGTTGATATATAAGGATGTGTACACTTTTGTTTTCATGCACACATATTTGAGTACGTATTGTTTTCTTTTTGTACACATGTTTACATTAATGTGTTCTTGTGTGCATTTTACGCAAACATACAATATCTTACACAAAAAGATGGGCTTAGTACTACTGCGATTTTCCAGAACCCGGGCTGATGTGAGGAAAGTAGGAGGGTGTGAAAAAGGGGGATGAACAAAAACAACGTCGATTTTCTAAATGAAATTATCTCTTAAGATAAAATCATCCTATTTGAAGCATAGGAGGAGGGAGATGGGAGGTTCCTATACATGAATGGGAGCGCCTTAATAAGCACCATATGCACGGGACCGAAGTGAAAGAGAGTAGAAGAACACGAAGAACGTAAGTGACCCGATATCAACAAACGTAAAAGAGGCATACGACTGTATGCCTCTTTTACAAGTATAGATGTCCCATTAAACAATAGGGTAATCTGTTTATTTTTCTGTATGAACACGAAAAATTTCTTCCAATTTATCTGTGAGAGCGAGTGTCATCAGCCCGTTTCCTTCCGCAACTTTACTAAAGCCGAGAGGGGTCGTTCGCTTGATCAGCTGTGAAAAGATCTCCGACTCTGACATAGAGCGCTGAAACTGTTTTTCCACCAAAGGGATTAACAGTGCTATCCCTCCTGAGACATGAGGAGTAGCCATGGAAGTGCCGGAGAGCTTGGCATACTTCCCTTCCGTGTAAGTGGACAGGACATCAACACCGGGAGCAACCAAGTCTATTTGATCATTCATATTGGTAAATTCCGCGATTCCCTTGGAATCATTGACGGCTCCCACCTGTATGACTTCATTATAAGCGCCGGGATAGCTGAATTCCTGTGTATCTTCCCTGCCGTCTCCGTCATTTCCAGCGGCACATACGATCGATATTCCACTGTCTACGGCATCTTTTACAGCCTGATGGAGTTCTTCAGTATCTTGAGGACCGCCAAGGGACATGGAAATGACTCTAGCCTTCTCTCCGGAAGGCCCTTCCCAGTCGATCGCATAGCGAATAGCATTAACAATCCACTCATAACTGCCACTCCCATCACCGGAAAGGACCTTTAAAATAAGTAGTTTTGCTTTTGGCGCCACCCCTACTACTCCATTTCCATTCTCTAAAGCTGCGATGGTACCGGCAACATGGGTGCCGTGTCCGTTATTATCATTATAATCTTCTATACTTCCATTAAAGTCATCCGTGAAATTATAGCCATCGATGATCTGCCCCTCCAAATCCGGGTGATCCATCTGACAGCCTGTGTCAATAACAGCTACGACACTGCCTGCACCTTGATCTGTCCGTTCCCACAACTCCTCTGCTTCTACCATTTTTATTCCTGAAGGAACCTCTGAAATGGACTCTAAAACAGTTTCTGTGCGATATGGAATCAGTTTCATTTGGTTCATGGGTATCTCCTCCTGCTTATGGTTTGGAGTTCAGTCATGAAGGGAATCTCTTCCATAATTATACCATCATCACTTATCCAGAGTGAACGAGGCATGTGTGTAAACAAGAAAACAGAACCATCTACCCATTTGAATAAATATGCGTTATAATCTTAATGAAACGTTCTTCATAAAGAACAGAAAGGGTGAAGGAAATGTTGAAAAAGATCTGCACGACTTGTCAAAGACCATCTTATCGATCCTCCTCCTCTCAATGGGTCTGCCCTTTATGTCATGAGAACTTATCACACGTTGCTTCCATTACCCCCCCACGCCTGCCGAAACGGGAAACCGTCCAAGCTATCTACAAAAGGCACATTAGGACACAAACTCCCTGATTGGAACATATAGTAAAGGAGCTCGAAGAGGAGGCGGCCTATTGTCCATGAATCAGGATCACTGCATCCGAGTCCCTGTTCTATATGACTGGGTTACCTTAAACGAGACATTTTATAAAAACCACAACATTCCTCTTTCCCAGATAGAATCATATCCTGTAGAAAAGCTCATTTTTAACATCGAAAGAGCATGTAAAAACAAGTATTACTTCCCTCTGTGGGAACATTACTCCAAGCATTCCTATGCGGTTACCATTAATGTTAATCAGGTCCATAAAATGAGAGGACCGATGAAACTAGTCTTGAACGGGAAAGAGTCTTTCTCCATCGAGGCAGAGCAGCCGTTCTCTATCACGGTACCAAACATCACCTCTATTGTTTTAAAGGTTCCTGAATCCTGCACCATTACCGGGTATATAGGTACAGTAGAGGTGATCCTTAAGAAGGCATATCATTCTTCCGACAGGTATAAAGTATCAAGCTTTTTCACGTCTGCTCCGGGTGCTTCAAATAAAGCTGATTACTCCCCCTTACATGTCTATGTAAAAACCAATCGGAGAGAGCCCTCATCAACAATCCCCCAACGGTTTTCTTTGGTTATTAAAGGCTTCCTCGCCGTTATTCGGACAGATACAATAACAGAGGAACAGTGCCTGGTGGAGGTCCTACCAATCCATTATGAGAAAAACGTTCATCTCCATACCCCTGACGGGGCAGAAATTTCCTACACAATCCACGACATTCAGCTGCATTCTACATCTGCATGCATAGATCAGAGGCGCTGTTTGAAAATTTCTCATGAAATCCAGGTAGATCTTACACTAAAGTCAACAAAAATCCACACCATCGCCATACGAGGCTCTCTGAAACACCCCTATATTAAGCCAAGCGAATCACAGTAAGCGCAGCCCCCGTTGCCCCTCCTCCGACCAGAACAACCGTAGCAAGCAGACCAAAAAACTGAACTCTGATCGTATCACCAGCGTTCAAATTCACAATAAGATCATTATTATAGCTGGATGTTGAAAGGGATGGAGAGAGAATGGATCCAGGTACAGCCGTACCATTCCGAAGAATCCTCGTGCCCGCCAGCAGCCCGACTGTCGTATTTAACTGGTAGGACACATAGTACCTCCCCGAAACAGGCACCGTGAATACCTGATTGTTCGGCGTGGCTGTGAATCCTCCTAATACCTGATTATTCGGGAGCGGTACATTCGTACCCCCTGCAATGACGAGCAGGCTGGTTCCTGACGTGTTAGAAGCATACATCGAGTCTCCTCCGACAGGATCGGATTCACTATTACAGAACGGAATTTGTGCCATCTCCCTCTACCTTTCCTATGTTCAGAATTTATAATTTAAAGAAAAAGAAACTTTTACTGCAGAAGATCCTGTGCCAGCACCGCTGATTCCAATGGAGTTCAGATTATCCAGTGTAATTGCCCTGCTTTCTCCCGGTGCTACTGTAAATCCAGTCACTTCTGTATCGTTCACCAGCAGAGATGCCGTAGGTGATGTTTCCGTAATTCCGTTGTTCTCAATCATAATCGTTCCATTAATAGCAAAACCCGTACTGTCCTCCCACACTTCCACAGGCGTTCCCGCAGTCGTGTCCTCCAAGGTAATGGTAAAACACACGGCATCATTAACACTGCTGACAGACATATCACTGCAGCCGCCTAATAAAGCCATACTAAACACCCCCTTCTCCCCTTAGTTATTTCATCCTATGCACGAAAGAGAAAACAGTA
This sequence comes from Halobacillus sp. KGW1, assembly GCF_001592845.1. Lineage (NCBI taxonomy): Bacteria > Bacillati > Bacillota > Bacilli > Caryophanales > Bacillaceae > Halobacillus > Halobacillus sp. KGW1. The sequence goes on from NZ_LSOC01000003.1 coordinate 939,664, forward strand.
TAGCCGATTGTCCAGCGTCATTCCCCGGGCAATAAAAAAACGCACCGGCTCTCAGGCCGGTGCGTCGTATTGTATATTCTATTATGGTAAATATTTACGTGGGTTTACAGAGTTTGAACGAGCTCCATTGTACGATCCTTCGTGAATCTCGAAATGGAGGTGCTGCCCTGTAGAATCACCTGTGCTGCCCATATTTCCAAGGAACTGACCTTGGGATACGGTTTGACCAGCGGAAACAGCTGGAGTACTTCTCATGTGGCCATACACCGTTGTGTATGTCTGACCATTAATATGGTGGGTAATTTTCACGTTGTTACCCAGTCCTGAAGAATATCCAGCGGAATAGACAGTACCGGAAGCTGCTGCATGAATCGGAATCGTTCCAGGTCCGGCGATATCAATACCGGAGTGCAGACGGCTTGTGTTGTGGATCGGGTGGAATCGCATACCATATTCAGACGTGATCGTAGCATGTGCCGGCCAGATGAACATGGATCCACTGGACGTCGTGTTGCTGGAAGCACTTGATTCTGATTTGCTGCTGGAGCTGCTTGAACTGTTTGAAGACTCAGAAGAGCTGCTGGAGCTTGACGCAGCTGCTGCGGTAGCTTTAGCCTCTGATTCTTTTGCTGCTGCCTTCTCGGCTGCTGCTTTTTCAGATGCAGCTTTCTCGCGTGCTGCTTTCTCCGCAGCGGCTTTCTCTGCAGCAGCTTTCTTTCTGGCTTCTTCTTCCTTACGCTGACGCTCAATTTCCTGCTTGATCGCATTTTCCTGAGCTGCAAGCTCTGCCTGCTCGTCTTCAATTGCTGTAATCTCTGAAAGTGCTTCTCTCTCTTCTGCAGATAAGCCTTCCATTACAGAATTTTTCTCTTCTTTCTTATCATCAAGGCCGGATTTCAGTGACTCCAGCTCTTTAAGGTTGGATTCAAGGGAAGCAAGTTCGTCTTCTACTTCCGCTTTCTTGGATTCGACCGCCTCTTTATCAGCACGGTGCTGATCCAGCAGTTCTTTATCTTTTTCAGCGATCGTATTCAGGCTCATAGCACGTTCCACGAAGTTACCGAAGCTTTCCGCCCCCATAAGGACGTCCAGGTAATCTACGGCTCCTCCACTTTGCTGCATGGACTTGACGCGATCTTTAAGAAGTTCATCACGCTCTGCGATACGCTTCTCAAGTTCTGCGATTTCTTCTTTCAATTGCTCAATGTTCTGCTTCGTATCGGCAATTTCGTTTTCTTTCGCGTCGATCTTGTCCATCGCTTCCATGATTTGTTTATCCAAGCGGGCGATTTCTGAGCTGATTTCGTCCTGACGTTCTTTCAGTTCATCCACCTGCTGCTTGGTTTGTTGCTTTTCCTGTTCTTTCTGTGACTGCTGCTGCTGGTTCTGTTCCAACTTCTCCTGATTTGTTTCGGCTGATACGGTGTTGAAGCTGGTTGGCAGTCCAGCAAGAATAAGACCGGTCGACAAAGCGGCAATTAATACTTTAGACTTCACTCTCTTGTTTCCTCCCCCGAATCCTTACCTGTGTAATAATGGTAGTTTCCTTGTTTTTTTATACTTTCAAATACTTGCGGATCGATGTGAAGCTTCCCCATAGTCCGATGATGACTCCCATGAGCAGCATCAGTGCTGATACTTGAAGGACGAATGGGTAAACCGGAAGTAGATCTATGAACAACGTCGGGTATCGCGTGCTGATTTCTGAGAAAAGGAAATCGTATCCGAATATGACAAGGAGGATTGGGATGACCGATCCTAATATACCGATCATAATTCCTTCTACGAGGAACGGCCAGCGGATGAACCAATTCGTTGCACCGACCATTTTCATGATTTCGATTTCTTTTCTTCTTGCGACGATTGTAATCCGAATCGTGTTAGCAATCAGGAACATCGCTGTGAACAACAGACCTGCTATGATGGCCAGTCCCACATTGCGGGCGATATCCATTACTTTGAACAGACGTTGAACCGTCTCTTCTGCATACTCTACTTTATCGATATTCTTGAATGTTTCAATTTCTTTTGCGACGGCAATAGTATCTTCAGGGTTCTCGGCATTGACGATGAATACATCGTTCAATGGGTTCTCATCCTTCAAGGATTCAAACACTTGCCCTTCATCTCCGAGGCTTTCGATGAGTTCATCGAGCCCTTCCTCTTTGGACTGGAATTTAACCGAAGATACTTCTGATATTCCTTCAATTTCTTCCTGCAGTGCATCTCGTGCATCTTCATCCGCAGTCACTTCGATGAATGCGCGTACTTCCACATCCTCTTCGATCTGCTTACCGATGTCATTCAAGTTCAACAGTAATGTAGCAAAAACTCCGACTAGAAGTAACGTTACAGTGACAGCTGAAACGGATGCCACCGACATCCAGCGGTTTCTCGCAAGGTTCTTGAAGCCTTCTTTCATGTGGCGTCCGAACGTTCTAAATTTCATTTCGTCTGCCACCCCAAACGCTTCGTTCCTCACATACGCTGAATTCTTGAACGGTAGTCATGCCACAAGTTGTCGTCTCTTTGCGGTGATGTCTATCAAACAATTTATATCACTTCCTACTAAACACTCATTTTGTAAATCTATGTTGTCGATTCTATGTAATCTGTGTCGTTGCGTCGTTTACCTTCCCAATTATAACAAAGTTATTCGCTAAATACAGACAAATTATTATTACATTTGTGTTTCATAACGTTACACAAAAGTGACATGACTGAATATTCTTTCGACATATTTCATGGTTTTCTCTCCCTCTTCCATAGTCTTAAATACCTATTAAAACCACAAAAAAAGACAGCCGTTACAGCTGTCTTTTACCTGCTCTTTTCGATTGTCCTCTGCTGTTTTAATAACAGTAATTCCCGTTTTAACCGTTCGTTTTCCTGACGCATAGTTTCACGGGAATTTCCGGCAGGAATCAGGCAGACTTCATACCAAGCTTTACTGCGTCCGGCCACCGCTTCACTCGTTCGTTTCACCGTGGCTTTCGGATAGCAGGATCTCAGCGCAGCAAGTTCCTGATCCGAAAGCCTGAGCTCCCTGTAATAGATCCCTTCTCTAAAGGAATCATGGAGAAAACGATCAAAGGTTCTTTCCGGCATCTGCTGTCACCCCTCTAAGAAAAGCGTTTTCTTAACTATATCGCGGGCAGCAGATTTTTATGACTTTTGGTACACCGATTCTTTTACGACCACGTTGGCCACGACTTCCATCGGATCGATCAGCGGTACAGAGAGATGATACGGCTTCAATACAAGACCGATTTCCGTGCATCCGGAAATGATCAGTTCTGCTCCGTTATTCAAAAGTTCCATGGATGCTTCCTTCAACTTATCCAATGGATCATGATCAGTATTTCCGCTTTTAATTCCATTCTCTCCATAAATGGCGTCCATGACTTTATTTTTCTGTGTCAATGGCGTAGGCGTAACGACCTCCAAGTGGTCGAAATACTTCTGGAACAATCCGCTCTCCAACGTCCCCGTCGTCGCCAATACGCCGATCTTCGTAACTTTCGGGTAATGGTCCTGAATGAATTTCTTCAATTCAAGAAAAGCATTCAGTAACGGGAAGGAAACGGATTTCTGAACTTCTTCTATGAAATAGTGGGCCGTCATACAAGGAATGACGGCGACTTCCACTCCTAATTTTTCCAAATTCTTCGCAGCATGGGTCATTTCAGGTACAGGACTTGCTCCTCTGCCTGATATCGCTTCTGTCCGATCAGGAATCTTCGCATTACTGTCTATGATGACGCGATAATGTTCCTGGTCTTTACTAGCGTCCGTTGCACGGATGATTTTCAAATAACATTCGGCTGTCGCTTCCGGGCCCATGCCCCCGAGAATACCGATCAGTTTATCATTCATATGATGCCTCCTAACAAAAGACCGGAACCAAGCAGTTCTTCATGAAATACCTGCCACTCGATTTTTCAGCGGCTTGAACAATATGTCCTCGTCCATTTCTGGTCTCGTTTTGTTTAACTGTTCCAGGGCGATCTTCGCTCCCGGATCCATTCCTTGACAACCGGCCAACAGAACAACATCGTTTTCCTTCACTTCAGACAAGGCATGTTGGACAGCATCATCCAACTCTTTGTATAAGTGGACACGGATACCCGCTTTGTCCATCATCTCCTGAAATACGCGCACCTCTTCTTCTGTCACAACGTCTTTCTCTGTGACGTGGGAATGACTGACGGTCGCAATCAGTTCCGTCAGACCGAGCTTAGGCGCCCATTCCATAATAGCCTGGGCATTCTCACGGTTTACAGTTACGCCGCGGCTTCCGCGGATGGCGTAGACCAATTTCAAATCGGCATAATCCATTTGTTCCAGCGTACTGAGGGTCACATTAATATTTCCGTAGTTCGCAAAGTGGTCGTCCAAGATCTTGAAATCGTCTTCGAACACCATTTCGAAGCGGCGCTCGACGCCTCCAAACCCTTTCAAGCCTTTCTGGATCGTCTCAATCGGAATTTCGTTCAACAATGCTGCTGCGATCGCAACCATGGAATTATAAACGGAATGATACCCCGGTGTCGACAGCTCGATGTCAAAGGACTCTCCGCCATACTTGCTTCCGCCGACTGTAAATGGCTTGCGGATCTCTACCGTGAACTTCGCACGGCCTGTGGAAAGGTCAAGATTTTTACAAATCAGATCTCCGTCTCCTGTCTCCACACTGAAGGTAAGGACGTTTGCTTCCGTCTCTTCTATAAGGGAGGCGGAATAAGCATCGTCCAGGTTAAGGATTGCCCATTTGCCTGCGCCTGCATTGCGGATAAGACTTGCTTTGCTGTTGAAATACTCTTCAAAAGAACCGTGGAGGTCAATATGTTCGCGGCTGATGTTATTCAGCGAGACGATGTCAAAATCAACGCTTCCGACCCTGCTTAAATCAAGTGCAGAGGAGGAGACTTCCATCGTTACATGGGATACATCCTGGTCTCTCATCTGAGCGAAGTAATGGTGGAGATCCAACGATTCCGGCGTCGTCAGTTTCGTCGGTTCCGAATAATCACCGAATTTGACAACCACCGTCCCGATCAATCCTGTTTTCCAACCATGCTCTTCTAAAATGGCATCGGTCATAAACGATGTCGACGTCTTTCCGTTGGTTGCCGTTATTCCGATTGTTTTCATCGCACGGGATGGATGACCATAGAAAGCGTCACTCAAGGCTGCCAGTGCTTTGCGGCTGTCCGTTACCTGGTATTGAGGGAGGTCGTCCCATCCTTCCTGGTAATCTTCTACAACGATGGCCGCAGCACCGTTCGCCAGCGCATCAGCAATGTAGACGTGCCCATCTGTTTTAAATCCCTTGATACATACAAATACATCGCCCGGTGTTACATTCCGTGAGTTGTAGGCGAGTCCCTGCACGTCCATATCCCGATCATTCCATGCTGCCACTATGTGAATGGATGATAGTAATTCTTTTAGTTTAGCCATTCTTATCTACCTTCCTGCCAATGTTTTATCCTTATGATCCGTACGTGTCATGATTCTTCCTTCTTATTATAAACGGCTGTTCCTCTTTATTCTGACGGAAAAACCATTATTTTCGTTTCGTCACTTTTCCTGCGACAAGCCCTGCAAGCTTCTTCCCGAAAGCGAACGCCGGTTTCGGATCTTTCGGGTCCCAAATCGCGTGTGCTTTTGGCCGGAAATACGATTTGAATACTTTTTTCGGTGAGAGCTGACCCGTCTTGATGTATTCTCTCACTGCAAGCAGATCTTCATAGGCATACCAGAATACGATGTTCTGATCCTCCTCTACCGCTTTCGGCGGCAGCGGATCACCTGTCAATTCCTTATAAGTGATGTAAGGAATATTGATGCCCGTTTTCTGCAGCAGATGATTCAAGTTCGTAATCCGAACGTTAATCTCAATCAGGTAATAGCGTCCTGTTTCCGCATCCTTCTTAAATTCTATTTCCGCAAAGCCCTTGTACTGAATTCCTTCCAGGAACCTGCTTCCCAGCTCGTACAGCTCCGGGACATACTTCTGCTGCGTATAGACGGAAGCACCGTAGTTAACAGGGAACTGACGCAGTTTCTGACAAGTCACCCAATGTGTAACCTTCGAATCCTGGTCCAGATAGGCGTCAAAGGTGTACATATGATCATCAAATCCAGGAATAATCCGTTGAACAATGACCTCAATGTCCGCAGCTTTGGATTCTTCCACTTTCTCCACCAATTCTTCTCTCGTGTGAACGGTGAACAGCTTTCTTCTGAACTTAGCCACAAACGCAGGGGAATCGACAGGTTTGACGAGACAAGGGTATCCAATTTCCGATTCCACCTTATCTACGTATTCCGCTCCGTCGACATGGACCGTCTCAGGTACCGCCACTCCGTGTTCGGAGGCGAGTTTATGCAACGTTCCTTTATCCATTATTTTAGTATATAATCCCTGCTCTTTTTGGGGAATAAGGAAATGTTCCCTTAATTCCGGAAGATAAGCATCGACGAATTCGACATAAGGATCTGCTGTCGGTATCAGCACCGGCGCTTCCTGTTGTTTTTTTGCGTAATTAATCAAAAAAGCAACCAGACCCTCTGGATCCTCTTTATAATGTGGACCGATCAACGCTTCGGAACAATACTTGGACTCAAGTCCATAGGCACCTTCCCACGCATAGTCGACGGCAGCAACGTGGACACCGTGAACGCCGAGGCACCGGATCGTGCTGAGACCGATATAATAATTCGCTCCTAATACAACTGCTTTGTTAGCCATGAAAAATCCCCTTTTTCACCTTTATGTAACGCAAATTTACTTTGATTTATATAGATTCGTTATCGTTTCATTTTTTCAGTACGTAAACATATCTATTTTATCACAATCGCACTTGTAAAAAAACGTTAAGGGGGTCGCCATGATGCAAAAAAGACAGCCCTGATGGACTGTCTTGATATATCTTCATAAATTGTTCAAATAATGGCAGACGGTTTCGATGCCTTTGGTGAAATTTTCGATATGGAAATGCTCGTTGGGCGCATGGAGATTCTCCGACGGCAGACCGAATCCCATCAGCACCACAGGAGCATCCAGAACACGTCCGAATACTTCAACAATCGGTATCGAGCCCCCTTCTTTAGGAAACAGCGGGCGAGTCCCGTACACAGCCTCGAACGCATCGGCCGCCGATTGAATCATCGGATTATCCGAATCGATGGATACAGGATCCGCCTTAATGTACTGCTGCAGCGTCACTTTTGCTCCTTTTGGTTTAACGGTTTCCACGTGCCGGACGACAGCGTCATACACCGCGTCCGGACTCTGGCTGCCGACGAGACGACAGCTGATTTTCGCAGCAGCCTCTTTCGGGATAATTGTCTTCAATCCTTCGCCTTGGAAGCCGCCTGTGATTCCGTTGATTTCCAGCGTCGGTCGAATGCCGACCCGTTCCTGGAACGTATAGCCGTCTTCCCCGTAAAAATCATCGAGACCGAGAGACTCCCTCACCGCTTCTTCTGAAAAAGGAATCGAGGCGATTTCCGCACGGAGCTCTTCTGTCGGTTCCGGAACCCCTTCGTAAAAACCATCGACCGCGACGCTCCCGTCCGTATTGTGAAGGGAATCAAGCACCGTGACCAACGCATGGATCGAGTTCGGAACCGCTCCTCCGTAGGTTCCGGAATGAAGATCAGAATCAGCTGTTTTCACTGAAAGTTCAAGCGCAAGTGCTCCTCGCAGAGAAGTGCAGATGGCAGGCTGTCCCTCTTCAATAAAGGATGTATCGCTGATCAATACGGCATCGCAGGAGAGGGCCTGCTTTTTCTCCTCTATATAAGCAGGAAGATTCGGACTCGCCACTTCCTCCTCCCCTTCGATGACGAACTTCACATTGACAGGGAGCTCTCCTCTTTCCCGCATCAACAAGTCCACCGCTTTAATATGAATAAACAACTGCCCCTTATCATCGGTCGCTCCACGAGCAAACACCTTTCCATCACGGATGACAGGATCAAATGGTGGAGTATCCCATAAGTGGACTGGATCCTCCGGCTGAACATCATAGTGCCCGTAAACGAGAACCGTCGGTTTCCCTTCGGCGTGCAGCCAGTCCGCATAGACGATCGGGTGACCCTCCGTCTCCACCACTTCCACATGTTCCATTCCCGCCTTCTTGAGTGCCGCGGCCGTCCAAGCGGCTGCCTCAGCTACATCGTCCCTGCGCTGTTCTGAGGAAGAGATGCTGGGTATGCGTAAAAAATCCTTCAACTCCTCCAGAAATTCTTCCTTATGTAAAGCTATGCTCTCTTTCATTGTCATCCTCCTCCGCCTTCTTTTGTCTATCATTATACACGAGGAGACTGCCCGTATTCGGACAGTCTCCTCGTGTATGAATTAAATTAAAGAAATGATAAAGCTGACTACGACAATCAAGCCGATAATCATCAGAATAGTCCGGATCATAAGATCACCTCACTGAATAGGTGTATTTGCCATACCATTACCCTTATATTCTGTGTCCGCAAACAATCTATACGATAAATCGGTCTTTATACTCCCCAGGGATAGAAAAGAAGACAGGAAATCCTGCCCTCTCCCCATACTTCTTACACTATAACTCGATCCCAGTGCCGATGCGCAGCAATGGCTTTCGTGAAATCTTCGGAGAACTGTTTATAATCCGTTGCGGTAACGACACCACTGTTACCGCTCCATCCTCCCTGTTCTACTATATCCGCTCCGGCTCCGGTTGCACCGATCGGCTTGTAATGGTTGAAGGATTCCTCCAGGTAATAAGCCGCACGTTTGCGGAACGACTCATCCATGTCTTTTCCTCCGACAACGTAAACCGCATCATAGAGTACCGGGTCTGTCGTCCGGAACGTATGATCAACGGTAACTTCGTTGCCCTCACTGGATTTCAGCTTCCCTTGTTTACTGCTGATGATTTCGGCAGCAACCCCGTTGGAAGAAAGGTGGTCAAGCACGGTCTGCACACCGCTTCCATCAAAACCGGCCGCCAATAGGACGCCGACCTTCCTGGTTGCCGCCTTGGAGGCAGAATTAGCCTGACTTAAGGCAGGAGAGGACTTCGTCACTTCCGAACCTCCCTCTGTCGGGACTGCCACACCAATGGTATCGGCAATGCCTTCAGCTAGATCCATACTGACGTTAGCAAACATGTCGACGACCTGTTTACGCACAGATTCGCTGCCGACTTTACCCAGTTCAAAGCTGAATGCTTGGATCAAGTGTTTCTTCTCATGATCGCTCATGCTGTTCCAGAACAACGTCGCTTGTGAGAAGTGATCTTTAAAGCTTTCACTCCGCGCCCGAACTTTACGGCCTTCTACTTTCTCCTGATAATGCTTGTATCCGCCCTCTTCCTCTGACGCCGGTGTTGGCGTGTTCTTGGCCAAAGAGTTCTTATGATAACTGACCTGACCGGTATTGATGGTCTGACGGCCGTAACCGTCACGCTGGTTATTAAAGAACGGGCAGACGGGACGGTTGATCGGAAGCTCATGGAAGTTCGGTCCTCCAAGGCGGATCAGCTGGGTATCCGTATAAGAGAACAAACGCCCTTGCAGCAACGGGTCGTTCGTAAAGTCGATTCCCGGTACGACATGCCCAGGGTGGAATGCCACCTGCTCATTTTCCGCAAAGACATTGTCTACATTACGGTTCAGGGTCATCTTACCGACAATCTGTACGGGCACGTCTTCTTCCGGCCAAAGCTTCGTCGGATCGAGAATGTCGAAATCAAACCGGAACTCATCCTCTTCCGGAATGATCTGTAAGCCCAGTTCGTATTCCGGAAAATCGCCGTTTTCAATGGCATTGTATAAATCTCCTCTATGGAAATCCGGGTCTTTCCCCATCACCTTCTGTGCTTCATCCCACACAAGAGAGTGCGTCCCAAGCACAGGCTTCCAGTGGAACTTGACGAAGTGCGATTTTCCTTCTTCGTTTACAAGGCGGAAGGTATGTACTCCAAACCCTTCCATCATCCGGAAGCTGCGCGGAATAGCGCGGTCGGACATCGTCCACATAGCCATATGGGCGGATTCCTGGTTGTTCGCAATGAAGTCCCAGAAAGTATCGTGGGCGGAAGCCGCCTGCGGCATGCCGTTATGGGGTTCCGGTTTCACCGCGTGGATCAAATCCGGAAACTTGATGGCATCCTGTATGAAGAATACCGGTATGTTATTTCCAACAAGGTCGTAGTTACCTTCTTCTGTGTAAAATTTCGTAGCAAAACCACGGGCGTCACGAGCAAGATCGGCAGAACCTTTGGAGCCCGCCACCGTGGAGAAGCGCACGAAGACAGGTGTCTTCTTAGCCGGATCATTGAGGAAATCGGCCCTCGTATAGTCCTTCAATGATTTATAAAGTTCAAATTCCCCGTGGGCGGAAAAACCGCGCGCATGTACGATACGCTCAGGGATACGCTCGTGGTCAAAATGCGTCATTTTTTCACGAAAATGAAAATCTTCCATTAACGTAGGACCACGCTCACCTGCTTTTAAAGAAAATTCATCCTCAGACACCTTCAACCCCTGGTTCGTCGTCAGATGCTTCCCTGAATCATCAACCCGGAACTGCTCCAACTGTTCATCCTTCTTCGATCTTTTGTCGCTCATGGAGATCCTCCTTGTACTATATTTAGAATGTTAAGTAACTAAGAAACATTACAAATATGTACCCACGCCCCCCGCACGATAAACGTTATATAAATATAGATTTAAGGCGGGAGGTAAAAAAGGGAAAACAAAAACACCTGGACGGCTTCCCACTCTAATTAGAATAGGAGTTCGTCCAGGTGTTTCGCTGTGGAATTTATTATGGAAGCTGGGTAGCACCCATCAGGTGACGGTCACATTCCCTTGCCGCTTCACGTCCTTCATTAATCGCCCAGACAATCAAACTTTGTCCGCGGCGCATGTCACCGGCAGCAAAGACACCTTCGACATTCGTTGTGTACTTTCCATACTGAGCAGCAACGTTGGAACGGACTGTCGTTTCAATTCCAAGCTTTTCGATCAAGTCCTGCTCCGGCCCGCTGAAACCGATAGCAAGCAGAACAAGGTCCGCTTCCCAAACTTTCTCTGTTCCAGGGATTTCTGTACGTACTTTGTTGCCTTTTTCGTCATAGGAAAGGGCAACGTCGATCGTATGCACTTCTTTTACCCGGTTATTCTCGTCACCGACAAATTTCTTCGTCATGACCGCATAAGCTCTCGGATCCTTTCCGAACTTCGCTTCTGCTTCCTTCTGGCCGTATTCGATACGGTGGATGAGCGGATACTGCGGCCACGGGTTCGCTTCATTATCACGCGCGGAACCTTTCTTATCATAAATGTCGAATTGGACGAGACTTTCGCAATCATGGCGCAGGGATGTGGAAATACAGTCTGTACCCGTATCCCCGCCACCGATAACGATGACCTTCTTCCCTTCGGCACTGATATAATTTCCATCGGCATGATCCGTGTCCAAAAGGCTCTTCGTATTGGAATGAAGGAAATCCATGGCATAGTGGATACCCTTAAGCTGGCGTCCCTCTACCTCCAGATTTCTAGGCGTCGTCGCCCCACCACAAAGAATGACGCTGTCATATTCCTCATTCAACCGGGAAACAGGATAGTTTCTGCCTACTTCTGTGTTCGTAAGGAAACGGATTCCTTCTTCCTTCAGAATGTTCACCCGACGCTCCACGACAGAATAAGGAAGCTTCATTTCCGGAATACCGTAAGTCAGCAGACCCCCGATGCGGTCGTTACGCTCATAAACAGTCACCCAGTGCCCCGCCTTGTTCAGCTGGGCAGCAGCAGCCAGTCCGGCTGGGCCGGATCCGACCACGGCGACATGCTTACCAGTCCGTGTCGCCGGTGGATTAGGCTGGACCCATCCTTCCTGGAATCCTTTCTCGATGATAGAACGCTCGACACTTCGGATGGCCACAGGAGGCTCGTTAATTCCGAGCACACATGCGCCTTCACAAGGTGCTGGACAAGCGAATCCGGTGAATTCCGGGAAGTTGTTCATTTCATGTTCTTTTTCCAGCGCTTCTTTCCACTGCCCTTGATACACAAGGTCGTTCCACTCCGGAATGAGGTGATACACCGGGCATCCGGAGGTGACTCCGTTAATTTCCATTCCTGAATGACAGGTGGGAACACCGCAGTCCATGCAGCGTGCCCCCTGCTTCTGTGCCTCTTCATCCGAAAGGGGAAGCGTGTAATCTTCCCAATCTTTCGTTCTGGTTGCAGGATCGCGTTCAGGTATCGATTGACGTTGATATTCCATGAATCCGGTAGACTTTCCCATCAGATTTCCCCCTTCTCCGTTATTTCACAGTCTCCACTGGCTTATTCCGTTCTTCAAAGGCGGTCATTTCCGCATCAAATTTCTCGAGTCCTTCTGCTTTCAGTCGTTTGATCCGCTCCTGCATCGTCAAATAATCCCTCGGGATGACTTTGACGAACTTGGCGACATAAGAATCCCAGTCTGCCAGAATCCGTTGACCAAGGCCGCTGTTCGTATAACTTACGTGCTTCTCGATCAATTGGTAGAGCCCCTGGATTTCTTCCGCATCATCCAGCGTATGCAGGTGGACCAATTCTTTGTTGCATTTCGTTTCAAAAGGTTGTTGTGATTCATCGAGGACATAAGCGACCCCGCCGGACATACCGGCAGCGAAGTTACGACCTGTCCCTCCAAGAACAACGACTTTTCCTCCGGTCATGTATTCACAGCCGTGATCACCGACACCTTCGACGACGACTTCGGCTCCACTGTTCCTGACACAGAATCGTTCACCGGCAAGACCGTTGATGTAAGCTTCCCCGGCTGAGGCTCCATAGAAGGAGACGTTCCCGATGATCGTGTTTTCCTCCGGAACAAACGTCGATTTCGGAGAAGGATGGACGATGATTTTACCGCCTGATAAGCCTTTTCCTACGTAGTCATTGGAATCTCCGACAAGACGGAGTGTTACACCCTTCGGAATGAACGCGCCGAAACTCTGACCCGCCGACCCTTTGAACGTCAGCTTGATCGTATCTTCAGGAAGTCCTTCTGCACCATATCGGCGGGTGATTTCACTACCAAGAATCGTCCCGGTTACCCGGTGTATATTACGGATGGACCCGGTACCTTCCACCGGCTCTCCTGTTTCTATCGCTTTCCTGCAAAGAGGGATAAGCTCTTGAACATCAAGCGTCTTCTCCAGCCCGTGATCCTGCTTCTGTGTTGCGAAGCGGCCGTAGTTATCCGGCACGTCCGGCTGGTAAAGCAGTGCGGAAAGGTCGATGCCTTTGGCCTTCCAATGATCGATCGCTTCGTTTGCTTCCAGCACGTCTGTGCGCCCGATCATTTCATTGATGGAACGGAAGCCAAGCTCTGCCATCAGCTCCCTTGCCTCTTGAGCAATAAAGCGCATGAAGTTTTCAAGGTGGTCCGCTTCCCCGGTGAACTTCCTGCGCAGCTCCGGATCCTGGGTTGCCACGCCAACCGGGCATGTGTTCAAATGACAGACCCGCATCATGACACAGCCAAGCACGACAAGCGGTGCTGTGGAGAATCCGTATTCTTCTGCGCCCAGTAATGCAGCGACGACGACATCCCGCCCCGTCATCATTTTTCCGTCTGTTTCAACAACGATACGGTCACGCAGACGATCAAGAACAAGCGTCTGATGGGTTTCGGCCAAGCCGATTTCCCACGGCAGCCCTGTATGTTTAATACTTGTCCGCGGAGCAGCTCCTGTACCGCCATCATACCCACTGATCAATACGAGATCGGCACGTCCTTTGGCAACACCGGCAGCAATTGTTCCGACTCCTACGGCAGACACAAGCTTCACGCTGACTCTTGCTTTCGGATTGGCATTCTTCAAGTTATAAATAAGCTCAGCCAGGTCTTCAATGGAATAGATATCGTGGTGTGGTGGTGGAGAGATCAGCTCGACACCTGGTGTAGAACCACGAACTTCTGCCACCCACGGATATACTTTCTTGCCTGGAAGGTGACCACCTTCTCCAGGCTTGGCCCCTTGAGCGACCTTAATCTGAATTTCATCGGCATTCACAAGGTAGTGACTGTTCACACCAAAACGTCCGGAGGCGACCTGTTTAATGGCGCTTCGTTTGGAATCTCCGTTTTCTTCCGGATTAAAACGCTTCGGATCTTCGCCGCCCTCTCCGGAGTTGCTTCTGCCTCCGATCCGGTTCATAGCAACCGCAAGCGCTTCATGCGCCTCAGCACTGATGGAACCGAAGGACATGGCTCCAGTCTTGAATCGTTTGCAAATATCTTCCACCGACTCTACTTCCTCCACCGGAATGGAGTAACGCTTCTTAAAGGACAACAAACCACGCAGAGACTGGAGGTTATTGTTCTCGTCTGTCAGCATTTTCGAATACGATTTGAACAAGTCATAATCATTCGAGCGGCATGCATGCTGAAGGGTCGCGATCGTCTGAGGATTGTACTGATGATCCTCCCCGTTCTCCCGGTATTGGAATTCATCACCGGCTTCAAGCTTACGATTCGATCCACGGCTTTCATCGAAAGCAACTTCATGACGCATCAATACTTCTTTCTCGATGATATCAAGGCCGATTCCGCCTAAACGGGAAGCAGTACGTGTGAAGTATTGATCGACGACTTCCTTCTTAATTCCAACAGCTTCAAAAATTTGCGCACCGCGATAACTCTGGATCGTGGAAATACCCATTTTGGAAAGTACTTTAATAATGCCGTCGGTCGCTGCTTTCACATACGTATCGACAGCTGCTTCATGGGATTCGACCTCAAGAAGATTGCGCTCCTGCAAATCACGCAGCGACTCATAAGCGATATAAGGGTTGATGCCTTCCGCGCCATAACCGAGAAGCGTCGCGAAGTGATGGACTTCTCTTGCTTCCCCGGTCTCTGCGAGGATCGACACCTTCGTCCTTGTCCCTTGACGGATCAGGTGATGATGCAGACCGGAAACCGCAAGCAGTGTCGGAATGGCTGCGTACTTTGCATCCACACCACGATCGGACAGGATGAGGAGGACATTTCCTTCTTCAATGGCCTGATCAGCTTCTTCAAACAAACGGTCAAGAGCCGGTTTCATCGCCTCTTCTTTCGCTTCAAACAAGACAGACAACGTCTTAGTCCGGAAGCCCTCCAAGTCCTGTTGACGAAGCTGTTCGAGCTCTCTGTTTGTCAAAATAGGAGAGGCAAGACGAATATGGCGGCAGCTTTCCGGCTGAGGATCGACAAGGTTGCCTTCTGCTCCGATCGTTGTTTCCACCATCGTGATCAGCTTCTCCCGAATCGCATCGATAGGCGGGTTGGTTACTTGTGCAAACAACTGTTTGAAATAGCTGTAGAGTACTTGCGGCTTTTTCGAAAGCACGGCAAGCGGGGAGTCGTACCCCATTGATCCGACGGGGTCTTTCTTGTCTGTGACCATCGGCATCAGAATCTTATTCAGCTCTTCAGTCGTATATCCAAATGCAAGCTGTTGACCAATCAAATTCTCTACCGGCGGGTGCTCTGTGACCGGCTCCGAAAGGTCTTCTAAATTCCATTTATTCTCTTCGATCCATTCTTTATATGGATGCTCCTGAGCAATCTGCAGTTTAATCTCTTCATCCGGGATGATCTTCCCTTCTTCCAAATCGACAAGCAGCATCTTTCCAGGTGCGAGGCGGTCCTTGTACAAAATGTCATCCGCAAAGATATCAAGGGCTCCTACTTCGGAACCGAGGACGATCATTCCGCCCTTGGTTACGTAATACCTCGCTGGTCGAAGTCCGTTACGGTCAAGACAGGCCCCGATCTGCTTCCCGTTTGTATAGGCAAGCGCAGCCGGTCCGTCCCACGGCTCCATCAATGTGCTGTGGTATTCATAGAAATTCTTCTTATCTTCCTGAATCGTATCGTCATTGGACCAAGGCTCCGGCACCATCATCATTGCCGTATGGGCAAGGGAGCGTCCGGACAAGTGCAGAAATTCAAATGCATTATCGAACATCGACGAGTCGCTTCCTTCTGCATCGATGATCGGCAGAAGTTTCTTCAAGTCTTCTTCACTGAAATATTCGGACTTCAGTAATTCCTGTCTTGCTCTCATCCAGTTGACATTTCCCCGGATTGTATTGAATTCTCCATTATGGATGGTGTAGCGGTTCGGGTGTGAACGTTTCCAACTCGGGAAAGTGTTCGTACTAAAGCGGGAATGCACTAAAGCGAGGGCAGTAATGAAATCCGGGTGATTCAAATCGATGTAGAAGGAGTCCAACTGCTCAGGAATCAGCATTCCTTTATAAACGATCGTGTTGGAAGATAAACTGCAGATATAGAAATCATCGTAGCCTTCCACACTTGCAATCTCTGCTTCTGCACGTTTTCGTATAATATATAAACGGCGTTCAAAATCCATCTGTGTCTCCACACCAGCCGAAGGGGCCACAAATGCCTGACGGATGAAAGGCTTTGTCTTCTTCGCATCGTTACCCACGAAGGAATCGTTAATCGGCACCGTTCTCCAGCCGAGGAATTCCTGTCCTTCTTCTTCCACAATCTTCTGGAAGCGCTGCTTACATTCCATTCTCAAGTCATGGTCATCCGGCAGGAAAATCATCCCGATGCCGTACTTCCCTGACTCAGGCAGGTAAATATCTTCTTTCTCACACTGCTTCTCAAAGAATTTATGAGGGATTTGTGTCAGGATTCCGGCCCCATCTCCGGTACTGACATCAGCAGACTGCCCACCACGGTGTTCCAGGTTACAAAGAATCGTAATGGCATTCTCGACGATACTATGGCTTTTCGTTCCATCAATATTAGCAATTACTCCGATTCCACAAGCTTCGTGTTCGTTCTCCGGGTGATATAAACCCTGCGGAACAGGATATCCGTTTTTTTGCATATTCATTCCCCCTAGCGGACTTATTCTTGTAGGTTACAGGCATAAAATTAAAAAATTCTGTCTTTTCAGTTTCTTACTAGTATAGCATGAAAATCCGGCCCCTTCACGTACCTAAAGCACATAAGCACGCAATTTTCCGACAAATAAAGAGGGATTACCAAAAGGAAAATCCAATAACACGAACGATGTAAGCGCAACCAACCAATTTTGTATTTTTTTATAATTTTTTCAAGAAACCGTGTCTTTTTGTTTCGGATACAGAAAGATTTTGTATAAAAAGTCATAAAAACGAATCAATATACAAGGAGGAATCCGGCTGTAAGTTGCGAATAGGAAGGATGGAGGTGTAATAATGGGTCATGAAGTTCGGAAGTATGGCATTTCAGTTGGAAAACTATCCACCGGGAAAAGGAACGCAATCACAGACGTTCCCGGCGTAAAGGTCGGGCATCACACGCTCGCTGAAGGGGATGTGCAGACGGGAGTGACAGCGATCATCCCCCACGAAGGGAATTTGTTTCAAGAGAAGGTACCGGCGGCATCACACGTCATCAACGGCTTCGGAAAGACGGCTGGATCGATTCAGATAGAAGAACTGGGGACGCTTGAGACGCCTGTGATTCTCACCAACACTTTCGGTGTCGGGACAGCGGTCGATGCCGTCATTGATTATACATTGGAACGTAACGAGGAAATCGGCAGGGAAACCGGAACCGTCAATGCGGTAGTCGGGGAATGCAACGATATGATACTGAACGATATCCGCAGGCGGACGATCCGACGGGAGCACATTCATTCAGCCATTGAAAAAGCAGATAAGCACTTCGGGGAAGGAGCCGTGGGCGCGGGGAGAGGGATGGTCTGCTATTCGCTCAAAGGCGGGATAGGATCTGCTTCCAGAATACTGCCGATAGGTTCGAAAGACTATACCATCGGTGTGTTGACGCTCACCAACTTCGGCACGCTGCGTGATCTTCGTATAGACGGAAGAGCAGCAGGGGAAGAATGGCACGCGGAGAAAGAAGCGAAGGAGGAGAAGGATAAAGGGTCTGTCATGATTGTGGTGGCGACGGATTTACCGGTTACCGACAGACAGCTGCAGAGAATTATCAAACGTTCCGTGATCGGCCTTTCTAGAACAGGAGCGATGATCAGCAACGGAAGCGGTGATATCGCCATCGGTTTCTCAACTGCTTACAACATCCCCGCAAAACCGTCTTCCGTTCACATGATTCCGACCATTCATGAAGAGGAAATCGATATCGCTTTTCGCGGCGTGGCAGAGGCGACGGAGGAGGCGGTCCTGCAATCCCTGTTTTGTGCAGAAACCGTTACCGGACGAGACGGAAACATCCGCCGATCTATAACGGAGTTACTATCAGAATCTCTTGTATCAAAGGGAGAAAACCCTTGAAAAAGAGACAATTCCCGTACTACATTTCTCCAGTAACCGGAGGGATGCCCTTATGCGCAGGTGGCGGATACTAACTATTTTGCCGGCTGTTTTCATTGCCGGTCTGAATTTCAACGATCATCGTTATTCCTTTAGTATTCTTATGGCCGCAATCGCTGTCGCAGCAAGTATCGACGTGGTAAAACGAAGGAAAGCCCCCATCCTCTTAAGGACAGGGGCTTTCCTTCGTTTTCTATTAAGCCGCTTCCTGTTTCCCATCTTCTCTTCGTCGGTGATAAATGACGTTGATTTCTGCTCCGACCATCAAGATGATACCGGTCAGGAAGAACCAAAGCATCAGAACAATGATTCCCCCAAGGCTTCCATAGGTTGCGGAATAGTTACCGAAGTTGGACACGTAGAAAGAAAAGCCTAAAGAAATCAGCTGCCAGAGGACAGCGGTAATGACAGCTCCAGGCAGGATATGATGAAACGGAATATTCTTATTCGGCGCAAAGTGGTACAGTGCCATAAGCACGCCTCCGATGACAGCGACACTGATCACCCACCGGAACACCTGGAACAGAAACGCTGTTTCCCCAGGAAGATTGATGGCATCAAGAATGACCTGACCGAAAACCGGCAGTACGAGTGCGACAGCTATGGCAATAATCATGCCGACAGTCAATACCACCGACAGGAGCCGGACTTTAATAAAGGACCTTGTTTCCTCCACGTTATACGCCTGGTTGGCAGCTTGAATGAAGGCATTGATTCCACTCGAAGCAGACCAGAGTGTACCGAGAATACCGACAGTAAGAAGCCCACCGTTGGGCTGCTCCACTACGTTTATGATGTTATCCCGGAAAATGTTTGCTGCTTCCGGTGTCGAGAAGCTGCCCACCGCATCGACGACCCTTTCCGAATCAATATTCATATAAGGCAGTATGGACAGCAGTAAAATAAGCAGCGGCACAATCGCAAGCAAATAGTAATAGGCCTGCGCCGCTCCAAGCATCGGTATGTTATCCTTTTGAAACTCTTTTATGAGATCTTGTAAATAGCTTTTCGCTTTCTTCATCGATCTGCTCCCTCCTCCACAGACATGTAATTGTCTATCCCCTTTTTTTGTAAGAACTAACCTTCTGAGGATGCAGGAGAGAGGAGAGGCTTACGTCTTTCGCCGGGAAGAGGATGGAATCCCCATCCCGTCCCGGTATTTAGCAACCGTACGACGCGAAATATCTAAGTGGAAGGTATCTCTCAATTTATCTGCGAGCCGTTGATCAGACAAAGGACGGGAGCTGTTCTCCTCCTTAATCCAATCACAGAGAATGTCTTTGATCTGCAAAGAGGAGTATGCTTCTCCAACCTGCGATTCGTACCCCTTCACGAAAAAAGACTTAAGCTGTTTCATACCGAGGGGGGTCTGTATCACTTTTCCTGCAACCGCCCGGCTGACGGTGGATTCATGGACCCCCATACGATCGGCAACCTGCCTCAGCGTCAAAGGCTGCAAAGGTTCTCCACTGAAGTACCTTTTCTGATGTTTCATCACTATCCCAGCCACACGCATCAATGTATGCTGCCGCTGTTCAATGCCGCGCATCAACCAGCGGGCCTGCTGGAAGCAGTCTTCAAGAAACAGCTTTGCCTCTTCCTCCTCTTCATGCATCCTACTCAGTATACCATCCCAATGAATGTGTTTTTGGAAAGAGTAAGGATCGCGCAAAAGAAGTCCGTGGTCCTTTTTCTCCACATATAAATCAGGCAGAGCTGTCTCACGAGGTTGTACCTTCGTCTGAATAAGCGGTCGAGGATGAAGCTCACGGAGAATGGCAAGAGCTCTTTCCGCCTCCACTTCCGAAACGCCAACTGTCTGCAGCATCTCCCAGTTCCTCCCTGCAAGATCCTCCAGGTGATCTGCTGTCAATTGATAGAGGAGGTGATCTTCTGGATACGTTTCTTCTATCTGCAGAAGTAGAAACTCCTGGAAGTGGAAGCAGCCGGCTCCGAATGGCTCCATATGCATAAGATGCCGCCTGGCGGAAGAAACCGCTTCTACATCCACCGCCAGAATCATCGCAGCCTCCTCTTCAGATATAGTCAGGAAGCCTTTGTCATCAAGACTTTCAGCAAGAAAGCGAAGAATCTTCTTTTTCTTCTCCTCCCTCTCCAGCCACCTAATTTGTTCGATCAAATCTTCCCGCCAATTCGCGGCATCTGCTGCGAGTTGATCTATTCTATCAATATAAGCATCGTCGTTTCGCGAAGACATGATGGAAGACATGGAACCCGGTGGATCAAAAGCAATCATCGGGTTGCTCTCGACCACTTCCCATATGTAATCCCATACCTCAGCCGTCGTATATTGAAGCAGGTTGATAGCCTGTTTCATCTCTGTCGTCATGAATAAACCCGTCGTCTGTTTTTGAGCTAATTCCAGCTTCATCTTTCACACCCCTAAGATAACGCTTTCATATTTAATAATGAACGGTTTCTATCTATCTTTCAAGTTCCATTCCTATGTATAAGAAAAGCCGGCACAAGGCCGGCTTTTCTTCTGTCTGTTTTTAAGAGCGGACACCTTCGTAAAAGGGGGCGCTTATCGTTTCACGTGGAACATTTTGTTAAAGAACATAAGTAGCAAGCGTTTTCTGAACCGCTTCAATCGGGCTGTCTTTCTTAAACAGCTTGACGATCGGTTCGTGTGATCCGGATAACCAGATTTTCAATTCGGAATCCATATCGAAGCTTCCTGCTGTTTCCACACTGAAATGGGTGATGCTCTTATAAGGGATGGAATGATATTCGACCTTCTTACCTGTCATCCCCTGCTTATCTATGAGAAGAAGGCGCTTGTCGGTGAAAAGGAAGGAGTCCCGGAGCACTTTATAACCGCTCTGAATCGCTTCCTTCTCTGTTAAAATACCATCCAGCTGCTTTTCCAGCTTCTCTACGTCCACTTCACTGGCATTGCCAAGCAGTTCATTCAAAAATCCCATGGTCCTTGCTCCTTTCTACTTCATCATTCGCAGCAGCATACTTTCTCCCGGTTCCAATTCAAGCGTCAGCCGGTTATTCTTTGAGCTGAATATCCGCTTCTTGTTTTCCAGGTGCTGCCACTTCCCTTTCTCGATCGGGATATCGACTTCCCGCTGTTCGTAATGGTTGCGGTTGAACAAGTAAAGAAAACGTCCGTCCGATGCCTGATCACCGAAATGATCGACTCCGTTGTCTACCCAGCGTTCGAAGCAGAAGACATCCTTATCCAAGGCGAACGGCTGCCAGTGCCCTGTTCGGAGAGCATCGTGATCCTGCCTCCACTTTCCGATGTTCCGGTACCAGTCAAGCAGGTCCTCATCTTCTCTTCCCCATGGATACGGCTTCCGGTTATCCGGATCGGCCCCTCCGGTGAGACCCGCTTCATCTCCGTAATAGAGAGAAGGGATGCCCGGGAAGGTGTACATCCATAAGCTGAGAGCTTTGATCTGTTTCCTCACCATTCCCTCTGCATCCTCTTCTCGAAAAGAGGCAGGAAGAAAGCCTGTCAACATTGTTTTAATACGCTCGACATCATGGCTGGACAGCATGTTCATCACGGCATAGAAATATTCTTTCGGATAGTGTTCACATAACGTCAACAGACGCCGGTAGACGCTATAGCCGTCCATTTCGCCCTTCATGAAATCAAGCATGATGCGACGGACGGGGTAGTTCATGACGGAGTCCAAAACGCCGCCGAGGAAGTAATCTCTCCGTTTCCCATAGGCTGTTTTGTTAGAGGCATCTTCCCACACCTCGCCGAGCAGCACGCTCGACTCATTCTCTTTCTTGAGCTGGCGGTAGATTTGACGAATCAGATCATCTGTTAATTCATCCGCAACATCCAGGCGCCAATGGTTCATATTTGATCGCTGCCACGTTTTGATGACACTGTCTTCGTCGTGAACGAGAAAGTTCTGATAGTCTTTGTTTTCTTTATTCAACGTCGGAAGTGTGCCGACTCCCCACCAGGCATCATAATCATCCGGATACTGGTGGAACGTGTACCAGCTGTAATAGGGGGAATCCTTAGACTGGTACGCTCCCAGTGAATCATATTTTCCTTCTCTATTAAAGTAAATGCTGTTGCTGCCTGTATGACTGAATACACCATCAAGCATAACCTCGATTCCATAAGACGAAGCCTCTTCAATAAGCGTCTCAAAAGCTTCCTTGTCTCCAAGCAGTGGATCGATCTTATGATAATCGCCTGTATCATACCTGTGGTTACTCTCCGCTTCAAACACAGGATTCAAATAGATGACTGTCACACCGAGGGATTGGATGTACGAAAGCTTGGAACGAATCCCATCAAGATTTCCCCCGAAAAAATCCCAGCGGATCACTTCGCCCCGTTCATTGCGTATATAAACCGGATCATTTTCCCAGTGAGCATGGACAAGACTTGTTTCCGGTGCCTTCTCAAGCGACAGCTCCCCTTCGCAATAGAAGCGATCCGGGAAGATTTGATACATCGTCGCATTTTTCCACCACTTAGGCGTCCTGTATGCAGGATCGTACACCGTTATTTGCCAAGACGGTGGGATATGCTCGTATATCTTTCCTTCTCCACTCTCATTACTGCGCTCCCGCCCGTAGTACAACGTCTGGTCTGCGAGAACCACCTCGAAGAAATACCAGATCAGCTGTGGTTCTTCCGGCATTTCTATTGTCACTTCGTAGGAAGCCTGTTGATGACCTTCGCTCCGAACATCCATTTTCTTCGTGTGCTCGTCGTCGGTGCGATCGAGGATATAGTGCAGGATGACCTGGGATGCCTGGTATCTTGCGTGGACATCGATCGCCAGAGTAACAGCAGAACCTCTCGGCGCTGCACCGAAAGGCTCTCGATAAGAAGCTTCAAAACTATTATGATACATCTCTTTTTGTTTCACTGATCCGACCTCCTCCAACATCACTTCAAC
Source organism: Halobacillus sp. KGW1 (assembly GCF_001592845.1). Classification (NCBI taxonomy): domain Bacteria; kingdom Bacillati; phylum Bacillota; class Bacilli; order Caryophanales; family Bacillaceae; genus Halobacillus; species Halobacillus sp. KGW1. Next base: position 962,934 of record NZ_LSOC01000003.1, read on the forward strand.
GACGTTACCCGTTGGATGCCCCATATATCGCGGGCATATTCCTGAATCGTCCTGTCACTGGAGAAAACTCCGGATTGGGCGATGTTCACCAGACTCTTCGCGTTCCAAAGGCGTGTTTTCTGATAGTCCTGACTCACTTTCTTCTGCGCGAGCAGATAACTGGCAAAGTCTTTCAAAACGAAGTATTCATCGTTATGCGTCAACAAGGCATCATAGATTTCCTGGAAATCTCTTTCCCCTTTAGAGAAGGGACTGTAATGGAGCAGTTCATCAAGGGTATTACGAATCCGTTCGTCCTGGTTATACATCGCTTTCGCTGAGTAGGAACCGTTATGGTAATAATCCCATACTTCGTCCGAGCGTAATCCGAATATATAGATGTTGTCATCACCGACCAGGTCATGGATTTCCACATTCGCTCCATCCATCGTTCCCACCGTCAAAGCTCCGTTCATCATGAACTTCATATTCCCTGTTCCGGAGGCTTCCTTCGTAGCAAGGGAAATCTGTTCACTTACGTTGCTCGCAGGAATCATCTTCTCTGCAATCGACACCGAATAGTTCGGAAGGAAAACGACCTTAATATATTCATTCACTGCCTTATCGTTATTGACGACGTCAGCGATTCTATTGATTAATTGTATGACCTTTTTAGCAAAATGATAGCTTGGTGCCGCCTTCGCTCCGAAGAAGAACGTGCGCGGTACAATGTCCAATGTCGGGTCGGACTTTAATTCATTGTATAAATGCATAATATGAAGTGCGTTAAGCAATTGGCGTTTGTAACCGTGCAGCCGCTTGATGTGGACGTCAAAGATGGAATTCGGGTCAACGATGATCCCCTGCGTTTCCTTCACCCAGTTGGAGAAATCTTTCTTATTCTCCTGTTTGATATCATGAAGCCGATCTAAAAAGGAAGCATCTTCTTTATGATCCAGCAGACGCTTCAGCTCGCCTGGTTTCTCTATCCACCCATCACCGATCGTATCGGTTACAGCGGTGGCAAGTTTCTGGTTGGCATGCATCAACCAACGGCGGTGGGTGATGCCGTTCGTCTTGTTGTTGAATCGGTCGGGGAACGTATTGTAGAAGCGTTTCATTTCTCTTTCTTTCAATATATCCGTGTGCAGTTTGGCGACACCATTAACGCTGTGGCTGCCTACAATGGATAAGTGGGCCATTTTCACCTGTCCGTCCGCCACGATGGCAAGGTCGGCAATCCGGTTGAAATCCCCGGGGAACGTCCGCCAGAGCTCCTGACAGAAACGCTCATTGATTTCATCTATGATCATAAAAATTCTTGGCAGCAAAGACCTTACGAGCCCTACAGGCCATGATTCCAAAGCTTCGCTCAATGTCGTGTGGTTGGTGTACGACACGGATGATTGAGTAATCTCCCATGCCTCCTCCCAGCCTACGCCTTTCTCATCCATGAGAATCCGCATCAATTCAGGAATGACGAGTGCGGGGTGCGTATCGTTAATATGCAGGGCTGCTTTCTCAGGGAATTCCGACCACGGCAGATCCAACGCTTCGAACGTGCGGATGATGGATTGGACGCCTGCAGAAACAAGGAAGTATTCCTGCTTCAGCCGCAGCTTCTTGCCTTCCTCATTGGAGTCATCGGGATAGAGGAATTCCGATATCCTCTCCAAGGATCGCTTATGATGCAGGAAGTGGCCGAATTCCCCTTCCCGCTCCGCTTTCTGAAGCGTATCGGAAACAGTGGGCTCCGCAGACCACAGCCGCAGCGTATTCACCGTTTCATTGCTATAGCCGACGACAGGGACATCATACGGAACAGCCAGAATCTGTTCTTCATCTGTATAGTGGAATCGGAGGACACCGTCTTTATCCTTCTCGGACGAGACGCGGCCGCCGAAGCGAACCGTAACGGCCTCTTCCGGACGACGGGTTTCCCACACGAAGCCGTCCTGGAGCCAGTGATCCGGGAGCTCCACTTGTTTGCCATCGACGATGTGCTGGTCGAACATGCCGTATTTATAGCGGATTCCATACCCATGTCCAGCTAACTCCAGCGAAGCAAGGGAATCGAGGAAACATGCAGCTAAGCGGCCAAGCCCGCCATTACCGAGACCGGCATCGCTCTCCTGCTCTTCTATATCCGAAAGGGAAAGGTTCAGGTCTGCCAGCCCCTCCTCCACCACCGACAGCACCTTTTCATTCAACAGGTTATTACCGAGCAGACGCCCCATCAGAAATTCCATGGAGAAATAATAGACCTGCTTTGTCTTACTTTGTCTATACTCTTCATTGGTCTTTAGCCAATGCTTATTGATCTTCTCCTGGAGCAGACCACTGAGCGCACGGTACGTATCATACGTCGTAGCGTTATCGATCGATTTCCCCAGGTTTCCTTCCAACCGCCTCTGGAACTCCTTTTTGAATTCCTCTTTATCACTGAACATCACCATAACGGTTTCCTCCTGTCCCCCCTGCTAACGGAACATAGATTGATAGAGATCCATGTACTGTTGGGCAGAGTTTTTCCAAGTGAACTTACTCTTGCAAATGTTCTTCACAAGCGTTTGCCAAGCATCAGCATCTTGATACATTGCAAGGGCCCTGCGGATGGTGTACAGCATGTCATGGGCGTTGTAATTCGTAAACGTGAAACCGTTTCCCTCTCCCGTCTCCTCATTATATGGCTGGACGGTGTCTACAAGTCCACCTGTTTCCCGTACGATTGGTGCCGTTACATAGCGAAGTGCGAGCAATTGCCCGATTCCGCACGGCTCGAAGCGGGACGGCATAAGAAACAGGTCGCTTGCCGCGTAAATCTGCCTGGATAAGGCTTCGGAGAAACGGATGTTCGTCGACATTTTCTCTGGGTGCCTGTCATGTGCCCATTGAAGCATCTGTTCATATTGATATTCTCCTGTACCGAGCAGAACGATTTGGACATCCTCATGATACAGTAGTTCATCAATGACCCGCCCGATTAAATCGAACCCTTTCTGTTCGACCAGCCTGGAAACGATGCCAATCATCGGGACATCTTTCCGGACCGGCAAACCGAGTTCTGCCTGCAGCCACATCTTGTTCTGCCCTTTCTTAATCAGGGAGCTGCGATACGGGAAGGCGAGCGACTCGTCTTTCATAGGATCATAGTTTCGGTCATCAATTCCGTTGACAATGCCAATTAATTCATCGGTGCGCTTTCGGAGTACTCCGTCTAGGTTTTCCCCATAATACGGTGTTTGAATCTCTTTTGCGTAAGTTTCACTGACGGTCGTGATGAAATCGGCGTAGTTCAAGGCGCCTTTCATGAAGTTGATGTCTCCAAAAAATTCGAAAGCATCGTCTCTCATCATCGATTCATCAAAGTCCATTAAATCGTGAAGCACGGATTGGGCGAAGACCCCCTGATACTTTAAATTATGGATGGTGAACACCGTTTTCATACCTTGAAGTTTCTCGACCTCTTTATAATGGGTATGTAAGAATACCGGAATCAACCCCGTCTGCCAGTCGTGACAGTGAAGAATGTCAGGAGTCCAGTCCATCCGGCACACCAATTCCATGACGGCCCGGTTGAAGAAGACGAACCGTTCGGCTTCATCGCCGTACCCATAAAGGTTCGAGCGTTTGAAGTAATACTCGTTATCTATGAAATATACAGGGATGCCTTCATACTCCAGGTACTCGATCCCGGCATATTGATTGCGCCAGCCGAGTTGGACATCAAGCGCCTCAAGGTGGGTCATTTGCTGCTTCCACTCGTCCGCCATATTCTCGTATTTAGGAAGGACCACACGTACATCAGCGCCTTGATCCTTCAATGCCTGCGGCAGAGAACCGAGTACGTCCGCCAATCCTCCTGTCTTGATAAAAGGGGTGCATTCAGATCCAATCATCAATACTCTCATTATTTATTCACTCCTCCAATTAATGTGCGGGGGACCGCCTCTTGCGTCTTACGCGAAAGGGACTGACCAGAGTGATGCGTCCAGACAGTCCCTTATGTTAGTCATTCATTTTTGATAACGTTCGTTTACATCGTCCTTCTCTTGGCGATAACAAACGGTTTCTCCGGGGCACCGATCAGCGTTTTGCCGCGGGAGATGCTGCAGTCTTTATCAAGGATGACATTCTCGAGAACAGCATTGCTTTCAATTTCGCAGCGCTGCATGATGATCGAGTTTTTAATGACGGCTCCTTCTCCTACTTTCACACCTCGGAAAAGGATGCTGTCTTCCACATGACCCTCGATAACACAGCCGTTTGCGACCATCGTATTGGTGACGTTGGACGTTTCCGTATAGTTGGAAGGCGCTTCATTTTTCACTTTTGTGAAAATAGGTGCTTCTTCCTTAAACAGTGCATCATGTTCGTCTGCATCAAGCAGTTTGGAACTGTTGCGGTAGTAGCTTTCCACGGAATTGATCAAAGCATGAGTTCCTTCATATTCATACGCATGGACATGGATGTCCGGAATCTTCGACTTGATCCCGTCCAGGAAAAAGTTCGAGCAGCCGTGTGCGATACACTTCTCGATCAGCTCATACAAATACTGCTTCTCGATGATGTACATATCCATGTACACATTGGAATTGCTGTGATCATTGTGAATAGCTGTCACCCGGTTGTCTGCATCCAGGTCCAGCTTGTGAGCCCGATGGAACTCCGGATAAAGCTCCTCTACCTTCGTATAGACGACCGTTACATCCGCTCCTGATTCCTTATGTTCACGGAGGACATCCTGGAAGTCAATGTTGCAGATGTTCTGGGAACCGGAAACGACGATATAATCTGCAAGTGTCCGGTTGATGAAGTCTATATTGTTGTGGAAATGCTGCAGATCCCCGCGGGAAATGTCCGTTGGATCATTCCAGTCCGGCGGCAAAATGAATAATCCGCCGCGCATCCTGTCCAAATCCCATGCTTTCCCTTGTTCCAAGTGATCCATAAGTGAGCGGTACTTACGACGCGCGAACACAGCCACGGATTCAATTCTGGAATTGGTCATGTTCGAAATTGTAAAGTCGATCATCCGGTAACGGCCGGCGAATGGTACAGCCGCTCCGCACCGGAAATAAGTCAGTTCGTCCATCATGTCTTGTTCGTGATCTAAGTTTATGATTCCTGCAATACGATCCATAATATCCTCCCTTTAACTATTCGTTGCGTAGCTTGTCGCAAGGACGCTGCCTTCATCTGCTACAAGCGTGATTTCACTGTCTGGTGAAGGGTCGCCGATGACGGCTCCGTCTTCAATGACGCTGCCTTTGGAGATGATCGCGCGGTGTATCTTCACGTTCTTGCCGATCTTCACGTCCGGCATGATGACGGAATCTTTCACGACAGAAGACTCGCCGACATGCACACCGTAAAAAATAATCGATGTATCAACCGTTCCATAAATCCGGCAGCCTTCATTGACGAGGGCATTCCGGACGGAGCCTCTCGGTGCAATGTACTGCGGCGGCTGGTTCGGGTTCTTCGAATAGATGCGCCATCTGTGATCGTTGAGGTCGAGCTCAGGGTTCTTCTTCAACAGATCCATATTCGCTTCCCACAGACTATCGACCGTACCGACATCCTTCCAGTATCCTTCGAACTGGAATGCCATCAGCTTTTTATAATCATAAAGAAGAGCAGGGATGATATCTTTCCCGAAATCATGGGAGGAATCTTCTTTCTCCGCATCATCGATCAAATAACGCTTCAATACTTCCCATTTGAAGATATATACACCCATCGACGCCAGGTTGCTCTTCGGAAATTCAGGTTTCTCATCAAACTCGGTAATGCTTCCATCATCATCGGTATTCATGATCCCGAAGCGGCTCGCTTCTTCCCAAGGGACTTCGATGACAGAGATCGTCGCATCTGCATCCGTCTTCTTGTGGTGGTCGAGCATCGCATTGTAATCCATCTTATAGATATGGTCACCGGAAAGCACCAGTACGTGTTCCGGATCATATTGGTTAAGGAATTTCAAATTACGGTAGATGGCGTTCGCTGTCCCAGAATACCAACCTCCGCCTGCTGCCTGCATGAAAGGCGGCAGTACAGAAACGCCTCCGTATTTACGGTCCAAATCCCACGTGTCCCCGATTCCGATATAATCGTTCAGGATCAGTGGTTCGTATTGTGTGAGAACACCGACCGTATCGATGCCGGAGTTCGTGCAGTTACTTAATGGAAAATCAATGATCCGGTATTTTCCGCCGAAATAGACGGCTGGTTTCGCAATTTGTTTGGTTAATGATTTCAGTCGTGTCCCTTGACCGCCGGCCAAAAGCATCGCAACGCATTCTTTATTTTTCATGATTTTCCTCCTTGGATACTGAAGTTCTCTTCAAGAAGCTCACACCGAGCGGGGGAATCGTCATGGTAATATGTTGATCCTGTCCTTGCCATGGAGAAGGTACTGTTTCCAGCGGCAGTCCGTTCGTCTGCCCAGAACCTCCGAAGTGTTCCGCATCACTCGAGAAAATTTCTTTGTATGAGCCGTTTTTCGGGACCCCTACTTTGTAGTCGTGATAAACTTCCGGTGTGAAGTTACATACCACTACCAGCTGATCATTGGACGTACGGCTGTTGCGTACGAACGATACGATGCTCTGCTCGTAGTTGTTGGGATCGATCCATGTGAATCCTTCCGGTTTGTGATCGAACTCCCACAGGGCGGGCATGTCCTTATACAAACGATGCAATTGTTTCGTGTATTCCAAAATGGAGGCGTGGGATTCGTAATCGAGCAGTTCCCAATCCAAGTCCTCTAAGTCCTTCCATTCATCGAATTGACCGAATTCACCTCCCATGAATAAAAGTTTCTTCCCTGGATGGGCGTACATAAAGGCGAGAAAAGCACGCAGATTGGCGAATTTCTGCCAGTAGTCCCCAGGCATTTTATTTAATAACGACTTCTTACCATGAACGACCTCATCATGAGAAATCGGTAATACAAAGTTTTCGGAAAATGCATAATGGATCGAGAAGGTAATCAGGTTGTGATGGTACTTCCGATGAATCGGATCCATCTCCATGTACTTGAGCATGTCATTCATCCAACCCATGTTCCATTTATAATTGAACCCGAGGCCTCCGATATAAGTCGGAGCGCTAACCATCGGCCAGGACGTGGATTCCTCAGCCATCATAAGCGTATCGGGAATTTCTTCGAAAACGGATTCATTCATTTGTTTGATGAACGTTACAGCTTCCAGGTTTTCTCTTCCGCCGTATTCATTCAGCTCCCATTCCCCGTCTTCCTTACCGAAGTCGAGGTAGAGCATACTGGCGACGGCATCGACACGGAGCCCGTCCAGATGGTATTCCTTAAGCCAGTAAACAGCGTTTGAAATGAGAAAGCTCTTCACTTCGTTCCTTGCAAAGTCGAACGTAAGCGTTCCCCATTGGGTTTTCTCCGCCTTCTTAGGATCGGCATACTCATAAAGCGCTTCTCCGTCGAAGCGTCTCAGTCCGTGCTCGTCCTTGCAGAAGTGACCTGGGACCCAGTCCAATATGACACCGATTCCAGAATTGTGACAGCGGTCGACAAAATATTTGAAATCATCCGGGGTGCCGTAGCGGGAGGTGACGGAGTAGTAGCCTGTCGCCTGATATCCCCAGGAGCGGTCGAACGGGTGCTCCGTCATAGGTAGTAATTCGATGTGGGTGTAACCGAGGTCCTTAACATACGGAATGACCATATCTGCATACTCCCGAAAATTATAGAAGACTTCCGGTTCAATATTCTTCCATGACCCTAAATGAAGCTCATAGATGGACATCGGAGATTCATACGGGTTCTTCGCCTTCCGTTCTTGCATCCACTGATGATCTTTCCACTCATAACCATCCAGCGGATAGACGACGGAAGCAGTATCGGGGCGCAGTTCGCTGGAAAATGCGTAAGGGTCAGCCTTCAGTCTCAAATGTCCGTGTGCGGTCAGGATTTCGTATTTATAGATCGTCCCTGAATCGAGATTCGGGATGAACGCCACCCATATCCCGTTATCATTGACTTTCTCCATCGGGTTCTCCCGTCCATCCCAGTCGTTGAACATACCGACGACGCTTACACGGACAGCATTAGGGGCCCATACGGCAAAGCGGATCCCCTGCTTTCCATTCCGCGTTTCGGGATGAGCACCGAGCAGTCGGTAACTGTACCGGAGATTCCCTTGATGGAACAAGTAGATATCATGCTCTAAAGTTGTATCCTGAACCACATCATCACTCCTCATGAATGTTCTTCACCAGCCTTATGCCGTTGTTTTACACCAGCCTGTTGAGAACGTTTTAATATGCTTATATTCATCATAAATTTTGGCGAACGCTTTTACAATTAAAATTAATGAAAATATTCTGAAAAGTTTTGTCGGATTTTGTCGGATTTTCCCAAATTAATGCCAAAATCACTTATAATAGGTTCGCAATTTTCGGAAATCGCTTTCATGTGATGTCGATTCCCTTTTTATTACAAAAGAAAACGGTTTATTACATATTTTTACACATCGTATAGTTTTCTCAAATGCGTTTCAGACAAAAAAAATAGTGGTATAGCTTTAGAAACCAAAATTAACGAGGTGAACAGTCATGTCATTAGCAGGGATCAGCCTACTAATCATCGCCATCGCATTCGCATTCATCAGTATCTATGTCGTCAAAACGCTGAAGGCGGCAGCCAGCACCATGACCAGCGTCTCCCATACATTAGAGAAAGTGGAGGGACAGATGCAGGGAATTACCACAGAATCAGAACATCTCCTTAAGAAGACGAACACGATCGCTTCCGATATCGAATCGAAAACACAAACCTTAGACGGACTTTTCGACACCATTAATAATGTAGGGTCGACTGTCGGTAACGTAAACCAGTCCCTGCAGGGCATGAGTGAGAGTGTCGCCCATGCTTCCCACCAAAAGGATGAAAAGGTGGTCAAGGCGCTCCAATGGGGCGATGCGGCCATCGAACTTTATTTGAAATGGAAACGGAAAAATGCAAAATAAAAGGAGGCAGCTCATATGGATTTCTTAGGAATTGGAGTATTGATCATCGGCATCGCCTTTGCCATCGTATCAATCTTCCTGATTAAAGCACTGAATAATTTAGCCAATGTCCTCAAAGGCGTAAGAAAGACGGTGGATCAGCTGCCGGAGCAGTTGGATTCTGTCATGAAGGAAACGACCGGCGTCCTCCATCAAAGCAACGATACGCTGGCAGATGTTAATGAAAAGATCCGTGCCCTCAGCCCGCTCTTCTATATCGTGGGCGACATTGGGGAATCTTCCCGTAAATTGACCTCTTCTCTCGTTGATGTGACCCACACGATCAAGACGAGCACCCACGAGGGAGAACAGAAAATTAACGAGGAAGGCTGGCGCGGCATTTACGGGGCCCTCGCCTTGACGTATTATTTAAGCCAGAAGCGAAAAGCGCTGAAATCCGCCCAGATCAAGAGTACGTCTGTATGAAGAAGGACAGCGACTGGATAATCGGAGGAGCTTCAGGGGTTCTCGCGGGATATACGGCACGATCGATAAGCAAAGATCCATCCATCACGAAGATGAAATGGTACAGAAAGAAGAAAGAGCTATATGAAACAGGTCTTTCCGGACACCAGTATCTTCAGGAATCAAAGAAGGAGCTGCAACAGGCAGCTGCCGCAAATACGAAACAGAAAGGGGATATTAAGATGACACAAACGAATGGAAACGCAACACAAACTAAAAAACGAGGGAAACTGCCGTTGGCCATGCTGACTGGAGCAGTGATCGGGGGAGCATTTGTTCTAATTAAAAACCCCGAAGAACGAAAGCGTATCATGGAGGGAACGAAATCCACCAAAAATGCCGTAACAGGCTATGCCTCCGAGGTGAAAGAGGACCCGAAAGCGAAGAAGGATGACCTCTTAACCCGCATCCAGAACGTTGTAACCATCGCTAACGAAGCCATTACAACCGTTCAGGAAGTCTTCAATAACCAAGGCAAGGAAATTACTGAAAAAGTGAAAGATATTAAAGAAGAGTCCGAAGCCATTATCCATACGGCAAAAGACGCCGGAGAGGACCTGCAGGAGGTAGGCGGTAAGGCGAAGGAAGCAAAAGAAGAGCTGACAGAGTCGAAGGAAGAGCCTTCCGTCCAACAGGAAAAAGTCGTGGAAGTAAACGCTCAACGATGAAGAGGTAGACGAAAAGCGCCGGATCCGTAGTAGGATCCGGCGCTTTTTTATTATTCCGTGACTTGTGTAAGACGCTGGGAAGAAGCAGCGACATCCGTTACCGCTGCATTTATTTCCTGGATTGCTTCCGCAAACGCAGCAAGCTCTGCTTCTACGCTGTCACTGAAAGCCTTGTTCTCCCCCATTGCCTCAACAATTCCGGTGAAGAATTTGTTGATGTGCTGCATGCTTTCGGTGCTCTGACGGACGGCCCCATCCATCTGCGTCACGCTGGCAGACACCTTGTGGATTTGAGAGCTTGTCATCGTGATAAGCGCTGCTACTTCTTCCACAGATGCTTTCGTCTGTTCGGAGAGCTTCCTTACTTCATTGGCAACAACTGTGAAGCCTGCTCCATGTTCCCCCGCCCGTGCAGCTTCAATAGACGCGTTTAAGGACAGTAAATTCGTCTGCTCGGCTATGGACGATACAATGGTGACAATTTTGCTGATCTGTTCCGCTGTCCCTTGGAGGTGGTTCATATCGGCTGTAATCGAATCGATCTGCCCTTTCATTTCATCCATTTGTGATTGCTGGACCTGCAGGCGGTCCTGTCCTTCTAAAGATTGTCGCTCTACATCATGAGAAATACGCACCCCTTCTCTTGATGCTGCGACGATGTTCTTCGTCTGGTCTGTCAGATGTTCGGTAGAGGCACTGGCCTGCTGGGATACAGCTGCGACCTCCTCCGACATCCGGTCGATCCTCGTATAGGCCTCCATGCGCTTATGTACTTCCACTTCCCGCAGACCTGCCGCCTCCTCTTCAAACATTTCCAAAACCAACTGCTGCTCCAGATTCAAGATTTTTGTCACCGCACGAAGTGCTTCCAGAAACTGAGGACCGGTTCCAAGTTCCCGAGAGAAAATATCAAGGAAGGAATGGGTGAGATCCTGGAACGCGCACATATACCACTTCGGTTTCAGCCCGATTCTCAAATGAACAGAAGCGATCGTCCGCCTCTTCTCCAAAAACGCTTCGTCGATGATTCCTGTAAACATTTCTTCTATGTGTCTCCTGAGCGTCTGCTTCAACCGATCGACGGAGCTGGTTTCCTCAATGATGGCGGTCAAGGACGGTTCTTTCTGTAAGTTGGCATAGAATTGATCGACGACTGCACCGATATGAGTGGCAACAACAGGTTGGAGCGACTGGAGAACGGCCAGATCGGGCTCTGTCAACCCGATCATGTCACACTGCCTCTTCACATCCGTCCCTTCTACGAGATGGAGCTCTCCACTGAATTTTTCTTCTATTGGTATTGTTGGCGTCTGCTTCTTCTTAAATAACAATGCCTTTTCCTCCCTCACTCACGCTTCTATACGTATGTATCGACATAGAAAGTACGGTTTTAAGCCATTTGATAAAAAAAGGAAAAGACGCAAAAAGGCCCGCCATATAGGCGGACCCGTATCGAAGTACCGTTAGTAACGGCCTCGATCGATATATTCATTCGGCTCTTGACCGAACTCCGTACTGTGGTTCTTGAATTGGGCAAGGCGGCCGTTTCGATGCTCACCTTTGCTCTTCGTCTCTTTAAACTGACGATTGTGTTTCTTCTCTTTATTGCCCATGGTTTTCACCTCGTGTAAAACATGATGTCTTACACCCCTATTCTTCGTCCATTCCGGCTGGTTTATGCATGGCTCCGAAAGGAAAGAGGAGGGGTTGTATCCCATTTTTCCAAATGACGGCGGAAGCAGTGCATGACAAGCAGATGGGCTTTGGCCTGTGTATATTTATAAAAGAACCAAGGGATCGACGGCATGTAATCATGAATCGCTACGATCGCTTCATTCTTACCGGGAATTTTTCGAAATTCAAGCCGGCCCCGCTCATTCTTATCGACATCGGCCAGAACGCCGCCGGAAATATAATAAAGCGCCCGGTCTCTCGTACTTCGATCAGCGGCATACGTAAGTTCAAGCAGGGGCGTCCGGTTAAAGATGACACCGATCCGGCAATGGCTGGCATCAAAAACCGTCGTCTTCACCCACGGATTGAGCACCCGCTCCAGCCAGCGCACGTAATATTTTGCAATCCAGTCTGCAGAGTGACCCGTTGGCAGCGGGATCCTCTGCACAGACCGCACATCCTGCTGGATGGGAGAGAACTTCGGCTTGAATCGGCCCTTTTTCTTCGGTGCTTCTTCCTCTAAAGCAGCCCTCGCCGCTTCTTCAAACGTTATGCTTCCTTCACTCAGTCCTTTCACGCGGTTCTCTTCCTGCACAATCATCGGATGCACAAGGCTTTCAATTAATGGGTAAACCATTTCTTTAGGCGAACCTGTCACAAGACGCACCCACAGCTTGGACAATTGAATGGTTAGAAAAGGAACATCGATCATCTTCGGGCTGCGGTTCATGACGGCGGCGAGTTTTGCCATCATCTCCTCATAAGTCATCACTTCCGGACCGCCGACGTCGACAGCCTTCCCTGCCAGTTCTCTATTATCAATGCTCTTATCCAGCGTAGTGAGTACGTCCGGGAGAGCAATCGGCTGCGTCTTCGTCCGCGTCCACCTTGGTAAGACCATAAACGGCAGCCGCTTCACCAAATTCTTCAAAATCGGAAAAGAGGAGCCGGAGGGACCCACGATAAGCCCTGCCCGGATCGTCGTGACCGGTGTCCCGTATGCTCCGAGAATTTCTTCTACTTCCAGGCGGCTCCTTAAGTGAGGGGACAGCGGACGCCCATCATCCGGAACGATCCCGCTTAAGTAAATGATTTGCTGTACGCCCTGCTTTTTAGCTGCCTGTGCGAAGTTATCGGCAAGAATGACGTCCATGTCTTCAAACGACCCTTGGGTCAACTTCGCTGAGGGAAGCATCGAATGGACGAGGTAGACAGCAATATCGGCACCCTCCAGTCCTCTTTCCGCATCAATCAACGAATATAAGTCACAGGACTTCCAATGAATATGGGTCTCGTCCTCCTTATCATCCCCATTTCTTGATAATGCGATAATGTCATGATTTTTTACCAATTTTTTCATCAAATTACGGCCGATATACCCGCTTGCACCAGCGACTACGACCTTTTTTCTCGGCTCTGTCATGGCTTCACTTCCTTCTTTATTTCCTATGTACCCGGATACCATATGCTAATAACTCGACAAAATTCGCCGAATTTCGAGTTTTATGGTAAAATTCCCGAGGTGACACCTACATATTCCATCGTAAAGGGAGAGATGAAATTTGACAGCTAATGAAATCGGCTTTGCACTCCTTTACATCGGACTTTTTCTATTGATAGGAAAGATCATCCGTGTGAAAGTGACTTTTTTACAAAATTTGTTCTTACCATCTTCGATTATCGGAGGTTTTGTAGCATTATTGTTAGGCCCCCAAGTATTAGGTAAATTCATGCCGGATGACTCCTGGCTTTCTTACGGCGTCATGCCGCCGGTCGTGACAGAAGTCTGGGCGGATCTGCCTGGGTTGATGATTAACGTCGTGTTTGCTGCCTTATTCCTTGGCGCAACCCTTCCTAAATTGAGTCAAATTTGGAATTATGCCGGTCCTCAATTAGCTTTTGGCTGGACGATCGGCTGGGGCCAGTATGTCGTAGGACTTCTTCTCGTGCTGCTTGTTCTGACACCCGTATTCAATATTCCACCGATGGCAGGAGCCCTGATCGAAGTAGCCTTTGAAGGCGGACACGGAACGGCTGCCGGTATGGCCGGTACGTTCGAACAATTCGGCTTCGATGAAGCGTTCGATTTGGCGATCGGGCTTGCGACGATCGGCGTCTTATCCGGTGTCATCTTCGGAATCATCCTCATCAACTGGGGAATCCGTAAGAAAAAGACGAAGGTAATTGATGGAATCAACGATTTCTCCGATCTTCAGAAGCGCGGGTTCATGGAATATCAGAACCTGGAGCCGAACGGAAAGCTTACGTTCCGTCCGGAATCGATCGAACCTCTATCCTTCCACATGGCGATTGTTATGCTTGCCATCTTCATTGGTTGGGGAATCTTAGAATTACTCATTCAATTAGAAGCGGTGACACTGGGATCGGGCTTCATGGAATTCATTCCACTGTTCCCTATGGCTATGGTCGGTGGTGTGCTTCTACAGATCTTCTTCAGCAAAAAAGATAAATATAATTTAGTCGACCGCCGTATGGTCAACCGTATTCAAGGGCTGTCTCTGGATGTTCTCATCCTGACTGCCATCGCTACGGTTTCCATCGACGTCATCGGTGAGTATCTGGTTCCGTTCTTGCTGTTAGCTGCAGCGGGGATTATATGGAACTTGTTCTGTTTCTTGTACTTTGCCCCACGTTTCATTCCTGATTATTGGTTCGAGCGCGGATTAGGCGACTTCGGACAATCGACGGGCGTCACCGCTACAGGGCTTCTCCTTATGCGTATCGTCGACCCCGACAACAAATCACCATCCTTTGAAGCATTCGGATATAAGCAGCTGTTCTTTGAACCATTCTTAGGAGGCGGTTTCATCACAGCATTATCCGTTCCATTCATTGTGCAGTTCGGCCCATGGACTGCCCTCATCGTATCTGTAGCCATGATGGCTGTCGGAATCATTTCCGGGCTGTTCTATTTCGGCAAACAGAAAATGAAATAAACGATTTATTAGATCAGCGTCTGCCATGCCGGCAGGCGTTTTTTTTTCATACGAGCGTCTCTTTGTTTCATACTAAGCAAGTCGATTGACACCCGGCGCAGGCATGCTATATGTTATAGTCCGTAATCATAAGTAAATCGATCAGAATTCATGATAAATATTGGTAAATAAAGGAGGTTACTTATGAGTAAACTGTGGAAGGGATATATGGAGACATCTCTGATTAAGAAAATCACCGTCGCACTTGTACTCGGGATTCTTGTCGGGCTGATCTTCGGCGATGGGGCATCTGTCCTGGCTCCGCTTGGAGATTTACTGCTCCGTCTTCTCAAGTTCATCATCGTTCCATTAATTCTGTTTACATTAATTGTCGGTGTCAATCAGACCAACACGCACGACCTCGGTCGAATGGGCGGGAAGGTGTTCCTCTACTATCTCGGCACCTCGGCCCTGGCGATTATCGTCGGAATCATTGTCGCAGGCTTGTTCCAACCGGGAACGGGCACGAGCCTGGATGGGAGCGAAAGCATTGACGTCCCGGATAATCCCGGTCTCACAAGTGTTCTATTAAATATCGTACCGGAAAACATTTTGACGGCCCTCACGGAGATGAACCTGCTCGGCATCATCTTTACGGCCATCGTCTTCGGAATCGCGATTGCATTCCTGCGTTCCTCCGCCGATTATAAGAAAATCGGTGACAGTACGTATCAAGTGATTGAAGGCTTGAATGAAGCGACGCTGACGGTCATGAAGGGAATATTGCAGTACGTACCCGTCGGAATCTTCGCGATTGTTGCTGAAATTGTCGGAACAGAAGGCAAAGACACGCTGCTGTCGCTTGGAAATTTCATTCTTGTCCTTTATGTCGGCCTGTTTGTCCAGCTGCTGATCTATGTCGGTATCCTGCTGATTACCAAGCGGAAGCCGTCCGCTTTCTTCCGGGAAGCACGGACACCGATGATCACCGCATTCGTCACACAGTCAAGCTCCGGGACGCTGCCGCTGACACTGAATGCAGCTAAAAACCTCGGCTTAAACAAAAGCCTGTACGGGTTCAGCCTTCCGCTCGGGGCAACGATCAATATGGACGGAGCAGCCATCCGGATTGCTGTATCTGCTGTATTTGCAGCGAACGTCATCAATGATCCGTTGAGTTTCACGGATATGCTTCAGGTCGTCCTTGTTGGTACCCTCGCTTCTGTCGGTACAGCCGGAGTTCCGGGAGCCGGAATCATCATGATCGCAACCGTCTTCTCGCAAGTCGGACTTCCTATGGAAGCTGTCGCGCTGCTTACAGCGGTGGATGTCTTTGTCGGAATGGGGGCAACCGCCCTTAACGTCACCGGCGACCTCGTCGGAACGACCGTTATCAATAAATCAGAGAAGAAAACAAATCGGTAATATAGAAGAACAAAAGCGCTTTTCTATGCAAACGCCACTAACCGGTAGAGCGATCATTATGGTAAAGGGCGGAGGGAAAAGGGGCAGACTCCTGCGGGAAGTGTGGCACAGGTGAGACCCCGGAAAAGCAACAGCGATGAGGAGGCTCACCGGCCACCCCGCGGAAAGCGCCCCATTTCCCGCAGCCCGTTCCTCTACCCGATGAAAATTTCAATTAGAAAGCTGTATTACGCGGCTTTCTTTTCTTTTTGCAGTCGAATGGTTAGCATTCTAAGGAATTTTTGTGGGAAAAAACATTAAGAATGCAATTCCAATGGAATATATGCTATCATTAATCGTTAGTCACCTAAGTATTTAGCTAAGCACCAAAAGAAAGAAGGGGTAAGATGACAGACGAAGAAAGAAAGTCCATTAATCGCGTCCCCTTGATGATCGTGCTCATCTCGGGGGCGTTCGTTGCGATTTTGAACCAAACCTTACTTGCAACGGCCTTGCCGAAGATCATGGAAGATCTTCAATTGGACGCCAATACAGCCCAATGGCTGCAGTCGATATTTATGCTGGTGAATGGAATTATGATTCCGATCACCGCCTTTTTAATTGAACGTTTTACGACAAGAAGTTTATTCCTGACCGCCGTCGGATTGTTCGCTGCGGGTACGCTCGTTTGTGGGATCGCACCGAACTTCTCCTTACTGATGGCCGGACGTGTCCTTCAAGCTGCCGGGGCGGGGATCATCCTGCCGTTGATGCAGACCATCCTGTTCCTGATTTTCCCTATAGAAAAACGCGGTGCAGCAATGGGAATGTTCGGACTCGTCATCGCTTTTGCACCGGCCATCGGTCCGACATTGTCCGGATGGGTCGTCGAGCAATTCCCTTGGAGAAGTCTGTTCTTCATCATATTGCCGATCGCCATCGCAGATATTATTGTCGCTTACTTCATATTGAAGAACGTAACCAAACAGACCTTTCCGAAAGTGGACCCGATCTCCATCATCCTGTCTACCTTCGGTTTCGGCGGGATTCTGTATGGATTCAGTGTCGCCGGTAATAACAGCTTCTTCAGCGGGGAAGTAATGATTTCCCTCGGTGTCGGAGCGGTTACGCTGTTCCTGTTCATTACGAGACAGCTGAAATTGGAGAAACCAATTCTGGAATTCCGGATTTTCAAATACAAAATGTTCACCTTAACGACAGCTATCGGAATGATTGCCTTCATCGCCATGATCGGCGGTGCCGTCATTCTACCAATCATGATGCAGAACATGCTCGGATTCACTGCCTTTGAATCCGGTTTGATGCTGCTTCCTGGAGCGGTACTCATGGGGATCATGAACCCGATCACGGGACGTCTTTTTGATAAATTCGGTGCCAAATGGCTCGCCATCATCGGACTCGTGCTCGTTACCGGCTCCACGTTCCTGTTCACCGATCTTACGCCGCAAACAACGTTCACGTACCTGGCGATCGTCAACTGTTTCCGTATGTTCGGTATCGCCATGGTCATGATGCCTGTCACAACGGCAGGACTCAACCAGCTGCCGGAACATTTGATGCCGCACGGTACAGCGATGAACAACACGATGCGCCAAGTGGCCGGGGCCGTCGGTACGGCACTTCTCGTATCTGTCATGACGAGTCAGGCCGAACCGTCGGAAGGTCTGATCGGTTTGATCCACGGTGTCAACGTATCCTTCATCGTCGCAGGTATTTTCGCCATTCTTGGATTGGTCATGTCCATTTTCCTTACCAATTCCCAGCCCAGCCAAGAGTACAGCACCTAAAAAACGAAAAAATCCGAACGATTCTCTTTCTCTAAACAGAAAGGGAATTCGTTCGGATTTTTTTTGCATAGAAGCTTAACCGAGATCGACTTTCTCAAAATGTTCGACAGTCGGATGTGGATCATAGAAAGGATGGAGCAGCCTCGACCATTCTTTATATTCGTCCGATTCGCGGAAACCGATGGTATGGTCTTCGAGCGTCTGCCAATAGATCAGCATTAAATACTTACCATCGACTTCCAAGCACCGCTTAAGCTCGTGGGATATGTACCCGTCCATGGATGAAATGTACGTCGATGCTTCCCGGAACGCTTCTTCATATTCCTGTTCTCTTCCTTTTTCCACGTGCAGCATGACCGCCTCTGTGATCATCGACTTCCTCCTATCCCTTCTGAAGGGCTGATTTGTAGCGCTGGTAGTAATTATCTACGTTATTTAATAGCAATAACTCCGTATACAAATAGGCTTTGCTGTTAAAATCTGAAAAATCGATGTTCGTCAATTCCTGGATTTGTTTGATTCGGTAATTGAGCGTGTTCGGGTGAATGAACAGTTCCTGCGCGGTCTGTTTACCCTTCCCGTTATTCGCAAGGTACGCTTCCAAAGTAAGCAGGAGTTCCGTCTGTTTCTCGGTATCATTCTTGATGAGAAGAAGCAGATCTTCACTATAATAGTCTTCCGAACTGTTTTTCTCATATAAAGCGGCAAGGTAGCGGTAAATCCCCAGACGGGCGAATTCCCTCGGCATGGATTCAGGACGGGGGTTGATGAAACTTGCCGTCTCGATCACTTCCAATGCCTCCAGGAAGCTCTTTCGCATATGAATCAGCGTCGTGTATTCTTTACCGACTCCGATGAGGAAATGGTAAAATTCCTCTTCGCCCGTCTCGCGCTTCACTTCTTCGATCAGATCCCGCGCGATGTTACGAGAAGAGAAGCGGTCCTTCACACGGCCTTCGATCATAATAATGATCTGGAATTCCGTCTTCAAATAGTAGAGCTGTTTATCGGCACGGAAACGGTTGACTGTTGTCTCCAGCTCATCCAGCATGTATTTGTACTGGGGAGCGGTCACAGAGAAGACAACCACCGAAAACCTGTCAGGAACCTGAAGCATCGCTAAGGAAGCATCGTGACGGAACTGACGCTCGCTGCCGTACTCATGCTGCAGCAGCTGCCAGAGCAGTTCCTCCTTCCGTCCTTCCTTGGCATTCACCTTCATGAACTGATCATATATTAATTTCCCTAAATGGGGCGTAATTTCCTCCAAGAAATGTAAATCCGTTTCCTCCAGAGAATGATCCGACTCCTGAATCCACACATAGCCGAGCGTATGGCCTAGATGCTTGGCAGCGATGACGACCCGCTGCTGGAAGCCGAGGTCCTCGATTGGAGAAATACGGATCGCATCCGGCTGTTGATCGAGACGCTGGACGATCCCTTCCTTCTTCAAGCGGTCGATGATGAAGATCGGACATTTCTTGGACAAAATCGTTTTCTGCTGGGTTTGATCGAAGTCATCGAAAGCAGAGCTGTAGGACACGAGTTCAAAATTCTTATTTTCAATGATGACCGGTTTCTTCAGTTTCGAACTGATCAATTCTGTCGCTTTATGGATATCTTCTGCCTGAAGGATCAACTCTTTCACTTCCATAGGAATCCTTACCTTTCCAAGTAGGTTGAATGTCATGCGTTACCCTCCATTATATCCGTTGTGGTTGGAAAGAAAAAGCAATTGTACCGGAGAAAACCCGCCGGTTATGAAAAAAGCTCCCCCATTCCGGGAGAGCTTTGGTTTGTTGTAAGGAGTAGATGACATTTTCGAATACGTTTTTAGAACGTTTCCGAGATCGTCTTCGCCTGCATGTGCAGCGCCAGATAATCCGGTCCGCCGGCTTTAGAGTCGGTTCCGGACATTTTGAAGCCGCCGAACGGCTGGTAGCCGACAATGGCTCCTGTACAGCTGCGGTTGAAGTAAAGGTTTCCGACATGGAAATCATACTTCGCTTTTTCCAGGTGATCACGGTCATCGGAAATGACCGCACCAGTCAGTCCATATTCCGTATTGTTGGCGATATCGATCGCTTCATCGAAGTTCTTCGCCTTCGTGAAACAAACGACCGGCCCGAAGATTTCCTCCTGCTGCATACGGGAATCCGGCGCAAGGTCTGCAAATACCGTCGGCTTGATGAAATACCCTTTGGAGTCATCACCTTTTCCACCAGTGACAAGGCGGCCTTCTTCTTTCCCAATTTCCATGTAGCTCATGATCTTGTCATAAGCCCCCTTGTCGACGACAGGCCCCATATACACGTTCTCTTCGGAGGCATTTCCGACGGTCAACTGTTCGGCACGCTCTTTCACTTTCTCCAACACTTCATCGTAAACCGCTTCGTGTGCCACGACACGGGAACCGGAGGAGCATTTCTGACCGGAGAAACCGAAAGCAGAAGTGATGATCGCATCGACGGCTGTTTCAATGTTCGCTGATTCATCGACAACGACGGTATCCTTCCCGCCCATTTCCGCGATCACCTGTTTGATATGATTCTGCCCTTCCTTCACCTCGGCCGCGCGTTTGATGATGCGAAGACCGACATCACGGGAGCCGGTGAAGGAAATAAGGGCTGTTTTCGGATGATCGACGAGGTAATCGCCTACTTCGCCGCCGCTTCCAGGGACGAAGTTCAAGACGCCTTTCGGAAGACCGGCTTCTTCCAGCACTTCAACGAATTTGGCTGCAACGACCGGACTGTTGCTGGCCGGCTTCATGACAACCGTGCTTCCTGTCACAAGCGGTGCGACAGCGGTACCGGCCATGATAGCGAATGCCAGGTTCCATGGTGGAATGACGACGGCTACGCCTGTCGGTGTGTACACATAACGGTTCTGTTCACCCGGACGGCTTTCCACCGGTTTCCCTTCTTTCAGTTCAATCATCTGACGAGCATAATATTCAAGAAAGTCGATAGCTTCCGCTGTATCCGCATCCGCCTCTTTCCAAGGCTTCCCTACTTCGTACACAAGGTAAGCGGAGAATTCATGCTTGCGGCGGCGGATGATGTGCGCAGCGCGGAAAAGCAGCTCTGCACGGGCACGTGGATCCCATTTGCGCCAATCTTCAAAAGCGTCCGCTGCTGCCTGCACTGCTTTCTCTGCAAGTTCCGCATTCGCTTTCGATACCGTTCCGACAACCTGCTTCGTATCCGCCGGGTTAATGGACGTAATATGCTGATCCGTGTGCACGCGTTCTCCATTGATGAGAAGGTCATGATGCTGACCAAGCTCTTCCTTCACCTGCTTCAGTGCTTCTTCGAAAGCTTTCTTGTTCTCTTCTACTGTAAAATCTGTGAATGGTTCGTGCTTATATGGCTGGACCATAGGTAAATTCCCCTCTCTGTATAATAAATAGTTTATTTGCTGAAAATCCCTTTCATGGCGAAGGCGATGTTAGCCGGTCTCTCCGCCAGGCGTCTCATGAAGTAGCCGTACCAATCTTCCCCGTACGGCATATACACACGGACTTTATATCCCTCTTTCAGAAGGTCTGCCTGCATTTGTGTCCGCATGCCGTAAAGCATTTGGAATTCGAAACGGTCGTTCGGAATGTCATGCTCCTTCACGAGCTGCTTCGTATAAGCGACAATCGCATCGTCATGGCTTGCAATGGCCGTATAGTTGCCGTTTAACAAGTTCTTTCTGATCAAATGCTTGAGGTTATCATCGACGAGCTTCTTCTCCGGGAAAGCTACTTTGCCGGATTCCTTGTAAGCCCCTTTGACGAGGCGCAGGTATGGATCGTATTCATTGAGATCATCCAAGTCCTGATCGGAGCGGTACAGATAGGATTGAACGACAGTTCCGAGGTTCGGGTAGTCTTTCTTCAGCGCTTTGTATATGTCCAGCGTCGCTCCGCACCTGGAGGAATCCTCCATATCAATCGTCACGGTGATACCGTGCTTCTCCGCTTCCTTCAGGATCAGTTCCATATTCTCCATCACAAGCTCATGGCTGATATCAAGCCCGAGGGAGGTCAGCTTCAAGGACACTTCCGATTGAAGTTGATGGGCAGCGATCTGCTGAATACTGCGGATGCATTCTCCGGCCCGGTCCCTCGATTCAGACTCACAGTCGACGAATTCACCAAGGTGATCGACGGTTACCACGAGTCCCTCCTCATTCAATTGCTTGATCAGCGGTATTGCCTGAGGGAATGTTTCTCCCCCGACTATCTTGTCCGCTCCGAATCTTGTGCCGAAGCGCTTGGCCATCCGATCTAACATCTTATTGTTGGAAAGGTATAAGAAGAAATTCTTACTGATGGCTTCCAAGATCCCCACACCCTTTCATCATTCTCTATCGATCCATACAAGCTTTATCCGGTGTAACTCGGAAATGTTTAATTGTTAAGAAAATTGTAACGAATAACGCTTACATTTGACAACGTGGTCGAAACACAAAGATACCCCCGCCTTTTTATTGTTTCAGCACAAAAGTGTCGAAAGGTGTTTTCACCACCCATATAATGGGAATATCCGCTTTCTCTTACCGACCCATGATAAGTGTCATGGGTAAGTCCTGACGTTTGTGTCTTATCGTCGGTCCTCTTATCTCTTATGATGGGGATAACGACCAATCAAAGAGGAGAAAAACCTATGAACAGCGCCAAACAAAGAGAGTTGAAGAAAAGTGTTTCCGCATATGCGAAACCGGATACAGCCGCCGGCGTCCGCCAGCTGATCAATACACTGATTCCATTTATCCTGCTGTGGTATTTGGCTTACGCCAGCATGGCTTTATCTGTATGGCTCGCCATTCCAATCGCCATGATCGCCGGAGGTTTCGTGATCCGGGTCTTCATCATTTTCCATGACTGCACGCACCAATCCTTCCTGAAAAGTCAGAAGGCCAACCGTGTCATTGGAACGATCTCGGGTATTTTGACGCTCTTCCCTTTCGAAAAATGGAAACGGAGCCACTCGATCCACCATGCGACGAGCGGTAATCTTGATAAACGTGGTACCGGTGACATCTGGGTGATGACGGTCGATGAGTATGTGAACGCGAGTTTCAAAGAGCGTCTCGCTTACCGTCTGTACCGCAACCCGATCGTCATGTTCGGACTCGGACCGATTTACTTGTTCCTTATCTCCAACCGCTTCAACCGCAAAGGTGCAAAGCGCAGAGAACGTTGGAATACGTACATTACCAACGTGGCGGTCGTCGCCATCTACTCCCTTCTTATCTGGGCGATCGGCTGGCAGGCATTCCTGATCATCCAGCTGCCGATCCTTTACGTATCCGGTGTTCTCGGAATCTGGTTGTTTTACGTCCAGCACCAGTTCGAGGATTCCTATTTTGAAGATGAATCGGAGTGGGACTTCGTTAAAGCAGCGGTCGATGGAAGCTCTTATTATAAGCTTCCGAAGTTGCTTCAATGGGTGTCCGGAAACATCGGTTTCCACCACGTCCACCACTTGAGCCCGCGGGTACCGAACTACGCCCTGGAGAAGGCACACGAAGAGACGCCTCCCCTTCAGCACGCAACGACCATCACGCTGAAGACGAGCCTTGAATCGATCCGCTTCCGCCTGTATGACACGGAAAACAAGACATTCATTTCCTTCAAAGAAGTGAAACCGTTACTGGAGAAAAAGCAGCGACGTGTCCAAAGCCGTCCAAGGTTCCAGGAAGACCAGTAATTCCACCAAAACCCATTCCTTTGAATGGGTTTTTTCTTTATTTTCCTTTATGCTTAAGTGAGAGAAACAAGGAGGCCGCCGCCATGCAGAACTGGTACCATATCATTCCGAAGAACACAGGACTCAGCATTTATGTCTGGATTATCTTCTGCGTCCTGCCGTTCTTCTTCATTTTCCGCTCCTCTTCGATGTATGAAATGATGTTCGGCATTTTAATGACGCTGCTCTTCTTCCTTGCGTATCGTCTGTCCTTCATCTCCAAGAGCGGATTCGTATATCTGTGGGTGAGTATCGAAATGGTGATCAGTCTTTTGATGACCATTTCGTTCGGATACATCTATTTCGCCCTGTTCCTCGCTTTCTTCATCGGGAACATTAAGAGCCTGGGTGGGTTTCTTTCTCTCTATATTGTCCACCTGGCAACGACGTTGATCGCCATCACCGTCACTTTCATCCATCAGCTTGATTCGGTATTTCCGAACCTGCCGTTCATTATCATCACCGTCATCGGTGTGATCCTGCTCCCCTTCACTGTCCGCTACCGGAACCAGCAGCAGAAGCTGGAAGGCGAACTGCAGGATGCCAATGAACGGATTTCCCAGCTGATGGTCATAGAAGAAAGAGAGCGGATTGCGCGGGACCTTCATGATACCCTCGGACAGAAGCTGTCGATGATCGGCTTGAAAAGTGACCTCGCCCGGAAGCTGATGGACATGCAGCCGAATCGAGCCAAGCAGGAAATCGATGATATCCGGATGACCTCACGCAATGCGTTGAAGGAAGTAAGGGAAATGGTATCGAATATGAGAGGGACGAAGCTTGAGGATGAACTCGTCCGCGTCCGTCAGATTATCGAGGCAGCGGAAATGACGTTTTCCTACGAAGGAGATCCGGTGCTTAAGAACACCCCGCTGCTTGTTGAGAACGTACTCAGTATGTGCCTGAAGGAAGCAGCGACGAATGTAGTCAAGCACAGCGAAGCTTCCACCTGCCATATTACGATCCATCCCTCACCAAATGAAATTCTCGTCACGATTGCCGACGATGGGAAAGGGATTCCGGAGACGCTGGAACCTTTCCAGGGACACGGCTTACAGGGAATGCGCGAACGGCTGGAATTCGTTAACGGAAGGCTGGAAATCCGTTCCGAAGAAGGAACCAAGCTGCTCTTTCACGTACCGAATGTGATAAAAAACAAGAAAAAGGAGGGTCCGGCATGATACGGATCGTCATTGCAGAAGACCAGCGTATGCTGCTGGGCGCGCTGGGCGCCCTGCTGGATTTAGAAGAAGGGATGGAAGTCGTCGGTCAGGCGGGAAACGGTCAGGAAGCAGTCAACCTTGTCCGTGAAGAAAAGCCGGACATCTGCATCATGGATATTGAAATGCCGGTGAAAGACGGCCTGGATGCCGCCGAAGAAATTCAAGAGGAAACATGCAAAGTCATCATCCTGACGACGTTCGCCCGCCCCGGTTACTTCGAACGGGCAAGAAAAGCGGGAGTCAGCGGGTATCTGCTCAAAGACAGTCCGAGTGAGGAACTGGCAACGGCCATCCGTAAGATCATGAACGGCCAGCGCATCTTCGACCCGGAGCTGGTTGATCTTGCCTTCACCGAACCCAATCCGCTCACCGAACGGGAACAGGAAGTCATTCAGCTGATGGCAGATGGAAAAAATACGAAGGATATCTCTAAAGAGCTGTTCATCACACCAGGGACTGTCCGCAACTACATATCTGTCATTCTGGAAAAGCTGGAAGTAACCAACCGAATCGAAGCGATCTCTCGTTTTAAAGAAAAGGGCTGGTACAAACGGTCGAAATGATTCCCCTAAAAAAAACAGCCGGTCCTGCTTATACTCGCAGGACCGGCTGTTCTTTGGTGTTTTCTTATAGTTTGAAACGGCGGACATGACGATTCAGTTCTCCTGCCAGCTCCGACAATTCGGCGGCACTTCGAGACACTTCCTCCATCGATCCGCTCGACTGCTGGGCCGAAGCAGCTGCCTGTTCGACCCCCGCCGCCGACTCTTCTGTAATCGAAGCGATTTCTTCGATGGAACGGTTCATATCTTGTCCTGCGCCGGCAATTTCGCGAAGGTGGGCAGAAATCTCCTGGATTTTAGCTACCATGTCCGAAACGGAATGATGGATCGTATCGAACGTCTCTCCACTTGCCTCCATCTCGATAGACCCCCGGCCCACTTCGGTATATCCTTCTTCCAAGGATTGGACGACCTGCCCGGATTCCGTCTGAATGCCTTCCACGATATCGGTAATATCACCGACAGAAGCAGTGACCTGCTCTGCAAGTTTTCTCACCTCATCCGCAACGACGGCAAAGCCTCTTCCGTGCTCACCCGCACGGGCGGCTTCAATCGCCGCATTCAACGACAGCAGGTTCGTCTGAGACGCAATCGCTTCAATGACCTGGACAAGCTTGGAAATTTCCCGAGACTGCCTATCGAGGCCTTTCACTTTCTCGACCGAATCCTTCACAATCGTATCGATCCTGTGCATCTGGCCGATCGCTGCCTTCATCTGCTCCCGACCTCCTTCTGCAAGCTCGAGTACTTGAGAAGACGAATGCGACACGTGCCCGCCGTTCGCATCCGCAACCGCAATTTTATCTGTGAAGGTGCGCATCTGTTCCGCCAGACTGGAAGCACCGTCCGCCTGGGACTCTGCTCCGGAAGACATTTCCTGCATCGTCGAGGCGATCTGCACGCTTCCTTCCCTCACTTCTTCCGATGCCTGATCAAGCTCCCTGCTTTGCACCGTGACACGGTCGGAGGTCAGGGAAACCGATTCGATCACTTCCTTCAAGGCCGCCTGCATCGTATTCATCGCACCGGCAAGCGCCCCGATCTCATCCTTGCTCTTCACTTCCAGATCCCCTTTACTGATGTCGCCGCCCGTAAGGTGACGCATCCGTTCTGCCACACGTTTGATCGGCCTGGAGAGGTTATTCGCCATCATCCATGCGAAAAGGAGTCCGACCAGGATGACTGCCGCAGAGATAATCAATCCCCAGAACATCATAGCCGCGCCGCTTTCCAACACGTTAGATCCCATCTCCTGGATTTCTCCTTCTCTACGAATAGAGGCTTCTTCATAGATGGTTATCAATTCATTACTTACCGGAGTAACCGTATCTTCGAGCGCTTTCAGGGCTTCCTCTTCCCGACCGTCGTCAAACCGTTCAAACACCTCTGTCCGCACAGTCCCTTCCCATTCAATACTGTCCGTGACAAGCTTCCTGATGTCATCGGAGTCCGTCCGGTCCAGGAGATCCTTCTGCATCTTCATGCTGTCTTCCGAATACGCTTCAAAGGTTTCCCTGTATGCGTCATCGTTAAAGAGTACATACCCACGGGCTGCAGCTACCTTCTGTGATAAGTTATAGGCGAGCTTCTCATCGAGGATCAACAGCGGCAGTTCACGGTCGACGATCCCCTTCGTATTCTCGTTCGTCCTTGAAGTAGCGAAATAGTTGAAACTCGCGAGCAAAACCGTCAATAAAATGACCACAGAGAAGGCCGTCAAAATCTTTCCTCTTATACTTTTCATCGTTGAAACCAGGTCCCCTTTTTTTGTTATAGTTATCTATCTTTTATATCGGGTTGATGGACCTCTTTATGTAGTTCCTCCTCTCCCATGCGCAGGTCGGCATAAGCCAATGTGCAAAAACATTGTCGAAGATTTGGAATTTTCATCGTTCGTGTTGTATTTGAGGACAATTTTTGTTACGATCAAGCTAACTAAATATTTTCTTATTTCAAATTTTATTTGGAGTAAGGATAGAGGTGCAATGACATCAGTACGCATACGGAGGAGAATGAGCTCTGACGATCGATGCGGAAAGGGGAAATTGCCGAAGCTTCTCGAATCTCATCTTCCTGAAGCTGGTTCTGATACTGAAGAAGTGCAGGACTGTCATATAGGAGACTATATGGAGGGCTATCTTACGCAGGAACGGATACAAAGTTTCTACGGCAGCAGCGATTCCCTCGTTGCTGCCGTTTTTGTTTATTTACTGCGCTGAATGGTCCTGATGCCTCGGTCTGTATTTAAAAAAACTTACTAAAGGGTGTGAGGTTATGAATTTCGGCCAAGTATTAACAGCAATGGTAACCCCGTTCGACAACGATGAGAATATTGATTATGAAGCGACACGTGCTTTGATTGACCATTTGATCGACAACGGTTCGGATGCGTTGGTCATCGCAGGAACGACCGGAGAATCTCCGACGCTTACGAAAGAGGAGAAGCTGTCCCTGTTCCGCTTCACTGTGGAAGTCGTCGACGGACGTGTTCCGGTCATCGCAGGAACAGGATCCAACAACACACGAGCATCTATTGAGCTGACGAAGGAAGCAGAACAGACCGGCGTGGATGCCGTCATGCTCGTCGTCCCTTACTACAACAAACCGTCTCAGGAGGGGATGTATCAGCATTTCCGCACCATCGCTGAAGCGACTTCCCTCCCGGTCATGCTTTATAACATTCCGGGAAGAAGCGTCGTCAACATGGAACCGGAAACGATCATCCGCTTATCTAAGATCGACAACATCGTTTCCGTTAAAGAAGCGAGCGGCGATCTCGATGCGGCGACGACCATCATCCGCGAAACGCCGGAGGACTTCTCCGTCTACAGCGGAGAAGACGGCAACACGCTGCCGTTCGTTGCCATCGGTGGGACAGGTATCGTCTCCGTCTCCTCCCACGTCATCGGAAAAGAAATGCAGCAGATGATCCAAAGCTACCGTGAAGGAGACGGCGCCTTCGCAGCAACGCTTCACCAGAAGCTGCTCCCGGTCATGCACGCCATCTTCTCCGCACCGAGTCCATCACCGGTGAAAGCAGCCCTGAACGCTCTCGGCGTCCAGGTCGGAGGCGTCCGCCTGCCTCTGCTGCCTTTGACGCAGGAAGAAAGCAAGCGTGTTTTGGATATAGTAAGCACGATCAGACAAGACGAACGAATGGCATCATAAAGAATAAAGGAAGGCGTGCTCTCTGGATAGGAGCACGCCTTCCTCTTTTTTAACCCATTAAAATAGGTGATGATCCGTTTAGCAGCGTACGGGATAAAAATTAAGAATGATCAGAGCGGGGTGGATAGGACCATTGAGTATAGTCAGTCCTTCCACAATGAGATGCAGTCTTTCATGGGTGTTGCTTCTTTTATTTTTAAATTACCTTTTTTGTACATCTTAGGCTGGCAAGGACCGAACTACCCTTTATTCGTTACCTTGCTGCCTTCTGTGCTTTTATGGCTGGGGTTACAGAGTAAGTTACTCGTCCAATCCAAAAGAAAAGGGAAACATAGCAACAGGGGAGTCGCCGGAAGAGCAGCTTTCCCCTTCCTGTCCCTCCTCCAACAAAAAGAGAGCCTTCCACACCATTGGGAGGCTCTCTTCTATGCATACTATTCAAACGAAGCCGGAGGGTCTTTTCAGTCGATCGTGACCGTCCAGCCTTCCGTATCTTCCTTGCGGCCGCGCTGGATTCCGGTGATCGTGTCATACAGCTTCTGGGACAGCTCGCCGATTTCATGATCATTGATGACCATTTTCTTACCGAGCCAGTTCAATTCCCCGACAGGAGAGATGACGGCAGCCGTTCCTGTTCCGAACGCTTCCTCCACTTTCCCCTGTTCGTACCATTCATACAGCTCTTCGATCGCAATTCGGCGCTCGGTGACCGGGATGCCCCACTTCTCCAAAAGCTCCAGGATCGATGCGCGCGTGATCCCCTTCAGGATACTGCCGCTCAAGGCAGGTGTGACGACTTCTCCGTCCACTTTGAAGAAAATGTTCATGCTGCCGACTTCTTCGATGTAGCGTTTCTCCACACCATCAAGCCAAAGCACATCGTTGTTGCCTTCCTCGACCGCCTTCGCCTGGGCCTGATAGCCGGAGGAATAGTTCCCTGCTGTCTTCGCCATGCCGGTGCCGCCTTTGACCGCACGGGTGAATTCATTCTCGACGTTGATCGTGACAGGCTTCAAACCGCCGGAGAAATACGGGCCGACTGGAGAGAGGATGATCATCAGCTTGTAGGATTTCGACGGCGCAACGGCGAGGTTCGCTTCTGTCGAAATGATAAACGGACGGATGTACAGCGACGTCCCTTCAAAGGATGGAACCCAGTCTTTCTCCAGCTCCACAAGCTCCTTCAGATAACCCAGCACTTCGTCTTCATCAATCGCCGGAATGCTCAAGCGCTCACTGGACAAGTTCAAGCGTTCGAAGTTCTTCTCCGGACGGAAAAGCAGGACGCGGTCATCATCCGTACGATAAGCCTTCATCCCTTCGAAAACCGTCTGCCCGTAATGGAAAATCATCGCTGCCGGGTCGAGTGTCAGCGGCTCATAAGGGACGATGCGGGGCTCGTGCCAGCCTTTATCCGCTTCATAATCCATCACAAACATATGGTCTGTGAACGTTCTGCCGAAAGGGATCTCTTTCGATTCCGGTTTCTTCTTCTTCGTTTCGCTTTGAATGATGCTCAATGCCATTGTCAGGACTCCTTTATTTATGTAATCGCCGGCCGGGGCCGTTTTTCAAATAATACTATCCATTGTACGCCCACTTCCGACAATTTTAAAGAGAATTTGCTTGAATAATCGAAATACGATGCATGGAGCATCATGGTATACTGGAAAAAGGCAATATACGGAAAGCGTGGTGTCTTTTTTGTTTAAATTATTGTTGATTGAAGACGACCGGACGTTGTTCCAGGAAATGGAGGAACGACTGTCGCAATGGTCGTATGAAGTATATGGGATCGATGACTTCCAACAGGTGATGAACCGGTTCACCGATGTAAATCCCGATCTTGTGCTCATTGATATCCAGCTGCCGAAGTTCGACGGCTTCCATTGGTGCCGGATGATCCGTGCCCACTCGAACGTACCGATCATCTTCCTGTCCTCGAGAGACCATCCGACGGACATGGTGATGTCGATGAACCTGGGTGCCGACGATTTCGTCCAGAAGCCGTTTCACTTCGATGTGCTGATTGCGAAGATCCAGGCGATTCTGCGACGCGTCTACAACTACAATACGGAAACGAATGAGTGGAAGACTTGGCAGGGAGCCACCATTGACTATGACCGCAACCGCGTGTCCAATGAAAAAGGATCGATCGATTTGACGAAGAACGAAATCCTTATTTTGAAGCAGCTGGTGGATAAAAAAAGCAAGATTGTCAGCCGGGAAGAGCTGATCCAGCGTTTGTGGGAGGATGAACGGTTCGTCAGCGACAATACCCTGACCGTCAACGTCAACAGGCTGCGCAAGAAACTCGCTGAAATCGACTTGGGAGATGCGATTGAGACGAAGGTCGGACAAGGCTATGTGGCGAAGGAGGCTTCGCAATGATCGGGGCATTTCTGAAAGAACGCCTTGCTTGGATCGCCTTTCTTTTCGGTCTGCAGGTGCTGGCAGCTCTCGTTGGTGCCATCGATCCGACAATCCCGGTCACCTCCGTTCTGTACTACAACTTTCTGTCCTTCCTATTAATTGCGCTGTTTTTATTCATCCGGTACCAGAAGGAAACCCGCTTCTACCGTCAAATGCAGGAACGGGACCGGGACTTGGATCTTTCGACTTTTCCGGAAGGGGACAGTCCGTTTGAACGGATCATCGACGACAACGTCACAGACCATATGGAACGCTTGAAACAGGAGCTTGCCGATAACCAGCACCGATTGGAAGAAGAGAAGGACCAGCTGCTCTCCTGGATCCACGAAGTGAAGACGCCGATGAGTGCGATGCACCTCCTGTTTGATAAGATCGAAGATTACAAGCTGAAGTCCCAGCTGACGTATGAATGGATGCGGATCCACCTGCTTCTAGACCAGCAGCTCTATCAGAAACGGATCCCCTTCATCGAGAATGACCTTTATATAGAAGAAATAGAGTTAGAGCCGCTGTTATTCCAGGAAATCCGTACCCTTAAGTCCTGGTGCATGCAGAAGGGAATCGGCTTCGATATCGATTTGGAAGCGACACACGTGTTGAGTGATGCGAAATGGCTCGCCTTCATCCTGCGCCAGCTGCTGACGAACGCCATCAAATACAGTGAATCGAGTGACATTACCATCACAAGCCGGCGGGAAGACGAGCGGGTGCACATAGCGATCCGTGATGAAGGCCGGGGCATAGAGGCGAAAGACCTCCCCCGCATCTTCGATAAAGGCTTCACGTCGACATCCGATCACCAGAACGGCGCCGCGACGGGAATGGGTCTCTATTTGACCGACCGCATCAGGAAAACGTTGAAGATGAAGATCTCCGTCACTTCCGAAGTTGGACAAGGGTCCACCTTCACCCTCCACTTCCCGAAGAAAGACGCCTTCACAACCATCCGAAGCATGTGACCCTGTCCTATGCTTCTTTTCTTTACCTGCACGCAGCAGGGAGAACTCCTTTAGGGTGGGAAGGATCAAGCCCGAAGGATCGAGGAGACTTCCCGCTCCTCTCATCTGCCCATGTGACGAAACTGTCACTTCCATCCCCGATTTTGTTAGGTGAATGACAGGAAAACATCGGAAAAAGCTAATAGAATAAAGTCATAGAACAAGGGAGGTCATACCATGAGTATATTAGAAGCTACGAAAATCCATAAAAGCTACGGCAATAAATTCACGAAGCAGCACGTACTAGAAGGCATCAACCTGACCATCGAAAAAGGCGAATTCGTCACGATCATGGGAGCATCCGGTTCCGGAAAGACGACACTGCTGAACGTCCTTTCCTCCATCGACCGGGTAAGCCACGGAACCATCAAAATCGACGGACAGGTCATCACCGGCCAGAAAGACAAAAAGCTGGCTGAGTTCCGGAAGCATCACCTCGGATTCATTTTTCAAGATTACAACCTGCTCGATACGCTCACAGTGAAGGAAAACATTCTTCTGCCGCTGTCCATCGCCAACGTTAAAAAGAAGCAGGCGAATGAGCGGTTCCAGGAGGTAGCGGAAGAGCTCGGGATCAAAGAAATCGAAAACAAATACCCGAATGAAATCTCCGGCGGTCAAAAGCAGCGGACTTCCGCAGCAAGAGCGTTCATCCATGATCCGAGCATCATTTTCGCCGATGAACCGACAGGCGCGCTCGATTCGAAATCAGCGTCTGATCTCCTTAGTAAGCTCGGTCGTTTGAACGAGCGGAAAGAGGCGACGATCGCTATGGTCACCCACGACCCAGTCGCAGCAAGCTACAGTACCCGCGTCATCTTCATCAAAGACGGACAGATCTACACACAGCTGAATAAAGGAGACCAGCAGCGGCAGGAATTCCTGAAAGACATCATGAAAACCCAGGGCGTCCTCAGCGGGGTGCACTATGAATATTAATCAACTGATTATCCGCAATTTGAAAAAGAATGTGAAGAACTATTACCTGTACTCTTTCGCTCTCATTTTCAGTGTCGCCCTTTACTTCTCGTTCGTGACGCTGCAGTATGATCCGGCTATGAGCATGGATGGATCGATCAAGGGCGAGGCTGCGCTGCGGGTCGCTTCCGTTCTCTTGATTGCGATCGTAGCCATCTTCCTCATCTATGCGAACAATATCTTCATCAAGCGGCGAGGGAAGGAAATCGGATTGTTCCAGCTGATCGGAATGACGAAGAACCGGATTTTCCGGCTCATCAGCCTGGAGAACCTGATCGTTTATTTCGGCTCCTTGATTGTCGGGACGTTCGCCGGTTTCGCCGTCTCGAAGCTGATGATGATGGCGCTCTTCCGGATTACAGACATCGAGGAAGTCGCCACGTTGTCCTTTTCCGGGAAGGCCTTGATCCAAACGATCCTTGTCTTCATGGCAATCTATCTGTTCATCATGCTGCTCAACTACTTTTTCATCCGCAGACAGAGTATCCTGTCGCTGTTCCGGACGAAATCGAAGACGGAGACGAGAGTCGGGAACATATCCGTCTGGGAGATTCTGATGGGTATCTTCGGACTGACCCTGATCATCGCAGGCTACTACGTCTCCTCGAAGCTGTTCAGCGGGGATTTCAATTCCATGAACCAGCTGTTTGCGGCAATGGTCTTTATTCTGGCAGCGGTCATCATCGGAACGTACTTCTTTTATAAAGGATCGGTACGCTTCGTATCGAACCTGCTTCGCAAAAATAAGCAGGGATATTTGAACATCAATGAAGTGTTGTCCTTATCATCGATGATGTTCCGGATGAAATCGAATGCGATGCTCCTGACGATCATCACGACCGTCTCCGCCCTCGCTATCGGTCTGCTGTCGCTCACCTACATTTCGTACTATTCGGTCTATGATGTCGGAAGCATTTCTTCTCCGGACGATTTCAGTTTCGTGTCCGAAGAAGATGCGGACGCCTACACGGAGGCGCTTGATCAGACCGGCATCGCCTACAGCGAAGAAAAGGTCGACGTTACAGACGCACGGGTGATGGTCAAAGACATTTTTGGTACGAATTTAGAGGAAATGCAAATAGAGAACAATCAAATGGATATGCCGGTCGTCGCTGATACGGCTCTGGAGGACACGGTGCTTGAGGATGATCAAGTCCTGTTCGCCGGCTACAACGATGCGTACATGCAGATGTCGCAGTTGAAGGACGAGGGCAAGGTGCAGTTGATCACATCAGAAGGGAAGATGGACGCAGATTACATCGGCAGCACGAAAGAAAACGTCCTCTCCAGAGCCTTCACGTTCGGCGCACCAGCGGCCGTCGTCAGTGAGAACACCTTCCAAAAGCTGAAACAGGAGCAGCTGGACGATATCCAGACCACCTACGACACGTACACAGGGGTGAACGTGGAAGACAGAGCGGACATCGAAACGGCGGATGATATCTTCCAATCGATGACATTTGCGAAGGAGAACGAAAACCTGTCCCTCTATGCGCAGACGGAGTCACAGAAAAAAACAATGGGATTGAGTATGTTCATTGTCGGCTTCCTTGGACTTACCTTCCTCGTCACATCCGGCTGTGTTCTATACTTCAAGCAGATGGACGAAGGGGATGAAGAGAAACCGAACTACACGATTCTGAGAAAGCTCGGCTTCAGCCGCGGCGATCTCCTGCGGGGAATTCAAGGGAAGCAGTTGTTCAATTTCGGCATCCCGCTCGTCGTCGGTCTGCTGCACAGCTACTTCGCCGTCCAATCCGGCTGGTTCTTCTTCGGAACGGAGCTGTGGACACCGATGTTCGTCGTCATGGGCGTCTACACCCTGCTCTATTCCGTCTTCGGATTATTGTCGGTCCTGTATTACAAACGCATTATAAAAGAGGCACTCTGATGAGTGCCTCTTTTTTCAGCTTGCTGAAGAAGTATTTTCATAGGAAGCGAGCGGGCTCCGGGGAATCGAGCGCTTTCCGTGGGGTGGCCGGTGAGCCTCCTCATCGTTCTGCTCTTCCGGGGTCTCACCTGTGCCACTATTCCCACAGGAGTCTGCTCAATTCCCCTCCACCCTTTACCATAATTCCCTTCCTTTTGTTTCATTCACGTTATCCATCGTTATCGTTATTTGATGGAAAAGTTTCATAGAAGGAGGATTTTTATTCCTTCCTTCGATTTTTTAAGATTTCACAGCCGGAAAAAGGGAACCATCCCTAATCAGCCGAATAAATGAAGCAGCCAGCCTGCCCCGGAGAAGAGAAGCACGATCGCCAGGATGACAAGGAAGATATAAAACAGGACGGCCAGGATGTGAAAGGCCACCACGGCGGCCATAAGCAGGATGATCAGCAGCAGAAACAGCTGCAGCATATCCTTCGTATGTACGATCAGGAAATAAGCGGCAAAGGCAGCTACGGCCAGCAGCAGAAGCCTCATCGCCCACAGGCCTATTTTCTTAAATGGGATCGATTTCTCTCCCTTCATCGTATCCCCTCCTTTTCTAAGTATGTATGTTTTTGTTATTCAATCCGTGATTTCTGTGCATTTCCATTGTGATATAATGGAAAAAACAAAACCATCGGAGGTGCTTCCATGAGCGCAGACAAACAGACAGAAGCAGAGATGCTGAAAGAAATCGAACGACTTCAGAAGATCGAGGAGCAGCAGCGGGACATTCTCGACAAACAACCCGGAGAAAAGCCGGCCGACCGCCTGCGCACAGACGGGAAAGGCAAAGTGATCATCGACAAGGACGACAAAGAACTTCGCAAGCTGTGGGATGTGGAGTAATCGATGAGCGATATCTACACACCCCAAATGAAGGACGTCGTCTGGGTGGACATCGACTTTTATGACAAAAAAACAGGGGAAATGAGCAATAAAGGCGCCCGTCCCTGTGTCGTCATGAAGGTGGAAGACGATCAAGTCCACCTGCGGACGTTGACCTCGCAGATCAAAACATATCCAGCGAACAAACACGGCGTCCTCGTCGAAAAAGACGACGTCAATAAACTGAAGAAGGATTCCGCCGTCCTCTGCACGTCCGATAACTATTTCTTCATGAGCAGAGAAGAAATCGGACACCTCGAAAAGTCAGGCGAGATCTCCACGGCTCAAATGCTTGACGTCATGCGGAAATCCGTCGCCTGCAACCGGATGGATATCCAGCTGAGAAAAAGCGTCCAGAAATCAGGATCCCTATCCTGATGCCCTCTCCACAAACAGGAAGCCCCCTTAGTTAAGGGGGCTTTTATTACAGCTGATTTTCTGCAGATTTTGTTTTCGTCTCCTGCCTGACACTGCTTTCCATCTTCGTAATCGTCTGCTGCGGGACATTAAACGTCTCCATGACCTCCTGCTTGCTGGTCCGGTACGTCTGCTCCGCGGACAGTCGGTTGACGAGATTTTCTTCCGTCAATTCGCCGCTGTTTTCTTTTTTCACCATATCCCACAAGTTCTGATACTGGGCTTTCAAATCCTTCATCGATTCTGCTTTTGCGCTCGCCTCCGGATTGACCAGATCAAGCCCTTTGGCATGCTCGAGTTCCTTCGCGGAAAGCATGAACGACGTCTGCCGCCCCTCCATCTGCGCTTCTCTCAATTCCGCTGCGTTCTCTTTCGTGAGCAGATCGGATAGGTGTACCCTTTTTTCTCCGTTCTCGATGATGCCACCCGGCTCGATGGCATATTCCTGTGTATGATCGGTATTCATATCCCGCAGCATCAAATACTGCTGGCTTTTATCTGCCGGCTCGAATACGATCGTCCCCATCAGGTTCTCTTCTCGTTCCATCCTATCTCATCCTTTCTGTTAAAAGCAGCCCCGGCTTCCTGCAGGGCCGCCCTTCTTCAATCGGTTGTCTCAAGGAGCTGCTCGCGCTCCCGCTGTTCTGTCTTTTGAATCTTATCGTCGAATCGCTCCAAGTCCATCTTCAAGCGCTCTATTTCTTTCGCTGTCTCGTTCTTTTTAACTTCCAGTGCATTGATGTCATTGTCTGTCTGAAGTTTCTCTTCATCGGTCTGGTAGACTTTATCCTCGCGCAGGGAAGCGATCCGTTCCTCTGCATCCTTGGAATCTGCCTTCAGATCCTTGATGTCTTCTTCTACGGTTTGGATATTCTCTCTGATGCCTTCAATGATGAGGTCGGTCGTGTAGGAAATGTACTCGCCGCTCTCCCGTTCCTCAATCGATGCTTCTTCCACTTCCCTGTAGTCGGCATACAACGTCCTCAGGATGGAGCGGCCGGACTGCTCCTCTTCCGCCTCTTCCTCCTCGGGGACTTCTTTCGTTCCGATCAAATCGAGAGCGACCTGAGTATAATCAGGCGACAGTCCTTCCAAACGGACGACGTAGTGGTCTTCGTACTGGAAAACGACCTCGGTATCGACCTCGCTGCCGTCGCTTCTCTGGAAGGCTTCAAAATCGATCGTGTCGTATTCATTCTTCAGATGTCCCGTATCGATGATGACCTCCATCTGCCCCGTCTTCGGATCATAGATCCACCGGTTGATGACGACATTCTCCGTGGAGGAAACCTTGATATCTTCGTTGACAGGAGAAGACAGCACCTCCACCTTCTCCTCGAAAACAAACCCGGACGTCAGGAAAAACGCGAGCCCAAGAAAGACGCCGCCGAGGATGGTCATATACATCCGGTTCGACTTCCTCCTCAGATTCACTTTATCTTTGTTGAACATAGCTTCACCCCTTTTGTCACACGTCGTTCGCTTCCGGATCTTCCTCTTTCACTTCTTCTGTATCTGCGAACAAATCCTCGATGTCTGTCGCAATCCAAGCATCCTCTTCATAGACGAAGTGAACGCGCAGAAACATCTTGGACTTGTCTTTCTTTCCGGTTTCCAAGTAGTCGATTTCATGCTCGACTTCGATCAGCACATCGACTTCCTTCTGATTCGCATCCATGTTCTGAATGTAATACTCTTCGCTCAAAAGCTTCGACTCCACGTTGTTCTGATTGAATTCATCCGCCGGGAAGTACCGCTCCTGCAAGGCTTCACTCATGACGCCCACCGCTTGGTCCTTCCGCTGCTGGTAGCCTTCGATCTTCTGGACGAAGACGAGGTTCACAAACAGCTTCGCCTGACTCTGCAAGTCATCGAACCGCTGCTCGCGTGCGGTGTTGGAGATGTTCTTCTCCTTATCCTCGAGCACCCGGTTCTCGTCCTGAAGCTCCTGATTCGCTTTGGCGACTGCCTCGTACTCGTCTCCTTTCTTGCCATTGGCATAGAAGAAGTACGCATTGACCGCCAGCAAAAGGACGAGAATGATCAACGACACGTGTTTGAATAGTTTTATACTGTTCATATCGCTTTCTCCTTGCTGTTAAAATCCGAGAACCTCTTTCGGATCCATATGTCCGCTCCACATTTCTTTTTTCGTTTCCAAATGCAGGTGAGGTCCCGTCGATCTTCCTGTCGTTCCGCAGACGCCGAGTTTATCGCCCGCCTGAATTCGCGAACCTTCCGATACGTCGATGCTCGACAAATGGGCATAGTGGGTGTACAGCTGATCTTCATGCTGGATGACGACGGAATTCCCATAAGTTCCCGCCCCCTGGCTGTACACGACCACTCCGTCTCCGACCGAGTGGATCGGTGTTACGCCGCCCATACAGGCGAAGTCGATGCCGTTGTGCATCGATTTTTCCTCTCCTGTCACCGGGTGGGTCCGGTAGCCGTAATCACTGGTGATTTCCGCACTGCCCTGGATCGGCCGGACGAAATCACCGTTGAAGCTTGGGGAGATGCCCGCAATCGCGTCACTCGACACAGGATGGTAATACTTCAGGACCGCATCGACATACATCACATCTCCGTAACAGGCGCCGCTTGGAACGGAATCCCCGCGGATACAGCTGTACAGGCCTGTATGCTTCAGCTTCTCATACATCATTTGCGAAAAAGAAACAGCGAGGTCCTCGGTATAAGCACCGCCGCGGTCATTCACATAATCGATGAACCCGCCGCCGAAGTTATACGACTGGAGGGCCAGTTTAATATCCCCGTTCGCCTTCTCGAGGACGCTCTTATAATGTTTGACGCCTTGTTCGATCGATGCCTTCGGGTCGGTGATGCAGCCAATGTAGCCGCACTTGCTCTCACTTGCCTGGAACGGATCATCCCCCCCGCCGCCCGACTCCTGCATCATCATCGCAAGCAGGACGTCGACGTGGCTCTCGATCCCGAATTCCCTGGCATACATTTCAACATCGCTCCGGTAGCCTTCCACCGTATCATTAAGTGGAAAGGTACCCGGGGGAAGGCTGATGATTTCCCCGGACGTCCCACTGTTACTATCCGATCCGCCGATGAAGCTCTGGAAGATGCCGACACCGAGGACAAAAAGGAAAAAACCGACGACAACGACGAGCAGGATGATCAATTTCGCTTTGAGCGAGAGGAAGCCTGCTCCCAGTTTGACTGCGTTCTTCGCTAGATTGCTCAATGGATCAAGCACCTCCACCGAATAAGTCCAGCTCCTCCTTCGACACATCGACGTTCATCTTGATGTTCTTCACAGACGAGATCGACAACAGCACCTGTCCAGTCTGGAGGAAGGGAATCTGATTCAATTCACTGTCATTTAATTGCCCCACGAAAACCTCTTTCAGCCTGCTCAACGATTCGCTGTCCTGTTCGGCGATGAATTTGTACTGCGTCAGACTAAACAGCTTCTTCACTTCTTCGGCGCTGTTCTGATCAGCGTTCTCCGGTACGAAGTCGGTGATCAGGTGGCTGGCGAAGAAAATGCCGCCGAAATATTTCCGTGCCTCCCGCATGAAGCGCTGCAAATACTGGACGCCGTGTTCCGAACCTTTTCTCGTATTGATAATGTGGTGGGCTTCATCGATCAGGATCAAATAACGGATAGCATCCTCAAATTCGAGGCGGTGCTTGTTGAACGCCTGGAATTGCGGCTGTCCGTTATTCAACATGCCGTCCCACAGCATGTTCATGACATTGAACAGCTGGGCCTGGAAAATTTCCGGCTTCAGCTCGGATAGATTACGGAGCGGAAACGATACAAAGTACTCGTGGTCGAAGTTATCGATGCTCGACGGTCCGTCAAATAAGTGCGCATAGTTCTGGACGAGGTTGGATATGTTCAGTTCGATATGTTCCAGACGCTCGCGGCGGACGACGCCGATATTTTCATAGACTCGCTGGGCATCAATGTCTTCATACAGCTCTTTCCGCAGGTAGTAGAGGAAGTCACTGAACGTCGGATATTCCTCTGCCTTCCGGTCGGTGATGCGGTTCTCTTCCTCCCCTTCGACCCATAAGCCGTGTTCGACGTACAGGTTGCGCAGGAGATTCTCGTATTCTTTGATTTCCGCATTGGTCGTATCCGGGTTCAAAAAGCGGTAGAAGACGCTCATTTTACTAAGGTGCTGGGTGAACGAGAGCTGCTCGTTCGCCGTGCCGTCATCGTTCGATGCTGTCTTATAGACGTGCAGCGGATTGATGATCCCGTTCGATCCGTCGAGGGCGATGATTTTTCCACCGAGAGCATGGGTCAGATCCTCAAACTCTCCGGTAATATCAAGAATCCGGACTTTGTGCCCCTTCACCGCATTATCAAGCGCCACCTTCTTCAGAAGCGTCGACTTCCCTGATCCCATTTTTCCGATCATGAGGGCGTTGTAGAACTTACGCTTCTGGTCTTTATGGAACAAATCGAAAATGACGTTGCCGTTGGTGTCCGTCGTTCCGTAATGGGTACCGAACGGATCGTTCAGAGCGGTGAAGTGGAACGGAAAGCCGCCCGCAAGCGACAAGGACGGAATCTCGACCCCTTTCCGTTTGTTCGGATATTTCTGCTGGGTCGAGTAGCTGCTGAACAGCCCTTCCCACTCGTATTCCTGCTCATTGAGAAACACACTTCCCCGGAAGTTGAGAGATTCGAGCGTATCGATGACTTCTTTGACGGTACGCTCCAGCTCATCGATCGTCTTCGCACTGACAAACAGACGAAGGATGATCCGCTTCAACACTTCTCCCTGACGGATTTCATTGTAGATGTCCTGAAGCTCTTCATAGCTCTGGGATGCTTCGATCAAGTCCGAGGTATCCTTGGCATTCTCTCCGCGGACTTTCTGCTCGGCCATACTCTTGTTGATATTATCCATGACTTCCTTCCGGTTCGGGGTACTGATATCCAGGCTTGCCACGACGTTCGGCATGTTCATGATCTGCTCGAGCCAGAAGTCGGAAACGATCGTTTGGAAATCGTAGATGTGGATGCTTGTTTCATAGCCGTCCCCTTTACGGATGAAGGCTTCGTCGAACTTGATGCCGCCCTGACTCTGAATCTCAGACAGCAGATAAGGGTTGTAACCATAGACTTCTTTGTCATCTTTCTTCTCCGTGTCCGATGGCTTGAATCGGCTTAATATCGCTTGCAGCACGTCACATGTCCCCTCTCGCTGTTTTGTTCTTGGAATTCAGATTGAACAGTTTATACAAAATGTTGATCTTCTTCTCTTCACTCAGCCTCACGACCGGCAGCGACACGCTGATAAGCCGGTCGATATTCTTGATCCGCGAGTGCAGGGAATACTCATCATCGGCATAGATGAAGAGGTAATATTCCCGGTTCGTTCGTTCCTTCTCGATGAACTGCAGCTCCTTCAGCTTCTGCTCG
This sequence comes from Halobacillus sp. KGW1, assembly GCF_001592845.1. Lineage (NCBI taxonomy): Bacteria > Bacillati > Bacillota > Bacilli > Caryophanales > Bacillaceae > Halobacillus > Halobacillus sp. KGW1. Next base: position 1,004,673 of record NZ_LSOC01000003.1, read on the forward strand.
AGAAAAAAACGGTATTCCCGCTTCGTCGTCTTCTCGAGCCTGCGCAGAATATGACGCTGCTGGGTGCTCGTGTCGACAGGGAAGTTCAGCGGGATGATCTTGATATCGTTCAAGTACCACTGGTAGAAATAAGCCAGCGTATAGATGTTCTTATCCTTATCCGATTGATTGAGGGAATAAATATCCTTCGATGTCAGCTGGACAATTTCGAAATAGCCTTCTTCATGGTTCAGCTGAAAATACCCGTTCGCCGTCATATCGATGACAGGAGAAATCTCAGCGAAACTGGATTTCACTTTGATTTTCTTCGATTTCCGTTCCTTCTGCTCCTGGATGTTCGCTTCGTCGAAAACCGACCGCTGCTTCTGCTCCGGCACCGACTGCCGTTTCATTTGTTTTTCATCGAATAAAGCCATCTGTATCACCTACCACTTCATTATTCTCATCGCTCTCGTCCACCTCATAATCAATGGCGATATATGTGTCCTTCCTTCTTCGCAGGGAAAGGTAGATCGCTTCATACATCCGCTTCTTCGGATTCGTCGCAGGCCGGATGATCGTCAGGCCCGCGACGATGATCATGAATATATAGAAAAGCCACGTGAAGGAAGCGTGAACGACATTGCTCATCACAAACGTAAACAAAAGCAGTCCGACGAGGATGCCGAGATCGGTCAGGTACAACGCCTTATTGATCTTCAGCTCACTCGTCACGTTCTTGGGTATGCGGTAATTCGCCATGGTTTCCCTTCCTTCTATCCTTTAAATTTCTTCACTTGTTTCTTGACGTTGCGCTTCATTGCTTTGCCGGTGTTCCGGCCGACTTGGTAGCCCGTGCGCGTATGCTGGACGGTCCGGTTGTTCTGGAAAGTATCGCGGAGCACGTGGCCGACGTGGCGCTCTTCCACCACCTGCTCCTGTTCATGGATGACCTCCCGCGTTCCGGATCCGGAAGAGCCGCCGGAGACAGGGCGTGAACTGCCGCCGCTTGACGTTGTTCTCGTCGTCGTCCGTCTTTCCTGTCTTGCCGGAGCCGGTGAAGCGCCGGAAGAAGGCGCTGCCGGACCGGCAGTCGTCGTCTTCGTCGTTGTCGTCACCCGCTCGACAGGTGCAGACCCGCTCGATCCGGATGCCGCCGGTCTACTGCCGGAAGAACCGCTGGAGGCAGAGCCCGCCCCGCGTGGAGACGATCCGGGAGAAACGGTGCCGCTAGAGCTCGATGCTCCTTTTTCTGATGTGCCCGGAGCCGTTTCAGTCCCTCCGGATCTTGATGCTGTGGAAGAAGAACCGGAAGATGCGGTTCCCGGACGGTTGCCCCCGGAGACTCCTGCAGCAGGAGCTCCGCTCTCTGTGGAGTGCTCCGCGGATGTTCCCGTGCTGCCACGGTCCTCCGCCCCTCCAGGAGCATTCGGCATCCGCTGCACACCCTGCTCAGGTCCCGAAGCCGGTGCTCCGGACGTTTGTGCTCCAGAAGCTCCGCCGGTCGGAGCGCCGGAGCCGGTTCCGGATTTCTCTCCTTGTCCAGCTGCGCCGCCTTGCCCCGGTTTTCCGGCGTCGTTCGCCTTCTTCCCTTGTTTTGAAGGAGGCGTTCCTGCACCTGTATAGCCTTTCTTCGCCATTTCATCATGAAGGGACGGCGGACCCGCAGCTCCCGAAGCAGATTCTTCCCCGTCCTGCTTATCCATCTCATCATGGATCGAACCGGGAGCCTGCTCGTTGGCCGTGGTCGTTTCCTCGACACCGGCTGCCGCTTCACGTCCGCCGCTCTCTGCTTCTGATTCGGCCGTTTGATTATTTTTCTGCTCGTGACTCGGTGCCGACTTAGGAGCTCCACCCTTTTGTCCGGCAGAGGCTTCCCCCGAGCCCTGCTGTTTGCCGGCTAAACCACCGGCGACGCCGACGAGTCCACCGACAGCGCCTGCCGATTTATTGACCATTGCGCCGCCTGTCCGTCCTGCACTTTTAGCAAGTCCCTGGGCTCCTCTTGCCGCCGCATATGTACCTGCCAATGCACCCCATCCGGACTTCAATCCGGCGTCGATGCCGAACAGCCGCTCGACGATATTCGGCCCTTCTATCACCGCTGCGGCAAAGCCGATCATGGCGATCAAATAGACGATGCCGTCGAAGTTCTCTCCGATCCAGCCGGTCCCGATCATGTACACTTTCATACTGAGAAAAATCATGATCGTAACGAGGAAGATGTTCAGGATGTTCTGTACGACCTGCTTCATCTTCTGTCCGTTGTGAATATCCGTCGGCGCAATGATGCCCGCCAGAACGTAGTTGAAGGCGAGCTCGAAGAACAGCTTGGCAAGCTTCACGGAAATGGTGATCAGCACAAAAGCCATAATCAGAAGTGTCCCGATCATATTGATCCAGTCCACCGTATAGCGGTAGTAATACTCCTTCGTAATATCCGTGATCCAGCTGCCGTCCTCGAGGTCGATAATTTTCCGCGATCCGTCACCGAGGGTCTCGACTTTATGGCTTAATATTTTTTCTCCGTCATTACTAAGGTTCTCTTCTTCCGTTATATCGCTGTCCTTTTGTAAGTAGGAGTTGATATTGATGTCTGTAGCGAATTCGGGATCGATGTTGTTCTTTTCCTCCAGCTCCGGATTATCCCAACCGTTGATATCATACAGTCCGATATCTGTAATATTGCTTTTCACGACCTGTGAGGCGATCTTCCCGCCTTCGCCGGAATAGTTGATCGCCTGGATCGCGTCATCCGTAAAGCGGTCCGCCTTCTGCATTCCTGTTCCGAGCACGACGATGATCATCAGTGCCATGATCAGGTTCGTGAAGACGCCCTCCCTGTTGAACTTCTTCTGAAAAATCAGCAGGTAGCCGATATATAACAGGTTGAAGGCCAGCAGGATGACGAACACAGGCTGGAATTGATCGACGAAATCGACGAAATCCTGATTGTTATAGAAGGATTTCAAGCCGAGAATCGTATCCGCTACATCTTCCAGCGCATCGACGATCCACGCGAGCCCCTTGACGAACATCCACAGCACCCAGCGGAAGGTATCCTGAATGATCGTCCCTTTCGTCAGGTAGTCTCCGAATTCCAACAGTTTCTGGAGTATTTCCTCATCACTCATTCCTGCTTCCCCCTATCCATTCGTAAATAGGAAACGTTCGACCGTCGAATTGACCGACTCGTCGTAATGATCGACGAGAATGCGGTATTTCGACGTGTCCGGATCCATATGGATTTTACATAATCCGTCCTGCAGCTGGACGACGAGTTCATGATCTTCCAAATGGTCTTTATGCTTCTCAAGCACCTCGACAAGGGAAAGAGGATCGTCCTCTTTCGCCCGCTTATACCAACCGTCTTTCATTGTCTCCCGCTCCTTCCCTTTGTCTCGCATCCTCTATTTTGTCGACGATGAGCTGATACGTATGACCGGCTATCCGCCCCTCTTCCTGAAGGCTTTCAAGCAGTTCAAGAAAATCATCCGCCGGCATGTCGCGAAGCTCCTCTACGTGGTGATCCGTCGCCCTGTCTACCGTCTGCTCGATGAAAACGAGGATGTTGTCCTCTCCCAGCAGCTCACCGATAGAGCCGGCACCGGCATGTTCCTTTTCTTCACCGAACCGGTACGTGACCTGCTTCAAGTCCAACGTTTCGTGCTGGCAGCGGATATCGAGTTCATGAATGGAGGCCGATGTATCGAAGTCATCTGCCAAGTATTCATAGCGGTATTTCATCCGTGTTTCTCCCGTGTTGAAGATCGGGTAGGCCTTGATCGTCTTCCGCTTCTTATCCTGGCGTTTGATGCCGCGGATCACGACCGTTTCGCCTTCTTTCAGCTGGAACAATTCCGTCGCATTCAGAAGACTGCGGCCGTCCGTTCCTTCTGTCTTGCTTTTATCAAACGACAATGTGCTGCCGCTCCGGCTGTGGGAGGTGATCGTTTTCTCGCCGAGTTTCTTCGATACTTCTTCGGCCGTATCGTTGTTCGTCGTCAGGATGTAGATCGTGTTGGCACAGTTGCCATCGATCGTCTCCCAATCCTGTTCGTACTTCTGTTTCAACTGCGCGTAAGCCTGAATGACAAGATTGAACTTGATATTTCTGCCGAGACAGACGGTGATCATCGACCCCATATCGTCAATGACCGGCATATTTCCGAACTCATCGAGAATGAAGACGACCTCCCTGATGCACTTGCCGCCCTTCGTATGACTCGCCGTCCTGGCAAGCTCTGTGTACAGCTGTTTCACATACAAGGAAGCAATGACGTGCAGCGACGTATCGTAATCGGGGGTGATCATGAACAAAGCGGTCGGCTTCTCGAACTGCTCGAACCGTTTGATACGGACCGCTTCTCCGCTTTTCTCCTGAACGCTGTAACGCACGTCCCCGTTTTCATCAATGGCGTCGACGGCAACCGTCATGGAAATGTCGCTGTCCTCGACTTCGATCCGCACGTGATCTCCGGCTGTCAGCTTTTCGTCATGATCGATAGCGAAGCGGCCCTTTTCATTTGTCCGTACCGATACCTGCCCTTCTGGAAAATGGACATAGACCCGGCTGAGCGGCTTCGTGAATCCGGTCATCGTTTTCCCGAAACCGATTTTCTTCATATCGAAACTGTTCATCGACGTCATCTTCGCAATCGGTGTAAGGGTGAAAATGCTCAGCTTGTCGAAGGTGTAAGAGAAAATGCCGGAGACCGTCTGGCTGGCTCCACTCGCGAATCGGATCGTCGCATACTGCAGCCTTGCCGGATGCTGTTCCGGTAAGCTGTCGAAAAAGCGGTCGAGCCCGGTTTCCGTATCTCCGGTGATTTCATCCATGTACTGTTCGCTCGCCAGCGTGTTCAAGGTATTGGCGACCGTGTACATCGTCACCTTCTCTTTCTGATGCGGGATGTTCTTCTCGCAAAGCCCGAGGATCAGTGCCGAACATAGAGCGGCGGCACTATCCTGCCAGAACTTATCCTTAGCGGATGGATCGCTGTACAGCATCGTGCTGATCGTCTTCGTATACTGCTCGGCTTTCGCCATATCTCCATCTTCATAGGCATCTATGACCAGCTGCAGCAGCTGGTAGGACATCGACTGGAGCGGGTTGTCCAGGTTCAGGACCTCCACATGGTAGCCCCGCTTCTCAAGCGTTTCCTTCGAGGCGGCGAACAGCTCGCCCTTCGGATCGTTCAGCACCATCGATGCCTGCTCCTCCGCCCTCGAATAAATGTCGATCATCGGGAAGATCCCCATCTCCCCTTTACCGGAACGGGTCGTACCGATCCATAGGTTGTTGACCGGCGAATCGTCAATGAAGATGTTATTCTTATACCTCGAGATCGGTGCGCCGCCGGTCCCCGGAAAGGATGCCTTCTTCTCCGGAACAGCCTTATACTGCGCCTTCAATTCTTTCAATGTCGTAAAACGGCTCGTCCCCTTATCCCCGCTTTTCTCCAAGTCTTTGAAGTTCGTCCGCAGTTTGTAGTACAGAATCCCGAACACGACAAGGGTGAGGACGGCCATACCGATATACACCTGGGACGGAATATGATCGAACGCCAGCACCAGGGACTGGATCGAGACGTCGAGATCGGACAGCTGCAGGAATGAATCACTGTTCCAGACGTCCTGGACCGTGATGGTTATTAGATTGATCACCGTATTTAATAGAAAAAAGACAAACACGGCCCCGAGTGAAGCCATAACGATATGGACACTCTTCTTTCGCATAATGATCACCTCTATGTAAAATGAAAAGACACCCTGTTCCAGGTGTCTTAAAGACTTTCTTTCTCCGCCTCAAGTTCTTTCTTCTCTGCTTTCAGGCTCTTTTCTTCCTTTTCCTTCGCGCCTTTCAAATCTCCGTCGATATCGGCAAGCGACTGATCGATCTCTTCATAGCGGGCAATTTTCTCAGACAGCTCTTCGCTGTTGTTGTTCTCAAGCTCCGCCTTCGCTTTTTCGATATCTCCGGTTTTCAAGTAGGCGTACGTTTTCTTCTCGCTTCGGTCTTTCGTCGTTTCGATATTCTCAATGGAAAGCACCTTGTCGTATTCCTCTTCGGCGTAGGCGATTTCGAACTTCGCTTCATTCGTCGGGTAAGCTTCATTGAAGGCTTTCAGCGCATCGATTCCTTGATTGTTAGCAATGAACGTCGCCGCCATCTTCGCGTCCTCCTCATACAACGACACGAGTTTATCGAACGCCTCTTCCTCTACAAGGTAGCCGGCGTAGATCTTCTGCTCTTCCCCGTCCAACTCGTCCAGATCCTGCTTGGCCAAGTATTCTTTCAAGGACGTGTCTTCCCCGAGAAGGGCAGCCTCATAGCGGGAGATGGCTTCTTCCTCGGCTTTCTTATCTGCCGCGACCGCTTCATATTGTGCTTGGAACGAAGCGATTTGGAGCAGGAAGAACGCGACGGTTCCGACTGTTGCCAGCGTGAAAAAGGCGGCAAGACCGTAAATCGTCCGGCGCTGCCACTTCTTCAGGCGGGAAATACGGGATCGATCGAGCCTGCGGAACGCTTCCTCTTCCACATTCTCCTCCTGTTTGAACTCCTCACTGACCAGCTCTTCCATCTCTGCCATCAACGCAAGGCGTTTCTTTTCTTTCTCCTTGCTCGTCCGGATTACCGGAAGCTTTTTCTTGATATGCATGTATAAATTCGGCGCGTAATAGGAACCGAACCGGAATGTACCGGAATAAATCGCGTCTCCGTTATTATCTTCTTCCAAAAGGTAGAACTCTCCATCGACCTCTTCCTTCTTCTCCCGCATTTCCTTCTCGATTTCCTGAGACAAGCGGACAGCTTCCGGAAACGGGATTTTCTCGAACTTGGCAATTTTGGAGTGTTCCACTTGAGTAAACACTACATATAACATTGATTCCGACCTCCAAACATACGAAAGCCACACCGGAAACAGCAGTGTGGCTTTGCATTAATATATAAGCGTTCTATTAAAACTTGATATTGTTGTCGATTCCGCTTGCGATACCGTACGCTCCCATAACGACGATCAGTCCGACCGCTCCTCCAAGGAACCAGCCGACAGAACGTCCGCGCCCGCGGTCGCCCCCGAACATCAGGAAATATCCCCCGACACAGAAAGCCAAAGCAGCTCCGATCAAACCAAGGCGCTGAGCCCATTGCAGAATCGACTGTCCCGTCTGAACGAGACCATCCATCCCATCAGCGGCTCCCAGCATCAACGTGTTTAACAGATTCATAGAAATCTTCCTCTCGCTTTTATTATATTGTCATGCCGATTACTATCGACTTACCTCTAAATCATACGTGTGCCAACCATACGGAAATTCAGGTATGGGCCTGCTGTCTTTAAACCGGTGACGGGCACCTTGGCAGACATGGTCCATGATAATACCCTTTACTTTCTGGCTGGAAGTAAGAACCCTGTGGCAACGTGACAGCATCCGAATGCCGCTTGCCAATGCACATCGTTTTTGGCTGTGTACGAAGAACCAGTAGAACAGCGCTGCACATGTCGTGGCAGGTTTTTGGAATCGAACCCTGCAAACCATTCTGTGTGGACGGACGCCTACGCGCTGAATAAGCGGCCGCACCTCTATTCAATTGTCTATTTCCATCGTACAGCCCCTTATGAATGGTCCGCTACGAATGTACGCAATGTCTCCTGATCCTTCTCCTGTATCAACTCTTCGGTCACTTCCAGCTCTGCTGCCGGCTGACCGTTCTCTATGTATGCAATCGTATCGATCGGCAGGAACAGATCCTTCTTTTTGCTGTCTTCGTTGAAAACTTCGTGTACGTCGTCCGACGCCTGTTGATCGTTGAAGTAGACGAGCGTCTGCCCCTCTTCTTCGAACACTTCTTCCAGTACAGGGAGGTATCCGTTATCCTCCGCTTCATAATCACTCAGTATATAAGCGAAGCCGGTGAAGTCCTCCTTGGCAATCTCCTCTTTGAACGCATCATATTCCTTCTCCTCGACAGGCTCTCCGCTCCCACAGGCCGCAAGCATCCCTGCGACTATGGCGAAAAGCATAACCAGCATCCATCGTTTCATCGATTCATCCCCCTGACGTTTGACGCTTCTTCCATTTTCAAGCTTACCCATCTATCAAAAGCAAAGATCTCCTCACTTCATCTTTCGCTTCTCGACATAGGTGTACAATTCATCCTCCGAATGTTTCCGCTTGGCAACGATGCGGCGGTCGCTGTTCACCGCCGTTCTCACCCGGTAGTAAATATCCGCTACCGGCTGGATCTTTCCGTTGTCTTTATTGACGGCAAGGGAGCCCTTCAGTTCATATACCTCATTATCAAACGTTTTGACAGATTTCGCTTTACATGAAAGATCCACATGTGAAAGCCGTTTTCTCCTCACCTGATCACCTCAAAGTCTTACGATATTATAGGAAGATATCGCCTTTATCCGCATACTGGAAGCCTTTAATGTGCTTGAACTGGATTTTCCTCGTATCGTTCTCTTCTTCTCTTAAAATCAGAAAATAGTTTTTGAAAATGAACAGTCGTTTGGCCGACACCTTTCTATGTGCGTCATAGACGACGAAATTGATCGGTTTCGACAAACGCCCCGTCTCCTCATCATATTTAATATCCAATTTATTTAAAGCCTGGTAAAATTTCGTGACAATATCCATCAACATAACCCCCATTATACATGAAAAAAATGACAGTGCAATCTATTTTACAAAAAAAGAAATACAAATTTCAGAAGCTTTACACTATATTACAAGAATATCATAAAGACAGGGGAGGTATAAAGGTTGATGTTTATAGATTCTGTGAATAATCCTGTTAGTTTCGAACTAGATTACGACAAACTTTTTACTCATTTTTGAAAAGTATTTTGCAGATAAAGACTCTCTTGGGGGTATAAAGTTATAAGCATAAAGTTACCGTCTCTCTTCATTAAGCTTGTAACCTGCAATCCTTTCATTTCCAAATACATCCACAAAAAGGGATAAAAGGAGTGCCGGTGTTTCTCTTTTTTATTCTATTTCGTTCCCTGTTATAGTATAGATAGAATACTAATGAGGTGACATGATGGAGATACACAACATTTTCCATAAAATCAAAGACCATGAACCGACCGTTCTCGGAAGCGAGCATCTGCGTAAATTCGCTGTCCTGCTGCCGGTGATCGAGAAAAACGGCGAGCCGCACGTCCTGTTCGAAGTCCGGTCGAGTGAAATGAGGCGCCAACCCGGAGAGATCTGCTTTCCCGGCGGGAAAATAGACCCAGGCGATGCTGGTGCGAAAGCGGCGGCGATCCGGGAAACGGAAGAAGAGCTCGGCATCGATGCCGGACGCTTGTCGGATGTCCACCCGCTCGACTATTTGATTTCCCCGTTCGGCATGATCGTCTATGCGTATGCCGGCTACCTCGATACGACAGAAGAGGACCTTGTGCACAACCCGGCAGAAGTCCAGGAAGTGTTCACCGTCCCGCTTTCCTTCTTCCTGAACGAGAAGCCGCGCATCCACTACGTCTCCTTTGAGGCGAAGCCGGAGAAAGATTTCCCGTACGAACTGATACCGGGCGGCGAGGATTACGACTGGCGGGCACGGCAGATGGAGGAATACTTCTATATCTACGGAGACAAAGTGATCTGGGGGCTGACCGCCAGAATCATCGCTCATTTCGTCGATGTCCTTAAAAAACAAGCAGAGGAATGATGGAGAGAACCCTGAAGCCGAGGGTTCTTTTTTTTGTTCACAGAGAGGTCACAAAGAGGCGGTAGGATAGAGGAAACGTATAGAAAGGGATGATGTTTCCATGACAAAACCATTGACGAAACGGCAGGCAGGAGGATTTGTGTTATTCGGGATTTTATTCTGGTTCGTAGGCGCCATGAGCGTCCGTCTGATCGGCGATACCTTTTTCACCTCGGGGAATCCCTGGCTCTTTTTCGCCTTCTTCCTCGGTTTACCCGCAGGCTACTTCTTCATTAAAACGGCAACAGCCTTCATTCCGATTGCACGGGAGAGGATTTTTGAAGCGGTCGCCATCATGACGACATCTGCTGTCCTGTTTGACGGGATCTTCCTCACCTTCTTCCGTCAGCTGTATCACAGCGACTTCGAAGTTTCCCACTACGGAGCTGCCTGGATCCTCTGGTGCGGAGGTGTAGGCCTTGCCTTGGGATATTATTATTCCTACGCGAAAAGAAAAGCCGCTGCGGTATAATGAAACCATCGCAGACAGGGTGGGATGGGAATGGTCCAGTTATTAGTCGTAGAAGATGATCGGAATCTAAGAAAAATGATGGGGGTTTACCTGGAGAAGCAGGGATACAGCATCCATCAGGCGGCAGACGGGGAAGAGGCATTGGAGGTATTGGATACCTTCCATATCGACTTGATGATCAGTGACATCATGATGCCCCGCCTGGATGGATATGCATTGACGAAGAGCCTCCGGGACGCGGACATGGGGATGCCGATCCTGCTTGTTACAGCGAAAGACCGTCTGGAGGATATGGAGCAGGGATTTTTATCGGGAACCGACGATTATATGGTGAAGCCGATCCAATTGAAAGAGCTGTCCCTCCGCGTTTCCGCGTTATTGCGAAGGGCGAAGATCTCCCAGGAGAGGAAGATCACTATCGGCTCCTTCGTCATCCACTATGACAGCCTTACCGCTGAGGATGACGGAAGCACCTATGCTTTTCCGAAAAAGGAATTCTATCTATTATACAAGCTGCTCAGCTACCCGAATCGTATTTTCTCAAGGCAGCAGCTGATGGAGGAAATATGGGGGCTTGATGTCGAAGTGGATGAGCGCACCGTCGATACGCACATTAAGAAACTGCGCAGGAAGCTTGCGGAGGTCGATGCTTTTGACATCACCACCATCCGAGGGATCGGGTACAAAGTGGAGTGCCGGAAATGAGAAGGCTGCTTTCCTCCATCACCGTCAAGTTGACGACCATCGTCGTCCTGATCCTGCTCCTCTCCGCAGGTGCTTCCATTTGGATCGTAGCCGTTGCAGCCGAACAGCTTCCACAGCTTCTTCCGGAGTCCAATCAGATGAGAGTGTTCACCCTGATTCTAGCCACCGTCGGAATATGTGCCATTCTGGACACAATTTTCATGAGCTTCGCTTCCCTGTTCATCACGAAACCGATCAAGAAGATGGCAGAGATGGCCCAGGATATTGCGAAAGGGGAGTTCACGAGCCGGACTTCCTACAAGAGCAGCGATGAAATCGGATCCTTGGCCGACAGCCTCAACAAGATGGCGCAGGAGCTCGATAACATGGCCTACATGCGGAAAGATTTCATCAGCAACGTATCCCATGAGTTCAAGACACCGATTGCATCGATCCAAGGGTTTGCCGAACTGATGCAGGAACAGTCGTTATCCCAGGAGGAGCGCAGCGAATACCTCGGCATCATCATTGACGAATCCAAGCGTCTGCACAGCTTGTCGGAGAATATGCTGCGTCTCTCCCGACTGGACCGGCAAGTGCTGCCCGATAAACAGACGACTTTCCAGCTGGATGAACAGATCCGCCGCGTCCTCATGCTGCTGGAGGACTCGTGGGCGAAGAAAGACATAGCCTTCGACCTCGACCTCCCCCCGATTTCGTACGAAGGGGATGAGCCGTTGATCCAGCAGATCTGGATGAATCTGATTGCAAACGCCATCAAGTTCTCCCCGGATTCTTCCACCATCACTATTCTCCTCGCCTCCAAAGCCGAAGGTGTGGAAGTAGTCGTAGCAGACGAAGGAATCGGTATGCCGACGTCCATCCAGCAGCGCATTTACGAGCGGTTCTATCAGGGAGAAACCTCCAGGATGGACCAGGGCAACGGGCTCGGACTTGCCATTACAAAAAGGATCCTCACCATTTTGTCGGGAGAGATCCACTTCACCAGCACAGTAGGAAAAGGAACACGCTTCACCGTGTTCCTCCCTTATATTAAATAGAGTTCTGTATAACGTTCTTGGAATCCAGCAGGGAGTACCCGAATTACGATTCTTTCAGCAGGTGTTTGTATTCAGACTGGATCACTCCGACGATGGCACCGAGCATTTCCGTCTTCCGGTCATCGGGAATCGAGGCGCCGTCGGGATTCCAGTAGTAATAGGTATCGACCGCTTCTTCATAGACGAAACCGAGCGTCGCGAGCGTGTACTTGAGGGCTTGAGGAATCTCGGTCTCTCCGGTCTGCTCCGTGAAATAATCCGTCGGTGTCACCCAGACGTCGGCATCGGTCTGGCCTGTATGAAGAACGAATACATCGTCCTCTGAACGGGTGATCCACTGCTCTTTGGAGAAAATCGCGAGACCGGTTCCTTCCAATTTGGAGATCCCGTCCAAGTTGATGCCGAAGATCGTATTGACGGCCCGGCGGACTTCTCCACCGGTCAGTTTGCGGTCGAAGGCATGAATATAAATCGCAAGAACCTCCATTTTCGGAAGCTCCTCCAATTCTTCTTTCTCATACTCCGAATGCTCACACAAGAACGCCATCGTCTCCTCTTTATACGCACTCCGCTGTTTGCCGGCCCCTGTTTCAGACACATACTTCAAATCGATTCCATACGCATCCTGCACGACAGCGGCAACATCCTCCGGTTTCCCTTCCGCCCTTTCCCACGCTGCATCCAGACGCTCTGCCTTCGTTTCCCCGAGTTTCTTCATAATCTCCCCATCCTTTTTCATCTACTTGCTTCTATCATGGACAAAGTTCCGCTGGATTTCAATAAAAAAGGAAATTTTTTACGTTAGACGATTGAAAGTGTCGTAACCTCCGGCAATGGAGGTACACTATAGAAAAAAAGAGGAGGAATGATGCATGCAGAACGGCGCTCTTGTCTGGTTCAGAAACGACCTCCGCGTCCACGACCATCACCCTTTGCATCAGGCCGTCCAAAGCGGCAAGCCGGTCATCGGGATGTACGTGTTCGACCCGGCAGCATACGAACAGGGGGAAGACGGGATCAGGAAGACCGACCGGCACCGCGCCCGCTTCCTGATCGAAAGCATCCACGACCTGCGGAAAAATTTAGGGGCTCTCGGCATTCCACTGATTGTCCGCTGCCGCAGGGCGACAGAGGCCATTCATGAAATAAAGGAAAAAATAAAGATAGACGCTGTCTATGTCCACGAAGAGATCGGAAGGGAGGAGCAGACGGTAGAGGAAAACGTGCGGCAGGCGCTGCCGGACACTGCTTTTCACGTGGAACACGGGCATAACCTTTACCTGCCTGATGATCTCCCCTTCTCGATCCAGGAGCTTCCTGATACGTTCTCCCAGTTTCGAAAACGGCTTGAGAAGTCAGGGACAGCGGTAAGAAAAGCGATCGCTCCGCCCGCGCCGGAGGGTCAAGCAGAACTGCCTGTTCCAGAAGGTGACATACCCACATTGGAAACGCTCGGTTTCGATCCGGCAGACGAAGCACCGCGTTACCCCGGGGGCTCTTCCGAAGCGAGGAAACGGCTGATCGATTATATCTTTACGAAAGACCGGCTGAAAATATATAAACAGACGCGGAACGGCATGCTGAAGGAGGATGATTCTTCGAAGTTCTCCCCTTATCTCGCCAACGGCTGCCTCTCTCCCCGGGTCGTCTATGAACAGATAAAGGCTTATGAACGGACAAACGGCGCCAATGAGTCGACGTATATGCTCTACTTCGAGCTGTTGTGGCGGGACTATTTCCACCTCGTCCACCGCAAATACGGGGACAGGATCTTCTATCGGTCCGGCCTCTCCGGCAAGGCGATTCCATGGGAGCGCGACGAGAAGCTCCTTCAGGCGTGGATCGATGGCAAGACGGGGTACCCGCTCGTCGATGCCGGCATGCGTGAGCTGAAGGAGACAGGCTTTTTGTCTAACCGGGGCAGGCAGAATGTGGCCAGCTTCTTCACGAAGAACCTCGGACTCGACTGGAGGATCGGCGCCCGCTGGTTCGAATCCCAGCTCGTCGATTATGACGTCAGCAGCAACTACGGCAACTGGCTGTACATCGCCGGAGTCGGGAATGACGCCGTCCCGTTCCGCGCCTTCAACGTCGAGAAACAGGCGAAAGACTATGACCCGGACGGCAGTTACCTGCGTCACTGGCTTCCGGAACTCGCAGCTCTCCCGGCAGACTGGATTCACCAGCCGCGGGAGATGGGAATGATCGAACAACAGCAGTACGGCATCGTTCTCGGCGAGCACTATCCCCTTCCCGTGGTCGACTTATACGAATCGATGAGGAAACGGAAAGAAGCCTTTGCCGCTGCCGACCGCTGATCCTTATAGAAGAAGCCCGGAGGTTATCCTCCGGGCTTTTTCATTCCTCTGATAGATGAAAGATCCGTACCATCGTCTTCGCCAGCACGAACCGTATCGGATACAGGACCAGCACGACGATCACAAAAAACACAACCAGCTGCAGCCACGGCAGGAAGGCGACAAGACGATTCCCGACGACGTAGATGAGGAACGTGCCGACGGCGATCAGCCCGATGAAGACGAAGACAGCCGCTCCTTTCTGCTGCCATGTGTACCTTCTGATTTCTTCTCTATGCTTCCACCCTCCATATGCTGCGTATAACAAAAGCAGAATGGCACCGAACATTCAAATCCCCCATCCCTGATTACGATAACGAGTCGGATACGTTCCATAGACCCTGTTTTTTTCCATCCTTCCTGTCCTTATCCACAAATGCCTATCCACAAAAGCGGAACGTTCATATACTGTATGGACTATTTGCTATGAAAAGGAGTTATGGATACCCATGTTCCCTGAAATATGTGAAATTTTAAGTAATGGAGGGACGATCACCTGCTTTCTGACAGACGCAGACGGCGTCCCTGTTGATACGGATGGGCCGCTGGATTTGTGTGAAGCGGTTCGCCGGGTGACGATCCCGGTCACGCTTCCAAACGGAGTCGTCGCAGACCTTCAGCAAGTGACCCTGCGGAAGTCCGGTTTCGTCGTCCTGGAAGTGACCGACGGTGAAACGACCTGCCTGTCTGAACCGATCTCCTTCTGCTCTGTAGAGAATATCATCCTATGCGCACCGGATGGAACGGACATCGTGTGCGAAGTGACGGATTTCTCCTGCAGTCCTTGCGTCAGCTGTAATACAGAAGGGTTCGTCCAGTCCATCGATATTTTCTTCCGCATCTGCCAGAATGTCCAGGTCGTGGCCGATGTGACAGTGGAACTGACGACACGTCTCTGCCAGCCGCGGCAGGCGTTCGATGTCCCGCTTTGTCCGAGAAACGCCGCCATCCCGCCTCAATGTCCTGTATTATTCCCGGAGTCAGGAGAAATGCCAGAGGATATTGCTCCTGAACTTCCGACCATCTCCCTGCCAGCCCCGGACCCAGTAGTAAACCAGGAGGAGCTGGAGACGATTTGTGTCAACACAAGCAAAGTGTATGACTGGCTTGTGCTGACGAACGATTTTGAGATCAATCGTCTGGCTGACGACCTTATTTTCAACTGTACGCCGTGTGAAATGCGGTTGTTCGTCCCAGCCGTCACCCTTTGTGAACGGATCTATTCCGGTAAATTGCTTTGTGGAGAAGACCCGGTTGTTGGAGCAGCGGTCAATATCATCGCCGATCCTCCTATTCTGGAGATTGATCCTGACCCTGTAATCACCGATGAGTTTGGAAACTTCGAAGTGTTGGCTTCCGTGGCATCCGGAACCGATGACACGATGGTGACGGTCACAGCCTTCGCGGAACTTCCAGAAGGCTTGGCTTCCAAATCCTTGAACACGATGGCGTTCTGTCCGGAGCCGCCATGTTCCATCGACTTGTTTATTGAAGGACAGGAGGATTTAATCAGCTGCAGCAGCTTCCTGAGCGGCCGCGTGCGCTGTGGTAACACGGTCATCGAGGGAGCGACGGTCGACCTGGAAAGCAGCAATCCGGCGATCATCATGTTCGAAAGCACACCGACGACGACCGGTTCCAACGGTAACTATTTCGCCGGGATTTCCATTCCTGAGGATACGCCGGAACAAGAGGTCACCATCACCGCTACGACGACGATCGATGGAGAAACCATCTCGGCAAGTGTTGATATCACGGTCGAGTGTAATGAAACGCCTTGTCCTTAATCGACGACGATTAATATTGTTCGAAATGGAGGGTAACAACAATGTTAAGCTTGAATGTTCCTGACCTCATCACATGCCAGGCCGTCATTACCGGGACACTCACGTGTGCAGAAGATACTCCAGTGGCAAACGCAGAGGTTTCTTTTCTGGATTTTCCGGAAGATAACGTGACCTATAACCCAAACCCTGCCATCACGGATGCAAACGGCAATTTCTCCACTACGGTAACTGTCAACCCTAATACAGAACTGCTTTCTTTAGTCGTCAACGCCAGCAGCGTCGTTTTTGGAGAAGTGCAGCAGGGAAGCGCCGGGACGCAGATCATCTGCTCCCCGGACCCTCCGCCTCCACCGGTCGAATGCCCATGTAAATTCAGACTTGGAGTGGCCAGAAACCGTGCCACAGCGACGGCTACAGTCGTCGATAACGGGGCACCGTTTGACCTGACAGGAATCATTAATATTACCGCTGTTCAATGCTTTACAGCGAGCACGATGTGTAATCCGAACGTAGATAATTTCAACATCACCTTTAATGCCGGAGGGACGACGATCAATTTCGTTCAAGGACGGCGTATCGAAATAGGCTGTGAAGGGAACAACGTCGCACGAATCCGTGGTACCGCCATCGGCAGAGGAAACCTTTACAGCGGCCTGTTCGACGTGAACATCGAGGTCATCGTCGATGAAAATAATGTCGGGACATGGACGATTGATGCCTTCGACGATATGAATCATTCGTTCTCGACCGTCTTCACCGCCTTGATGAACCCGATCACTTCCATCGGCGAGTGTGATGTTCAATTCTAACTTTTTTATGGAGTGTGAAACGTAATGTTGACTTTGAATGTACCGGAGGTCATCACATGTCAGGCCGTCATAACAGGGACGCTGACTTGTGCCGAGACGATTCCGGTCGAAGGTGCAGAAGTATTTTTCAGTGATTTTCCAGAGGATACCGTCACGTATGACCCGAACCCTGCCATCACCGATGCCAATGGAGACTTCACGACGACGGTCACCGTGCCCGTCGGGACACCGCTTGTATCCATTACCATCGAGGCATCGGCCATCGTTTTTGGGGAGGTACAAATGGGATTCGCGGGCACACAGATCGAGTGTCCACCGGTCGAATGTCCTTGTAAATTCCGGGTCGGCTTGAGAGATGAAGCGAAGGCGCAGGCAGACATCACCGATAGAGGGAAGAGCTTTTCTGTTTTCGGTGAAATCAATGTGAGTGCCATCCAGTGCTTCCAGACGGAGCCTGGATGTAACCCGGATGTGGATGATTTTAATATCAACTTCGAGTCGAAAAGAGTGGACCTGCGGTTTTTCCAGGGAAGACGTATCGATTTCTCTTGTGACGGGGATCGTTCCATCCGCTTACGCGGGACGGCGATTGCCAAAGGCTACTTCCGGGGAGTCTTTGACGTGTCCATTGAAGTGACCATCGATGATAACAACATCGGGACATGGATCATCAATGCCGATAACGGAATGGGCCAGTCCTTCTCCACCGTTTTCCGCGGCCGGATGAGCAAGTCGACGTCCATCGGCGACTGTGGCCTGCAGTTTTAATAAAAAAGACTTTCCCAGGTGCTTCATCGGGAAAGTCTTTTTCTGCGTCGCAGGAAGACGAAGAACAGAACGATCAGCACGATGGCGGCCCCAGCGGTAATCGCAATGTTTTTGATGTTCGGTACGGTGATCTCGACCATGATCCGGTTTTCTTCCAGAGCATCCAAATTCCATGTGAGAACGTTGCCGTCGACGTCATCGGCGTTGTGGGATTTGGGCTTCACCGGCAGGTCAAGCGTGAAGGTCAAGTCGATTCGGTCGCCGATCAAACGCGCGGCTCCGGGGATCGAGACGGATTCGCCGAGATCGACATCGGCGACGATCGCATAAGTGCGCGTGAAAAATCCCTCCTCGACTGTCGTGTCGACCGGAATATCCTGCGCCCCGTCCGAAACGACGCCCGATGCCGGCAGCACGTCCATCTCTTGAATGTCTTCGAACGACTTGGATGCCTCAAAGCCTGTGTATCCGCCGGACGTATAATCACTGACCTCATAGCCTCGCTGGGTCAGCTCGGCTTTTGCCGTTTCGACAAGGCCATCCGTCCGGCCGGAGAAGCGCCCGGACGCATTCTCATCCACGCCGATCCGGAACGACGTTTCGCCGCTTCCGTCCTTATTGATTTTCACCCCGACATTCCCCTGCACACATCCGGAAAGAATCAGGATGAGGACAAGTGCCGGAGCAATCCACCATTTTCTTTTCATTTACATCCCCTCCACAAGGATAATTTTCCACCTATGAGATGTGTCTTTATGTACAAGATTATAATAGACAGGAGGAATAGTTATGACGATTTCAAACACGATGGAAGATTTCCACCAGCATCTGCAGACGTGGATCGGTACAGACATCTGCATCACGAAACACGAATTGCGCGATCAAGATGCCGTCTCCATGCAGCTGCACGACGTTTCCTATTCTGTGAACCCGATGAGTATCGACGGCTATATGGGTCCCTATACGCTCTACCTGCACGGAAAGGGATATGTCAGCACGGACATGCAAGGGACAGAGCCCCTCCCCACCCCTTATTACGAAATTCCGCTGGAGGAGACGACCCATTACGAATGGAACGACGACCGCTTCTTTCTAAAGACGGCAAGAGGCGACTACACGATCGCAAGAAAATAAGAAAACAGCCGGCAGTCGTTGTCCGGCTGTTTTTTCTCATTGCGCTTTCGGAAGATCCGTAGACGGCTGCGGGCGCTTATTTTTACCCTTGAACGACCAATACGTAAACATCCGGAAGATTTTCTCCATCGGTCCCTGGCGGAAATAACGGCTGTACCACAGGCTGAGTGCCGCCTGCAAGCTGAACACCAGCACGCCGATTGCGATTCCCGCCCAGATACCGAGGGAAGCGAACAACCCCAGACCGAAGCCGTAAAAGATGAAAATACAGCAGACCGTCTGGAGAAGGTAATTGGTCAACGACAGACGCCCGACCGCCTCCATCCCCCGGACGAATATAGAAGAGCGGCCGTGGAACGCTGCGGTGAAAAGACAGATGTAACCGAGAGCGAGCAGAGGTCCGCCGAACGCGTACCCGATTCCCGACCAGCCCGAATCCGGCATCCAGACGATCATGCTCTTCAGCCCAAGCCCGGCAAGGATAAGCCACAGCGCCCCGCGCTTCCATGCCGCTATGTCAGCTTCCACTCTGCTGAACAGCTGACGTTTTGCCGCATACATCCCGAAGAGGAACATCGGCAGGATCAGAAACGGCGAAAGTGCAAGAATGAGGAACATCAGACCCGGCCCGAGCATCAACGGGTCTTCCTGCGAACGGTGGGTCATGATTTCAACAAACGTCCCGCTCCCATATATATCGACCGTATCTTCCACATACGTATCCATCCTCGTCTGCTCTTCTGCCGTCATTGCAAGTCCCCCGCTGCCGTAGGAGAACGCCGACGTCAGAATAAGGACGACGATTCCCCAGATGAGCAGCGTCTTCGGCTTCCTTTTCACGAACAAAAGCAGGAAGAAACCCATCATACCGTAGGCGAAGAGGATATCCCCTTCCCACAGCAGGATTCCGTGCAGGAGACCAAGGACGATCAGCGCCAGGAACCGGCGGGTGAATTGCCGCTTCACACGGAAACCCTTCTCCTTCCAGCTGCTGTACATAAGGATGATTCCATATCCGAACAGGAAGGCGAAAATCGGCATGAAGCTCGTTTCGACGAACACCTTCAAGATATCGTGACCGACAGCATCTGCCGTACCGAAGTCCCATTCATCCTTTCCGTAAATCCCGTACTGGAATATCAATAGGTTGGCAAGCAGGATTCCGAACAAGCTGAATCCTCTCAGCGCATCTATCACACCAATTCTTTGTTTCAATGAACTTCTCCCCTCTCTTTCCTTATTCATACGGGAGGTCGAGCAGAGAAGATTCATTTATTTTCCAATTATTTCTGATTTCCGGGAAGCAGCTGCTGCAGCGTCTCCTTCAACTGAAGGATGTCCGCTTCTTCCATATGCAGACGTTCGAGCAGCAGGTCCGGAATGCACTCCGCTTTCTCTTCCGCTTCTTTTCCTTTATCCGTCAAAACGACGTCGACGCTCCGTTCATCGCGCGTCGAACGCTCTCTCCTGATCAGACCTTCCGACTCCATCCGCTTCAGCATCGGCGTCAGCGTCCCGGAATCCAAATAAAGCCGGCGGCCAAGCTCCTTCACCGTCAGCGGACTCTCCTCCCATAAAGCGAGCAGCACCAAATACTGTGGATACGTAATATTCAAATCGGCTAAAAGCGGACGGTACATCTTCGTCATCTCGCGCGTCGCCGCATACAAAGAAAAGCAAATCTGATTTTCCAACTTCATTTTTTCATCGGCCATTCGGCAACCCTCCTGGTTCCATTATAGCAAATGCCTTGCCAAACACAATTCAATTGTGTACTATTTAATTGTGCACAATCTAAATAAACATGAAGGAGTTGTGAACATGGTTAAACCTCTATACACAGCGAAAGCGACAGCAGAAGGTGGACGTCAAGGCGTCGTCAAATCTTCAGACGGAACATTGGAACTGGATCTTACGATGCCGAAAGCGCTCGGCGGCAACGGAAAAGAAGGCGCAACAAACCCGGAACAGCTATTCGCAGCAGGTTATTCTGCGTGCTTCGACAGTGCTCTCCAACTAGTCGCATCCCAGGCGAAAAAGAAAATCACATCGAAAGTGACAGCGGAAGTGAGCATCGGCAAACAAGGCGAAGGCTTCGGACTTGCAGTTAAACTGTTCGTCGAAATCGAAGGTGTAAGCCAGGACGAAGCAGACGAACTCGTCAAGAAAGCCCACCAAGTCTGCCCTTACTCCAACGCTACGCGCGGAAATATCGAAGTCGATCTGGAAGCAAAAGCCGTTTAATTTTTATCATAGAAGAAAATTTTTTAGAACCATTAAAAGGAAGGGATTATGCCCTCAAAGCCTTATTCCCTACAAGCTTAAGGAAGTAAATAGGAGCAGAGGGCGGAGGGAAGAGGGGCAGACTCCTGCGGGAGATGCGGCACAGGTGAGACCCCGGAAGAGCAGCGCGATGAGGAGGCTCACCGGCCGCCCCGCGGAAAGCGCCCCTCTTCCCGGAGCCCTCCCCCCTGCAGTAAAAAACGAAAGGCCGATGACGGTCTTTCGTTTTTTTTGCAGAAAAAGGATTACTGAACAGAAACCGTTCGGAGCACCATAAGAACAGGCTGTTTGCTGCCGAACCAGCCGACAATTACGGACAAAATCCGAAGCATATCGGTTGAACTCTCAACTTCAAGATATTATAATACGTGTGTTAATAAACTTGTGAGGACAACAACTTAGGAGGTTTTACAAGTGAACGTATTAGTTATAAAAGCAAACAACCGTCCAGACGGTATTTCAACGAAGATGTACGACGCGTTTTTGGAAAATATTGAGCAGAATCAAGACGTCAACGTCGAAACGTATGATCTGTTCGCCGAAGATACACCATATTTGAGCCAGGATCTATTCACTGCGATCGGTAAAATCCAGGAAGGTGCCGCTATGAACGAAGACGAGCAGCGCTTGATGGATGCGAAGCAGAAAGCGAAAGACGCGTTGAGCAAAGCAGACGTCGTCGTTGTCGCGTTCCCACTATGGAACTTGACGATCCCTGCGAAACTGCAGACGTTCATCGACTATGTAGCCGAAGCAGGCTTCACATTCAAGTACACGCCGGAAGGTCTGAAGCCGCTTATGACAGACAAACAGGCGATCCTTCTGAACGCCCGCGGCGGCAACTATTCCGATCCGTCCATGGCACCGATGGAAATGTCCTTGAACTACATGCGTAACGTTCTTGGTGGACTATTCGGCATGAAGATTACAGAAGAAGTAATCATCGAAGGCCACAATGCGAACCCGGATCAAGCGGAAACTATCGTTAACGAAGGTCTTGAGAAAGTCGCACAAGCTGCGAAAAACGTCGCTTACCAAAACGTATAAAGATTACAGAAAAGGCACTGGGATCGTTCCCAGTGCCTTTTTTTAATTTGATTTATCTTCTTTTCACCAACACCTAACTTTAGCCATTGATATCGAATAACAGCGGATTATTGGGCCGGTCCTTATCTGTATTTGATAATGAAGGGCCATGTCAGGCAAAGGACGGAGGGGAATGGAGCAGACTCCTGCGGGAGAAGTGGCTCAGGTGAGACCCCGGAAGAGCAACGCGATGAGGAGGCTCACCGGCCCCCCGCGGAAAGCGCTCCATTCCCCGGAGTCCGCCCTCTTCTCCAATCTTTTTCAATAAAAAAGAGACACCGGATCCGGTGCCTCTTTTCGCATATGATTAATGGCCTTCTGCTTCATCGACGTGATGGACGTGCTTCGCGTTTACAGCGACAAACAGCACAGATACCAGCACGACAACCCCCGCTACATAGAACGGTACGCTTGAGTTATATACTTCCGCCAGTTTACCCGCAAGGAACGGTGCCAGCGCACCACCCAAAAAGCGCAGGAAGCTGTAGGCGGCAGAAGCCGTCGAGCGTTCGACAGGGCTTGCGTTCATGACCGCTGTCGTAATGAGCGTATTGTTATTACCGAGCAGCGCACCAGCGAAGATGACCGCAGCGATGACGACCCATTGTGTAGATGTCCAAGCTCCCATAGCAAGGAGAACAAGACCGAAGACGACGAGCATCAGGCACATCGACTTCACGGTTCCGAACCATTTTTGCAGCTTCGGAGCAGTGAAGACGGATGTGACGGCAAGCAGAATTCCCCAACCGAGGAAGACGAATCCGAGTCCGTGTTCATCCAGTCCGAGAACGAACGGGGAATAGGCAAGCAGCGTAAAGAACCCGAAGTTATACAAGGCGGCCGTAATTCCGAGCACCAAGAGAGAACGGTGCTTCAATGCACGGAACGGATCGCCGAGCGATGTTTTTTTCTTAGCAACGCCTGCTGCCGGCTTCGCTTTCGGCATGAGCGTCGTCAGACCGATGAAAGCAATGACCATAAGCGTCGCAACCCCAAGGAACGGTCCTCTCCATGACATCGCTCCAAGCCAGCCTCCAAGGAGTGGACCGACGGAAATGCCGAGACCGATGGCTGCTTCATACAGGATGATCGCTTTTGCGTTTCCGCTGTTGGACAACGTAACGATCGCTGTCAGAGCTGTGGCAACGAACAGGGCGTTACCGAGTCCCCAACCTCCGCGCAGGAAGACAAGCTCCCAGATTCCGTTGGAAAGACCACCAAGGGCGGAGAAGATCGCGATAATGACGATCCCTGCAAGAAGCGTCTTCTTCATTCCGATTCTCGAAGTGATGAACCCCGTGACGAGCATCGCAACGGCCATGACGGCATTATAACTAGTGAATAAGAGCGTAACCTGACTTGGTTCTGCATCCAGCTGCTCGGCTATGGCAGGCAGGATCGGATCGACAAGACCCAGTCCCATGAAAGCGATGATACAGGCGAAAAAGACCGCCCACACCGATTTCGGCTGATGTAAAATTCCAGGTTCCTCGGCAATAGTCACCGGTGGGACCTGGTTTGTTTGTGTAGACATAAAT
This sequence comes from Halobacillus sp. KGW1, assembly GCF_001592845.1. Classification (NCBI taxonomy): domain Bacteria; kingdom Bacillati; phylum Bacillota; class Bacilli; order Caryophanales; family Bacillaceae; genus Halobacillus; species Halobacillus sp. KGW1. The sequence continues at coordinate 1,028,361 of NZ_LSOC01000003.1, forward strand.
AACATGTCCCCTTTCCTTATAATTTCGAATGGAAGATGTGGCGGATCACATCACCGCGGCTGATGATCCCGACGAGTCTGCCGTCCTCTTCAACCGGAAGCTTTTTGACCTCGTCTTTTCCGAGCAGGGCGGCGACTTCCTCCCCTGCTGTCTCCACCGACGCCGTAAGAACGGAATCATCCGCAAGCTCCATGACGTTCAAGTCGAGGACCTCTTCAATCCGCTCATCGAACGGATGACGATCTCCGGGTATGACCGCTACTGTGTACAAAGAATCGACGAAGAAGTCTTTGTGCTTTCCTATATAACGCATGATGTCTTCCTCACTGATATAGGCGACGATGTTTCCAGCTTGATCCGTCACCGGCATCCCGCTGATCTCCTCATGAATCAACTTGGCAAGAACGGTCCGAATCGAATCCGTGTGATTTACGCGATGCACGTCATGCATCATCATATCTTGTGCCTGCATGGTATCTCCCTCTCCCATTTAGTTGCATGATACAAACAATTACTTGTATAATACAACTATAAAAGTTCTTATGTCAAGACAATGCGTTCAACTATGTTATGATAAAAGGAGGAAAAGGATTAATGGAGGTGGCAGGATTGAGTGACAGATCCGTAGAAGTGATCGAACGACAAGTCACAGACTTCATCCGCCGGATCGTATTGACAGAGAAACAGGACGACAGTCTGGAACGTTCGGCATATATTCTGCTCCGTCAGCTGACTACTTATGGTCCGGCCGGAGTGAAAGCCCTTTCGGAAGATCTGCATCTGGACGTTTCGACGATCAGCAGGCAGGCGGCGGCTCTTGTCGCCAAAGGGTATGTAGAGAAGATACCGAATCCGAACGATGGACGCGCCTACTTCTACCGGATTACGAAGCTCGGTTCCGAAGAACTGGAGGGCAATAAACAGCGCCGGTTTGAGCGTTTGTCCCGCGTGCTTTCTGACTGGACGGACGAAGAACAGGAAACGTTCGGAAGACTATTGAAGAAATACAATGAAACGATCAATAAACGGCTCAACTTATAGCCGAAAAAAAGCCAGGCACGGGGCTCTCTCCCGCGCCTGGCTTTTATTTGTTCTCAGGAAGCTTGGTTTTCATCGACTTTCGTCAGTGCTTCCTCGAGCGGTTCCCTCAATCCGACAGCGAGCGTCTTCGAATAAAGCGTTCCGATATGGTGTTCATCCCGGTACACGTACACGTTGCCGATAACCGGCTTACAGCTGTCTTCCTCACAGAAGTAATCCGACAAATCAGCATAGGTCACGTTCCCAGGCAGGTCTTCTGTATTTTCCCACGGTACGACGTCCGCCAGCGCTTCCCTGCGCGGTACCGAACAGTCATCGACAGAATCATTCTGTTCGAGGCAGATGAGCGGATCCTCTTCCATACGAGGATTATCCCGGATGGCGAAAACTTCCGTTATACCTTCAAGTTTCCGCCACTGTTCTTTGTACCCGTCCGGAACTTTGTCTCCGGCACCGACCGTCGCTGTCGTGACCACAAGGTCCGGCGGCTCTTCCAACAGTTTCGCAAGCAAATCTTCATTCCATTCCACACACGTCTCATTCAACTTGCCGTTGAAATCGTCGGCAGAGAACCGGCACGCGTCTTTATTATAAACATCGATCTGCAGGTTAAAGTCTTTCGACAATTCCTCAAGCGCCGGGAACCAGTGTCCGGAATGGGAACCACCGACAAGGGCGACCGTATAATCCGGATTTTCCGTCTCCCCTTTGGAGCAATATTCAAGCCCTTCTTCATTCGTGTACGTGAAGCAGCTGTCATCTTCATAAAAAGACGGCAGGTTCTCCTGGACTTCGATCGGCGTCGGATATGGACCTTTATCGTCAGCAGGCTCGATATCCCCCATAACCGCTCTTGCACCCGGGTAGTCTTCCACGACATAGGCTGATCCCTTCACTTGACTACTGTAAAGGTCCCAAGCCGTATTGAGAGCAAGCGTCGGGATGATGAAGAAGCTGAGTGCGAGAACGATTCTTCGTTTCGCCGTCCGTACGTTCAGCTTCCGGATCGGCTTTTCAATATAATTCACAGAGACGTAGGCAAGAACGACCGTAATGGCAAGAACGATGATTCCAGCCCCTGTGGAGATCGTATCGGTATTGAAGTAGGAGTAATACAAAATGAGCAATGGAAAATGCCACAGATAAAATCCATACGAAATCCCGCCGAATTTCAGGAACGGCTTCGATCCGAGCAGTTTGTCGACACCGAAGCGTCCTCCGTTCTCCGCAGAAACGATGACGAAGATGACCCCCATTGTCGGCAGGAGAGCGATGTAGCCCGGGAACATCGTCGAAACGGGAACAACCATCCCTGTGAAGACGACGATGGCAAGGCCGCCCCACCCCATGGCGATGCTGATTCCTCGTTTGAATTTTAAATAAGGAAGCAGCAAGGACAGAATACCGCCGAGGCTGAACTCCCACGCTCTCGCAAACGTATCAAAATAGGCCCACGGCTGATTGACTGCCGTCTTGTAAATCGAATACGCGATGGAACAGGTGAACAAGACGAGCAGCACACCGAGAAGCGTCTTTCTCACCGGCGTCTTTAATACTTTACGTGCTAAATAATAGGCGAGCATAATGACAAACGGCCACGTAATATAGAACTGCCCTTGCAGCGACAGCGCCCAGAAGTGCTGGAACGGGCTGGCAAGGTTGTTCTGAGCCAAATAATCAACCGAACTGAAGGCAAGCTGCCAGTTCTGGAAGTAGAAAGCGGACGAGAACCCTTCCGCAATGATCTGCTTCCACTGCGCCTGCGGCATCACGATGAACGAAAGCACGATCACCGTGAACAGAACCGTGAAGGCAACCGGGAACAGCCTGCGCATAAGACCAAGGACATATTCCTTGACGTTCAGGCTCCCTTCCCTTACCATCCGTGATAACAACGAAGTGGTGATCAAGTATCCGGATACGATGAAGAAGACGTCGACCCCTCCGGAAACGGAACCGAGCCATATATGGTAGATAGCGACGAGAAGTGCAGCGACAGCCCGCACACCTTCAATTTCGGGCCGGAACCGCTTTTCCGGCGCTCTTAAATCTTTCATACTATCAAAACCCCCAAGTAATCAACGATGCATTGCTGCAGCATCATTCAGTATAGATACGTTAAGCATAACAGTTTTCCCTAATTTTTTGACCAATTTCCAATAATTTAACAAATGAATTACAATTCGAACTATTCTCTTTTTCAATAGAATGCTAATGATTGAGAATTAACCGGCCCGTTTCTCATCCGATGAAATTGGATATACTAGTAACACATCCGTAAATGTGACAATTTATCGCAGCGGTTGACAAACATGGAGTTTTATTTAATAATAGGTGTCGTATTAGAATTATTATAAATTACTGCTTTTTGAAGCAGAAAACCATAACTCAGGAGGAATTCAACTATGTCTCTAATCGGTAAAGAAGTACAACCATTCGAAGCAAAAGCATTCAAAAACGGTGAATTCGTAGACGTAAGCAACGAAACATTCAAAGGTCAATGGAGCGTTGTCTGCTTCTATCCTGCAGACTTCTCTTTCGTATGCCCTACAGAATTGGAAGACCTTCAGAACCAATACGAAGATCTTAAAGCACTTGGTGCAGAAGTTTACTCTGTATCCACAGATACGCACTTCGTACACAAAGGCTGGCACGACAGCTCTGAAAAAATCGGTAAAATCACTTATACCATGATCGGGGATCCTTCCCAGACGATTACCCGCGGCTTCGACGTCCTTGATGAAGAGTCCGGTCTTGCAGATCGCGGAACGTTCATCATCGATCCAGACGGCGTTGTTCAAACTGTAGAAGTGAACGCAGGCGGAATCGGCCGTGACGCTAGCACGCTTGTAAACAAAATCAAAGCAGCTCAATATGTACGCAACAACCCAGGTGAAGTATGCCCTGCTAAATGGGAAGAAGGATCTGAAACACTTACACCTAGCCTTGATCTAGTAGGTAAAATCTAAGGAGTGACAGTGACTTATGGCACTTGATGCACAAATCAAAGCACAACTAGACCAGTACCTCCAGATGATGGAAGGGGACGTCGTGCTGAAGATCAGTGCAGGCGAGGATGACACATCGAAAGAGATGCTGGCTCTTACAGAAGAGCTGGTATCCATGTCTCCTCGGATCACTGCAGAAACAGCACAACTGAAGCGCACCCCAAGCTTCAGCGTCAACCGTCCGGGCGAAGAAACAGGCATCACATTCGCCGGCGTACCTTTGGGACACGAATTCACTTCCCTCGTCCTTGCCTTGCTGCAAGTGAGCGGAAGAGCTCCCAAAGCTGACGAAAACGTCCTTGAACAAATCAGAAACATCAATGGAACGTACCATTTCGAAACGTATGTCAGCCTGACATGCCATAATTGTCCAGATGTTGTCCAAGCGCTTAACTTGATGAGTGTCGTCAATCCGAACATCACCCACACGATGATCGATGGTGCCGCTTTTAAAGAAGAAGCAGAAAGCAACAACGTCATGGCTGTACCTTCCGTATATCTGAACGGCGAATTCTTCGGCGGCGGACGCATGAGCCTGGAAGAGATCGTCAGTCAGATCGGAGACGGTCCGGACCCGGATGAGTTCAACAACAAAGATCCGTATGAAGTCCTTGTCGTCGGCGGCGGCCCTGCAGGAGCATCTGCAGCGATTTATACCGCCCGTAAAGGAATCCGTACTGGAATCGTTGCCGAACGCTTCGGTGGACAGGTACAGGATACGATGAGCATCGAGAACTTCATCAGTGTGAAGAAGACCGAAGGCCCGAAACTGGCTGCAAGTCTGGAAGAACACGTGAAGGACTATGAGGTCGACGTCATGAACCTTCAGCAGGCCCGCTCGCTTGAGAAGAACGATCTATTCGAACTTGAGCTTGAGAACGGCGGCGTACTGAAGAGTAAAACCGTCATCATCTCCACAGGTGCCCGCTGGCGTCAGCTCGGCGTACCGGGAGAGGAAGAATTCAAGAACAAAGGTGTCGCTTACTGTCCACACTGTGACGGCCCGTTGTTCGAAGGCAAAGACGTAGCAGTCATCGGCGGCGGAAACTCCGGTGTCGAGGCGGCGATCGACCTTGCCGGTATCGTGAAACACGTCACGGTCCTTGAATTCGGCGCGGAACTGCGTGCGGATGAAGTGCTGCAGGAACGCCTGCACAGCCTTCCGAACGTAACCGTCCTTACAAATGCACAGACGACGGAAATCACCGGCTCTGATAATGTGAATGGTCTCACGTACATCGATCGTGAAACCGAAGAAGAGAAGCATGTCGAGCTTGATGGTGTCTTCGTCCAAATCGGTCTCGTACCGAATACCGAGTGGCTCGGTGACTTCGTCGATCGAACACGCACAGGCGAAATCGTCGTCGATAAACGCGGCGCAACGAGCGTACCCGGCCTGTTCGCAGCCGGCGACTGTACCGACAGCCCGTACAACCAAATCATCATTTCCATGGGAGATGGAGCGAATGCAGCCTTGGGTGCGTTCGACCACCTGATCCGTAACTGATGGAATTTAAGCCCTGTCTTTTCGAAGACAGGGTTTTTTTTTAGTCTGCCGCGAAACTCTAAGGAACAGGTAAAGCCTCCCCCCCTTTGAAATATGAATCAGGCTGCATCAATAAATCAAAGGAAAGGCGTGTATGGTAAAGGGTGGAGGGGAAGAGAGCAGACTCCTGTGGGAATGGTGGCATAGGTGAGACCCCGGAAGCGCGGAGCGATGAGAAGGCTTACCGGCCACCCCACGGAAAGCGCTCTATTCCCCGGAGCCCGCTCTCTACCTGAAAATCACTTCCTCTTTTCGAAGTCAGAACTTAAGTGGCTAAAGCAAATATAGTTAACCTACGGAGAGTTTTGACGGTGAGGGAGTTATCTGCTATGATAAGCGCGTTATTCAGCGGACTCTTTCAAGAGCCCAGTTTTCCACTGTCCGCACCGCCGGACGGTTGGCATGGAGGCTTATTCAAACATGAAGGCAGGAAAGATACTTACCCGTATCACCCACCGCCAATGGATCGTCATCACCCTGCTCGCCATCACCTGCATCGCTTCGATGGTATTCGTCAACCATAACGCCGGACTTTACGGCCGCACGATTGCAGAAGTGACCGATACGAAGACGGTCGATACGGAGAATGTTACAGACATCCACGACAATAAAGACACCATTTCTACACAAACCATTTCCGGGGAAATATTGAACGGACCCCATAAGGGTAAAAAAATCGACATGAGCAACGAATACTCTTCTTCGGAAGCATACGACCAAAAGTACGAGGAAGGGAATGAAGTGTTTGTTTCCATCGATGAAGATTCGCTGCAGGAAGATGGACTGACCGGTGCGATCATCGATGCAAAGCGTGACAAATACGTCCTCGCTGCCGCCTGGGTCTTCCTTTTTCTACTGTTGATTGTCGGTAGAAAGCGCGGCGCACTCTCGATCGTCAGCCTCGTCGTCAACGCAGCCTTGATGTACTTCGCGCTCGATCTTTATATCGCCAATTCCGACGGTACCCTGCTCTTTATCTGCAGCGGGCTCGTCATTTTGTTCAGCATCGGGTCACTCCTTTTCTTAAACGGATTCAATCAGAAGACGTATGCTGCCATTCTATCTACGCTGATCGGCATTTCCGTTTCTTTAGCGATCGCCTATTTCGTCATCCAGGCCCTGCAGGGGAACGGCCTCCGCTATGAGGAAATGCAGTATTTGACCCGTCCGTACAGGGAAGTATTCATGGCCGGGCTGTTCATCGGCTCGCTTGGTGCCGTGATGGACGTATCGATCACGATCGCTTCGTCACTGTTCGGACTCTATGAGAAGGATGCCGCCATCACAGGAAAGGCATTGCGGAAATCCGGTATGGACATCGGAAAGGACGTCATGGGGACCCTGACGAGCATCTTGTTCTTCGTCTATGCCGCCGGCTCGATCCCGTCGATTCTTCTCTACTTGAAGAATACATCGCCGCTCGGCTTCACGCTGTCCATGAATCTGTCGCTTGAAATAGCCCGGGCGCTTGTCGGCGGCATCGGCATTGTCCTGACGATCCCGATCAGTGTCTACACTACACTGTTCATCATTAACGCAAAGAGGAAGAGATCATGAATGTACTAGTCGCCTTAACCGCCATATTATTCCTATTGATGGTCCTCGTCGGAGGAAAAAAAGGAGTACGATCGTTCGCATCGTTATTCTTCAACTTCGTCATTCTCATCGTCGCGCTGTTTTTCATGCTCGATCCGCACATCAATCCGATCATCGTGACCATCATCGCCTGTGCGGTCATCAGCTACGTCAACCTGATTTACGTGAACGACTGGAATTTGAAGACGGGCACCGCGTTTCTCGCTACGATGGTCACGATCGCCATTTTGCTCGTCGGCATCCACTTGATTACAGATATGTCGATGATCCAAGGGTTCAGTGAAGAAGATTCCGACAGCCTCGCGCCCTACTCGTTATACATCGGGCTCGATTTCGTGAAAATCGCCGCCTCCGTCATCATCATCGGGACAATCGGCGCCATCACGGAAGTGGCGATTTCCATCACGTCATCGATGAGTGAGGTGCAGCACCACCATCCGGAGATCTCAAGGAAGGACTTGTTCGTCTCCGGCATGAACGTCGGCCGCGACATCCTCGGGACGGATACGAACACGCTGTTCTTCGCCTTCTTCGGCGGCTACCTTGCCCTGCTTATCTGGTTCAAGGATTTGGACTATTCGCTGGGCGAAATCGTCAATTCCAAAGTGTTCAGTGAAGAGATGATCGCGATCTTTTGTGCCGGCATCGGCATTGCGCTCATCATTCCGGTCGCAGCGGCCATCCATTCCTTTTTCGCGGTGCGGAAGAAAGCGATGGCTGCTGAATAATACCCCTTAGCAGAGGACGGGGCGTCCCCATTTACCGGACCCCGCTCTCCACACAAAAAGCGTCCGGCTCGTAAGCCGGGCGCTTTTTCTATACTATCTATCTCCAAACTTCCCCTGCAATTTCAAGCACGTGGCGGATCTTCGCCCACTGCTCTTCTTCTGAAATCACATTCCCCTCTTCCGTCGATGCGAACCCGCACTGCGGGCTGAGACAGAGCTGGGACATCGGCACATAGTCGGATGCCTCTAAGATCCGGGCTTTGATCCGGTCCGGGTCTTCCAGTTCGCCGGTCTTCGATGTAATCAGGCCGAGGACGACCGACAGATCCGGGCGGTTGACGTGACGGAGCGGTTCGAAGCCGCCGGAGCGTTCATCATCGAATTCCAGGAACAGGCCGTCGACGTCCAAACCGTCGAAGATCGTCTCCGACAGCGCTTCATAGCTCCCTGTCGTCATGAAGGTCGAACGGAAGTTTCCGCGGCAGATGTGCATCGTGATCAACAGGTCTTCCGGACGCTCTGCGATCGATTCGTTGATCGAACGGGCACACAGGGTAGCGGCACGTTCCGGATCGCGGCCTTCCGCAGCAATCGCTTCTCTGCCTTTTTCCGAGAAAAAACTCGCCCAGGCGGTATCATCGAGCTGCAGGTAGCGGCACCCTTCTTCGTAAATCCGCTGGATGAATCCTTGGTACGCATCCACCAAATCCGCGAGCAGCGCTTCATCCGTCGGGTAGATCTCCCTGTCGATGTCGGCACGGAACAGGAGCATGTTGGGGCTCGGAATCGTCAGCTTTGCGACGGAATCGCCGGCGATCTCTTTCAGGAAACGGAAGTCCCTGATGGCCGGATGATCCGTGAACCCGACCTTTCCAGTCACTTTGACACCGCGCGCCTTCGTCTCCACCCCGTCGAACGGAAGTCCCTTCTCCTTGTCGTAGCCTTCCACTCCATCGAGTCCTTCAAGGAAATCGAAGTGCCACCAGCTGCGACGGAAATCCCCGTCTGTCACGGCAGGAAGTCCTGCCTCTTTCTGTTTCGCGACAAGCTTCGTTATCTCTTCGTCTTCGATCCGGCGCAGCTCTTCTTGGGAAATCGTCCCCTCCGCTTTCTGCCGGCGCGCTTCCTTCAAACGCTCAGGTCTCAGGAAGCTCCCGACATGATCGCCTTTGAATGGAGCTCGTTTGATGGTTGAATTCGTCATCTCTATCATCCTTCTTCCGTTGAAATTAAAAAAATCCACACTTCTCACCAAAAGAAGAGCGGATTACCTGCGTATCTAACCTCTTCTCATCTGCAAGCACGTACGCTTCTGGAATTAGCACAGTACCCGTCAGGAGTCTGCTGCTAAGGCTTCAAAGGGCCAGTCCCTCCACCTTTCTCGATAAGAACGTTTATCTATGAAGTTGTTAGCCCCACTATACAGCAATTCCCAAACGATTGGCAACCTGTTGTCGGAAAATTTTGTCGATAAGTCGGACGTACGACCTGTCTCTATTTTATTGCTAGCTTTTTCCAATTCAGCTACTTTAGACATATGTTCCATGAATCAAACATTTGTCCGGAGGGCTGTCTATGTTACCAAACAAACTGACCGACCGCGAACGTCAGGTGTATGAACAGATTGCAAATAACCCGTATATTTCCCAACACGACCTCTCCCAAATCCTCGCCCTGTCCCGGTCCACCGTCGCCAACGTCATCTCCCAGCTTGTACAGAAAAATATTCTGCTCGGCCGCGCCTATGTCCTGAATCATTCCCGTCCTGTCCTCTGCATCGGTGCCGCCAACGTCGACCGCAAGTATCACTGCCTGGAGCGCTTCGACTATAAGACATCGAATCCGGTGCGATCGACCGCAAGCGCCGGCGGCGTCGCCAGGAACATCGCGGAAAACCTCGGTCGTCTCGGAAACCGGCCGACACTCATCACTGCTGCCGGCAGAGATGCCGACTGGGAGATCATCGCCCGCGCCTCTGCCGAGTATATCATAATGGACGGCGTCCTCCATCTGCCGGACCGGAACACAGGCACGTACACCGCTGTCCTCGACGAGCACGGAGAAATGACGATGGCCTTCGCCGATATGGCTATTTACGACGCTGTTCTTCCGGAGGAGATCCGTCGTCACGAGAAGAAATGGAAGCAGGCCGAATGCGTCATCGCCGATTTGAACTGCCCGCAGGAGACGCTCGCCTTCCTGCTTAAGGAAGCAGCCGCCGACCACACGCCGGTCGCCTTCATCACCGTCTCGATACCGAAAATGAAGCGGCTGCCCTCGGATATCAGCGGCCTGACGTGGCTGATGACGAACGTCGAAGAAAGCGCCGCACACTTCGACATTCCCATTCAAAACGAAGCCCAGTGGAAAGGCGCCGTTGAACACTGGCTCGCCTGCGGTGTCCGCTATGTCACGGTGACATGGGGCAAGCGGGGTGTCATGGTCGGGGAAAGCGGTGGCAGCATCCGCCACTATCCCGCCCCTGCCCTCGACACGACCGTAGACGTCACGGGCGCCGGAGATGCATTCTCCGCTGCAGTGCTGCACGCCTGGCTCGACGGCAGTCCACTGTCCGAAGCCGTCCATGCCGGACTGAAGAGCGCCGCCCTCTGCGTCCAGACGACAGCAACCGTCCATACCGATTTGACGACCCATCTATTAAAAAAACAGGAGGAGTTCCTATGAATCTCAATCCCTATCTCTCCCTATCACAAGAAGTGAACGAAGCTTTGGATAAAGGAAAGCCTGTCGTCGCCCTCGAATCCACCATCATCTCCCACGGTATGCCGTATCCTGAAAACATCGAAACGGCGAAGGAAGTCGAGCAGATCATCAGGGATAACGGAGCCGTCCCGGCGACGATCGCCATCCTTGACGGCCGGATCAAAATCGGGCTGACAGCGGAAGAATTGACAGCGCTCGCCTCAAGGGATGATATCACCAAAGCTTCCCGTAAAGACCTCCCGTATCTGCTTGCGACCGGCCGCTCCGGTGCGACGACGGTAGCCGCAACGATGATTTGTGCCGACCTCGCCGGCATCCGCCTGTTCGTGACCGGCGGCATCGGCGGCGTCCACCGCGGGGCCGAAACGACGATGGACATATCGGCAGACCTGGAGGAGCTCGCCAGGACGAACGTCGCAGTCATCTGTGCCGGTGCGAAATCGATCCTCGACCTCGGCCTGACCCTCGAGTATCTGGAAACGAAAGGAGTACCGGTGATGGGGTATCAAACCGACTCCCTTCCTGCCTTCTTCACGCGCACATCCGACTTTGCCGTCCATTTCCGCGTCGATGACGCAGAGGAAATCGGGCGCATCCTTCATACGAAGTGGGAGCTCGGTCTTCAAGGAGGAGCCGTCATCGCCAACCCGATCCCTTCCGGTCACGCCCTTGATGCGTCCTACATGACGGGCGTCATCGAAGCGGCGCTCGTTGAAGCGAAGCAGCAGAGCATCACAGGCAAGGACGTCACACCGTTCCTGCTGGATCACGTCAACCGCGCCACCGAAGGCAGAAGCCTCGCCGCTAACATCGAACTCATCAAAGCGAATGCCGGACTCGGAGCCGCTGCAGCCGTCGCTTTTTATGAACAAAAGAAAAAAGCCTATCAGCGATAGGCTTGTCCAGGAAGAAGCATCTTTTTCCATCCGCCGGCGGGAAAAGGGGGGACCTTTCCCCTTCTCCGACCCGATCGGCGACTGCTTTTGGAAAACGATATGCTTCTTATTTTTTTCTTCTTTCTATACACCCCTAACTAAAGATCAGTTCCTTTTTTGCCAGACCAAGCGCCTCATCTGTCGTACGGTGGATATCCTGGATCATCCGCGGGTGATCGACGAGCGATACGCCGTAGGATGGAATCATCTTGGCGAGCTTCGGCTTCCATTGATCGATATGGTCAGGGAAGCAGCGGTTCAGCACATCGATCATGACGTGCACGGCTGTCGACGCCCCCGGGGATGCCCCGAGCAAAGCCGCAATCGAACCGTCCGCACTGTTCACGACTTCCGTCCCGAACTGGAGCGTTCCTTTGCCGCCTTCCTTCGTATCCTTGATTACCTGGACACGCTGGCCGGCAACGACGAGGTCCCAATCGGAGCTCTTCGCATTCGGGATGAACTCCCGTAAAGCATCCATCCGCTGCTCCTTCGACAGGAGTACCTGCTGAATCAAATACTTCGTCAGCGCCATTTCCTTCATTCCCGCTGCAAGCATCGTCAAAATGTTGCCCGGTTTGATCGATGTGAACAAATCCATCAACGAACCTGTCTTCAGGAACTTCGGCGAGAACCCTGCGAACGGACCGAACAACAGCGTCTTCTGATCGCCGATATAGCGGGTATCCAAGTGCGGCACCGACATCGGCGGTGCACCTACAGGAGCTTTGCCGTACACCTTCGCTTCATGCTGTTCGACAATCTCCGGATTCTTGCAGACAAGGAACTGCCCCCCGACAGGGAAACCGCCGATTCCTTTGCCTTCCGGAATGCCGGACTTCTGCAGAAGATGGAGGCTTCCACCACCCGCACCGAGGAATACGAAATCCGCCTTCCGGGTTTCCAGCTTATCGTTCTTATCATCGTACATCTTCAATTCCCAGCGGCCGTCGTTCGTCCGATATAAATCCTTGACGTGGTGATGATGCTGCACTTCCACCCCTTTGGCCTCCAGATTCTGAAACAGCTTCCTTGTCAAGGAACCGAAGTTGACGTCGGTACCGCTATCCATCTTCGTCGCCGCGACCGGTCCGTGAGTATGGCGGTCGTTCATGATGAGCGGAATCCACTCTTTCAGCTGCTCTGGATCTTCCGAATACTCCATCCCTTTAAAAAGAGGATTTTGTGACATCGCATCATAGCGCTTCTTCAGGAAGTCGACATTCTCTCCTCCGAAGACGAGACTCATGTGGGGCAGTGGCCGGATGAACTGTTCCGGGTCCTTCAACTGGCCGGTCTTCACCAAATGAGACCAGAACTGTTTGGACACCTGAAACTGTTCATTGATCGAGACAGCCTTCGTCATATCGATCGAACCATCCGCCTTTTCCTTCGTGTAATTCAACTCACACAAAGCCGCATGGCCAGTCCCTGCATTATTCCATTCATTCGAGCTTTCTTCTCCGGGCGTTCCGAGCTTCTCAAAAACGGTAATGTTCCAATTTGGGGCTAATTCCTTCAAGAGTGAACCGAGGGTCGCACTCATAATGCCAGCACCTATCAAGATCACGTCTGTTTTCGTTTCTCTGCTGCTCATATTAACCATCCTTATATCATGAAATTTGCAGAAAAGATGCCGAGGTCACAAAATCGCACCTCTCCTGTCATTTAATGACCCTGTCTCTATGATACCGCTTTATACACCGAAAAGTCACTATTATCTAACAATTATATACAATTTTTCATATCGGAAAACGGCAGGAAAGGCGTCTGTCCGCACATGACCAAGGAAAAATACGTTCTCCGATATAGTAAGAAAAGAAAGCATGTCCCGTGCATGTAAAAAACACATGGGACGAAAATTGGAATCGTGCTACCATTTCCCATAGAAAGGGTGTTATGTATCTTCCTGAAACCATGACAAAATAGGTTCCGGATCTCCTCACATTTTTACTTTTGTATCAGAAGAAAGGATGCTCGCCGTGAAGGGCGGAGGGAAATGGGCAGACTCCGACGGGATTAGCGGAACAGGTGAAACCCCGGAAGAGCGAAGCGATGAGGAGGCTCACCGGCCGCCCCGTGGAAAGCGTCCCATTTCCCGGAGCCCGTCCCTCTTACCTGAAAATAAATTTTTCAAAAAGCAGAAGAGAGGCGTAGATTACGCCTCTCCTGATTCCTTCTCCTTAAGCAGCTGCCGTCTCTTCCTGGCAACGGTCGAAGCGACGACGGCATAGCCCATCAAGAAGATGGCAAGCAGACTGTACGCCGCTCCTTCAAAACCTCGGATCATGACGAAGCCGACAAAAAACAGGATGGTGGCAGCCAGGGCCGCCAGCATCGTCGGCAGCATCTTCACCAGCAGCGGCAGATTCTTCTGCGCCAGCCAGTACGAGAGTATCACGACCAGCACCCCGGGAATCGTCGCAACGAGAAATGGTCCCCCAATCATCATCCTTTCCGCCTCCTATCCGATTAGATTAAGCTAATACTATCCAATATTAACCCGTTCAGCAAGGGGCATTCTCCCAATCTACAAGAAACGAAAAAAAACGCCGGAGTCTCCGACGTTTTTCGTCATTTTTCATAGTAGTAACAGGGAGAGACCAGGGGCAAGGATCGATACGATGACGGCGCTCAGCACCATGGCGATCGTACTGATCGAGCCTTCCAGCGTATCGCGCTCCATCGCCGTCGCTGTTCCGATGGCGTGGGAGGCACTTCCCATCCCGACGCCGCGCCCGATCCGGTGCGTCAGGTTCGTATAGCGCATGACGAACGGATGGATCAGCACACCGCCGATGCCGGCGATCATGACGAAGACAGCGGCGAGCGGCATCGCACCGCCCGTCGATTCGGCAATGGACATCGCAACAGGCGTCGTCACGGATTTCGGGACGATCGAATGGATGATCAGGCTGCTGAATCCTGCCCACTTACTGAGGAGCAGACCTGACGTGATGCCGACGATGGCACCGATGAACGTACCTGTGACGATCGGGACGAGCATACGCTTCAGAATCTCCCTGTATTGATACAACGGATACGCAAGCGCCACGACGGCCGGCCCCAGCAGGTGATCGATCCATTTCCCGCCTGTCATATACGTTTCATACGGCAGGTGGAAGACGAGGAGGAACGCGATGATGATCACCGTGGAGACGATGATCGGCGCCGTGTACATCCGGTTGTGCTTCCGGTAAACGAAGGTCGCCGCCTTATAGGCAGCCACCGTGAGGACGACCATGAAGATTCCGATACCTATCTCCTTCATGCTTCCTCCCTCCTTCTGACCATCCGCTGGGTGACGACTCCGGAGAGCCCCATCACAAGCGCGGTGCTGAGAAGGCCGATCACGATCAGAAGCAGCCCTTTTCCTTTAAAGACGTAAGCGTAACTGATGATACCGACGGTCGCAGGGATGAAGAAGAACGGGAGGTTCGCGATCATGAAGCCCGTCCCTTTCCGGAACCACTTCTCCGGCACCGCCTTCAGCATCAATAATACGAATAACAGAAGCAGGCCGATGACGCTGCCGGGAATGAACAGGTGGAGCGCCGACTGGATCCACGTCCCGATCAGATAAATAAGATAGAGTCCGGCTATTTGTAAGAGAATCTTTGCTGCTTTTGACACAATGAATCCTTCTTTCCTTAATGAACTTCCAACCCCTAGTATAGTACGCTTCCCGCCTCAGGTCACCGTTTTTGCAAGTAGAAAAATGCCCCTGATGTTACGTAAGCGTCTTCTTTTGCCTGCCCATGCGCTTGAACTCATACATCTTCCGGTCGGCTGCCGTGTACAGTTCCTCTGTCGACATGCCCGGCTCATACGCTTGGTAACCGTAGCTGAAACGAGTCTGGCGGAGAAGCGCCTCCTCCTGCCGCTTCAACTTCCGCTCGACTTCCGCGACCGCAGGCACGACGTTCCGGATCTCCTTCTCGACGACGACGATGAATTCATCCCCGCCGAGGCGGGCGCAGAGCCCTTTGTGCTGGAAAACCTTCTTTAACACCCGGGCAAAGCCGACGAGAACCTGATCGCCCTCTCGGTGGCCGTATTTATCGTTGACTTCCTTGAAATGGTTGAGATCGATCAACAATACGCCGAAGGGACGACGGATCTCGATCAGGTGATTGACATAGACTTCATAACTCTGCCGGTTATAGAGCTTCGTCAGGAAATCCTCCTCCGTCGTCGCCGATTCAAGAAACATATAGGAGACGAGAATCCCGATCACGATTGCCGTCCATGAGAAATAGATCCGCGATTCGAACAGCTGGACGACCATTCCGACGATCGGCAGCGCAAAGAAAAGGAGGAAGAGACCGGTGACATACGAGAGCAGCCGCTTTCGATTCTTAATAACGAATGCAAACATATAGACATATTGACTGCCGAGGACGACGTAATGGACGTCTTTGAACGCGGCGCTGCTGAATTTATTGATGCCCGGTTCGACGTCGAAGTAGATAGGATGAAAGATATTGATGAGAAGGACAGCAAGCGTCACGATGCTGAGCTGCTGGTAGTACATGCGTTTCTGCACACGGGAAGGATCTTTGAAAAGATGGTAATCGACATACGACAGCATCAGACCGCCGAGGACCGGTCCGATCAGGAACAGGAGGAAGTTGGTCGAATACTCGAGTACGAATGCCCCGGGGAACAGCTTCTTGTCGAAAATCCACGTCATCGGTTCGAGAACGATCGCACAGGCGGTCGCTGCCATGATCGTCTTCAGCACCTTCTTCCCGAAGCTCTCCACCTTGGACTTCGCCCACATGATCATATACAGGACAGCCAGAATGACAAGGGCAAATAGATTGATTTGAAACTGCACGATGATCTCCATACACCGCTCCCCTATACCGATAGATTTTCTTCTTACTTTCTACCTTTCTCCCATACTCTCCTGCATCCCGAACAGCAAAACGTCCTTTTTCAGTAAAAAAACAACAAAAAACGCCCTCATCCGAGGACGTTTTTCACCATCATTTTCTTTCAAGGAATGCACGCATATAACCATTGACCTCTGCCGGCTTCTCGTGGTGCGGCGCATGGCCGACGCCCGGCATACGGTGGATCGTGATATCCGGAACATACGCTTCGATCCCGTCCAGGTTACTGTTCTCAAAAGCGATATCGTCATCGCCCCAGATCAGGAGTGTCGGCGCTTCGAACGTGTCATACGGCAGGCGGAGCGGCTTCTTCAGATGCTCCTCGAACGGGAAGAAGGAAATCGCCCGGTAATAGTTCAGCATCGCGTTCATCGCTCCCGGCTGTGTCCAGGCATCGACGTATTTCTGCGCCTCCTCCTCGGTCAGGTAGCCTTTCTCGAGACCCGGATAGGTTACAATCTTCTTCACCCGCTCCGCATCATTCTGAAGCAGGAGCTCATGCGCATCCGGACGCTGGAAGAATCCCATATAGCTGCTCGCCTCCCGCTGGGCCGGATTCTCCGCAAGCTCCCGACGGAACGTGTGCGGGTGCGGCGCATCGAACATGATCAGTTTTTTCACATAAGAAGGGTCCGTATAGGCAAGCGACCAGGCAATCGCACCGCCCCAGTCATGCGCGACGAGGATACATTCCTTCTCTCCGAACGCTTCGATCACTTTCTTCACATCATCAACGAGAATCTTCATCTTATAAGCCTCGACATCCTCCGGCTTATCGGAGAGGTTGTAGCCGCGCATATCGACCGCGACGACCTTATAATCCTCCGCGAAGGCTTCCATCTGATGGTTCCAGTTGTACCAGAAGTACGGGAATCCGTGAAGGAACAGCATCAGCTCTCCTTCTCCTTTGGTTACGTAATGAAGATGGACATCATTCACTTTTACATAGTCTTCTTTCCACATCTGCCTCATCCTTTCTGCTAAAACTTTCCACATCGAGACACTTTACTCCTCCCCCGGAATGGAATCAATAAAACAGACCTCTCTACTGAAAAAACAGGAAAGGAAGACTAACAATCAGGGAATCACGGAAACGATCTGAGCGGAAGGTCACAGAAGAGGCGGTCAGACTGTCGGAGTCGGCGTGTTCTTTTTTTGAAGTAAAAACGTTCCTTGCTCCGGTAAAGCCTCCAGACTCCCCTCTCCCCGTTCTTCAAATCTACCGAACTCTTTGCGGAAATACATTGGAATGTCTCCAACCGGGCCGTTCCGGTGCTTGCCGATATGGAGATGGATTTTATCCTTGTGTGCTTCATCCTGCGGGTCCTGGGATTGGTAGAGGAAAGTGATCATATCGGCATCCTGTTCGATATTGCCGGATTCGCGCAGGTCAGACAGAAGCGGAGGCTTCTCGCGGCGCTGGTCGACCTGGCGGGAAAGCTGGGATAGGAGGATGATCGGAATGTTATATTTCACCGCCATTTTCTTAAGGGAGCGGGTGATGTGGCCGATTTCGAGGTCGCGACGTTCATGGCGGTCATTCGTGGACATCAGTTGGAGATAGTCGATGATGATCATCGGACGCGGAGGTTTATGTCTGCGAAGGTAAGCTCTCGTATGAGCGTGGATATCCTCGTAGGTAGAAGCATGGGTATGGATGTCGAGTTCCCATTCGGAAATCCGCCCGACCGATTCCACGACGCCTTCATAATCGCTGTCGCTGAACATCCTCGACCGCCATTTCCTGCCGTTCACCGACGCATCCGCCGAAATCATCCGCTGCAGCAGCGGCTTGACGGCCATCTCCAGGCTGAAGATCTGGACACTGCCTCCGCCCTCACAATGATTGGCCGCAAGATGAAGCGCATAGGCCGTCTTCCCCATCGACGGACGGGCCGCCAATATCACCAAATCGCCGGGCTGAATGCCGCCGGTTTTAATATCGAGCAGCTCATTACCTGTTCCATAACCGGTCTTCCCCTTCTCCGCTTCATCCATCTCACGGACGATTTCAAGCAGCGTTTCTTCGATCTGCTTATCGGTGCAGTCCAGACTCAACTTGCGGTATTTCTCCGAGAACTGATAGAGTTCTTCGATCCCGTCATCTGTCGGGTCGTTCATATAGCGGGTACAGGCCTCTCCCAACGCCCTGTGACGATAGGCATCGAGGACGAGCCGCTGATCGTGCCGGAACGTGGTGGTCGTCGCGATCGATCCTGCCAGTTCCGCCAAATACCCGACGCCTCCCACTTTGCCGATTTCTCCCTTCAGCTCTGTCGTGACCGTGAGGATGGTGACCGGCTCGTTCCGCTCATGGATATTCTTCATCCCCTCATAAATCCGTCTGTGCCCGGGATTCGAGAAGTGGACCGGAAACAACAGCGCATCCTCCATCAATCCCCCGTCCAACAAAATCGATCCGATCACTACTTGTTCTGCCGCTTCATTTATAAACATCCTGCGTCACCTTCCTCATCAGATTTTTCATCGCTTCTTCGAATTTCCGTTTGGTTTCCATGGATACTGCCGCCGCTTCCTGTGCCCATTTCCGTTCTTCTTCCAGCTGATCCTCCACTTCTTCCGGATACGACGCAATATCTACGAGCCGCGGTGGAAAAGGATTCTCCCACACATACGCCGTGAGACGCTTCATCACCGGTACATACTCCATCTTCTCGATTTCCGGGACAAGCATGGCGATCGTGTTCTCAGTAAGCTGGAATTTATCCGGATAGAAATCCTTGATCGTCTTCAGCACCTTCACCGCTTCTTCATACGTCATTGCTCCCGCTCCCTTCGGAATGCTTCGAACAGGTCTTCCCCGCCGCCTGCCTTCTCCTTCATCGAGTCGATGCGGTCCACATCAGCGACCGTCTTCACACCGTCTGCCGCCCACCGTTTCAGGATCGCTTCACAATACCGGAAGAAATGCTTGTTCTGCTCCACGGACCGTTTGACGGCCTCGATCACAAGCCTGTCCGAAAGCTCCTCACACCAGTAGGTGATCCGTTCGATGATCAACGGATTCAATGGGCCGATATGCTGCTCGTAGAACGTATGAGGATCGATCAAAGGAGCGTCCGCCTCCTCATGCTTGTTTTGTTTCTTTTCCTTTTGTTTATATAAAGGGGCTGTCCCACGGGCCGTCCCATGGTCCGGCTCAAGGGCCGTTCCTCCGGCCGAACCGGCGGTCTGTTCCGGACCCAGCTGCGAGATCATCTCATACACCGGAGCACGGTTTCTCGCA
Organism: Halobacillus sp. KGW1; assembly: GCF_001592845.1. NCBI lineage: Bacteria > Bacillati > Bacillota > Bacilli > Caryophanales > Bacillaceae > Halobacillus > Halobacillus sp. KGW1. The sequence goes on from NZ_LSOC01000003.1 coordinate 1,048,084, forward strand.
ACGAAGGTGTGCTTGATATACCCCTTCTCCTTCAGCTCCTTCCGCGCCCGTTTGAAGGACGTCTCCGACAGGCGTGCCTTCGTCATGAGCACCATCGATGGCAGCGCGAACTCCTTCTTCCACCCTGCTTTGTTGTTGAAATGCATGAGCGACACCCAGAGGATCGCTGCTCCTGCGCTCATCTCCTCCATCTCCAATCGGTCCAGGAACACGTTCAACTCTTTCAAATAATTCATCCTTCCAACTCCTTTCATTTTCTGGAGGACTATAAAAAGCCTCTCAATCTATAATCGAAAGAACCTCGCATTTTGGTGTCACGTTTTTACAAAAAAAATATTTTTTTCTGAAGAAATTCGAAAAACGATTCTGTTTACAAACCTAAAAAGTGGGAATATAATAGTCGTGTGTTAAGTTTTTACCTCAGGCAACTTTTTATGATAAAGGCAAAATATACAGAAACAGGTGAAGAAACATGAGTAGTACCAGCACAACCACATCCGCAGCAGAAGCGGTGCTGCGCGGGGATGTAAAGGGGCTGAAGCGTCTCCTTCCGTTCCTCGGACCCGCGTTCATCGCAGCCGTCGCCTACATCGACCCCGGGAACTTCGCAACGAACATCGCCGCAGGCTCCACCTACGGCTACCAATTGTTATGGGTGATCGCCTTCTCGAATTTGATGGCGGTCCTGATCCAGTCCATGTCCGCGAAGCTCGGCATTGCGACCGGCCGGAATCTCCCTGAAGTGGCACGTGACCGCTTCTCGAAAAAGACGTCGATCTTCCTCTGGATCCAGAGCGAGCTCGTCATCATCGCGACAGATCTTGCCGAATTCATCGGAGCGGCACTCGGCCTGCACCTGATCTTCGGCATCGGCATGGTTCCGTCTGCCGTCATAACGGCACTTGCGAGCTTCGCCGTCCTTGAAATGCAGCGGAGGGGGTACCGCGCCTTCGAAACGACGATATCCGCTATGGTGCTGATGGTCGTTCTGGCCTTTGCGCTCCAGACGTTCTTCGCGCACCCTGACTGGACCGAAGTCGGCCACGGCATCGCCGTCCCGAGTTTCGAAGGCACAGACAGCATCATCCTCGCCGCCGGCATTCTCGGCGCGACCGTGATGCCGCATGCCATCTACCTGCACTCGGCACTCACGAACAAGCGCGTCGTCGGCAGGACCGAGAAAGAGAAGAAGCAGATCTTCCGCTTCGAATTCATCGATATCGTCCTTGCGATGATCATCGCCGGTGCCATCAACATGAGCATGCTCGTCATCGCAGCCGCCCTGTTCTTCGACCGCGACATGCGCATCGACGATTTGACCGTCATGTTCAACGAACTCGGCTCGACGCTCGGACCTTTCACAGCGATCCTGTTCGGCTTCGGCCTCCTGATCGCAGGACTCTCGAGCTCATCGGTCGGCACAATGTCCGGCGACGTCGTCATGCAGGGCTTTATAAGAAAAAGCATCAACCTGTACCTCAGGCGTGCCATCACGATGATCCCGCCGCTTGCAATCATCCTCTCAGGCGTCAACGCGACGAAAGCACTCGTCGCAAGCCAGGTCGTGCTGTCCTTTGGCATTGCCTTCGCGCTCGTACCTTTGATTATGTTCACAAGCAACAGGGAGATCATGGGCGGATTGAAGAACCATCGCATGACGACGGCGGCCGCCTGGGTGATCTCTTTCATCGTCATCCTGCTGAACGCCTATTTGATCGTCGATACATTCCTGTAAAAAAGCACAAAAAGAGCCGAACCTCGTCCTGAGGTTCGACTCTTTTTTTCGTCTATGAAATTATCCTGCTGCCCGTTCGGTCTGATGCTCCGGGAACCTGCCCTGCAGCTTGCGGTCGAGCACGAAGTTTCCGAACGGAATCACGGAAGCGGCGAGGGCGCCGATCATCCATTTCTTGGACCAACGGACTTGATACGTGACATAACCGACGACGAGGACATACAACACGAACAGCGCCCCGTGGATCATCCCGTTATACGTCACGAACTCCGGAATGTCCCATATATACTTCAACGGCATCGAGATGAACAAAAGAAACAGAAACGACAAACCTTCCAGGAATCCCGTCACTCTCAATTTTCCAATCGTTGTATTCAGCATGTGCAATCTCCTTTAATCAAGGTGTTAATAGAATCTACCTCCATCTTAATCGCTCGGATAGACGGGCGCAATCCATACGGGAGGGGGGATTCCTTACATTATGCCTCCATTGCGTCCTTCCCCTCCCTTCCGAACGGTGATAGGACAGGCTTCACGGGGACGGAACTCCATGAATCGAGGGTTTGTGACAATTCGTTGAAACCTGCTTTTCTGCACAAAAACAGACACGGGAGCGCCTCCCATGTCCTGTCACCTAAAGCCCCTGTGGAAAGCGGAACACGTTGTACGGATCATACCGTTCATTCACCATGTCCAGCCGCTTCGCATTGGCTCCGAAATATTCCCGTTCATAATCCTTCAACCCGCTGATTGGAAAATTCACATACGACCCGTCCGTGATCCGCTTGATATACTCGAAGCGCTCGCGGACCCATGCCTTGTTCTTCTCAGCGAACATATCCTCTGTCCATACGGATTGAATCCCGATGATATAGTGCGCATCCCGGTAGTAAAATGCCGTATCACGCTTATCGATCTTCGAGATCTGTCCCCCCATCGCATAGAACGAGACCGCTGCATACACCGATCCTTCCGCCGGATTCTGGACGAGCCCGGCTATCGTCTCGAGCTCCTTATCCGTAAATCGCCGATCGACGAACCGCCCCGTCGATTTGAATTTCTCCGACGGCGGATACGTCTCCTCCACCTTCTGCACCGCCTCAAGGAACGGCGACTCCTCCAGCTCCACCCGGAACCCTTCCACTACCGCAAACGGCGCCAGCAGCAGCCGTGCTTCTTCCGGCGGACCGTAGAAGAACCCTTGAGCGAAGATGCCGAGCCCTTCTTCCGCCGCATGATAGAAGCTCGCCACCAGCGTCATCCGCTTGTCGAGACAAGGCAGCCACTCCTGCCAAATGTCCATCACCGCCGCCTGCTTCTCCTCCGTCGTGCCGACATAGTAGAAACGGACAAGCGTCACGTGACTGTTCACCGGCTTCGGCAGCTGGAACGTCATCTCGACGACGACACCGAAATTCCCGCCCCCGGCGCCCCGGCACGCCCAGAACAAATCTGCATGGCGGTGCTTGTTCGCTTTCACGATCTCCCCTTTGAAATTGACGAGCTCCATCTCCACCAGACTGTCGCACCCAAGACCGAGCAGCCGGCTGGAAAATCCCCAGCCGCCCCCGAGCGTGAACCCGGCGACACCGACCGTCGGACACGTCCCCCCGGGAAAAACGTAGCCCTTCGAACCGACGAAATCGTACACTTCGGTATTCTTCGCCCCAGCCCCCATATAAAGGAGGTGGTGATGCTCATCCAACCGCAGCGCATTCAACCGGCTGATATCGATCACCAGCACGAAATCCCCCGTCGAATACCCCTCATAATGATGCCCGCCCGACCGGATCCGGATGCTCACCCGGTGCCTGCGCGCCCAGCGGATCGCATTCTTCACATCCTCTTTCCGCTCACAGTACACGATCACGAGCGGAAACTTATCGATCGCCCGGTTCCACTCCTGGCGCGCCTCTTCATATTCCGGGTCCTTCGGAGTGACCACCTCTCCTGTCAGACCTTTCAAAAACGGTATTTCCGACCCCACTTCTTCCACCTCTATTTTGATAATCGTTATCTATTATTCTATTCTTGCGTGGGAGAAAGGTGAGGGCAAAGGCGCTGGATGGAAAAGTAGTTGAATAGAGAGAAGAACGTAAGCACTCCATTAAGTAACCTGCTTTGACTTACTTTAAAAAGAGGATTCCCGTCAACTCGGAAGCCAGATATCCTCATACCCATTCTGAATCGAATACTCATATAAATGGACCATTTTCTCTTCTTTATAGTGCAGCAAATCCCTGTCATGGACGACAAGCTCCGGATAGGTAAGCAGCGATTCATTCCGTTCTACCACATCATCCAAGTAATCCCGCACAGGAATCTTATCGTTTTTCGACGTGTTGCACCTTCTGCATGTCAACACGAGGTTCCACAGATGATCCGACTGCACAAATGACCACGGAATGAAATGATCGACATGTGTCTGCACATCCCCTTTAGCTAAGCTGCGACCACAATAAAAGCAGCTCTGCTCAAAATACTGCAGGAGGACATTTTCAAACGGCTTCAACGTCGAACGCTTGGCTATGCTCTCCACCTTATCCAGCAGATAATGGACGTTCGGCACTTCATTGAGCTGTTCGATCATCTTCGCCATATGGTAGTTGATCAAATCCACCATTAATCGCTGGTATTTCCGCATGAACGTCAGGACAGCCTTATGGAACCGGAACTGCTCCGTCTTATGATCGAACGCATAGAATGCCCCATGGGTATCACCGTACAGGGCTCCGAAGACGTTTGTCTTCATCACAGACTTCACCTGTCTTACAGCCCTCAACTGCAAAGTAGGATCCAGTTTATCGAATGTTACATCTCTCGGGATATTTCCCTGTGATTGTATGTCCAACAATCGATTGACGACCGCAGACCCCCGCGTCCCCTGCTCCAGCTGATGATGAATGACGAGATTCCAATAGATTTTCGTAAAAGAATAGGCCAGCTGATCATAGGTGACCTGACCTTGCTCATCGACTTGGTAAAGGTTCTCGATCATCGCTTTTAACAGTCCGAATTTATAGGTGGCAGACTTCTTCGATCGTGCTGTCAGGACGATGGTGAACGTCCGCCATATTTGTTCTTCGGTGAGATAGAGGGCTTTCAATTCTCCGACCTTCAGTTTATGGCTCATCTGTCCTCTCCCTCCACAGATTCATTATTCAACTCCCCTTAACAGTAAGGGAAAATATAGAATAATACCAAAAAAGTGCAGCCGGCAGCTGCACTTTTGATAGAAAGCTATTTCATTCAGAAACCGCCAACCGCACGACAAGCTCCAATCCCGTTTCCAACACATCCTCATCCAAATCGAACTTCGGATGGTGGTGAGGATACCGGCTCTTCTCCCCCTGCATCCCCACGTTGATGAACACTCCTTCTTTCTCCTTCAAGTAATAAGAGAAATCTTCCGCTCCCATCACCGGTTCCAGCTCCATGAAGGCGTCCGCACCGAAGCTCGTTTCGATGAGGGCTTTCGCTTTCTTGCAGGATTCCGGATGGTTATAGAGCGGCGGGGTGCCTTCGATGAATTGGTAGTGGCCTTTGGCACCGAAGCTGTCGCTGATTTTTTCCGTGAGGGTTACGGTTTTCTGGTGCATCATGTCAGCGCCTTCGAACGTGAGGGCGCGGATCGTCCCCTTCAAATGGACTTTATCCGGTACGATGTTGTAGGAGTGGCCCGCTTCCATCTTGCCGAAAGAGATGACGCCCGGGTGCATCGGGTTCAGGTTACGGCTGATGATCGACTGGAAGCTTTGGATCAGATGGGTCGCGATATAGATCGGATCGACCGTTTCGTGCGGGTTGCCGCCGTGGCCGCCATTTCCTTCGATCGTGATGTCGAAATCATTGCAGGACGCCATCGCGTAGCCCTCGGCGAAGCCGATTTTTCCTTTCGGGACGTTCGACATGTAATGGATGCCGTAGATGGCATCGACGCCTTCGAGCACCCCGTCTTTCACGAGCTGCTGGGCGCCGCTCGGCGATTCCTCTTCCGAGCTTTGGAAAATCAACACGATGTCGTGCTTAATCTGATCCGGATGCTCCGTCATCCATTTGGCCGCACCGAGCAGCGTCGCCGTATGGCCGTCGTGGCCGCAGGCATGCATGACGCCGGGCACTGTAGAGGTATAGGGATTGTCGCCTTCTTCCTGAATAGGAAGGGCGTCCATATCGGCACGGAGGGCGATCATTTTCTTCCCTTCCGTCCCTTTGAAAAGGGCGACGACGTTCGGTTCCGAGAATCCAGGCAGAACCGGGATGCCGAGTTCCTCCAGCTGTTTCTTTACGTAAGCGGACGTTTCGTGCTCCTGACCGGACAGTTCCGGGTGCTTATGGAAGTGTCTCCGCTGGTCGATCGTCCATTGGGTCAGTTGTTTATCTATCGCTATCGTTGTCATCATGTCAGCTACCTCCGTTGGTCATAAAGCTTAGAATGGGCCGAATTGGATGGCCTGGGCGATCAGCAGGAAGACGATGGCCATGCCGATCTGGATAAGGATGAGCGGGTACACCCACTTCACCCACTTCGTATATGGAATGCCCGCCATGGCAAGTCCTGCGACGAGGACGCCCGATGTCGGGAAAATCGAGTTCGAAATACCGTCGCCAAGCTGGAAGGCGAGGACGGCTGTCTGTCTCGTCACACCGACGAGGTCGGCGAGTGGTGCGATGATCGGCATCGTCAGCGCCGCCTGTCCGCTTCCGGACGGGACGAGGAAGTTCAGGAACAGTTGGACGAAGAACATGCCGATCGCGTTCAAGGCAGGCGTCAGTTCTCCTAAGAAGCTCGCTGCATAGAACAGGATCGAATCCATCAATTTCCCGTCCTGGAAGACGACGATGATCGCCTGGGCGAAACCGATGATGAGGGCACCCGCCATCACCTGTTTGGCACCGTCCATCAGGCTGTCCGCGATTTTATTCGGAGACATTCTCGCAATGATTCCGACGAGGACGCCGAACAAAAGGAAGAGTGCCGCGATCTCTCTGATATACCAGCCGAACTGTAGCACACCGTAGATCAGTACGCCGAAGTTCGCAAGGAAGACGAGAAGGATCCATTTATGATGCGTCTCCATCTTCACTTCCGATGTCGTCTTGAATTTATCTTTCGGAGCATTTCCGAGATAACGGAGCTCCGGATACTTTTTCACTTTTTTCGCATAGCGGTAAATGTAGAAGACTGCGACCAGATAGAAGCTCGCAAGCAGGATGATCCGGAATCCCATGCCGGAATAAAGCGGCAGTTCGGCGATCCCTTGAGCGACGGCGACGTTGAACGGGTTCATCACCGCACTCATGAAGCCGATGTTCGCCCCGACCGCAACCATGGCGTAGCCGACGATCGAGTCGAATCCGAGCGAAATCGCAAGCGGAGCGACGATGGCGATGTAGATGATCGTCTCCTCCGCCATCCCCATCAACGACCCGAGGATCGCGAAGAACAGGGTCAGCACAGGTATCAGCAGCAGTTCCTTATCCGCAAGCTTCTTCGTAAGCGTGAAAATCAGCGCATCCAGCGCCCCGGTCGCCTTCAGGATTCCGAAGGCACCGCCGATGATGAGGACGAAGAAGATGATCCCCGCTCCGTTCACCATTCCGGTATGGATGCTTCCGAACACGTCGAAGAATCCGACCGGCGACTGATCCGTGAACTCGAAGGAATCAGGATCGACGACCGTACGTCCGTCCTGTTCGACCCGCTGATATTCCCCCGCCGGCAGGATATAAGTCAGTACCGCGGAAAGGATGATGACCCCGAAGATGAGCGCAAAGGCGTTGATGTTGATTCCCTTGTTCTCCTTCGGTTGATTCGGTTGTGGTGTCGTTTGCTGATTAGTATGTGCCATCTGCCTGATCTCCTTTTCGTGAAGCTGGAAGTAAACGAAAAACAGCAGCGTCCCCGCCGCTGCTGCATCAGTAGGTATGTATCCATCATGCCGTGACAATGATTCCGATCCAAGCTTCCCTCTGACTGCGCTTTTGACGTCCAACTCTATGAATGTTTATGCATTATATCGTATATTAAAACAATCAATAACGCAAGGAGATAATCAATTAATTTGAATAAAAAGATGAATTTTTGTATAAATATTCGTTTTATAGCTTCATACTCTCATAGATTTCCAGAAGCGTACCGGCCGGATCCCGGAAATGGGCGACCTTGATCCCCCAATCCTTCTGTTCCGTCGGCGTAGTAAGAAACGTCACCTTCTCCCGCATCTCCTCATACACCGCTTCCACATCATCCACCCGGAAGATCAGCGCCGCCGTATCGACCCGAGGGATTTCCTCCTTATATATCTCCCCGACCGCCTCCATCATCTGCCTCCGCTCGAACAGACCGAGCGTACAGCCTTGGAAACGGAAGTCGGCATAGTTCGAATCCTCATCTCCCCAAACGACCGAAAAGCCGAGGACATTCTTATAGAAGTGAAAGCATTCCTTGTAGTTATCGACAAGAAGGCGGGTGTGCGTCATTTCCATCTGCAGGTCTCCTTTTACGGTTTCCTTCATTTTACCAAATTTTCTAACTATTTTCTCCACAAAAAAAAGCAAGGCTCCATAGAGTCCTGCTTCTTTCATAGCGGTCTGTCCAGCCAGCCTCAGCCGATGCTTTTTCTCATCTGATACTGTTGGATGACATCCCCCGCCACAAGATCCGCCAACCCTTCATATTCCTTCGTATCCATCATGAAATTATGAACCGAAAGCTGTTCGATTCCGAAGTCCACCTTCAACTGCTGGAGGATTGCGGGGATGCGGGCCGTCAGCGATTGATCGGTCACCTGCATCTGCAGGACCATCGCCTTCGCTTCTCTCTGCATGAAGGATATCCAGCCGACCCTTTCCCCGTCCAGACAGATGTGGTACGCATTCCCCGTCCGTTCCAGGCGGTTCTGCCACGGCGTGCGGTACGGTTCCGTCACATCCTCCTCCTCTTTTTCAAAGCGTATGTCCGGAAGACCATCATCCGGGGACGGCAAAGCGCCAAGCCCGGCGACCATCAGTTCGTTGATGGTTTCGAATCCGTATGCCTCATAAATCTGCCAAGCACGTGTGTTTTCCGTGATGACTTCAAGCAGGACTTCGACACAGTCCGCTTCTTCCGCGGTTTTGACAGCGAAGTCCAGCAGTTTGCGGGCGATGCCCCTTCCCCGGAACTTCGGACGGACGGCCATGCCGCCGATCCACGCCTGCTTCGTCTCCTGGAACACATCGATCCCGAGCAGCAGAACGGCGGCGATTTTCCCTTCTTCTATGTACACGACCGAGTGCTCCTTCGATAATCCCTGCTTCTCGATACGGTTCGCGAGTTGCTCTTCTGTCATCTGCATCGGCACGACGTAATCGGAAAATCCGTCGTTCATCGCCTCCGTCACATCCCCGAGCGGCACAGCTTGCATAGATTGGAACATTTCCAACGCCTCCTCTAGCCCTTTTCTATTATTATACCAAGAACCCCCTCCCTAAAGTCATAGAACGATAGGTACATATCCCCCGAAACCCGTTGAAATCCTTTCCAGTTATGTTACGGTGGAATTAACTGGAAGTTATCAAACAACTAAAGGAGTGGAGCGCATGAGAAAAAGCTTTCAGCTGTTAGGCATGGCCGTCGTCCTTTTGGTTTTCGGTTTCAGTCTCCCGATCACATCCTTCGCCGCCGGCACGGGTGGACAGTCGGGATCGATCGACCTTGCGAACTTGAATGATAACGAAAACGTTACGATTGAAAAATTGACCTATGATGAGATGATTGAAGAAATCGCCGCCAATGAGGGTATTTCCGTCGAGAAGGCGAAAGCCCAGCACCCGGATAAATCGAATGAACTGCAGAACGCCGCATCCAAACGTGCGACGACAGAAGGAAGCTCTTGCGGAGCCGTCGACCCGCACCGGATCGGCGTCAGCCTTGATGTGAGTTCTTCGTACAAGCCGACCCTGAACCTCTATGTCTGGACATGCGGTAGCGGATCCTTCTATTCTTTTGAAGAAATTGAAGATGTCGATATCAACCGCTCCTACAATGGGACATCGAAAGGCTTCGGTGGCAGCATCAAAGCCGAATTGACGAGTTCGACGACCATCTGGTGGAAGGTGAACGGAGATTTCTATAACAACCAGGAAATGACGATCTCCGGCTCTGCGACAGCGAGCGGCCTCGTCTGGTCCGGCACAGCCTCTGTCAGCAGCACATCCAACCACTACGCCTATATCTACGACTATGACACGTATTCCATTTATTAAAAAAACGACCAAATAGAGGCATCCGCCTATTCAACAAAATCGGTCCATCTGTTAAGGTGTCTATAAATACGGCTCCAAAGAGGTGCATACCATGAAGCTATTCAAATGCTTGATTGTCGGTTTATCCGCCCTGGCTCTGGTCGCATGCCAAAGCCAGGACACCGCATCCGGAAACGAAACGGAAGATACCGGGGCTTCGGAAGAGGAAGCGTCCTATGACGGGAAGCCCCTCGTCTTTGCTTACGCAGGGGAAGACGAACCACCGGAAGTGGAGAACCTGGAATTGGTCCCTGTCGATTTGGCAGAGCTTGAGAGCGATGAACGCGACTATGACGGCTTGATCGTATCGAAGGATGCCTTCGATACGGCCGACGGGAACGAGTACGTCGAGTTTTATGAACAGTCCCCGTACCCGATTTTCTTCCTCGGAGCGGATGAGACGCACATCCATGCGTTTCTAATGGAAGACCTGTCTGTCGGTACCGTGAATAACGAAGGTGCCGGCTACGTCCAGGGCGTCTACAACAGCCCGGACGGCGAGAAGAAGACGTGGGACATCTACCCGGAAGAAGGAGAGGAGAACGTCGATGAAGCGATGATCTACGAGATTGCCGACGTCGTGGAGACGTTCCAGAACGAACAGGAAGCATGATCATAGAAGCCGCCGCGCCTGTCCCCCGATGGGCGCGGCGGCTTCTTGATGTTTTGACTCCCATAATTTTCTTCCCGTATGATGGAAGGGACAAAACCATAGGGAAGTGTAACCAGTGAATAAAAGGATAAACCCGGAGCTGCGGGAACATCTCGACCAGTTTCCCGGCTTTGACGACTACATGAACGAAGCCTATCTGCCTGCGATCCGTGCGAATTCCGCGGGAAGGAAGGAGCCGTACACGGATCCGGCCGTTTCCATGACCGATGAGACGATCACAGGACCGGACGGCGATGCGCTGAAATGGAAAATCTACCGGCCGAAGGACAGCGACGAGACGCTGCCCGTCCTGTTGTGGATGCATGGCGGCGGATTCATCCTCGGCGCGTATGACGAAAGCGACGGCCTGTGCAGCGACATCGTCAAGACGGCCGGCTGTGTCGTCGTTTCCGTCGACTACCGCCTTGCCCCGGAGCACCCGTATCCCGCTGCGCTCGAAGATTGCTATACGGCGCTGACGTGGATTGCTGACCATCACGAAGCGATGAACATCGACCGCGACCGGATCGGCATCGCCGGCGTCAGTGCCGGAGGCGGTTTGACGGCGGCACTCGCCCTGCTTGCCCGTGACCGGCAATACCCGTCGATCTGTTTCCAAATGCCGCTCTATCCGATGATCGACGACCGCAACGACACTCCGTCGGCGCACGAAATCACCGAAGGGATGGTCTGGAACCACAAGACGAACGCCTTCGGCTGGCGGATGTACTTAGGTGCTCTTCACGACACGGACGACGTCCCCGCCTACGCCGCCCCTGCCCGGGCCGAGGACTACAGCGGACTGCCGTACACGTACACGTGCATCGGCCAGCTCGACCCCTTCCGCAGCGAAACGCTCACCTATGTCACGAAGCTGGCTGAGGCAGGGGTGGACGTAGAATTCCACCTCTATCCCGGCGCCTACCACGGCTTCGAACAAGTCGCACCGGAAGCAGCCTTATCCCAGCGCGCCCGGGAAGAATACATCCAGGCCGTGAAGCAGGCCTTCGAACGGACGGAAACATAAAAAGGACGGAGCCGAAGCTCCGTCCTTTTTTTCTGATTCATACCATCCGGTCCTCCGTCACCGCCTTGCGGAAATCGGAATGATAGACGATGTGCTCCCGGTTGAACTCGACCGGCGACTTCAATCCGGCGATGGCGGCGAGGTCGAAGAGCCCTTTGCGGAGCGCGATCAAGTAATTGGTGACGCGGTACTCCTTCTCCTCGATCGTCAACGCCTCCTGAAGCTTCTTGTCCGTCGTGGCGACGCCGACCGGGCACGTGTTCTTATGGCATACCTGCGACATGATGCAGCCGACGCTGATCATGAAGCCGCGGGCGATGTTGATCAAATCCGCCCCGAGCGCAAGCGCCATCGCGATCTTATCCGGCGTCAGCAGCTTCCCGGATGCGATAATCTTCGTCCGCTCCCGCAGGCCGTGCCGATTCAAGGCGTCATCGACCATCGGAACTGCTGAGAACGCCGGCAGTCCGACCGAATTGGCGAGGGCATAATAGGACGCGCCCGTACCGCCCTCGCTGCCGTCGACCGTGATGAAGTCCGGGACGATGTTTTCCTCCTCCATCGCTGTGATCAGCCGCTCCAGCTGGTTCTCGCTTCCGACGACGATCTTCATGCCGACCGGCTTGTCCCCGACCGTCCGCAGCTCCTCGAGAAAATGAAGCAGCTGTGCCGGCGTATCGATCCCGGGGAAGCGGTTCGGACTGTCGATCTCTTCGCCCGCCTTCACCTTACGGATTTCGGCGATTTCTTCGGTGACCTTCCTGCCGTCGACGTGCCCGCCCCTCGTCTTCGCGCCTTGGGCGAGCTTCAGCTCGAAAGCCTTGATCTGATCGGTCCCGGCATGGTTACGGAACTCCTCCCAGGAAAAATCGCCGTCTTTCGTGCGCACGCCGAACAACCCCGGGCTGATCTGCATGATGATATCGACGTCGCCCTTCAAGTGGTAGGGCGACACACTGCCTTCCCCCGTGTTCATCCACGTACCGCCCGCACGGCCGAGCCCTTTCGACAGCGCCGTGATCGCATGATCGCCGAGCGACCCGAAGCTCATCGCCGACTGGCCGATCAATCCCTTCGGCCTGAACGGCTGTGTCACCGTATCCTGCCCTAACACGACACGATCGTCCTCATGAAGATAGACCGGGTCTAGCTCGCCATCCTCCGCATGCTCCCGCCGGCTGAACAACTTCTCCTTATCGACGTCATACAGTTTCGTCGCGACCGGTGCCGCTTCCTCTTTGCGCAGCTCCTCATCCTTGACCGGGAACATGTCGTTCACCAAATAGTACCCGTCTTCCGTGAAATCCCGCTCCGCACCGTACGACATCAGCCGGGAATTGTATTTCGCCGCCTTGTTGACGAATTCGAACTCCTTGCGGTTGAACGGCTTCCCTTCCCTGTCATTATGGAACAGATACTGCCGCAGCTCCGGACCCATCTTCTCGATTATGTAGCGGAACTTCCCGAGCAGCGGATAATTGCGCAGGACCGAATGCTCCTCCTGCTTCTCATCATGAATATACAGCCGCAGCAAAAGCACGACCGGAACAAAAACGACAATCGCGAACAATACGGACAAACTCACCAACAGCACACTGTCCACTGTGCTCCACTCCTTCCAAATATGGGAATATAACTTTTCTACCCCGGAAGAAGCCGATAAAACATGAAAATCCTTGATGTAAAGGATTTCCTACACATGGAGAAGCCCCGTTCCCTTGCACTTTTCGGCCAATACCATTAAAGTATATACTGGTTGAAATCCAGTCTGACTGGTTATAGATAAAGTAAGAAGTCATTCACTGAACAATTCTCATAAAAGAAAGGGTTTCCTATATGATGAAAGATAATTTTTGGCATGAGCTGCCGCGGCCGTTTTTTGTTCTTGCACCGATGGAAGCTGTGACGGATGTCGTTTTTCGTCATGTCGTGACCGAAGCAGCGAGACCGGACGTGTTCTTCACGGAATTCACTAATACAGAAAGCTACTGTCATCCGAAAGGGAAAGACAGCGTACGGGGACGCCTGACGTTCACGGAAGACGAACAGCCGATCGTCGCCCACATCTGGGGCGACAAACCCGAATACTTCCGCCAGATGAGCATCGGCATGGCCGAAATGGGCTTCAAGGGCATCGACATCAACATGGGCTGTCCTGTCCAGAACGTCGCCGGGAACGGCAAAGGCTCCGGCCTGATCCGCCGTCCGGAAGTCGCCGCCGAGCTGATCGAAGCCGCCAAAGCGGGAGGACTTCCCGTCAGCGTCAAGACCCGCCTTGGCTACACGAAAGTCGACGAGTGGTTCGACTGGCTCAAGCACCTTCTCGAGCAGGACATCGTCAATCTGTCCATCCACCTTCGCACGAAGAAGGAAATGAGCAACTACGATGCCCACTGGGAGCTGATCCCGGACATCGTCAAGCTCCGCGATGAAGTGGCTCCGGATACCCTGATCACCATCAACGGGGACATCCCGGACCGCCAGAAAGGTCTTGAGCTCGCCGAGAAATACGGCGTCGACGGCATCATGATCGGGCGCGGCATCTTCCACAACCCGTTCGCCTTCGAAACAGAGAAGAAAGAGCACACGAGCGCCGAACTGCTCGACCTGCTCCGCCTGCAGCTCGACCTGCACGACAAATATTCCGAAGAACTGGAGCCGCGTCTCTTCAAACCGCTCCGCCGCTTCTTCAAAATCTACGTCCGCGGCTTCCGCGGCGCAAGTGAGCTGCGGAACCAGCTGATGAGCACGAACTCGACCGACGAAGTGCGCGCGCTTCTGGATGAATTCGCAGCAGGAGACGGCGTGGAGGAAGCAGAAGGGTTTTCGGTTAAGTAATGGCATAGAGTGATGAAGAGAGGAGGGCCGTCGCGGCTCTCCTTTTTTTATTGGAAAAGAAAAAAGCCTTCCATGGTGTTGGAAGACTCTATTTTACACTCTATCCACAAATCGCGTCCGTCGCCGCCGCGCAGCCGAGACTTCCGATCATCCCGCAGACTGCCGCAAGCGCTACTCCACCGACACCAGACGTGATCCCGAGCGCTCCTGCAAGGGCGTAGCAACCGACACTGCCTCCCGCACCGCAGAGAGCCGTGACCGCATACTCACAGAAACCCAAGCTCTGTACGTCGTTACCTTCCACCTGCTTGCCGAGCATCTCCTTGATCTTATTATTCGCGTCTGTCGTCACCTGCTCCTGCGTAAGCGCAAGCCCGTATCCGTCAGATTCCCGTCCTTATCGACGTCCACGTTGTAAAGCTCCGTTTCCTCATCGCCCACTCCGTACAGGACACTCATATTAAAGCTGCCGTCCGTCCCGAGCGATTCCGCAAACAATCCCTGATCCGCGACGACCTCTTTATTCTTCATGTCATACGTGAACTGCGCATACACGAGGTTGCCGCTTTTCGCAGCCTGATTCTTATCGAAGACGAATTCGATGTACGCATAATCCCCGCCTGCACCCTCCACCTTATTGATGACGATGTTATGCTTGGAAACCGCATTGATTTTCGTTTTCGCCTTATACTTCTTATACGCTTTCGTATGCTTCAGATCATTCCTGATTTTGTTGAATTCTTTCTGGCTGACATTGGATTCCATATTGGCAGTGAAATCACCCGAATGAGCCGTAACGACCGTGGAGAAAGAGAAGCTGGACAAGATCAAGGCGAGAATGACCATCAACAAAGATATCGACTTGAACCGACGCATTTTTTTCATTCATTCACTTTCCTATTTCTTCTTGTTATTGAATCTCATCAGAGCCAATGTTCCAAAGAAAATGATGATAAAAGCGATGACGACAAGTGTCCAGTCCACTTCCCTTCCTCCTCTCTCCGCGTTCCATTTACCCCCATTTAAGGAAAAATAACCTTTATTGTAGTTTTTTGTAACCGGATGATCAACTATCTTTATATCTAGCTAGAAGAGCTTTGATATACTTGATTTACGTAAAGGGGTGGAATAATCATGGGCGATACAAAATTATTCAAACTACATAATGATGGTGTACAAGAATTAGAAGGACAGGCCGTAGCTATGGAGAAATCTCTGCAGGAAACGCTGGAGAAACATTTAGAGACCTTTTTAGGAGTGCGATTTCTATCATCTGAATATAGTACAGGGAAAAAACACGCCGGACGAATTGATACCCTAGGCATTGATGAGAACCATGCCCCCGTCATCATCGAATACAAACGATCCGTTAATGAGAATGTCATTAATCAAGGGTTATTCTATTTGGATTGGCTCCTTGATCATAAAGCGGAGTTCGAATTAATGGTCATGAAGAAATACGGGGAAACGGCCTCGGATCTAATTGATTGGAGCAGTCCGCGCTTGCTTTGCATTGCTGGTGGATTTACGAAGTACGATGAACATGCCGTCCAACAAATAAACAGAAACATCGAACTCTACCAATATAAGCACTACAAAGAAGGTTATCTACTTCTTGATTTAGTCAACGCTACCACCGCACAAACCGATCAATTAACCTATACCTCCATATCAACGAAGTCCAAACCAAATAAGTATAAGACCGTCAGTGATTATATAGAACAAGCAGACACCGAGCTTACAGATCGATATGAGCTAATCAAATCCTATATGACAGCTCTGGGAGATGACGTTCAAGTAAAAACCTTGAAGAACTATATTGCATTCAAACGCATTAAAAATTTTGCTTGCGTAGAAGTTCACCCTGGTAACGGAAAAATCCTTCTCTACCTCAAAGTAAATCCTGATAAAGTGGAGTTAGAACAAGGGTTCAGCCGTGATGTTAGAAGCATAGGTCATTATGGCACCGGAGACTTGGAAATAATCGTCATGAAAGATGAAGACTTTGAGAAGGCGAAGAAGTATATAGATTGGAGTTATGATAATAGTTGATGCTTTAAAAATATGCAGCTGATGGACAAAGAACTCTACCGCTGAAGCGTGAACTGTTTGATGAATTCGCAGATGAGGGCGACATTAAGGAAGCGAAAGGTTGTTCAGTTTAGTAATGAAATAGAAGTTTTTAGAGAGGAGGGCCACTACGGCTCTCCTTTTTGTCATACAGTAACGAAAATTATTTAGATCCAACTAAGTATAAAGAATAAAAAGAATGAGTACACCTAATAAAGCAATCGTCACTTTCTTAAAAAAATCCAAGGTAGTTCTGTCTCTTTTTTGATTTACTGGATTGTAACTCTCATTTACCTCTTCTTTAAAGTTAGACACATACAGTGCATCCTGTAATTTAATAACGGCTTCATCAACATTTTCCCTGTTCATATATGATAGATCTATATACTCCAATTCTCCGAACCGGGCTTTATAAAGAGCTACCCTTTCTATTTTATGTTTGTAAAGGCTTGAGCGCTGATCACTTATTTTTTTGCTATATTATCCAAACAATAATAACCTAATAATTGGGCAACATCTTGCCACTTATATCCTGACGACTTAGAAGTTTTAAAATCACAAAGCGTACCATCTATAAAAATATCCGCATCAGCACCACCACAACTACGGGATGCTAAACCAAAATGAGGATTAAAAATCACAGTGCTATCGGGTGTTATGACGTTGGATTTTATAAAAACTTTGTAAAATACATCGCATAAATTCTCCAAATCACAAATGATTTTCTCATTTTCATCGTCTAACAGACTGGCTTGGACATCTTTAGGAAGCATCCCTGAGCGCATAATTATTTCAAGCCGTGCAAGAAAAGAGGCATAGGGGACGACTTCGCTTATTGAATAGGAATGATTCATTATAAATCCTCTAACTTTTTTATACCTTGTTCATATTTTCCTTGTACTTTCTTTCTAATATTGGAGGGAAAGTAGGCATGAACAATGTCTAAACCCCTGCTAGCATTTAATTTTTCTAACACACTCAGTCGGTAATCTTTTATCTTTTGAGCAATTATAAATCTAGCTAGGTAATCAAAAGCTGTCCCTACAACAGATGAATCATATGGCTTATCCAATTGATAAGGAGCTCTTATAACATATTTAGAGGAAAAAGGATTCTTCCCTGATAAAGTATAGAAATCGCTTTTAGCAGGGATTATATTTCTAAGTATTTGCTGGACTAAACGGTCTTGGTCTTTTTTCCCTTTTAAAAGAGAAGTTAAGGACATTAAATAACCTCCTAAGCAAAATTCATTTAGTTGAATGATGCTTCCGCTCAAAGTACGTATGCAAACGATAGTCGCATATTTCTTCTGTCATCCTAAGCAAAATATCTTTTTCCTCTGGAGGAACAGTAAAATTGAGCGAGAAAAGGTTATTTTTAAATTGAATTAACCCCTTGCTTCCTCCACTCCATTTAGTCATAGGCATAGAAGCTATCAGCTTTGCTACTTTAGATTCGTCATAATCCCACAGGGCTTTCGTGTTTTTGTTCGAGAAATCTATTTGTTTGCGATACGTCTTCTCTGTTAAGTAGTTGTGGAAGAACGGTGCTACTTCTTCTGGTGTTACTGGGTCGACCCACGCTCCTCTCCCGCGACTTAACATATACTTTAAAACCACCATTTTATAACTTTTCGCCATGGAAGTCCCCTCTACTTCTTCCATCCACTGTTTGTGCTTCTCGTACACTATTACTTCCTTCTCCGACAGCTCTTCCATTGCAGTTAAAAACCCTGCATAGCTCTTCCATATTTGCTTATACTCTTTACTCTCAATGGACCCATGTAAATGTAAATCCAGGTATGTAGGTCTTCTTCCCAAGTCTTGTTTTACTTGGTAGTAAGTTTGTATGGCTCTTTCTTTTCTTGGACTTCTCTTTCTCAACAGTTCCTCTAGTAACTGTATAGTTTCCGTTTCCATATGAATTTCGCAGCCTTCTGGGACTCGCGGGACAATAGATACACTCTTTTTCTCCTTTTTCGCTATAGCATCTTTTTCAAAGAGTTGCATCTTCACATCAGCATTTCTGTAATTACCAATTAAATCAATAATCGTACAATGAGACTTGCCCTCATGTTTACGTAGCCCCCGACCAATCTGTTGCGTGAATACAACCAAAGATTCAGTAGGGCGCACAAATAACAGCGTATCGACGGAAGGAATATCAATCCCTTCGTTGAATAAATCTACCGTGAATATGATGTCCAACTGAGTGGACTCTAACTGTTTAATAGCTTCTTCACGACTGATATCCTTCGTTCTGGAATGGAGAGAAATGGATTTATATCCTCTATTATTAAAGTACTCAGCTAAATACTGCGCTTGCTTAATGGAGGAACAAAAACCTAACGTTCTCGTTTGCCTATACTCCATCCATTTCTCAAAAATGTTGCTTGCCGTATCTTCTTGTAGTTGCCTTTCAGCTAACTCTTCTTCCGAATATCGATTGCCAATCCAAGTAATTTGGGAGTAGTCAATAACATCCGATACACCATAATAATGAAAAGGCGCTAACCACCCTTTTTGAATAGCTTGAATAAAATTCATCTCATAGGCCACATTCCCATCACAAATGGCAAAGATGTCGTTGCCATCCGTACGTTCAGGTGTGGCTGTAATGCCCATCAAGAACTGAGGCTTAAAGTAATTAATAGCCTTTTGATAGGACTTTGAAGACGCATGGTGAAATTCATCAATTACGATTAAGTCGAATTCGGTTGGATCAAATTTAAGTAAGTGCTCCTGAATACTTAATGTAAAGATAGATGCAAAAAGCATATCAACATGGTTATCTTTCATCCTACCATTATAAATTCCATGCGTTTTGTATGGCATCACATGCGCAAATGAGGCTCTAGCCTGGTGCAAAATTTCTTCTCGGTGAGCAATAAATAGCACCTTATCAAATTTTTCAGCAAAAAAAGCGGCTAAATATGTTTTACCTAACCCCGTCGCCATTACGACCATGGCTTTTGAGTAGCCTTCATTATAGGTATCTTCTAAATTTTCTAAGGCTTCTGGCTGTGCATATCGGGGTTTAGGTTTAGGCTGATCTACTGTAGCATTTGCAATGTATCCCTCTTCTCCCTCTCTAATAACGTCGACAGAGAGGTCTTCTGTACCGAGGGTTAATTCAATTTCTTCCTGATCCGTCCAGGTATGTACCAAATCTGGATGCTTGCGATGAAACTGATGATAAAGGTCATCATAATGCTTAATGGTTTCAACGTTTACTTGCCATGTCTGATCATCATAAAACATCTGAATATACGTTTCTTGAGCATCGTCAAACGTTTCTTGGGATAATGCACCATTTATATACAAGTTCCACTCTATCCCAGTAGTTAAAGCGGACCTAGACATATTGGAGGAACCTACGATTAAATCATTGCTGTCCACACCACTAAAAATAAACGCTTTCGGGTGAAATGATTTTCCATTGCTCTTCCATAAACGTATCTCCACCTCGTTAGGCAAGCCAACTAACATTTTTAACGCTTCCGGCTGTGTCACATACAAGTAATCACCGGTTAGAACTTTAATATCCGCTCCTCTTTTAGCAGCCTTTTCTAAATGCGGGCGTAACAACGCCACTCCAGACTTCATAAGAAAAGCACTAAGAACATAAATCGTGGTTGACCGATCAATTAAAGTTACTAACTCTTCTTGCAGGCCACTTGTTATTAACTTCGACTGCTTTCCTTCAATCTTCCACATCTATTAGATACACCTTATCATTGAACGCCCCACGATCTTTTGCTTTCTGGGCTCTTACATGTTCCAATTCTTCCGCCGACGAACCCAGCTGATTTGCAAGCGCATATAAAAGCTCCAACACGTCTGCTAGTTCTTCAACGGAATCTTCTTTACCCTCGGCTTCCAAAAATTCTTTCACTTCTTCTTCTAATTTTGCTTTCAATTCTATTACATATTCTTCATCCGTTAATATTGAGGTATTTAATTGTTTACCGTTCTTTTTAATAATTTCAGGAATAAAATCTCGTACTAATTTATTGTAAGTAGGCATATTACATACATCCCTTCTATTTATATAATAATCATATTACTAGAATAGAATTACTTGTACAAAGCATAGGTGCAAAAGATTCAGACAATACGATTTCATTAACATGCTAGTCTCGTCATACTAATTATGAAATAATTACATGGACTAGAACTCTTAAATACTACTCTAATTTTACATAATAGAAAGGACGTCCTTCCATGAAAAAAACGGTTAAAGTTGTAGCAGCAGTAATCGAAAACGAAGACCAGGAAATTCTCTGCGCACTTCGCTCACCGACTATGTCCATTCCAAATATGTGGGAGTTCCCAGGTGGAAAAGTAGAAGATGGAGAAGATCTACAAACCGCTTTAGAGCGGGAGATCCAAGAAGAATTATCGTGTGAGATTAAAGCTCAAGATATAGTCAAAGACCATACACATGAATATGACACGTTCATCATTCAATTAATAGCCTTAAAAGCGAAACTGGTAGGTGGAAAACCGACGGCTCAGGAACATTCCAAGCTTGTATGGCTTCCAAGAGAGAACTTATCTTCCTTGAAATGGGCACCTGCTGATATTCCAGCTGTCAAACTATTAATGAATCAAGAGTAAAGAAAGCCCCTTCGCGCAGAAGGGGCTTTCTTTTATTCATGTAAATAATCAAATATTTTTTGGTCCACTTGGTTAACTAATTTCATATTCATTCGAACGACAGGAAGTTGCTTTTCCCCATCTCCCATGCTCGTTTCTTCTACCGTGTTTTGATCTGGGATTGCTTCTCCTAAATAGTAAAAGTCACTTCCTTCTCCGTCATCTTTTTTCACAAAGATGTGTATAGCAATACCCCTCTGTTCTGCCTCTACGATCTTTTTCACCTCATTAGATGCCAAAGATCTGTTACTTCTCGTGTACCAGGTCAGCACTTCAGAATTAAGGAATTCATCTTTGTAATCCACTCTTGCTTCTACTTCATCATCCTTATGATACGTGATAAAAATTGGGCACGTATCAAACTTCGGTTTATATCCATAAATCGTAGAGCTCTCATCGTTTTCCCAGTTCAAAAGTTTACATGCGTCTTTCCGAGAATACTTTTGAAATAAGGTAAAAGGTTGATCTAAAGTATATTGATTTGTATTAGTGATCGCAACGGAAACGACATCATGCACAAATTGAAGGAACGTTTCATTCAGAGTTAAAGCCGCCTGAACTTCTTTCCCCCAACTAATTTCACTCCTACCAAATACAACAATTGGTTTGTTCCCATATTTCTTCTGATCGTTGGATTTGAAGAAGTGAAGATTCAGCATTCGCTCAACTGAGCTTAGCGTATCTCCATCAACCCTTCCATTTACTTCTTTTAATTTATCAATATAAAAATTATGCGAAATAGTAGAATGATCTAGCAAGAGCTTCAATAATACAGCTTCATGGATTCTCTTCCCGCTCAATATTTCTTGCGAAAGCATGGTGAGGATCATTTTTTCATATTCGCTTACATGTCCGACATCTTCTTTAAGGCTAACTAAAAAGTCATAGTAATTCCCTTTTTTATCAACCAATACCTTAGGATCGATGGACTGATTCGCTTGGAAATCCACTAACATCGGCATGCGACCAATTCTGTTTTTAAGCTCTGTATAGGCTTCCCGTAACACTTTAACGTTCGTAAGGGATGCTGTCCGAATAGCGTCATACACGCGCTCTTTGGCTACTTCCTCAAAGTTTATCGTCGATCGCCCTTGAATGTAACTCGTATCAATAACTCTTCTTCGAATATTATCCTTGTTTTGCGACTGATCCCCAGATAACGCGACAGGGATAAGATAGTTGTTCTTGTAGTTGCCGATAAAATCAATAACAGTGACATAATCCTTCGTCTCATGCTTCCGCAAGCCACGGCCAAGTTGTTGGATAAAGACGATGCTAGACTGCGTCTGCCGTAACATGACTACCTGGTTGATACACGGGATATCGATCCCTTCGTTGAAAATGTCCACCGTCAATATGTAATCTAAAGTACCGTTTTCCAACCGTTCCACTTGTTTTTGCCGCTCTTCCTGTGAATCTTCACCCGTCAGTGCAACCGTATCATACCCTCGCTCATTCATAAGGATCGAAAGCTGGTTTGCTTCCTTCTTAGAGCTACAAAAAATAAGCCCAGACAAACGTTCACCCGAAAAACCGTAATACTCCACCTTTTCAAGAACATGATCCACACGTTCTTTGGCAAGCAAACGATTGAACACCTCATATTCCGAAACCTCATTTCCTTCGATAGCTAAATCTGTAACTCCGAAGTAATGGAAATGAGTCAGCATATCCGCCTCTAATGCTTCTTGCAAGCGAATTTCATAGGCTACGTTATAATCGAACAACTCAAATAAATTAAAACCATCCGTTCGTTCAGGAGTAGCAGTCATACCAAGTAAAAATTGCGGCTTAAAATAATCCATTACTTTCAAATAAGACTGAGCACCAGCCTTATGTACTTCATCAATCAATATGTAATCAAATGCTTTCGCATCGAACGTTCTCATAACATTTGACTTAGAAATCATTTGTACCGTAGCAAACAAATAACGAGCATCGGTTTCTTTTTTCGTTCCTGATAAGATTCCAAAATCCCTGTCATCTCCACCCAATACCTTCTGAAAATCTCGCATTGCCTTATATAAGATTTGCTCTCTATGAACGACAAACAGCATTCTCCGAGGGCGTACCCGTCGAACATCAAACGCTGATAAATACGTCTTCCCAGTTCCAGTGGCCGAGACAATTAACGCTTTTTCTTCTCCAGCTTCCCGCACTTGCTGTATGCCCGCCAAAGCAGCCGCTTGCATAGTGTTCGGTTCAATAGATAAAGAATCAAGCACCTTATTACTTGTATAGGATTGACGACCATCAGCAACTTCAAATAAGGGTGGTGCTACGTACCCTTCTTCATATTCAACAATCCATTCACGCGTCA
Source organism: Halobacillus sp. KGW1 (assembly GCF_001592845.1). Lineage (NCBI taxonomy): Bacteria > Bacillati > Bacillota > Bacilli > Caryophanales > Bacillaceae > Halobacillus > Halobacillus sp. KGW1. The sequence continues at coordinate 1,071,673 of NZ_LSOC01000003.1, forward strand.
ATGGGACCGCTCTCTTCCACATATCTCTAAACTGACTATTGAAGTGATGAATGATTTCCCCATTCTCATGAGAAGTGAGCTTAATGTTCCATTCATAATTCACTTTTAAAGCATTAGTCGTTAAGTTCGAACTACCTACGATCAGAGAAACATGAGTATCATGTTGAAAGATATATCCTTTGGAGTGGAATCCCTCAATGTCAGCAATTCTCACTGTTACATTCTCTAACTTGAGTAGTTCCTTAAACACTTTTGGTTTGTTGAACATTTGATACGTAGAGGTAAGGATCTCGCCCCTGACACCTTTCCGCTTCAAATCAAGTAAATGTGCTTTAAGTGTAGCCAACCCGCTCTCCGTAATAAATGCTACGGAAAACATAAAGAAACGACATTTCTTCAGTTCGTCTACCAGAGAGGTAAGCACATCTTTACGCTCTTCCTTACTGTTCACCAATAATTCTGGCCGGAAGCGTGTAGAAGCGGAAAACTCTTTATCTATGAATCCTTTATGAAACGAGTGTTGCAATTGTTCGATGATTGACTGCATAGTAACCCTCTATCCTATTTTTTATAGCTTTTCTACTAATTCTATCATCGATCTGATTTGGAGAATTTAAAGGGGTACCTAAAAAAACCTTGCAGGTGACGTAACGTCATCTACTATGGTTGAATTATTCAATCTGTAGAAAGTGGGTAGTCGAATGAACACTCAAGACACGAGCTGGAAAGAAAGAGATCCATGGGGCGGGAAGGAATTATTATTTTTATTAGGAATCGAGTTTTTTGTGGGGATCATATTCATCAAATTCGTTCTTCATCCTATCTATTCAGACTTTCTGAAGGATGATTTATATGCAGGGACGCTAGTGGGTCTTACATTAGCCGTCACGTTAATTTCGGGGGTCTATTTCATTGCTCTTCGACCTAAGAATCTCTCTTGGAGCGCAGTAGGAGTGAAACCATTCCGTAAAAAGGATTGGAAGTTGATTTTCATCTATTCCATAACATTACTCGTCGGTGCTGTCATCATCGTCGTACTCACCAGTTTCATAGGGAACACGTGGGAAAATAATAAGACCGAGGCGCTCCAGCGGGACGTTACGTTTCTTACCGTCCTCCTTGCCTTCGTCTCTGCTGCCATCATCTCACCGATTTATGAAGAAATCTTTTACCGCGGTTTTTTATACAGGTGGTTCCGCACCCGTTATGGGTTATGGAGTGCCGTCCTGCTAAGTTCGTTCGTCTTCACCATCGTCCATATCCCGACTTACAATGTCATGCCCGTGAATTTCATCAGTGGGATCATTTTCGCCTTGGCCTATGAACGTACCAACTCCATTTGGCCTGCCGTCCTTATTCACGGCCTCACGAATGGAACGATGGTTTTATTGACGAGTTTGGGATAGGCGGGGTTACCGCCCGTCTTCCTTCATCTATTCTTGATCGCTTCTGCCAGCTCATCCAACGCATGCTTGTTCAGAATCTGATAGTTTCTCCCTTCTTTTTGAAGGTACCCTTTTTCGCAAAACTGTGCCAAAACATGCAGGAGATGGCGGTAGGAAACGCCTAAATAGTCACAAACGATCACGTGCTTTTCTTTATATATCCCTTTGTCTGCCGTCTGTAGAATGAAGTCCGCCAGCCTGTTTTCCAAAGGAAAAGCCAGGCTTTGTGAATATTTAGCTGCCATGGACGTCGCTTTGACACTCAGGAACTTCGTCAATTCCCGAAGAAACTTCGCGTCTTCCATTAACTTCGTACGATACTGCAGAAACGGCAGGGCAAAACAAATCGTTTTTGTGGAGGCCTGGATCCCTTTTGTATAGTACACGTCATTCAACAGCTCCATCTCGCCGATATAATCGTGCGCATTAATGAAATTGATCAGCGAAACTTTCCCGTTTTGATGCGTTACATAGATCTTCGCTTTTCCTTCTGTCATATAAAATAAAAAGTCCGGCCGCCTGTCTTCCCTGATAATCCATTCATCCCGCTGATACTCCCTCACTTCAAGAAACTCTTCCATCGGAAAAGAAAACCGATCGGCAATGGAATGCTGCTCTATATACATTCGCTTCTTTTCACCTTTGTAAATTTCCACTTTGCGCCTCCAAAATATGAGATATCTCCTATTATTCGTATCTACTCCCATGATACCATGCGATTATCAATAAGGAGGATGCGTATGAACACACAGCGTTGGATGAGCACACATTTTTTCAGCTTCTTTCTGACATGGGGGATTTTCCTACCCTATTGGGCAGGCTGGATGATCCAGACGAAAGGAATCAGCGTTTCAGGAGCCAGCTTGATCATGAGTATCGGCTTAGTGGTGAGGGGGCTTTCCACATTATTCGCTTTCCCGTATATATTAGAACGAGTGAGCAATAAAACACTGTTGAACATTGCCGCAATCGGGACACTGCTGGGAATCCTTTGTTACATACCAGCTGACTCATTCCCAAGCTTACTCATAGTAACCGTCTTTCTGCATATTTTTTATCCGACGTTAATGCCGGCCCTGGACAGCGTAGCCGGTGTCCTTGTCCAAAGCAAGGCATTGAAACACTACGGAAAAAGCCGCCAATGGGGATCGATCGGGTTCGTCTCTGTAGGAATCCTGTTAACTGTATTTACAGGAATGTTCGGCGATGACGTGATTTTCTGGGCTCTCTTGCTTGGCATCAGCTGCTTTACAGCTCTCAGCTTCACACGTGCTCCGGACATTTTAATCCGGAAGCCTCAAGCCGACCAGGCGAAAAGAGTGAACATCTTAGACCTGTTCCGCACCAAACATTTCTTAGTCGTACTGATTATTGTCGTCCTGCTTCAAGCCGCCCATGCTACCTATTACAACTACGGCTATATCTTCTTACAAGAGATTGATGCCCCCATTTATTTAATTGGAGTCATCATCAACATTGCCGTCCTGGCCGAAATCATTTTCTTTTCCATTGCAGATAAGCGTTTCAACCGCTTTTCGCCCGGAACCTTATTGGCATTGGCCGCTGCTGGATCTTCCCTGCGGTGGGTACTCGTATTCGCCTTTCCGAACGTCCTAGTCTTTTGTTTCGCACAGACTCTGCATGCCTTTTCCTTTGCCATGGGGCACTACGCCTTTATGAAGTACTTAACAGCAAACATCCCACACACCCATATTCCGAAAGCTCAAGGGATCTACTCCGCTTTTGCGCTCAGCTGGAGCACCGCTGTATTCACCGTTTTCGGCGGATTCTTATATGAAATAGAGCCGAGGTTCGCTTTCATTGGAATGCTTGCATGCAGCCTGCCTGCTATGTTGGTTGCGCTTATGTATCGCAAATTGGAAGGGGAAAAGAAGGTTTTATTGTCTGCTTAGATGATTTGGTTTGATGAAAAAATTTAATTAGCTAAGCTATCTAATTCAAGAGATAGCTCGTCCACCATTTCTTTTCTACTAACGCCGGATAGCAACTATTGATTCTCTTCAGCAGATTTTCATAATCACTTGATGGTTATGTTCGTTTACAATCTAATATCTACTGCTATAATAGATATGTGGAGATTATATAATCTTGAATTGTTAATGCATTTTCATCATTTACTCGCCTCAAACTATTATTAAGATTAGCAACAATTTTATTTAGTGGGAAGTGAATCAATGAAAACCGTGTTTAACAAAGTCAAACGTACCATTTGTATTAAGTACACTCCTTAAAGGACGGCAAACCTCTAAGGAAAAAGGTTTATTATGAGAATGTATAGATTTCATCTGCACATTCCAACAAATAAAAGGAGAATGCGTCCCATAACGCATTCTCCTTTTTCTACTTATGCCCTATAATATAGCTACTTTACAGCATTCCTCTAACCCTTCAAACAACATGAATCTTTCATTTTTGAGTGGCAAAGCTCAAAAAATCAAAGCATATTTTGCTATACTTATTGACATGACACTACATTACATATTTCTTTCTGGTTGTATTACTTCTTTCTCAATCGTTGATTCCAGCGGTACTGGTATTTCAGTTCCCGGAGATAAATTAATAGGCAACAGCGAAGGATCGTTATTCTTAATTGCAAAAGCTAAAATGGCCATGCCAAAAAGCCAAACTAGCAAAGTTAGTGCAATTGTTCTAAATCCAATTGCTATACCCTGAAAATCACGGACAACTTGTGAATAAGTGTTTACTTCCGAGGCCTTCTGCTCTTTACGCACTCCCACTCCATCTGAACTAGTTGATAAATTTGTACCCTCTTGCTGGGTGTTTAGATTTATTTGTGTAAGATTATTGATTTCTTGAATCTGCATTTTTCACTTCCTCCTCATTATTCATAAGAGAAGGGAAATGGAAACTTGATTCATTCATGATAATTTTACCATTTCTAATTACTTAAGTGAATACCTTAAAAAGGGAATTCTTAGTTTTCTGTTAACGGATCTTATTATCCACATTTATAATGATTGCCTCTATCTATTGCCTTCTTACATATTCGGTTCGATGTTCTAATATTAATTCAATAAAAATCACTTATGGTACGGTTCACCGTGGTTATTTAAGAGGCAAAAACAAGACGGGAGAAGCATAACTCCCGTCTAATCATTTCTTCAACTTAACCAGAAATACACTATATAATTAAAATCAAGGTTTCACTATAATTAATTCGTCGGGATTAAGTCCATCTTTCACATACAATTCTGGTGTATCCTCTTCTGGAATACCTTCAAGCATTAGAGCAGCTTTTCCTTGTTCGAATGCCTTTTTTAGTGAGAATCCAAATCCTATGGCAGAATAAAACTGAGCAGCAAAAACCTTTGCAGCTTCATCACCTATTGTTGTCGTCATTCCAATGGCTGCGTCCACACGCTGTACCATCGCTTGTGCTTGTCCAAAAGAAAAGCATGTATTAAAAAACACCAATTTAATTTCATCAGATGTACTCATCATTGTTTGGACTATTGCTTCTTTGGAGACAAGTTTAGCATTCCCTTGGTTATCTTGAAAGACGATTTCATCATCTTCAGATCCATGACCACTAAAGTGAATAATTGTAGGATTTTCCTCATTAATTGCTTGTATTACATCCAAAGCTCTAGTAGCCCAACGAGTTTCGAACGATACCGAATCCCTATGATTTGATTTTCTGATCATCTCTTGAATGGCCCTAGCCTCTACATCCAATCTTAATTGTGGTGCATCTAATGGATTAGAAGCCATAAATAAGACAGTAATTTCCTCTGGTAGGTTTTGCAATTCATTCAATACCCTACTTGTCTCTTGATGCATTTCACCATGCTTATCCAGCGTTCCACTAACCTCTTTCATAAGCCTTTCGTTTTCAGATAACCTCTTCTTTTCGGCAGCTTCTCTTTTCTTTTGCTCTCGTTCAATTTCACTACTCAGCTTTTTTTCTTTAGAAATTATATCTCCTTCAACTTGTGCTATCTTTTTATCAAATCCTGCAATCTTTTTATCAAAATCAGCTAATCTTTTCTCTTCCCTTTCAATTTCTTTATATTTAGAATTCATCGTGGCAGTTGACTTTGTTCTACCGATGGTTGCTTTTGCGGATAAAATCTTTTTCTTATGTGAAGGTACTTTTCCTACAATTGTGGCTTTAGAATTCCTCAGTTGCCTCAACTCTTCCTTTTTTCTCTTAATTGTCCTTCTATATGTTTCTATATGCGACAAATCGCCCAACCTCCCTAATTTAATTTTTATCACTAATATTATACTGAATATTACGAAAATAACAATTTGCTTTTTATCAATAAAAAACAGTTCCTTTTTTGCACGCATCATATCACCAATATCTTCCAACCCTTTTGACTTTTATGCCACTGAAAAGAATATATTCATCTACCAGTTTAATTTTGACGGTAAAATTCCCACCAAGAAACTTAAATCACATTTAAAACGTAAAAAATTATCACAGAAGACTGAAAGGGTAAATACAGAGATTTACCGGTGTGGCGACCAATACACTGAACACTTATTTGCGTTAAGAGTTATTATCTCGAAACTGTTCTATTAAACTAACCCGTGTTATTTTAATAACCTAAGTGTATTGTAGGTTTCCATAATTGGAGTTAACTTTTCTTTTATTGTCATATTGTTCATTGTGACTTCATTTCTTTTATGGTGAGTATGTGAGTACTCTCTAACATTTAAAACCAAACACATAAGGAATCTAAATGCATATAAGAATGATTTGCTTTTGGATATATAGAGGTTTTTTAGATTAGTTGTCGAAATTCGTTTCTGAAGGAGTGATATTAACGGATAATCTAAAAGAGGGTTTCAGAAACGAACAATTGAATGCAGAAGAAGTAAAGTAATATTTAAATGTCCCTAAAGAAGAGCTCTTTTACGATATTTAAAAATTACAGAAAGGGGATCATAATATTGCCTAAAGGGATAATTATAGACAGGTATTTGTATCCGGAATTTTTAGATTTGAAGTTAAAAGATATTAACCTCATGAATATGGAGGGTAAGGAGTATGGAATAATTGTGGCAAACCACATAAATGCAGTTAATATCGTGGATTTTAACAATCAAATGATAATTAACGATGTAGATCGTATGGAGTTAAAGCACTCTATAGCAGGGGCTCTGAATCCTACAATGTTTATTAAACAAGGAGAAAACCATCATAAAATTGTAGATTACGACGAACGTAAGGATACTCAACGAATTTTTACTAATGAAGTCTATACCGATATATTTGTAGCTTATGAGGTCGATGATTTAGAAGAAGGCTTAAAAGAAGATAATAAAATTTCCACCAAAGCTCTCAATGAATTTTTACTACTTTATAGAAATATTTCCAGAATGCCAAGTATAAGAGCGATTGATAACATTACCGATAGGGACATTTTATTCTTTAGAAGTGACAGAGAGTATATTGAAGGAGAAGATAATAATAAATTTGTTGAGAATCTAGCAGGGAATATGCCTTATACTCAAGTACCTGTCTTTATTAAAATGTCACATAACTCATGGAGTCCCTCACAAACAAATGAAACAATTTCAGAAGTAATCAAGGAACGTTTAAGATTTGATCTCCTTATCTCAGACTATGAGGAATTGATTGGAAAAGCAGCTGAAGAACTTCATTACTTTAAGAATCCTAAATACGCATACCTTGACACATTTATAGCTATAGAAAGTTATGTGACTGAAAAAATAACAGAGTATAAAGAACACTTAGGGATTAACAGCAATAAAATTAAGCACTATAAAACTGAAATCACTTTTGCTTATAAAATGGATATAGAGCTTCCAATGATTTTAAAGAATAATTTAACCGAAAAGGAAATACAGTTAATTGGTGAAATTAAAGGTTTTGCTAAAAAAAGAAATTCAGTCGTTCATAGTAAAGAAAAAGTGGAATTTCATGAAGCTAACAACGCTTTAGAAAAGTCACTTATATTCTTTAAGCTGTTAGATGAAAAGTTTAAGGTGTTGTATGAATAACAACCAGTAATTCACCTTACTTAAAGTCAACATGCCATCTTCCTCTAATCAATGGGAATATAATCACTTTTACATTCTCAAGTTACCAACCTGAGAATGTAAAAGTCTAAGGTAGCTCTGTTGTAAGGCACGAGTATTTATCAGAATGTATATGAGTTACATCTCCATCTTGACTTCATAGCAAGCATTTAAAAAGTCTTGATTTATCTTTAATACATAGTAAGAATCTTCACTATCGATATAAAAATTTGTTTTATTTTGAAGAAATAGAGAGGATATGTGGAAGGAACCCTCTTCCTCTTTACTCTTAATTTTGACTTGAGCCATCCCCAGTCCATTTAGACCCTCTACGATATCCGTATGATTCATACAGAACAGATCAGAGACTTCATCTAGGATTACATACAATTTATTACCATGCGTATAATTTGGATTAAACAGAAAATCCCCTAGTAGCTTATTAAATAGTTCCTCTTCTTTCTTTGTTATAGAACTGCACATGACTGTTACATTTTCAATATTAAAGCCATGTTTGGGTGCTTCCAACTGAACATATCTTTCCACGCACTCCTCAAACATACCCCCACCCTTTTTTAAAGGCCGTAACGCTCTAGGTTCAATAGGTACTGCGTTTTTAAATAAGCTACCAAAAAAATCACCAAAAGAATTATTAGACAAAGTAGACACTCCTTAACAACCACTATCTTTTCGCAAAAGTCATTGACTATTGTCAAAATGTATAGTATGATTTAAATTTGCATATGTAAATTTACCACACTTTAGAGTGATTTAGTGGATGTAATTTTTTCCTCATCTGCCTTTGATTTGTTAGCTAAACTTTTATTTCAAAAGAAAGAGCGGAGCAGTTAAACGTCCGATCTTCTAATTTACGTATTTAATTCTTTGTTTCTAACAAGACTCCCATATCGTTCTTCACTTTAATCCTTAAAAGTAGAAATTAGAATGTACAGACCGTCATTCCCGCCATGATCCCACATTTTCACCCAAGGATAAGTGTTATTTGGCAGTATGAACAACCTCTCCTCCCCGTTCGCTATCGGTACATTACTACCTTTACACCCATGAGAAAAAGTAGCAGGATGAACGTTAACTGTTCTTCCAGTATCATTGTAGTACTTGAACTTCATTGCTATTGCTCCTTTCATAGAATAGTTTCTTGATTACTAGTTTAGAACAACACACTGATAACTGTTAGACCTTAACAGGCACTCTTTCTTCCTCTGGAATTGTCTATAGGCAATTCGTAAAGTACATCTTCCGTACTTTGCTGCAAGTTTTTCTAATGAAAAGTGTTCATGAATTACCATTTGGCAATAAATTCACCTCTATAACAGCTATTAAACTAATTGTAAGTAATCGGATGCATACTCCATTGAAAGTGCAGTTCTCTTTAAATTCAGTTCCCCCTCACTGTGAACTGGAGCTGCTCCTATAAAGTAACGAGTGAGCTTTTGAAACAGAGTTACCTTCACTTCTCATCTTCGAATCCCCCTAATCATCTATATAAGTCGCAATATTAATTATCTCTATCTCCTCATATCCCTTTTTCTATTCTTGTGTAATTTAATACAGTTATGCGTCAGAGAAGCTAAGTCACCTGTTCACTCATTAGTCTTTTTACCGTTGTTATAATATTTTAAATCCCATCTATAATACATTATCTTTACAATTAGGAAGGTGATGTGACATGAACAAAGACACATTTTTGACAATGACGCCGAAAGACCGAGTGAAAGAAGTGAACAGTCTACTACAAGAGTACGATTTAAAAGAAATCAGCAAGATTATTGGAGTTCCGTCTAGTTCTTTTAGCAAGATAATGCGTGAAGGTGATTATCTCTATCATCAAGGAGATAAACAGTATTATCCATTCGTTCGTTCTGAAGATTCAAGAGTTAGACATGAGATTTCAGAGGATAGTGATGAATTCTTATTTGTTAAAAGAAATAGAGAGGCACTTCAGAAATTGATTGATAGGTTTCACCAATCCGGAAATCTAGTCTTAGAAAAGAAAATCTATCAAAATGATGCTAAGTTCATCAACAAGAGTATTCGAATGAACAGTGAGATTTACAAAGATTTCACGAAATTCTGCGAAGAGCATTATCCATATATGAAAACACAAGATATAGTGGCCCAAGCTCTAATTGATGCAATGACCCACTATAAACCAGCTAAAGAGACAGGCTAAACCTGTCTCTTTTTTAAATCCTATATAGATTCACCTTTTACAAAGCTGATAGATGTTCTTCTATGTTAAAAGGGTTTTTAAGAGAGTTTGGAAAGTCCGTACGATTCTTTGGAATCAGTATAGGATTAATATTCAATAATTCCAAGTCGCTTAAATATTGCCTGTATGTGGCTTTAGAAACACTATTGGCTGGCTTATCTATATCTGACTTGGAAATTTCAACTAAAAATGCTCTCAATTTTGCTTTCTTGTATTTGGAAAATAAACTATCCTCTATTATTCTGTCCGCCTTGGCGATCTTATAATAGTCTCCTCTATGGACGATTGGATATACATGTTTGATCATGTACTCTTCCCACAGCCTTATTCGAAAATAGGCCCATAACTTCTTTGGCCTCCTCGTGCTTTTATCTTTACGTTTCATTGTATTTAGGTGCTCATTTTGCAGTCTCAGTTCATAGCGGACAATACCTTTCTCATAATCAAGGACATTCTCGTTTTTTGCGATACGTTCATCTTCCTTTGAATAGATAATGAGTTCTGTTGATTTGTTGCTGTGATACTGTGAGGTTTCATATTTTAACGGGTTATCATCCTTGTCACGTCCCCATTTAAATTTCTTTTTATAACGGTAGTTCAGTGTCTGCTTTTCAAAGATATGAAAGAGCAGTTCACGCTCTTTAACATCTGGTATGCAAACGTCATACTTGTAATCAATACGTGTAAGTATATGGTCATCATAAGCTGCACTGTCTATTTGATGCTCAAGCAAAAATTGCTGCAGACGATTCTCTATCTCCAAGTAATCATTCTCATCAATATCACTGCGAGAAAGCATTTTTACGGCGTCTACTTTAATACTGATTTGCCAAGAATCACTCGCTAATTGATTCACCCAGTTGATAGTTATGGGCGAGTACACCCCCTTAATACTTTTATTTATCCACTTTACTGCACTCTTTAAATGATCGAATCGCTGAAAATCCTGTCCGTACGCAGCATACAGGTTAACTAATTCTTGATTTGTAAGTGTAAGCATAATACTGAATGTATGTATCATAGTGAATCTCCTTAGCATAATTTTTTATCCCGAGCCCAACCTATTTATTAGACTCTTTACACATTGCAAAGCTACAATGCTCCTCATGCTATGCATTGATAGGAAAACTATTCACTATAAGATATTTAATCCTTCATAAAACCTTTATACCTATATCTTCCTGTTACAAAAAACTGCTTGATTATATTAATCAAGCAGCAGACAAACCCCCACGAGCAAATAGAGAAAATCTATCGATAAAAGCATATATCTTCCATCTTAATCACATTATTATCCCGAAATCCCTCCTGGGTTTTACGACCTCCCATATGGGTTAGAGCATGTCATTTAAGCTATAGCCTTTGAAATGCTCCACATTTTTTCACAACATAAAAATGTCGACACCCTTACCTAGAATTGTTGATAGATTCCCATTCAGTAGTAGTAGAGTGTAAACAATTCACTCAGATAATAATTTAAATTGTTTAACGAGTGTTGTTATTAACTGTAGAGAACTAAATTAACGCCAATTCAGCACAAAGATTATCCACTATTCAAATGTGTCCCTTACGCTGCATGATCAATGCTTATATAAATAAGGAATATTTCCATTCGGAAGTTATGCTGTGACTTTTTTATTGTATTGCTGATCATCTATTTCTTGTAATCAAAATATAATAAACCTGTAGAGCTTTTTTAAATGCTCTACAGGTTTATTAGGTGATTTTTGTACCTGGACTTTATTTTTATTTTGGATATCTTTAACATTATCAGTTTCTAGCATATTGTAATTCCTTGAAATTCATGAGACCATGCCTACTAAATTAAAATGATAAATGATAGTTGAAAGGAGAAAATTATGAATAACTTACCTAGAAGAAAATCGATTGTGCTGTTTTTTACTTTTACAATGTTACTTAGTCTTTTAAGCCCTTTATCAGCTTTCGCTGAAAGCAATAAGGATCTGACTGAAAAACCTGATTTAGTTGACCCACAAGAAGACAAGAATCAGCCTAGCGAAGCATTAAATATGAATAAAGAAACTAAAAATATTGCTGATGAATACGTAGTAATAGAAAATAAGAAATTTGTTATTGAAAATAAAAAGGAACTTGAAAATCAGATTGGTAAAGAGCAACTCAAGAAAGTTCAAGAACAAATTAATTTTACTAATAAACAACTTGAACAAACTGATCTCTCTAAAGCAGATGTTACACGTGATAAAACTATAAAAGTTAGCGCAGATATTAAATATACAGATCATGGGCTTCAAGTAACAGCTGCTAGCGTAGAAGGAAAAGATGATATAGAATTTCATTGGACTTATGCTGAAGTATGGATATCTAAATCCACAGCTGAAAGTACAATAAAAATAGGTTCTTCAGCATTAAGCACAGCAATTGGAGGTATTTCAGGCAAGCTAGCCGGAGCAATCGCTGGTTCTATTATAGGTGGTTCAATTCAAGAATTTCTTGCTGAAGGTATCGCTGAAGCTGTTTACTTCAAAATAGCATTATTACCACCTTTCCATACTTGGGACATACAACCGCAGTAAAAAAAATTGAGGTGACTAAAATGGACAATGGAATGAGAGTTACCCTATCAGTTATCTTATCTATAATATTAATGATTATCTTAATTAATTTGACTGATAACAGTACGATTACATCAATCGGAACTGCTATAATTATATTCTTTTCTGTATGGGTTTTTAACAGAAAAAGATGGAAAGAAAATAGCAAGAAATAAGAATGAGTATCAACCTCCCTTTAAGGGCTTTAACTTAGCCTAGAGGGAGGTTGACTCTTTTCAAACTTTTTCCCCTGTCGCTTCAGTCAGACATTTATCGTTGCCATAAGATCAAAGAGACTACTTAACACCCATTCCAAATAATCCAAAAGAAAACCGCCCTCAGAGTAGCCGAAAAGCTCTGAGGGCTTCTATGTGTTCAATGGCCTTACTATAGAGAAATATAGGATTTTTTAATCCTCATACAAAAGGTCATTCGTTAAATAAAGGATGAATAAAAAATTTTTATAGCTCGAACCAAATAACTTTGCTTTATCGAATGAACCTTCTATAAAATAAAATTAGAAGACACAAATAACCTCAGTTATATCTCCTGAAAATTAGTTAACTCCTCATTATTATCAAAACTGAAAGGAAGATTATATGAATACCAAGATACTTAACTATCAAGAAGAGCTAGAAAGACAATTACTCACAGAAGAAGAATTGGATAAGAATAGAGCAGATGCTTTTATCAGCTTTTTATCCGACATGTACCTGAAATATGAGCCTGAACTCGAAAAACTTTTAAAGGATAAGGAGTAGATTAACGATGCCAAAAGCAGTAGGCTATGTACGTGTAAGTACAGACAAACAATTAGAAAACACCTCAATTCAGAAACAAAAAGAAGAAATAGAGAAATATTGCCTCCAAAATCAACTAACCCTCGTTAACATCTTCAATGAAGGTGCCCATTCTGCTGGTCCGTTTACAGAAAGAAAGAAATTCATGGAAATGTATAGAGAACTCTTTGATCCGAAGCAAGGTATTGATTATCTAATTACCTTTAAATCAGATCGTATATCAAGGGAACAAACTGAGGCAGGGATTTTATTCAAAATGATCACTGACGCCAATAAGCACCTTATATGCATTGCTGATAACATTGATACTCGTGACCATAACTCAAAACTAGTCTTTCACTTAATGTCACTTGTGTCAGATCTAGAACGTGATTTCATAAAGTTTAGAACATCCACCGGACTGGAAAAAAACGCAAAAAACGGAAACTTTAACGGTGGAGCAGTTTACGGTTACGACGTTTCGAACAAAAAACTACAGTTAAATCCTAATGAAGCTAGAGTAGTAAAATACATATTTGAAAAGTATGCAAATGATAAGTGGGGGTACAGAAAAATTGCTTCAAATTTAAACGACCAGATGATTAGAACAAAGAACAAGAACCTTTGGAATGTCACTTCAGTTAAAACCATTTTAAACAATAAAATATATATAGGGTACGTAAAATGGAAAGGGACGTATCATAAAGGTAACCATACGGGGATTATAGATGATGAGCTATGGGAAAAAACGCAGAAAACTCTATGTATAAAAAGTTACATGCCTAAGAAGATTCACCCTGGTAATTACCCCCTATCCGGTCTGTTAAAATGTCCAGAATGCGGAGCCCCCATGGTCCAAGGTAATAGTGGAAAGAAGTATAAGTATTATCAATGCAGTCGAAATAAAGCCTCTGGAAAACGTGCGTGTTCTTCTAACCTTGTAAATAAGAATCATACTGAGGAATATGTATTCCACCATCTATATAACTCCTTGAAATCTATGAACCTATCATCCCCCATCTTAAACACCACATTAAACACTCTTTCAAGTGAAGTTGAACCTATTGAAGAGAAAATTAGTCATATAAAGAATGATCTAAGTCAATTTGAAGAAAAAAGAAGTAGCCTTATTGAATGGAGAACAGATGATGTACTTAGTGAAATGACTTTTAGAAATGAGATGAGCAAACTCAAAACGGAAGAAGAAAATCTAAAACAAAATCTAGAAATATTAAACATGCAGGTAAATCAACGAAAAAACGCTGATTTATGTAAGAATATTGCAGAAATATTCGCAGAGCCAGATTCGTTCTTTTCTGTTTTGTCGGAGAAAGATAAAAAGGAAGTGCTCCACTATATGCTTGATAGCATACAAATAAATACAGGTAAAAAACCAAAAGAAAGAACAGTTAGAGAAATTAACTTCAAATTCACTGTAGACCATATCTCCGAAATAAATAAGAGTGCTTAAGAGAGAGGATATTATCCTTTCTCTTTTTTCTATTTAAGACTAAAATCATAATTAAAGGAGGAATTTTATGGATGATATTAAATCAGTAGCTTTGTATTGCAGAGTAAGCACACAAGAACAAGCGGTGGATGGATACAGTATATCCGCTCAATTACAAACCCTACGCCAGTATGCACAAATGTATGGATGGGAGATCGCCGGAGAATATGTTGATGAAGGAATATCTGGAAAGAACATTAAAGATCGGCCTGCGATAAAGCAACTTATCGAAGAAGTGAAAACACAAAACTTTCAAGCAATCCTAGTGTGGAAGATATCACGTTTATCAAGAAACATGCTTGATACCCTAACTCTTTTGGATATGTTCGAGGAAAATAATGTGAAGTTCATTTCTTATTCAGAAAACTTCGACACTGGTAGTCCCATAGGAAAACTAGTTGTTCAATTAATGGCCTCCATTGCAGAAATGGAGAGAAACACATTAAGTGAAAATGTAAAACTTGGAATGACCCAAAGAGCCAGGGAAGGCTATTGGAATGGCGGGGTTGTTTTCGGCTATGATTCTATCGAAAAA
This sequence comes from Halobacillus sp. KGW1, assembly GCF_001592845.1. Taxonomy (NCBI): domain Bacteria; kingdom Bacillati; phylum Bacillota; class Bacilli; order Caryophanales; family Bacillaceae; genus Halobacillus; species Halobacillus sp. KGW1. Next base: position 1,086,781 of record NZ_LSOC01000003.1, read on the forward strand.
GAGTTGATAGTGAATTCGGATGAAGCACAATTAGTTACATATATATTCAACATGTACGCAGAGGGGAAAGGTTTAAAAGCCATTGCCAATCACCTAAATAAGTCAGGATATAGAACTAAACGGAATAAACATTTCTCCATAAACGGTATAGCAACAATTCTTGACAACCATGTGTATAACGGGAAAATCCGTTGGTTACAGGTAGAGAATTGGGATACTAAAAGAAGGAAGGGAAAGAATCCAAATCCCATATTAGTTAAAGGAAAACACACTGCAATTATTCCAGACGAGCTCTGGGCAGTTGTTCAAGCACGAAGAAAAAGCAAATCATTTAAGCAGCGTCAGTCACATGAACCATTTTTACTTAGTAGACTTTTGCGTTGTCCGGATTGTAGCCAAGGAATGGTCCCAGCTATTACTACCTATACAAGGAAGGATGGATCTAAGCGGAAGCATCGATATTATGTTTGTTCCGACTTTCACAATAAAGGATCTTCCGCTTGTAAATCAAATGCAGTCAAAGCATATGAGGCGGAAGACAAAGTAATTAAAAAGATTGAAACTTTTCTTGATGATAAGAAAAAATTTCGTTCAACACTTCAATCTATAAATTCAGATTCTCTAGATTCTTTACGGAATCTTCATGATGAATTAAAACATACTGAAGAAAAACTATCTGAAAAGAAATTACTTCAAGACCGTTATATGGAGGCTTTCGAGATGAACACCCTCCCAACAAACATATTAAAGGAAAGGCTGCACAAGGTTGCGAATGAAAAGGAAGAGTTGGAACAAAGAAAAAATGAGCTTAATTTCCAAATTGGTTCTACCGACACAAGGGTAATACAGCCAGAAATTATAGAAAGCCTCTTGGAAAAGTTTTTAATTACTTATAAGGTTGCCTCCAGGAACAAACAAAAGCACTTGCTCCAACTTCTTATAGACAAAATCACGATTAAACAATTAAAGGAACGCTCAAGAGTAGTTGATAAAATTGAGCTGGATTTTGATTTCACAGAAGTTGACATATCTAAAACATTTACACTAATCCACATGTTGCATCGTGAAACGAATATAGAAGATGAAACCTTTCTTCCACTACCCGTTTCAGACAACAACATTCCACCTTATCTTCAACTTTTTTTGCCTCTATTTATGGTACGGTTCATTCCGATTAATCTTAAACGCCCGATACACCTGCTCCACCAGCATCAACCGCATCAACTGGTGCGGGAAGGTCATATTCGAGAACGACAGCCCGAAATCACTCCGCTCCAGCACCTCATCACTCAATCCGAGCGATCCGCCGATCACGAAGGCCACTTTGCTTTTCCCGTAAGTCGCAAGCTCGTCCATTTTCTTCGCCAGCTTCTCGGAGGTGAGCTGTTTACCTTCGATCTCCAGGGTGATGACGTAGGTGTCCGGGGAGATCTTCGCAAGGATGCGTTCGCCTTCCTTCTGCTTCACTTCGAGCATTTGGGCTTCGCTCAGGTTTTCGGGTGCTTTTTCGTCGGGGACTTCGATGACGTCGACTTTGGCGTAGGGGCCGAGGCGTTTCGTGTATTCGGCGATGCCCTGCTTCAAGTATTTTTCTTTCAGTTTTCCGACTGTTACGATCGTTAGTTTCATTGGTGTTCCTCCGTCTCCTCGTTTTTCTGCCTTTAGTGTATCACGAATCCTCGTCATTCGCGGGGAGAGGTGTATGGGCAGAGACCGGGGCATCACACAAACAATCCCCGCAGGCATGCTGCGGGGATTGTTTTCATAGAATGCCGATCGTGTTCAAAAGGATGACGGCGGCGACGGAGATGACCGGAATGAGGACAGCGACGACGAAGATGTCTTTGTAGCTGTCTTTGTGGGTCATGCCCGTGATGGCGAACAGGGTGAGCACCGCGCCGTTGTGGGGCAGGGCGTCGAGTCCGCCGGATGAGAGGGAAGCGACGCGGTGGAACGCTTCCGGGCTGATGCCTGTGTTCATGGCGATTTCGTAATATTTCGAGCCGAGGGCTTCGAGGGCGATGCCCATGCCGCCGGATGCGGAGCCGGTGGCGCCTGCGAGGACGTTGACGGCGATGGCTTCGGAGATGAGCGGATTGCCTTTGATGCTCATCAGGGCCTGGGTGAGGCTCTGGAAGCCGGGTACTTCACGGACGACGGTACCGAAGCCGACGGCGGCACTCGTGTTGATGATGGCGATGACGGAGCCGGATGCGCCGCCGTTGATGGACGGGATGAATTTCTTGAACATCGTGATGTTCAAGAGCATGATCAGTACGATTCCTGATATAAGGGCGATAACGATATCCCAGTCCAACAGATTCAAAGTAAGTAAGACGGTCAGTAACGGCAGGAGCGACAGGAAGAAGTTCGGCATTCTCGTCTGTTTCTCGGTTTCTTTCTTCTCTTGTGGTTCTGTGAAGACTTCCCCTTTTTGGGTGAGCTTCTTCTCCCGCCATCTTAAGTAGAAGTAGCCTCCGACGGCCATAATGATGGCTGCGATGATTCCCATGGCTGGTGCGGCGGTGGCGCTCGTCTGGAAGTATTCCATCGGGATCAGGTTCTGGATCTGCGGCGAACCTGGCAGGGCCGTCATCGTGAAGGTGAAGGCACCGAGGGCGACGGTCGCCGGGATCAGCTTCCTGCTGATGTTGGCTTCGCGGAACAGGGACAGAGCGAGCGGGTAGACGGCGAAGACGACGACGAACAGGCTGACGCCTCCGTAGGTCAGGACGGCTGCCGAGACGAGGACGCCGAGGATGGCGCGTTTCGTTCCGATCAGCTTCGTAAGGGCGACCGCGACGGAGCGGGCCATGCCGGTGTCCTCCATCAGTTTTCCGAAGATGGCTCCGAGCATGAAGACGGGGAACCAGTCTTTGGCGAAGGCGACGAAGCCTCCCATGTACGTATCTTTATAGGCATCGAGCAGGTCGAGGCCGCCGGTGATGGCGACGACTCCTGCTGCGATCGGGGCTACCCAGATGATCGACCAGCCGATATAGGCGAGGGCCATCAGGACAGCGAGTCCGAGAAATATTCCTAGCATCGAGGGTTCCTCCTCTTTCTGTTATTGGGCTTCGACGACCATGGCGATTCCCTGGCCGCCTCCGATGCACAAGGAAGCGACGCCGTAGCGCTTGCCGCTCCGCTTCAGTTCTTTGATCATCGTGTACAGGACGCGGGTTCCGCTCGCGCCGACCGGATGGCCGAGGGCGATGGCGCCGCCGTTGACGTTGGTTTTGTCTCGATCGAGGCCGAGTTCTTTTTCGACCGCGAGATACTGCGAGGCGAACGCTTCGTTCACTTCGATCAGGTCCATATCGGCAAGGCTCAGACCGGCTTTTTCGACGGCATCATGGATGGCGGGCGCGGGTCCGATGCCCATGTATTCGGGATCGACGCCGGCGACGGACCAGGAGAGGATCTTCGCGATCGGCTGGACGCTGTTCTTGGAAACATAGTCTTCGCCTGCCAAAATGACGGCCCCCGCTCCGTCGTTGATGCCGCTCGCATTGCCGCCGGTGACGCTCCCGTCCTTCTTGAAGGCGGGCTTCAGGCGGCTGAGCTTCTCGACGTCGGTGTCTTCACGGATATGTTCATCTTCTTTTATGGTGACGGTGCCTTTTCTCGTTTTCACTTCGACAGGGGCGATTTCTTCCTCGAACCTGCCGCTCCGGCGCGCTTCGGCTGCGAGCTGGTGGCTGCGGACGGCGTATTCGTCCTGGGCTTCGCGGCTGATTTCATATTTATCGGCAAGGTTCTCCCCGGTCATGCCCATACCGGCACCTATGTACTCATCGGTCAGCGCGGCCCAGAGCGTATCGTCGACCTTCGGTGCGGACAGCTTCGTCCCGAACCGGCTTCCCCTTAAGGCATAGGGGGCGAGGCTCATGCTGTCGACGCCGCCTGCGAGTGCGGTGTCGCCTTCACCGAGCTGGATCGACTGGGCAGCGGAGATGACGGACTGGAGGCCGGAGCCGCACAGTCGATTGACGGCGAGTGCCGGACTCGTCGTCGGGATGCCTGTTTTCAAGGCGATGTGTCTCGCTAAATACGGGGCGTTCTGGGAGGAGTGGATGACGTTGCCGATGACGCTGAAATCGATGTCCTCCGCCCGGATGCCGCTCCGTTTCAATGCTTCCTTACCGGCTGTGACGCCGAGGGTCGTCGGATCGACGTCTTTCAGCGCACCTCCGAATGTCCCGAACGGGGTACGTGCTCCTTCGATGATATAAACAGATTTCATAGGATCTTCTCCTTTCGTTTATTGGGTCGTGTAGCCGCCGTCGATGACGGTCGCCTGGCCTGTGATTCCTTTTGCCTGGTCGCTTGCGAGGAACAGCGCGTAATCGGCGATCTCCTCGACTTCAAGCAGACGCTTCTGTGGAACGAGCGGGTAAATGACTTCTTCCAAGACCTTTTCAAGCTCGATGCCGCGGTTGGCGGCGAGATCTTCCAGCTGGTTGCGGACGAGCGGCGTATCGACATAGCCCGGGCAGATGGCGTTAACGGTGATGCCATGCTCTGCCCCCTCGAGCGCCGTCACTTTGGTCAGGCCGATGACGCCGTGCTTCGCGCTGTTGTAGGCGGATTTTCCGGCGAATCCGATCAGGCCGTTGATCGAGGACATGTTGAGAATACGGCCGAAGCCCTGCTTTTTCATGATCGGGAAGACGTGCTTCGTCGCCATGAACGGCGCGACAAGCATGATCTTCGTGATCAGCTCGAACTTCTCCGTCGGAAAATCTTCGATGGACGCCACGTGCTGGAGTCCCGCGTTGTTGATGAGGACGTCGATTCGGCCGTATGTGTCGACCGTCCGATCGACCGCTGCCTTGATCTGCTCTTCCTTCGTGACGTCACAGACGAGTCCGATCGCCTCCAGTCCCTCCTCCTTCAAGCCTGCGGCCGCTTGTTCGACCTTCTCCTTGTTGATGTCGCTGAGGGCGACCTTCGCTCCTTGTCTTGCGAAGGCGGCACCGAGCTGGTAGCCGATTCCGCTTGCTGCTCCTGTGATGAAAACAATTTTATTGTTGACCATGGGGGTTCCTCCTCTACCGGGTTACGTAGTCATTTTTACAAGCTCATCGCTGATGATGAGTGCTGCTTCTGTCGATGCCTGGATTTCTTCGACGCTCCAGCCTTCGGCGATTTCGACGAGCTTCAGCCCTTCTTCCGTCACGTCCATGACGGCACGTTCGGTGATGATCCGGTCGACGACGCCTTTACCGGTCAGGGGCAGGCTGCAGAACTTCAGGATTTTCGGATCGCCGTGTTTATTGACGTGATCCATGATGATGACGACCTTCTTCGAGCCGTGGACGATATCCATCGCGCCGCCCATGCCTTTGATCATTTTCCCCGGGATCATCCAGTTGGCGAGGTCGCCGTTCTCTGCGACTTCCATGCCGCCGAGGATCGCCAAGTCCAAATGCTCGCCGCGGATCATCGCGAACGATTCGGCGCTGCTGCAGTAGGATGCACCGACGGATGCAGTGACCGTTTCCTTGCCTGCATTGATCAGGTCCGGGTCGACTTCATCTTCGGTCGGGAAGCGGCCGATGCCGAGCAGTCCGTTCTCTGACTGGAGGACGACTTCTTTGTCTTCCTGGATGTAGTTCGCGACCATCGTCGGCATCCCGATCCCTAAATTGACATAGTAACCGCTTTCAATTTCCTGTTCGGCACGTCTTGCGATCATTTCTCTCACTTGCTTCTTATCGAGTTGTACAGCCATTGTTTCTCCTCCTTCGTATTATGCCTGTGTGACGGTACGGCGTTCGATCCGCTTCTCCTGTGCGCCTTCGATCAATCCTTGGACGTAAATGCCCGGCGTATGGATACGATCGGCATCGAGTTCCCCCGGTTCGACGAGCGTTTCGACTTCGGCGATCGTGACGGCTCCTGCTGTCGCCATCATCGGGTTGAAATTACGCGCCGTCTTGTTATAGACGAGGTTGCCGTAGCGGTCGCCCTTCCAGGCACGCACGAGGCTGAAATCGGCGGTGAGCCCTGTCTGCATGAGGTACTCCTTGTCGCCAAACGTCCGCACTTCCCTGCCTTCCGCGATCGGTGTTCCGACGCCCGCCGGTGTGTAGAAGGCCGGAATACCCGCGCCGCCTGCACGGATTCGTTCTGCGAGCGTCCCCTGCGGCGTCAGCTCGACCTCGAGCTCCCCTGCGAGCACCTGGCGTTCGAATTCCTTGTTCTCCCCGACATAGGAGCCGATCATTTTATCGATTTGTTTATTTTTAAGCAGAAGCCCGAGTCCCCAATCGTCGACCCCGCAGTTGTTCGAGATGACGGTGAGGTGTTTCACGTTCGATTCGACGAGGGCGAGGATCAAGTTCTCCGGAATACCGACGAGCCCGAACCCTCCGACCATGATCGTGGCATTATCTTTTATGTCTTTGACCGCTTCTTGATAAGATGAATAAATTTGTTTCATGTGTTTTCCACTCCCTTCACCCTTATACATGCAAGTTCCATGCCAACTTCCGAACCACCGGATCTGCGCCGTTCGACAGATTCCTTTTTCCAGAATACCGGAATAGTTGAATGAATATTCATGAAAACCCTTACAAAAAGGGCAAAAAAGAAGCCTTCCATCATTCCGGAACAGTTTCCGGAATCGTGGAAGGCATCAGAGGCCGTATTTTTTCACTTTGTCATAGAAGCTTGATTTGCCGATCCGGAGTCTCGCGGCGGCTTTCGTCTTGTCACCGCCGCAGGCGTCCAGTGCGCGGGCGATGGCTTGCTTCTCCGCATGCTCGACGACGTGCTTGAGCGACTGCTCCCCGTCGAGCCCTTCCTGCATGCTGGTGAGATGGGAAGGAAGATCGATCAGCGTAATTTTCTCCCCGTCGGCCATGTGGACGGCGGACTCGATGACGTTCTCGAGTTCGCGGACGTTCCCGGGCCAAGGGTAGGACGTGAATAAGGCTTCGACCGCTTCATCGAACTCCCGGATACGCTTCCCTGTCCGGGCGGTGATTTTCTGCAGCAGGTATTTCGCAAGGACGCGCTGGTCATCGCCTCTGGCCCGGAGCGGCGGGATATCGATCTGGACGACGTTGATCCGGTAATAGAGATCTTCCCGGAACGTCTGGTTCTTGATCATCTCCTCGAGCGACTGGTTGGTCGCAGCGATGATCCGGACGTCGATGTCCTGCGGATGGACGGCACCGACCGCTTCGACCTCTCCTTCCTGAAGCACGCGGAGGATTTTCACCTGAGCATGCATCGGCATGTCCCCGATCTCATCAAGAAAAAGCGTCCCGCCGTTCGCGAGCTGGAATTTGCCCGGCTTGCCGCCCTTTTTCGCCCCCGTGAAGGCGCCTTCCTGATAGCCGAACAGCTCCGCTTCGATCAAATGCTCCGGAATGGCGGCACAGTTCACTTTGATGAACGGCTTATGGCTGCGTTCGCTCAAGTGATGGATGCTGTGGGCGAACAGCTCCTTGCCCGTTCCGCTCTCGCCGCGCAGGAGAATGGAGATGTCGCTGTGGGCGGTCTTGCGGATCTTCTCCTTCAGCGCAAGCATCCCGGGCGACTGGCTGATGATATCGTGCAGCGAGTATTTCGCCCCGTTCAGCTGCTGCATCTGACTCCGGTATGTCTCCAATTCCAAAAGAAGGTCCTTGATATGGGAATTCATGATCTTCCACTCATCCGTATCACGGAAAAGCACCATGCCGAGCGCACCAATGATCTCGCCGTTTTCATAAAGCGGAATCCGGTGGGCGATCATATAGTCGCCGCGGATCTGCTGAAGGTCCGCCATCTCCTCCTCGCCGGTCTCGACGACGATGTGCATCCGCGTGTTCTCGATCACTTCCGTCACATGCCTGCCGCCGACCTTCGCCTGATCGACCGCGAGAAACCGGCAGTAGCTTTCGTTCATATAAGAGATGAGCCCTTCCTTATCGACAACGACGATACAGTGCTCGACATTTCCGAACAGTGTCTCCAATACGTGGTTCCGTTGGTTTTCCAATGAAAGCATCTGCTCCGCCTCCGTTTTTGATAGCGTTTCCAATAACCGTCATTTCCAATTTTACCAAATGTTCAGAAATGGAACCAGCTCAAAAAAGGACACCCTTGTGCAGGGCGTCCTTCCCGTCATTCCGTTTTCTCCACATCCTTGCCGTATGTCTCCAACATATGGATCCGTTCCATCATCGTCGGGTGGCCGTAGCGCAGGTACTTCACGAGCGCCGGCGGATCGACGTCGCTGAGTCCGTTGACGGTGAGTTCCTGGAACGAACCGATCGCCGCCTCGGTATCCTCGGTCATTTCGATCGCATAGCGGTCCGCATCCGTCTCGGCATTTCTTGAAATAGCGAGTTCGATCGGATTGGCTAGGAACGAAAGCAGCGTCAGAAGCAGATAGAACATCGGCAGGCTCGCGATGTCGGAGACTCGATCGAAGCCGAGCTTCCTGCCCCATTTGCGGACGGCTGTCTTCATTAAATGGTACGTGAACAAAAGTCCGAAGAAGGTGGAGACGATGACGCCCGCCAGATTCCAATACAGGTGGTTCATCACATAGTGGCCGATTTCATGGGCCATGATGAACAGCACTTCGTTCTCCTTCAGCCGGTTCAACGTCGTGTCCCACAGGACGATCCGCAGGTTGGAGCCGATGCCGTTCACGTAGGCATTCATGCTGTTCGTCTTCTCCGACATGTTCACTTCATACACCCGCTCCGCCGGTACGCCGGCATCATCGGCAAGGGTGAGGATCTTTTCCTCGAGCTGCTTATTCTGCAGCTCGCTGAAATCGTTATATAACGGATCGATCACGACCGGCTGCAGGTACATCATGAAGAAAAGAAACGGAATCATCAAGAACCAGGCGATCAGCCACCAGCGCCGTTCGAACTTTTTCATCAGGAAATAGAGGACGGTGATCAGGAGCGCCATGATGAGATAGCCGATCCAGAAACCGATCAGTTCATCCCGCATCCAGCTCGAGAACGACTGTGTCGAGATGCCGTATTCGACGGAAAGCCGGCGTCTGGCGTAGTCGAACGGGAACGTCAGGATCGTCGTCAACGTCAAAAGCAGCAGTACGAACAACGGCACGCGGATGATAGTGAACCGCGAGACCTTGCTGCCGAATTCCTTGAAGGCCTTCGAGACACCGAAAATCATCACGCCGAGGTAGATGATCCACTCCAGCGGCTCGGCCAGAAAGGAAAGGAAATTCTGATAACGCGAGTATTCCTGACTGAGCAGGAGCTCCCGATCGCTCATGAACGTTTTCGGATCCGCCGCGGTCCCCTCATAGGCGGCAGGGACGCCGATGTCGCTCCACTGAAAGAAATAAAGAGCCAGGAAGATGCCGTAAACGGCATATAGAATAAGGGTCCAAGTGAGAAACTTTTTTTTCACTTCTCCACCTCCATTGGAAAGTAAGACTCGTCTCATTGTACGAGTTCCCCGGTACGCTTAGAACTTCTGTGCTATCCCTATCCATACTACATAGACGGGCAGAATTCCTGTCGCCGGTCCTCTTTTCACTCATAATGCCCGGTCCTGCACATACATATAGACGGTACCATCCATTCCAAAGAGGAGATGATCAGATGAGTCCGAACAACAACTCTAAGGATAAGGAACAAGGCCCGGAAGGAAAAGACAGCTTCTTCAAAAGCGTGTCCAAGGAAGCCAACCACGTCGTCCAAAACACCGTCGACACCTCGGGAAAAATCATTAAATCGATCACCGGAGAAGGCGGCTTGATCGGCAAGACCCTTGATTCCTCCGGCAACATCATCAAGAAAGCGTCGGAGAAAGGGACAGAAGCATTCGATAAGACCGTCGATACATCGTCCGAGACGTTCAAAAAGATTAAGGATAAAGCCTTTAATAGGAAGAAATAATTTTCCGGAGCGTTCACCGTCAGCCCTTTCCGCAAGTCTATCTCTTCCCCCCGCTTCGATCCGGTCCGTAGATCCTATAAAGAAAAACACATTCGATAGGTCGTTGTACACCTTTTTCCCCTTTTAATGGTAATATAGTTCTTGAAATGACAAAGGAATAATTTGGAGGGGAACCATGAACATTTACAAGGACTGGTGGATTTTGTGGATGGCTGTTGCAGTTGCCGGGGGAATTGCAGCTGGTGTAGGGGATGCGTCTTTGATCACAGACACGGGAGATTTTGCTTTGGAAGAACCTCTTACAAGCGAGACGGAGCCGACGGAAGAAGCTGCTCAGGAAGAAGCACCTGTGGAGGAAGCAGCAGCAGAAGACGCCTCTGTTTCCCAAGAAAACGCGGACGGAAAAGCCGTGGAATACATCAACATATTGGCCTTTTCGAAGAGCGGGTTGATCGAACAATTAGAGTTCGAGGGGTTCTCCAATGAGGAAGCGACCATGGCTGTCGAGAGCTTGGATGTCGACTGGAACGAACAGGCCGGCAAGAAAGCACAGGAATACCTGGACGTCATGTCCTTTTCAAGAAGTGAATTGGTCGATCAACTGGAGTTCGACGGATTCACTCCGGAACAAGCAGAATATGGTGTCGATCAAACAGGGCTGTGATGGCTTGCTGTAAAGGTCCGTCTCTTCTTACAGAACTCCCAAAAAGAAACCCGTAACGGGTTTCTTTTTTTCTTCTCTATCCCATCTCCTCCATTTTCTTCATAAAACCTGCCGAATTCCCTTCCAAATTCCTGCCAACGTTCGATTTCCGGGAAATAATCCTTGCTGAAAAACGTTTTCACGTGCGATACTCGTCCCTATACTCGTACATTAGAAAAGGAAGGGACAGAAAATTGGAACGATTAACAGACGTATTCATTCATATAAATAGTTTCTTATGGGGCCCGGTCATGCTCATTTTCCTTCTTGGCACTGGCGTATGGCTCACGCTCCAGCTCCGCTTCATCCAGGTCCGGTATCTCGGAGAGGGGTTCAAGCAGACGTTCGCTCCCCTGTTCAAGAAAGAGAAGCAGGAAGGCATCCATTCATTCAAAGCCCTTGCGACATCCATCTCCGCCCAGGTCGGAACCGGTAACCTCGCCGGTGTAGCGACAGCCATCGCAGCCGGAGGTCCGGGAGCGATCTTTTGGATGTGGATCAGCTCATTCTTCGGGATGGCCACGATTTTCGCAGAGGCCGTACTCGCTCAGCTCTATAAAGTGAAGAAGGGCGATCAGGTGCACGGCGGCCCTGCCTACTACATCCGCGACGGACTCGGAAGCAAGTGGCTGGCCGGCTTTTTCGCGGTCGCGATCATCATCGCTCTCGGATTCGTCGGCAACATGGTTCAGTCGAATGCCATTACGACAGCGATGAACGAGGCGACAGGGACCACATCGCCATTCGTCAACCTGATCATCGGCGTCGTCATCGCCGTGTTGATCGGCTTGATCCTGTTCGGCGGCATCAACCGGATCTCAAGCTTCGCAGGTAACGTCGTTCCCGTCATGGCTCTCTTGTACATCATCGGAAGTCTCGTCATTCTCATCCAATATTGGGATCATGTCCTGCCGACGATCGCCCTGATCGTTGAATCGGCCATCAGTCCGGAAGCAGCGGGCGGCGGTGTTCTCGGTGCAACGATCAAAGAAGCGATTCGTTACGGCCTTGCCCGCGGCTTGTTCTCCAACGAAGCCGGAATGGGTTCGACCCCGCACGCGCACGCAGTCGCGAATGTGAAGAAGCCGTCGCAGCAGGGACTTGTCGCAATGGTCGGTGTGTTCATCGACACAGCCATCATCTGTACGATGACGGCGATGGTCATCCTCGTCACCGATGCCCATCATTCCGGTCTCGCAAGCAGCGCCATCACTCAGGAAGGCTTCGCCCGCGGCTTAGGCGAATTCGGCGTCCCGTTCATCGCCGTCTGCCTGCTGTTCTTCGCCTTCACGACGATCCTCGGCTGGGCATACTTCGGAGAAGTCAACGTCAAGTTCCTGTTCGGGGAGAAAAGGGTTCCCGTCTACCGCGCCATCGTCCTTGTCTGCATCGTCCTCGGTGCGCTTGTGCAAGTCGATTTCGTCTGGGAAATGGCCGACACCTTCAACGCTCTGATGGTCCTGCCCAACTTGATTGCCGTCCTGGCATTGACGAAGCTGATCAAGAAGACGTGGAAAGAAGACAAAACGATCGGATAAACGGAAAAAACCGGATGCTTGTCCGTCCTCTCCATAGAGAGGCGGGAGCGTCCGGTTTTTTTCGGCCTACTATCGGGGGACGTTACTTTTAGACAAAATCCAGCGGGTCTGTCCGTGAATTTCCGCTCTTTTTTCAAGAAAGAAAAAGCCAATTTATTATTCACATGTGGAAAAATTCCGCTAACGGAAATAGTTACCCACATTTGTCCACAGACTTATGCACAAAACTTGTTAATTTTCTGATATTCACAGGTAACCCCACACTATAAACAGGTTATACACAGATTTTATCCACATATACACAAGCGCCTCAGCTATATGGTGGCGAACATAGATTCTTATACCATATATATGACTTATCCAGAGAAGTATTCACAGGGTGTGGATAAGTTTCTGTGGAATAAAAGCGAAAATTATCGAATGATGACAAAAGAAAAGCACCCGATTGTGGGTACTTTACTCTTGTGATCCTAAGGTCACGGTTGTCGTATTCTTTTCTCCATCACGATAGTACGTGACTTCCAACTCTTCTCCCGGATCCTTCTCATCATAGAGGTATTTCCGGAGGTCAATGATATTCTCGACTCCATTGCCGTCCAATTCCGTGATGACATCAAGCGGCTCCAAGCCTGCTTTGGCAGCTGGAGACATTTGACGGATGCTGCGGATATAAAGGCCGCCTTCTACATCCTCCGGAAGATTCAACGTGCCTCTCCATTCGGATGTCGGTACTTCATTCAATCCATAAGCCTCCACACCGATATATGGGCGGTTCACCTGTCCGAACTCTTCCAACTCATCGATGATCGGTTTCGCCGCATCGATCGGAATGGCAAAGCCGATTCCTTCCACAGCGGATTCCGCAATCTTCATGGAGTTGATGCCGATCAGCTGACCGTCGATGTTGATCAGGGCGCCTCCGCTGTTCCCCGGGTTAATGGCAGCATCGGTCTGAATAACTTCCGACTGCCAGTCATCCAGGCCGTCTCCATCGAAATCCTGCGGAATGGCTCGTTCTTTCCCACTGATGATTCCCTGAGTGACGGATCCTGCGAAGCTGAGTCCGAGCGGGTTACCGATGGCAATGGCCGGTTCGCCGACTTTCAGCGCATCCGAGCTCCCGATTTCCGCTACATGCTCCACTTGGTCTCCCGGCATTTCCAGCACAGCCAGGTCTGTGAATATATCACTTCCGACCAGCTCTGCCTGGATGCGGGTGTCATCGGATAAGACGACTTCGATTTCATTCGCCCCTTCGATGACGTGGTTATTCGTCACGACATAGGCCGTTCCATCCGCTTTCTTATAAATGACTCCGGAACCGACACCGGCCTCCTGTTGGCCGCCTTCCTGCTGCCAGAAGTTCTCCTGCGACTGCAGATTGACAACGCCGACGACCGACGGTGTCACTTTACCGACGATATCAGTGATCTGGGTCGTTACATCCAGTTCGACATTCTTCTGCGTATCCCCGGTCAGTTCCTGGTCGTCGTTAACCAGTCCGCTTTCATCTTCCGGAATAGTGATGTCATATGGCAATAAGTCCGTCTGAACGAGCGCGGGCAGCGCCAGCAGGACCAGTACCGCGCCAAGGATGCCGCCGACGACCGTCGGCATGACCCAGCGCCTGCGCTGCTTCTTCTCACGCCCGGACTGGGAATGATCATCATAATAGCCCAAACCTCTTCACCTGGCCTTTCCTCATGGGTTTGTAAAGTATTGTTACCTTATTCTTCGCAACTTCAAACCATTTAAACCTCAAAGATAGGAGTCGCCTGTTCAGGGTCGGTGTCATGGAGTTGAATTCTCGATCCAAGCTCGAATCCCCGCTCTTCCAATACGTTCTTCACAGACATACGTGCCAGGTCCTTCATGTTGTTGTCGAGACTGAGGTGTGCCAGGTAGATCCGCTTCGTCTGATCTGTGATGATATCCGTCAACGCAAGCGCACAGTCTTCGTTCGAAACGTGGCCGGAATCCCCGAGGATCCTCCGTTTCACGTTCCATGGATAGCGCCCCATCCGCAGCATGCTGACGTCATGATTCGATTCGAAAATATAAGCATCCGCACCTTCTACCGTTTTCTTGATCCGTTCGGATACATAGCCGAGGTCGGTGACGAGTGCCACTTTTCTGCCGTCCTGATGAAAGGTGTAAAACATCGGGTCGGCCGCATCATGGGAAACGGAGAACGACTCGACATCCAAGCCGCCGAACGTCTGTGTCTCTTCCATCTTGAACTCGAATTTCTGATCGACCGACAGCTTGCCGATATGGCCTTCCATCGCCTTCCACGTTTTTTCATTCGCATACACAGGCAGGTTGTAGCGCCGTGCCATAATCCCAAGACCCTTGATGTGATCACTGTGCTCATGGGTGACGAGGATTCTCGAAAGCGTACTCGGATCGACGCCGACCTGATCGAACAAACCCTCTATCTTCTTACCGCTCAGCCCGGCATCCACCAGAATCCGTTCTTCCCCTGATTCAATAAAAAACGCGTTCCCCGTACTGCCCGAAGCAAGTACACTAAAACGTAATGTCATTCGATACACTCCATTTAATTCGTTTCTCCTTAATCTCCCTGTCCATCTGATTCTTCTGAAGGGGTTTCGTTGAGATCATATCTCGACAGGACCCCTTCGATGAAATCCGACTCCGATATGTCGATGATCGTACCGGAATACGCATATAAGAACTTGTTGTCTTCTTCATTGACCGTCACTTTCCACGTCGGTGCAAACATCTGCGGGCCATAGTCTTCGCCGGGCTCGAGATTGAAGCTGCTGTGGTAACCGATACTCATCGCTGTAATTTCATCACCAGAGCTGATTTCACCGGCATCATACAACTTCTTGACGGCGTTGACCGGTCCGATAACGTCGCCGCCCTGACTCGCCTCTCCGGCTTCCGGTTCCCCGAACGAAAGCATGGCGGCGACATAGCCGTTCATGTCTCCTCCCGAGACGTCGACAAGCAGGTAGCCGCCCTCATTGAAATAGACGGTCCTGTCATTCGCCTTCTGGAAGAACAGGGCGACCCCCTGCTCCTCGTTCCAACCCCAGAACGAATACTGGGACCCGAAGGGAATGTGTTCATTCACTTTGCTTTGAATATCATCCTTCGTCACTTCGATCGGTTCATTGAAGGTGCCGCGGACGACGTTATCTTCCACCTCGACCGACTGTTCATCTTTATCGATCTCCTCCACCTGCGAGTCGATCTCCTCCAACAGTTCGTCATTAATCCGCGATTGCAGCCCTTCTACGTTAGGCACCTCCTCCGCAAGTACATCGTCGGCAAAGGTGATATCGTTTGAAGCAAGCTCTTCTTCCGCGTTTTCGGATTCTGTTGATATTTGACTCAGCTCGGTTTCTTCCTGTTTATCAAGGAACTGGGTGAACAAGAAGATGTCCAGCACAAGGAAGCTGAGAATGAATAACAATTTAATTTGACCCCACTGCATCTTCTCCGCCTCCCTGCTTAAGAAATCTCTTCATTCTGACCTTGGTTCCTTTCAAATAACGGCTGCCATCCGGAAGACGTCTGGATATACCATTCCGGAATCAGATTATAAGCAAGCCTGTTCGTCCGCTCCTCCAGCGTGTAGCTGATCCGGATATCCTGAATGGAAGCGTAGTCGATGTTATTGTTCTGCAGATAACGAACGACTTCTTCTCCGGATTCCAGCGCTCCGATCGTTTCCGATATCGTCTTGAATTTAACAAGTGGACGGATGTAGCGCTGGATCTCGTCCTGCTCATACGATAGGGCGATCGTCGCCAGCTGATAGGTCCCCTGCCCTTCCATGACCGGAATATCATTGTATTTCATCCGGTACTGGACCATATCGGAAGAATTGGAGACGAGCTGGAACTGGTTCGTCCAGCCAAGGTGGCCGTTGACGTCCGTAATGCTGCGTCGCAGCAGCTCATAGCCGTCCAAGTTGCCGGAATTGACCGAGTTCGGAATCATGTAGAGATATTCCATCCGCCGGTCGCCGTCCAATACATCAAGGCGACGCCCTTCGGAAGCCCGGAATCTCGGTTCCCCGCTGCTTGTTTTGTACCTGGATACAAGGGAAGTCGACGGAAACAATGCATTCCTCAGTGTAGCGATCGGTACAGGATCGGTCTGAAGCACATATTCTTCGATGTTCTTACGCTTCTCCGGGATATAAATATGGTCATACGCCGAAGTATCCGCATTAGGAAAAGCATCGGAGAGACGTAGCTGCTTGTTCAGCTTCTGCTCGTCTTCCAGCTCACGAAAGGCACGGTCACCATCAGCGGAGTTGATTGTAGCCCGTAGCACAGGAGCTTGTTCTTCCGTATTGACGAACCACACTTGATAACTGGGTGCCTTTTCCCCTTGAGGAGCGGTCAAAAAGACACGGTCGAACTTCTGCCGGACGTTCTCGATCTGCTCTTTATCCACTTGGAAAAGGTCCCCGATCACTTTGACCGGTACCTGGGCAGGGAAAATGACTTCCACCGCATCCTTCTGCTGGTCTGCCGATATTTCCTTCGGATTGACGTTCAAGTTGTTGAGCGTCCACTCCTGCATATCTTTATAAAAGGACGAGCGTTCCAGCTCCTCTTTGTAGGCATAGAAGTTCCCCTGATCATGGAAGACGACCTTTTCCGGTTCGATCAGTTCCGATAATGTCCGTTCCTGACCGAGATTGTCGAGTGTCGTGTCGTCGATAAGCGTATTTTCACTGTCGTCACTTTCCGCCACCGGCTGATAGTTCCATAGCGCAACGGTCAGTACGAGGCTAAAAGCGATCAATATAATCAAAACGACGGTCTTCATCGTTTCTCTCTTCACGATTGTCCCCTCCGCTTCTGAATGAGCGGCAGCGTAAAGTGGACTGTCGTCCCTTTTCCTTCTTTACTTTCCGCCCAGATCTTCCCGTGGTGGGCTTCAATCATTTCCCGGGCAATAGCGAGCCCGAGACCGGTCCCGCCCATTTCCCGGGCACGGGATTTGTCGACCCGGTAGAAACGATCGAAAATCTTATCGACCGTATCCGGCGGCATCCCGATCCCTTCATCTTTGATGCTTACGCGCAGCTGTTTCCTTGTCGCATGGGCATCGAAGCGGATCGTCCCGCCTTCCGGTGAATATTTAATGGCATTGGATATGACGTTATCCAGCACCTGGGTAATCTTATCTTTGTCGATCCATACATACATGTCTTTGCCCGATAAATTCCGGACGAACGTCATTTTCTCATCTTTGTTCATCTCGAACCGATCGATGACATGGTGGAAGAAGCCGCCGAATTCGACACGCTCTTTCATCAGCGGCGTTTCTTTATGATCCATTTTCGTCAGCTGCAAAAGGTCGTTGACGAGACGGATCATCCGGTCGGTTTCATTCTGTGTGACGTCAAGGAAGCGCGGAGCGATCTCCGGATCCTGCCAGGCCCCATCATTCAACGCCTCGATATAGCTGCGCATCGTCGTAAGCGGCGTCCGCAGCTCATGGGATACGTTCGAGACGAACTCCCGGCGCTCCTGCTCGACCTTCTCCTGCTCGGTGACGTCACTGATCACGGTGATGAATCCATCCATTTCGTCGTTCTCATCCTCGACGACAGAGAAGTTCGCCTTCAAGAGCAGCTGCTGCTGTTCATCGCTCAAATCGATGATCATCGAACCCTGCTCCTCCACTTCGGACATCTCTTCAATCTGATCGTTCAAATCAAGCACATCGATCAGCGACTGTCCTTGAACGTCCTCGAACGAACGGCCGATCAGCTTCGAAGCTGGAGCATTCATAAGGATGATTGCACCAAGCCGGTCTGTCGCGATGACACCATCCGACATGTTGGAAAGGACCGAACTCAGCTTTCTCCGCTCTCCTTCCGTCGTCGCCTGGGAGAGCTTCAGCTTATCGTTCAGCTCATTGAACGTATGACCGAGCTGGCCGATTTCGTCGTTTCCTTTGACGTCGACCTTCTGTGAAAAGTCACCAGTCGCCATGATCTGCGCCTGTTCTTCCATTTCCGTCAGCGGTCTCGTAATCGCGCGGGCGACCAAAATCCCGAGCAAAGCGGTAACGGCGATTGCCAAGACCGTCCCTTTGGCGAAGATGCTGTTGATATCCTGCATCTGCTCGTAAATCTCGTTCGTCGATACCTCGTAGTGGAGGACGCCGACGATCTCATTCCCCGCTTCGTTCGTAATCGGTCTCGAACCGACATAGAGCCGTTCGTTCGTCTCGCTGTCCCTTACATTCCTCGGCTCGGTCGCCTCTCCCAGAATAAACACTTTCGTAATTCTCGTATCCGTCACCTTTTTGCCGATGATTCCATCTTCCGAACCAAAGGCGGCGATGACATTCGGGCTGTTGTCGACGACCCACAGCTTCCTTATGTTCTCATCATCCAGGGAATAGAGCAGACTGTTGACATCGGAGGCGAGCGATGGCGTATCCTCATCACGCTCGACGCTGAAGGCATTCTGCAGGCTGAAGGTAAGAGAGTTCAGCTGCGATTCTACGGAACTCTCGAAGTTGTTCGTCAACTGATCTTCCAAGCGCTTAACAAAATAGGCCCCAATTACTTGGATGCCTAGTAAAAGTAATAAAATGTAGACTAGAATCAATTTCAGCCGAACCGACTGAAAAAAGCCGACTTTCTTCATCAGACGTTACTCCTGCTCCGGGTTTCTCAAATAGTACCCTACTCCGCGGCGGGTGACGATCCAAATCGGATTACTTGGATTCTCTTCGATTTTCTCACGAAGACGGCGTACCGTAACATCGACGGTCCGGACGTCACCATAATAGTCGTAACCCCAAACCGTTTCCAACAGATGCTCCCTCGTCATGACCTGTCCGATATGGCGGGCCAGATAATGAAGCAGTTCGAATTCACGATGGGTAAGCTCGATATAATTGCCGTCACGCGTCACTGTGTATGCATCAGGATGAATCGACAAACGGCCGATCGTAATATCCTTCGTCTGCTGGGAGCTGTCTTCCGGCTCCTGCTGATGACGGCGGAGATTCGCTTTGACACGGGCGATCAATTCCCGGTTGCTGAACGGTTTCGTCACGTAATCATCCGCACCCATTTCAAGGCCGAGGACTTTGTCGATTTCTGCATCCTTCGCCGTCAGCATGATGATCGGCATATTGTGACGCTTCCTTACTTCTCTGCACACTTCATTTCCGTCTTTGTTCGGAAGCATGATATCAAGGAGGATCAGCTCCGGCTGCTCTTCGTCCGCTTTGGCGATGGCTTCATCCCCATCATGAGCGCACACTACCTCATATCCTTCCTTCTCTAAATTGAACTTCAATATATCTGCAATCGGTTTCTCATCGTCTACTACTAGAATCTTCTGTGCCACCTTGCGTCACATCCTTTTCTTCGACTTCTCTTTCTTTCCCTCATTTTAACTCATTTGAAGCTAAATGTCTTATTTGACTCCAAAGCTTCCACGGATCCTTCCTGTCCCCCTTAGTTTTATACCAAAACAAACAAAAAATCCGCTATGAATAATCATAGCGGATTCCTGCATGGAGGTGGGTATTTCTTGTGGAGAGGGCGGGTTCCGGGAAATGGGACGCTTTCCACGGGGCGTCCGGTGAGCCTCCTCATCGCTGCGCTCTTCCGGGGTCTCACCTGTTCCGCTAATCCCGCTGGAGTCTGCCCATTTCCCTCCACCCTCTTCTTAAAAAGTTTCTCCTTGATTCGCTTATAAGACAAACGCTTGGCCAAAAGAACAAATCTTCTCTCCATATTGCTCGTCTATCCAACCCGTCTGTTATCAAACGATTAAAACGATTAAAAAGCCAGAGATCCGCTATGAAAATCATAGCAAATCCATCTATTTGGATACATAGTCCAAAGGATTCTTTAATGCTCCGTCTTTATGAATTTCAAAATGGAGATGGACACCGGTGGAGTGGCCGGTCGTACCCATTTTCCCGATTTTGCCGCCCTGTTTCACGACATCGCCCCGTTTCACATCGATCGACTCGAGATGTGCATAGATCGTTTCATATCCGTTGCCATGGTCGATGACGACTTTGTTTCCGAAACTCTTCTTGAAGCCTGCTTCCACGACTTTCCCATTGTCCGCAGCTTTGATCGTCTTATCCTTCACACCGGCGATATCGATTCCTTTATGATAACGGCCCCATCTTTCTCCCTGCTTACTTGTGATTACACCACCGACAGCGGGCCAGATGAATGTACCGTCTCCTCTGGACGGAACAGCCTTCGTACCTTCGATGATCACTTTCTTCACAGGCTCTTTCGTCGTCTCTTCCTTTACGACCTCTTCTTCCTGCTTCTCTCCGTTTGTAAAGACGAACTTGGTGTGAATTTCTTTTTCACCAGGCTGTCCTTCCTGCTTCACTTCTTTTTCTCCTTTATAGAGATCGTCCGATCGTTTGACTTCGACCGGATAGTCCACTTCCTCTTCCTTC
The DNA here is from genome assembly GCF_001592845.1 of Halobacillus sp. KGW1. Lineage (NCBI taxonomy): Bacteria > Bacillati > Bacillota > Bacilli > Caryophanales > Bacillaceae > Halobacillus > Halobacillus sp. KGW1. Next base: position 1,107,357 of record NZ_LSOC01000003.1, read on the forward strand.
ACCCGCATCTTCCGGACGATGACATCAAGGGAAGGGGCAGGGTTATCCGTAAGCAGTGTATCGACATCCGGATAAGCTGTCGTCCATTCTTCCTTTGTCAGATGGGAATCGAACGTGTCCCCTTCTTTTATACGATCGACCGCCTCATCCACCGTATCGACGAAACGGACCGGGACTGCCTGCTCGTCATAGGATACCTTCTCCCCAAGGCTTACATCCAGCACCTTCGTTTCCCCAGGCTTTGGATCCGCCGGTTCGCCTTCCTCCAACTGCTGGAGCACTTCCGGCTGAACGTATTCTTCCTTATATTTCTCTACGACTTGATCCGCTTCCGCTTCATCCGGAACGTGTGCCACCGGGCGGCCGTCAATGTTGACCTGCACCGTGTTCACCGTCACACGCACTTCTTCATCAAGCGCATCCAGCACCTGCTTCTCTTCCGGATCGGCAGAGAAAACCCGCTCCGCTTTGTAGGAAACGTCTTTATCCAACTTCGTATCCCATTCCTCCGGGACGTCCGCTTCTTCAAGTTTCTGATCCAAATACGACTCGACCTTCGATTTATCTGTGACCGTCCCGACAGGTTTATCATCCACATAAACGTGGTATACCGTGTCCAAAGAACGTTCTGCATAAACTGTACCTACACTAAGACTCGTGACCGCGACCGCCGTGACAGCAACTTTCTTCCACATCTACCAAGTCCTCCTGAGTATAATTAATAAATTTATAAGAATTTATAACAATCCTGTAAAATCCTCATTTAATCTATCACAGCAGAGGGCTTGATAAAACAACAATTCCGAATTGTAAAGAAGATATAATTTTCTTGGCAAAATTACGAAAGATACGGTTTAAATACATACAATTCGTGTATATTTACTCTATTTAAGTACAATATATTTAAAGTTTAAATGTGGTAACACTAGAATATTATCTATTAATCTTCAACTTTTTCCAAAGAATAAAATATCAAAAAACGCCTGCGTAGAATACGCAGACGTTCTGGTAGTGGCTCGGGACGGAATCGAACCGCCGACACACGGATTTTCAGTCCGTTGCTCTACCGACTGAGCTACCGAGCCATATATTAGAATTCAATTTGTAATCATCAGGTAACACATTATTCATGTGTTCGACATTACATAGATGTTATAATAAAAATGGCGGTCCGGACGGGACTCGAACCCGCGACCTCCTGCGTGACAGGCAGGCATTCTAACCAACTGAACTACCGGACCGAAAAACCACTTGTTTACTGCAACGATAACTATCTTACCACATACATAAAAGACAACGCAATAGTTAATTTAGTAGAGAGCAAGTTTCCATCATGATACCAGTCCCACTATCATACACATGTGAACAAGGGAGAAAGGAGGTCCTAGTTGAAGAGAATCTTTCGATATGTCGCTTTCGTCCTCATTCTATTATTGATTTCTTTCATCGGTTTCTTAAAGCTCAATCCCCCGTTGGCCCATGGTTCCATCGGTACGACAGAGGACAAACAGACCGTTATTGTCGCTGTCGGCAACCAGAATTGGATCGGTGACATCCAGATTACGAACGTCGCCACCAACAATAAGGAAACACCTTCGAATGTAAAAATGCAGATCAGTGATTCCGACAAAGGCTTTATACTTACAGATACGTACGCGCTCGTCGATGAATCCTACGACATGCAGGATTATGAAACCATCGTCCTCGGACCGGATACGTCGCCGCTTTCTTCCAAGAAAGTAGCAGCCGCAACCGACTCGAATCCATCGACGATTTACGGTCTGAGTATCAGTCAGGATACATCCATTGACCGGATCGAAGTGTCTTACCGATATTTCGGCCTTTCCTTCATAGAAACCATCCACATTTAACAACCGAGCTGCCAGCAGCTCGGTTTTCTTTTACATTTTTAATTCCAGTTCTTCCAACAGCTGCACGGGATCTTTCTCCTGCATCAGGAACCGGCGGTTATCCTCCGGGACGAAGCCCGCTTCGATGGCATGTTCCACGAGATTCATAAGCGGCGTGTAATACCCGTTGATATTAAAAAGGGCAAGCGGCTTCGTGTGAATGCCGATCTGAGCCCAGCTGATAACCTCGAATAACTCCTCCCACGTACCGAATCCTCCGGGCAATGCGATATAGCCATCCGCCAATTCACTCATTTTCGCCTTCCGTTCATGCATCGTGTCCACTTCGATCATCTCGGTCACATCCGGATGGGCAATTTCTTTCGTAAACAGCCGCGTCGGCATAACCCCCGTCACCCGACCGCCGTTTGCCAGCACCTCATCTGCCATCACGCCCATCAGACCGCTCTTCGCTCCTCCGTAAACAAGCTCGATTCCTTTCTTCCCGAGCGCTTCCCCAAGCTTCCGCACTTCCTCTTTATAAACCGGATCCGTTCCCAAACTGGACCCGGCAAATACACACACTCGTTTCAATCCCACACACCCCTTTTCTTTCTATCATAAACAAAAAACGCCTGACTGAAACAGCCAGGCGTTCGTCCAATCGGTTATTCGCTGTACACGCTGCGGACGACGTTCGTCTGAGAACGATCCGGACCGACAGAGAAGACAGACAACGGGATACCAGTCAGTTGAGACACACGCTCGATGTAGTGGCGCGCGTTAGCCGGAAGCTCACCAAGAGATTTCACTCCTGTGATGTCTTCCTCCCAACCAGGCATTTCTTCATATACAGGCTCACACTCAGCAAGGACCTTAAGGCTCGCCGGGAACTCCTCCATAATTTCACCTTTATACTTATAGGCCGTACAGATCTTAAGGTTCTTGATCCCCGTCAAAACATCGATGGAGTTCAAGGATAGATCAGTGATTCCGCTCACACGGCGTGCGTGGCGGACTACGACACTGTCGAACCAGCCGACACGGCGCGGACGTCCGGTCGTCGTACCGTATTCACGGCCGACTTCGCGGATTTGATCCCCGATTTCATCGTGAAGCTCTGTCGGGAACGGACCGTCACCGACACGAGTCGTGTACGCTTTCGACACACCTACGACATGCTTGATCTTGGACGGTCCGACACCGGAACCGATCGTCACACCACCGGCAATCGGGTTGGAAGACGTTACGAACGGGTATGTACCCTGATCGATATCAAGCATAACCCCTTGCGCACCTTCAAACAGCACACGGCGGCCTTCATCCAGGCTGTCGTTCAATACGACAGACGTATCGCATACGTAAGAAGCGATCTGCTGACCGTAATCATAATACTCTTCCATGATTTCATCGACCGTGAACGGCGTCGTTTCATATACTTTCTCGAAAAGACGGTTCTTCTCCGCCAGGTTCTGCTCGAGCTTCTCACGGAACGTTTCTTTATCAAGAAGGTCTGCGATACGGATACCGGTACGCGCCGCTTTATCCATATAAGCAGGGCCGATCCCTTTCTTCGTCGTTCCGATCTTGTTCACGCCTTTCTCTTCTTCCTGAAGCGCATCCAGCTTCAAGTGGTAAGGAAGGATGACGTGGGCACGGTTGCTGATCCGAAGATTGTCCGTACTGATGCCGCGGTCATGAAGGTACTTCAATTCCTCAAGGATCGCTTTTGGATCGATGACCATTCCGTTTCCAAGCACACAAATTTTATCATCAAAGAAGATTCCTGATGGGATCAAATGAAGTTTATACGTGACTCCGTCAAATTTAATCGTATGTCCTGCGTTGTTTCCACCCTGATAGCGAGCGACAACTTCCGCATTCTGTGAAAGAAAATCGGTTATCTTGCCTTTTCCTTCGTCCCCCCACTGGGTTCCGACAACTACTACTGAAGACATAAGGCACCTCCGCCAAATAATTGTTTGTTGTAATTCATATCCATCGTCAGTTTATCAATTTGCAAAAAGGAAGTCAACGCTATTTCCGAACATTAAAAGAAATTAGAACATCCAACGTTCGATTATGAATCATTTGAACGATAATTCCGACTACTTACCATGACTTATTTATCATTGATTTTAATTATACACACACTTATAATTACTTACAAAAGGATGTAAATGGAAGGAGGTTTCGTGATGTATCAAGAAGAACGACTGATTGCAGTGATCCAATACTTGAAGGAGAAGCGGAGGATATCCATCGAGCAGATGTGTGAGATGTTCGACATTTCCCGCGATACGGCCAGGCGCGATCTCGTTAAGCTGGAAGACAGGAAAGCGATTGTAAGGACACGTGGCGGAGCGATCCTGCCGACCTCCCACGCCGCCATCCAAGATTATACGAATCGTTTGAAAACGGTTTCTTATGAGAAGGAACGCATCGGCCGGGAAGCCGTCTCTCTCATGCAGCCGGGCGACAAACTGATACTCGATACGTCAACGACCGTCCAGGCGTGTGCCAATCAGATGACTCCGATGGAATTGACCGTCATCACCAATTCGATCCACCAGGCGAGCATTCTGTCCAATGTCGGTAATATTTCCATCCACCTGCTCGGCGGGCATCTGCAGAAAGAACACCAATTTCTGTACGGCGCCTCCGTTATTGAGCGTCTGCAAAGCTACCATGTCGATAAAGCATTTATCGGGGTCGTCGGCATATCCGATCAAGGCCTGACAATCGGCATTGAGGAAGACGGCATGGTAAAGAGGACCATGATGAAACAGGCGAAGGAAGTGATCGTGCTCGCCGACCATACGAAGTTCGGAATCACGGAATTCTTTTCGTTTGCAGGGCTTGAAGATGTCGATATTATCGTCACGGATAAACTCCCGAATGACCGCTTTCAGAAGATGTTGAAAGATAATGACGTGGAGCTGATCGTGACAGAAGAAGGGAAGCAGAATCCATGGACATGATCGCTATTGATTTAGACGGAACGTTGTTGAACAGCAGCAGTCAGATAAGTGAAGAAAATGTCCGCGCCATCAAAGAGGCGCAGGAAAAGGGTGTAGAAGTAGTGATCGCGACAGGGAGAGCGGAGTTCGATGTTCGGGAGCTGTTTAGAGAAACAGGGCTTCGGACATGGGTGATCGGTGCAAACGGTGCAACGATCCATGATCCGGAAGGCAGACTCTTTCATGCCACGCCGATGCTGACGGAGGATGTACGTGACGTTCTTCCTTGGTTGGAAGCGAACGGCTTCTATTATGAAGCGTGCAGCGATGAATGGATTTGGACACAACAGGAAGGACGAAGCCTGCTGCAAGTCGAAATCGACCGGATCAAAAGCGCAAATCCGGACGTGCACATCGGTGAACTCGAGCATGCCATAGAGAAACAATTCGGTCAGAACGGCTTCCGCTTCATCAAAGACCACCGGGACATTGTCGCTTCGGATGCTCCGGTCTACAACATCCTCGCCTTCTCTTTCGACGATGCCAAACGCAGCCTCGGGAAAGAACGCTACCGGGGAAAACCGACCATGACCCTTGTCAGTTCGGCCGATCATAACTTCGAACTGGAGCACAAGGATGCATCGAAAGGGCTCGCCTTACAAAAGCTTGCCTCCCATCTCGGCTTATCTATGGAAAAGACAGCGGCGGTCGGCGACAGTCCGAATGACTTATCGATGATGAAAATGGCCGGTCACTGTGCCGCTATGGGGAACGCGAAGGACCTCATTATAGAAACGGGAGATTTCACAACGAAGACCAATGAGGAGCACGGCGTCGCACACGCCATCGCCCACTGGTTATCCTGATGTTTCATCCACTTACCCAGCGTAACTCCCCGGGAGGCGTGATGGGTCGTGATGAAAATATAAGAAAGCAGACGCATCCATCAAGGAGGCGTCTGCTTTTTCTATGCCGGCGGAATGTCAGCATTGCTGTAGCGGTGGTCGAGGTCGACGAACTTGTTGTACTCCTTGACGAAGGCAAGTTCTACGTTACCGACCGGTCCGTTACGCTGTTTCGCGATAATGATTTCAATGATGTTCTGACTTTCCGACTCTTTGTCGTAATAGTCGTCACGGTAAAGGAAGCCGACGATATCGGCATCCTGCTCGATCGATCCGGATTCCCGAAGGTCGGACATCATCGGGCGCTTATCCTGTCTCGACTCCACCCCACGGGACAGCTGGGAAAGAGCGATCAGCGGCACGTTCAATTCACGGGCGAGCCCCTTCAGGGAACGGGAGATTTCCGATACCTCCTGCTGACGGTTCTCTTTCGAATTGACACTTCCCTGGATCAACTGCAGGTAGTCGATCAGAATCATACCAAGTCCGTGTTCCTGCTTCAGACGACGGCACTTCGAACGGATTTCACTGACACGCACACCCGGCGTATCATCAATGAAGATCCCTGCGTTCGACAGACTCCCCATCGCCATCGTCAGCTTGTTCCAGTCTTCTGTTTCCAGCGTACCGGTCCGGAGTCGCTGGGCATCAATGTTTCCTTCTGCACAGAGCATACGGGAAACGAGCTGATCGGCACCCATTTCCAAACTGAAGATCGCGACGTTCTCATCCGTATGGACCGCGACGTTCTGCGCGATGTTCAAAGCAAAGGCGGTCTTACCCATGGAAGGACGGGCGGCGATAATAATCAGATCGTTCCGCTGGAAGCCGGAAGTAATCTGATCGAGGTCCCTGTAGCCGGTCGGAATTCCGGTCGTATTCCCGTCGTTATGGTGGAGCTGTTCGATGTTGTCATAAACGTCGATCAAAACATCCTTAATGTTCTTGAAGGCGCTGGAATCCTTCCGCTGGGAAACTTCCAGGATATCCTTCTCCGCCGAATTCAGGACATCATCCAGGTTTTCTTCTTCGGAATATCCAGTCGTTACGATATTCGTCGCCGTCCGGATCAAGTTCCGAAGCGTTGCTTTCTCACCGACAATTTTCGTGTAGTAGGCGATGTTGGCAGCGGTCGGTACGGAATTCGCAATATCTGTCAGATAGGAAACTCCCCCTACCTCTTCCAACACTTTATTGTTCGTAAGCGCCGTCGTCACGGTGACGAGGTCGATCGGCTCTCCCCGATCGGACAGAAAGAGCATCGCTTCATATATACGCTGATGGCTGGCCCGGTAGAAATCTTCCGGGAGCAGAGACTCCGCTGCTGTCGACATCGCTTCAGGCTCTAAAAAAATCGCACCCAAAACCGCCTGCTCCGCTTCAATATTGTGGGGCGGGGTACGATCATTCCACATTTCACTCACTAATTTTTCCTCCTCTGACTCTAAAACGAAAACGTCCGCTGCCGTACTCTTCCAAGGTTGCTTACCGACGTCCGGGAAGATCAGGGAAAAGAGAAGCGCCCACGGCTACAGCCGGAGTGGGCGCTTGATGACAAACCGCTTACTTCTCCTCTACATGGACACGGATCGTGCCTGTCACTTCCGGATGAAGCTTCACAGGTACGTTCGTATATCCGAGCGTCCGGATCGGGTCATCCAGCTCGATTTTACGTTTGTCGATTTTGATATCATGGTCTTTCTTCAGCTGTTCCGCAATCTGCTTGCTTGTGATGGAACCGAACAAGCGGCCGCCGTCTCCGGATTTCGCTGTCAGCTTCACTTCCATACCGGAAAGCGTCTCTTTCAACTGCTTCGCTTCCTCCACTTCTTCCTGCGCACGCTGCTCTTGCTTCGCATCCTTCGCTTTCTGCGCCTGGAGGTTTCCTTTCGTCGCTTCAACGGCCAAGTTATTTTTAAGCAGATAGTTGCGGGCGTAACCGTCGTTTACATCCTTGATTTCGCCCTTCTTGCCTTTCCCCTTAACATCGGCTTTAAAAATTACTTTCATTCAAAGTCTCCCCCTTCAAAATACTCATCAATTATATCTTGCAACAATGCTTTCGCATCTTCAATCGTTGTGTCTTCCAATTGGGTCGCCGCATTCGTCAAATGCCCTCCGCCGTTCATCTTCTCCATGATGACCTGGACGTTGATGTCCCCAAGCGAACGGGCGCTGATGCCGATTCGTCCGTCTTTACGTTCGGAAATGACGAAGGATGCGACGATACCGCTCATCGTAAGCAGCGTATCGGCGGCCTGAGCGATGATGACCGGTCCATAGGATTCGCCTTTGTCCCCGGTCGAGATGGCAATTCCATCCCTGTACACGCTCGCCTGCTCGATCAGCTTGCTTCTCCGTATATAAATATCAAGGTCTTCTTTCATGAACTTCTGCACAAGGACGGTGTCCGCTCCTTTAGAACGAAGGTAGGACGCCGCGTCGAACGTGCGCGAGCCGGTTCTCAGCGTGAAGCTCTTCGTATCGACGATGATTCCTGACAGCAGCGCCGTCGATTCAAGCATCGACAGTTTCAGCTTCTTCGGCTGGTATTCCAGCAATTCCGTCACAAGTTCTGCAGTCGAAGATGCGTACGGTTCCATGTACACGAGCGTCGGATCGGAGATGAACTCTTCGGCCCGGCGGTGGTGATCGATGACGACGACATGTTCGGTCTTCGATAACAATTTCTCTTCGATGACCATCGACGGCTTGTGCGTATCGACAATGACAAGCAGCGTATCGTTCGTCACCATTTCAAGCGCATCCTGAGGTGACAGGAAGTAACGCCACAAGTCCTCATCCTTCTCGATCTCTTCAATCATCCGTTGGACACCTGTATCGATATCGTCGGGATCAAGAACAATCGCTGCTTCTTTATCATTCGCCTGAGCGATCTTCAGAATCCCGATCGATGCCCCGACCGAATCCATATCCGGAGACTTGTGCCCCATGATGAGCACCTTTTCACTCTCCTGGACGAGCTCCTTCATCGCATGGGAGATAACGCGGGCCCGGACACGGGTCCGTTTCTCCATCGGATTCGTTTTACCGCCGTAGAAGCGGACTTTCCCGGAGTCATCCTTGATCGCCACCTGATCTCCGCCGCGCCCCAGTGCAAGGTCGAGACTGGACTGAGCCAGTTCGCCAAGCTCCGGCAGGCTGACCGGTCCGACACCGATACCGAAGCTGAGCGTCAACGGGACGTTCTGATCGGTAATCAGCTCACGGACATCATCCAGAATTTCGAACTTCGCCTTTTCAAGCGTTGCCAGAATCTCCTGGTTCAAGACTGCCATGAAGCGCTCCTGAGACGTCCGTTTCAAATAAATGCCGTAATCGCCGGCCCATTTATTCAATATCGACGTCACCTGGGAGTTGATATGACTCTTCGCTGTATCGTCCATCCCTTGAGTGATCTCTTCATAGTTATCCAGGAAGATGACAGACAGCACCGTCTGTTCGTTCTCATAGCGATTATGGATTTCGGTCTGCCGCGTCCTGTCGAACAAGTAAAGCAGCCGTTCCTCACGCTTGATGACCGTCTGGAACTTATAGTTGCCGATCGTAAGCCACACTTCATCCTCATCTTCCTTGACGGCAGGGATGATTTGATCGGACAGCTTCTTAAGAGACTGACCGACGATCGAGTCCTCCTCTGTGAACCTGTTCATGTAGGGATTCGCCCATTCAATCGTGAAATTCTCACTGAAGAGGATGATCCCGATCGGCATCTCGAGTAACGCCTCTTCCCCTACCTTCTTGACCCGGTAGGAAAGCGTCGAAATATATTCCTCTGTTTCGCTGATCATATTCTGTTCCGTACGGACACTGTAAAAGATGGACGCAGCTAAAAACAGCGTCATCATCAGTCCCAATGTCCACTGGTAATACCAAATGAATCCAAGCAGCACAAGAGAGATCAAATAAATGATCCACAAGTGTCCGCTCATCGTTGGTTTTTTAAAGAAATTCGGCATTGCATTCAGCTCCCACCATCTGCTCCGAGCTATTTATCCTTCGTTTCTCCCAAGCGTTCCCGCAATGGAAATCCTAAATCAATTATACCTAAGATTCTTACAAGATACAGCATCAATTGTGGAAGAAGCAAGGTGAAAACGATGAGCACCACCGGAATTGCCTTGGACCATTTCTTCACACCGGCATAGAAAAATACGAAAGAAAAGCCTTGGATGACGATCAGCGTCCCTGTCAACGTGAAGATGTTGATGGCGGCTAAATAAAGCAGCCCGCCTCCGTCTCCGACAATCAGATTCAAAATCAATGCAATCAAGTAGTACCATAATACAGCAGACGGCAGCCGGAAGTTCTTGAAGGAGACGAAACGGTACGACTTCTTCTCCACCCGGTTGATCACCTTGTACGTAATCCACTGATTCAGGAACGCAAGGACGATTCCTGTCATAGCGAGAATACTAGGCATGATGTCAGGGAGAAACGCGATCTGCTCCCGCATGGCGGCAATCTGCTGCTCGACCTGCTCCTCGTCCATCACACCGGAGAGAAGGTTCTCTGCGGAAGTGACTCCTTCTTCCAGATTGTTGTTGAAGTCATCGATCCAGTTGACGTCGAACACAAACTGAGTAGCAAGGAACAATAGAACGATTCCGATGATGAAGCCGACCGAACCGATGGCCAGCGTCTCATAGGATCCGCGCTTCTTATGCATGGCACCACCAAGGAACAGGCCGCCGATGCCGGCAAGCAGCGTGACCGGCGATATCACTGTCGCAAACAGCAAGGAAAAGATCAAAGCCACCAGGAACACCAGGGCTCCGGGTTTCCACCCATGCCGATGCGCGTAATAAGCGAACGGTACGGGCAGGACAAATATCATGAAAGGACCAATAATCGGCATATACAAAGAAAGCAGCAGCAATATCAAGTAGATACCGGCCATCAAAGCCCCTTCCGTTAATCTTCGTGATTTATTCATTTCTTTTGAAGCACCTCTATTTCTACGGGCTTTTAGTAACCTCCCTATTTTAACATACAAAGGGTACCTGTTTCTCGTCTCATCCATCCGTTCCAGGACTTGGTCATATGAACACAGTCTGGTATGATAAATGAAATTAATAGAGGAGGACGATCATGCGTACCGACTATCATGTTCATATGGCAGAAACTGGCAACTTAGATATCGACTACCTCAGAACCTACATACAAAAAGCGAAAGAAGAAGGCATTGAAGAACTCGGCATATCCGAGCACGCTTATTTCTTCCAGGAAACGAGCGCCATCCTGTCTAACCCGTGGGTGGAGAATCGCAGAACCCTTGAATTCGATACGTACCAGAAGATGTTCAATGCGGCAGAGGAAGCCGGGCTTCCTATTAAAATGGGAATAGAAATGGACTATATGCCGGGAAAAGAAAAAGAGATGAAAGACTTCATCGACGCCCATCCCTTCGACTATGTGATCGGATCCGTTCACTGGATCGATGATTGGGGAATCGATCTCGCCATTTTCCGGGACGAGTACGAAAAGCGTGATTTGAAAGAAGTGTACCGTCAGTATTTCGACCGGGTCGTCACTCTGGCAGAATCCGGCCTGTTCGATTTCGTCGGCCATATCGATGTCATCAAAGTATTCGGCTATCGACCGGATGATGAGGCGTTTCTGAAAGAACAGTATGAACGCGCAGCCAAAGCGCTGGCGTCGACCAACACATGCATCGAGATCAGCACGGCCGGTCTCCGGAAGCCGGTCGGCATCATGTATCCGGACCCTGTGCTGCTGCAGATTTGTAAGGATCACGGCGTCGGGATCGTCCTTTGTTCGGACGCTCATAAACCGGACCATATCGGGTACCGATACGGGGAAGCAATCGACCTCGCGAAGTCGGTCGGCTACGATAGTGTACACGTTTTCTCCAATAGAAAAGCGACGGTACACCCGATCGACTGACCCAGTTTCACGTGAAACACGCACACAAAAAAACCGAACGCATCCAGCTCAAAAAGCCGGGAGACGTTCGGTTTTTTTCATATTCCACCCTCACCAGCTGATGATTGGAGGGCAGGGCGGAGACTCCTGCGGGAAAAGCGAGACAGGAGAGACCCCGGAAGAGCGGAGCTCTGAGGAGGCTCGCCGGCCGCCCGCGGAAAGCGCAGCCCTGCACGGAAACCATCAGCGGCGGCACAAGCAGTCCCGATAAAAATTAATACTGAACAGGAGCCCCCGGACCTACAGGGATTCCGAGCAGCACCCAGATGAGCAGGAGCACGAGCCATCCGAGCAGGAAAGCGACGGAATAGGGGATCATCATCGAAATCAATGTCCCGATACCGATTTTCTTGTCATAACGCTGTGCAAAGGCAATGACGACAGGGAAATAAAGCAGGAGCGGTGTCACCATGTTCGTCACCGAGTCCCCGATTCGGTACAACAGCGTCGTGAATTCAGGAGAATACCCGAGATTCATCATGATCGGAACGAAAACAGGCGCCAGAATCGTCCATTTCGCGGAAGAACTGCCGATGAAGAAGTTCACGACCATGGTCAGACCGATGAATGTCAAAATGAGCGCAATTCCATCAAACCCGGTGGAATCAAGGAAATCAGCTCCCCGAAAGGCGATGACCGTCCCAAGATTCGTCTCCTGGAAGTAAGCGATGAACTGACCCGCTGTAAATGCAAGCGCGATATATCCTCCCATACTCGCCATCGTCTTGCCCAGCAGCCTCGTTAGATCCTTATCATTCTTGATCTCCTTAACGACGATTCCATAGATTAATCCCGGTACAAGAAAAAGAAGGAAAATGACAAAGACGAGGGCCTGGAAGAAGGGCGATTCAATATAAGCCCCGTCCCCGCGCAGCGGTCCGAGCGACAAATAGACCATCAAAGCGAAGGTTAGAAGAAAACCGAGACCGGCAAGCCGCATCCCTTTTCTCTCTGTATCTGTCAACTCTTCCATCTCTGCATCGGCCTCTCCCTTGTACTTCCCAAGGCGCGGCTCGATGATTTTTTCCGTGACGAAGGTACCGATGATCGTCACGAGAAGGACGGAGACGGCAGCGAAGAAATAGTTCATCGTCACGGTAATCGTATCGGCATAAGCAGGATCGATGGTACGGGCAGCATCTGCCGTCAACTCCTGCAGGATCGCATCCGTCGAAGTCAGAGCAAGGTTTGCGCCGAATCCCCCCGATACCCCGGCGAACGCAGCAGCAAGACCGGCGAGCGGATGACGTCCCAGTCCGAGGAACAGAACCGCTCCAAGCGGCGGAAGAACGACATAGCCGGCATTGACCGCTAAACTGGACATCACACCTGCGAACACAAGCGCGGCCGTCAACAGCTTATTAGGGAAGGAGAACACGATCCCCTTCAGCGACGTATGGATCAGTCCCGTCTGTTCAGCAAGGCCGATCCCAAGCATCGTAACAAGCACGGCTCCGAGCGGCGGAAAACCGATGAAGTTTTCGACGGCACTATTGAAGATATACTCCAGTCCACTCAGACTGAGCAGATTCTTCACTTCCACGACTTCTCCACTCGTCGGGTTGGTAACGGCGACGCCGGAGAAAATGCCTGATAGAACAATAACCAACAAAGCTAATATGGCAAATAATAAGAGCGGGGACGGCAGCTTATTCCCAAGCCACTCAATCCCGTCCAAGATCCGGAACAAGCCTCTCCTGAACTTGGAAATGGATTCTCTTGATTCTTCCAACCTTTATCCCTCCAATGTGTATCGTTTTAGTCGGATTTAAACGTACCAAGGACCCTCCCTTTTGTCAAAGCACATGCTCCTTCTTCAGCCGCACGATCTTCCCACTTCTCCAACAAATAAAGAAAAAGCAGGCAAACGCCTGCTTTTTCTTAAAGATATCTATAATAATGGCTTAGAGAGTAAGGCTCTGGACCTTCTGGATATCAGAGAGCTCTGCCAGCTTGACGACGGATTCTTCCGTCACTTCTTTGTCGACCGTCAGCACCATGACAGCTTCTCCACCTTCATTCGTCCGTCCCACCTGCATCGTGGCGATGTTGACTTGATGCTGGGCAAGAAGGCTACCGACACGGCCGATCGCACCTGGTTGGTCTTTGTGGTGGATGACGATGAGATGCCCTTCCGGAACGACGTCGATCGGATAGTGATCGAACTGGACGATGCGTGGTCCCAATCCGTTCAGAAGCGTTCCACGGATGCTGCGCTTCTCTTTATCTGTTTCGATTTCCACCGTGATCAAGTTTGTGAAGCCTTTTGTAGATGTCGACTTCTGCTCGTTGATCGTAATTCCTTTATCTGATGCCGTCTTAAAGGCGTTGACGTCGTTGACACGGCTGCCGATATGACGCTTCAGAATACCCTTCACAGCGATACGAGTAAGCGGCATCGTATCGACATCCAGCAGTTCTCCACTGTACGTGACATTCACACTTTCAAGCGTGCCGTCGACGATCTTGGAAAGGAAATCCCCAAGACGCTCGGATAATAGGAAGTAAGGAGACAGCTTCTCCATCATTTCTGAAGAAACGGATGGAATGTTGACAGGGTTTTTCACCGTACCTCCGCGCAGAGATTCGATGATGTCATAGCTGACGTCTGTCGCTACATTCTCCTGCGCCTCGATCGTGCTCGCACCCAGGTGCGGAGTCGCGATGACTTCATCAAGGGTAAGCAGCGGATGCTCCGTCGCCGGCTCTTCCTCGAAAACGTCGAGAGCTGCTCCAGCGATCTTGCCGGATTTAATAGCTTCATAGAGGGCATTCTCTTCCACAATACCGCCGCGGGCACAGTTCAAGATGCGCGCGCCGTCTTTCATCTTCTTGATCGCCTCTTCATTGATCAAGTGTTTCGTCTTCTCAATAAGGGGCGTATGGACGGTAAGGAAGTCCGCCTGCGCGATCACTTCGTCGACCGTTCCGCACGTTACGCCTGCCTTCGCCGCCTTTTCCTCGTTCAAGAACGGGTCGAAGGCAACGACTTTCATCCGGTGGCCTTTGGCGCGGGAAGCAACTTCCCGACCGATTCTTCCGAAGCCGACGATACCGAGCACTTTATCCTTCAGCTCGACACCGACGTATTTCTTCCGGTCCCAGCGCTGCTGCTTCAAGCTGTGATACGCCTGCGGGATGTTCCTGGCAAGCGACATGAGCATCGCCATCGTATGTTCCGCCGTAGAGATCGTATTTCCATCCGGCGCATTGACGACGACCACACCGTTCTCCGTCGCTGCCTCGATATCGATGTTATCGACGCCTACACCGGCACGGCCGATGATTTTCAGGTGAGGGGCATGTTCGATGACTTCCCTTGTCACCTGTGTCTGGCTGCGGACGATCATGGCGTCGGCAGAACCGACCGCCTCCAGCAGCTCTTCCTTGGAGAGAGAAGGAGTATTGATCGTTTCTACATCTTCTGCATCCAATAATGGTCTGATTCCGTCTTCACTAAGTGGGTCACTGATTAATACGCGGTACATGATGATCCTCCCTTGTGTGCTTCAAGTATGCTTCCTGTGCTGCTGCGACGCCTGCACCGGGTTCGAATTCATGTCCGAGACGCTTCAGGACGATTTCGATGATGCCGATATACTGCAGGACATTTGCCGGGCGACAGTAACCCATATGGCCGATGCGGAAAATCTCGCCCTTCATATGCTTCTGTCCTCCTGCCATGATCAAGCCGAATTCTTCGTTGGCAAGCTTCCTCAACTGCTCTGCCTCGAAGGTATCCGGGCGGATCGATGTCACGGTAGTGGAAGCTTCCGCCTCGCTTACAAGCAGCGGAAGACCGAGAGCGAGACAGGCGTTCCGAGTCATATCTTTCATTAACGTATGACGTGCATACACGTTTTCCAAACCTTCTTCTTCCAACAGGTTCAACACCTGTTCTAATCCGTACAGCAGCGACAAGGCCGGAGTGAATGGTGTCTGTCCTGCGTCGAGCTGTTTTTTATAAGATCTCAAGTCCAGGTAAAAGCGCGGGCGTGGATTTTCGTGAATCACTTTCCAGGCTGCTTCTCCGACAGCGGCGAACGCAAGTCCGGGCGGGAGCATCAACGCTTTCTGGGAACCGGATACTACGATATCGATTCCATAACGATCCATATCGAGACCGGCGCCACCGACAGAGGAGACTCCGTCAACGATGACAAGGGCAGAGCTTACGGATTTAACGCGTTCGGCGACTTTTTCGACCGGATGCATGACCCCTGTCGACGTTTCACTGTGCGTCAGGAAGACGGCTTTCGCTTTCGGGTAGGATTGAAGGGCCGCTTCCACCTGATCCGGTGTCACCGCTTCTCCCCAAGGAACATCAAGCTGATGGACGATCAATTCATACGTGCGGCAAATCTGGGCAAAACGATCTCCGAAGGCACCGGCGACAACGACGATGACCTCTTCCCCGGGCTTCGTCGTATTGACGACAGCGGCCTCAAGTGCTGACGTTCCGCTTCCTGTCATGACCAAAACATCTCCGGAAGTGCCAAAGACCGGCTTCAACCTCGGAGCAATTTCCTTCATCAATTCCTTACATTTTTCACCACGGTGACCAATCATCGGCTGGCTCATGCTTCTCTCCACACTTGGTGGTGTCGGAGTCGGTCCCGGAGTGTGCAGCAAATCCCATTCACGCTTCATTTTCCACTTGTACCTCCTCATTTTCTCTTACCCTTTTCCTATTAAATGTCTTTAACACGTTAGAAAAAGAAATGATATTCTCTAATCCTATCAAATGGTAGGATGTTGTCAATCAAATTAGAAAATTCAGTTATAATGTCTACATTTCTTGTGCATATTTTCCTGATATCCCTTTGATTTTTCTGAAAATTATCGTTATAATTCAAAAAGTAATTATTTTCTAAAAACTTTGAAAACGGGGGAGTTCTTTTTGAGAAAACAGTGGTGGGTTTTATTTTCACTCTTATTCGTCCTTGTACTCGCAGCGTGTAGTGGAGGCAGCGAGACATCATCAGAATCAGACGGGGACAGTACATCCGATGAAGGATCTGCTTCCGGAGAACAAGAGATTACAGTAACAGCAAAAAGTGAAATCCCAAGCATGGACCCGTCCTTGATCACCGATTCCGTCGGTTTCCAATGGGCCGGTGAAACCTATGAAGGGTTGTACCGCTTGGATGAAAATAGCCAGCTCGTCGATGGGATGGCAGAAGACTCTGAAGTAAGTGAAGACGGACTTACTTGGACATTTAAACTGCGTGATGCCGAGTGGTCGAACGGCGATCCTGTAACGGCAAATGACTTCGTCTACGCCTGGCAGCGGGCGGTCGATCCGGATACAGCATCCGAATACGGCCCTTATTTCCTAGGCGGCATCATTGATAACGCCCAGGAAATCAGCAACGGAGAGATGGAGCCGGAAGAACTCGGCGCGACAGCGGTTGATGATAAGACATTGGAAGTCAAATTGGAAAAGCCTGTTCCATACTTTGAATCGATGACCGTGTTCATCACCTTCATGCCTTTGAACCAAAAGTATGTAGAAGAACAGGGAGACAAGTTTGCAACCGAGGCCGAGTACACAATTTCGAACGGTCCTTTCGAAATGACGGACTGGAGCCACGGCGAAGGCTGGACGATTGAGAAGAGCGATTCCTATTGGGATGCCGATACCGTCCAGTTGGACAAGATCCACGCAAAAGTAGTGAAAGAAGTTTCCACAGGCGTCAACTTATATGAATCCGGCGAAATCGATCAAACCGAATTGAATGCCGAATTCGTCGATCAATACAGCTCGGACGAAGCGTTCCAGGTCGTCGAGAAACCATACTTATATTTCTTCAAGTTCAACCAGGATAACAACGAAGCATTGGCCAACGCCGATGTCCGTAAAGCGATCTCCATGGCTATCGACCGCCAGGGACTCGTCGACGTCATCTTGAATGACGGATCCGTGCCGGCCAAAGGATATGTACCATCGAACTTCGTATCGATGCCGGACAGTGAAGAAGACTTCCGGGAAGCGCAGGGCGACCTCGTAGAGACAAACGTCGAGAAAGCGAAGGAACATTGGCAGAAGGGCTTGGAAGCACTCGGCACCGACACAGTGGAAATCGAGCTGCTTGGAGATGACACAGGTACATCGAAAGATACCCTTGCCTATTACAAAGGCCAATTGGAAGAGAATTTGGAAGGCCTGACGATTAAAGTGATGGAAGTGCCGTTCAAAGAGCGTGTCCGCCGTGACAACGAAGCAGAATTCGAAATGGAGGCAGCGACGTGGGGACCGGACTATGTCGATCCAAACACGTACTTGAACATGTATCTGACAGACGGACAGAACAACAACATGGGTTATTCCAGTGAAGAGTATGACAGCCTCATCGAACAAGCGAACAATGAATTCGCCCAGGATCCGGATAAGCGTTTCGAAGCATTCATGGAAGCGGAACGCCTCCTTCTGGAAGAAGATGCAGCCGTAGCTCCGATCTACCAGGATGCGAAGGCACAGCTCTTCCGTCCATCGATCAAAGGAGTCTACTCCACAGCAACAGGTCCTGAATTTGAATTTAAGTGGGCCTATGTAGAAGAATAAACAAAAAAAGCGGCCGGGAATTTAATCCCCGGCCGCTTTTTTCTTTGGCAAAATAGGAGATCGCTCAGACCTCCAGCACCCCTTTGGTTCCGAAAAATTCATAGTGAATCTGCTCCTGCTTCACACCAATCGCAGCAAGCGCTTCATGCACCGCTGTCATGAAGCCTTCCGGGCCGCAGATATACACAGTGGCACCGGATGGCACCTTCTCCTGTAAAAACGCTCTATCTACGTATCCTGATTGATCGAACGTTCCCTCTTCTGCTCGAGGTTCGGAATAGACGATATGCGTAGATGCAGCGGGAAGAGCCGTCATGTCGTCACGGAAGGCGTGGACGGCGCCGTTCTTCGCTCCGTGGATGACATGTACCTCCCGATTCTTTTGACGTTGAACCGCGTCCTTCCACATGCTCATAAGCGGTGTAACACCGACGCCTCCACTGATCAGCACAAGCGGACGTTCCACTTCTTCATCCAGTGTGAAATCACCTGCAGGCGCACTGACCGGCAGCGTATCGCCTGCTTCGACCTTGTCGTGGAGCCAGCAGGAAACAATTCCGGCAGGATTTCCGTTTATGCCACGATCTCGCTTCACACTGATGCGGAAATAATCGTTTCCGGGTGCATCGGATAAGCTGTATTGTCTCAAATGACTGACGGGCTGGTCGGGGATGTCCGCTTTGATCGTCACGTACTGACCAGCCCTGAACTGTGGAAGGGCGCCACCGTCGACGGGTTGGAGGTAGAAGGAAGTGATCGTGTCACTTTCCTTCACCTTTTCCGCTATCCGGAACGTGCGATATCCGCTCCAGCCTCCACGCTGATTCTCCGCCTGCTCATAGAGGTCGGATTCGATATCGATGAAGACACTCGCAATGACTCCGTAAGCACGCTCCCAGGCTCCTAGAACCTCCTCTGTCGCACCGTCACCGAGCACCTCTTGGATTGCGCCAAGCAGGTGCTCGCCGACAATAGGATAATGCTCCGGTTTCACATGCAGGCTGCGGTGCTTTTCCGCGACCTGCTTGACCATCGGCAGAATCGTTTCCAACTCATCGATGTGTGCTGCCGCCATGTACACAGCATTCGCCAGGGCCTTCGGCTGCTCGCCGACCTTTTGGTGCGTCTGATTGAAGACGTTTCTCAGTTCCGGATGCTCTTGAAAGAGGTTCCGGTAGAAAACGCCTGCAATCGTACCGCCATGCTCCGCCAGGACAGGAACCGTCGCTTTAATCGTCCGTACTGTCTTTTCATCTAGTGGTTTTTCAGCCTTTGTCACCATAATAAAGCCTCCAAAAGATATATTTTTAATACATCTTTATTATAAAACGAAGAAAATTTAAAGCAATATTTAAAATACATCTTTTATGACAATTGTGAGAACGTCTCATTCCTAAGACTTTATAAACGGAGTATGGTATCATGAAAAAAACAGAAAATGAGGGTTACGACGATGCGACTAAAGAAGTACACGGACTATGCCTTAAGGGTATTGATTTTCACAGCATCGAAAAGGAACGGAGAGCTCGCACGAAAGAAAGAGATCTCCGAAGTCTTCCACATCTCAGAAAACCATTTGGCTAAAATCATACATGAGCTCAATAAGATGCAGCTGATTGAAACACTCCGGGGCCGCTCCGGCGGCATCCGGCTGGCCCGGGAACCGAAAGACATCAACGTCGGCGATGTCGTCCGCGCGATGGAAGACGACTTTCATCTACTGGAATGCTTCGACTGCGCCACCAATTATTGTGTCATCACTCCCGCCTGCAAATTGAAGCACGCCCTCCACGAAGCATTACGCGCATTCCTTGCCGTACTGGAAGAGTACACACTTGAAGACCTGCTGACAAACAAAGAAGAACTCCGTGACTATATGGGGTTGAACGGATAATCAGCAGGCGGACGACCTGACGATTCCATAAAAAAACCACGACAATGGCTGTCGTGGTTTTTTTATGAGCTTTCGAGAAATAGAATTGGGGAAGAAACCCCTTTCCCTGGAAACGAAAAAGAAACCCCGGAATCTAAGAAAGATTCCGGGGTTTCCACCGACGCTACCCATCCACTTATTCAGTAGTGTATGGAAGTAGAGCCATTTGACGAGAGCGTTTGATCGCTTTTGTCAATTTACGTTGGTATTTAGCAGAAGTTCCAGTTACTCGACGAGGAAGAATTTTTCCACGATCAGAGATGAAACGTTTCAGCAAATCAACATCTTTATAGTCGATGTGTGTAATTCCGTTAGCTGTGAAGAAACACACCTTTTTACGTTTACCGCGTCCACGACGTGCCATGTGCATTCACTCCTTTCTCATTAGAATGGTAGATCGTCATCTGATATATCGATAGGTTCCCCATTATCTGCGAATGGGTCATCGTTTCGTTGGTTGTTGTTAGAACCGAAGTTGTTTCCTGATGGTTGTTGATTCTGATTTGGTTGGAATCCTGAACCTCCACGGTTTCCTCCGCCTTGGGAAGCACCTTTGGATTCTAGGAACTGTACGCTGTCTGCAACAACTTCTGTAACGAATACACGCTTACCTTCTTGGTTGTCGAAGCTTCTTGTCTGTATGCGTCCATCAACACCTATAAGGCTTCCTTTACTCATAAAGTTAGCCAGGTTTTCTGCTGGACGTCTCCAAACGACACAGTTGATGAAATCGGCGTCGCGATCTCCCTGGTTGTTGGAAAAAGGACGGTTTACAGCGACAGTGAAGTTGGCGACAGCTACTCCGTTCGGCGTATAGCGTAAATCAGGATCCTTCGTCAATCTGCCGGCTAATACGACACGATTTAACATCAGAACCACTCCTTATTTGTCATCTTCGCGTACAGCGATGTGGCGGATAATATCATCCGTGAACTTCGCTTGACGGTCGAATTCGTTGATTGCTTCGCTTGTACCAGCGAAATCAATCGTTACATAGATACCATCACGGTGGTCGTTAATTTCATAGGCAAGACGACGCTTACCGATTTCTTTAACTTGTTCGATCTCCGCACCGTTATCAGTTAGGATTGCGCTGAAACGATCTTTGACAGCCGTTTTAGCTTCCTCCTCGATGTCTGGGCGGATGATATACATGATTTCGTATTTTCTGTTCATCCGTTTTCACCTCCTTATGGACTTGACGGCTCCTTCTCTATCGAAGGGGCAAGGAGTAATCAATAATTACTCACAATATAGTATTGTAACAAACTTGTCCCTCATTTACAAGCCTTCGGCGAAAGCTCGTGCGCTTACACGTTGAAACGGAAATGGATGACATCCCCGTCACGGACGATATACTCTTTTCCTTCCAGACGAACGCGTCCACGGTCGCGTGCTGCTCCCATCGAACCCGCTTCCATCAGGTCATCATAAGACACCGTCTCGGCACGGATGAACCCGCGCTCAAAGTCCGTGTGGATGATTCCTGCTGCTTGAGGGGCTGTCATGCCTTCTTTGAACGTCCAGGCACGGACTTCCTGCTCCCCGGCTGTGAAGTACGTTGCAAGACCCAGAAGGTTGTAAGTCGCCTTGATCAGCTGATCGAGGCCGGACTCTGCAATTCCGAGATCCTCCAGAAATTCTTCTTTTTCGTCGCCGTCCAGTTCGGCGATCTCTGATTCGATTTTCGCACAAACAACGATGACTTCCGCGTTTTCTTTCGCTGCGAACTCGCGGATTTGTTTGACCTTATCGTTGTCGCCTTCCCCGATTTCCTCTTCGCTTACATTCGCGACATAAAGGATCGGTTTCGCCGTCAATAAGTGCAGACCTTTGACGATCTTCTGCTGGTCTGTGCCGAATTCGACGGCACGGGCCGGCGTTTCGTCTTCCAATGCTTCTCTCAACGTCTCCAATACCGCCTGCTCCGCTACGGCATCCTTGTCCTTCTGACGGGCAAGTTTCGCGACGCGGTCCAGACGCTTCGTGACGGTTTCAAGATCGGCAAGGATAAGCTCCAGGTTGATCGTTTCGATATCGGTGATCGGATCGACCTGGCCGGATACGTGGGTGATGTTCTCATCTTCGAAAGCGCGGACGACGTGACAAATGGCATCCACCTGACGAATGTGGGAAAGGAATTGGTTTCCAAGTCCTTCACCTTTACTTGCGCCTTTGACAATACCGGCGATATCCGTGAATTCAAACGCTGTCGGAACGGTCTTCTTCGGATTTACAAGCTCTGTCAGCTTGTCCAGCCGCTCATCCGGAACTTCTACGATCCCGACGTTCGGGTCGATGGTAGCGAACGGATAGTTGGCGGACAATGCTCCCGCTTGTGTTATTGCGTTAAATAACGTAGATTTCCCTACGTTCGGCAAACCTACGATTCCTGCTGTTAGTGCCATATAAGACTTTCACTCCTTAAGGATTTACATACATGCATGTTAGTCATTTCAATTATAGATTTTGTACTTGAAAATAACAACCGGTGCTATTCCGTAATCAGGCGTTATTCTCTCTTCATTCTTACCATATTCGTGAAAGGAAAATCAGCAGTCGGGAACAATTCATATCAGAAAATGAAAGTTCATCATCCACTACCGGTCCCGAACCGAGAAGAAACCCTCCTGATACAAAGGAGGGTTTCACGTCATTCTGCTGTTTCCAAAACTTTCTTCAGCTTCGTTTCAAACTTGCGGCGCGGGACGAGCACACTGTGGCCGCAGCCTTCACATTTGATCCGGATATCCGCACCCATCCGGATGATCTTCCAGCGGTTTTCTCCGCATGGATGGGGCTTCTTCATTTGAACGACGTCATTCAGTTCATAATTTTTCTCCGCCAAGGGAACTTCCTCCTCTTATTCTTCTTCCTTACGTTCTTCGTTCTCGTCACGAGAGTACATGACCATGCGGGGGAACGGAATCTCGATTCCTCTTTCGTCGAGGCGTGCCTTTATTTCTTTACGCATCGCACGGGCAATTACCCAGTGCTCCATAGGGTTCACTTCACTGATGATACGCATAACGACGTCGGACGCTCCGAAGTTCTGGACACCGAGAAGCTGCGGCACTCCGATCATGGAATCATAGCGCTCCGGCATTTCTTCCAACAGCTCGAGAATCACTTTCTCCGCTCTGTCAATGTCTTGTTCATAAGCGATACCGACATCGACGACAGCAATACTGTTGTGAATCGAGTAGTTCGTCACCTGTGTCACATTTCCGTTCGGAAGAATATGTACTTCACCCGTCCAGGCTTTCACTTTACAAGTACGAAGACCCACTTCTTCTACAAAGCCTTCCACTCCGGACGTCTGGATATAATCCCCGACAGAGAACTGATCTTCGAAAATGATGAAGAAGCCGGAAATGATATCCCGGACAAGGTTCTGTGCGCCAAAACCGATGGCGAGACCGGCGACCCCGGCACCGGCAAGCAATGCCCCGACGTTCAGCGAGAACGTATCCAGAATCATGACGAAAGCGATGAAGTACACCACATACGACAACGTGTTCAAAATCAATTTGTTCAGCGTCGCTTCCCGGCGCTGGGTAATTTGGAAAGGCCCTCTCCGTTGATTGGTAAAGAACCTCGTCACCACTTTTCTTCCTATACGAATGACCAAAAAAGCGACAAGCAGAATAAGAACGATCTGTAACGCTCCGAGTGCAATCGTCATCCATAAATCCGGCCCGGTTACATACTCAACGACCTCATCCCATTTCGTTTTCGCATCTTCTACAACTGTTGCGGGATTGCTCACCCTGTCCCCTCCTGTACGACATGAATATGACATTCATTTTAACAGGTTTTCACCGAATTTTGAATCGGGAAAGAATCGGGTATAAGAGAAGAGAGGCAAGCACATATAAATTCAGAATGCCATATAGAGGGTACAAATATTCAATCAACGTGGAGAAGCCGAACGATGTGAATGGGAGCATTACCGCAATCACTCCCATCGCCAGAATCCAAAGCGGCTGCCGGACGTATTCACGAAATCGTGTGACGAGCCCGAGCGTTCCGGAAGCCGCTGTCGTAAAGATGGCGATCCACAGCATCAGGGACATGAAGAGCATCATAGCATACGGATAATGTTTCAAAATCGCAAATAGAGGTATCTCATACAAAATGATGTCCTCCGCAATTTGGATGAGGCTGTTGTTATAGAGATAGGATACAACACCCAGAATGACACCGCTCCCGACGCTTGCCACCCATATTTCCCCTCTGCGCTTCACTTGATTGCCGATCGCCCCGAGCACGGCGATGAGCGGCAGGATATTCAGCGCGGTGAATGGAAATGCCGCCATCCAATTACTGTTCTCCATCACATGACCGAACAGAGACAGATGCTGGTCGCTGATGAACAGAATCAGAACGAACAACAACCCCGCAATCAAAAGGGGAAGCACGAAGCTGTTGACGAGTACGATCCCTTTTACATCCCACACGAACAAGAGAATGAGTGGAAGGATGATAATGAGCACCCCGAACTTGTAAGGGAAATGGAATGCCTGCCACGTTGCACCCGATCCTGCCAGCATGATGACAGTCGTCGTGAACAGATAGATGATGATCATCCAATCGTACACCCCGGTCAAATGCTTTCCGACGATGGCCCGGAGAACCGGCAGATAATGGCCGGACTGTTTCTTGAAGCTGATATCCATGATCGCCACACAACAGAAGATGAACATGAGAGCGAACAGCAGGATGGCCAGGCTGCTGTCTTGTCCAAAAAATTGCCAGAGCTCCCTCCCGGAAGCATACCCGGCACCGATCATCGTTCCTACTATCAAGAACATCCACTTGACACCTGCTTTTATCATGACGGTTCCTCCACCTCTATGTATTTGTCACGTATAGAACGACGGACAACCTTATATACTGTTACTACTATGTGTCTGGAGGAGAAGCTATGAATTTCAAGGACAAGTTTTCCAAAGAAGAGAAACGTGTCAGCACCGACGATCCGGCCATGAGCGATACGTTAGCCACCTACCTGAACGATTGGCTTCCGTCCTCTCAGGAAATCGTCATCGCCTGTATCGGAACCGACCGCTCCACAGGAGATGCCTTCGGTCCGCTCGTCGGCTCGATGCTGAATGATCAGAATCTGGAAACCTTCCATATTTACGGTACGCTCGAAGAACCGCTCCATGCCCTCAACTTAAAAGAGCGGCTGACGTGGATCAGCAAGACCCACCATCACCCCTATATCCTGGCCGTCGATGCCTGCCTTGGTAAATCAGCGTCTGTCGGATCTGTCGTTCTCGGCAAAGGTTCCCTGACACCCGGTTCGGCCTTAAAGAAGGATCTGCCTCCGGTCGGCCATATGCATATCAGCGGCATGGTCAATGTCAGTGGATTCATGGAGCACGTCGTCCTGCAGAATACACGGCTGCACATTGTCATGCAGATGGCAGCAAAAGTAGCGGCAGCCCTTCAGCTGACGGACGCGAAGCGCAGACAGAACCAATTAGAAACATCACCCTATCACCCGTTCACTACGAACATCAACCCGATGAAAAAGGAAATCCGCTGAACATAAAAAAAAGCCCCAACCAATGTGGTTGGGGCTTTTCATCCTTGTCTTGCTTGAACCTATTGGTGGAAGGACCATTCCAGTATAGGGGGGACGTTTATATATAGGCGAAAACGCTCGATTCCGATAAAAGTTGATTTGAACATATGTATTAGAACCAGTGAACGACCGCGAGAATCAGGCCGACGGTGCCTAGAGAAGGGAGCAGGTTCGCTACCCGTATTTTCGTCAGCTTCAGCATATTCAAAGCGATTGCCACGATTAACAAACCGCCGGTTGCCGTCATCTCGACGATGAAAGTATCCAATACCTCCTGAGGGACAAACCGTTGAATTTGTGTCGCCAAAAGAGCAATCGATCCTTCGTACAGGACGACAGGACAAAGGGAAAACAAGACCCCTATTCCGAGTGTCGACGTCAGGACGAGAGAAATAAACCCGTCGAGAATCGCTTTCGTAATCAATATTTCATGGTCATTACGCAGGCCGCTGTCCAGAGCCCCGACGACGGCCATCGCTCCGATGACGAAAATAAGCGAAGCCGACACGAACCCTTGGGCGATGCTCACCGTTTGTTCCGGATTTGCGAATTTCCGTTCGATCCAGCGTCCGATATATTCAAGCCTTGATTCCAGCTGCAGGCCTTCCCCGATCAGTGCCCCGCTCAGAATACTCAATAGGACGATGACGATATCATCCGACTCCAGCGCCATTTGAATCCCGATGAGCAGCACCGCCAGTCCGACTCCCGACATGACCGTTTCTTTAAAACGTTCCGGAATCCTAGTAAAGATCAATCCCAGCAAGGTTCCGACAAGAATACATAAACCATTGATTAAAGTACCAAGTAAAACCATGACATTCTCTCCAATGTTGTTTTTTCACAAAAAAAGAAGAGGCCGGGTGACCTCCTTTTCCTGCCTTCACTCTTTTTCTTTATCAAAATATGCTAAAATCCGCTCTAAATCATCTTCATTCATGAATTCGATCTCAATCTTCCCTTTACGCTTACCTTTATGGATCTTCACCCCGGTACCGAGACGTTCCTTCAAGGAAGTCTCCTGCTCCCTCAGGAAAATATCCTGTGCTTCCTGCTTCGGCTTTTGTTTCCTGCCGTTTCGGTTTATTTCCTGAATGATCTGCTCTACCTGACGGACATTCAACGATTCCCGTTCGATTCTATCAACGAGCTTTAACTGGACATCTTTGTCTTTCAACCCCAGCAGAGCCCGTCCGTGCCCCATGGACAACGTTCCGTCATTAATCTTCGCCGTCACCTGTCGGGGAAGTGCGAGCAGACGAATCAGATTCGCTATATGAGATCTGCTTTTCCCAAGACGATTCGCAAGCATCTCCTGTGTGACATCGAGTTCTCTGATCAATTGCTCGTAGGATTTCGCTTCCTCGATCGGCGTCAAATCTTCCCGCTGCAGGTTTTCCAAGAGGGCAAGTTCCATCATCTGCTCATCCGTCAACGGCTGGATGATCGCAGGGATCGTCTCCAGTTCGGCAAGTTTCGCTGCACGATACCGGCGTTCTCCGACCACGATCTCGTAGCCTTTAATACTCTGCCTCACGACAAGAGGCTGAAGAATTCCGTGTTCTTCTATGGATTGTTTCAACCCGCTTAAGCTTTCATCATCGAAATACTTCCTGGGCTGATAAGGGTTGGGACGGCAATCTTTAATCGCAATCGTTTCTAGTTGTTTGTCATCGATGTTCTCTGTGTTGGTAATTAAAGCGTCAAGACCTTTACCTAACCCTCTCTCCATTTATGATCACTTCCTTCGCTAATTCTAGATAGACTTCTGCTCCCTTGGCTTTGGCATCATAGAGGATCACCGGACGTCCGTGGCTCGGAGCTTCACTCAGCCGGACATTGCGCGGGATGATAGACCGATAGACTTTCTCCCGAAAATATTTCTTCACTTCTTCAATCACTTCTATACCCAGGTTGGTACGGGCATCCAACATCGTCAAAAGGACCCCCTCGATCATAAGCCGCTTATTCAGATGCTTCTGGACGAGACGGATCGTGTTAAGCAATTGGCTCAGCCCTTCCAACGCATAATATTCGCACTGCACCGGAATAAGGACAGAATCGGAGGCCGTCAAAGCATTCAACGTCAGCAACCCTAAAGAAGGGGGGCAGTCGATGATGACATAATCATACTCATCTTTTACGCGGTCGATCGCTTTTTTCAGTCTTACTTCCCGGGAAATAATCGGGACCAACTCAATCTCTGCACCCGCAAGCTGAATCGTGGCGGGGATGATATCAAGACGTGGAGCAAGCGTGGATGTCCTGACCCGTGCAGGATCCAGATCGTCGACAAGTATATTGTAAATACAGTGGTCGAGGTCGCCTTTTTCTACACCGACACCGCTTGTAGCGTTGCCTTGAGGATCGATATCGACAAGCAGAACCTTATAGTCAAGATGCGCCAGCCCTGCACTGACATTGACCGCCGTCGTCGTTTTCCCGACGCCGCCCTTCTGGTTAGCGATGGAAATCACTCTACCCATGGTGTCACCTGCCTCTTTCGCTTTTCTTTCATCTTACCATTTATTAGCAGACATAGGCAGAAGGACTTAAAAAAATCCCATCTTCACTAAGCGTCAAGATGGGTCCCCGTACGATCATGGTTTCTTTTTCGGTATTTTAATTGTGATCTGATAATAGTCATCATGATCTTCTTCGTCCGTTTCGAGATCGATGCCGGTATCTGTCACCATCGTCAAAGACTGTCGAATCGTATTCATCGCGATCCGCATATCCTTGTTGACACCTTTCATCCTCGGTTTCTTCTTCTTCGGTTTCGGATCCATCCATTTGGCGATCCGTTCTTCCGTCTGTTTCACGTTCAACTGTTTCTCAATGATTTCGGCAAGCATCTTTTCCTGAAGTTCCGGATCTTTCAATCCGATCAGGGCGCGCGCATGCCGTTCCGTAATCTGCTTATCCATGACAGCCTGCTGTACGACTTCCGGAAGCTTTAACAACCGCATCTTATTCGCAATCGTCGACTGACTCTTACCTAATCGTTGAGCCAGCGCTTCCTGTGTCAGTTCCTGCAGTTCAATCAGACGTGCGTACGCTACCGCTTCTTCAATGACCGTTAACTCTTCCCGCTGCAGGTTTTCAATAAGGGCCACCGATGCCGTCTGGGAATCATTCATCTCACGGATGATCGCAGGAACCTCTTCCCAGCCGAGCGACTGGACGGCCCGCCATCTGCGTTCACCGGCGATCAGTTCATAATCTTCTTCGTTTAACCGACGAAGAACGATCGGCTGAATCATCCCATGCGTATGTATCGTCTGGGCGAGTTCGCTAATCTTCTCGTTGTTAAATATCGCTCGAGGTTGGTAACGGTTCGGCTGTACACGTTCGACCGGAACCTGCACAACTTCATCGGGACTGTAGCCTTCTTCTTCATTGCTGCCTTTATCCGAATCCGGTTTGTCCCCTAGCCCGAATAAACGACCAAAAGGATGTAACACGATCAGACACCACCTTTATACGATCGAGCATACGCATTTCATCATAGATTGCTGTATTTTGAAATATAAAAAGCGCCGCAGGCTTGTTGGCTGCTGCGCGTACGTATGCCGTTTTTCATTTCTTTCCTACATTTTATCATATTTGCTTCCGTAAAAGTATCGAGAAGGTGGAAGAATTGTGTGACTCCTTTGTCGAATTCTCCCATCGATCACTACGGAAAGGGTTATTTTTCGCGGTTTCCACGCATCCCATCGTTGGCTGATGATGGCAAAAACCGTCGATATATTTTCTTTAACCCTATGAATTTAACATCCGGAACGTAATCTTGGAATGCCTCCGGGCGAAAATGCGCAAAACGCCCTACATGTGCTTCTTTAGTCCAGCCATCCTTTTCGTCTTGCGATGAAGGCTGCTTCCGTCCTGTTCTGCGCATCCAGCTTGCTCATGATTTCCGATAAATAATTCCGGACGGTGCCGCTTGATAAATACAAAGATTCGCTGATCTGCTTCGTGCTGCAGCCTTTCTCCACACAACGGAGAATCTCCTCTTCCCGGTCGTTGAGAGGCGACGCTTCCGTCGTAAACATCTGATGGATCAACTCCGGACTGATGACCTGCTTTCCGTTCATCACCTGCCGGATGTAATCGGCCAGTTCCTCACTCGGGGTATCCTTTAATAAATACCCATCGACCTTTTCTTTCCAGGCATCCTCCAAGTACCCCCTTTTGGAAAACGTCGTCAGAATTAGGATCTTCGTCTCCAGACCATTAGCTTTCGCCTCTTTCAGGACTTCGACTCCCGTCATCAGCGGCATTTCGATGTCGAGCAGGGCGATATCCGGCCGCTTCGTCTCCATCAATCGGAGCGCCTCTCTGCCATCGGCAGCCTCTCCGATCACTTCGAAATCGGCTTCCATACTAAGCAGCGTCCGCAGCGCACTGCGGAGCATCGTCTGATCCTCTGCGATAATGATCGAAAGCATACGCATTCCTCCTTATTTTTGAACTTTGGGCACATGAACGACCAACACGGTCCCGCGCTGTTTGGCGGATTCTATATTCATACGGCCGCTGATCATATGCAGCCGCTCCTCCATCCCAAGCAACCCGTTTCCCGCCTCACCCTTAAACCCGATTCCGTCATCGCTGATCGTCATCCGCACTTCTTCCGGTAAATCTTCCACGCGGATCGTACATCTGCTCGCGAAGCTGTGACGGATCACGTTGGTGATGCTTTCCCGCAGACTGTAGGCGAGGATATTCTCATAGAGCGGATTCAAACCATGGACAGGAACAGGAGCATCAACGACCGCTTCCATTTCCATTTCCCGCAAAAGCTTTTCTGCGTGGATCAGTTCTTCCCGGAACGACAGCTGCTTCAAATCAGAAACGATCTCCCTGATCTGGTTCAGAACAGTACGTGAAATCGTGTGGATTTCCTTGATTTCTCTCTCTGCCTGTTCGATTTTATCAGGCAGAGAGCGCCTGGCAATGTCGCTTTTCAATGTAATCATCGACAGCGTCTGGCCGACCGTATCGTGCAGATCGCGCCCGATTCGTTCCCGTTCCTGCTGCTTGACGAGCTCTTCGATGCGTCGATTCGCTTTCGAGAGCTGCTCTTTCATATTCCACGATTTGACCTCGTTCCGGATCCCGACCGGAATGGCCGCAACAAGAATCATAGCAGCTACAATAGTGGAGAAATCGATGACTCGCGACGAATACAGAGTCAGCATATATAATTCAAAGAATAAAAGCGGAGCAAGCATATACACGACAATGATCTTCCAGCGCTTATGGATGAAATAAAGCGAATAAGTCGTATAAATCGATAAATAAATGAATGTCTCATGAAAGAAGAAGAGCAGCACAGCAAGAAGTGCCGTCATACCGAGAGCATCAAGGAAAGCCCGGGAAGGATGCCAGTACATATCCCGGAACATAAGGAAGAAGACAAGCAAAAGAAGAAGGCCGAAGCCTCCTTCCCAGCCACCCGTCGCTATCAATGCAATAAGCGGAACAAGCATATAAATCAGCCAGAACAACGGGGCACGCCCGTATTTCTCCGGAAACAATCTCATGACATTCATCCTTCCTGAAAACGGCGGTACGTCCACAAGGATCCCGTGAGGAAAAAGAGGAAGTAGCCGGCCAGCACAATAATTGTCAAAGCGGATATCGATTCTCCTGCAAGGATCGACCATGCCCCGTCCGCATACAGGTGCCCCGGCGTCCACGCACCGACCTCCCGGACGAAGACCGGAAGCTGGCGGAGCGGCATCCACAGGCCACCGATGATCGCGAGTCCAAGTGTAATCAAGTTAGCGAACCCGGCCGCCGTCTCCGCTGTTTTGAAGACAGACACCCACGTTCCAAGTGCCAGGAACGGAAGGATCGCAAGCCACACCCATGCAACGATTTTAACCCACGTATAGAAACCCAAATCGATATCCTTCCAGTTCGCAACGATGATAAACATAAACAGAATGACGGCCAGATTCAATACCATCAAAGCAGAGAGTCTTCCAAGAAAATACTGCCAATGCTTCATCGGAAGCGACTTCACCCATGACATCCACGGCTGTCTCCGGTCATGAAGCAGCTGAATCCCCATTGTCGTCACCGAGGCACTCATCATGCTGAAGCAGGTCATCGAGACGAGAAAGTACGCTTTCCACTCCGCTCCGTCGATCATCACTGTATCATCGACCGTCTGTGTGTATATCGCATAGAATACAAGCGGCATCAACATCGAGAATATAATGAAATACGGATTTCTTCCCATACGTAAAAGCTCAATCTTCATAACGTTATACCATGTTTTCATTGTGAATTCCTTCCTTTCCGAGCAATTCTTCATAAAAATGTTCGACTGTATGCTTCTCTACCGTCAAATTCCGGAAGGGCACCGCCTCCCGGACGAGCCATGTAATCCATTCGTCCGATCGGTCCGTCTTGAGCTCCCACCGTAATGTCAGGCCGTTTCTCTGAAATCCGGCGCCTTCCAATAAGCCTTGCGGCGTTGATCCGCTTAAGTCGAACCGGATCCAGGAGTGCGTCTGTTCGATATCAGATACGGTTTGGTCGGATTTGAGCCGTCCCTTTTCCATAAACAGCACCCGATCTCCAAGTAAGGATGCTTCCTGCAGCAAATGTGTCGTCATCAGAATCGTCATTCCCTGCTGTTTCAACTGTCGGATCTGTTCATACACATGCTTTCTTGCCGACACGTCCATCCCCGCTGTCGGTTCATCCATGATCAAGAGCTTCGGACGACCGACAAGAGCAAGAGCGAAGATCAGCTTCCGCTTCTGGCCGATACTGAGATGGTCTGTCTTCACCTTCGCTTGCTCCGTCAAACCGGACAATTGGAGCACCTCTTCATACGACAGCGGATCCTGATACATCTTCCTTGTGAACTGGATGAGTTCTTTTATCGTGACACGATCCATCAGCGAAGCATCCTGCAGGACATAACCGACCTGCCGGGTTCCATCGCTCCAGTCGAACCTTCCGCTCTCTGCACGGATATTGCCCATGATCCATTGGAGCAGCGTCGTTTTCCCAGCCCCGTTCGCACCGAGAAGCAGGACACATTCCCCCTCCGAAAGTTCCATGGATACGTCATCCAGCGCCGTCGTTTTTCCATATTTCTTCGTTACATTCGATAGCTTCAACATCCCGCCTCTTCCTTTCCAGGTCTTTCGTTACATCTATCGTATCAGGATGCGGAGGAAATAATTAGAAAGCATTGTCATGATGAAAGATGACAATTGTCATCTTTTATTCGTTTCACATGAAACAAGCATCCTCTCTTGTAATAATTGGCGGGTTTTGTGGAAAAATGAGCACAACAACTAAGAGAGCAGGTGATTGGATGGATGGGAGCAGTTATAAAGCAGGCGATGTCGTCTATGTCGTTTACCGCAATCCGCATACGTATGATGTAGCGAATGTACAGGAGGCGGCCGTGGTGAACGACCCGGAAAACCCGGGTTCCCTGGCATTATTTTTGTATGAAACGTATTTTCCACTGGATGAGAGCATAGCCGTCTATGCATCCGAAGGGGAAGCGGAGCGGGCCTACTATGATGCGTTCGGCGGTGTGGAATCGGAGGGAGATCTGTGGTAAAACCATTCGTACCGGAACTGGTCTATATCGAGCCGCGGGCGCTCGATTACCCCTTAGGCCGGGAATTAAAAGAGAAATTCGAAAACATGGGCATCGAAATTCGTCAAACGACGTCGCATAATCAGGTCAGGAACCTCCCCGGAGAGAACGATTTCCAAAAATACCGGATGGCGAAATCGACGCTCGTCGTCGGTGTAAGGAAAACGCTCAAATTCGATACGTCTAAACCATCGGCTGAATACGCGATCCCGCTAGCGACCGGGTGCATGGGGCACTGCCATTACTGCTACCTGCAGACGACGATGGGGAGCAAACCATATATTCGGACCTATGTGAACGTGGAGGAGGTCTTTGATGCTGCCGAGCAGTATATGAAGGAACGAATGCCGGAGGAAACCCGTTTCGAAGCGTCCTGTACGTCGGATATCGTCGGCATCGATCACCTGACCCATTCCCTCAAACGGGCAATTGAATATTTCGGGGAATCCGACCACGGAAGGCTGCGGTTCGTGACGAAGTTCGCTCATGTCGATCATCTGCTGGACGCGAAGCATAACGGCAGGACACGCTTCCGCTTCAGCATGAACGCGGACTATGTCATCAAGTACTTAGAGCCCGGCACGTCCCGCCTGGACGAGCGGATCGAGGCAGCTGCCAAAGTAGCGAAGGCCGGCTATCCTCTCGGGTTCATCATCGCACCGATTTATCTGTACGACGATTGGAAGGAAGGGTACCGGGTGCTGTTTGAGAAGCTACACGACAAACTCCCGGACTACGCCACGAAGGATTTGACGTTCGAACTGATCCAGCACCGCTTTACGAAGCCTGCCAAGCGCGTCATTGAGAAAAATTATCCGATGACAAAGCTTGAGATGGATGAGGAGAAAAGAAAGTACAAATGGGGTCGATACGGAATTGGGAAATACGTGTACCAGACCGACGAACAGGAAGATATGAAGAAGACGCTCGGCGGGTATATTAATCAGTACTTCCCGGAAGCAAGTCTCGAATACTTTACTTGATCAGGGCGCCTTGTGCGCCTTTTTGTCTGCCTGAAAAACATCGTCCGTGTTTTATTTTTCCAAAAAGGTGGAATGAGCATACAAAACATTCCACAGAGGAGGATGAAGCATGACACGATATAATCGACAGACAGATGGACAGCCGGCACAGGAACAAGGTAGCCAGCCCGGAATGGAGAGTGAAATGCAGCCATTGCCGCTCCAAGCGGATACAGATTACCAAAGCGGAAATAAACTACAAGGAAAAGTCGCCCTGATCACCGGCGGGGACAGCGGAATTGGAAGGTCTGTCGCTATTGGATACGCAAAGGAGGGGGCAGACGTTGCCATTTCGTATCTGGAGGAGCATGAGGATGCCGAGCACACGAAGCAGCTCGTCGAAGCAGAAGGTCGCCGGGCGATTCTGATTGCAGGCGATGTCGGTGATGAAGATGTTTGTAAGCAGGCGGTTCAGCGAACAGTGGATAAGCTGGGACAGCTGGATATTCTCGTCAACAACGCTGCGGAACAGCATCCGAAGGACGATTTGTTGGATATTACTACAGAACAACTGGAAAGCACGTTCCGCACGAATATCTTTTCTATGTTCCATTTGACGAAAGCAGCGATTCCACATTTGAAACAAGGAAGTGCGATCATCAACACCGCTTCCATTAATCCATATACAGGTAACCCGCAGCTTGTCGATTATACAGCGACGAAAGGGGCCGTTGTCGCCTTCACCCGTTCCATGGCCCAACAGCTCGTCGACACAGGAATACGCGTGAACGGAGTCGCTCCGGGACCGATCTGGACACCGCTCATTCCAGCGACTTTCCCGAAAGAAGACGTCGAAGAATTCGGTACCAGTACGCCGATGGGCCGCCCGGGGCAGCCGGTCGAACACGTCGGAAGCTACGTCCTGCTTGCTTCTGATGATTCCACCTACATCACAGGTCAGTTCATCCATATCAACGGAGGAATGTACACATCAAGCTGAGAGAGGAATAGAAACCATGCCAGAAGGACCGGAAATCCGCCGTGCCGCCGACCAAGTCGAAAAGGCACTGATGGATCGAGAAGTGATCGATGTCTTCTTTGCTTTTGAACAGCTGAAGCCGTATGAAGAGATTCTGAGAGGGGCCGGCATCCGGAGAGTGGACACAAAGGGGAAAGCGATGCTCATCCGCTTCAACAACGGCTATACGATCTACTCGCACAACCAGCTGTACGGGAAGTGGATGATCCGTAACGCCTACAACTACCCGAAAACGAACCGGCAGCTCCGGCTCGCCATCCATAATGAGAAGAAGTCCGCATTGTTATACAGCGCATCGGACAT
Source organism: Halobacillus sp. KGW1 (assembly GCF_001592845.1). Taxonomy (NCBI): domain Bacteria; kingdom Bacillati; phylum Bacillota; class Bacilli; order Caryophanales; family Bacillaceae; genus Halobacillus; species Halobacillus sp. KGW1. The sequence goes on from NZ_LSOC01000003.1 coordinate 1,143,070, forward strand.
TGAAGTGCTGCGCGATGAAGAAGTACCGGCGCATCCATTCATCGCTAAAGTCGGCCCCGACATCTTAAGTGAGACCGTAACCCCCGATGAATTAGCCGCTCGCTTTGAAGAGAAACGGTTTCGGAACAGACGGTGGACGTCCCTCCTTTTGGATCAGGCGTTCATCGCGGGAATCGGCAATTACCTCCGCAGTGAAATCCTGTTTGCTGCCGGTATTTCTCCGGAAACACGGCCTGTCGACAGTACCGAAGAACAAAAAAGGAAAGCAGCCGAAGCGACCATTGATTTGATGTGGCAGTCCTACCGCCATAAGGGAATCACAAACGACCTCGACCTGGCAGAGCGCTTAAAAAAAGAAGGTGTGAAGCGGAAGGATTATCGTCACTGGGTGTTCAACCGCGAAGGCCGTCCGTGCCGCATCGACGGCACCCCCATTGTTAAATTCCGCGCCGGCTCCAGGCGCTGCTATTACTGCCCGACCTGTCAAAAGGAATGAGTTCAGAGTCCGTATGACGGCAAAAGGCCAGGCCGCACTGTTACGTGCGGCCTGGCCTTTTTTAAGAATAAAAGATATGCTCTGCGTGAATGCCGCCCTCCAACAGCGTCAGTATTCCGAAAGAATAGAATGGAAGGCTGCGTTTATCCGTCGCCGAGCCCGGATTAAACAGCAGCGTCTTCTTATGGTAACGAAGATACGGAATATGGGAGTGGCCGAAGAGAACGACATCGACCTCCCCCTCTTCAAACGACTCCAAAGCCCGGCGTTCTGTCGTCTTCTTCTCCCCATGTCCATGAACGAGACCGAAACGCACACCCCCGAGTGTCACTACCTGCTTTTCCGGAAGCAATTCTCTGATCTCCCCGCCGTCCACGTTTCCATAAACGCCGTACAGCGCGGATTTTTCCTTCAATGTTTCATAGACATCCAGCGATTGAAAATCTCCGAGATGGAAGACGGCATCGGCAGAAGGAAGCTCCTTCATTAACCGCTCCGGCAGCTCTTTCGCTTTCTTCGGCATATGTGTATCTGCTGTGACCACAATCTTCATGCTTCTCCTCCTCTACCAAAAAAGCCCCTCTATCCGGAGACAGAGGGGGCTTTCTCATCATTGAATCGGTGTTTTGTTCGGTGTTCCTGCTTTACGCGGATACTTCTTCGGAGTCTTCCGGCGTTTTTCAATAATGGCAATGTTCCGTTCGCTTCCTTCTTGTGGAAGCTCAAACGTGTGCACATCGATGACTTCACCACCGACAGTTTGAACGGCGATGTTTGCATCTTCCATCTCATCCATCAGGTTCGGCCCCTTCATAGCAAGGAAACGACCGCCTTTGGCCGCGAGCGGGATACACAGTTCACTGAGTACGGACATGCGTGCAACAGCCCTTGCCATGACCAGGTCATAGCTTTCACGGAAGTTGGCGTTTTTCCCGAAATTCTCGGCTCTGTCATGATAAAAAGCGACATCGTCAAGCTCCAATTCATGAGCTAAGTGATTCAGGAAAGTGATCCGTTTCTTCAAGGAATCCACAATGGTCACTTTCAAATGCGGAAAAGCGATTTTCAGCGGCAGGCTCGGGAATCCGGCACCCGCTCCGACATCACAGATGCGAAGCGGCTTGCTGAAATCGTAATAGAATGCAGCGGTCAGCGAGTCATAGAAGTGTTTCAAATAAACGCCTTCCTGATCGGTAATGGCTGTCAGGTTCATCTTCTCGTTCCATTCGACAAGAATTTCGAAGTAACGCTGGAACTGGTGCTGCTGTTTCTCGTCAAGATCGATCCCTTTTTCTTTCAATGCTTGTATAAAGGTTGCGGTATCCATACGTCCATCCCTTCGATTTATTCTCCTGAAACGCGTGCAATCTGACCCTGCTCAATATAGACAAGCAGAATCGATACGTCCGCAGGGTTGACCCCGGACACACGGGAAGCCTGCCCTACAGAAAGCGGACGAACCGTTTTCAGGCGGTCTTTCGCTTCGGTAGCCAGTCCGTTGATCGCATCGTAATCGATGTTTTCAGGAATTTTCTTGTTATCCATCTTCTTCATCCGTTCGATCTGTTCCAGCGCCTTCTTAATATAGCCGCTGTATTTGACCTGGATCTCGACCTGTTCTTTGACCGCTTCCGGAAGCCTCACATCACTCGGTGTCACACGCTCCAGATGGCTGTAGCTCATTTCCGGACGCTTCAGAAGATCGGTCGCACGAATAGCATCCTTCAGTTTGGATCCGCCCGCCTCTTCTATGACAGCCTGGACTTCCTCCGTCTCTTTCAGGATGACTTTATCCAAACGCTTCTGTTCTTCCTCAATCAACCGTTTCTTCTCAAGGAAACGCTTGTAGCGGTCCTCCGTGATGAGTCCCAGCTGATAGCCGATTTCCGTCAGGCGGAGATCCGCATTATCATGGCGCAGCATCAGACGGAATTCCGCACGGGAAGTAAGCAGACGGTACGGTTCGCCTGTTCCTTTCGTGACAAGGTCGTCGATCATGACACCGATATAGCCTTGAGAACGATCGAGTACAAGTGTTTCGAGATCAAGCGCCTTGGCCGCGGCATTGATACCAGCCATCAACCCTTGTCCGGCTGCTTCTTCATACCCGGAAGTTCCGTTCAGCTGACCAGCTGTGAACAACCCGGAGATCTGTTTCGTCTCCAACGTCGGCCATAATTGGGTCGGAACGACGGAATCATACTCGATGGCATAACCGGCCCGCATGATTTCAGCATTCTCAAGTCCGGGAACGGTACGCATCATTTCATGCTGGACGGATTCCGGCATCGATGTCGACATTCCCTGTACATAAACTTCTTCCGTCTCACGGCCTTCCGGTTCAAGGAAGATCTGGTGGCGCGGCTTGTCATTGAAACGAACGATTTTGTCCTCGATGGACGGACAATAGCGCGGTCCTGTCCCCTTGATCGCACCGGAATACATCGCAGACAGTCCGAGGTTATCATTGATGACTTTGTGTGTTTCTTCGTTCGTATACGTCAACCAGCACGGTATCTGATCCGTGATGAATTCCGTCGTTTCATAGGAAAAGGAGCGCGGCTCTTCTTCGCCTGGCTGGATTTCCGTCTTGGAATAGTCGATCGTCTTGCTGTTGACCCGCATCGGCGTTCCCGTCTTGAAACGGACCATGTCGATTCCGAGTTCTTCGAGCTGCTCGGAAAGCGATACAGTAGAGCGCTGGTTGTTCGGGCCGCTTTCATAGGAAAGGTCGCCGATGATGACGCGTCCGCGCATGAACGTTCCCGTCGTGATGACAACCGTCGGCGCGTAATACGCCGCATTGGTTTCCGTAACGACACCTTTCACTTCGTCGTCTTCCACGAGGATCTTTTCGACCATCGCCTGCTTCAAAGTCAGATTATCCTGCGTTTCAAGGACGCGCTTCATTTCTTTAATATACAGAGGTTTGTCCGCCTGAGCGCGCAGTGCACGGACAGCCGGTCCTTTTCGTGTGTTCAACAAACGCATCTGAATATGCGTTTTATCGATGACTTTCCCCATCGCTCCGCCGAGGGCGTCGATTTCTCTGACGACGATCCCTTTGGCAGGTCCGCCGATGGAAGGGTTACATGGCATGAAAGCGACCAGATCAAGGTTCAAAGAAAGCATGAGGGTTTTCGCACCACGGCGTGCCGCAGCAAGCCCCGCTTCCACTCCTGCATGACCGGCGCCGACTACGATTACATCATAATGCCCTGCATCAAATGTCATTTGGGTGTCTCTCCTTTTTTGTTCTACATCTATTCAAAAAAACTTCCTACTCAACAATTACTTCCCTAAACAGAACTGAGAGAACAACTGGTCGATCAAACTGTCATGGACGGTATCTCCGACGATCTCTCCGAGGATCTCCCATGTTCTCGTTACATCAATCTGTACAACATCAAGCGGCACACCCATTTCCATGCCGTCCCGGGCATCTTCCAGGGCCTGCTTCGCCTGTTTCAAAAGCTGTACGTGACGAACGTTCGACACATAGGTCATATCTCCGGCATCAAGCTCCCCCTCGAAGAAGGTATCTGCGATCGCTTTCTCCAGCTGATCGATCCCTTCTTCACGGATCAGTGCTGTCGTAATAACCGGATGCTCTCCAGCCAATTCCTTGACCCGCTCCAGATCCAACCGATTCTCTAAGTCCATCTTATTGACGATGACGATGACGTTCATATCCTGAATGGCTTTCAGAAGCTCTTCATCTTCTTGATTGAATTCATCCCCATAGTTTAACACAAACAGAATGAGGTCGGCTTCCTGCAATACTTGTCGGGATCGTTCGACTCCAATCCGCTCGACAATGTCTTCCGTTTCCCGGATTCCCGCCGTATCGACGAGCCGGAGTGGTACACCGCGGACGTTGACATACTCCTCGATCACGTCCCGTGTCGTCCCGGGGATCTCCGTGACGATGGCTTTGTTTTCATGCACAAGTGCGTTCATCAAGGAAGACTTCCCGACGTTCGGGCGCCCGATGATCGCCGTACCGAGACCTTCGCGCAGGATTTTCCCCTGGCGCGCTGTTTCCAAAAGACTCGTCACTTCCGCATGGACTTCCTTCGTCTTCTCTTTCATCATTTCATGGGACATCTCTTCCACGTCGTCATATTCTGGATAATCGATGTTCACTTCGACATGGGCAAGCGTTTCTAAAAGCTTCTGCCGCAGATCCTGAATCAGCTTCGACAGACGGCCGTCCATCTGCTTTAATGCGACGTTCATCGCCCGGTCCGTCTTCGCACGGATCAGGTCCATCACCGCTTCCGCCTGGGATAAATCAATTCGACCGTTCAAAAACGCCCGTTTCGTAAACTCTCCCGGCTCCGCAAGTCTCGCACCACTTGCCAGGATGATTTCAAGCAGACGATTTACAGAGACAAGGCCGCCGTGACAGTTTATCTCAACGACATCTTCTCTTGTAAATGTCTTCGGCGCGCGCATGACAGATACCATAACCTCTTCCGCCACGTCGCCCGTTTCCGGATCGATGATTTTCCCGTAATGCATCGTGTGGGATGCCGCTTCGTTCAAATCTTTCCCTCTGAATAATTTCGCTGCAATCGATACAGCTTCTGGCCCGCTCAACCGGACGATGGCAATCGCACCTTCCCCCATAGGGGTCGATATCGCCGTTATCGTATCCGTTTCCACACGCCTTCACCTCCTGAAAATAAATCGTTCATCTATAGTTATCCACAATCGTTATTTTTCGTTACCACTAACATCTTACCTTACCACACACCCACGCGTTTTGAAAAGATATCAACACGTCGCAGCTGTTTTTGGGTTATCCACATGTGTATAAACGGTTTCTATCATATTTCCCTCATTCAGAGACAGGAATACAAGCAGCAGAAACAAAAAAATACCTCTGCCGGGGGCAGAAGTATTCTTAGCTTTCGAATCATGAAGGCCTGATAACGACATGTCTCCGCGGATCGTTTCCGGCAGAGTCCGTTATCACTCGCTTATGGTTCTGCAGTGCTGCATGGATGATTTTCCGCTCGTAGGAAGGCATCGGCTCCAGTTTGACTTCCTGGTTTGTCCGAACCGCCTTATCCGCAAGGCGCTGGGCCAATTGGTGAAGCGTCTCTTTCCTCCGCTCCCGATACCCTTCGGCATCGAGCATGACCGTATAGAAGATGTCCGATTCACGATTGACGACCAGCTGGGCCAGATATTGAAGGGAATTCAATGTCTGACCGCGCTTGCCGATGAGCATAGCGATCTTGTCCCCATGCAGTTCCATATAAATATCCCGTTGACGAATGTCTGTACGGATTTGAACAGGAGCTCCCATTTGTTCTGCTACGTCATAGATGAATGTCTCTGCATCCTGCACTGGATTTTTCTTAATCGATACTTTCACAATCGCTGGTTTGGAACCGAAACCGAGAAATCCTTTCTTACCTTCATCAATAACTTCAAGATCTACTTGATCCTTTGATGTCCGTAATTGCTCTAGTGCTGATTGGACCGCTTCATCAACTGTCGAACCTGTAGCAGTTACTTGTTTCACTCGCCTGCTCCTCCCGTCGCATCTTTCATCATCGGTTTACGGATGAAAATGGTTTGCAGAATCATCACGACGTTACCTACGATCCAGTACAACGCTAACGCGGATGGGAAGAAGAACGCGAATGTACCGATCATAAGCGGCATGATGTACAACATCATTTGCATTTGTGGGTTTTGGGCTGCGGCGCCGCCTGCCATCATCAATTTCTGCTGCAAGAATGTAGTCGCAGCTGTGAGAATAGCCAGGAACGGATCCGGGGAACCAAGCTCCAACCAAAGGAATGTGTGTGTCTGAATTTCCGCAGTCCGCATGATCGCATGATAGAACCCGATCAAGATCGGCATCTGTACAACGATCGGCAGACAGCCTGCCAAAGGATTGACGCCGTGCTTTTGGAAAAGCTGCATCGTTTCCTGCTGCAGTTTTTGTTGGGTCTGCTGGTCTTTAGAAGAATATTTCCCTCTTAATTCTTTCAATTCCGGCTGAATGTCCTGCATCGCCTTCGAACTTCTCAATTGCTTGATGTTCAAAGGAAGGAGGATCAACCGAATGATTACGGTGACGATGATGATCGCCAAACCGAAACTTCCGCTGGTCGCATCTGCGAAGAACGTGATGGTCTGTGACAAAGGCCAAACTACATATTCATTCCAAAATCCTGTACTATCCGCAGTGATATCCTGATTCACCTGGGTACACCCGGATAGGAACGTAAGCACTCCAGCCATTGCTAGAAGCGCTATCATTTTATTCCGCAACGTTTCGTTCCTCCTTATGAATCTCTTACAAGGTTCTATTAGAAAATTATGAAAACGTAAAACATACGGCCAACATTAGTTTAGCATTAGTACGCCTCATAATTCTATATTCTTACCGTTGAATTTTTTTATTAAGCAGCTTCGACCGGGAAAGGACGTGTGTCAAACTCCGCTTCATTTCGTGGAAATCCATTTGACTCGTCGGTTTGCGGGCGATCACTACCAAGTCATATTGAGGATGTATATGTTCTTCCAGTTCAAGGAACGCTTGTCTCAAATATCGTTTGATTTGATTACGCATGACTGCCGGGCCGATCTTCTTGCTGACAGATAAACCGATCCGGAAATGGGATTGGTCGGCCTTCTTTTTGTAGTAAAGGACCAGCTGTCGGTTTGCGAAGGATTGCCCACCTTGAAAAACCTGCTGAAACTCTTCATTTTTCTTAATCCGATAAGCTTTCTTCATCGAACACCCTCCAGAACTAGACAAAAAGGCAGCGCCGGGATGACGCCTCCTCTGCAATTAAAAGAGAAGAGGGACGAGAGATCCGCCCCTCTTCTGACCCTTATACTGAAAAAAAGACCACTGATTGTTTTCAGTGGCCTATGCTGATAAAACTTTTCTTCCTTTACGACGACGGCGTGCAAGAACTTTACGTCCATTTGCAGTGCTCATGCGTGAACGGAAGCCGTGTACTTTTTTACGCTTACGATTATTTGGTTGAAATGTGCGTTTCATTATATATACACCTCCTGGGAAATATTCCAATAATACATACATCTAAAAGGCAGTCCCGATTAGTATAATCAATGCCCCCCTGTTTTGTCAACTTCCATTTCCATACTTCTTCTCCCTTAAATCCAGACACCCGTTATATAACAGGCTGTCTTATAACAGGAGAATCTTCTTCCAATTCACAGCGAAAAAACAACTTTTCTGGCGAACATTCACAGGTATTGTGTATAATTTTTCATGGAAATCAGACTATCCACAACAAATATCGACAAGTAAATCACAAAATATAGTGCTGTGGATTATTTTTATCTACAACGTGTAGCTATTGTGGATAAGTTCCGTGGAACCATTGCAAGACACTATTTTATCTGGTATTATATTTGTGCTCAACCGTGAATAGCTAAAAAACACGAAAAATCTTTTCCACAGGTTGTGGATAACGTGTGGACAGTTATTAACACACTTGTTTATGCAGTTATTCACAAGAATGTGGATAGTGAATATAAGAAGCTCGAACCCTATTACTATCAACTTTTCAAATATCCACATGCAAAAGAGTACTGGATCCCGAAAAACTTTATACAAATCTTATACGAATGCCTTTCGATCCTTTTGCTACGTTCGAAAAAGAGAACGAAAGGTTTTTTTGTTTTCCAATGAAACAGAAAGGGGTGAACATTTTGGAGAACATCGATGAATTATGGACGAATACGTTGGATCAGATCAAAGAGAAAATCAGCAAGCCCAGCTTCGAGACGTGGCTGAAGGCGACAAAAGCCGACTCTTTGAACGAAAATACGTTAACTATTGTTGCTCCGAATGAATTCGCCAGAGACTGGCTTGAAAATCAATATGAAGGTCTTATAACGGAGACGTTATATGAAGTGACAGGAGCAGAATTAGATACAAAATTCATCATTCCGGAATCGAAGGACGACTCGCTTGAAGATGTAAAACTCTCTTCTAAAAAGGTTCCGAATGTGAAGAATAACGGCAATGAAGAGTCTCCGCAGAGCATGTTGAACTCAAAATACACGTTCGACACGTTCGTCATCGGTTCCGGAAACCGTTTCGCCCATGCAGCGTCGCTCGCTGTAGCAGAAGCTCCGGCCAAAGCGTATAATCCGCTGTTCATCTATGGAGGGGTAGGACTTGGCAAGACTCACTTGATGCACGCTATCGGTCACTATGTACTAGACCACAATCCGAATGCGAAAGTGGTTTATTTGTCATCAGAAAAGTTCACGAACGAGTTCATCAACTCGATCCGTGATAACAAAGCGGTCAATTTCCGTAATAAATACCGCAGCGTCGATGTACTTCTCATTGATGATATTCAATTCCTGGCGGGGAAAGAACAGACGCAGGAGGAGTTCTTCCATACGTTCAATACACTCCATGAGGAAAGCAAGCAGATCGTCATCTCCAGTGACCGGCCGCCGAAGGAGATTCCGACATTGGAAGATCGTCTGCGATCCCGTTTTGAATGGGGCCTGATCACCGATATCACCCCTCCAGACCTGGAGACGAGAATTGCGATCTTAAGGAAGAAAGCGAAAGCAGACGGGCTCGACATACCGAATGAAGTGATGCTTTATATCGCAAACCAGATCGATACGAACATCCGTGAACTGGAAGGAGCATTGATCCGTGTCGTCGCTTATTCCTCTTTAATCAACAGCGACATTAATGCATCCCTGGCAGCAGAGGCGCTGAAGGATATCATCCCGAGCTCGAAACCGAAAGTAATTACGATTGAAGCTATTCAGGAAATGGTCGGCGAGAAATATAATGTAAGATTAGAAGATTTCCCTGCGAAGAAGCGGACGAAATCCGTGGCATTCCCGCGACAGATCGCTATGTATCTATCAAGAGAGCTGACGGACTTCTCTCTGCCGAAAATCGGCGAAGAATTCGGAGGCCGTGACCATACGACAGTCATTCACGCCCACGAGAAGATTTCCAGAATGGTGGCAGATGACCAGCAGCTCCAAAAAGAGTTGGAAGAAATCAAGGAACAGCTCAAGTCTCATTAAGTGGATAATGTGAATAACGGTTGCACGTTCATCAACAGTCTGTCCACATGTGGATAACCTAGACACATAAGCGTTTAATAAAGATATCCACATTTCCACAGCGCATACTAGTACTATTACTACTTTTTTTTAATAATAATAATTAAATATATGCTCATTAGGAGGAGTGTATGCAATGAAATTTATAATCCAGAGGGATCAATTGATCGAGAGTGTCCAGAATGTCATGAAGGCCATATCTTCAAGAACAACTATCCCGATACTCACAGGAATGAAAATAGAAGCGAGTACTGCAGGAATTAAATTGACGGGTAGTAACTCTGATATTTCAATTGAGTCGTTCATTCCACAAGAAGAAGACGGAATCGTATATGTAGAGAATATTGAACCGGGGAGCATTGTTCTTCAGGCGAAGTACTTCCCTGACATCGTAAGAAAGCTTCCACAAAATACGGTGGAAATTGAAAGTGATAACTCAAGAAACGTAACTATTCGCTCTGGAAGTGCGGAATTTCATCTGAACGGACAAGACCCGGAAGAATATCCACAGCTCCCTCAGCTGCATACAGAGGACAGCTTTGAACTGCCGATCGATCTGTTGAAGAATTTGATTCGTCAAACAGTCTTTGCTGTGTCCACTTCCGAAACGCGTCCGATTTTGACAGGGGTACATGTACGGATGGAAGAAGGGGAACTTGAGTTCATCGCAACAGACAGCCACCGTCTTGCATCTCGTAAGCTTCCATTGGAGCAGCCGGCAGGTACGACGCTTCCACCCATTGTCATTCCAGGGAAAAGCCTGACGGAATTGAACAAGATTCTGGCTGATTCGGAAGATACCATTGAAATCAGTGTGACAGACAACCAAGTGTTGTTCCGGACGAAGCACCTGTACTTCTTGTCCCGTTTATTGGATGGGAACTATCCGGAAACATCCCGACTCATTCCGGATCACAGCAAAACGATCGTTCAAATCGACACGAAGGAACTTCTTCAGTCTGTCGATCGTGCCTCTCTTCTAGCGAAAGAGAACCGCAACAATGTTGTTCGTCTGATGACAAAAGAAAACAATCATCTCGAAATTACAGGGAATTCTCCGGAAGTCGGTAATGTCGTCGAAGAAGTTTTGGCGAATGATGTCGAAGGGGAAGACTTGAAAATTTCGTTCAGTGCGAAATATATGATGGACGCTTTAAAAGCGGTGGATTATGATCAGGTGAAGGTCGAATTTACCGGAGCGATGCGTCCGTTCTTGATCCGTCCCGTAGACGATGATCAAATCCTCCAGCTGATCCTTCCGGTACGGACATACTGATCAGACCGGGGCAGAATAGTATTTACAAAGGTGTGGTTATGGACTCCATAATGGCACCTTTTTTTATTTCCTTCCTGAAATAGGAACCGGAAGAAACGGGAAGTACTTTCTTTACAAACTTTTCTTTAGTAAAATGGAGAATAGGTTAATTCATGGAATAGGGTGGATAAAATGAGCGAACAAATCGGTATCACGACAGAATACATTCCTCTCGGTCAATTTCTGAAATTGGCGAACATTGTCGAATCCGGAGGAATGGTGAAGATTTTTCTGGCAGAATTCGAGGTGTATGTCAACGGGGAACCGGAAAACCGCCGTGGGCGCAAACTGTACCTGGGAGATACAGTAGAAATAGAACAATTCGGCAGCTACACCGTTGTCCAGGAAGGGTAACGGGATACCCCTTACTTATGCATATCAAGGAACTGTCCCTGAGGTCGTACCGGAATTATGATGATCTCTCCCTGACTTTCGACCATAAGATCAACGTCATCATTGGTGAAAATGCCCAGGGTAAAACCAATTTGATGGAAGCGATCTATGTCTTAGCGTTCACTCGTTCACACCGGACGCCGAGAGATAAAGAATTGATACAGTGGGATCAAGAGTATGGTAAAATAAAAGGTAGTATTTCTAAACGGAATCAACGCTTTCCCCTTGAAATCATCATTTCCAATAAAGGGAAAAAAGCGAAGTTGAATCATATGGAACAAAAGCGTTTGAGTGACTATATCGGCGCTTTGAATGTCGTCATGTTTGCACCTGAGGATCTCAATCTTGTCAAAGGGAGTCCTCAGGTGCGTCGTCGGTTTATCGACATGGAAATCGGGCAGATCCAGCCAAGGTATATTTATCACCTCGGACAGTATCAAAAAATACTCAAGCAGCGAAATCATTTATTGAAAGACCTGCAGAGAAAGCCGGGGGCAGACCGGACGATGCTTGCCGTCCTTACAGAGCAGCTGATGGAACACGCAGCGACGATCGTCGAGCGGAGGTTCAAGTTCCTTCAGCTTCTTCGTTCATGGGCGGCTCCGATCCATGAAGGGATCAGCCGACAGCTGGAACAATTACAAATTTCCTATGATGCGAGTGTGAAAGTATCAGAGGATATGAATTTGGAAACAATAAAGAAGACATATTCGGAAAAGTTCGCGGAAATAGAAGCAAAAGAGGTGGAACGCGGCACCACGCTTGCCGGTCCGCACCGGGACGATCTCTTGTTCTATGTTAACGGGAAGGATGTTCAGACGTACGGCTCCCAAGGCCAGCAGCGGACGACGGCGTTGTCTTTGAAACTCGCAGAAATCGAATTGATTCACAGCGAAGTGGGAGAATACCCGATTCTTCTGTTGGATGACGTGCTCAGCGAGCTGGATGACTTCCGTCAGTCCCACCTGCTTCATACGATCCAAGGGAAAGTGCAGACGTTCGTTTCGACGACGAGCATTGAAGGGATCGAACATGAGGCGTTGGAGGAGGCTGCGATATTCCGTGTCCGTGAAGGAACGATAGACGTTGAGAAATGAGGTGGAGGAATGTTTATTCACATCGGGGATGACCATGTGATTCATTCGGAAGACGTAGTGGCGATCATCGATAACAGCTTGATTTCTTCTTCTTCGATCATCGAGGAGTTTATTTTCAATCAGCGAAAAAACAGACAGGTTATTGAAACAGAAGATCATCAAGCGAAGTCTATCGTCATAACGAACGATGTGATCTACTTCAGTCCACTGTCTGTTTTCACGTTGAAGAAACGTGCCAATATGATGACGACCTTAAGCAAGCTTGAGGATTACTCGGAGGAAACATAAAGAAACAAGCGATAGATTCAGTCAGCAGTCCTAAAGGATTTAATGCAAAACCACTTGAGAAATGTAGGTGAGTACCATGAAGGAAGATATTATCGAAGAACAACAGGCGTATGATGAGAGTCAAATACAGGTACTGGAAGGGTTGGAGGCTGTTCGGAAACGTCCGGGAATGTACATCGGATCGACGAACGAAAAGGGCCTTCACCACCTCGTATGGGAGATTGTCGATAACAGTATTGACGAAGCGATGGCCGGTTACTGTGACCATATTGAAGTTGCCATTGAAGAGGATAACAGCATCACGGTTACAGATAATGGGCGCGGTATCCCTGTAGGTATTCAGGAAAAGACCGGTCGTCCTGCCGTAGAGACGATCCTGACCGTTCTCCACGCCGGCGGTAAATTCGGCGGCGGAGGATACAAAGTGTCCGGAGGTCTGCACGGGGTGGGAGCTTCTGTCGTGAACGCCTTATCAACGAAGCTGGAAGTATTCGTTCACCGGGATGGGAACATTTATTACCAGGCCTACCACCGCGGTGTACCTGCGGATGATTTGAAAGTGATCGGTGAGACAGACATTACTGGAACACGCATCACATTCAAACCTGATGAAGAGATCTTCTCAGAAACGCAGGAGTATAAGTTCGAAATCCTGGCCAACCGTCTGCGTGAGCTTGCTTTCCTGAATAAAGGATTGACGATAACGATCGATGATAAACGTACGGATGAAGATCCGGTCCAATATCATTTCGAAGGTGGGATCCTTTCCTACGTCGAACACATGAACCGTACGCGTGAAGTACTGCATGATGCCTTTTTCATCGAAGGCGAGCAGGATGAAATATCCATCGAAATCGCAATGCAGTACAACGATGGATTCGCAAGCAATATCTATTCCTACGCGAACAACATCCATACCTATGAAGGTGGAACACATGAATCCGGGTTCAAGACAGGACTGACGCGTGTCATTAACGACTACGCCCGCAAGAACAACATGTTCAAGGAGACCGATCCGAACTTGACCGGGGACGACGTCCGGGAAGGACTGACAGCGATCATCTCGCTCAAACACCCGGATCCGCAGTTTGAGGGACAGACGAAGACGAAACTTGGGAACAGTGAAGCGAGAACCGTGACGGACGCCTTGTTCTCAGAGAATTTCTCCAGATTCCTTTTTGAAAACCCGCAAATGGCGAAAACGATTGTCGAGAAGGGCCTGATGGCTTCAAGAGCAAGAATGGCAGCGAAGAAAGCCAGGGAATTGACCCGCCGCAAGAGCGCATTGGAAGTATCCAACCTGCCTGGTAAATTAGCAGACTGTTCTTCCAAAGATGCCAAAATATCAGAACTGTACATCGTTGAGGGTGACTCTGCCGGAGGTTCAGCAAAGCAGGGCCGTGACAGGCACTTCCAAGCTATTCTTCCATTGAGAGGTAAGATCATCAACGTAGAGAAAGCTCGCCTGGATAAGATTCTTTCCAACAACGAAATCAGAACAATCATTACGGCGCTCGGTACGGGAATCGGTGAAGATTTCGACATAGAGAAAGCCCGTTACCATAAGATCGTCATCATGACGGATGCCGATGTCGACGGTGCCCATATCCGTACATTGCTGCTGACGTTCTTCTATCGTTACATGCGTCCTCTGATCGAAAAAGGCTATATTTACATCGCCCAGCCGCCGCTGTATAAGATCCAGCAGGGGAAAGCGACGTACTATACCTACAGCGACAAAGGGCTTGATTCCATGCTTGCCCAGCTTTCTGCTTCACCGAAACCAGGGATTCAGCGTTACAAGGGACTTGGAGAGATGAACCCGGAACAGCTGTGGGAGACGACGATGGATCCGGAAACCCGTTCGATGCTTCAGGTGAATCTGGAAGATGCGATGGGCGCTGATGAAACATTTGATATCCTGATGGGAGACAAAGTCGAACCGCGTCGTAACTTCATTCAGGAAAATGCCCAGTATGTACAGAATCTTGATGTGTAAATAGATAGATCAGCAGTCTTTTTCTTTTCCACCAGTTTGGATGGGAGGGAAGAGGAGGGAGCAGCCTTTTGCGGCTGCTTCTCTTTGAAAGGCAACTAGGAGGTAGAAAGAATGGTCGATCAACCCGAACGCCCGCGCGTGCAGGAAATCAATATCAGTCAGGAAATGAGAACCTCTTTCCTGGACTATGCGATGAGTGTTATCGTCGCCCGTGCCCTTCCGGATGTAAGGGATGGATTGAAGCCTGTACACCGGAGAATATTGTATGCCATGCATGACCTTGGAATGCACGCAGATAAAGCTTATAAGAAATCGGCTCGTATCGTAGGGGAAGTTATCGGTAAGTATCACCCGCACGGAGATTCCGCTGTTTACGATACGATGGTCCGTATGGCTCAGGATTTCAACTACCGTTACATGCTTGTAGACGGTCACGGTAACTTCGGTTCTGTGGACGGGGACGCCGCAGCCGCCATGCGTTACACAGAGGCCCGAATGTCCAAAATCTCGATGGAGATCCTTCGTGATATCAACAAGGATACGATCGATTACAATGACAACTATGATGGTACCGAGCGTGAACCAGCCGTTCTGCCATCTAAATTCCCGAACTTGCTCGTGAACGGAGGAGCGGGAATTGCTGTCGGTATGGCGACAAACATCCCTCCCCACCAGTTGGGGGAAGTCATCGACGCAGTCCTTGCCTTGAGTAAGGATGAGGATATTACGATCCAGGAATTGATGGAAAATCATATTTACGGCCCGGATTTCCCTACTGCCGGTAAGATCCTTGGCTTGAGCGGTATCCGTAAAGCCTATGAAACTGGGAAAGGCTCGATTACCGTTCGTGCCAAAGTCGATATTGAAGAACAGGCGAACGGCAAAACACGTCTGCTTGTCACAGAGCTTCCATACCAGGTGAACAAAGCCCGTCTTGTAGAGAAGATCGCCGATCTTGCCCGTGATAAGAAGATTGACGGTATCACCGATCTTCGTGACGAGTCTGACCGGAACGGAATGCGTGTCGTTATCGAGCTTCGCAGAGATGTGAATCCGAACGTCCTCTTGAATAATTTGTATAAAATGACAGCTCTGCAGTCTACTTTCGGCATCAACATCCTTGCTCTCGTTGACGGCCATCCGAAGGTCCTCAACCTTAAGCAGTGTCTGGAGCATTACTTAGAGCACCAGAAGGTCGTTATCAGACGACGTACAGAATTCGAACTGAAAAAAGCGGAAGCGCGTGCCCACATTTTGGCGGGGCTGCGTATCGCACTTGATCATCTGGATGAAGTGATCGCGCTGATTCGTGAATCGCAGACGACAGACATTGCGAGAAACGGCTTGATGGAACGATTCGGTCTTTCAGAGAAACAAGCCCAGGCGATTCTTGATATGCGCCTTCAGCGTTTGACTGGTCTTGAAAGAGAGAAGATCGAAGAAGAGTACCAGGAGCTTATCAAGCATATTGCCGAATTGAAGGCAATCCTGGCCGATGACGAGAAGGTTCTTGAGATAATTCGTGGAGAGCTCCTCGACATCAAAGAGCGTTACAATGATGAGCGCCGTACAGAAATCGTCCTTGGCGGTACAGACTTTATTGAAGATGAAGACCTGATTCCGGAAGAGACGGTCATCGTGACATTGACTCACCAGGGATACGTGAAACGTCTTCCTGCAACCACGTATCGTTCCCAGCGCCGCGGAGGACGCGGAGTACAGGGAATGGGCACTCATGAAGAAGATTTCGTGGAACACCTGCTTTCTACTTCTACTCACAATACGCTGTTGTTCTTCTCCAACAAAGGGAAGGTTTACAAGGCAAAAGGGTATGAAGTACCGGAATTCAGCCGTACTGCGAAAGGAATCCCGATCATCAACATGCTGAATATCGAGCAGGATGAATGGATCAATGCCGTCATCGCTGTCGAAGATTTCGTAGATGACTGGTACCTCGTCTTCACAACGAGAAACGGGATTACGAAACGGACGACATTGTCCCAGTTCGCCAATATTCGTAAAGGCGGTCTGATCGCCCTCGGTCTTCGGGAAGATGATGAACTTATCTCCGTTCGTCTTACGGATGGATCGAAGGATATCATGATCGGAACAAGGAACGGATATCTGATCCGGTTCAATGAAGACCAGATTCGTCCAATGGGCCGTACAGCAGCTGGTGTGAAGGGAATTTCCCTCCGTGACGATGACCACGTCGTTTCCATGGAAATCCTTGATGACTCCCTGCAGGTATTGACCGTAACGACGAATGGCTACGGAAAGCGTACCCCTGCGAGTGATTACAGAATTACAAACCGTGGTGGTAAAGGAATCATCACGTGTAATCTGACAGATAAGAACGGTCATGTTGTATCAACAAAAGCCGTAAACGGTGAAGAGGATATCATGATCATCACAGCAAGCGGTGTCTTGATCCGCATGCCGATGGAAAGTATTTCCGAAACAGGACGTAACACACAAGGAGTCCGCCTGATCCGTCTTGGAGATGGAGAAGAAGTGGCGACTGTCGCCCGGGTTGAATCCGAGAAAGAGGAAGAAGAACTGTTGGAAGAAGCAATGGAAGCAGAAGCCGAAATGCAGGCGGAGCAGGAAGCTTCGGAAACAGAATCTGAATCCGGTAACGATCCTACAGAAGAGTCGTAAGCTTAAATACCGTCGCCTGTCGTTCCTTAGCGGCAGGCGGCTTTTTTATTTCTACAAGAGAGGTGGAAGTACGTATGAGAGTGAGTCCAGGGCAGTTGACACCGGGATGCATCATCGTTCAAGACGTGAAAGGACGTACACAGCGACCGATCATTCCGAAAAATACCATCGTTCAACCGGTTCATATCGAAGTTTTGAAGAAGTTTCAAATCCCTTACATAGAAATATCCCACAAGCGTTCCGACGGCACACCGTTCATTCCTCAGCAAGACACAGACACAGAAACAGAACAACCGATATCCAATACGCCTTCTCCCTCTTCTGTTATACTGCATACTTTCGAGGAGCAGTACTTGGATGCCGTTCAATCCTATAAGGAATGGTACAATTCCTGGCAGGCCGGGTCCGCCGTCGATATTCAAGAAGTAAGGCGGATCATGGTGCCCCTGCTTGAGAAGTCGGTAGAATCAAAACCGGACATCTTTACACTTCATCATCATTCGACAGCTGTTGATTATATGTATCATCACGGAGTGGCGACCGGCCTCTTATCCGGCTATGTGGCTTCAAAGATGGGATACAGCTATGGAGAATGGATTCAGGTAGGGCTTGCAGGGGCACTAGCTGATGCAGGAATGGCCCGGATCGATAAACGGATAACCAGTAAAGAAGCTGCACTCACCGAAACGGAATACAGTCAGGTGAAGAATCATCCCGCCTTATCCTACCGAATGACAGAGAAAATCGCTTCGTTAAGCAAGGAGTCCAAGCTTGCGATCCTCCAGCACCATGAGCGGATGGACGGGACCGGATATCCACTTGGCCTGCATCACGACAAGATTCACATGTTCAGTCAAATCCTTGCCGTCAGTGACATGTACCATGCCATGACGTCCGAGCGCCATTACAGGGAACGGCGTTCTCCGTTTCTAGTACTCGAGGAAATGCTGCAGAAGCAGATGGGACGGTATCACCAGGAAGTCATTCAAACCTTAGCCAAAGAACTGACAGGCTACTCAATTGGTACGAAGGTACGACTTTCCGATAACAGTAAAGCGGATATTCTCTTTGTAGATGAACAGGATCCAGTCAGACCGATTGTTCAAAGTAACGATTCCATTATAAATTTAAAAGAACACTTGGATTTATATATTGAAGAAGTCTATGAATAAAGAAAAGACCAGTGACGTCATGGAACCGATGACCACTGGTCTTTCATCCACAAAGAAATCAATTCCGGAATTCTTTCCGAAGCGGTTTCGAGGAAATGCAGAATGAAGACGTAATCCTCTCTGTCCTTCATCTGCTCCATCTCCCCCCACCACTCGCCCTCATAACGGACAAGCATACTTAAATTGTAGAGGACGGCGAAGTAACGAAGCAGCTCCGGCCAGTTTTCATCCGGTTCTTTGGCTTTTTCCTCTTTCCATTGATAGATGGTGTCCATCGCCGGAAGCGGTCGGAGCAGTTCATCCATCGATACTTTCTCTTTGTTCGAGGAGAATTGAAAAAGATGATGCGCCGCGTGCTGAAACAAGCCGTGGGGCTGGATCCTTATATCATCTTCAAGAAACCGGTAATGCTGTTTTTTTCTTTTTCTCGTAGATAACCCGTGGGCAAGCACTTTTGCCGTTGCTGGATAACCAGGGTCGACCGTAAGCAGGCAGCTCTTCATAAAGTGGTTTAGTCCGTAATAGAACAGGAGAGGCTTTACGCTGAGCGGTGTCTGAAGAGCCGTCCGCCAGTAGTCGCCGCCGAGAAGTAACCCGTATTGGAAACGTTCGGCGTTGTTATAGGCGTGATGCTCCGCTTTTTGATGTCCGATTTTGTCATAGCAAGCCTGAAGAAACGGGCGGGAATGGGCAGTGACCTGCAGATAGGTCAGAATCGTATCGTGATTTGGCAACGCTTCCTCTCCTTTCCACTGTTACAAGGGAGTTTCTCCCAATATTTTTATGGTTGAAAAAGCACTATCATTGTCGTATTGTAAATAACAATAAGTAATTAATGTTGCGAATGTACCACTTATTTTACCCACTTTCACCCAAACTATTTGAAGGAAGAAAAGGAGAGGTCAAGCATGCGTGAAGACAAGTTTACTAAAGAAGGTTTAACATTTGACGATGTACTGCTTTTGCCTGCGAAATCAGATGTCCTGCCGCGTGATGTTTCTTTAGCGACAGAACTATCCCCGACGCTTCGGTTGAATATGCCGATCATCAGTGCCGGTATGGATACGGTTACGGAAGCAGCGATGGCGATCGGCATGGCACGACAAGGCGGTCTTGGTGTCATTCATAAGAATATGTCGATCGAAGAACAAGCCGAGCATGTCGATCGTGTGAAGCGATCCGAGAGCGGCGTCATCACGAATCCATTCTATCTGACACCGGAACATCAGGTTTTTGATGCCGAACACTTGATGGGCAAGTTCCGTATTTCCGGTGTACCGATCGTAAACAATGAAGAAGAACAGAAACTTGTCGGAATCTTGACGAACCGTGACCTTCGCTTCATCGAAAACTACTCCATTCCGATCCGTGAAGTCATGACAAGCGAAAACCTGGTCACAGCTCCTGTCGGCACGACATTGGATGAAGCGGAGAAGATCCTTCAGCAATACAAGATCGAGAAGCTTCCGATGGTCGATAACCAAGGCGTACTGAAAGGCTTGATTACCATCAAGGATATCGAGAAGGTCATCGAATTCCCGAACTCTGCGAAAGATTCTCAAGGACGTCTGCTTGTTGCCGCAGCGGTAGGTGTCACAGCAGACGCCATGACTCGAATTGATAAACTTGTGGATGCCGGCGTCGATGCCCTTGTCGTCGATACGGCTCACGGCCATTCCCAAGGGGTTATCGGACAAGTGAAACGTATCCGCGACCGTCACCCTGAAATCAATATCATTGCCGGAAACGTAGCGACTCCGGAAGCGACACGCGAATTGATCGAAGCAGGTGCGGATGTCGTGAAGGTCGGAATCGGACCTGGATCCATCTGTACGACCCGCGTCGTAGCAGGAGTCGGAGTTCCTCAAATCACTGCCATTCATGATTGTGCAACGGAAGCTGCCCGCCACGGCAAACCGATCATCGCAGACGGTGGTATCAAGTATTCCGGAGATATCGTCAAGGCGCTTGCATCTGGTGGACATGCTGTTATGCTAGGCAGTCTTCTGGCAGGTGTAACAGAAAGCCCTGGTGAAACGGAAATATTCCAAGGCCGACGCTTTAAAGTGTATCGCGGTATGGGCTCTGTCGGCGCGATGGAATCCGGATCGAAAGACCGATATTTCCAAAATGAGCAGGAAG
Organism: Halobacillus sp. KGW1; assembly: GCF_001592845.1. Taxonomy (NCBI): domain Bacteria; kingdom Bacillati; phylum Bacillota; class Bacilli; order Caryophanales; family Bacillaceae; genus Halobacillus; species Halobacillus sp. KGW1. The sequence continues at coordinate 1,163,738 of NZ_LSOC01000003.1, forward strand.
CGAAGAAACTGGTACCGGAAGGAATCGAAGGCCGCATGCCTTATAAAGGGCCGCTTGCGGATACGATCCATCAGCTTCTCGGCGGACTACGCTCCGGTATGGGCTATTGCGGCACACCGACAATCGACGCACTAAGGAACGATTCCCAGTTCATCCGTATCACAGGTGCAGGCCTGAAAGAGAGCCATCCGCATGACGTACAGATTACGAAAGAGGCGCCAAACTACTCCGTTTGACCCTCTGTATATCCGATAGACAGGGACTTTTCCCTGTCTATTCTTTTATATACGCATGTGATAAAATAACGAGGATGCATATTTTAAGGGTGGAGGTCGAGAAAGTTGAAACAAAGATTGAGAGCATCAGTGGCCATGACTATGGTCGTGCTTATGACAGTGTTTGCCGTATTTATGAGTCCATTGAGTACATATGCAAGCACCGTTGACGTTGGGGCGAAATCAGCGATCCTCGTTGATGCAGACACAGGGAAGATTTTGTATGAAAAAGAGGCAGATTTAACTCTACCTCCAGCAAGTATGACGAAGATGATGACAGAGTATCTCGTTTTGGAAGCGATTGATGAAGGAAGAATCAGCTGGGATACGACGACACAAATCAGTCCTTATGCTTATGAAATATCCGCCAACCCTGAATATTCAGGTGTCGGGTTAAAAATGAATAAAGATTATACGGTACGAGAACTATATGAAGCGATGGCGATCAACTCGGATAACGCCACGACGATTACACTGGCCGAGCTGGTTGGTGGAAGTGAAGGCGAATTCGTCAAAATGATGAATGAAAAAGCCAAGGAATTAGGTCTTCCAGATTATGAATTCGTGAACGCTTCTGGATTAGATAACGCCCACCTCGGGGATAACCACCCAGAAGGAACGGCGGCAGATGGAGTCAACATGCTTTCTGCCAAATCCGCTGCCACGCTTGCTTATCACCTGATCAATAATTATCCGCAGGCACTGGAAATCTCCAGTCAGCCGACATTGGAATTCGAAGGAAAAACCGTCACGAACTGGAACTGGATGCTTCCGGGAATGCCTGGAGAGAACTTGAAGCAGTTCGAATATGAAGGAATGGACGGCTTGAAAACCGGCTATACCGAGCTTGCGGGCAATACCTTTACAGGAACAGCTGAACGGGACGGTGTACGTCTGATTTCCGTCGTTATGAAATCAGAAACCCGTGAGAGCCGTTTCCAGCAGACAGCCGAACTGTTGGATTACGGATTCCAGCAATTCTCCCGCCAGGAACTATTCCCGGCAGGATATGCGAAAGAGGAAGAATCGACCGTTTCTGTTGCTAAAGGAAAAGAAGACAGTGTCGCTATTGAGACAAGCGAAGCATTAAGCACCATGGTGAAAAATGCCGAAGAAGATCAATACACACTGGAGTACAAGTTGGATAAGGACAAGCTGAATGAAGATGGAGAACTTGTCGCCCCGGTCAAAAAGGGAGACAAAGTCGGAACGGCCGTTCTTGTTTATAACGGGGAAGATAACTACAGCAACCTTGTTTCTGATGAAGGGGAGACCGTTGAACTCGTCGCTGCGGAAGACGTCGATAAATCAAACTGGTTCATGCTGATGCTTGGAGCAATCGGCCAATTCTTTGCGGATATCTTCACTGGTGCCGTAGATATGGTCAAAGGTTGGTTCTAACATAAAAAAAACCTACATATTTTGTAGGATTTAAAGCGGTAATGCGTTACAATAGAGGATAAGAATCTATGATTCAAAAAATTTAAAATGCTTGAAACATATAGCTGTCAGGGAGGAATATATCATGTCACAAACAGGTACGGATCGCGTCAAACGCGGAATGGCCGAAATGCAAAAAGGTGGCGTCATCATGGACGTCGTAAACGCAGAGCAAGCAAAAATCGCGGAAGAGGCCGGCGCAGTAGCCGTTATGGCTCTTGAACGTGTACCAGCAGACATCCGTGCTGCAGGTGGAGTCGCTCGTATGGCGGATCCAACGATCGTAGAAGAAGTCATGAATGCTGTTTCTATTCCGGTAATGGCTAAAGCACGTATCGGTCACATCACAGAAGCTCGTGTCCTTGAAGCGATGGGTGTGGATTATATCGATGAGAGTGAAGTACTGACTCCAGCTGATGAAATCTACCACATCAAGAAAGATGACTACACGGTTCCTTTCGTTTGTGGATGCCGTAACATCGGAGAAGCGACTCGTCGTATCCGTGAAGGAGCTTCCATGCTTCGTACGAAAGGTGAGCCTGGTACAGGAAACATCGTGGAAGCAGTAAGCCACATGCGTCAAGTACAATCAGAAATCCGTAAACTTCGCGGTCTGTCTGAAGATGAAGTCATGGTATTTGCTAAAGAAAACGGCGCACCGTTCGATCTTCTTATGGAAATCCGTGAAGAAGGCCGTCTTCCTGTTGTAAACTTTGCAGCGGGTGGAATTGCTACTCCGGCTGATGCGGCTCTTATGATGGAGCTTGGAGCAGACGGTGTATTCGTTGGATCCGGTATCTTCAAGTCCAACAACCCTGAGAAATTCGCTCGTGCGATCGTAGAAGCGACGACTCACTATACGGACTACAAACTGATTGGTGAGCTGTCCAAAGATTTGGGTACAGCGATGAAAGGGATGGAAATCTCTACTCTTACACCTGATCAGCGCATGCAGGAACGCAGCCAGTAAGTAAAGGAGAATGACATCATGACTACAATCGGTGTTTTAGGTTTACAAGGCGCTTTTCGTGAGCATGTTCGTTCTGTCGAGGCATCAGGAGCAGAAGCTGTCGTCGTTAAGAAGAAGGAACAGCTGGAACAAATCGACGGTTTGATCATTCCCGGTGGAGAGAGCACAACCATCCGCCGGTTGATTGACAAATACGATTTCCTTGAGCCGATCCGGCAATTCGGAAAAGCAGGGAAGCCGATCTTCGGTACGTGTGCCGGCCTGATTCTCCTTGCATCTGAAATCGACGGTTCCTATGATGTCCACCTCGGTCTGATGGATATCAAAGTCCGCCGCAATGCTTTCGGCCGACAGCGGGAAAGCTTTGAAGCGGATCTTGATATCGAAGGGGTGGCGGAAGGATTCAATGCGGTCTTCATCCGTGCTCCTTATATCGAAGGTGTCGGTGAAGAAACGAAAGTGCTGGCCCGCTATGACGGACATATCGTCGCAGCTCAGCAGGACCAGTACCTGGCATGTTCTTTCCACCCTGAATTGACAGATGACCACCGCATCACGGCTCATTTTGTGAAAATGGTGGAGAACTCCCGTAAAACACTTGCATTATAATTTTAAATCCGCTAATCTTATGTAACACAACCTTTATAATTAACGCGATGATAGGAAATAGTAGCACGTCCCTTCTCCTTGAAGAGAGTCAGTGGCTGGTGAGAACTGACGGGGAAGCCGTGTGAATCCATCCTTGAGTTGTGCAGCCGAAGTCCAGTAAGCTGTACCGGTGCTCACCGTTATGAGTAGAAGCCGGAAGGTCATGGTACCTTCAACTTGGGTGGTATCGCGGGAAGCATATAGAAAAGCTCTCGTCCCTTTATATAAGGGACGGGAGTTTTTTTATAGGCAGAAAAATAACAAGGAGGAATAGATGATGTTAGACATGAAGTATCTGCGTCAGAACTTTGACGAAGTAAAAGCGAAGCTGCAAAACCGCGGGGAAGACTTGTCTGATCTGGATGCATTCGGTGATCTCGACAGTAAACGCCGGGAGCTGATTCAGGAAACAGAAGAGCTGAAAGCGAAAAGGAATGAAGTCTCCAAGGAAATCTCCCAGCTGAAGAAAGCGAAGGAAGATGCGGACGATAAGATTAAGGAAATGCGCGAAGTCGGCGATCGTATCAAAACGCTTGATACAGAATGGAAAGAAGTCGAGGAGAAATTGGAAACGATGCTGTTATCTATTCCGAACATTCCTCACGAAAGTGTTCCTGTCGGAGAAGATGAAGACGACAACCAGGAAGCGAGAAAATGGGGAGAACTCCCTGCCTTCAACTTTGAAGCGAAGCCGCACTGGGACGTGGCGACAGACCTTGGTATGCTGGACTTCGAGCGTGCCTCTAAGGTGACGGGAAGCCGTTTCGTATTCTACAAAGGCCTTGGTGCCCGCTTGGAGCGTGCCCTGCTCAACTTCATGATGGACCTTCATTCTGATGAGCACGGATATCAGGAGATGCTGCCACCACAAATGGTTAATCGTACCTCTATGACTGGTACAGGCCAGCTTCCGAAGTTCGAAGAAGATGCCTTTAAGATTCAGGACTGGGATTATTACCTCGTTCCAACGGCAGAGGTTCCAGTTACGAACTTCCACAGGGAAGAAATATTAAGTGCAGCAGATCTTCCACAGAAGTTTGTCGCTTTCAGCACCAACTTCCGTTCTGAAGCAGGTTCTGCCGGTCGCGATACCCGCGGACTCATCCGCCAGCACCAATTCAACAAAGTCGAGCTTGTCCAGCTTGCCAAGCCGGAGGATTCTTACGATGTATTGGAAGAACTCACCGGTCATGCGGAGAAAGTACTCCGGCTGTTGAAACTTCCTTACCGTGTCATGAGCATGTGCACAGGCGATCTTGGTTTCACAGCAGCGAAGAAATATGATATCGAAGTGTGGATCCCGAGTCAGGAAACATACCGCGAAATCAGCTCCTGCTCTAACTTTGAAGATTTCCAGGCGCGTCGAGCCGGTATCCGTTTCCGCCGTGACGAGAAAGCGAAGCCGGAATTCGTCCATACACTGAATGGTTCCGGACTTGCCATCGGTCGTACCGTTGCAGCGATCTTGGAAAACTATCAGCAGGAAGATGGTTCTGTCGTCGTGCCGGAAGTGCTTCGTCCATATATGGGTGGCAAAGACGTCATCAGCAAATAAGAGAAAAAACCGTACAGATCCTGTCTGTACGGTTTTTTTCAGCAATGAGACCCTGGAAGAGCAAAACGATCAGGAGGGTCATCCGCCTCATGGAAAGCTCATCGTGTTCATCGGCATCGGAAGTTGTCGATTTTAGTTGACGAAGGCAATACGGATTTTGTATAATAACAAAGCAGTCATTATTCCGGGGTTTTTTAGGGAAAATCTTCAGGATGTATTGACGAAAGAGATGATAAATGGTAATATATTTATTGTCGGTCATACGGAGGAGTACCCAAGTTTGGCTGAAGGGAGCGGTCTTGAAAACCGCCAGGGGCTTTACGGCTCGCGGGGGTTCGAATCCCTCCTCCTCCGCCATTATTATTATCAACAATTGCGCATAAAAATTGGAGATTATAGAACAGAAATCGTTACGTCATGTAACGATTTTTTTTATGTTTAAAATTAGAGGCGGCCTCTTTAGGTTACGGCAAATAAAAATCCCTCCATGGATCAGGAGGGATTTTTCTTAATATGAATGCACTGTCTGCAAGGAGCCTGCTCCAAGCAATGGTTATCTGTCCTTCTATACTTTTTCTAATTCCTCTGTGTCCAGGAGCACATCTTCTTTGTTCGGGTACGTATTCTCGATATGCTGTTCACCCCATTCGCAAAGCATGTCGAGGGCACCTTTCAACGTCCATCCATATTCCGTCAGTTCATATTCTACCTTCGGTGGTACTTGATTATAAACGATGCGGTTCAGGACGCCGTCTGATTCCAATTCACGAAGCTGCTGAGTCAGCATCTTTTGTGTGATGCCGGGCATCAAGCGTTTCAATTCGGACGTGCGTCTTTTCTTTTTGATCAAGTGACAGAGGATGACGACCTTCCATTTACCTCCGATGACTTCCAATGCAGCCTCTACAGGGATGTTGTACTTGGCCATGTCTAATTCTCCTTCCCTAAGGTACTTTTTAGACGGTACAGTTTATAATTGCTATACACTAAATTACCATGGTTCGACCTGTTTGGCTATTTTTTTATCTCGGTAGAACCCTTGGTGTGTCATAAATGTTACTTATAAGTTCCTATAGCACCCGGAAGTGCGTACTTCTCAAGTCATGGAAAAGCAGGCATAATCGTTTCTAGAAACGAAAGGCGCCTCGTTTTGATCATGAAAAGAGGAGGTAGGAACAGAATGAGTTCCCAATCACAAGGTGTCGGAAAGGCATCCATTCAAACAAAAGAAAACAGCAATACGTTTGCATTATTAGCTCTTGCGATCAGTGCTTTTGGTATCGGAACGACAGAATTCGTTCCAGTCGGCCTGCTTTCTTCCCTTGCAGGTGACTTATCTATTTCCATTACACTTGCCGGTCTGTTGATTTCCGGTTATGCGGTGGGGGTTGCCGTCGGTGCTCCTGTTTTGACTGCTTTAACAAGTAGAATGGGACGAAAGAATCTGCTTATGGCACTTATGGTAATTTTTATTATAGGTAATTCCATCGCTGCTTTATCGTCCAGTTTCGGTATATTGTTGGCTGCGCGGGTAATTACGGCTTTTTCTCATGGTATTTTCTTTTCCATCGGTTCGACCATTGCAGCAAGTCTTGTCCCTGAGAATAAGCGGGCAAGTGCAATTGCCTTTATGTTTACAGGATTGACGGTAGCCACGGTAACAGGGGTCCCGCTCGGTACTTTCATCGGTCAGCACTTCGGCTGGAGGGCGACCTTCGCCGGTGTGGCTTTACTTGGTGTGATCGGCATCATTGCAAGTGCTTTACTTGTACCGAAAGATTTAGAGGAAGCACCACCCTCCAAATTCTCGGATCAAATGAAAATATTAAAGAACAGTAAGATTATGCTTGCTTTCCTTATAACGGCTCTCGGGTATGGTGGAACATTTGTTGCGTTTACCTATCTGGCTCCACTGTTAGAGGATATCACCGGCTTTGCTCCCAGCCTTGTCAGTGTCATCCTGCTCGTTTACGGAGTGGCAGTGGCGATCGGTAACACGGTCGGCGGGAAGCTTTCCAACCGTAACCCGCTGAAGGCGTTGTTCTGGATGTTCGTCTTTCAGGCAGTGGTTCTGACCGTGCTTACTTTTGCCATTCCATTCAAGGCCGTCAGTCTGATCGTACTCTTCCTGATGGGACTGTTTGCATTTATGAACGTTCCTGCTTTGCAGATATTAGTGGTTCAGCTGGCGGAGAAATACGTCCCTTCTGCTGTCAATGTCGCCTCCGCTTTGAATATCGCGGCCTTTAATGTCGGTATTGCCATCGGTTCCTTTGTCGGTGGGTTGATTGTAGATTCCATCGGTCTGATCCATACACCTTGGATCGGCGGTATAATGGTTATTGGTGCTGTTCTATTCACAGCTCTCCTGAGACGGATGGAGAGCTGAATGCTGGTTTCCCAACACCTCCAAGTTATAATAGAGTAGAAGGAAGTCTTGGAGGTGGAATCTATGAAAATCGTTGTATTTGGTGCGACTGGAGGAACGGGTCTTTCCTTTGTGAAACAGGCACTTGAATCAGGCCATGAGGTAACCGCCTTTGTACGGACACCGGATAAATGGATGCTTGTCCATGAGCGCCTACGTGTCGTAGAGGGAGATGCCCTCGACAGAGAAGCCGTTTCCGCTGTAATGGAAGGACAGGAGGCTGTCGTATCGTGTCTCGGCTCTGACAGCCTGAAACAGAAGGATAATCTGGAAAGAATGGCGGGGAATCTCGTTCGGGGCATGCTTGAACATCGCATTTCCCGTATTCTGTACGTTGCTTCTGCCGGTATTTATAAAGAGATCCCAGGCTTTACAGGGTGGATGTCCCGGCTTATTTTGAAGAACGTCCTTAAGGATCACAGCCAGGCGGTCAATGCCATTATGGCAGCAGGACTCGATTATACGATCGCCCGTCCGATGCGCCTCGATGACGGTGGTGTGACAAAGATGTACCGTACTTCGCCTACAGTTCCTAAGGATGGAAGAAGAATCAATCGGGGCGACGTCGCTCATTTCCTCCTGAAGGCTTTGGAAGAAGGCCGTCACCTAAAAGAAACCGTCGGCCTGGCCAACTGACAGGGGAGGTCGTCTGATGGGTTATGTTCAGGAACTTCGCGCCCTTGTCGGTCATCGCCCGCTGATACTTGTCGGTTCTGTTGTCATCGTGAGGAACGAAGAAGGGAAAATACTTCTCCAGCAGCGTCGTTCTCCGCACGGCGTCTGGGGGCTTACCGGCGGATTAATGGAGCTTGGCGAAAGCACAGAACAGGTCGCTCGCAGGGAAGTCTATGAGGAAACCGGTTTGACGCTTGGTACTCTTTCCTTGATGGATGTCTATTCGGGGGAAGATCAGTACAGCAAAGTGGAAAACGGTGATGAATTCTATGTCGTCACAACCGTTTATCACACGCAGGAGTACAGCGGGATATTAAGACGAAACGAAGAATCGCTGCAGCTTGCATTTATAGATCCTGAAGCGCTTCCGGACCGAATGGTCGGAAGCCACCGGAATATGATACAGGCATTCCTATCTAAACAAAAACAACCGCGGCCGGACTAATGTCCGGAGCGGTTGTTTTTTCTTTTATACAAAACGAGTATTGTCCAAGTGAACAATAAACAAAACAGACTAAGAATAAACAAGCTGACAGTCGCTGTAGAAACAGGCATGCTGGTGCTCCCTCCTGTTTATCATGATAAGCATAGGAAGTGATGAAACGTTGGATTTCATAAATACTTTATAAAAAACCCCCTTCCGTTTGGAAGGGGGTGAGAATCTTATGTGAGCAGACGGCTGGAACGCCATTTGCGTGATTCCTGGATGAAGTGGCCGATTTTCTCTAATACCGGTTCAATGCTTGATTCATCGTTCAAAACATCATAGTCGGCGATGTTCAGACGAAGAACGGGGCAGGAATTGAAATTGTCGATCCAATTATCGTAACGCTTAAACATTTCTTCCCAATATTCGACAGGAGTTTCCTGTTCCATCGGCCGGCCTCGTTCTTTGATGCGGGAAAGGATATCTTCAAAAGAACCTTCCAGGTAAATGAGAAGGTCAGGATGAGGGAAGTACGGTGTCATGACCATTGCATCAAACAGATTGCGGTAGGTTTCATAATCCGTTTCCGACATCGTTCCTTTCTCGTAGTGCATCCGGGCGAAGATCCCGGTATCTTCATAGATGGAACGGTCCTGGATGAAGCCGCCTCCGTATTCGAAGATTTTCTTCTGTTCCTTGAAGCGTTCGGCGAGGAAGTAAATTTGCAGATGGAAACTCCAGCGTTCGAAATCCTGATAGAATTTATCAAGATACGGGTTCGTATCCACCTTTTCAAAGGAGGTACGGAATTGGAGGGCATCAGCAATGGCATTTGTCATCGTAGACTTTCCAACTCCAACTGTACCGGCGATTGTTATGACGCTGTCATGTGGTATACCATAGCGTTCACGTGCATTCATTTGATTACTTCTCCTTTATTCAAGTGTTGTTCCACGAGTCCGACAATTTGGTCGAGGTCGTCCTGTCGCTTTACGAAGTCAAGCTCATCCCCGTTCAATCGGATAACCGGTATGTCCGGATTCTCCCTCTCAAAATGCTGCATGAACGCATCGTAATCTTTAGAGAGCTGCTCCAAATAAGACGGTTGGATGTTTGCTTCTACATCACGATTGCGCATCCGGATCCTGTCCATTAATGTGTCCAGACTTGCATGCAGATAGACGACCATATTCGGTTTCGGCATGTCGTGAGTAAGAATGTCAAAAATCCGGGCGTATTTGTCGAACTGATCCTCTCTCAGGGTGCGTCTTGCAAAGATCATGTTTTTAGATATATGGTAATCGGCAACGACAGGTTTTCCAAGCTGCAAGTATTTGCGTTCAATGTCTTCCAGCTGCTTGAAACGGTTGCATAGAAAGAACATTTCTGTTTGGAAACTCCATTCCTCGATATCATCATAGAATTTGCCTAAAAACGGATTTTCCTCCACGATTTCTTTCAACAAATGAAAGTCAAATTGGGCGGCGAGCTTTTTAGACAAAGACGTCTTCCCGACCCCTATGGGCCCTTCGACGGAAATGAAAGGCAGGTCCCCCATGGTTTCTCCTCCTTCAAACTCTTTTCACTATTTCAACGCAGTGCTCAGCAGCATCCGCGGTTATCTTACAAAAAACGATACGTGTAGACAGACAGCTAACATTTTACCATATAGATCCCAAAGGTGTAACAGCTGAGTTCGTAAAATTCAGCGTGTACCTCTTTTCAATTGTTGGTTTATTTTGTATAATAGGGAACATACGTGTTTTGGCCCCCGTAGCTCAGGGGATAGAGCATCGGTTTCCTAAACCGTGTGTCGCAGGTTCGAATCCTGCCGGGGGCATAAAGAAAAAGCGGAAGATCTTCCATTCGGAGGATCTTCCGCTTTTTTAATGAGGATGGGAGGAGATTTTCTTCTTCGTCCATATATTCAACCAAAGGACGGTGCTGAATCCGAGTGCGACGATAATCAGTACCCACATGTAGGCCTGTTCCATTCGTCCGGATTCGACAGCAAAATAAATCGCGAGTGGAATGGTATCGGTCTTCCCGGGGATGTAGCCGGCGATCATAAGAGTTGCGCCGAACTCGCCCAGTGACCTTGCGAATGTCATGACGAGACCTGCCAATAAGCCGGGCCATGCTAGGGGAAGAGAGATCGTGAAGAACACTTTCCACTTCGATGCTCCCATTGTAAGTGCGGCGTTTTCCAAATCTTTATCGTAGTTGGCAAAAGCGGCGGAGGCGCTTTGATACATGAGTGGAAAAGCGACCACCGTTGAAGCGATTACCGCTCCTGTCCAGGAGAAGATGACCCGGATGCCGAACGATTCCATCAGCCAGCTGCCGATGAATCCATTAGAGCCGAACAGATATAAAAGGGCGAATCCGGTTACAGTCGGCGGAAGTACCAGCGGCATGAGGAAAATAGACTCCAGGACACTTTTCCCGGGAAATATTCGTCTGGAAATCCACCTTGCTGCCAGAGTCCCCGTAAGAAAAACAAAAACGGTTGCGATGGCTGCTACTTTGAGGGATAGGTAGAGCGGATAATAACTCACCGTGTCAGCCCTCTACCTCAAACCCATATTTCCGCAGGATGTCCTGTCCCTGATCTTCCTTTAAGAAAGATAAGAAGGCTTCTGCTTGATCCTTAGTCCGGCTTTTTGAAATAAGGATTCCTGGGTATGTGATCGGATTATGTAGATTTTTGTCCACTTGTTCGACGACCTGAATGTTATCCGAAATCTCTGCATCACTTGCATAAACGAACCCGTAAGCAGCCTCGCCTGATTCTACATAAGCCAGCACCTGGCGGACATCACTGGCGTAGACAAGCTGATCTTTCAAATCCTTCCACAATTGAATCTTTTCCAGTGCCTGCTTCGTATAAGAACCAGCGGGAACGCTGTCTGGATTACCGATTGCAATTGTTTGCTCACCCGGGACCTTATTCAGGCTCTTGAACGTGAGGGCATTTTCTTTCGACTGACCCTTTGGTGTAATCAATACGATGCGGTTGGCAGCAAAATTCGTCCGTGTTTCTGTATCGGCAAGTTCTTTTTCTTCTAATTCATCGACCCACATTCCGTCTGCAGATAAAAATAGATCGACCGGAGCACCGTGTTCGATCTGCTTGGCTAATTTCCCGGAGCTTCCAAATGTCGTATTCACTTTCGTACCGGTTGCTTTTTCAAATAAGGGAGCAGCTTCTTCAACGGCATCCGTCAGACTGGCGGCTGCAGCAACCGTTATTTCTTTCGGCTGATTTTTCTGTTCTTCCGCTTGGGAGGAGCATGCGGCCAGAAACAGACAGGCTGTGAGGGAACATAATACGATTAATTTCTTCATGTTTCGTGCCTCCTTCGTTTCATTAAGTATAGTACAAAGGAAAGAAACGGGCGAAAGAATTTATCGACACAGTTTATCGAAAAGGAGGTCTACTCTTGAAATTACAAATCATTCTGATGCTCGTCCTGGCGCTGATTTTGACGCAGCTGCCTATTGTTGGGAAGTATTTCGCCATTTTGAATACGATGATCCATGAAAGCGGACATTCTCTCATGGCTTTGTTGACTGGTGGCGAGGTCCGGAGGATTTCACTCCTTCCTGACACCTCCGGCCTCACGTGGACGGGGCACCGGTCCTGGTTCGGACAGGTGCTGACAAGCATGGCTGGATACGTCTTCGCATCCTTTTTTGCTTTCTTGTTTTTCTATTTAATCTGGCGTGGCCACTACAAATGGATGATCTATATTCTTCTTGCCTTCCTTGCTGTTAATTTGATCTTCTGGGTACGTAACCTGTATGGGGTGTTTTGGATCGTGACGTTCGGAGCCGGGTTCCTTTGGCTGCTGCGGACCGGTCATGAAACGGTTGTCCAATATACGCTGGTCTTTTTTGCTTCGCTGATTCTCGTCGAATCGGTGACGAGCGCTTTTGAAATTATGTGGATCAGTTTCGTCGCTCCGGGACAGGCTGGAGATGCCGCCAATCTGGCAAGGGCGACTAAAATCATACCGGCCCCGATATGGGGGATCGCCTTTTTTGCGCAATCGCTCTACTTCGCTTATTTATCATTAAGACGAGCCCTTCCTTTTTGAAGGGGTGCAGGGAAAAGATAATTTAAATGAAAATCCGCATCCGCCCTTCCTAACCCCCCGAATCTGAATAAGGTAGTAAAGTAAGTGAGAGGAGGGGAATAAATGAGCGGAGGATACGGATACGGAGGCGGTTTCGCCCTGTTGGTTGTTTTGTTCATCCTTTTGATCATCATTGGTGCATCTTATGTAGGTGGCCGTGGATACGGATATTAATAAATAAGAACGGGGGGATTTCCTCCCGTTTTTTACGTTTTTGTGATGGACAGGCCGGGTAAAGGTTAATAGACAAAAAGGACGGGAGAGTCATGCTATGAATATGAAGGAGAAGCTGATGACACAAGGATATGAGCACATTGATATACTTCTCATTGATGAGGAATCCAACAAGACGACGGTTGCGGATATTTCTCTAAACAAGGTAACAGATTTAGAGTACAAGCTGTATTTGGAACCAGAATCAATTGCTTATCGATTTGACGTGGAGAATCCTTATTTTGAAGGAGAGCAGATGGTCGAAAGTGGAACACCAAGGAAAGTAAAAGGGTACATATTGGAGTGGTAAAAACGAAATCTCTGGAAACAGAGATTTTTTTATTATCCATGGGACGTGAACCAACTGGAAAGTTTAGGGGTGCGAAAGAAGTGGAATATTCCCGGTAAACCATTACAGGAGGTCATTCAAAATGATTCAACATAAACTATACATTAATGGAGAATATACAGAATCGGACAGCTCGGAGTGGATCGAAGTTCTGAATCCGGCGACGGAAGAAGTCATTTCCAAGATTCCGAAAGGGACGAAGAACGATGTCGAACGTGCGGTTTCCGCGGCTGCAGCTGCACAAAAGGGCTGGGAGCTGACGCCTAATATTGAACGCGGCCGAATCGTTCGTAAGCTTGGAGATGAAATCGAGGCAAATCGTGCTACCTTCATCGATTTACTTCAAGAAGAACAAGGGAAAGATTACGAGCTTGCCAGCGGCGAAGTAGACCTTGCCATCGATTATTTCCGATACATGTCCGAATGGGCGCGCAGGATTGAAGGGGAAATTGTGCCGAGTGATCGTGCGAACGAAAATATTTTCATCTATAAAAAACCGATTGGCGTTGTCGCCGGTATCGTACCATGGAACTTCCCTGTTTTCATTTTGGCACGTAAGGTCGCGACAGCGCTTGTGACTGGCTGCACAATTGTGCTGAAGCCGAGCCAGCAGACGCCTAACACAGCGATGGAATTCACGAAGATTATTGATAAGATGGAGGAAATTCCAAAGGGTGTCTATAACGTCGTGACTGGTTCCGGTTCGGAGATCGGTAACGGACTGGCGACGCATCCGGAGGTGCAGATGGTTACGATGACGGGTAGTGTGCCTGCGGGTACGAAAGTAATGGAAGCAGCAGCTCAAAATATTACGAAAGTCAATTTGGAGCTTGGAGGTAAAGCACCGGCGATCGTCACTCCAAATGCAGATTTGGATATTGCAGTGGAGTCTATTACAACCTCCCGTCTTGCCAACAATGGACAAGCGTGTACGAATGCGGAGCGCGTCTATGTCCATGAAAGCATTGCAGACGAGTTCGTAGAGAAGCTGCGTCATCAGTTCGAGGGCTTGACGATTGGAAATCCACGGGAGAACAAAGAAGCGGACGTTGGACCGCTTGTCAGTAAAGACCGGTTGGAAGAAGTGGAAGAAATGGTGAAGGAAGCCGTTCAGAACGGCGCCAAGGTGGAAATTGGCGGTGAACGGGGAGATTTGGATAAAGGCTACTTCTATAAGCCTACAATCCTGACCAACGTCACCCACGACAGCAAAATAATGCAGGAAGAAATTTTCGGTCCCGTCATCCCGATCACGACATACAAAACACTAGATGAAGCGATTGAAAAAGGTAACGATACCGAATACGGACTTTCTTCCTCTGTCTATACGGACGATATGAATGAAGCGATGAGAGTGGTCAATGAGCTGAAGTTCGGTGAAACATATGTGAACCGGGAAAACTTCGAAGCCGTTCAGGGATACCATGCCGGCATGCGTAAATCCGGCCTCGGCGGTGCGGATGGGAAACATGGAATGGAAGACTTCCTCGTCACCCACGTCGTTTATATGCAGTATAAGAACGATAAGAAATAAATCGGATACCACACAAAAAGAGCTGTCACCAAAGGGTGGCAGCTCTTTTTCATTTAACGGTTGTCAATCGTCTCCGGATACATGTCATGGTTCATCATACGATGATCGGCCATTTGTTCGAACTTCGTGCCCGGCTTTCCATAATTGCAGTAAGGATCGATAGAAATACCTCCGCGTGGAGTGAATTTACCCCATACCTCTATATAACGAGGGTCCATCAAATCGATCAGGTCGTTCATGATTGTGTTGACACTGTCCTCATGAAAGTCTCCGTGGTTACGGAAGCTGAAGAGATAAAGCTTCAGGGACTTGCTCTCGACCATTTTAATGTTCGGTACATAGCTGATATAAATGGTGGCGAAGTCAGGCTGGCCTGTTTTTGGACACAGAGTTGTGAACTCCGGGCAGTTGAACTTGACGAAATAGTCGCGGTTCGGATGCTGATTATCGAATGTCTCCAAGACCTGCGGGTCGTAAGTAGTGGCGTAAGCTGTTTCCTGGTTTCCCAGTAGAGATAGATTAAGAGAATCTTCGTTTCGTCCGGGCATTATGTTTTCTCCTTTGTGATGTAGTTGATGGAACATGAAAAAAGCCGCAACCCCTAAGGGCTGCGACTTGTAGTAAGTGACATCCTTAGTTTTTTATAGAGGGGTTGGCTAAGAAACCTCTTTCTATGCTTCGTTTATTATAGGTGGAGGAGTAAACGGCTGTCAATTTTTGTCCTGCTGTCGACCTGTTTCTGTAAATCTTTGGACATTCCTCTTTAAATATCTACAGAAATCACCTACAATATAGATAATTCCTTTAATATTCAGAAAATATATCCGCGTCCAGGCTCTGAAAGATTCAGAGCTTTCATTAGCCACGGACAGAAAACGTTTACAAAAATTCTTATGAGGTGATTTTATGGACATGCAACCAATACCGGCTCGATCTGGCAATCACAACATGGAAGACTACACAGAAACGTATAAGAATTTTCAGTGGGAAGAAGCGAAGCGTCATTTCACGTGGAATGAAACAGGAAAGGTTAATATCGCTTATGAAGCGGTTGATCGTCATGCAGAGGACCCGGAGAAGAAGGACAAAGCGGCTCTTATATTTTCCGCCCCTGACCGGGAAGAAGTGCTGACGTTTGAAGATTTAAAGCAGAAGAGTAATCAGTTCGCCAATATATTGAAGAAGCATCATATTGATAAAGGGGACCGCGTTTTTCTTTTCATGCCGAGAAGTCCGGAATTTTATGCAGCATTCTTCGGTATTATAAAGGTTGGTGCGATTGCAGGACCACTGTTCGAAGCCTTCATGGAGCAGGCAGTGCGCGACAGGCTCGAGGATAGTGAAGCAACGATGCTGATCACGACACCGGAGTTATTGGAGCGTGTTCCTGCTGATGATCTTCCGAATTTAAAACAAGTCGTACTGGTAGGCGGCGATGCACCTGGGAACTATATTTCCTTTGAGGAAGAGATGGAACAGGCATCGAGCGAGTTCGACGTCGAATGGGTCGACCTGGAAGATGGGATGCTTCTGCATTACACATCCGGTTCGACAGGAAAACCGAAGGGGGTTCTGCACGTCCATCACGCGATGATCCAGCATTACCAGACAGGAAAATGGGTACTCGATCTTAAGGAAGATGACGTATATTGGTGTACGGCTGACCCGGGATGGGTGACGGGCACCAGCTACGGTATCTTCGCCCCATGGCTGAATGGAGTGACGAGCGTAATCCGAGGCGGCCGTTTCAGTCCAGATGACTGGTATGCGACGATTGCAGACAAGAACGTATCTGTTTGGTATTCCGCGCCAACGGCTTTCCGGAAAATGCTGAGTGCCGGGGAAGCGACAGCGAAGAACTATGATTTATCTTCCTTAAGGCATATTCTAAGTGTCGGTGAGCCCCTAAATCCAGAAGTAGTAAGCTGGGGGTTGAAAGCTTTTGACCTTCGTATCCACGATACGTGGTGGATGACCGAGACAGGAGCTATGCTCATTTGTAACTATCCATCGATGGATATCCGCCCGGGATCGATGGGTAAACCGATTCCTGGTGTGGAAGCATCGATCGTAGATAATGAAGGAAACGAGCTTCCGGCGAACCAGATGGGTAACCTGGCGATCAAAAAGGGATGGCCGTCCATGATGCGTGCCATTTGGAATAATCCAGGGAAATACGAAAGCTATTTCCTTAACGGCTGGTACGTTTCCGGAGACAGTGCTTACAAAGACGAAGAAGGCTATTTCTGGTTCCAGGGACGTCTGGATGACGTCATTAATACTTCTGGTGAACGGGTAGGTCCTTTTGAAGTAGAAAGTAAGCTGATTGAGCATGAAGCCGTTGCAGAAGCGGGAGTCATCGGTAAACCGGATCCCGAGCGCGGGGAAATCATCAAAGCTTTCATTACGCTTCGGGATGGATATGAACAATCAGATGAACTTCTGGAGGATATCCGTCAATTCGTTAAAAAAGGATTGAGTGCCCATGCGGCACCGAGGGAAATCGAAATCAAGGATACGATTCCGAAGACGCGGAGCGGTAAGATTATGCGCCGATTACTTAAGTCTTGGGAGCTTGGTCTACCGACTGGCGATACTTCCACACTGGAAGAATAAAAAGAGCTTTTTCCACCCATGCAGCCCCGGCTGCATGGGTTTTCTTTTTTGCAAGAAGATGTTTCACGTGAAATGGGGTTGATAGCCTGTGGTAAAATAATGAATGTAAGCGTTTTACAAAAATAGGGAGTGTCATAGTCATGAGCAGGAATTCGAGTTTAGTATTAAATAATGCGATGGAAACGATCCAATGGTTCGTTTTCCTTCTGGCCAATGCCGTTGCCTTGCCGATTGTCATCGGCGCCATATTCGAATTGAACTTCGTTGAGATTTCCGAATTAATGCAGCGTACGTTTTTCGTTGTGGGGCTTGCCTCCCTTCTGCAAGGATGGATCGGGCATCGACTGCCGATCATGGAAGGGCCGGCGGGATTATGGATCAGTATTTTCACCGTGATGGCTTATACGGGTGTCCATGCCGGAGACAGTTACCGGGAAGTATTGCAGGTTCTGCAGGGGACAATGATATGGACGGGAATCTTCCTGCTTCTATTCGGTTTGTTCCGTCTATCTCACCGTGTGCTATTTGTTTTCACCCCGTTTGTAACGGGCGCTTTTTTATTTTTATTGACCGTTCAGCTCAGTGGGACATTTCTTCAGGGAATGCTCGGTATTGATGGAGGAGAACAGCAGATTGAATCAACCGGCGCCATCATTGCTTTCGTAACGGTACTGCTGGTATTGGGTTTATCTATTGCCGGACGCGGCTGGGTGAAAAGTTTCGCCGTTCTGATTGGAATTGTAATGGGATGGGTATTGTATGTCATAGTTGCCGGCGGTGGATCCGGCGGAGGACAAGCCGGGGGAGGCTTCTCGCTTCCGGAGGTGTTTGCATGGGGGGCTCCTGTTTTCTCGTTAAATACGATCCCGCTCGCTTTCATGATAGCCGTTATCCTGTTGTCCAACTTGGTAGCTTCTGTTGTGGCAGTGACAGAGACGATTCATGGGAAAGCGACCTATACATATGAACAGATCAATCGTGGAAGCAGCTTCATGGGGATCAACCACGGCCTTGCTGCACTTTTTTCTGCTATTGCTAATGTGTCGATGGCTTCTTCTTCCGGTTTTATGCAGCTGACGGGCCAAAAGCGGAAAGCGCCGTTTCTATATGCTGCGGCGCTTCTTATCCTGGTGTCCTTCTTCCCGCCGATTGTTGCCTTCATATCCGGCATTCCGAAGCCTGTTGCCAATGCAGCGCTTCTGGCTACATTTATCCAGTTGATGGGTCTCGGTCTGTCGAACATGACGAGTGAACGGCTGGACGAACGCCGTTTAATGATCCTCGGGATTTCCTTCTCCATCGGTATTGGATTGATGTTCCTGCCTTCCTCCGTTTTCGCTGGTATGCCTGCTATGGCGCAGAATCTGCTCAGCAATGGTCTGCTTGTCGGCACCATCCTTGTCATTCTGTTGGATCAGTTGTGGAAGGAATCAAACAGAACGGCATAGTAGAGAATAGTAGAAAGAGGATGTGATGATATGCAGCAACACATATATGATGTCGCCGGAATTGGAATTGGTCCTTATAATCTGGGTCTTGCAGCTCTCATGGATCAGAAAGGAGAGGTGGACGGAATCTTTTTTGATAAGACGCCGGAGTTTGCCTGGCACCCGGGCATGTTGATCGAGACAATGGATCTGCAGGTACCTTTCCTTGCTGATCTGGTGACCTTCGCAGATCCGAAGAGTCCCTATACGTTCATGAATTATCTCTATGAGCATGACCGGATGTTCCCTTTCTTCTTCCATCGTCATTTCGAGGTTCCGAGGCAGGAATACAACCACTATATGAAATGGGTGGCGGGTCAGATCGACAATCTGCATTTTGGACATACCGTCATCGATGTATTGGATAGGAAGAATGAATCCATTCCGCACTATGAGGTGGTTGTCGAAGATCACACCACAGGAAAGAGGAAATCGTTCTTCTCCCGGCACGTCGTGCTTGGTACGGGGAGCGAACCGATTATCCTGGACGGAATGGATCACCTTCCAAATGAAGATGTCCTGCACACGAGTCGTTATTTATTTGCGAAAGATGAGCTGTTGAAGGCCGGGCATGTAACAGTGGTGGGTTCTGGTCAAAGTGCCTTGGAGGTGTTCCTTGATTTGCTGGAGGAGCAGGACCGGCGCGGGGATATGAAGGTGAGTCTTCTGACAAGATCCGGTGGATTGTTTCAGCTGGACAAGGCAAAATTCGCACAGGAGATGTTTACACCGGCATTTGTCGATTATTTTCATGAACTTTCCCTGGATTCCAGAAAAGAAGCCCTCTCTACCCTTGACCCGCTCCGTAAGGGGATTGACCCGGAAACATTGACGAGGCTTTACACCAAGCTTTATCACCGGACGGCGGGTCAGGAAGACAGCCGCGTGTTTATACAGCCTATGACGGAGATCAGGGGGATTGAAGCGGACGAAAGAGGCTACCGCCTGCAGTGCCGCCAGTGGCAGGAAGAGATAGACTATGAGTATGAGACAGAGAAAGTGGTTCTGGCAACCGGCTACAAGCCGCATGTTCCGAAATGGTTTTACGACCGTTTTGAGTCCGAGGTGGAATGGGAGGACGAAGGAATGTATAAGGTGACCCGTGATTACCAGCTTGTGTTTGGGGATGATCGTCAGCATCACATCTTTACTCTGACGGACCTAGTCCATTCACACGGGGCTGGAGCGACCAACTTGGGGTTGTCCGTTCACAGAAACGTCCATATCCTTAACACGATTGCAGGCAGGGAGATCTACAGGAACCAGAAGGATTCCGCCTTCCAACAATTTACCGTCAAAGATTTACAGAAGCATCCAAAAGGTAATTAATTGGTTTAATCTCGTGCGATGAGGGAAGACAAAGGATGTATTCACAATAAACCACAATGAAGTCAAGGAGATGGTAAGAAATGAGTAAGATTGCTTGTGTCATTACATCAAACTTTGAAGACGTGGAATATACACAACCTGCCGATGCTTTCACTGGAGAAGGTCATGAAGTGACGAATATTGAATGGGAAGCAGGCAAGGAAGTGACAGGGAAACAAGGAGATGCGACGGTGAAGATCGATGCATCCATCGATGATGTGAAGCCGGACGATTTCGATGCGCTGTTAATCCCTGGTGGATTCTCCCCGGACATTCTCCGTGCCGATGATAAATTCGTATCGTTCGTGAAACACTTTATGGATGAAAAGAAACCGGTATTCGCTATTTGTCATGGGCCGCAGCTGTTGATTACAGCGAAGACTCTGGAAGGTCGTACAGCGACAGGCTTCAAGTCTATCGCGGTAGATATGGAATATGCAGGCGTGAATTATAAAGACGAGGAAGTCGTCGTTTGTCAGAATCAGTTGGTGACGAGCCGTCAGCCGGATGATATCCCGGCATTTAATCGGGAATCACTGAAACTGCTGAAATAAGCTAATCTATGGAAGGACCACAGAGCATGGCTCTGTGGTTT
Source organism: Halobacillus sp. KGW1 (assembly GCF_001592845.1). Taxonomy (NCBI): domain Bacteria; kingdom Bacillati; phylum Bacillota; class Bacilli; order Caryophanales; family Bacillaceae; genus Halobacillus; species Halobacillus sp. KGW1. Next base: position 1,184,457 of record NZ_LSOC01000003.1, read on the forward strand.
TTTCCTTTTTCATAAGTAGAGGTGACAGGCTGGTTGCTTTATAATGAAAGAAGACGCTCGTACCGATCTGCGTATCATACCTACCGAGGAGGAAGAATTATGATTGTCATAGAAAAGCAAGATCACTTCATCATGATTCAGCAACATGACCATGCCTACATATCTGGACAAATTGTCGCGTTCTGGAAGAAGAATTTTTTGTTGCGCTCGAAGCTCAGGGAAGTGGCAGACTGGGCGATTCAGCAACACGACCGTGCTTGGATTCCACTTGATCAGAATCCTGCTTGGAATGAGGAAAAGCAGCGTCCTTATTCTTTTATCGATTATCCATTGGCAGAGAAGATAGAGGCGTACCGCAGAGGTATAGAAGAAGTGGAAGAACAATCCTTGTACGCCGGTATTCTATGCAGCATGCATTATGCGTCTTTCTTCAAGGAAGACAGCGGCGTTCAAGAGGAGCGAAATTTTATAGAAGAAGAAAAAAATCGCCGCTCCAGACTGTTTGAACAAATGGACATGGATATCCCGGAAGACATATACCAGCTCCACTTCCGAAGGCTGCAGTTCTGCGACGATCTTTCTCTTTTCCTTTGTATGACAGGTCCGGACGTCCCGGAGGAAGAAGAAGTACCTTGGTTTCGTAATGGATTCCCACAAACGTTTGATGTTGCTCCGGAAGGCATTCGTGCTGATTGGGAAGCGGAGGACCGTGTTTCTGTCCACCCGTTCCCGTTTGCTCAGCCTTTTGAAGTAGACATCCCCTATCGACGTGTAGGGAAACAGGATATTTCCGATAAAGGACTGCTCGCTGCCTATCAGAAGGAAGAAGTACGTCATAAGACAGTGGGAGTAGTCCGGAAACAGGATTAAACCTTCTCAATACTGAACCGGCTTCCGAGCAGCTGCCAGTTTTGCGGGAAGGATAACCCCAGCTTCCAATAGCTGATGCCTAAGAGACCTCTGTCTTTGATCAGGTCGAATTTTTTCTGGATCGATCGTGCATCTTCAAACCATACTTCGTGTTCTTTGCTTGTGGATGCATCCGTATACGTGAAAAAAGGTGCCTGGGATTTTTGATCATAGGAAATGGGAACATTATTCTCTCGTGCGATTTGTATGGCACGCTGAGGGCTTACGGCTTTGGCGAAAGGTCCGCCCGGCTCATAAGGCAGGGTCCAATCATAGCCATACAAGTTCTGGCCGAGGAGAATTTTGTTCGCCGGCATTTCCGTCAACGCATAATCGACAACTTCTGTTACAGGACCGATTGGTGAAACAGCCATTGGAGGCCCCCCGCTGTAACCCCATTCATATGTCATCAGAACGACAAAGTCTGCAATTTCTCCATGCGCGCGGTAATCATGTGCTTCATACCAGGCCCCTTTCTGATCGGCACTTGTCTTCGGTGCCAGAGCTGTCGACATTAACAAGTCTTCCGAGGATAATCGCTGTTTCGCTTTCCGTAAGAATTGATTATAATTCTCCCTAAGCTCCGGAGGCAGGAATTCCATGTCAAAATGGACGTCACGGAAGCCGGTTTCCTTTGCTGTTTTTACAATGTTATCGAGCAGCTTATTCTGAAGCGTTTCATTGGTCAGGATCGATCTTCCCAGTTCTGCGCTGAATCCTTCGTCGGTTAAGTTCGTAACCACCATCATCAAGGAGGTGTCGTTTTTTTGAGCGATGTTCTTGAAATCATCCAGAGGTGGTGCCTTCAATGTCCCATCCGTCTGAATCCGGTAGCTGAAAGGTGCCAAGTAAGTGAGCTGAGGTGATCTGATTTCTGCTGCCGTCTCCAGTGCTTCCGACACCTCCCCACCAAACGGTTCCACATAAGCATTTGTCGAAATCGGAACAGGCGGTTGTTGGGGAATGTACAAACGTAAACCGACGGACAGCGGTGCATTTGGAGCAATACCGTTTACCTGTGCGAGTGCGGCGGCAGTCGTGTTAAAGGCTCGCGCTATGGAAGATAAGGTGTCACCGGGCTGAACGAAATAAAACTGGCCGACAATCGGGATGACCAGCGCCTGGCCGATGACCAGATCCCCGGGTGTCTCCAATTCATTTGCCGTAATAATGGCACTTGGCGTACTATCATAAAGACCAGCGATAGAGAAGACGGTATCTCCCTGCTGAACGACATGGATTTGCATGGGCGTCACTCCTTTCTCATCTTTATCAATTGTATGAAACAACCTTTCCGGATTATTCTTTTTATATAACTAGGAGGAAGCTATGGATCAGGACATGAAATATATGAACCTTGCGATAGAGGAAGCAAAGAAAGCAGAAGCAGAGGGCGAAGTCCCGATCGGTGCTGTTATCGTGTTGGAGGATGAAGTCATTGCCACAGGCTACAATCAGCGGGAGACATCCCAGCTCGCCTCTTCCCATGCAGAATTTATCGCTATCGAAAGAGCGAACAAACGCATCGGCAGCTGGCGGTTGGAAGATTGTACGCTGTACGTCACCCTAGAACCATGTCCGATGTGCGCCGGAGCGATCGTACAGTCAAGGATTCCGAGGGTCGTCTATGGAGCAAGAGACCCGAAAGCCGGGTGTGCGGGGACGTTGATGAATCTGCTTGATGAGGATCGTTTTAATCATAAGGCAGAGGTTGTTCCCGGGGTTCTTGAGGAAACGTGCGGAGAAATATTGTCTCTATTCTTTCGTAAGCTGCGGGACCGCAAGAAAAAATCCCGTGCCGAGGACAAATAAAGCCGCTAATCATTGCATTTTTCGTGGAAAGTCGATATACTAGTTTATGCCGTGCTAAGCGGGGAGGTAGCGGTGCCCTGTACTCGCAATCCGCTATAGCGAGGCCGAATCCCCATCCGAGGTGGTACGGCCTTAAGGTCTGCCTTATGTGAGTGGTGTTGACACTCAGGTCCTGCGCAACGGGAACCAGTGAACCCTGTCAGATCCGGAAGGAAGCAGCAGTAAGCTGACTCTCTCGTGTGCCGCGGGAGTGCCTGGGTCGAGCCATAACCATAAGTAACGCTTAGGGTCGTATCATCGAAGATGGGTGCACGGCATTACATAGGAAGTTCCAAATACGTAATACATACATCGGAGAGCCGCTATGATCATTTGGTCATAGCGGCTCTTTTTCTACCGGATGGATACGGTTCACATCGCAACCTCCTATCAGGTATAATGGACACGAGACTAAAAAGGGAGAACGGTTTTATGAGCTATCAGGCGTTATATCGTGTTTGGCGCCCGCGGAATTTCGAGGGAGTCGTCGGACAAGAACACATTACACGGACGTTGCAGAATGCCATCGAGCAGAATAAGTTTTCTCATGCGTACTTATTCTCCGGTCCACGGGGGACGGGGAAGACGAGTGCGGCGAAGATTTTTGCCCAGGCGGTCAACTGTGAGCGTGCTCCTGTCAAAGAACCGTGCAACGAGTGTGACGCTTGCCTGGGAATCCAGGACGGTTCCATCTCGGATGTTATTGAAATTGATGCCGCATCCAACAACGGCGTCGAACAGATCCGGGAAATCAGGGACAAGGTGAAATACGCACCAAGTGCTGTACCCTATAAGGTGTATATCATTGATGAAGTACACATGCTGTCCATGGGTGCCTTCAACGCCCTGTTAAAGACATTGGAAGAGCCCCCGAAACACGTCCTATTCATTTTGGCGACGACCGAACCACACAAGATTCCGTTAACGATCATATCCCGATGCCAGCGTTTTGATTTCAAACGGATTTCCCAGAAGGCGATGGTCGGCCGTATGGAGAAGATTACGGCAGCGGAAAACATTGCGATTGAAAAAGAGGCACTTGAAATCGTGGCTCTGACAGCAGAGGGCGGCATGAGGGATGCGCTTAGTCTGTTGGATCAGGCCGTTTCCTACAGCGATGAAGAAGTTACGATTGATGATGTGCTTGCTGTCACAGGATCAGTATCCCAAGCGAAGCTCACTAACGTTATCCGGGCGCTGCTTGATCAGGATGCCAAGGCAGCTTTGGAAGCAGTCGATGATTTGATCCAGCAAGGGAAAGATCCAGGTCGATTCGTCTTTGATTTGATTTATTACCTTCGCGACTTACTATTGTTTCAAAGTGCTCCGGATTTAGAACATAATTTGGAGCGGGCGATACCGGATCCCTCTTTCCGTGAACTATCAGGGGAGTTAACGCCGGCATGGATCCAGCAGGCTATTCGGGAGTTGAACAACTGTCAGCAGGAAATGAAGTGGACGACCAGTCCGAAAGTATTCATTGAGATAGCCATGTTGAATATGGTCGAAGTAAGGGGCGGCGGAGAATCAAAGGCGGCACCTGTCCAGTCAGGCGTCGTCGATCAGCTCAGCAAAAAAATCGATGAACTGGAGAAACAACTGACTGCTCTGAAGCAGCGCGCTCCGGAAGCGGGTTCACAGACGCCTGCCCGTCAAAAGCGTGCCCCTGCAAAGTCAGGAAGAAAAGGGTATAATGTACCTTACGAGCGGATCAGACAGGTGCTGAATGAAGCATCCAAAGAGGAAATCAAGAATGTGCAGGGGCGCTGGGCTGACTTTATGGAAGCGTTGAAGCAGAACAATGCGCCTGCACACGCGACGCTTCTGAATAGTAAACCGAGAGCAGCTTCACCAAAAGCTCTTGTCCTGGCTTTCCGTTATGATATTCACTGTTCTCTCGCGCTCGAACATCAGAGTACGATTGAGCCCCTGCTTACAGAATTTGTCGGAAAGCCTTTGACCATTATTCCGATACCAGAAGCGAACTGGCAGGAGATCCGGGAAGAATACGTCCGTAAGCAGAAGCATAATCCGGATGACGGAGAGGGTGGACCGGACGGAGAAGAAGGGTCTCCTTCAGCAGGAAACGAGGAAGAACCACTCGTCACAGAGGCGCGTAAGCACTTCGGGGACGATTTGATAGAAATACAAGATTAAAATGGAATGAACTAAAGGAGGAATGCCCCATGCGTGGTGGAGGAAATATGAATAATATGATGAAACAAATGCAGAAGATGCAGAAGAAAATGATGAAAGCTCAGGAAGAGCTCTATGAAATGACATTTGAAGCATCTGCCGGTGGTGGTATGGTGAAAGTCACAGCCAACGGTAAGAAAGAAGTGACAGACGTCGAGATCCATGAAGATGTTGTGGATCCTGATGACGTAGAAATGCTGCAGGATTTGATCATTGCCGCAACCAACGATGTGTTGAAGCAAGTCGATGAGAAAACGAATGACACGATGGGACAATTCACGAAAGGCATGCCTGGGGGAATGTTCTAGGAGGAGTTCTTATGTATTATCCGGAACCAATATCAAAACTGATCGACAGTTTTACGAAACTGCCGGGAATCGGTCCGAAAACGGCCGTTCGCCTGGCCTTTTTCGTTTTAGAAATGGAAGAAGACGATGTGCTTGATTTTGCGAAATCCCTCGTTAATGCGAAGAGGGAGTTGACCCATTGTACGGTTTGCGGACACATCACCGACCAAGACCCATGCTCTATCTGTCAGGACGAATCCAGAGATCAGACGCTTATCTGTGTCGTTCAGGATCCAAAAGACGTCATCGCCATGGAGAAAATGAAAGAATTCCGCGGGAAGTACCACGTACTTCACGGGGCGATTTCACCTATGGACGGTATTGGACCGGAAGACATCAACGTTCCAAGTCTGATTAATCGTCTGAAAGATGAAGGAATCGAAGAGCTGATCCTTGCGACGAACCCCAATATAGAAGGAGAAGCGACAGCGATGTATATTTCCAGGCTCGTAAAGCCTTCGGGAATTCGTATGACCAGAATCGCTCACGGCTTACCTGTGGGGGGAGACTTGGAGTACGCAGATGAAGTGACCTTATCCAAAGCGCTGGAAGGTCGGAGAGAACTGTAAAGAGGTGTTCCGATTGTTAGGGCGAAAAAATAAGATCAAAAAAGAGTTCGACCAGGATCTTCTTATTCATATAAAGAAGATGAAACAGGAATGGGAAACATTAAACAATATAATTGAACAAAGCATCGAACCTAGTGAAGAAGGTTTGAAGGATCTTGCTCTTTATAAAGCGAAATACTTCTACTTATTAAGAGAAGCACGTTACAGAGGAATCAACGCACTCTCTTAAAGGTGGTACTAACCCCTTATCCATGAACATACACTGTTTATAGAAACAGTTTACATGGATAGGGGGTTTTTTATGGATCCGGTGCTCGTTCTTCTATTATTGGGACTGGCTATACCGTTTCTGTTGATCATCGGTTTGCCTTCTTCACCGATAAAGTTTGCCGGACAAGCGGTTACGAAGTTGATCGTTGCTGTTATTCTGTTGTTCTTCGTCAACCTGTTCGGTGCCCAGTTCGGACTGCATGTTCCTATTAATGTCTTTACTGCTGCAGTTGCCACTATACTGGGCTTCCCCGGAGTAGTTTCCTTGGCGGCCATCCATATATGGGTACTATAGAAGGGAAGGGGGAGTAGCCCCTTCCCTTCTATTTATGTGTCCTTATGTATCTATGAATAGAAGTGTTTGAAAAGAATATAACTTTTTTAGGAAAAGGTATTGCAATAGATTTATAGCCATGATATATTATTACTTGTCGCGTTAAGAGAGCGGCGCACCGCACAGAACTTAACGAAACAAAATATAAAAAAGTTGT
>NZ_LSOC01000004.1:0-86763 GCF_001592845.1 Halobacillus sp. KGW1
GTGCTTGTTTGAATTCTCTCTATATAATAGAAAGAATGTTTGACGTACTGGTTGGTTCGTTCAGTTTTCAAAGATCGATTTGTTGTCGTTCGCTCGAAAGCGACCTTTACATCATAACATTTAAAGCGATGTGATGTCAACAACTTTTTTCAGCTTTATTTCGTTGTCGTTTTTAGCGACAAGATAAATCTTAACATGTTTCGCTTAAGTAAGTCAATACTTTTTTTGAAACATTGCATTGCTTCGTTTGCGTTGCACCGTTTGTTCTTGATGCGACGCTTAATAATATAGCACGGTTTAAAAGTTACCGTCAATAGTTTTATTCAAAAAAAATCCCCTTTCTTAATTTAAGAAAGAGGTTAACAGAAAAGCACAGGTTAATCCGCTGCCGGCTTATAGGTCCTATGAAAGATCTGCGGTCCTTTCGTCTCTTGCAGTATGACGTTTAACACGCCTTTATCGACCAGATATTCAATCATAGATGATAAATCCAATATATACTCCTGTATTTCAGGATGCACTTTCAATTCACCGAATGACCAAGGTTCTTCCCTCTCGTTCATCAGGGTGAGCAGATGGCGGGCACTTGCTCTCGAACGTTTGCTGACGGAATGTTCTACGGCAAGAATCATCAATTGGATTCGTTTATCCGTCGGTTCCCCGCTCTCAATCAATTCCTGATACAGCTTATAAATCTCCGGTTCGATCCGCTTCACCTGGTTCCATACCGTGACCTCCGGATGAAACCCTTTCTCTATAATAGCCAGCCGGGCGAGATAGTGCAGGGAATGAACCATACGGCTGTAGGAATCCAAGTACTGGCCGGAATCGTACAAATCTTTGGATTCACTGTAACTTCGAATCAGCTTTGCAAACTCGATCGCTTTCTTCAAATCACGAGTCTTCTGTGGGAATTCCCTTAAGTTTTCTTTTAAGTGGCTTACATACTCATTTCTTTCAAATACAATCGTCCCGTTGATGACCCATTCTACAGAACGGCGGTAGGAGCTGGTGTCGATCCAATGCTGAAGCAATGTTTCATCTACTATATGCATGGCTGCCGATTTATTATTGAATTCGTAATGTTTTACATACCATAATTCTTCCGCATCCCTGACAATAATGAAAAGAATAACATCGAAATTATCGGTAACAGGGCTGATCGGCTTCATCTTCTCCAATAGCAGAATACCGAGTGTATTGCTTTGGCTCGCGCGCTCTTGATAGATCGGGCGTAATACATCTTCCATTTTTCTTCCTCCAGATTCAGTTTCCCTTACGTATCTTTTTATTCGCTGTTATTTGGCAAATTCCTTTTTTCCATGCGTATTTATGGCAGGAAAAATATGCTATACTACTTGGTAGATACGAAGGAGGGACCGGCATGGCCTTGAAATACAGCAGCAAGATCAATAAGATTCGTTCCTTTGCTTTCTGGCTGATTTTTCTGGGGATTGGTGTCATGTATATCGGCATCGTCTTCAAACAGACTCCTTGGTTAATGACTGTCTTCATGATTCTGGGAATGTTGTTCGTCGGTTTGAGTACCGTCGTTTATTTCTGGATCGGTTTATTGTCGACAAGGACCATCCAAATCATCTGTCCTTCCTGCGAGAAGCCGACAAAGATGCTCGGAAGGGTGGATGCCTGCATGCACTGCGACCAACCACTGACCATGGATCAGTCCTTGGAAGGCAAAGAATTCGACGAACGCTACAATTCGAAACGATACAAACGACAAAAACCGAAAGAACAGTCCTGATTCAGAAAGAGCCGCTATAGGATAGCGGCTCTTTCTATTTGTACATATAAAAAAACTGAAAGCGAAGGCTTTCAGTTTCAATGAGAATTCTTCGATTGACAGTCGGAACATACTCCGTACACTTCCATGCGATGATGACTAACATTAAATCCAGTCACCTGTTCGGCCAATGATTCTACTTCGTTCAAGCTTGGGTAGTGAAAGTCGACAATCTTACCGCATGATTCGCATATCGCATGATAGTGATCACTGGTATTACAATCAAAGCGGCTGGATGAATCTCCGTAGGTCAATTCACGGACAAGGCCGATATCTTTAAAGACGCGGAGATTATTGTAAACCGTAGCTACGCTCATGTTTGGAAATTTACTTTCCAAGGCTTTGTAGATTTCATCAGCTGTCGGGTGAGTCATAGAATTCAGCAGGTATTCAAGCACCGCATGACGCTGTGGAGTAATCCTCACACCAGAGCCTTTCAATGTATCAACGGCTTCTTGGAGTCGATGATCTGACACAGTCATGCACCTCGCTTTCATTAACTGATTCTTGATTTATAATATTATTAAATTAGAATCCTTACAATTAGTGTAACCTCTGATAAAAGCTTTTGTCAATATAAAGACAGCTGCAGATGTTTACACGTCAGGGTTCAGCAGCGACTCTCTGCCGCCAAGCTGCTTATTGATATAGCGTGCTGCAACAAAAAGGAAGTCCGAAAGACGATTTAAATAGGATACGACCAACGGGTTCTGCAGGTCTTCCTCAAGCGCGACAGCAATCCGCTCCGCGCGCCGGACGACTGTACGTGCCAAATGGAAAGAAGCCGAAGCCTCATGCCCGGAAGGTAAAATGAAGTTCTTCAACGGATCCAAAGACTGATCCCACTCATCAATCTGGTTCTCAAGCAGATCGATATGCTCTTTCTTCACCTTCCACATCACTTCCTTCCCTTTAGGGGTGGCAAGCTCCGCGCCAACGTGGAACAATACAGTCTGGACGTTTTCAAGCGCCTGCATAAAAGCATCTTTATCGGCCCAGTCTTCCTTTCTCAAATAGCTTAATGCAAGACCTATATGGGAATTCGCTTCATCACACGTTCCGTAAGCTTCTACGCGGACATCGTTCTTCGGTACTCTCTGACCATAAATCAAGGACGTCTGCCCCTTATCTCCTGACCTTGTATAAATTCTCAATTTCAGTACCCCCGTTTCGTGTCGATTATATTTTGCAGTTCGCCCTCTCCACTTAGAAAGACGGACAGATTATCTTCAAACAATTGGAATCCTCTCGGCACATACCCCGGCGAAATGCCGGAAAGATGCGGAGTGACAGTGACTTGTTTTTCTTCCCAATAAGGATGCCCCTCAGGCAGCGGCTCTTCCTCCATTACATCAAGAACAGCATGAGCGATATCCCCGTTCCTGACCGCTTCCAACAAGACATCCGTCGCCACCAGATCCCCTCTTCCCATATTCAGAAAGATACAGGTTTCCGGCATGGCAGCGAAGTGCTCCTTCTTTAAAAGGTACCTTGTCTCTTCGGTACTCGGAAGGACAGCGACAACGAAGTCAGCCAGCGGAAGAATCAAGTCCATTTGTTCCACAGGAAAAACACGATCGAAATGAGGACGCCGCTTTCCTGATTTGGAAATGCCTGTCGTCTTCATATGAAACGCCTTCCCCAGGCGGGCCACCTCCTGGGCAATCGCTCCTGTTCCGAGCACGACTAATTTCTTCTCGCTTATTTCTGTCATGGTCGGACGCCTGTCCCACTTATGCTGTTTCTCATTCTCCATGAGCGTTTTTGCCTGTCTGCTGACCTGGAGCAGCATGGAAATGGCATACTCCGCCATCGGCCTGGCATGAATACCGCGGACGTTCGTAACTAGAATTCCCCGCTTTTCGATGTCTTCAAACGGCATCTTATCCATCCCCGCCGACAGCACCATAATCCATTTCAACTTTTTAGCGGCGGTGATTTTAGTTTCGTCCAAATCCTCGCCGTATGTAATCAGTACATCTGCATCTTCAAGGTAATGCACCCCTTCATCCATTCCGTGGCAGAAGCAGAATTCAGCCTCGGAAAACCTGGTCCGAAGGTTATGTTGTATTTCATCCGGTACACGTTTAATGACGGAAACGATCTTCATAGAGTTCCCTTCTTTCCTTGGTTTTGTGCAAAAGGAAACCATAGTCCCTGCAGGGACTATGGTTTCCTTCTCAATTATTGCAGGTTTTCACGAATGTATTGGAGCGCTGCTTCGACATGGCCCTCAACCTTCACTTTACGGAACTCTTGTGCAAGATTCCCTTCTTTATCAATAATGAAGGTGGAGCGTTCGATACCGTAATATTCTTTACCGAAGTTCTTTTTCAGTTTCCATACACCAAACTGCTCGGATACTTCCTGGTCTTCATCGGCCAAAAGTAAAAATGGCAGATCATGCTTATCAATGAATTTTTCATGGGATTTAACTGGATCGGGGCTTACTCCCAGAATTACAGCATCCACGTCGCCGAAGCTCTCGTGATGGTCACGGAAATCACACGCTTCCGTTGTACATCCCGGCGTCATGTCTTTCGGATAAAAGTACAAGACGACGTTTTTCCCTTTATAATCGGATAGTGACACCTGCTCCCCATTGCTGGCAGGGAGTGTGAAATCTGCTACTGGCTTTCCTTGTTCAACTGTCATGAAGGACCCTCCTAAATGAATTCTACCTTAAGGGTACCTCATATGAAGACAAACTTCCAACATCAACGATCTGCCTGATGCTTCTGCCACACTTTTGCTACGAGGGCAGCAGGAAGTGTATAACCGATCATCGCTTCCAGAATAGCGATCCATTTCCCTATCCCGACAGGAATCATATCCCCATATCCTACAGTAAATAAAGTAATGCCGCTGAAATAAATGCTGCGCGCAATCTCCCCCATCCAAAGCGGCTGATAAAGGCTGGATTCAATTCGATAAACGGCCATTCCCTGATTCAGAAGGGCGGCATATATAATTCCGAACCCTATCATGACGATGGCGTAGAGAAGCATAATGGAAATGAAGAGCTGAAAAGAGAAGATCTTATGCTCGAATTCCAAAGAAACGAAGATCTGCCTAAGGCTTGCGGCGATCAAAACAAGTGCGGCCACAGTAATGATGATAGTAATCATGGCATGCTCCCTTTCCCAAGGGCGGAAGGATCACAAGGCCCTCCTTTTCTCTTATGAGGGCTTGTACGATTTTATGCTACTCTCCCTCCGTCACTTTCTTATGAAAAACCGGGCGAATGCACATCCCGCTTTACCGGACCCTGCATACGATACTGTAAACAATGGAAAGGGGGAATTGTGAATGGGTTACGGATATGGCGGAGGCTTTGCGCTAATCGTTGTTCTTTTCATCCTTCTAATCATCGTTGGTGCAGCGTTCGTATACTAAAATCGATACACTAACCTACTTACGTTAAATCGTAAAGGTGGCTATCTTTTTCCGGTGTAAACGATCGGTTACTGTTTCAACGCTCTAGAGTGAAGGAACCGGAAGAAAGACATCCTCTCAGGATGTCTTTTTCCATCTGTCTTCATGAATGGACAAGCATGCTACAATGGTTAGGAAGGAAGAGCTTATAGGAGGTTTATAAAATGAATTTCACTTCATCAGAACAATTATATAAAGAAGCACAGGAACATATCGTCGGAGGGGTAAACTCTCCGTCCAGAGCCTACAAAGGTGTCGGCGGCGGTTCTCCGGTTTACATGGAGCGCGGGGAAGGATCCCGCTTCTATGATGTAGACGGGAATGAGTTCATCGATTACCTGGGAGCTTATGGCCCGATCATCACCGGACATGCCCACCCTCATATTACAGAAGCCATTGTGAAAGCAGCCCACAACGGAGTTCTTTACGGAACGCCGACTTCTCTTGAGAACCGGTTTGCGAAAATGCTCAAAGACGCCATCCCGTCTCTTGATAAAGTCCGTTTTGTTAATTCAGGTACGGAAGCGGTGATGACGACGATCAGAGTGGCGCGCGCGTACACCGGCCGCAATAAAATCATCAAGTTCGCTGGTTGTTACCACGGCCACTCCGATCTCGTACTTGTGGCAGCCGGATCCGGACCATCCACTCTCGGCACCCCTGACTCTGCCGGCGTTCCGAAAGCCATTGCCCAAGACGTCATCACCGTGCCTTTTAATGATATCGAGCCATTCAAGGAGGCACTTCGTAAGTATGGTGACGAAATCGCAGGCGTTCTTGTAGAGCCGATTGTCGGCAATTTCGGAATTGTGGAACCAAAACCTGGCTTTTTACAACAGGTAAACGATCTGGCTCACGAAGCCGGCGCGCTTGTCATATACGACGAAGTTATTACAGCATTCCGCTTTACATACGGCAGTGCCCAGCAGCTGCTGGATATCGAGCCGGATATGACAGCAATGGGTAAAATCATCGGCGGTGGTCTGCCGATCGGGGCATACGGCGGACGCGCAGACATCATGGAACAGGTTGCTCCCCTCGGACCTGCTTACCAGGCAGGAACGATGGCTGGGAATCCAGCATCCATGTCTGCTGGTATTGCCTGCCTGGAAGTGCTGCAGCAGGACGGCGTGTATGTGGAAATGGATCGTCTCGGCAAACGTCTGGAAGATGGCATCCATAAGCATGCAGAACATGCAGGAATCCAAATCAAAATCAACCGCCTTAAGGGTGCGTTGACCGTTTATTTCACAGATGAAGAAGTGGAAAACTATGAGCAGGCGGAAAATACCGACGGCGAACAATTTTCCAGATTCTTCAAACTGATGCTTGCAGAAGGCATCAACCTTGCCCCGTCGAAATATGAAGCATGGTTCCTCACTACGGCTCATACAGATGAAGATATCGATCAGACATTGGCGGCAGTCGAACGTACTTTTCAGACGATGGCCGATGAAGCATGACCTATCCCCTCCCGTTTTTCCGGGAGGGATTTATTTTATTGTAATTTATCTGAATATTCAATTGATTTAACAAGAATGGCATGCTATGATATATACATAATTCTGAATATTCCCACGAATTATGATCTTTGTTTCATTTCTTTCCCTTTTCATAGGTTCCAGCCAAACAGCTGGATCCCCTCAGGCTTATGCATCTACTTAGCATAAGCTTTTTCTTTGTGTTTTTTTACAACCAAAATAAGGTATAATGGTTTCATCGTTCGTCTGTAGCAGCAGATTGCTACCCATATTATATAGAAGGATGATGTTAGCATGAAACTCGGGGCAAGAATGATGAAGACAGGCTTGGCAGTCGGCGTCGCTTTATATATCGGCCACATGGTCGGATTTGTATCGCCTTTACTTGCTGCTATTGCCGTTGTTTTCTCCATCCAGCCATCCATTTACCGTTCGTACCAGTCTATTATTGAACAACTGCAAGGGAATACCATCGGGGCAATCATCGCTATTGTGGCCGTTTTCACTTTAGGTAATGATCCATTCATCGTTGGTTTTACCATCATTATCGTCATCGGAGTGACGACGACTCTCCGCATGAATGAGAATACCATTTCTCTGGCTGTCGTTGCCGTTATTGCATTGATGGATTCAACCGATCAGACCTTCCTGTACTTTGCAGGCTCGAGGTTTACATCGATGTTGATCGGTATCCTTGCTGCATTTATTGTGAATTTGGTTTTTCTGCCTCCACGATACGAGACGAGGCTGTTTATGAAGATCGATTCCGCCACCACGGATATTTTGCAGTGGCTGAGGGTCACGACCCGCCAGTTATCCGATGAACCTGCGTTAAAGTATGAAATCACACGCATACAGGACAACATGCGCTGGGTAGACCATACGTATCTGCTTTATTCCGAAGAGCGGACCTATTTCAAAGGCACCCGTTTCTCCAAAGGACGTAAACTGGTCCTTTTCCGTCAGTTAATTACAACAACGAAAAAATCATTTGATGTCCTGAAGGCTTTCTACCGGCTGGAACATAAAATTGAGCAGATTCCCGAAGACTTTCAGGATGCGCTCGTCCAAGAGCTGGACAAATTAATCAACGCCCATGAAAAACTGATTTTATCCCTGAAGGGCAGAATTAAACGGACACATAAACAGTCCCTTCGTCAGATTGAAGAGCCGGATATACCACTGTTGGTGGAACGGCTTGTTCATGTCTACGAAGAAAATAACAACCCTGATAAACTGGTATTCCTGCCGCTCGCTTCTCAGTTAATGGAGTATTATTACCAACTGGAGAAATTGAAGAGGCTGTTGAAAAGCTACCAGAATCACCATCAGGATGATTTCATTCAAACAACGGATAAATAAGTTTTTTGACGGAAGAGTATTCCCCGTTGATCCGGCAGACCTAAATATCCATAGAAAAAAAGCTGCCTCCAAGAGGCAGCTTTTTTCTATGGAGAAGACGACAAATCTTCTTCAAATGATTTTTTCCAGCTCGAACTATTTGCTATTTCTAAGCGCCCGACAACGAATGTACTTTACCTTATTTCCTGTTTATTCGTGTCCAGTTCCTGCACCTGATACAGATCATAATAGTGCCCGCGCTGCTGGATCAGTTCTTCGTGACTGCCGACTTCGACAATCTCTCCATTTTCAATCAAGACGATACGGTCTGCATGTGTGATGGTCGACAACCGGTGAGCGACGATAAAGGTCGTTCTTTCCGATGCCAGACGTTCCAGCGCACTTTGAATCAAGCTTTCACTTTCCAAATCCAAAGCGGAAGTTGCTTCATCCAAAATCAACAGAGCCGGATCCTTGAGAAACACCCTCGCAATGGCTACGCGCTGCTTCTGACCACCTGACAACTTCACTCCCCGCTCACCGACGAGTGTATCGTATCCGTTGGTCAATCCCATGATGAAGTCATGGGCATTGGCAGCTTTGGCGGCTGCAATGACTTCTTCATCCGAAGCATCCGGGTTTCCCATCCGGATGTTCATGGCAATGGATTCGCTGAACAGGATGTTGTCCTGAAGTACCATACCGACATTGTCACGAAGGGATCGGGTTTCGTAATCGCGGATATCTTTCCCATCAATCAAGATCCGTCCTGATGTCACATCATAAAATCGCGGAATCAAACTGATGAGCGTCGATTTTCCCCCTCCGCTCATACCGACCAGAGCAATCGTTTCCCCTTTTTCTACATCGAGCGACACGCCCTTCAGTACGTCCGGCTCGTCGTCATCATAACGAAAAGAAACATTCTCTATCTTTACATCCCCATAAGCGTTATCCATCTTCACTGCACCTTCGCGGTCCGTGATGTCATACTTCTCATCCACGAATTCGAATACCCTGTCCATCGACGCGATCGACTGTGTAAGAACGGTCGCCGAGTTCACCAGTCTGCGAAGCGGATTATAGACCCTGTCCATATACCCTACGAACGCGACCATCGTACCGATTGTAAGGGAACCGGTGATGACCTGATATCCGGCAAACGTAATGACAAGAAGCGGCGCCAGGTCCGTAATCGTATTTGTCACGGAGTACGTGTAGGCATTCCAATTCGTATGAACAAGGGCCTTATCAAGAAAATTCTTGTTCTTCCCATCAAATTGGTTCTGTTCATAATCTTCGAGCGCAAAACTTCTTGTCACAGGTACTCCCTGGACCCGTTCATGCAAGTGACCCTGAACTTCTGCCAATGCCTGAGAACGGTCCCTCGTCAGCTTGCGTAGTCTGGCGTAAAAGAATTTGACAGCGAATCCGTAAAGCGGGAAGAGAGCGATCGACACAAGGGTGAGCAGCGGATCCATTGTCAGCATAATGATGACAGCTATAACTATCGTAATCATATCCAGCCATATGTTCATAAGCCCGGTAATAACGAACGTCTTCGTCTGCTCTACATCATGGATGACCCTTGATATAATCTCCCCTGTCTTCGTCTTTGAATAGAAACGGAGACTGAGCCGCTGGATGTGATCGAATAAACGCTCCCTGATGTCGTACAGGATTTTATTTCCGATCCACTGAGCCAGATACTGCCGAATGTATTCAATGGGTGGTCTGATGACAAGGAACACAAGAAAAGCTGCGCCCATAAGAAGCAGGAGGTTGTCCATTTTCTCAGAAGCCGCCAGCCCTTGAGCATTGATGATGTCATCAATGACGTATTTAATGATTAACGGCATTAATAATGGAATGGAAAACTTAACGATTCCGATCAGAATAGTTATAATAATTTTACCTTTATAAGGACGGACAAATTGGAGATATCTCTTGATGCTGTCCAAACAAACACCTTCTTTCATTTAACCCTGTAACACAAGGAAGCGCACTTTTTAAAGTGCGCGGAGACTGCTTATCTATACGTCAAATAACGCTCGTACCACTGATCGATGAATTCCGGAGAAAACGGTCCTTTTCTCTGCCTGATCCACCGAATTAACGTATCTATATTGTTATATAGAATTCTGTCTAAAACATGCGGATAATTCATCTTACGCTTGTGTACATCATATTCGTCTTCATCAAGGATTTTAAAAGTCATATCAGGAAATACTTTGACATCAAGGTCGTAATCGATGTATTTGATCGTTTCCTCTTCGAAGATGAAGGGAGAACTGATGTTACAGTAATAGTATACTCCGTCGTTCCTTAACATACCGATGACGTTGAACCAATGTCTGGAATGGAAATAACAGATGGCCGGTTCACGCGTCACCCACCTGCGCCCATCACTCTCCGTAACGGTCGTACGATCATTGGCTCCGATAATAACATTCCTTGTTCCTTTTAAAATCGTGGTGCTTTCCCAAACTCTGTGCAGCTGCCCATTGTGCTTATAACTTTGGATTTCAATCCTTTTTCCTGCTTCTGGGCCGGGCATAATATCCCCCCTTCCCTTTCTATCCGCACTACCTTCTTTCCATTATAACGACAAATAGATGGGATTGAAAATAAATAGGACTGCATCAAAAGAAAAGAAGCCGCCTGGCATCCAGGCGGCTCCTTCCATTCGGGGGATTGTGACAGGCTAATAAACAGCCTGGTCAACCTTACCAACGTCTCAGGTTACTTTTTCTTAGCCTGAGATTTTTGGTTCTGCTGCTTTACGTGCTGTGCATCAGTTTCCTGTGCAAATTCAGCACCGTATTGGTTTTGACCCTGAGCAGCTTGTTGGTTCTGTTGTTTTACGTGATTTTTATCAGTACCAGCAGCTGTTTTGTTTTGTTTTGGTTGCTTAGCCATGTGTATCACCTCCGCAAAAATTATTGTGTACAGGAGGCAGGCTTTTCATTCCTCAAAAATAAATTTTTCTAACAAAAAAAGTGCAGGGCCTCCTGACAATGAAGACCTTGCACTTTTTTTCAATTAGTTGGATAGACGTTTCGTTCCAATATAGCGCTGGCTCCAGTAGTTGCTGGAAAGAGAGCTGATCTCTACACCATTTGTAGAACCAGTGTGAATGAACTGGTTGTTTCCTACATAGATACCGGCATGGGATGCACCAGGCTTGTACGTTTCAAAGAAAACGATGTCCCCGCGTTGACGGCTGGAATCGCTGACGGACGTCATGCGGCTGTCTGCATAAATGGATGCAACCGTACGAGGAATGCTGATTCCTTTTTGAGCAAACACATAGTTAAGGAAACCACTGCAGTCAAACCCGGCCGGAGTGGAACCCCCCCACACATAAGGCGTACCGATGTGTTTCTTAGCCTCTTGAATAACACCTTCTGCATATCCAGAGTTTGAGCTGGATGCATTTGAGGTAGATGTATGACTAGAGGATGAAGAAGACGAAGAGGAGGAAGAAGAAACCGTACCATCCACTTTGATCTTCTGACCGACATAAATCATAGAACCGGAAATATTATTCAGGCTGCGCAGTTTAGAAACAGATGTTCCGTATTTATAAGCAATACCGGAAAGCGTATCTCCGCTCTTCACTGTGTAGGAGCTTGCTGAAGAAGAACTGGAAGATGAGCTGGATCCTTTAGACGCAGAGCTGCTGCTTGAACTGTTGGAGCTGCTGCCGGACAAAGAAAGCTTCTGACCAGGATAAATGATGTCACTGGAAAGTCCGTTGATGCTCTTCAGTTTGGATACGGATGTACCGTTACGGGAAGCAATTACCCAAAGGGAATCACCGGATTTAACCGTGTAAGAACCGCTTGTAGAAGTAGAAGTATTAGAACTTGAACTGCTCTTCGTTGATGAACCTTTTTCAACAATCAAATTCTGACCGACATAAATGATGTCTGAATTTAAACCGTTCCAAGATTTGATTTCTGAAATAGATCCGTCATATTGATGGCTGAGTCCCCAAATAGTGTCTCCGGATTTAACTTTATGTAATTCGTCCGCAAATACAGAAGATCCCCACAATGATGCCCCAATCAAAGCTCCGCCGACAGCCGTCACAAGTTGCTTTTTATTCATAATTTATTTAACTCTCCCTATGTATATAATTATTGAAATTATGTGGTCAATTAACCTATGTCCCATTATTCATCTATGACACGTTTTTGTAAATAGCCCGAAACTTCAACAATTACCAACATTTCACGCTTGACACCTTATCAAATAAGGGTTTCTTTGGTTTCATTACAGTTACTTTACAAGTTTGTTACATACGTGAAGGAGTATCGTTGCAGGTATGAGGAATTCGTTGCAGCGCAGACTAGAGCTATAGGAGGAATAGCTATGTATGTAGGTAGAGACTTGTCCGCACTGACGATGGAATCTAAACAGGAATGGCAGGATAAAGAACTCGGTTACTTCCATTATGCCTTATCCCAATCCGCCCCTTATTTGAATGCAGAAGGTGTCACATTGCTCAGGGAGATCAATAACGAAATAAAGCGCCGCGGTCTTAAAGGCAGCAAAGAAGCTACCTGGACCAACGGCACTCATACAGTCATCGATTAATATAGGGATGGGCTTTCTGATGAGAAACTGGGAATGGATATGCTTCAAGCGCTTCTTCATCGACGAAGCGGGCACGGGCACGATCGAGCTCGCCTCCGGTGACGGTAGCTTTGACGACATCCATTTCCCAAATCAAATGGGAAAAGACGTGTTTGATTTGAGTAACCGTCTCCTCAAAGCGAATGCTCAAGCCGTATTCCCCGTAGAACCAGTGGACGGCGGCTTCCATATCAAGGTCTTCCATCGGCACCATCGGATACTGCCACAAGGAGGCCAAAAGACCTTCATCCGGTCGTTTTTCTATAAGCACTTCTCCCTCTTCGTTCGTAATAACCAAGAGCAGATAAGGGTGTTTTTTCTGTTTCTTTTTGGACGTTTTTACAGGTAATTCTTCCTCGATACCTTGTGCGAAAGCCCGGCATTCGGATTGGACGGGACACAAAAAGCAGGAAGGAGATTTGGGTGTACATATGAGGGCACCCAATTCCATCAGTCCTTGATTAAAGGAGCTGGGATCCTCCTGCGAAATAACTCCACGGACGAGGCCTTCAAAAAGTTTCCTTGTGCTCTGTTTAGCGATATCGTCTTCTACATGGAGCACCCGGGATAAGACACGCATGACGTTCCCGTCTACCGCCGGTTCCGGTATATCATAAGCAATACTCAGAATCGCTCCCTTCGTGTAAGGACCGACCCCTTTCAAACTCCCCAATTCATCCGGATCATCCGGTACGACGCCGCCATAATTTTCGACGACCTCTCTCACGGCGTTTTGGAGATTGCGGGCACGGGAATAGTAACCAAGCCCTTCCCACGCTTTCAGAACTTCCTGCTCTTCTGCTTCTGCTAATGCTTTCGGAGTGGGAAACTTAGTCACAAAGTGGTTAAAGTAAGGGATGACGGTATCAACCTTCGTCTGTTGGAGCATAATTTCTGATACCCACACTCTGTAGGGGTCCTGATTCTCCCGCCATGGGAGAATTCTTTGTTCCTGTTTAAACCAATGGATCAGCTGTTCTCTGAACGATCCACCATTGAAATCCTTTAAAATGTGCTGTACTCGATCTGTTTTTTTCATTGTTGATCATCCTTCGTGATAAACTACTATTGAAGCTTCCCGGCCAAAGGAGGTAGAGACATGGATACTGCCACACATATAGTCATGGGAGTGGCTCTGGGCGGGCTTGCCACACTGGATCCCGCTGTTCAATCCGACCCGGCTTTATTTAATGCTGTACTCGTCGGTACGATCGTCGGCTCTCAAGCACCTGACTCCGATACCGTGTTGAAATTGAAGAACAACGCTGTTTATATCAGACACCATAGAGGAATCACCCACTCCATCCCTGCTGTCGTTCTATGGGGCATCAGCATTCCGGCTGTCATTCACGCCTTTGTGCCTGAAGTAAGCTTCCTGCACCTGTGGCTCTGGAGTTTCCTTGCGGTTATTCTTCACGTCTTTGTCGATGTGTTCAATGCCTATGGGACACAGGCTTATCGTCCATTTACGAAAAGATGGGTGGCTTATGGCTTCATCAACACCTTCGACCCTTACATTTTCCTGATGCATATCGCAGGGATTATCGCCTGGAACCTCGGTGCATCCCCAGGGCCGATGTGGTTGATCATCTACTTCGTCATTGCCCTTTATTATGTCAAAAGGTATATGGATAAACGGACGATTGTCAAACGGATCCACGCCCACTTCGGTGATGTAGAACAAATCGCGACATCTCCTACGATGAAGCAGAATATTTGGAGAATCGCCATTACGACACCGGACAAATATTACGTCGGCCGCGCTGTTGACGGTGAAATAACGATCCTGGACGAGTTTAGGAACAAACCGATCGATTATGAAGACCCGGTCGTCAAAAAAGCATTAACCGACCATAACATTAAAGCTTTCTTGTCCTTTTCTCCAGTATATCGTTACGAAATGAACTACTACGACGAATACACGGAAGTAAGATTTATTGACCTGCGCTACCGGTCGAGAGGGCGTTATCCATTCGTCGCGCTTGCCCAAATTGATGATGAACACGGAGATAAATTAAAAATACTGAACTCCTATACGGGCTGGGTATTCACGGAAGAAAAGCTGCAGAATAAACTGAGCCCGATGGAGGACAGCAGATAAACAGCAGGAAAGGAGCCCCGTTTTTAGCGGAGCTCCTTTTTGTTTTAATGAAAGTACCCTTTACGCTCAAGCATTTGTTTGTACTTGGGGTTGGTGGCGACGAATTCATGCAGTCTCGGCCCGTAATTATCTATCCAGCGCAGAACGATCTGCTCGGTCACCTGCTTGCCCTGATAATCATGCCCCGCTTTCGCCCTCGTCGTTTCAAAGTCTTCCCAAAGCAGCTCCACCCATGTGGTCGCTTCATCTATAGTCAAATGCTCATTCTTTTCATACAAACGCTCAGCTAACCGCTGATAAATTTCATTCATTTCTACCACTCCAAATTTGCCAATGTTTTCGCATCCATTGTACCACATATCCTCCGATGAGCTACACATACTAACCTTGTCTCCTAAAGAGACACGAGGAGGATGACCGATGCGTAACAAGGCGAAGAATTTTCCTAATGTCAAGATGACACACGCGCCTGATGACCAAAGTGAATACCTTGCTAAACGTCCTGACGGAACAATCAACAACAAGCCCCAGGAACGAGCAGCAAGATCAAGGCACAGGGATGTCAATGATATAGGGAGGAATTATCATGGGTAACCGTATGTTTAACGGAAAAAACTCAGGAATACGTTCGCACCGAAGCCTGAAGCACTTGAACAAGCGAGTGAACGGCGAAACGGAACAGACGCAGGCAGACCAAATCACCGAAGTACAGATGCGTAAAAGAAGCTGATCATACAAAAGCCGGGCCCTTAACGCCCGGCTTTTCCTTATACTATTTTATCTCCCAGCAATGCGATAGGAATCGCTTCTTCTTCCTCTTCCGTAAGCTTCTCTCCCTGCTGGTTCTCCCTATATCCCCAAGCAAAAATACCATTCATATAGTCAATTTTGAAGGCAGCAGGCTCCCCTTCTATCCGATACCGTTCTCCCGGATGAAATACGGAGGGGTCCATCATGTAGGACTTTGCCATAATGATCTTCCGTTCATGTACGGCGAATTCGTTGACCATCCCCATCTGCTCCGCCTTCTGGGCCTTTTCCGTCAATTGGGCAATCTCCTGCCTGAGTTCTTCCTGTGTATAATCACTGTATCTTCGTTCCATCCTTGTCCTCCCTTTCTCTGTCTCTTCTTTACATCTTAACAGGATATAGGCACAATGAGTATGGTGAAAGCACGATCAAAGGAGGAGTTTTCATGGAACGCGTATGGATCACTGGTGCCGGGACCGGTTTAGGTAGAGCATTAGCGCACCGTTATGCCGGAGAAGGAAACCACGTCATCTTGACAGGGCGGAACAAGAAAAAGCTGATGCAGGTACACGAAGAGATAATGGAGTATCCAGGGACGTCTGAAATCGTCGTTTGTAACATATCAGACGCGGATTCTGTTGTGGATGCTGTACGTCAGGTCGATCATGTGGATGTATTGATCAACAATGCTGGTGTCGGCATTTTCGGGGAGCTGCAGAATTATACGCCGGAACAAATAGATCTTGTCCTTGATACGAACGTCAAAGGCACCATCCTGCTTACCCAGCATACGGCGTCGATGCTGAAGAAATCAAAAGGACGTGTTTTGAACATCATTTCCACAGCAGGTCTGCGAGGCAAAAGGAACGAAAGCATTTATTGCGCCAGCAAGTATGCGGTCCGTGGTTTCACAGAGAGTCTGCATCAAGAGTGGGAAGGGCTTCCGATGACGGCAACCGCTGTTTATATGGGCGGAATGAACACGCCATTCTGGGATCAGTCCGATCACGTAGAGAACCCGGGGCGAATGAAGGGACCGGAAGTTGTAGCGGAACAAATCTTCCAGGAAGATGACGGGCGGAAGGAGATTTTCGTTGATCGTTAAAGGGGAGCAAGAGCGTTTCTCCATTGGAAACCGCTTTTCAAGCAAAAAAAGCTGACCGCAGAGGGTCAGCTTTTTTTGTTAGAGAGAATTACTCTCCAAGGTTTTCTTCTTTTACTTTCGCTACAATTGCCTCTACAGCTTCTGTTTCGTCAGAACCTTCCGCTTTGAAAGTAACTTCCGCACCGTTAGGGATACCAAGAGACATAACGCCCATGATGGACTTCATGTTAACGGATTTACCGTTGTACTCAAGGTTTACGTCGGATTGGAATTTACCTGCTACTTGTACTAGAGCTGTTGCTGGACGAGCGTGCACGCCGTCAGCAGATGTGATTGTGATTGTTTGTTGTGCCATGATTCATTCTCCTCTTTATTTTGTAATTTCAATGATATCTTTATCATTGTGATCGACATGTCCGGAAGCCTTAATGGTTACAGATTGTCCTTCTTCGAGGTTCGTGAAGACGATCGGTGTAACGATAGACGGCGCGTTTTCTTTGACAAAGTCAAGGTCCACTTCCATCATCGTCTGTCCCTGCTTCACTTCGTCCCCTTCAGCAATTCTATCTGTAAACCCTTCCCCTTTCAAGCCTACAGTATCGATACCGATGTGGATAAGGATTTCTGTGCCGTTATCCGCCTGCAGTCCGATCGCATGCTTCGTCGGGAATACGTTCAGGACTTTACCGTTTATCGGCGAAACTATCTTACCATCTTCCGGCTCCATTGCAAAGCCGTCTCCCATCATTTTACCTGAGAACACTTGGTCAGGTACTTCTGTGATCGGCATGATTTTCCCTTTAATCGGGCTGACGAAGTCCAACTCACCTTCTCTGACAGGCATATCGTTATCGCTGACTTCGTTGACAATTTCTTTTACATCTTCCTGTTTACGCGGTGTCTTTCCATCGATGATATCCTGCATTTGTCCACGAAGGGAATCGGATACAGGTCCGAAGATGGCCTGGATGTTGTTTCCAACTTCCATGACACCGGATGCACCCAATCGTTTCAGACGGTCTTTGTTCACATTACCTTTGTCATTAACAGAAACGCGAAGACGTGTAATACAAGCATCCAGGTGAGCGATGTTTTCCTGACCGCCCATTGCTTCGAGAATTTCATATGGAAGATCGCCCACTTCGCCGTCTTCCTCTGCATTCGCGTCTTCTTTCTCACGGCCCGGCGTCGCCAGGTTGAACTTGAGAATCGCCCAGCGGAATCCGAAGTAATAGATCACGGCAAGGACAAGTCCGACGATGATGACCCACCACCAGTCCGTACGGTTCGGAAGGATACCGAACAGGATGAAGTCGATCAATCCTCCGGAGAAGGTCATACCGATCTTCACATTCAACAGTTCCATGACCATGAAGGAGAAGCCGGCAAATACAGCGTGAATTCCGAAAAGTACCGGAGCTACGAACAAGAATGAGAATTCCAGCGGCTCTGTAATACCAGTAAGGAAAGAAGTCAATGCTGCAGAAAGCATGATTCCTCCGACTACTTTCTTACGTTCCGGTCTTGCCGTGTGGTAAATGGCAAGAGCAGCAGCTGGAAGACCGAACATCATGAACGGGAATTTACCGACCATGAACGTACCGGCAGTGAAGTCCACGCCGTCTTTCAACTGTTCAAAGAAAATCGCCTGGTCGCCACGAACGATATCTCCGGCTGCACTCGTATAGCTGCCGAACTCAAACCAGAACGGTGAATAGAAAATGTGGTGCAGACCGAATGGAATCATGGAGCGCTCGATCAGACCGAAGAAGAACGCGGATATTGTCTGGTTCCCTTCCAGCATCAGACGGGACAGCGCATTCAATCCACCCTGCGCATACGGCCATACGAACAGCATGATGATACCAAGGAATAAAGCAGAGAAAGCGGTAATTATTGGAACGAAACGCTTCCCGGCAAAGAATCCAAGGAACTGCGGCAGTTCAATATTGAAGAATTTGTTGTACAGGGCCGCGGCTAAGATACCGACGATAATCCCTCCGAATACCCCTGTTTGCAGCGTAGGGATTCCTAACACCATTGCATAGGCAGGGTCGGTTACCATATCGGCATCGACGCCTCCCAGTACGCCCATTACGACGTTCATAATCAAATAACCGATGATGGCTGCCAGTCCGGCAACTCCATCCCCTTTTGCAAGGCCGATGGCTACACCGACAGCGAACAGCAACGGCAGGTTATCAAAGACGATTCCGCCGGCTTCCGCCATGACTTGAAGCAATGTCTGAAGCCAAGGTGTTCCGAAGAACGGAACTTTATCGACGAATGAGTCCTGCGCAAAGCTTGTACCGAAGGCAAGCAGGATACCGGCCGCCGGGAGCAGTGCTACTGGTGTCATCAACGCCTTACCTACTTTTTGTAAAGTACCAAAAGCATTTTTGAACATTGTATTTCCTCCTTTTTTAAGTGAATGAAAACAGTTGGACCCGGGATGTATAGTAATAAAACGTTTACAATTATGCCGGGAAACGCTGCACCTGATCAGGCAGGTGCAGCTGTACGACTCGTAATCAGACGAAAAAAAAAGCATGAGTACAAGACATTCCGCCTGCAAAAGGGTACACGTATCCCTTAAGCCGTAACAGAATTCCCTTGTACTCATGCCTGATCGCGTCAGTAACACGTACGTCTAGGATTTATGGGTCAACCGCTGCAGATGAATGGTCAAATAAATGGCCTCAGATTCATCTACGGGTTTGTTCAACTGTTTTTGCATCACTTTCATTAACTTCCATGCAAGATTATAGCACACCGGGTACTCCTGTTTCAACATGTCTGCTAAACGAATTTCATCCCCTACGTTCTCCTCCTGATACACACGATCAATTGCTCGGTGAAGATGCTGGACAAGTCTGTGATAATCAATGCTGTTCCGATCAATCGTCAGCTTCATCGTATCTTCGACGATGGATACAAGTCGAGCGATCAGCTGGTTGTGCCTGTTGATTTCTCTCAAGGTTTTGTCCGTGACTGCACTATGGATATGCAGAGCAATAAACCCGATTTCCCCTTCAGGAAACTGCGTACCCATCCGATCGTAAATCATCGTGACGACTTCCATGGCCACCTGGTATTCTTTTGGATAAATCGATTCGATTTCAGATAAGAAAGGATTGGTAAACTGCATGTTCTTTTTCGCGCGATTGATGGCAAAGGCGAGGTGGTCGGTCAATCCGACGTGGATATGCTGGTGCAGTTCCTGCCCCATCCTCTCTTCAATGTGGATGAGAATATCATTCATGAAATCGATCAGCTGCTCATCGATATGAGGCAGAAGGTTAACATACTGTTCTTTCTCTCTCTCGTTACTTAATAAGAAGGTCTTATCGGCTTTGTCAAAGGAAACATCCTCTCCGGATTTCCGATTAAAGCCGATCCCCTTTCCTATCAATACCACTTCCTCATAAACCGGGTGGGCAGCAATGACAACGTTATTATTCAATACTTTTTCTATCCTTAACTGCTGTTCCATCATGGACCCCCACTCAACACTATTAAAAGCGTTTTCAGCGTTCTCATAACTTCTATCGTATATTCCACAGCGGAATTTTACAAGAGGTTAACATAACAGAGAGGCTTCTCCTTTGTCTGAAAGCGGTTGCGTCGTGTACAATCAGTAAGGTATGTACATCAATGAAGAAACTTGGAGGAGATATATTTATGATCAAACTATTCGTCACAGATCTCGACGGGACCCTTCTCGGCATGGATCACTATATAAAAAACGAAGATATTGATGCATTGAAATGGATGATTGACCACGGCACTCCGCTTACGGTGGCTTCCGGACGTATGGATCACGAAATCGCAGAAGTATTGAAACGTGTGGGCGTCAACGGTCACCGTGTCAGTCAGAACGGTGCTTTCGTTTATGATAACCAAGGACAGGAAATCTACGCAGGAACGTTTGAAGGCAATATGGCGGAAAGAATACTGACTGCCATCGAGAAAGAGCCGATGGTCAAAACCGTCTCCACAGCCGATCAGACCTTTACGGACAAGCACCACGAATGGGTGGATATTATTTCCGAGCAGCTTTTCCATGACATTATCATCCAGCCGGACTTGAAGCAGGAAATCGGCCAAACGATTTTCCCATCCAAGATCACCTTGAATGGACAGGAAGCAGACGTAGTGCATGCCGCCAAAAACATCAAGGAGACGTTCGGTGAAGAGATTGACAGCTTCATTTCCCACGAAACCTGCGTGGACATGATGCCTAAAGGGATCAACAAACGGAACGGAATTCGTAAACTGATTGATAAACTCGGATTAAAACCGGAAGAAGTTGCTTGTGTCGGAGATTCGTTTAATGACATCAGCATGTTCGAAATGACACCACACAGTTATGTCATGGCGACCGCCCATGATGACGTAAAAGCAAAAGCCTCTCAGGTCGTCGACCACGTTCACGAAGCAATCGAAGACTTGGAGAAAAAAAGACTATTGAACAAAAAAGAACAAGCGGCTGACGTCTGAGCCAGCGCTTGTTCTTTTATTAATCTTCCAAATGCTCGTCTAAAAAGCGATCGATCAAATCGAAAGGAAAACCTTTCCTGTATAAACCCGCTTTGACCTTCTGCTTACGCTCGTATCCTTCTTTGGATGCGAACTTACGCTTCAGCTTCTCCCCCTGATAGACGACCGCTTCCCATTCCGAATCCTCCTGCTTTTCATCGGGCAGATTGGCAAGTACCTCCTGGATGACATCCCCGGTAAACCCCTTCTGCATCAATGTCTGCTGAATATTCTGGATTTGTTGACGGTGCGATTTCCGACCATCATGGTTTTGTTTCTTCTCGGCAAATTTCATGGCTTTCTCGTACTGCTTGTCAAACGTATAGTATTCAAGAGCCGCTTCCGCCGCACTGGCAGCCACGCCTTTTTCCATCAATTCTTTCTTGAGAATATGAGGACCTTTGCTTGAGGTCATGATCCTTGTCCGCACCAGCGAAGCGGCAAACTCCTGGTCGTCCAGCAGACGCTCCTTCTTCAATCGTTTGACGATTTCATCTATGTGTTCCGGATCCGCTTCTTTCCCTGTCAAATAGTCACGAATTTCCTTTTCCGACCGCATACGGTAGCTTAAATAATGAATAGCAAGGGTATAAGATTTGTGAAGCGTATCGGTCTGAATCAAAGCGTTGATCAGAGCATCGTCCATCTCCATGTTCTTCTGCAGGCGATATTGGACGAGAACGTCTTCATCGACACTGAACCCGTACTCTTCCCCATTTCCCTTATCCATGAAAATATTATATCTATGTTTATGTTTCTTTTGCGTCGTGATTCTAGTGAGCTTAGCCATATCCATCACCTCTTTTTTTCAGTTTAGCATGTTACCCGGTATGGGAACATGGATTTGAACCGCATCAGAAGCGTAAACTAATCGAGTCTTACTATCGCAAGGAGGAGAATCAATGAAAATTGCTGTTACCGGGGGTACCGGTTTTGTTGGATCGCAGCTGACAGACCAACTGGTTAAAGCAGGGCATGATATTTACATATTGACCCGGAGCCCCGAAAAACATGAGAATCAAGAACGGGTCACTTATGTAGGGTGGCTGAAGGATGAGTACCAACCGGAAAATCACTTACCTGCCCTTGACGCCATTGTTAACCTTGCCGGCCAGTCATTGAACAGCGGACGCTGGACCGAGGAAAGGAAACAGTCGATCCTTGAAAGCAGAATAAAAGCAACCGAGGGTGTGCTCACCCTGATCGACCGCCTTCCCCAACCACCCGAAGTCCTTGTCAATGCTTCTGCCGTGGGCTTTTACGGAAGTTCTCATACGAAAACATTCACCGAAGAGACGACGGAACCAGGGAACGACTTCCTGGCGGACGTAACGGTGAGGTGGGAAAACCTCGCTTCCCAAGCGGCCGATAAAGGAGTACGTACGGTGTATGTCCGGTTCGGAATCATCCTTGGTGAACAGGGAGCTCTTCCGAAAATGATCCTCCCCTATAAGTGTATGATCGGTGGAAACCTCGGTTCCGGAGAGCAATGGATGTCATGGATCCACATCCGCGATGTCGTCGGACTGCTTACATTCGCCCTTCATCATAAGGACATACAGGGACCACTGAATGCCACGGCACCCAATCCGAAAAGAAACAAGGATTTCGGCAGGACACTTGCAGAAGTAATGAACCGTCCCCACTGGCTCCCTGCCCCGTCTTTTGCTTTGAAGGCTGCGCTCGGAGATATGAGCACCCTGCTGCTCGACGGACAGTCGGTGCTGCCGAAAAAAGCACTATCTGCAGGATATGAATTCGAATACCCTGAATTAAAAGCTGCCCTTACGTCTATCCTGAAAGAAAGATAAGATGAAGAATCGGATAAAAAGATAAGACTCTACACATATATAGCAGGGACTACGGAAGGGTAATTCCGGGCAGCGGGCTTAGAGAACCGTGCGGGCTCCTGCCCCCCTTGGTAAGCGGCCCAACTTCCAGACGGAAATCACTTCTTAACAAGCCGGAAAAGAACGAAACAAACAGTTTCGTTCTTTTCCGTGAGCCAACCAGCTGAAATCAAGTATAATAAAAGTAATAACATTTGAAGGGCTGTATGTATATGAACACTGTAATTAAGAATGTCCATATTCACCCGATCACCTCCCCTTCCATCCCGAACGGCACCATTTACATCGTGGATGGAAAAATTCATGACTACGGGGTCTCTATCGCCCTGCCGGAACAGGCGGAATACATTGACGGCAAAGGGATGGATCTATATCCGGGGTTTGTCGACGTCCACACCCACCTTGGTTTATATGATGAAGGAACGGGTTGGGCCGGCAGTGATGCCAACGAAACGATAGAAGCGGTCACCCCTCATTTGCGAGCCATTGACGGAGCCCATCCATTGGACCCTGCATTCTTCAACGCGAGAAAAGCCGGAGTCACAACAGCGCATATTATGCCTGGAAGTGCGAACATGATCGGCGGGATGACGTCTGTTATCAAAACGGTCGGTCATACCATCAACCATATGATCCTCCGTCACACCGCCGGTCTGAAACTGGCACTTGGGGAAAATCCGAAACGTATTCACTCCCAATCAAAGAATGCATCGATCACAAGACTGGGGATTATGGGGACGCTTCGTGAAACGTTCTATGCGGCGATGAAGGATCCGGATCCCGGCTTGAGAGTACAACCGATCATCAAAGCATTAAACAAAGAAATACCCGTCCGCATTCATGCTCACCGCGCGGACGACATCATCACAGCCCTTCGTTTTGCCGATGAATTTGATCTGGATCTCCGGATTGAGCATTGTACGGAAGGCCACTTAATCGCTGACGAACTGGCAGGAAGGGATTTACAGGTGTCTGTAGGCCCGACATTCACACGCGCGTCCAAGATTGAGCTGCGTAACAAGACATGGCAGACGTATAAGATTCTGCATGATTACGGCATTCGGGTATCGATAACTACTGATCACCCCTACACACCGATCCAATACTTGAACATATGTGCAGCCCTCGCCGCAAGAGAAGGAATGGAAATAGAAGACGCGCTTCGGGGCATTACCATCGTTCCGGCCAGAAACCTTGGTGTAGACGACCGCGTGGGGTCCATTGAAAAAGGAAAAGATGCTGACCTCGTTTTATGGAGCGGGCACCCCTTCGAGTATCTTTCCAAGCCGATATGGACGATGATTGATGGGAAAATGGTATATTTCCAGGAATAATACAGAAAGTAAAACCAGGAACTGTTTCCTGGTTTTTTGTTTTGGGTTTCTATATAACCTATCAGAACCTATACACAGGATTGAAATGTGTGAATAAGGAGAATGTTATAGGTGTGCACGTCCTTTTTTCGTTTTTGAACACGGTTGAAACTGCTGAACAATAACGACAGCAGTGGAGATAAAAAAACTTTGGTAGGAGTGGAGAAATGAAGAAGTTTATTACCTTATTTACTGCTGTCGCTCTTGTTCTCAGTCTGTTTGCCCCATCGGTTTTTGCAGACGGTCATGAAAGTAATGCCATGGTCCGGATTCTGCATGCCTCCCCTGATGCACCAGCCGTAGACGTTTATGTGAATGATGAGGCAGTTGTGGAAGGAGCCGAGTTCAAAGCGGCTACAGATTACATGGAAGTTCCTGCCGGGGAACACAAAGTAGAGATTTATGCAGCAGGAACAAAGGGAGAACAGGATCCGGTCATTTCTACTACCGTAACGGTTGAATCCGGAATGGCTTACACAGCGGCTGCCATTAATAATTTGGACAGCCTCGAATTAAAAGCTCTCCAGGATTCCATGGATGCAAGTGAAGGGATGGCCAAGATCCGTGTCGGCCACTTCATCCCGGGAGCACCAGCAGTAGATGTCGGACCAATTGACGGAGATGCCCTGTTTGCAGGTGCTGAATTCCCTATGGTAACAGATTACAAGGAATTGGAGCCTGGAACGTACGACTTGGAAGTACGGACGACAGACGGTACACAGCTGATCGACTTGTCCGGAACTACCTTGGAATCGGGTAAAGTCTATAGCGCTTTCGCTGTAGGTACAGCGGATAATCCGGAAGTTCTTCTGCTTCAGGATTCGAATGCCATGCCTTCCGAGATGCCTGCGACCGGCTTGGGCGGAACGGCAGCATCCTCTTCCTCCACTATCTGGTATGCAGCAATTTTAGGAGTACTGGCCATGGGTGCTGGCCTGCTGTTCACACGTAAACGTTTCAACACGTAATTGCGCCATATAATATATTCTCTGGCCCTGGGCTGCCTTGTCTTCTTTATCAGTCTCCTTTTACTGAATACACAAGAAGAAGAAGGCGTCCAGGTCCTTTCTGTATCTGAAGATTCCAGCACCTCTGAGGATATAGAAAGCGCCAAGGAAAGAGAAGCGCCGATAAAGAAAAACTACGAGCAGGCTGTAACCGTCCACAACCGTGTTCAGGAAGGGATCGTTCCTTCCAGATTGGTCATTCCTTCTCTCGGAGTTGATGCGCCTGTCCGTGCTCTTGGTTACACGGAAGAAGGCGGCATGGCTGTGCCGGACAATATTACGGATGTCGGCTGGTTCGAGCCGGGAACGAAACCGGGAAACCAGGGTAATGCAGTGATTGCAGGACATGTCGACGGCAAAAGTGGTCCAGGTGTGTTCTATGACCTTAAAGACCTGTCTTCAGGTGAGGTGATAGAGGTTTACGATCGTACGGGTCAAAAAAAGACGTTCATCGTTTCCCAAGTGGCGGCTTATCCGTATGAGGATGCCCCCATCCGTGACTTGTTCGGACCGTCGAACCAAGCCTCTCTGAATTTAATTACGTGTACCGGTCCTTATGATGCAGATGCCTCTACTTATTCCAAAAGATTGGTCATCTATTCTGTGGCAGAAAAAACCTCCTCTACCAGCGATCATGGACAACAAAAAAATAATCGTCCAACTTGAAAAAATCCATTCACTTTTTTTAAGTTCTCGATTATTATAAAGTTAGATGTTCATTTATACGTTTTTGGTGTAGGGAAGGCAAATGGTGCGCCACCAGCATGATGCTGGTTCTAGTGGGTTCGATTCCCACCCCGAATTTTTGTGAGCTGTTGATAAAAATTCGAGGGTGGGCCGAATCCGGCTAGGTGCATGCTTTTTTCCCTATGCATCCGGTCCACCCTCCTCATTACAAGGAGGGATTTTTTATGCTGAAAAAACGTGACCTACATGACGCCCCGGTACTTTTTGAATTGATGAGTCATCCCGAAGTCTTTCCGTACGTCCGCCACAAAGCTGCATCAAGTGATGAGTTTTATTTCTTAACGAAGCAGACGATAGAAGCAGAAGATCGGGGGGAATTGATTTCACGTACCATCCTTGATGAGTGGGCACAGCCGATCGGCACGATCAACCTTTTCGACGTGACAGAAGGTAAGGGTTTTCTGGCAACATGGATTGGCAAACCCTATTTCGGTAAAGGTTACAACCAACCTGCGAAAGAGGCCTTCTTTGAAGAATTGTTCTTCCAACTCGGCATCGAAGCGATCTTCATGAAGATCAGGAGAACCAACATCCGATCCATGAAAGCGGCCTTGAAAATCCCTTATGTATCCTTGGCGAACGAAACGTATCCGGAAGTTCTCCAGCAGATCAATGGAGTAGAAGATGTTTATGACTTGTATGTCATTACGAAAGAACAATATATGTTCCATTATTACGGAGACCAGAATCAGGAAGAAGAAATGTTAGAAGCATAAGCCAAGGCTTATGCTTCTTTATTTTATATAGGCGGAAGTATAGGACGGAACAGGAGCCCGTTTTTCTTTCGGATGCTCTTTCTTCATCCCCTTTAAAGGAATCGACATCTCAGGTGTACCAAACACGCCAGGAGCGACTTCATACTTATTAAATACCAGTACGATTTTGTCTTTTTGAAGATAGTAGGCGGTATTGTCCCTTACACCGCGGAACGTTTTCTGAAAGTACGTATCAGGATCGGATTGGATAATTTTTTCCACAGCTTTGTTTAACCGATCCATGTGAACAACCTCTTTTAAAGGTCTGATCTCCCCTGCTGCTCCATCCACAAAGTTCACAGATGAGACAGTCGAATTATAGCGGTCCCCCCGTGAGATATGAGATGTCATGACAACCGAGAAGAACTCCTTCTCTTCGTAAACAATCGTTTCTTCATAATACAAATAAGGGATGCCTATCGACTCACCTGCGCCCCTCTTGACCATACGGAATTTCTCTTCCAACTTATCGATGATGTCATTGTTCACCCGCTCCTGTATCGCCTTATTCTCCAGTTGCTCAAACAGCGGATAGTCGACATGGATTTCCCAGCCTTCTGTCACTTGATCTTTGTGAACGATTTTGTACTGACTTTCAGCAGCGACACCAGTGCTGTACAATAGAACGAATACAATAGCCAACAGGGCTACATTTAAGCGCTTCAAAGCACATCCCTCCTGTACTTCTTAGCTTATCCCAAAGCGCTAAAAGTAAAGCATCCAGTAGAAATAATTCGAATCATGTCGGATAAACGTAGTACACTATAGACAATCCAACACAAATAAAGGGAGTGCAAGCATGGATCAATCCCCTCTGGTCACTACATCATTCATGTCGAGTCTTCTTACGAAAGACCCTTTGAATGCCGTCTCCTACATATTGGAACAATGCTGTCTTTATTTCAAAGCGGATGGAGCATTCCTTTACCGTCAAGAGAAGGAGGAGGGTATGTTTCATTCATCGTTCGAGCACGTGAACGATTCACGTTTCTACCCACTTCCTGGAATCCAGTGGTACGGAAAGCCCGGGGAGATCCATAACGTTTCTTCCCTCTTTCCAGGCGAAGAAAAGGCAGCAGCGGTTATGCTGCCTTCGGAAAAAGAAATAATTATTCTCGCCGGTCATAATTGTGACATCGAGGCATCAGAAATAGCTGGACTGTTACCCATATTAGAAGCCTGCACCCTTCCATTACGTCAGGGTCCGAAATCGTATTCTTCCCGCGCAAATCGAGAAGAGCGCATTCGCCGTCAGCAGTCGGAGCTGATGAAAATCATGAAAGATGCCCGACTTACAAGGATCGATCTGCTGCCTGCTTTTGAAATGATTTGTAACACAACGATTGAAACCCTCGATACGGACAGAGTCAGCGTCTGGATGTTTGATGAGGCTCGTGAAAACCTTCAAGTGGAAGCGATGAAGGAAAGAGGGGATAGGACCGTTGATCCTCCAATGAAAAACCTTCCCAGGAATGCTTTCCCAGCCTATTTCTCCGCATTGGAGAACGAGCGCACACTGGCTGTCAGTAATACAACACAGGACGACCGGGTCTTTGAGCTGAGCGAAGCTTTTAACCAACCGAATAACGTCCTGGCTATGCTGGATATTCCGATTATCTGCGGTGGCGAAATGGTTGGTGTCCTCTGCTGTGAACAGTTCGACCGCTCGCGTCCATGGGATTTCGATGAGAAAGCTTTTGGTACTTCCATTGCGGATATGGCAGCCTTCATCACCGAGCATGTGAAGCGGAAAGAAGCGGAAATGGAGCTTGAACGAATCGCTTTCTATGATTCGTTGACGAACCTTCCGAACCGACATTGGATCGAACATTACCTGGATGACGAGATCCAGAAAGATCAGCCCTTTGCAGTCCTCTATATGGACATTGACCGTTTTTCTGCTTTTAATGAAGAACTGGGGTACCGGGTGGGAGATCAACTGATTATGGGTATAACGAGACGCCTTAAATCCGCTCTTCATGGGAGGGACAAACTTGGATGGTTCCAGGACGGTTTTGTTGTCCTGCTGCATGATCCGGGAGAAGGCATTCAGCTTCATCAGAGGATCAGCCATTATTTACAGCAGTTCCATGCTCCTTATTCTATCGAAAGTCAGGATATATACGTAACGGTAAGTACTGGAGGGGCTGTTTTTCCTGACCATGGAGATTCACCGGCGACCATTATCCGTCATGCGCACCGTGCGAAGACCGCGGCTAAACAAAACGGACGCAGCCAATTTCGGTTCTTTGACCCGGAGATGGATCAGGATCACCTCGCTTACGAACGGTTCCAACTGAATTTAAGAAAGGCGCTTGATAAGGACCAGTTTGAATTGTTTTATCAGCCTCAGGTGCAAGCATCTACTGGAAAAGTGAGAGGAATGGAAGCTTTGATACGCTGGGAGCACCCGGAAAAAGGTCTGCTCCCCCCGGCATTATTTTTACCGCTTGCAGAGATGACGGGCATGATTGTAGAAATCGGCGAGTGGGTGCTTCAAACCGGTCTTGCTAAGCTGAATGAATTAGAAAACGCCGGCTACACTGGATTAGTCATGAGTATCAACATTTCGCCGCAGCACTTCGAGCATCCGTCCTTTTTGAAGACGCTCGAAGCAGCGCTCGCCCAGTCAAGGGTGAATCCTTCTCAATTATTACTGGAGGTGACCGAACAGATTGCCTTCCGACAGGAGAGCAGGACGGTGGAAACCTTAAGGAAAATGGAACGTATGGGCGTCCAAATCGCCATCGATGATTTTGGTACTGGGTATTCGTCGATGAAATACTTAAGCCTTTATCCAATTCATACGCTGAAAGTCGACCGCAGCTTTACGAAAGATCTGCTGCTCAAAGATAAAAGCCGCATTATTGTTAAGAAGATGATTGAACTTGGACAGAGCCTTGGATGTGAAGTCGTCGTGGAAGGCGTGGAAAATGCCGAAACGGCTGATTACCTTCAAGGCATCCATGCGGACATGTTGCAGGGCTTTTATATTGAAAAGCCACTTCCTTCCGCCCTGCTCCATGAGTGGATGAGAGATCAGGAATGATTTCCGTTTCATTCCCTGGTCTTTCCTGTGATACGATAAACAGTAAGAAAGGTGGTTCAATACATGGAACAATTAATGTTTATACAAACCGGGATGGGTACGGATGTTCATGGTCAGGATGTGACGAAAGCTTCTGTTCGTGCCATTAAAAATGCCATCCATACTAATTCGATGCCGGGCATCCGTACCGTGCTGCCGGAGCAATCCCTTGATAACATGAAAATCAAAGTGAAGCTGGCGGTCCCATGCGATCATGATAAGCTGGATCATGATGCCGTTAAACAAGCCATTCCATACGGGGACGTCACCATTGAAGTGATGGAAGGCGGCATGCTCACATCGAGTGGAATCCTGCTCAAAGACAAAGAGGACAAGAACGATTTAATGTACATTGTGAACGCCGCTGTCGAAGTGGGATATTAAAAAGAGCCTGAGCAATCCGCTCAGGCTTTCCTCTATTCTTCGATTTCTTCCAAATCATCCATATACTTATCGTAGTGCACGTTACGTTCAAATCGGACGTGATCCGCACCTGTGTAGCCATAAATATCGGTTGATACAAACGGTTCGTATTCTTCCACATATCCGACCCCGTCCTGATTGTCCATTAAGGAAGAGTCATCATAGGTCATAGCGCTTTGATTGAAAGACGCTACTTGTTCATAGGCATTCTGCTCATTGTATTCCGGCGTCATGCGGATCTCTCCATAGGCTTCTTCCATTTCAGAAAGCACCTCTTCCTCCGGCGGACGGCCTGAATAAAGCCTGTCGTTCGGAGATTCTTCCGCAATCGTTCTGGCGGTGGGAAGAGCATCGAGCCTTTCTTTTGGTATCTGCCGCCCGGTCTTCTCACAAACACCGTACGTACCCTTTGCTATTTGAGTAAGCGAATAATGAATATCAGAGAGCTCTTCACGCAAATGCCCGGACAACGCGAGATCTTTCTCACGCTCATAAAGCTCCGTCCCGGAGTCAGCAGGATGGTTGTCATACTGCGACAACTCTCCGGAAGCCATATCACTAGCGAAACCACGTTCCAAGCCGAAATTCGCTTCTTCTTCCATTCGTCGTTCTATTTCACGCTTACGTTGCTGTAATCGTTCTTTGTATATAGTGTCATCCATTTTATCTCCACTCCTTGACTTGCCCCCTTAGTTTGGCACGATCAAAAGACACCTATACAGACAAACAAAAAAGAGCATCCCATCATCGGAATGCTCCATTTTTTTACGCGCGTAAAGCGGCCAGAAAGTCTTCTTTTAAGTCCTCTATATCTTCCAAACCGATGGATACGCGGATCAATCCGTCTGTAATACCGAGCTCAGCTCTGCGATCTTCGGGAATGGAAGCATGCGTCATCATAGCAGGAACAGAAATTAAGCTTTCTACTGCTCCAAGGCTTTCCGCCAGTGTGAAATAGCGGACGTTTCGCAGAACTTTGTCTGCTTTCTCACCACTGCCGACGTCAAAGCTGATCATTCCGCCGTTCCCTCTCGCCTGAGCGTGGTGAATGTCACTTCCCTTATGCGAGGACAAGCCCGGATAATAAATCTTCGTCACTTCAGGAAGGCCTTCAAGAAAGCTTACGAATTCCTTCGTATTTGCTTCGATCTCCTCCATGCGGATTCCAAGCGTTTTGATCCCCCGCATGAGCAGCCAGGAGTCCTGTGGACCGAGGATTCCTCCGGTGGAATTCAATACGAAGTGGACAGCTTCTGCAAGTTCCTCCGAGTTCACAACGACAAGGCCTGCCACGACGTCACTGTGACCGCCTAAATATTTCGTTGCACTGTGAAGTACGATATCTGCTCCGAGGTCGATCGGATTCTGCCAATATGGTGTACTGAACGTATTATCGACAATCAACGTCAGTCCCTTGGCACGGGCAAGTTCCGAGACCCGTTTCAAGTCGGTGATTTTCAATAGAGGGTTTGTTGGAGTCTCTACGTAAATGGCTTTCGTATTCGCTTGGACAGCCGCTTCCACCGTGTCTACGTCGCTCGTATCCACAAAACTTGCTTCCAAACCGAAGCGGTTGATTACTTTGGATACCATCCGGTACGTACCGCCATAGACGTCATCGGTAAAGATTACGTGATCGCCTTTATCAAAGGTCATCAATACAGCCGTGATCGCCGCCATTCCTGAACCAAACGCAAAGCCTCGGTAACCGCCTTCCAATTCCTTAATCAACTCTTCCAAGGCGAAACGGGTCGGGTTTCCAGTCCGGGAATATTCATACCCGCGATGCTTTCCAACACCATCCTGTTCATAAGTGCTGACTTGATAAATCGGCACACTGACCGCGCCTGTCTTCTCATCTCCAGTAATTCCTCCATGGATCAGCTGCGTTTTCTTTCTCATTTCATCACTCCTCATATATGCCTTGGCTTAGATATCTTTCACTACTATCCGGAAAAATGGTCACGATCTTCGAACCCGGTTTGGCGGATTCTGCCTCTCGCAGCGCTGCTTCGAACGCCGCACCGGAAGAACTGGCTACCAGCAGCCCTTCCTTCCTTGCAAGCTCCCTCACCCTTTGAAAGGCGACGTCATCGGAAATCGTATGAATCGCATCGAAGTAAGCTGTGTCCATATAGGAAGGCAGAAACTCCATTCCGATGCCTTCCGTACGGTGAGATCCCGGCTTACCACCATTCAGAATCGAGCCTTCCGGTTCCACGATGACGGTTTTAATTTCTTCTTTTTTCCCTTTTAAATACCGGGCCGTTCCCATAAACGTCCCCCCGGTACCGGCGCCGGCAACAAAAATATCTATTTCACCGTTTAAATCCTGATAAATTTCAGGTCCTAAGGAATCCGTGTACGCTTGAGGGTTCGCTTCGTTGCTGAACTGCTTAGGGCTGTACGCACCGGGAATGGTCAGGCACAGCTGCTCTGCCTTCTCAATGGCTCCCCGCATGCCTTCTTCTGTAGGCGTGTGGATGACTTCAGCACCGAGCGCCCGCATCAACGTCTGCTTTTCTTTACTGAACTTCTCCGGTGTAACAAAAAGAACCCGGAAGCCCCTGCCGATTGCGGCCAGTGCCAATCCTATACCGGTGTTCCCCGCTGTAGGCTCGACAATGGTGCCACCCTCCCGAATCAGGCCTTTCTCCAGTGCATCCTCAATCAGTTTTAAACCCAGGCGGTCTTTGACACTACCGCCTGGGTTCATGAATTCAAGTTTGGCAAATATCCTAACTTGATTCGGGATGTCTGAATGAGTGAGTTCAATCATAGGTGTCTGACCGATCAGTGACTGTATATTCTTGACGTAACCCATCGCATTCTCATCTCCCGTGTATTAAAAGACTTCCGTCCATTCGCTGCGTTTCTCCAGCAGCTCCTTCGCAAGTTCCTTCGCGCCTTCCAGGCTGTGACTGGCTGCGAATCCGCACTGTACTTCATTGCAGGCCGGCACTTCATCGGCTTCCAGAACGTCGTTCAATGTTTTCTCGATGACATCAAGGACATTGTCGTAGCTGTCATCATTCAATACGGCTATATAGAAGCCGGTCTGACAGCCCATCGGACCGATATCAATGATTCGATCGTGGTGGTTACGGCTGTTTTCCGCCATCAAATGCTCCAGGGAGTGCAGCGCAGGCATATCCATATATTCCTGGTTCGGCTGCTTGATACGCAAATCGTATTTATATATTTTGTCGCCGTGTTCTCCTTCTGTCACTCCTACAAGACGCACATAAGGTGCTTTCACTTTCGTGTGGTCTAAGTTGAAGCTTTCTACGTTCATTTTTGGCATAAGATCATTCCCCTTTGTTCGCTTGTATGAGCCAAGCGTATTTATTCAGCTGCTCGAAGGACACTTTAAACCCTTGAGCAATAAACGCCTCCCTTAATTCTTCTAGATAGGCATAGTATTCTTCCTGCAAATCCTGTGCTAAATTTAAAAATCCCGCTTCTTCCGCTTTACGGATCAGCCTCTGTTTATGTGCTTCATCCTGGAAGATGGTATCAATAAAGATGACTTGACCGTCTGTATCCAGCTGGTCGTGGAAGCTTTTGATCGCTGTTTCCTTTTCCTCTTTGGTCAGGTGGTGGAAGGCGAATGAGCTGACAATGGAACGAATCGGAGTCCCAAACTGCGGGTAATCCAGAAAGTTCCCATCATATATTGCTGCTTCCGGACATTTCATCTTAGCAATTTTGCGCATTTCCGAAGAGGGTTCGACTCCGATTACCAATTTTCCTTGATCCACCATCCGGCGGGTTAAATTGGCTGTGCCGACACCGAATTCCATGACAGGCGATACGGACAAAGCGGCGAGGCGGGCAAGCATTTCATCGTACCCGTCGAACACTTCCCTATATTCGGGATCTTTCCCGGCTACTGTGTCATCATACGAACTCGCCCATTGGTCGAATAAGTCGACGAATTCCATTCCCATTTCGTCATCTCTCCCCATAATTTATAATTCCTATAAGTAAACTCGGAATTACATTGTTACTATATCATATTTCCAGACGCCTCTCAATGTTAAACTTTTGTCACTATTCCATAAAAAAAAGACGAAGGCCTCCCGGGCCTCGTCTTTTACTTTCTTCTACGCCTATTATGACGTGGTTTTCTTTCCGTATCTTCCTGTTCCTTCCGCTTTCCTGGTGAAAGACCTTCGATCGTCCGGCGTTCCAGTTTTTCACTGATGAACCTCTCAATATCTCTAAGCGCTGGTTTGTCCTTCGGTGCAGCAAACGTGATCGCAAGTCCCTTGCCGCCTGCTCTCCCCGTCCGTCCGATCCGGTGCACATAGCTTTCCGGGTCCTGCGGGATGTCATAATTGAAAACGTGAGTGACACCTTCCACATCCAATCCCCGAGCAGCAACGTCTGTTGCTACCAGATACTGCAGCTTCGCTTCACGGAACCGCTTCATCACTTTTTCCCTTTTTGCCTGGGAAAGATCTCCGTGCAGCTCATCCGATGCAAATCCTTCTGCGGTCAAGGCATCGTTCAACTTCTTCGCCCGCCTTTTCGTCCGGCAGAAAATCACCGCAAGGAAGGGACGGTGCTCCCTCATGATTGTCAGGAGCGCGGCCTGCTTCTGCCTGTCCGTCGTCTCATAGAGAAGCTGCTTAATATTCGAAACCGTGACCTGCTCCCCTTTTACTGAAATACGCGCCGGGTCCTTCAGCATCTTTCTACCAAGCTTCTGGACCTGCTTCGTAATCGTCGCTGAGAAAAGCATCGACTGTCTCTCGGCATTCATTTCAGAGAGAATCGCTTCCACATCAGGAAGAAATCCTGCTTCAAGCATCTGATCCGCTTCATCCAGGACAAGGTGACGGACGGACTGGAGGCTGATCGTCCCTCTCCGCATATGATCGAGGAGCCTGCCCGGCGTCGCGATAACGATATGGGCTCGTCCGTTCAACTTATTCGCCTGCTTCGCAACATCTTGTCCACCGTACACTGCGAGGACATGAGTAGCCGCATCCTTCACTTTCGTCACTTCCTCCGTGATCTGCAGCGCAAGTTCCCTTGTCGGGGTAATGACGACAGACTGTACCTCTGCCAGATCCGGGTCAATATTGTGCAGTATAGGCAGCAGGAAGGCGAACGTCTTGCCTGTTCCGGTCTGTGCTTCTGCGATGATATCCCGGCCATCCATTAAAGCGGGGATGGCTTCCACCTGTATATCCGTAGGAGAAGTGACGCCTTGCTGCTTCAGCTTTCCGACTAAATGGGAAGGCACTCCTAATTGTTCGAATGTTTGCATGTATATCACTACTTTCTTCAACTGAGGCCTTGGATGGCCATTACGCCTTATTGTACCTGAAATCCAGCTGCTATGTATCGTTTTTTAAAAAACTGTAGAGAAAATGACTTCATGCTCCTTTTCCTCTTTCCATATACATATAAGGAGAGGGGGCTTTATCGTGGACGTAAAAGTGAGAAGTGGAGATACGTTATGGTATTATGCCAATTTGTTCAATATCCCGCTGACTTTATTAATAGACTCCAATCCCGGGATCGAACCGGGTGAACTCTCCATAGGTCAAACCATCTTTATTCCGGGTTACGAAACAAGCACCTATACCATCCAAAAAGGAGATACATTATGGAAGTTGGCGAGCGAGCGGAGAATCTCCCTGGACGCGCTTGCTCTATTAAATCCGGGGATAGACCCCTCACGTCTCGTCATCGGCCAAAAACTAACTATTCCTGTCCTTGTGACTTACCGGATCCTCGACGGGAACCAACCGTATGACTCGACTATTCTTCGCAAGGATATCGATAAGCTCCTCGCTTTGTATCCATATATCCGGAAGAATGTCATCGGTCAAAGCGTCATGGGCAAAGACCTGGTGGAGCTTCAAATCGGACGCGGTCCGAAAGTGGTTCACTGGAACGGCTCCTTCCATGCGAATGAGTGGATCACAACTGCTGTCATCATGCAGTTTCTCAACGATTATGTCCTCGCTTTAACAAATAAAGAAACGATACGAGGGCTTGATATGCTCCCCTACTATGATCAAATCACCATATCGATCGTCCCGATGGTCGATCCTGATGGTGTCGATCTCGTCTTAAACGGCGCGCCCGAAGGAGAATTCGGCAGAGAAGCATTGCGCATTAATCAAGGAAGTAATGATTTCACCGACTGGAAGGCGAACATCCGCG
This sequence comes from Halobacillus sp. KGW1, assembly GCF_001592845.1. Classification (NCBI taxonomy): domain Bacteria; kingdom Bacillati; phylum Bacillota; class Bacilli; order Caryophanales; family Bacillaceae; genus Halobacillus; species Halobacillus sp. KGW1. The sequence goes on from NZ_LSOC01000004.1 coordinate 36,621, forward strand.
GGGTGGACCTTAACAATCAATTTCCTGCTAAGTGGGAAGTGGACGCCGCGAGAAAACCGACGGCACCAGCTCCGCGTGATTTTCCCGGATATGAACCACTGACAGAGCCGGAAACGATCGCCATGGCCGAGTTGGCAAAGGATCGGAACTTCGAAAAGATGCTTGCCCTGCATACGCAGGGTGAGGTCATCTTCTGGGGATACGAGGGATTAGAGCCTGCGGAATCCATTGCCATTGCAGAAGAATTCGGGAGAGTCAGCGGCTACGAGCCCATCCGCTATGTAGACAGCTTTTCCGGCTATAAAGATTGGTTCATTCAGGAATTCCGCCGTCCCGGATTCACCCTTGAGCTGGGAGAAGGAGTAAACCCGCTTCCACTTGACCAGTTTGATGAGATCTATCAAGAAACAATGGGGATCTTCCTTGCCAGCCTATACATGTAAAAGAAATCACCTCCGTCTTTCTGAGGAGACGGAGGTGATTATCATTTCAATAATTTTTTATCCACATGGCCGCCGTGGTCCTTCATAATTTTGAGGGCTTCTTCCAAGGACTCTTCCTCTACGGAAAAGTGCAGCACATGAGTCAAGTGCTTTTTATCTGTCAACGCTTCTTCATGATCATGTTTTGGTGAAATCACTTCTGTGAAGGTAAACGTACCTCCCCCTGTTGATGTCGATCCTGCCAACGGAACAATCGGTGTCAAGTCCGCTTCCTCTGGAACAGCTTCCAACATTTCTCCTTCCACCGCTAGCTTCTGCAGGGACGACTTCGCACCCTCGGCATCGTTCTCTGTTTGAAAATAGGCTTGTACATACTTAGACATGTCACATACTCCTCTCGAGATTAAGGTCGTATGGTTATAATAGCCTTCCAGACATTTTTCAAACGTTTTCATTACTACACTATTCTCTTCCATTAGAAAAGAAAAAGGACACCTGCTCAACCCAGATGCCCTTTTGCCAATTGCAATTGCTTATTCACTTGCTCAAATCCTGTTCCACCTTCACTGTTTCGTGCCGCTACTACATGATCCGGTGCTAGTTTCTCATATATATCCGCTTCAAACAGCTCGGAAAATTCCTTATACTCCTCCATTTTCAAATCGAGCAGATACTTTTTGTTTTCTATCGCATACAGAACGATTTTTCCGATGACTTCGTGCGCTTGACGGAAAGGCATACCTTTTACTGCCAGGTAATCAGCGATATCCGTCGCATTGGAATAATCTTCTGTGACTGCCTTCTTCATCTCTTTATCATTGACTTTCATGGATGCAAGCATCGGCGCAAGCAGCTGCAGTGCTCCTTCCAGCGTTTCAACGGTATCGAACATACCTTCCTTGTCTTCCTGCATGTCTTTATTGTAGGCAAGCGGGAGACCTTTAAGCAAAGTAAGCAGTCCTATAAGGTTTCCGTATATGCGACCGGTTTTCCCTCTCAACAGTTCAGGAACATCCGGGTTCTTCTTCTGCGGCATGATACTTGATCCTGTACAGAATGCGTCATCGAGCTCCACAAATTGGAATTCCTGACTTCCCCACATCACAAGTTCTTCCGACAGACGGGAGATATGCATGATCAAAATCGAAGAAATCGATAGAAACTCAAGAATGAAATCCCGATCGCTCACGGCATCCAAAGAGTTGGGATACGGTTGGTCGAACCCCAGCGCTTCCGCTGTCATCTGACGATCGATTGGATATGGTGTACCTGCCAAGGCAGCCGCCCCAAGTGGTGACCAGTTGACACGCTTCAAGCTGTCCTGCAATCTTTCTTTATCTCTTTCAAACATCCAGAAATAAGCAAGGAGATGATGTCCGAAAGAAATCGGCTGGGCGCGCTGCAAATGTGTATAACCAGGGACAATGGTTTCTACATGGGATTCCGCCTGATCAACAAGAGCCGCTTGGACTGCTTCCAGCAATTGAATGAGATCCTTCGTCTTCTCTCTCAAATACAGATGCATATCTGTCGCTACCTGGTCATTCCTGCTTCTCCCTGTATGCAGTTTGCCGCCAACGGGACCAATTTCATCAATCAACAGCTTCTCAATATTCATATGAATATCTTCATGCTCTACAGCGAACGTGACGTCCCCGTTCTTCACCTTTTGCTCAATAGTTAACAAACCATCTTTGATTTGAGCAGCTTCCTCTTCGGAAATGATGCCGCACGCGCCGAGCATCGTAACGTGTGCCATGCTTCCCTTAATATCCTGAAGGGCCAGTTTTTGATCAAAGCCGATGGAAGAGGTGTACTCTTCCACCAGTTTATTCGTTGGTTTGGTAAAGCGGCCGCCCCACAGCTTAGTCATGCGCGCTCACCTTGGCTTTGTTCAACAGCTTATCGCCTTTATGAACATCAGCATATACTTTCGTCGGAAGCCCCCACAGTTTAATGAAACCGACAGCTGCATTGTGATCGAACGCGTCTTCTTTGGAATAAGTGGACAGTTCCTCGTTGTAAAGACTGACCGGCGATTTCTTACCAATCACTGTGTGATGACCTTTAAACAGCTTCACTTTCACTGTACCAGTCACTACGTTCTGTGTTGTCTCTACGAAAGCAGCAAGCGCCGGCTGCAGCGGAGAGTACCATAGACCATCGTAAATGATCTTGGAAAGCTGCTGATCGACATTCGCTTTGTACTGGGATACTTCTCTTGTCAATGTCAGGAACTCAAGCTCTTTATGAGCATTGATCAGGATCATGGCTGCAGGGTTTTCATACACTTCTCTTGATTTGATTCCGACAAGGCGGTTTTCTGTATGATCGATACGTCCGACTCCGTGCTCTCCACCCAGTTCATTCAAGTATTCGATCAATTCTACAATACCCATTTCCTTACCGTTAATAGCTACCGGCTTCCCTTCCACAAAATCGATATCGATCGTTTCCGGCGTATCCGGAGTTTTCTCAATAGGATTCGTCCAGGCGTATGCCGCTTCCGGAGCCTCTTTCCAAGGATCCTCCAGAACGCCGGCTTCGCAGGCACGTCCCCAGATATTCGCATCGATGGAAAACGGATTTTCTAAATTCACAGGAATTGGAATGCCATTTTCTTCTGCATATACGATCTGTTCATCACGAGTCATTCCCCACTCCCGGACTGGAGCGATCACTTCAAGGTTTGGATTCAAGGCCTGGATGGACACTTCGAAACGAACCTGGTCATTTCCTTTTCCTGTACAACCGTGTGCGACAGCTACTGCGCCTTCCTGTTCCGCTACCTCCACCAACAGCTTGGAGATTAATGGACGGGATAGTGCAGAAGACAGCGGGTATTTCCCTTCATACAGTGCGTTTGCTTTCAAAGCGGGAATCAGGTATTCCTCCGCAAGCAGTTCCTTAGCGTCCACCATAATCGCCTTAATCGCACCGACGTCCAGCGCTTTCTGACGGATCTTCTCCAAGTCTTTCCCTTCACCAACGTCCAACCCTAAGGCGATGACATCATATCCGTACTTTTCCTGAATCCATTTCACTGAAATCGAAGTATCCAATCCACCGGAATATGCGAGTACTACTTTTGGTTTTGTCATAATTAAATTCCTCCTAGTTATTTATATCCATAAAAAAACCGTCTCCTACTAAAGGTAAGAGACGGACGTTATTATCATCCGCGGTGCCACTCTCATTGTCTAATTAAATAGACCAACTCAATGCTGATAACGGGAGCTCCCGGTTACGGCTACTATCGTTCACCGAACTTCTCAGAAGTGCGTTTCCGTATGAATCGATCACCAGGCTTCCACCAACCCCGGCTCGCTGCAGATCCGATGCCTACGTACTCTCTTCCTCAATGAATAATCCTGCATATTTATTACTTGATGTTTATAATTATACAAAACCTATGTAAGAAGTCAACAGGTAAATCGCAATTTTTTAACTAATGAGCCTATTCCACCTCTCCAAGTCTTTCCTTCCCTTTTTCACCTGCTCCATGTTAGAATAAGGGAAGCAATGGAATAAAATCTGCAGACAGATGCAGGAGAGGTTCTAGCGACACCCTCTATAAAAAACTAAGGATGGAACTGTACCTTACCTTAGGTACGGTTTTTTTAGTGTTTTGGGTGTATAGAATACTCTCTTTCCTATATGGAAGGGGAATTTTTTTATGGAAAAAAACAACAAAGCCGTGGTTGTATTCAGCGGCGGCCAGGACAGTACAACGTGTCTGTACTGGGCTTTAGAGAAGTTCGATCACGTCGAAGCCGTAACCTTTGATTACGACCAGCGGCATAAAGAAGAAATTGAAGTTGCCAAAGAAATCGCCGCCGATAAAGGCGTCCGCCATCATATCCTGGATATGGCTCTCTTGAACCAGCTCGCACCGAACGCTTTGACGCGTAATGATATGGAAGTGAAAGACGGCGAAAACGGGGAGCTCCCATCCACCTTCGTTCCGGGCAGGAACTTGTTGTTCTTATCCTTCGCTTCCATTCTTGCCAGACAGATCGGTGCCAAGCACGTGATCACCGGCGTATGTGAAACAGATTTCAGCGGCTATCCGGACTGCCGTGACGTCTTTGTGAAATCACTGAACGTCACCCTCAACTTGTCCATGGATGACGAATTCGTCCTTCACACACCGCTTATGTGGCTCGATAAAGCCGAGACATGGGAGCTTGCTGATACACTCGGTGGATTCGAATATGTGCGCGAAAAGACGCTTACGTGTTATAACGGCATACGCGGAGAAGGCTGCGGCGACTGCCCGGCGTGCCGCCTCCGTCAGAATGGTCTGGATATGTATCTTGCTCAAAAAGAGGTGAGCCGCTGATGTTCGGCTTCACCATTGTAGAAAACTTACAGAAAATAGATGAAGACATTAAGCGCCAGGATTTGAAGTATCATTCCAAGCGGGTTATGGTAAGCAAAGAATTCACCTTCGACGCGGCCCATCACCTGCACTGTTATGAAGGAAAGTGCAAAAATCTGCACGGCCATACGTACAAAGTCATCTTCGGTATAAGCGGATTCGTTGATGATATCGGACTTGTCATCGACTTCGGTGATATCAAACAGATATGGAAAGAAAGCATTGAGGTCCATCTCGATCACCGCTATTTAAATGACACGCTCCCTAACATGAATACGACGGCTGAAAACATGGTCGTCTGGATTTATAATCAGATGGAAGAAGCACTGTTAAACCGCGGTGACGGCTCCCGCGTGGAGTTCGTGAAGCTTTATGAGACGCCGACAAGTTATGCAGAAGCAAGACGGGAGTGGATGCGCGATGAATAAGTTTCCCGTCTTGGAAATCTTCGGACCTACGATACAGGGAGAAGGCATGGTCGTCGGTAGAAAAACGATGTTCGTCCGGACGGCCGGCTGTGATTACAGCTGCGCCTGGTGCGATTCTGCTTTTACTTGGGACGGCAGCGCAAAAGAGGATATCGAACGCCTGACTGCCGAGGAAATCATCACCCGCTTGAAAGAAACCGGTGGGGAACGCTTCGATCACGTCACCATCTCAGGCGGCAACCCTGCTTTGCTGAAACATTTAAACGAATTGATTGACGGACTTCACGACCTCGGTATCGAGGTCGCATTGGAAACACAAGGAAGCCGTTATCAGGACTGGTTCCCGGACATCGATGACCTTACCATCTCTCCGAAGCCGCCAAGCTCATTGATGAAGACGGATTGGAACATCCTCGATGACATCCTTCATCGCTTGGAAAGGAAGGGCCGGAGTGATTCTACAAGTTTGAAGGTCGTCATTTTCAACGAAGAAGATTTGGATTATGCAGCGCAGGTCCATGAACGATATCCAGCCATTCCTTTCTTCCTGCAGGTCGGAAACGATGACCTCAAGGAAGGCGAACCGGCGAACCTGGCCGGTCATCTGCTTGAACAATATGAATGGCTGATCGATCAGGTAGTCGCCTCGGAAAAGCTTAATCACGTCCGTGTGCTGCCGCAGGTACATGCCCTCGTCTGGGGAAACAAACGAGGAGTTTAATCAAAAAGAAGCGTCTGAAGGGATCCCTTCAGACGCTTCTTCTCATCTATGCTTCTTTCTATCGTAATGACCTTTAACAACTACGGCTGCATGAACCGCTCCCGGCACGTAAAAGAGCATGGTCAAAATTAAGTTCAGCAGCGCTTTCAACGGCTGACCCGTAAACAAGACCGCTAGCGGCGGCAGAAATATAACTAAGATGTATAACATGATGTATCACTCCTCCATCTTCTTATTCCCCCCGGAGCTCATTTTATAACCTTGTTGTCGGCGCCGCTGATTCCAAAGCGTCACTTCGAGAGCAGCGATACAAACAAGCAGCCAGGCAAGTCCGAATAAGAAGCCGGCAGTGATGTCCGTCAGGTAGTGGACACCCACATAAACGCGGGAAAACCCCACGAGCAGGATTACCAGTCCCAGCAGAAGACCGAGCGTGACTTTCCACTTCCGCTGAAGACGGCTGATGACGACAACATAGATCATGAATCCATAGAAAACCATCGACCCTGTCGAGTGACCGCTTGGAAAACTGAATCCTGTCCCGTCATATTGCGCCAGCACCTCGGGCCGCTCCCGTTCGAACGTGAGCTTGAGAGCCTTTGTCAACAGGCTGATACCCGCCATGTTGACAAGGAAGAAGACGGCCACCCATCGGCTGAGTTTGGAGAAGAATAACAAGTAACCCAGTACGAGGACGGTAGCTGTCGTCAAGAACCATACGGACCCTAGTTCGGTTAATCCGCCCCAGGCTGTATCGAGCCACGGAGACCGAATGGCCCCAAAGAAATCCTGAGCCGCCTGATCCATGAAGAACTGGTCCTGCTCCAATACATCCTCGGCAAGTTCTGCAAAGAAAAACAACGCCCCTCCCACTAGGACGAATCCAGCTGCGATGAGCAGGATCGATACTTTGGAGAGATCGGATAATTTAATTCCTGAAAATAACATACGCGCCTCCCGTCCTTCCTTCTATTCCATCAGATTCCCCTGTTTCTTTAACTATAAAACGCCTTTATATCTGTTTGTGCGTCAGTGCGGCCACACCTTTATCGCCTTTCCCAAAGTTGTCCAGCCACTTGCCGGCGAAGGAGGCAAGGACCTGTTGGAACAACATTCCGACGATGACCGGAACGGCGACCGGTGGTGGAAAATAGGTGATGGCGATCACGGCACCGCCGCTGATATTACGCATTCCACTGTTGAACGTGAGCGACAGGACACTGCCACGCTCCACCCGCAGCAGCCGACCGGTCCAAAACCCGAGCACATAGGACAACGCAGCCAGACACAGGACCGTCACTCCGGTCCAAACCAGCGTTTGGTCGATCACTCTCAAATAAGGAGCGACGGCAGAGCTGTTGATCGTCACAACGAGACCGATCCCGATTTTCGTCAATGGCGCTAGGTTGGTTTCCATTTTGGACGTGAAAGAAGCCCTCCCCCACTGATTGACAGCCATTCCGGCCAGAGAAGGGATAACGATCATGAACAGAAGACCGACCATGATGTCGCCTATGTCCATCTGGACAGAGCCCCCGACCAACAGCTGCATAACCAAGGGTACTGTAAACGGAGCAAGAAGCGTATCAATCAGTATGATGGAGAGCGTCAGCACGACGTTTCCTTTATAGATGGAAACCCAGATCAAAGACGTAATCCCCGTAGGAATGACAAAGGACAGCACCAGCCCGATTGTCGTATAATCCTCCTTCCCGAACAATAAGCTTCCGACTCCAAGAGCAATTAAAGGCATGATGATATGTAATAAGACGATACATGCAACCAGTGCGACCGGATGTCTGAGTACTTTTTTCAAATCGGTAAAGTTCGATCCAAGGCTGCCGGCAAACGTCATGACCGCAAAGATCCACGGCACGAGGAAGACGAAGTTATCGAACCATTCCGCAAGCAGGACACCGATCACCACCGCGCTTGGCGTAATATAGGGCATCAGACGCTGTAAAACACGGTTGAAAGACACGATCATAGCAAAGACTCTCCCTTTTTTTCCTTCTATTATACCTTTTCAAACCACACAAAAACACGGTATCCCAGTGGCACCAAACGCCCGCTTCCTACATAAAATAACAAAAAGGCCCGACCCGTAAAGGATCAGACCCTTGCAGATAATTATCTGCCTCTGTTCATTTTATTCTGGATGCGACCTTGTGTCGCTTGATTCTGCGCACCAGGCTCTTCTCCATCAGGAAGCTCATCGAACTGCTGTGACTGAATCAGACGGAAGATAAGCAATACTTCTGCTTTTTCTACAATCTTACAGAAACGGCCCCACTTGTCGACATGCTTATACAAGTCAATGTCGTTTACCGCACTGAACAAAAGACGGCACTCGATCGGCTCGTTGTAATATTCGAACGTAAGACCGCCGGATACACAATGGTCGCCTCCCATGCCCTTCTTATCAACAAAGATTCTCTCTCCTGTGCTTGTAGACTTTTCACTGAAGAATTGAGTCGGGAAGTTCTCGATTTCCACTGTTTGGTTGCAGCTGAAAGGAACTTCTACAGAGTAATCCTGCAGGTACCCGCTGCACTCTTCTACATACTGAATGTTCTTGTGGATATAACCAGACACGAATACGTTGACGGAAGCTTCTGTAGCGATAGACGGGATCGCTTTACACTGAGTCAAGTACACGTTTCGGCGCACGTTTTTGATTTCACGTGCAGCCGTAGGAAGGGTAATTTCAGACTCAACAAGTGCCTGCAATTCCACATCACGAAGAACGACCGGCAGGAAGAATCCACCTCCAAAGCCTTCCGAATTACAGTTGACGCTTACTGTTTCCGCAATATCACACTCTGGATATTGCTTTGAACAGCTGTTTTTCCTTTCGGGGTAGAATTTCCCTGTTCCAGTCGTACCGCCAGCCAAGTTTCCTGGTTGACGCAGGCCATACCCGCCGTATGGTTGACCTGCGGCATTTGTTCCGTTTGTACGGCTGCAGCCACCAAGCCCGGACAGGCGGTTAGATCTGAAAGACTGACTGTTTGGATCGTAAATATACATCGCTTTCTCTCCTTGAAATAATATAAAGCCAAATTTATTGACTTATTATTATGTATGTCAGAGAGGCAGTGTTGGTATAGTCAAATGATGGACTTATAGTAATTTACATGGAAAATATAGAGAAATAGGCATTCTATCGTTAAAAGGGAATTATAGAAAAAATAAAAAGCACTTGCATATGCAAGTGCTTTTTATATCGAAGTGGAGCATAGCGGGCTCGAACCGCTGACCTCTACACTGCCAGTGTAGCGCTCTCCCAGCTGAGCTAATGCCCCGTATTTTGAAGACAATTAATATAATAGCACCTTCCTTCCCCACTTTCAATACTAATCTTTTCATTTATTTTAATTAGATAACGCTCTCATAGAAACATCCTCTTTACAACTCTTAATCCGATGCCGATACAAGAGAGAAGAAAGCACTGGGAGAACACAAAGAAAGTAATACGGGAGGGTACCAATGAAGAAGAAAGAGAAGATCAAGAAGAAACAGCGTCCATCCATTTTCACAAAGACGATTCAGCGGCAGATTTTGATTCCTTTTCTTACGTTAATTGTCATCGCCGGCATTGTCGTCGGCATTGCCAGCTATTCCTTCAGCGTGGATAACACGACGGCAGAGCTCACAGACAATGTGGAAGAACAAATGAAGACGTTGAGTCAGTCCTTCGATATTTTCCTCGAAGCACAGGAAGATACGATCAATTACTATTCCGGCCAGGAGGAATTCTTAAATATAGAATCAGACCCTGATGCGGTCATAGAAGAGCTCAATGACATACGCGCCTCCAATGATATTGTCCAAAATGCGTATGTAGGTATGGAATCGGAAGGAACGACTGTGTCCGACGATGAACTGAAGCTCCCCGATGACTTCGATGCGCGCACACGCCCGTGGTATCAAGATGCCGTGGACAATGCCGGTTCTCTCGTCTGGACGGAACCGTACTTGGATGTAAATACGGAAGAGACCATTATGAGTGTCGCTAAAGCGGTGCAAAACGGTGACGAGCTCGTCGGCGTCTTTTCTATCGATATCAATATGAGCTCCCTCCTCCGTCTGATCGATGGCGTGAAAATCGCAGATTCCGGCTATGCTGCTATTTTTGCAGAAAACGGCATATTCATCTCCCACCCGCAGGAAGACCTTGTCGGAACGGATATTACAGAAAACAGCTTTTATACTTCTATTATGAATCAAAACAAACAGTCAGGCGTTATTTCTTATCAATATGAAGGAAAAGATAAGACACTCGGCTACTCAAAGAATGATATAACCGGATGGATCATAATCGGAACGGTCGATAAAGCGGATCTCGAACAGCAAAGTGCCGCCATCATTATTCCGATTGCCATTACAGTCCTGATCATTTTATTGTTGTCAATCATAGCCGCTACATTGATTACAAGAAGAATCCGCAAGCCGATTGTCCGACTGCAGTCACAAATGAAGGAAGTAGAAGAGGGCAACCTCACCATTGATCTTCGACAGAATCGAGAGGATGAGATCGGTCAATTGGCGGGATCCACTCATGAAATGAAAGAAGGAATCAGACAAATCATCCTCCAACTTCAAGGTGCGGTAGAATCTGTCCGCACACAAAGTTCCGGCTTGAGGCTGTCTGCAAACGAAGTACAGGAAGGTAGTGAGCAGATTGCATCTACGATGGAACAGCTGTCAGCAGGCGCGGAATCACAGGCCCACAGTTCTTCCAAACTATCAGAAATGATGGAAGCTTTCACCACGGAAATACGGGAGGCTTATGAGAATGGCAAGGGAATCTCGGAGTCCTCTGGATCAGTTCTTCGCATGACGAACGAAGGCAGTGACATGATGCGTCATTCTGTCGATCAAATGCAGACAATAGACCGCATCGTCAAAGAATCTGTTGATAAGGTTCGGGGCTTAGACAGTCAATCCCAGCAGATTTCAAAACTTGTCCAAGTCATTCAGGATATCGCCAACCAGACGAACCTCCTTTCTCTGAATGCAGCTATTGAAGCAGCAAGAGCAGGGGAGCATGGGAAAGGATTCGCCGTCGTTGCTGATGAAGTCCGCAAGCTCGCCGAGCAGGTCTCTCATTCTGTCGAAGATATCACATCAATTGTCGATACGATTCAAACGGAATCCGGTGAGGTGGCCGCTACTCTTCAGAATGGTTACAAAGAGGTCGATCAAGGTACCACCCTGATGAAACAAACCGGGGAAACCTTTGATAAAATTCAGCATTCTGTCACAGATATGGTGGCGCGCACACGGGAAATTTCTGCAAAGCTCCAAAAGATCTCGGAAGACAGTTATGAAATGAATACATCGATTGAAGAAGTGGCTTCTGTTTCGGAAGAATCCGCCGCCGGTGTCGAACAGGTCACCGCAGCGGCCCAGCAGTCCAACAGTTCTGTGGAAGAAGTATCGAACAGCGCCGAAGACTTAGCAGAGCTATCGAATGTACTGAACGATCAAATAAAACGATTCAAAGTCGATTGAACCTCATAAGAAAAAGCCTCCCGGTCAATGGGAGGCTTTTCTTATGATAATAATGCTTTCGCACGCTGCTTAATAAGATTCTCCAGCAGCTTCCTGCCGTCTGCCGTGCCGATCGATTCCGGATGGAACTGGACGCCCTCTATAGGAAGAGCCTTATGACGGATTCCCATGATTTCTCCTTCCGCAGTCTTCGATGTGACTTCAAAATCCTCCGGCACTCCATCCTGCTTCACTATCAGCGAATGATAGCGCATCACTTCCATCGGATTATTCAATCCATCATAAATACCACGGCCGTCATGGTGGATGAGGGATGATTTCCCGTGCATTAAGCGGTCTGCACGAACCACCTTCCCCCCGAACACCTGAGCAATTGACTGGTGGCCGAGACAGACACCGAATATAGGAATGCTGTCCTTGAATGCAGCGATGACGTCCAGCGTCATCCCTGTTTCATCCGGAGAACAAGGTCCCGGCGAAAGGAAAATCAGATCAGGGTTACATTCTTTAATTTCACTCAAGCATACTTCATCGTTTCTTCTGACGATGATCTCCTCTCCCAAATCCCCTAAATACTGCACAAGGTTATAAGTGAAAGAATCATAATGGTCAATCATGTATATCACTCTGCTCCACTCCTCTCAGCTGTGCCGGCAGCGACTATTCGACCAGGTCACGGATGCCTTTAGTAAAGTTATCAAGAGCTTCATCTCTACGGCCGGCTTCTACGTGCTGCAACTCTTCTTCGATCAAACGGATGATTTTACTTCCGATAATGACTCCATCCGCATGATGACGCACAAGTTTCACGTGCTCGTTAGTGGAGATGCCGAAACCGACCGCAACCGGTACCTTGCTGTGTTCTCTCACTTTTTCAATGAAGGAGAGCGCTTCTCCGGACATGTCATTCCGTTCTCCTGTGACTCCAAGTGAAGAAACGCAGTACAAAAAGCCTTTTGCATTCTCTGCAATCTGCTTGATCCGTTGATCGGAGTTCGGAGCGACAAGGGAAATGAATTCAATGCCCCTCTCTTCAGCCATGCTCCGTACCTCTGCACTCTCCTCATATGGAAGGTCAGGAATGAGCACCCCTTCTACTCCGTTTGCTTCCAGCTTATCGAAGAAGTCTTTATGTCCAATCTGCAGAACAGGATTGTAGTAGGTGAAAATGACAACCGGTATTTCCACCCCGTTGTCCCGCAATGCCGGGACCAGTTCTATCGCTTTTCTCAAAGACATACCGCTCTTCAAAGCGCGCTTGGCGGCGCGCTGGATAGTCGGACCATCTGCAAGCGGGTCCGAATAAGGGACGCCAAGTTCAAGGATGTCCGCTCCTTCCGCTTGGAGTCTAAGAGCAAAGTCTATAGTGTATTGGGGGGCCGGATCACCTGCAACGATGAAAGGAATGAATAAGTCTTCTGTTTTCGTCAATTTACCTTGGAACGCTGTTTTCGTAAGCATGTCATACCTCCTCCTGGAAGTGTTCCATCAATGTCGCCATATCTTTGTCGCCCCGACCGGACAAATTAATGAGAATCGTTTCTTCCGGTTTCATCGACCCGGCTTCCTTGAACGCCTGGGCAAGTGCATGAGCACTTTCAATAGCCGGTATGATTCCTTCCGTTTGCGTCAACAATTTCAAGGCATCCAATGCTTCCTGATCCGTAATCGATTCGTAACGCACACGCTTCGTTTGGAAAAGATGTGCGTGTTCCGGTCCGATTCCGGGATAATCAAGTCCTGCGGAAATCGAATACGGCTCTGTAATCTGGCCATTCTCATCCTGCATCAAATAAGTAAGAGAACCATGGATGACGCCGGGCGTCCCTTTCGTCAATGTCGCCGCATGCTCTGGTGTCTCCACCCCTTTGCCTGCCGCTTCCACGCCGATCAACTCCGATTCATCTTCCAAGAAAGGATAAAACATACCCATAGCATTGCTTCCTCCGCCTACGCAGGCGTAAATACGGTCGGGCAGCTCCGGCTCCGCCTCAAGGAATTGTCGCTTCGATTCATCCCCAATAATACGCTGAAAATCACGGACCATCTTCGGATACGGATGAGGTCCCACGACAGAACCGATCAAATAAAAATGGTCCTCACAGTTGGCTACCCAGTATCGTATAGCTTCGTTCGTCGCATCTTTAAGCGTGCCGTTTCCGCTTGACACGGAAATGACTTCTGCGCCGAGCAGCTTCATTCTAAATACGTTAAGCTCCTGCCGGCGGATATCCTCTTCGCCCATGAACACTTTACACTCCAGACCGAACTTTGCCGCCACCGTTGCAGAGGCGACGCCATGCTGGCCAGCACCCGTTTCGGCGATGATTTTCTTCTTGCCCATACGCTTCGCCAACAGGGCCTGTCCGACGGCATTGTTCAACTTGTGGGCGCCGGTATGATTCAGGTCCTCCCGCTTCAGATACACTTTCGCCCCGCCGAGATGTTCCGTTATCTTATCTGCAAAGGTAAGGGAAGTAGGTCTGCCGGCGTATTCTTTTAATATATGATGATACTCCTCCATGAAGGATGAATCGTTCAATGCTTCATCTAATGCATCTTCCAACTCTTGAAGGGGACCCATCAGTGTTTCCGGAACATATTTCCCTCCGAAATCACCAAAACGGCCTTTTATATCAGGTAATACTTGCAACATTACGCTCCACCTCTTTCATGACTGCTTGAATCTTGCCGATATCTTTTGTTTCATTGGATTCGATACCACTGGACAGATCGATCCCATCCGGGTCGTAAGTAAGAAGCTCTGCCACGTTTTCCGGCCTTATTCCACCTGCAATAAGACAGGGAACGCCCTGCTCATAAGCAGCGCTCTGATAGGAAGGAACAGCTTCCCAATCGAATCGAACGCCGGTTCCGCCCGCTTGACCATCCACTTTAGAATCGATCACATACCCGTCGGCAACTCCTTGAAAAATCTCCATTTGGTTCATCCCGTTCTCTTGATGATGAATGACCTTCCAAACCGGAAGGCCGAATGCTTCTTTAATGCGCAGGAGCTGGGATACGGTTTCGTTTCCATGGAGCTGTATAACGTCAAGTGGAACAAAATGAAGAATCTGTTCCAGTTCCTCAAGTGTCGGTTCAATGAAAACCCCGACAAGCTTCTGCTTTGGCCGGATCTTCCTGATCCAGCGGGCGACGGCTTCCGGACGAACATACCTTTTCGTTCTTCTGACGAAAATGAAACCTAAATGCGTCGCTTCCGAGGAAGTAGTCTTGGCGACATCCGAGAGCGACCGGTTTCCACACAGTTTGACAATCGGCTCCTTCATCGGACATCTTCCCCTTCCATCAGCACTTGAACAGCCTTGCCTATGTCCTGCTGTCTCATCAACGATTCACCGACGAGGATTCCTTCTGCTCCGAAGCTGGATACGGCAAGTAAGTCGTCATGCGTGAAAATGCCGCTTTCCGAAACAAGAAGAGCTTCTGCCGGAGCAAGCTTCGCCATCCGCTCTGTCTGAGAAAGCTTCGTTTCAAACGTATGCAGATTCCTGTTGTTGATGCCGAGTATTTCAGGGGTGAACTGCTTCAACAATCCCTCCAGCGTTTCTTCCCCATGCACTTCCACCAGCACTTCCATTCCAAGTTCATATGCCTGCAGATAAAGTTCGTGCAGGGCCTGTGCTTCCATCGCTTCTCCAATCAGAAGGACTGCATCCGCTCCAATAGAAGCACTTTCTACGATTTGTATGGGATCGATGAGGAAGTCTTTCCTAAGTACGGGTACATCGACCACCTGTTTTATGGAAGATAAGTAATCCCGGTGCCCCTGGAAGAAATGCTGATCCGTCAAAACAGAAATCGCCTGGACTCCCGCTTGATTGTAATCATGCGCGATCTTCACAGGATTAAAGTCTTCACGAATAATCCCTTTCGACGGAGAAGCCTTTTTCACTTCTGCGATCAGTCCCGCTCTATAGGGGGAAGTTTTCAAGGATTCATGCAGAGAATATTTCCTGTATGTTTGTTCTTCCGGTAAATACATTTTTTCAATTTCCTGCTGTTTGACTGCCAAGATGGTTTCAAGCATATTGACGATTCTCCCTTTCCGTTACAATGGATTCAAAGTAATCTTTGGTCACTCCTGTTCGAAGAGCTTCTTCGACCTGCTTTACTCCTTCGTGAAGGTCATCAGCTTTTCCTGCCACGTACAGGCCGGCAGCCGCGTTCATTTTGACTATATCGACGGCGCTTTGGTTTGATTCTCCGTAGAAAATCTCTTTGATGATTGCTGCGCTTTCCGAGGGTTCGGATGCTTTAATATCGTCAAGGGATCCCCTTGATAACCCGAAGTCTTCCGGAGTGATCGTATATCGGGTGATAGACCCTTCGTTCAGTTCAACTATATCCGTCACGCCTGTTATCGTTATTTCATCCAGACCGTCTCTGCCCGTAGCAAGCAGCACTCGTTCGGATCCGAGCTCTTTCAGCGTTTCGGCCATCTTCTCTGCATAATCCGTGGAGTAAATGCCAATCAGCTGCCGTTTGGCATTGGCTGGATTTGACATAGGTCCGAGGAGGTTGAATATCGTCCGGAATCCAAGTTCCTGCCTCGCCGGGCCGGCATGCTTCATTGCCTGATGATACAATGGTGCGAAAAGGAAAGTCATCCCTTTATCCTGCAGAGCCTTCGCTCCTTCTGCCGGTGTTGTATCGATTGGAATACCAAGCATCTCCAGTACATCTGCGCTCCCGCTCTTGGAAGAAACTTTTCGGTTTCCGTGTTTGGCAACTTTGACACCCATACTTGCAAGCACGATCGATACGGCCGTGGAGATATTGAACGTAGATGCACCGTCCCCTCCGGTACCGCATGTGTCGATGATGGTGGAATCATGGACATCCAGCTTCGTCATGTTGGCACGCATCGCCCGGACGAATCCTGTCATTTCTTCCACTGTCTCCCCGCGGAAACGCATGATGCTTAAAAGACTCGTCAACTGGGCTGTCGTAACCTCGCCCTGCATGATACCGTTCATCGTTTCGAACGCCTGCTGCTCATCCATTACTTCCCCTGATACAACTCTATTTAATAGCTCTTTCATCTCATCTCCACTCCTTCTCCGCTCTTCTCAAAAACCTTCTCTGCTAATTGAATCGTCCGCTTCAAAGCACTCGCTTTGTTCAGCGTCTCCTGATACTCTGCTTCGGGATCGGAGTCAGCCACCACTCCTGCCCCTGCCTGGACGTATAGATCCCGTCCCATAAGCGTCATCGTCCGGATCGTTATACATGAATCGATGTTACCGTCGAACCCGAGGTATAAGATGCCCCCGCCGTATAGATTTCTCGGAGTCGGTTCGAGCTCCCGCAATATCTGCATAGCGCGGACTTTCGGAGCTCCGGATAACGTTCCTGCCGGAAAGGAAGAAATAAGGGCATCAATCGGTGATACATCCTCTTTCAGTTCACCAATCACTTTACTTATGATGTGCATCACTTTGGAGAAACGACCAATCGTCATATATTCACTGACCTGAACCGATCCGTATTCGGCTACTCGACCAATATCGTTTCTGGCCAGATCCACAAGCATCCGGTGCTCAGCCAGTTCCTTTTCATCCTTCATCAGCTCTTCTGCAAGGCGGTCATCTTCCTCCTTGGTGCGGCCCCTCTTCCTTGTTCCTGCTATGGGATGGATTTCAAGCTTCCTGTCCCTTACTTCAAGAAGGCGCTCCGGAGAGCTTCCGATGACTTCCACGCCGCCCATCTTCAAATAGAACATGTACGGGGATGGATTCACATTCCGAAGAACGCGGTACAGTTCAAATCCGCTCCTGTCCGTTACCGTGTGGAAGCGCTGGGAAAGTACAGTCTGGAAGACATCACCCGCCAGAATGTATTCTTTAATACGTTCCACGTCCGCTTTGAATTTGTCCGGTTCATAATTGCTGTCCCATTCCATCTCTTCTTCAGACTCCGCCTCTTCCTGCATCATCAAGTCCGGCAGACCAGGAGCCTTCGCCAAGCGGGATTGGACTTTCTCGATCCTTCCCAGTGTATCTTCATAGGCACTTGTCAGGTTCTCTTCACCGCCGCTTCCGAGCCTTGCAAAGGACAAGATCGTCGTCTGCTTCGTTTTGTGATGATAAGCGATTAAAGTCTGGCAGAACAGCAGATGATAATTCGCAAGACTTCCAGCCTCCTCGGCTCTTGGAATCGGTTCATAATCGGATATTGCGTCATAGCTGATATAGCCGACACCTCCTCCTTTAAAAGGGAGATCGCTATCTTCAGCCGGTTTCACCTGCAGATCCTCCAACACCTTTTCGTAAGCTGCTTTGAAAGAAGGCGCTTCTTCTTCCTGCTTCGTCTGGAAATCTGTAATATAGAACGTGCTGTCCATTTCTTTTAATTCAATCATTGGATCTAAGCCAATAAAAGAATAGTTCGACCAGGGTGATTCCGGATCCTGGCTCTCGAGCATATATACCGCTTCGTTATTTAAAGCGTGAAACATGTGAATAGGTGTTAACGTATCCGTGTAAAAGGATTTAGTAATTGGGATGGTGCGATACAGGGATGCATCGCTTTGAAATGTTTCAAAAGTAGTCAAAAAGGCTCACCTCTCCATAGTAGTATGGAGAATGAGACGTTGAGGGTGATAAAACGAGTGGGGGGTTGTCATTGAATACTTACTTACGGCCAGGCAATCGGTCAGCTCCTTCGTCCGACGATTCCTCGCTCTCTCGGCTCAGCTCACTCTAACCTCAACTCAACTCATTCTCATCTCAACTTGCTTATTAAGCTTTCTCACAGTCTATAAAATTCAGACTTCAAAGTCAACAGCGATGTTTCCATGATTTGTAGGAAACAATAAGAAGAAGCAGGAACCGCCGCTTTTCACGGATAGGTCTGCATAAATAGAAAAGAAAGAAAAAAATTGAACGGATGACAGGGTTCATTCGTCATATAGGCAGATAGGAAATGAGGGATGCCCATGGACCTTGAGAGAATAAGAGCTGCCCAAGGGGACAACAAAGCTTTAGCAGGGCTGCTGAAAGATCACTACAGCTTCTTGTTCAAATACGCCTGGAAGATGTGCGGGGAGGAACAACTGGCTTATGACATTACCCAGGAAACAATCATGAAAGCGATCCGAAAGCTCCATCAGTATAAAGGGAATGCCAGCTTCTCCACATGGCTGCTGCAAATTGCAACGCATACCTTCCTTGATATGAAAAAGAAGCACAAGAATACCCGGTTCCTTCATGAGCATGAAATCAATCATATCGAAGCTGCCAAAGTACCCGAAGAATGGTTCGAAACCCAAACGGCCATATGGAAGCTGGAAGAGAAGCATCGTATCCCCATCCTTCTGAAGCATTATTACGGTTACGAATATGAAGAAATCGCTAACCTGTTAAAACTGAAAACCGGCACGGTCAAATCACGTGTTCACTATGGCCTGGACCGTTTACGGAAGGAGCTTAATATCGATGAATGATAATAATAAGAAACGTCTGATTGAACAGCATCTTCACGAAACGAGCAAGAAAATCGATGACTATTTGGAAGTGGATGAACCTTCCTTTCATCAATTTGAAGCTTGGATAGAAGAACATTCCAGGCGTTGGTATCAGCGGTTATGGATAGAACTTGTATGTCTGTGGCTGGTGGCAGCCATCGGTCTTTCCGCCTTATCGTTCACGTTTATCATGTTCCCATCCTTGTTCCTTATCATCCAGATTATTGCTGTCGGGAGCATGTGTGTGTATGCCCTTCGTGAAAAGCGGCGAACGGTGGTGACATCATGAAACAATACGGGCCTGAAGATATCCCTTTATGGGGATTTCTGCTTCTTGGAACGGTCTTGCTTACCCAAAGCTCGATTCTTTTTATAAAAGCAAGGCGAATCGATAAAGCTCCGTGGTTCTGGGGGCTGATCGGCATCATTCAATTTCCGGTACCGAGCATTCTGTTTTTCATCCTGCGGCGCACGGTCTGGAGGGAGACGCGTTGAAAATCAATCTTGTATTCGCTTGTCTTTTACTGCAGATCGCAGGATACGTCTCCTTGTTCTTCCATCTATGGACGGGGCTGATTCTTATCGCATGCTCGTATGCAGGGTTGTTCACTATATTATTTTTACTTGCGCAGGAGCGTAAAAAGGAGGAACCATTTAATGATTATCGTGACTACTGATTTTGTACATGGGTATGATCTTACAGCTATGAAAGGATTCGTCCGGGGAAGCACCGTTCAGTCGAAGCATATCGGACGCGACATCCTTGCCGGGTTAAAGAACGTCGTCGGAGGAGAAATTAAAGACTATACTGCAATGATGGACGAAGCCCGTCAGCAGGCTATCGGGCGCATGATCAAACACGCAGAAGAAAAAGGTGCGGATGCGGTAATCGCCCTCCGCCTGGAAACCTCTACGGTTACAAACTCTGCTTCAGAAATAATGGCATATGGGACCGCTGTGACTCTTAAACCCAAAGAATAAGCTCAAGGAATACAAGAAACAACATTAGCCCCTGTCAACTCCCATTGAGTGGAGTACAGGGGCTTGATTTGTAGAATTCAGTATTTGGGTATAGACTATTAGCAATCCAAGAGAAGTTATAAAGGAGAGAAACGTATGAAACCAACTGCACTCATTACCGGTGCTTCCGGAGGAATCGGGTACGAACTCGCCCGCCTCTTTGCAAAGTCCGGGTACAACCTGATTGTCGTAGCAAGATCAGAGGCCAGGCTGGAAGCGTTAAAACAGGAATTGGACGGACATCCCGTAACCATAATTGTCCAGGATCTTTCCGAGCCAGGTGCTGCTCAACAGATTTATGACCGGGTAAAAGAACTCGGACTGACGATTACCGTGTTGGTCAACAATGCCGGGTTCGGTTTAAACGGAATATTTGATGAACTCCCCCTTGCCGATCAGCAGCAGATGCTGCAGGTCAATGTGAATGCTTTAACAGAACTGACTCACCTGTTCCTGCCTGAAATCAAAGCGGCGCGGTTCCGTTCGATACCGAAGGGGATCCTCAATGTAGCGAGCACAGCTGCATTCCAGCCAGGCCCTAGAATGGCCGTTTACTATGCGTCCAAAGCTTACGTACTATCCTTTTCCGAAGCTCTTGTCGAAGAGTGCAGAGATACAAGTGTGACAATCACAACTCTCTGTCCAGGTGCAACGGAGACAGAATTCTTCAAAAGGGCGAAAGCAGAGCATACGAAGCTCGTCTACAGCACTATGAAGCCGGAGACCGTTGCTAAATCCGGGTTTCTAGGCTTCGTAAAAGGGAAGCGCGTCGTCATTCCCGGAATGGCAAATCAAGGGATGGCCTACGCTTCAAAACTACTCCCCCGCTCTCTTGCCGCCAAACTGGCACACTATGTCGACCGTTAAGAGTATGCATCACAAATAGAGAGATTCCCCCGATAAACCTTTCGTCCTGAATCTTTTTTCTCTATAATAGAGATATTATGGAAATGAAAGGGATTAAAGGGGGATCTTATGAAGAAGTGGATCATCGGGATATTGTCAGGGGTCGTCCTCATTGTCGGAGCGGCAGCCTACTACTTCGCAAGCCAGGAAGAAACGATGACGGCAGAAGAAATGGAGACGACCAGACAGTCTGCCGAACAGAACGTAACCGAGGAAGTCGAACAATTCGAGAAAGAAAAGAAGAATCCTTTCGGAGACGAAAAGGCCGGTGGTGATTTGACGGATTCCGATTACCAGCAGTACATCCACGCCATGTCTCACCAGAAGGTCAAAGCAGATAAGAAGTGGACGAACTACGTCATCCATCCCGAGCGGATCGACTGGCTGCTTCAACACACCGCCTCTTCTGAATTACAGCATGGGGACACATATAAAGAGATTTTGACGCGCTGGAAGAACGATGATTACTCCCATGCCGTCTCCGATCACAACACCATATGGAACCTTCAAAATGGTAATGTCGGAAAAGCGACAGGCCTGCTGACCGAACAAGAAGAAGTCCAATATATAGAAAAGCACCAGTAATAGATTGTCCCTGCACCAAGACAAAAAAACGCCCGGACCGTGTGTCCGGGCGTTTCTTTGGTTCTACAATTCTTCTGCAGTCTTCCGGAAACCGGCGAAATTACGAAAACCCTGTCCTGTGTAATAAGAGGCAGAGCTTTCTGTTGCCAGCATCTCCATCCTCGTTTCAGGATAACACTCATGTGCTGTGCGCAACAACTGCTGCGCCACGCCGTTATTCCGATACTCTTCCTTAACGAGCAGCTCACAGATATAAAGGGTCATCGTGCCATCGGTAAGGCCGCGCAGGTAACCGATGACTTCCCCATCGGAAACGGCAACAAGCGCGGGCTCTGAATTCAGCCAGGAACACAGAGTCTCCTCGGCCCGATCCACAAGGACTTTCCAGTTTTCCTTTTCGTTCAACTGTTGAACGGCATCGATGTCGTGTTCTAGAAATGAGCGGACTTGAATGGAATTCATAAAATCCAACCTTTCTTCTTATAGGATGTTGATTCCCTTCTGCCGTCACCCAGTCATTGTAGATTCTATTTCTCTCCTACTTTATCTCTTTTTTAATTTTACCAGCCCTTTACATGCGCATTATCATAAGGGTTATGTTAAAATATTATCGGACTTTTTCGAATTATTCAAGGGGGATAAGACATGTTTAAGCGTTCCATCCTGATTATTTCTCTGCTTCTGCTTGCCGCCTGTTCTTCCCAAGACTTAGGTTTGCAGGATTTGGAGGAAGCACACCCGGACACATTCGCGGAACCTATCCAGGCTTTATCAGACAGTCAGAAGGAGCGACTGGGACTTCCGGATAAGCTGCCCTTTGACGTCTCTAATGTCCAGGCGAGTATAGATTCCAGCACCGTTACAATTGTATATGGATCAGAGAAAGAAACGGAAGCAGCCGTGCATACGATCTATGAGCCAGGTAACATCCTTCAGGAATCCGAGCTGCAGATACCTCTTAACAATGGAGCAGTAGCCGGTGTTCAAGAAAGAAACGATACCGTATTCGTCGAGTGGTATGAGTCCGACTCTGATGTCATATATCAAGTGGAATATAACGGAACAGGAGAGGACCGGACAGAACAAGCAATGAATATCGCAAATTCGATTTAAAAAAAACAGCCGCTGAGCGGCTGTTTTATATTTTTTCAAGTTTTTTAAAGTTTCGACTGATCGGCCGCGGAGCCTTCAGACGGTCAAAGAAAATCATATAATTGTTCCTCTTCCCATCGATTTCCTCAATAACGCCTTCACCGAAGACCGGGTGTTTCACCCGCTCGCCCTTCTTAAAGCCGCTATCGGTCGGTTCCGGAGCGCGGTAGGCAGCACGGATATATTCTTCTGCCTCCTCCCGTAAGGAAGGATCCATTTCTCCAATACTCTCATAAAGACCTTCTTCCACTTCGAACAGAAAACGGGAAGGGTATTTCTTCTGCCCTCCGTTCTGAAAGCCTTCCGATTCCGTCAGATAAAGTTCCTTCTCCGCCCGGGTGACGGCTACGTAAGCAAGGCGACGCTCTTCTTCAAGGGCCCGTTCTTTCCGTTCCCTGAGCGCCCGGACATTAGGAAGGATATTCTCTGACAACCCGATCAGAAATACGTAAGGGAATTCAAGTCCTTTCGCTGTATGAATCGTCATCAGTTTGACGGAATCCTTTTGCTCCTCCCGGTCGTTTTCGGTATATAACGCCAGCATTTGAAGATACTCATCGAGGTGTATAGCTTCCCCCGCCATCTGTTCATACTGCACGACGGAATGAAGGAGTTCCGCCAGATTATCAAGCCGTTCCTGGTCCCCGTCTTCACGCCTGTATGCTTCATAACCGGTAGACTGCATGGACTCCTGCAAAAGCTCCGAAACTTTTCTCTCTTTCTGAATGGATCGAAGATGCTCCATTGATTCAATAAAGGAAGCTGCTCCTGTTCTCAGGAACAAAGGATCCTCCTGATATTTTTTCAATGTTTCATAAAGAGTCGTCCCGTCCTTTTCCGCCCTTTGACGAAGAAAGGTCATCCGCTTCTTCCCAATCTGCCTTCTCGGAACATTGATAATCCGCGCAAAGGAAAGATCATCTCCCCAGGCGATCATTCGCAAGTGTGCAAGCGCATCTTTAATTTCCATACGTTCGAAGAATTTGAAGCCGCCATAGATCGTGTAATCAATATTGGCAGCAATCAATTCCTGCTCGACGGAACGGGATAAGTAATTCGCCCGATACAGGATGGCGATATCCGAACGTCGCCCGCCCTCCTTTTGAAGAATGGATTGAATTCTATCTTTCACCCATTTCGCTTCCTTGACTTCGTCTTTGGCATGATAGTGGAGAACCTTGACCCCGGATGGATGGACAGGGGTCATCTGCTTATCGACGCGAAAATAATTATTCTGGATCAGCGCATTCCCCAAGGACAGAATTTCCGGAGTCGAGCGATAATTTTCGTTTAGAAAAATGGTCTGAGCTTCAGGGAAATAGTTTTCAAAGTCGACCATATATTTCGGGTCTGCTCCCCGCCATTCATAGATGGTTTGATCCGGGTCGCCTACGACAAACAGGTTCCGATGTTTATCGGAAAGCATACGCACAAGTTCGAACTGTTTCAGACTGCTGTCCTGAAATTCATCCACCTGGAGATAGTAGAGGCGCTCCTGCCATTTCTCCAACACTTCTTTATATTGATCAAACAGGACGAAGACGAAATTTAACAAGTCATCAAAGTCAAGTCCATATACCCGTTTCTGCTTTTTCAAGTAACGTTGGATAATCTGACCGTCCAAATCGCCGGATGCTTCCGAATCGGGCATCTTCCCCCGGAGTATCATCTGTTGGACGTAATGTGTATTCCCCTTCAGGATACCGATTTTGTCCAATATCCGCTTGAATGTCTTCTCGTTCATCTTCAGTTCAAGCTCTTCGAATATTTCCCGAAGCAGCACTTTCTGATCCTCTACATCCAGAATGGCGAAATTCTTCGGATAGAATAAGCGGTGGATATCCTCCCTTAAAATACGGACACAGAATCCATGATAGGTGGTGATGAAGCCGGTATCCTGCTCCCCGCCGATTAATTTTTTGACTCGTTTTTTCATCTCATTGGCTGCCTTATTCGTAAACGTCACCGACAATATATTACCGGGGTCGATTCCGAGCTCTTCGACAAGAAAAGCGTATCGATTTGTCAAAGCGCGCGTCTTTCCTGACCCTGCCCCCGCGATAACCCGCACATATCCCTCCGTGGATGCGACCGCCTCCTGCTGGGAAGGGTTCAATCCGTTCAATAACTTCTCCATCGTGCTTCTCCTTTTCAAGAACATTTGTTTGTATTATAGCACATTCGGGGACTATTCCCATGATCCGACTGTTTGAGAATGACCAAAAGAGGAAACGAGGAAGGAAGAAGGAGATGAGAGACAATGAAGGACAAGGTACAACCTCTATTCACAGAAAAGAAAGTGCATCATACACACTTCCCGAACAGGTACGTCGTCGCACCAATGACGAGAATCAGCGCAGCTGATAACGGAATAGCGACAGACCGAATGAAGCACTATTACGAACGATTTGCAGCCGGTGGGTTCGGCGCTGTCATCACGGAAGGAATATACCCCGATAAGTCCTATTCGCAAGGGTATGCCAATCAACCAGGCCTTGCCGATGAGAATCACAGGGATGCTTGGAAGCCGATTATCCAAGGGGTTCAAAAGCACGGAACCCGGATCATCGCCCAAATTATGCATGCCGGGGCTCAGTCCCAAGGTAACGCCTATAAGGATCAAACCATCGCTCCTTCCGAAGTGGCACCAAAAGGGGACCAGCTTTCTTTCTATGGTGGAAATGGTGCGTTCTCAACACCGAGGGCAATGAACAAAGAAGACATCGCATCCGTCAAAAAGGCTTTCGCGACTTCTGCACGCCTGGCGAAGGAAGCCGGATTCGATGGTGTGGAGATCCATGGTGCGAATGGTTATCTAATCGATCAATTCCTTACTGATTATTTTAACCAAAGAGAGGACGAGTACGGAGGAGTAACGAAGAACCGGCTTCGTTTTGCACTGGAAGTCATAGAGGAAGTCAGACAGGCTGTCGGCAGTGACTATCTCGTCGGGATAAGAATTTCTCAAGGAAAAGCTTCGGATGGCGAACACCGCTGGGCGTTAGGAGAAACGGATGCGCGCACAATTTTCGGAGACTTGGGAGACAGCTCTCTGAACTTTATTCATGTTACAGATAAAGACGGCACCCAGCCCGGCTTTGGTGAAGGATCTATGTCCATGGCGGCTGCCGCCAAAACGTTCAGCGGGCTACCGGTCATCGCAAACGGCCAGCTTCAGGACCCGGAAAAAGCAGCAAGACTGATTAATGGAGAAGAGGCTGATTTTATCAGTCTCGGCACAAGCGCTTTGCAAAACCCTGATGCCCCTGACAAGATCAGACGCGGAGAATCACTGGAAGCCTTTGATTTCCAAAGCATTATGCTTCCCCAGGCTGATATTAAAGAACAGGAATGGAGATAACAACAAGAGCCGAGCCCCCATACAGGGAGTTCGGCTCTTGTTGTCAGTCAGGATTGTCCATAATAATAGCGGGTTGCCTGTTGAAGGTTTCGGAACGTACGAACACCGTCCAGTCTTATTCTATAATTTGTAAACTGCATCGCCACTTCCGGCCTTAGACCTGCAAGCGCCACCTCTACTCCAAGAAGCTGAAGGTTCTGGATCAGACGCCTTAGCAGGTCGCCCCAGGCTTCGTCAATAGAAGTAATACTGGCGAATTGGATGGCGAGTCTGTCTATTTGTTTTTTTTGACAGGCGGCAGGCACACGCGTCAACAGGGTTTCTTTTTGGGCTTCCCGTAAAATAGGCTGCAGCGGGAGCAGCCCGAACCCTTTGGCGATTGTTACAATATTGACCGTCATTTCTTCTATAATATAGGTCAGCCGATCTTCCTTTTCCTTTTCTGCGGTTTTATCCCTCACCCTTGCAAGGATGTACACTTCCCCGTCCTCACGAAATGACTTGGTGAACCACTCCAGTACGACCTCTTTCCCTCGGATCCGATGCTGCTTCTCTGCTACTTCTTCCCTCTCATCATTTCCGACTGCAAGTTCCAGCATGTCGCTGTCCGGGTACAGCTCAGAAAACCTCCTGCCGATGATCTCCTCCATCTCCAGTTCAAATATCCGTCCATAAGCTGGGTTGGCGTAGGCTATTCTATATTGCTTATCCGAAATCAAGACCCCTTCGTCCAAAAGATCCATCGCATTCTGCATAAGCATCCGGAACCCCCCTGTCTTCATACTTTCATTATGATGGGGGTACACTTGGAAAATCAAGATAATTCGACATAATTTTCTGAAAAATTAGTATAATTAAAGATGCATTCTTATTCTAAAGGTCGGCTTTCTGTGCAAATAAAAAAAGCACCCGCAAGAAGGATGCTTTTACGCCTTTTCCATTTGATCCAATCTGGATATGATAGCTACATGTTTTAGGTTCCCGATCGAGTCGAACTCGATTTCAAGACAATCGCCGGGCTTTACAAATCCAATTAATCGTTCTTTCAAGACAGAAAGTTCATTTCTCCGTTCAGAATCTTCAACTAAGACAGCATAGTTACCTTCGTATCGATCCAGTCTGTATTGGTTCACCGGTCCAATCCCCTTCTGTAGTTGGTCCACCCTTCTTTCCTGCGCCAGGCGGCTCTTACCTACCCTTACCCCTGTCTACTTATAGCTAAACATGTCGAATAAACCCCTGCTCTGGACATCGTTCTATGACCGTGATAAGATAGACTAACAAACGTTAGTTAGTTGAATGATAAGGAAGTGATCACATGACGAAAGAAAACATTATGGAAGAGAGTCTGACGCTCTTTGCCAACCAGGGATATGAGAATACGACCTTGGCAAACATAGCGGATGCGGTAGGAATTAAGAAACCTTCCATTTATAATCACTTTGACAATAAAGAAGCCATTTTTTTGAGCGTTTTATATCACGTGGCCGAGCGGGAATCCGATTATTTGATTTCAGAAACCTCGCTTTCTAAGGATCATACGATAGCCGAACGGCTTAAGCACCTGTATTGTACGTATTTGGATCATATGTCGAATTCGACGGAGGGAATGTTCTTCAAGCGGGTCACTTTCTTTCCGCCGGAGGACTTCTCTGATGACATCCAGGAAGTATTTCTGATGATTGAGAAAACACTGACAGATATTCTCGTACCGATTCTAGAACAGGGAATTAAAGAAAAAGTCATCCGTCCACTTCCGACGGAACAGCTGACTTCTGCCTTTTACACCCTTACTAACGGTCTATTCCTGGAAGAGAACTTTTATGACAAGGAAGTATTTCATAAGCGGCAGGAGGCGAGCTGGGAAGTTTTCTGGCTGGGCGTCCAATGCCCGGAGAAGGAGGAGTAATGATGGCATGGTTCTATCTGCTCGTAGGAGCTGTATTTGAAATAGGTTGGGCGATTGGATTGAAATTATCAGAAGGCTTTACGGATCCATTGTTTTCTACGTTAACAGTGATCGGGATTTTGATCAGCTTTTCTTTCTTTACGAAGGCGTTGACCATGTTTGATATTGGTACGGGATATGCGATTTTTACAGGTATTGGTGCAGCGGGAACAGCGATTCTCGGAATGACACTTCTCGGCGATGGCGGCGGCCCGGGAAAGGTCTTTTTTATTGTTCTTTTAATTGTCGGTATTATCGGATTGAAAATGAGTGACTCCTCGCCAACCACCGAGGAAGTCCAACACCAGGAGGGATAAGGATGGCTTGGGTATTTTTAATTTTGGCTGGTATGGGAGAAATGGTAGCGATGTTCTTTCTTAAGCTGTCGGAAGGTTTCAAGAAAAAACGGCCGGCGGTCTTTGCAGTTCTGGCCGGGGCGACGAGCTTCTATTTCTTATCATTGTCTCTAAGAGAGCTTCCGATCGGAACGGCTTATGCCATCTGGACAGGAATCGGATCTGCTGGAACAGTGTTGTTGGGAATACTATTCTTCCGGGAACAAATCAATCCAAAAAGAATAGCCTTTGTTGGTTGTATCATAGCAGGCGTCATCGGATTGAAATTAGTCTCATAAATGTGACAATAGTGCTTGAATGATCGCTATTAAGCACGTAAAATAAGAAGAAGCTGCAGTGCAGCCTATTGTTACAGCATCGATGGGGGAACGGAAATTGCGAAAAGTATTAGTCGGTATTCTCATGTTGATTGTCGTTGGTTTCAGCTATATAGGGTACACGAGTTTGGATCATCCTGATGCCAGACCTTCTGCACCTCAAGAAGTGAAAAACTATTAAAATGAAAGGAAAGCCGGGATTCCGGCTTTCCTTTTTTTATGGCTCTGCTTTATAGGGAAGGTCCACGTCCCGATCCTCACCCCATGTTTTCTCAAGATAGTCATCCCGTCCGGAATTTCCGCGGTAATACTCGTAGCGGAGCTTGTTCTTTTTATAGTAATCCTGGTGATACTCTTCCGCACGGTAAAATGCCCCCGCTTCTTTAATCGGGGTCACGATCTCCTCGGTGAATCGACCGGAGTCCTGCTGAGAAGCAAGGAAAGCTTCTGCCTTCTTCCGTTGGTCTTCGCTCTTATAGAAAATCCCTGTTGTATAAGAAGAGCCTCGATCGACGAACTGACCTCCGGCATCAGTAGGATCTACTTGTCGTATGAATACTTCCAAAAGATCAGAATAAGAGAGGACATCCGGATCATAATAGACTTGCACAGCTTCGACGTGACCGGTATCCCCGGCAGATACCTCTTTGTAAGTAGGCGTTTCTGTATGCCCTCCTGTATAACCGGAGACTGCTTCCTTCACCCCTTTCAATTTCTCGAAAGGCGGCTCCATACACCAAAAGCAGCCGCCGGCGAAAACAGCCGTTTCGTATCCTTCAGGGATATCCTCTTCCGTTACAGCCTCACTTCCGCCGCTTCTCTGGGTCAAATAAGCATATCCTTCTGGAACCAGGAAGACAGCAAGCAAAAGAAGCACAATGACTGCAATCCAACGCTTCCTATATTTCCTCATTCGACCTCTCCTCTCCCTTACAATATAACATGGGAGAGAGAAATTGGGGGATAGACAGTGCGCTCAGGAATAAAAAGCATGATCCCAACCGGTTTCAGTCGTCTTCCCTGTGTTTGCCGACAGTGAACGTTCTATGATTCGGAACGCGTTCTCATTATCCTCGGCACATTCGGAAGCCACTCCATCTCTCGGCACCCACAAATCGTACCCTCTCATATAAGCATCGTTAGCTGTAAAAAGAACACAAATATTACCGGCAACCCCGGTCAATATTAATCTCTCCACCCCCAACTGTTGCAGCAGAATATGGAGTTGTGTACCGAAAAATCCGGAATGCTTCGGTTTAATAATGAAATAATCGTCCTCTTCCGGAAGCATCCGCTCAATGACCGGTCTCCCGATCCCCTGCTTACATTCTTCAATCAAATCGGGCACGTTGTCCTGCCACAGCCCGAAGTTGTCATTCACGTAGATGACCGGCACTCCTTTTGACCTTCCTTCTTCCTTTAAAGAAAGGATGGTATCCGTAATCGGAAGTGTCTGTTCCAACAAATCATTACCACAATCAAAATCCATTTTGTTGATCATGTCTATGATCAGTAAGGCCGTCTTCTTATCCTCTTTCATCATCCACCCTCCTTAAAATGGTTCCGGAGCGGCTGGAACTTCCCGCTTATGCTGCGTCTTTCGATGCCGCTCTTTCAACTGCTGTTCTGCCTCTTCCTCAATGTCTTTCCCTTTCAAGAATGAATCGATGGCATCGTAAGAGACTCCGAGTTCCTCTTCATCTGTTTGTCCTTCCCACAAATCCGCGCTCGGTTTTTTCTTCACAATGGATTCGGGGACTCCGAGTGCTACCGCCATTTCTCTCACTTCCTCTTTCCTTAAATGGAGCAGTGGATTCAAATCTACTCCGCCATCCCCGTATTTTGTGAAATAACCGGTATAGTCTTCTGCAGCATTGTCAGTTCCGACAACAAGATAATTATAATTACCAGCCACTGCGTAGAGGGTGCTCATTCGAAGCCTTGCCTGTAGGTTGGCCCCGCGAAGCCGTTCGGTATCCCGGTTCCAATCCCCACGGGAATCCAGCTGCTGTTTGATCGTATCGTATGTAACCGAATACGGCTCCGTCAACTCGATCCCTATATAGTCGAGGTCAGCCGCTTCCACCACCTCTAAGGCTTCCTTCTGTTCTTCCACCTTCTTATGGATCGGCAGCAAAACGCCTAATGATTGTTCCGGAAAGGCTCTTTTAATTAGAAAAGCAACGACGGCGGAATCAATCCCTCCGCTTATCCCTACTAATACGCCCTCCATGGACGCTTCCTCTACTTTTCCCTGCAGCCATTCACATAAGTAATTAATTCGACCTTCCATAGACTCCACCACACCTTTCTATAATGAATGTTACTAAATGACTTTCCTTATTTTTCAAATAGATAAACATATAGAAGGGTAAACAAAAAACTTTTCATTTCTATGCATTTACGCAATAATGAGGGATAGCAATCCTTTCAAGGAGTGAAAAGTATGATAGAACAAGAACGCCATGTACTCGTTATTTTCCCACACCCTGATGATGAAGCATTCGGAGTATCCGGAACGATTACATCCTATATAAAACAAGGAACCCCTCTCACTTACGCCTGCCTGACGTTAGGTGAAATGGGAAGAAACCTTGGAAACCCTACATTCGCTACGAGAGAATCCCTTCCACAAATCCGGAAGCAGGAATTAATTAAAGCCGCAGAAGCCATGGGAATTGAAGACCTGCGCATGATGGGCCTTCGTGACAAGACCTTGGAATTCGAAGATGATGGAGAGATGAAGAATATGGTTCGTCAGCTGATTGACGAACTGGATCCATCTCTTATCATCACCTTCTATCCCGGGTTTGCCGTCCACCCCGATCATGAAGCAACAGCCCGTGCCGTCGTCCGTGCCGTCAGAGAGATCGATCCACAGGACAGGCCGAAGCTCCATACGGTCGCCTTTGCGAACGACACGGAAGAAAAATTGGGCAGACCGGATATCGTTCATAATATCGAATCCGTCCAGGAAGAGAAATTGAACGCCATGCGGGCACACATCTCTCAGACGTCCCGCACACTCCAGATGCTGGAAGAAGGCATCAAAGTAA
Organism: Halobacillus sp. KGW1; assembly: GCF_001592845.1. Taxonomy (NCBI): domain Bacteria; kingdom Bacillati; phylum Bacillota; class Bacilli; order Caryophanales; family Bacillaceae; genus Halobacillus; species Halobacillus sp. KGW1. The sequence continues at coordinate 68,304 of NZ_LSOC01000004.1, forward strand.
ACGATCCGGAAGCGATGAAATGGGTAAAAGATGAGCGCTTCTACACCTACAACTGGAACAATGATCAGGTCACCTAAAAGAAAGACTCTACGGAGTCTTTCTTTTTTACATCTCCATAAATCCTACTTGAACAGGCGACTAAAGAGGCCATGAAATGTCCATCCTGAAAATGATACCCTTATCATAGATCATAGAAAAGAAGGAGCTGGATTGGATGGAAAGACATCCGTGGTCGAGCGCTGTCATCATTTTCTTACTATTAACCGCTGTTACAGCCTGCTCCACAAATGAAGAACAGGAAGGCCCTCTCCGCCCCGAGGTGGTCATCCAAGTGGATCACGAGCCTCTCCCTGTCGGCGAACAAAGTGTCCTTCAAGCAGAAGTAACGAGAGAAGGACAGCCGGTAAAGAATGCCGCCTCCGTCAAATTTGAAGTCTGGTTTTCGGAAAAGGGACAGGACACATCTGAAATTTTGGAAGCAAAACATGTTGGTAATGGGAGATATGAAGCATCCTATACATTTAAAGAAAACGGAGCCTATGAAGTGATCACCCATACACAAGTTGATGATATCCATACGATGCCGAAGCGGATCATCGCTGCAGGAGACGAACTTCCAAAAGACGCTCATGATTCCGATAGATCCGCACAAATGGCGGAGAGCATGTTCATGGTTCAACTGGTAACCGAAGAAGACGTAAAGCAAGGAGAGCCGTCTTTACTTACGGTTCATATCAACCATATGGAAGAGCCTTTTTCCGATGCTGAAGTGAGACTGGAAATTACTGCACCATTTATGAAAGAGCCTGCCTATGTGGATACAGATCCTGTAGAATCAGGCGAATACCGAGGTCAGTTTACGTTTCCCCAAACCGGTTCCTACAAGGTGAACGTTCACTTTGAGAAGATGGATGAAGACATACACGGACACAAAGAAGAAACATTGGATATCGAAGAATAAAGAAAAAAAGGCCGCCCCATAGAAAGGGCGGCCTTTGTCATTAAATTTCTGTATTTTGGAGCTTTTTCTTCTTCGCCATTTTTTCACGTTCGTTCTTGTTGAGATATTTCTTACGAAGACGCACACTCTCCGGTGTAACTTCGCAATACTCATCATCATCCAAGTACTCAATTGCCTGCTCCAGAGTCATCTGGCGTGTTTTCTTGATCGTAGAGGTTGAATCCTTGTTAGCAGAACGGATGTTGGTCAAGTGCTTCTCTTTCGTAATGTTAACGGTAAGATCGTTCTCACGGTTATGCTCACCGACAATCATTCCTTCATAAACTTCTGTACCCGGTTCTACAAAGATCGTACCGCGGTCTTCCAAGTTCATGATTCCGTATGTGGAAGCTTTTCCTTTATCAAGAGATACAAGGACACCTTCCCGACGGCCGCCGACCTGACCTTTGGCCATAGGTGCGTATCCGTCGAACGTATGGTTTAGAATACCGTAGCCACGTGTCTGGGTCATGAATTCTGTGGAATATCCGATCAAACCACGGGAAGGTACAAGGAATTCAAGACGGACTTGGCCGTTTCCATCGTTGACCATATCCTGCATTTCACCTTTACGGTAACCAATGGACTCCATTACAGCACCCTGGTACTCTTCCGGTGTATCGATTTGCACACGTTCCACAGGCTCACATAGAACGCCGTCGATCTCTTTCAAGATTACTTTCGGCTTGGAAAGCTGCAGCTCATAGCCTTCCCGTCTCATATTCTCAACGAGAATAGACAAGTGCAGTTCTCCACGTCCGGAAACTGTGAAAGCATCAGGAGATTCCGTAGGATCAACACGAAGACTTACGTCAGTCTCGAGCTGTGTCATCAGACGCTCTTCAATTTGACGGGACGTTACGAACTTACCTTCGCGTCCGGCGAAAGGACTGTTGTTGACAAGGAATGTCATTTGAAGAGTTGGTTCATCAATACGTGGGATTTCCATTGCTTCCTGATGTTCAGGGCTGCAAACCGTTTCTCCGACGTTGATATCTTCCATACCCGCAAGAGCGATGATGTCTCCAGCTTTCGCTTCTTCGATTTCGACACGTTTCAGACCGATGAATCCGAACAGCTTGGAAACGCGGAAGTTTTTAACGGAACCGTCTTTCTTCATTAGAGATACCTGCTGTCCAACTTTGATCGTACCGTTGAATACACGGCCGATACCGATACGTCCAAGATAATCATTGTAATCAAGCAATGTTACCTGGTACTGAAGCGGCTCCTCCTTCGTATCCACTGGTGCAGGGATGTTGTTCATGATCAGTTTAAAGATCGGGTCCATCGTCTCCTGCTGATCCTCAGGCTCATCACCGGAAGTACCGTTCAATGCAGAAGCATAGACAACAGGGAATTCCAGCTGTTCGTCATCTGCACCCAGTTCTATGAACAAGTCCAGAACTTCATCAACAACTTCATCAGGGCGGGCGTTCGGACGGTCAATCTTGTTCAAGACGACAACAGGAGTCAATTTCTGCTCCAGTGCTTTCTTCAGAACGAACCGTGTTTGTGGCATACAGCCTTCATATGCATCTACGACAAGCAGTACGCCGTCTACCATTTTAAGAATACGCTCAACTTCCCCACCAAAGTCTGCGTGACCAGGTGTATCAAGGATGTTGATGCGTGCATCGTTATAATTGATCGCGGTATTTTTCGCTAGAATTGTAATTCCGCGTTCTTTTTCCAAATCATTAGAGTCCATGGCGCGCTCATCGACGTGCTCGTTATCACGGAAGGTTCCGGAGTAGTGAAGCATTTGGTCAACCAACGTCGTTTTTCCGTGGTCAACGTGTGCGATGATCGCGATATTACGTATATCATCTCTGTGTTGCATGAAGCACACACCTCTTTCGTATCATTATTCAACCGTTCTATTATAACACAGTTTCAAGGGCGCAGATACAAGTTTACATGCCTGATAATAATGGAAGCGTTTCATTGACTCACAAGTGTTTCGGAAGTCCGAATCTTTCCTTTCCATTGCAGAGCCACCACCATAACGCGTACAATATACAACAGCCCTTATCTGCTAACAATATGGCCTTTGTTGGTTGTCTATATACAGAAAACACTCGGAAATTAGGTGAAGCAATGAACACGAGACGTATCGGAGAATGGCTTGAAGTAGAAGTGCCGGAAGAATGGAACGGCTATACGATTGAACGGATCATGAAAAAAAAGTGGCATGTCCCACGAAAATTAATCCACAGCTTCCGGTCAAAGAAGGAAGTTACTCTGAATCAGGAAATCCCCCACTGGAAAACCGCTAAAGCGGAGGCCGGGGATATATTACGCATCCGCTTGTTCCGCCCGCGGCCCCTAGAGGTCGTCCCGACACCTATGCACGTGGATGTGATCTATGAGGATGATCACCTTCTTGTCGTGAATAAACCTGCCGGTGTGTTCACCCATCCAAATAGACCGGATGAGCATGATACCTTAGTGAACGGCGTAGCCGCTTATTTCAAGCAGAAAGGCATTTTTTCCACTCCAAAGTATGTACATCGACTCGATCGGGATACATCAGGAGCCATTCTGTTTGCGAAACATGAACTAGCCATCGCCATGCTCGGAAAAGAGTTACAGGAGCGAAGAATTAAACGAACTTATTTGGCATGGGCCCACGGAAATCTCTCTCCAGCGAAAGGCCGGATAGAAGCACCGATTGGGAAAGATGACAGCCATCCGGTCCGCAGATGTGTAGCGGAAGACGGCCAGCGCGCACTGACCCATTATGAAGTTGTCGAATATGACAGGAAGCAAGACGCTTCCTTAGTCAAATTGCGTTTACAAACGGGGAGAACCCATCAAATCAGGGTACACCTCAGCCATGCCGGCCATCCGCTTCTTGGAGATGAATTGTACGGCGGTGCCGGGAGTCTTAATTATAAACAAGCCCTGCATGCGGCCAAGTTGACACTCTATCATCCCTTTACACAACAAGAAGTTCATTGCCTTGCCATGCCGATGAAAGCTTCCCCATTGTTTACAGAAGCGCAGGTCCTTAAGCTCTCTGATTGAGCACTTATTCTTCATTCCTTCGTTATGAAAGTGGTCTTATCAAAGGTCGGAGGAATAGGGGGCAGCTCTCTGATTGCTTTTCCCTTTAACTATTGCCTCTTTGGCAGACTGAAAAAAGATCCGCCCACAAAGGCGGATCTTTTAATGCACTTGTGAAGCTTCAATATAATTTAGCCATCATAAAAGACATTTACTTCCCTGTGATAGACGCATACAAATCATCATACTTCTCTGCGCACTTCAGATCGAGTTCAGTAAGACCCTTGGCATTCCATGATGTAAGCTTCATAGTCACCATCTTATAATCAATGCTGATGAAAGGATGATGTTGAATGTCCTCCGAATATTCCGCGACATGATTGACGAACTGAACCCCTGTAAGAAATTCAGAGAACCGATAGCGTTTGACGATGAATTTGTCCTCACTGAGCTTCCAGCCGTCTAATTCTTCCATTCTCGCCTGCTTCTCTTCATCTGGAATCCTTTGCTCCTCCATCTCTTTCACGACTCCTTTTTGTATAGCTGCTTCTACTTATAAATACCCTTTTCCCGAAAATGGAAACACTGTCGGATCAGTTGTCCATAGACATGAACGTCCGGAGATCATGAAGGCATAAATCAAGCGCGTGTTCCCAAAAGTCTGCTTCCTCCAGGTTTACACCTAAGTGTTTCATGGCAAGATCTTCCACGGACATCCTGCCTGTATCTTGCAGCAGGGCCACATACTTATCCTCAAAGCCCTGCCCCTCCTCGAGAGCTTTCGCATAAATTCCCATGCTGAACAAATAGCCGAACGTATAAGGGAAGTTATAGAAAGGAACATCGGTAATATGGAAGTGGAGTTTGGACGCCCAGAACGTAGGATCGTATTCCTTCAATGTACCGACATATGCTTCCCTTTGTGCCTCCTCCATTAAATCGTTCAAGCGTTGTTTTGAAACAGCTCCGTGCTGTCTTTCTTCATAGAAACGGGTTTCAAACAAGAAGCGGGCGTGGATGTTCATGAAGAATGCGATACTGCGCTGAACTTTATCCTCCAAGAGTACTCGTTTCTCTTCTTGCCCTTCCGCCTGTTTGACCGCAGCATCTGCTACAATCATCTCCGCAAACGTGGACGCCGTTTCCGCTACATTCATCGCATAGCCCTGATTCAATATCGGAAGCTCATTCATAACATGCTGATGGTAGGCGTGCCCAAGCTCATGCGCCAGTGTCGCTACACTCGACGGTGTCCCTGAATACGTCATAAATATCCGGGTTTCTTCACTGTCAGGAAAGCTCGTGCAAAATCCCCCTGGCTGTTTACCGGGACGGTCTTCTGCTTCGATCCACCCTTTCTCAAATGCCATCTCAGCGAAATCAGCCATTTTCGGACTGAACTGCCGGAAATGCTTTAGAATGAAGTCTGCTCCTTCCTGGAAGCTCCATCCTGTTCCTGAATGACCGATTGGTGCTTCTACATCATAGAAGCTTAGTTGATCGATTCCCAAGAGTTCGGCTTTCTTTTTCATATAAGGTATGTACTGGTCCTTATATTTTGTAATGGCATTCCACATCGCATCCAGCGTTTTTCTGCTCATCCTGTTATATTCGAGCGGCTCCTTCAACACGTTCGTCCAGCCTCTGTGTTTATACACCTGCAGGCGGAAGCCTGAAAGGTGGTTTAACGTGCTGCTGAAAAGATCCGATTGCTTTCCCCATACCTGCTGGAGTTTATCAAAGGCTTCCTTCCTTACAGCGCGGTCGGAGGAATCGAGCTTATTCGCTGCCTGCCCGATGGAAAGCGTTTCTCCATCCAATTCGATTTTCAGTTTACCTACAAGCTGATCATACATTTGTTCCCAGGCATCGTACCCGTCAACGCTGAGATCATTAATCAATGCCTCTGAATTTACCTCAAGCTTATCCTTCGCATGTTCTCTTCGCTCATTAAGAACGAAAGCCACATCACGGAAAGGTGGCTGATTCAACAAAGACTTCCATACGTCATCATCCGTCTGGACAAGCTTCTGATCGAAGACGGTTAAGCTGTTATCCACTTTGGCCCCAAGATCACCACGCTTTGATAGCCAGGCGGAGACTCCCTCGTCCTCCACGTTTTGAGCATTCAAGCAACCGACGAAAGCTCCGAATTCAGCCAGTTCCTTTAAAACCAACTGCAGCTGTTTCAGTACGGCATCTAAGTCTTCCATTTGATCCGTATTCTTTGGAGCATGGAAATCCTTCACCAGCTGCTCCAACGTATCGGCATGTTGTTCGATGCCTTGGACATACGACTTCAATTCTGATGAGCTGCTTCCACCAGCAAATATACTATTTAAATTCCAAGTAACCGGATAAGTGGACATGGATACTCCCCTTCCTTAATATGTACCATCATTTTTCATTTGAACGCTTACATTATATCAAAAATTTCCTTTCTCCCCTATTTCTATATAGTCAAAGCCTCCGTTTGTCTATATAATGAAAAAAAAGAGTTTGGAAAGGATGAAGACTTGTGAGATACCGACGACAAGACCCCCTTCGTTATATATTTCCAAATCCTATAGGAGCCCGTTTTAAAATCATCCAGGTCGGCGACCGTCCGGTGGATTCATCGTTCGGCAAGGCGGTCATTCATGACTTGAGTACCGGAGGATTGAAAATGGCAACAGACATCAAGATTCCCCTCCACAAAGAGATTGACGTCTTCCTTCAACTGGAATTTGAAGGAACCTCTCTTTCCTTTACTGCCGATGTCGTTTGGATGAAGCCATATATGAAGGAATACCTTTATGGTTTGGATTTCAAAGGAGACCAGAAATCCGAAATTGTCCAGGCTTTAAAGAAATGGAAAGCGATTCCTGCCAACGGCTGATTTTCATTTTCTGTAACATAAAAGAAATATTTATGTAATAAAATTGAAACCTTTCCACTTTCTGATTCGTCTATATAGTAGTACGAAAACAAACATGTCGGAAAGGGGCGTTCATTATGAAGAAACGTATAGAATATGATTTTGCAGAAATCGCTAGTGTTGCAGGAGGGGCCGCCTTCCTGACCCTGTTCTTATACTTCATCATTTACGTCCAGTAAATAATATTTCAAGCCTCTCCTTGGAAGGAGAGGCTTTTTCGTATGCAGGCGGCAGTCTTTTTGATTAGAATAGAAGGAATCCTCTCTTTATAATAGAAGTAATCCCATTACAAACAGGAGGGAATTTTTTGGATCATTACCTGGAATACCCTGACATATTAAAGGAAGATCGAATTACGTTCGGTCTGACGCTCCCAATAGATAACTATCATGGTCGGAAGCCTGACATGACAAAGCAGTTGGAGCGGGCTCGCCTCGCAGAGAAACTTGGTTTCCACAGTTTATGGCTCCAGGATGTCCTGTTGGAGGATCCGACTTTTGAAGACCCCGCAACAGGACAAATATACGATAGCTTAATCTATCTTACTTACCTGGCCAGCCAAACGAAGACGATTCATTTAGGGACAGCCGCCCTTGTACTGCCATTAAGGCACCCGTTACGGACGGCGAAGGAGATCGCAAGCATCAGCAACCTTTTTCCCGGTCGATTGCTTCTCGGCGTTTCTTCAGGAGATCGAAGGAAAGATTTCGAAGGATTGAATGTTCCCATTATGGAGCGCGGAGAGTGGTTTCGCGATGCCCATCAGGTTATACAGGAGGCACTGGGTAAGGAATTTCCCGATTCCAAGTCCCGATTCGGTCGAATGGACAAGTCGAACCTTGTTCCCAAACCAAAGGAGAACATCCCTTTTTATATGACGGGATACTGCCAGCAGTCACTGGATTGGATTGCCGAACACAGCGATGGTTGGATGTTCTATCCTCAACGCCCGGATAAACAGAGGGAAACGATCCATCAGTATCGGGAAAAAGTGAGGCTCTATCACGGCGACGTCTTCCGTCCATTCTTCATGCCGCTTCCACTCATACTTGAGAAGGATCCGGATCACCCTGTCGAAAAGATCCCTGCCGGATATAGAACGGGCCGAAAAGGGTTGGTTGGTTTAATCGAAGAGTACCGATCGATCGGAGTCAATCACTTGATGTTCAATTTGGCGAGAAGCGAACGTTCTGTCGAAGCAGTCCTTGCAGAGCTGGGCAGTGAAGTACTACCCCTTTTCCGCCTATAAATGAAATAATGGAAAGGAGCACGGTATGGAAGATGCACAAATTCTCGTAATGGGCAGCGTACACTTTTCCGTTGAACCCGATACGGTCAATAACCAGCAGAAGAAGATATTAGAAGTGGTTGATTGTTTGAAGGAGTATGAGCCGACGAAGATTGCAGTAGAGAAATCTTTTCTTCTTGAAGAAGAGATTAACAAGCGTTACGAACTGTTTCAAGCCGGAGCCTTTCAACCGGCATATGATGAGGTAGAGCAATTCGCCTTCCGGATTGGCAAGGCCTTGAGTCTTCCTCGTCTCCACGCTGTCGACGCACAAGTTGATATGGACCGTCCACCCCTGAGTCAGGTGTTTGCCTGGGCGAAGGAGTACCAGCCTGATTTATTGAAAGAAATCGTAGAGATGCAGCACGAGTTGAATCAAAGCCGGCAGAAAACAGATATAATGGAGAAGTTAAAAGAGGTAAACAGACTGGAATATGGAAGACGATTACAAAGGTTGTACTGGAAGCTGTCCCAAATCGGCGATCGCTCCCATCCTTTGGGAGTGGAATGGCTCAACCAATGGTATCTTCGGGATTTAACCATTACAGCCAATCTACTGAAACTGACGGAACCGGGGGACAGGGTACTTATATGGATCGGAGCGGATCATCTGCACCTTATCAGACAAATGCTGGAAGACAGTAACCAAGTAAAAATCATTCATCCCTCCTTATTCCTTGATGGTTCCAACAAGCTTGCTGAGTAACCGGTTCCTATTGTCTATTAAAATAAGGAGGACTGATCCTATGGCAGAGAAATCGTGGACGGACCGCTTCGATCCTCTTTATTTCCCACTATTCACGGCCATTCCTGTCGGGGTATGGCTGACAGGAAAAGATGGCCCCTTTCAAGGGGTTGAAATCAGTTTATATATCATTACGACATTATTTTTATTCTTCTCCGGCAGCGTAGAAACCAGCAGCGACGAACGGAAGCACCGAATTCTTGGCTATTTGTATATGGTATCCGGACTATTCTTGGCCGGTGCCGGTCTGTACCGCTGGCTGAATTAGAATCAAATGAAGAAGAGCCAAGGCAGAATCATCGGGATCATAATGATCATGGTAAAGATCAACCAGGAGCTTGGATCTTCTTTTTTCGTCTGATTCCTGTAAGACACGCCCCAGGCGGCGAGTAATATCAGAGTCACGATGATGCTCCGCACATGAATATCTCCGTCTTTATTATTCATAAATATATAGACCGATCCTTCTGTCAGGAGCAGAAGACCGACAATAATATTGAACAGATGCGTAAACCGCTTACTCACAAAGCATCCTCCTAAATAAAATTAGCTTTTACACTCTCCAAGTATAGTACATCCTCTTTTGATTAGGAAGAACCGAGGATCGAAGCATAACGTGTAAGAAGACAAGGGGGCAGCAGTTACCAAAAAAAGCACCCATATCCGGGTGCTTTTTTTTGTGCAATTATAAATTATCAAGTAGGTTTCGAAGTGGTCCTGTAACTTCGAAGAACGAGTAATCTTTATTGAGAACGCGCCAGGAGTCCTTGTACAAGTAAACCTCCAACAAGGTCCCTTGTTTTCCGGACAGCTTCAAGGCGCCACTGACATTGGTATCTGCCTCGATCGACTCTTCAACTGGAGGGGATGCTTTCATCGCTTCGAGCAATTGCCGGATTTCATCTTCCTGATCGATAATCCGCGATGTTCTTTCTCCTTTGAGATTATAATAGGTCAGCGTTAATGGACGCTTATAATCCTGCCATTCGTGCGGAGTGATATCATCCTTACTGAATGCAACAGGATTGAAGAAGTACCTGTGGTTTATGTAGCTGACAATGGTTGCCAGGATCATCACCGTCGCTATTGCTATCCATATTTTCTTCCACATCTTCGTCCCTTCCCGCCTCCTCTTTTACATCGATAAAATGAATGGCATATATTCTATACAAAGTAAGTTCTCTATTAAGTAATACGAAAAAAAGACTGCAATAGTTTCAAAATGGCTAAAGAAATTCCATTTATATAGAAAGAGCAGGAGTACGACTCCTGCTCTCTTTTAATCTTCTGAAGGGAAACCCAGTAGTGTTTTCACTTCCAGATATTCCTCTATACCATAATCTCCCCATTCGCGACCGATACCGGACTGCTTGTAGCCTCCGAACGGGCCGGCGAAATCCGCTTCGGCATCGTTGACCTTCACTCTACCTGCACGGATGCTCCCAGCGACCTTCCTCAAGTTCTTCGGATCTTTCCCGAATACATAGCCGGCGAGCCCATAAACGGTATCATTAGCAATTTCAATAGCTTCATCAATAGAGTCATACGTAATGATTGTCGTTACGGGACCAAAAATCTCTTCCTGAGCAATGACCATAGAATTATCTACGTCTGTAAACACCGTAGGCTTCGCATAGTAGCCGGTTTCCAGACCTTCCGGCTTACCAGTACCACCTACAAGTAAACGTGCACCTTCTTCCTGTCCTTTCTCAATGTAGGATTGAACCGTATCCCATTGTTTTTTCGACACGAGGGGCCCTATGCGATTATCTCCTCTTGGGTCACCAACAGGATATTCAGGAAGAACCTTCTTCACCGCATCCTCGAATGCCTCTTTCATGGAGGACGGCACAAGTACTCTTGTAGCAGCAGAACATACTTGACCGCTGTTATTTGCAATATGATTCACGGCGGACCTCGCTGCATCTTCGACATCTGCATCATCAAGAATGACAAGTGGTGATTTACCACCCAGTTCCAGAGCGACCTTCTTAATGGTATGAGAGGCATTTTCCATGATCTTCTGTCCGACAGCGCCGGAACCGGTGAAGGATACGAAGTCGATGTCCGGATGAGAGCTGATGCCGTCTCCTATGACCGAACCGGAACCATTTACCAGGTTGAAGACCCCTTTAGGCACTCCTACTTTGTCAAAGATTTCTGTAAGGATAATCGCAGCAAACGGCGTCAGCTCTGCCGGTTTCAAGATGACAGGACTTCCTGCTGCAAACGCGCTGGCAATCTTTGTAGATGTCTGATTTGTAGGGAAGTTCCAGGGGGTGATCAATCCACTTACCCCGACCGAATCTTTCTGGACGAAATGACCGCCTCGGTCCTCGAAGAAAGAGAAGTTCTTTAGAGATTCAGCTGCCTGGGAGAAGTGGTTATATCCCATGCTGTAGTGCACGTTCTCCGAAACGGAAACCGGTGAACCAAGTTCATCCGTGATCGTATCAATGATCTCCTGCTTGCGATTCTCGTATTCGGCAGCAATCTTCTCCAGCATCTCTACACGCTCTTCTTTGGACGTCTGGGAAAAGGAAGGGAAAGCCTCCCTTGCGGCCTGGACCGCTTTATCAAGATCTTCTTTCGTTCCCAAACTTATTTTCCCTATGACTTCTTCTGTAGCAGGATTAATTACCTCTTCTGTTTCATTTCCTGTAGAATCGATCCATTCCCCATTTATATAGTGTTGAAGATAGTTACGCATAAATAGATACACTCCTCTGATGTAATAAATTTACAATATCAAGATATATGAGACTATAACCGTAAAAACAGCAGATGAAACATACAAATGGCCGCCCCCTTCTCAAACTATCGGGATTCCTCTATAATTGGAGCAATAGGCAGAAGGGATGATCATTGGTATGACTTCAACACATCAGCACATACAAAAATACTTGAATGATAATGAAGATAAAGGGAGACTGCTCGTCAGCTGCCCGGATAAACCGGGTATCGTCGCGACCATCTCGAATTTCCTTTATGAAAATGGAGCAAACATTGTAGAGTCGAGCCAATATACGACGGATCACGTAGACGGCACATTTTTCCTGAGGATTGTTTTCGAGACAGAAGGACTGAAAGAAAAAGCAGCCGATTTAAAAAAACATTTCCATGCGATCGCAGAACAATTCCGCTTGGAGTGGAAAATGACATTTCTCCATGAACTGAAAAAGACAGCTGTTTTCGCATCCAAAGAACTGCATTGTCTGCGGGAACTATTATATGAATGGGAAAGCGGGGATTTGCTGACGGATATCGCCCTCGTCATCAGCAATCACGAAACAGGAAGAGAGTTGGTCGAGTCCTTCGGCATACCGTTCCACTACATTCCTGCCAACAAGCATATTCGGAAAGAAGTAGAGGCAGAACAGCTGGAGCTTCTTGAGAAATACGATATTGATTTGATCGTACTGGCAAGGTACATGCAAATACTGACTCCTGAATTTGTAGCCCAACACCCTTCCAGCATCATCAACATCCATCATTCGTTCTTACCAGCTTTCATAGGTGCCAACCCGCACAAACGTGCTTATGATCGGGGCGTGAAATTAATCGGCGCCACTTCTCATTACGTGACAGACGACCTGGATGAAGGTCCGATTATCGAGCAGGATGTTATCCGGGTCGATCACCAGAATGATATCGATGACTTGAAGAAAAAAGGACGTCTCATCGAACGAAGCGTGCTGGCCAGAGGAGTCAAATGGCATCTGGAAGACCGAGTCATCGTGAACGGCAATAAAACCATCGTCTTTTAATCCTTCCAACACTATTAAAAGTCACGAAAAAGCACCCGACTATTCGTCGAGTGCTTTTTCCATGTTTCACTTCATAGGATAAGTAATAACATCCTCCAAAAAGGAGTCGATCGTATGATCCACAGCGTAAGACCAGGTGAAACACTCACACAAATATCCAGGGATTACCGGGTTCCCCTCACAGATATCCTGCGGGCAAACAATCTATCAAACCCTGACATAATCTATCCCGGCCAACAGCTTCAAATACCAGGAATACCTGATCCTTCCACCATTCCTTATCGAATTGATGTCTCAGTAAACAATCGAAAGTTGAGACTTTACAATCGTAATAAACTTGTCAAAGAATATCCGATTGCTGTTGGAAAAATGCTGACTACGACGCCGATCGGTACTTTCATCATTATTAACAAAGCACCTGATCCGGGAGGTCCGTTCGGCACCATGTGGATGAGTTTATCTAAAGAACATTACGGCATCCATGGAACAAACAATCCCTCCTCCATCGGTAAAGCCGTTTCCAAGGGGTGTATCCGGATGCACAATGAAGATGTCGAGGAATTAGCTGACATTGTGCCCGTCGGTACTCGTGTAGATATCCATTTGTAGTTAACGGATTTCTGAAGTACTGGAAATCTCTTTTCCAGAAAGTGCTTCAGAAGCAAGACGATCCGCCTCTTTGTTGTCTTTCCGGGAGAGCAGTTGATAACTTGGTGTAATACCCGCGGTTTCAAGGTCAGCATCGATCCGGTCCGCCCAACGATTCAGTTCTTCTTCCACACAAGCCCAATCGCCTTCCATCTGATGAATGACGACACGGGAATCACCGTAAAACGTGACTGGTAGATGTTGAGCACCGAGATTCCCCAGTTCTTGGACCGCCAAGTGAAGAGCAGCGTATTCCGCTTCATTATTTGAACCGAGCTGCTCTATCCTCGCACTTCTCCTTCTCCGCATCGCTTTTCCGTTCTGTTTGTAATAAATAACACACCCAAGACCCGAGAGTCGATCATTTAAGTCAAAACCTCCGTCGAAATAAACAGAAACATCATGGGGCTCTGTTTCGAGCTGCTTCCTATACTTCTCCAAGTCCTTCCGTTTCCACATAGAATCATGTTGGTCCAGAAACTCGATCTTTTTCGCCCTTTTCGTCTTCTCTAAATCATCCGCAATAAGCAGTACTTCTCCGATGCTTTTTTCTTCAGAACGGAAGTGGATCTCCGCTTTTCCAGGTGTCTGATATGTACATTCCAACCTTATTTTCAATGGACAACCCTCCTTATTCTTCTATCTTACCCGAAGTCAGCTTTTTTAGAGCTTTTTATAAAAACCGGTCGCCGTTCCTTGGAATCCGTAATATCTGTATATTTCATGAGCGCGCTTCCTTTCCTCGCGGTTCCCGCTGTTTAACTGGATCGTTCCTGCCCCCTGCTCGGCTCCCCAATTCTCTGCTGTTTGCATAAGCTGTTTCCCGATACCTCTTCCCCGCTCTCCTTCTCTCACGATGAACGCAATGACTCGGATATGGGAGCGGTCATCATGATAAGCAAGCGAATGCGTCATACCTATCATCCCATGAATCCGGTCATCTTCTTCCCAAACAAACGTTTTGTATTCTTCCCGTAATTGAATCTTCTTCATACGGTCTGTCATTTGATCAACGTTGGTCGCATACCCCAGTTCCCCCATCAATCCCGTCAATTCAGCCGCATCTTCCTGCTGCATATCTCTAATCATACAATTCTCCCCTTCCAATCCATAGAAAAAAAGCCCCTGATCTATAACACAAGGGCTCATCTCTTTTAATTGTTCGTCTGCTCCAACTGCCTCAGCTCTACCCGTCTGATTTTCCCTGAGGTAGTCTTCGGCAGTTCTTTAATATATTTAATCCGACGCGGATACTTATAAGGGGCGGTTAGCTCTTTTACATGCTGCTGAAGTTCAACAGTAAGAGAATCCGTCGCTTCGTACCCTTGCTTCAAAACGATATAAGCCTTGACAACACTCCCTCGAACATCATCGGGGCTCGCAATAACGGCACACTCCTGCACGGATGGATGCTTAATAAGGGCGTCCTCTACTTCAAACGGACCGATTGTGTAGCCTGAGCTGATAATAATATCATCGCTACGCCCTTCGAACCAGAAATATCCATCTTCATCTTTCCTTGCCTGATCCCCTGTTACATAATAGTCACCTCTTCTTGTCATTTTCGTCCGTTCTGGATCTTTGTAATACTCCCGAAAAAGTGCCGGCGTATCCAAGTGCACGGCGATATCACCGACTTTCCCTGAATCCAAAGGCATTCCTTCCTCATCTATAATTTCTACATGGTTACCCGGGGTGGGACGGCCCATGGAACCCGGTTTCACTTCCATGTCTTTCATAATACCGACGAGCAGCGTGTTTTCCGTCTGCCCGTAGCCATCCCGCACAGTTACATGGAAATGACGGCGGAATGTATCAATCACTTCTCTATTTAACGGTTCTCCCGCTGAAACAGCACTGTGAAGAGCCGAAAGAGTATAATCAGCAAGGTTGTCGGCTTTCGCCATCAGACGGTACTCTGTCGGTGTACAGCAGAGTACGTTTACCTTCTCCTCATCCATCAGACTCAAATATTTGTTCGGTTCGAATCTGCCATGATAAACGAGGCCCTTCGCCCCCTTGCCGAGCACGGATAAGAATGGACTCCAAATCCACTTCTGCCATCCCGGACCCGCAGTAGCCCAGACCGTATCGCCCTCTTCAATGGCAAGCCAATTGTCAGCTGCCGTCTTCAGGTGCGCATACCCCCATCCATGCGTATGAACAACCCCTTTCGGATTTCCTGTCGTACCGGATGTGTAAGATAAAAACGCCATATCGTCTCTGTCTGTATCAGCAGTTTCCATTGTCGAGGGATAATCCTCCATCAGCGCATCCAGATCGAACCATCCTTCTTCCGGTCCGCCTACACGGAACTTCAACAGACGGTCGAACTCTTTGACTCCTTGGAACTGTTCCGTGTATGGATGATAGCTTATCACCCCGCGGACTTCCCCGTGGGATATCCTGTACTGTAAATCTTTCGTCCTCAGCATTTCCGAACTTGGAATGACCACAAGTCCCGCTTTCAAAGCTGCAACATATACATGATACGCCTCCAGAAGACGCGGAATCATGACAAGCACCTTATCCCCGGCTTTTAAGCCTGCACTTAAGAAAGCGTTTCCAATTTTGTTTGCATTTTCAATCAGCTGATCATATGTAACTCCTCTTCGCTCCCCTGCTTCATTGATCCACTGCAACGCTTCGCGCCCTGTACCGTCTGCATACTTCTCCATCTCGGATACGATGTTATATCGATCTGGTGCTATCAAACTTTCTCTCTTCACAGAAACCCTCCTTTATGATCAATCGCGTCTTTAATCGCATTCATTATATCAAGTTTTTGGAATATTTCCAATAATTTTATTTGCGCAAAGGAAACATTATTGCTCCCGATAAATTGACAGATAATTATTTCGTATCTTATAATAAGTGACAAAGTATGGATAAGGAGTGTCGTTTAGTGAACGTTCAGGCAAGAAGAATCGTACCGGACAGCAAAACCTGTCTCTTGATTTCTATCGTGGTGTTGTCTGTATTTGTCTTATTTTCCGTCCTAACAAAAAACGCCAACTATGCTTACGCTTCCGCCCTGACTGTATTGCTGATTAACGGGTCCTTATTATTTCAGACAATGAAAAGAAAAAAAAGGGCGTGAAATCACGAGTGATTTCACGCCCTCTTCTTTCTTACTGCCGGCTTCTTTCCCAGGACCAGGCGGTTGCATGGTACCTTGTGTGTTCATCTAAAGTTGTTTGCAACAGGGAAAGGTCTTGTTCTTCCAGTGCATCAACCACGCTGTAATGATCTTTTACCCTGCCTATAACAGGAATCGTTTTTGAATGACGTTCCAACATTCGTACATACACATGGACTTGATTAATGATCCGTTCCAGAAACTCATGGAGAAGCTCATTGCCGGTTTTCCAGGCAAGGAACAAGTGAAACTCTTTATCAGCTTCCAAATACCTCTCCACATCTCCAGCTTCCCACGCCTGCTCACCTTCCGAAATCCATTTGTTTAATTGTTGTAAATCGCTGTATGTCACTTGATTATAAACAAGTTCAGCCACTTTCATTTCCAAGTACTTCCACATCTCAAACGCCTGCAGCACTTCTGTCTCGGAAGGATTCATGACAAAGGCTCCTCGATGGGCATACAGCTTGGCAAACCCCTCGTCACACAGACGCCGGATTGCCTGGCGGATCGGTGTACGGGATACAGATAATTCGGCTTCTATCGATTTCTCGACAAGCTGTGAACCAGGAGAGATCTCTTTGGTAACGATCTGCTCCCGTAAGTGCCGGTACACCTCCTCCGATCTGGAAGAACGCTCCTGCTTTGCTTTGGAATAGTCTTGAGAGATAGTATCCCGCCTTTAGGCCAGCCGCTTGAAGTTCTGACCGAGAATTTCGTTCATAGAGTGGACAGTGATAAACGCCTGCTCATCGATATCGGTCATATATTTCTTTAATCGTGTATAATCTTTCCGGCTGAGGATGGTGGTTATTACTTCTTTATCTTCCTGCATGAACGCGCCCTTCGCTTGATGGATAGTCGCTCCCCGTCCAAGACGATCTACGATAAAATGACGGACGAGTTCGCTCTCACGACTGATGATTACGATCTCTTTATTATCTTCAAACTGTTTGAGCATATAGTCAATGACAAGACCGTTTAAAATCACTCCGAAGAAAGCGTACATTCCCACGGTTGGTCCAAATAGGAAGATGGAAGATGTTGCAATGGCTATATCTGAAAACAATACGCCCTTCCCGACTTCAATCGAGAAGAATTTATTAAGAATCATGGCAAGAATGTCTGTACCGCCCGTTGAGGCTCCCTGATGGAAGACTAAGGCCATACCCGACGCAGCAATGATTTGACCAATAATAAGCTGAATTAATAAATCATCACTTAAAGCTTGCTGCATAGGAAAGAACGTTTCCAACCCCCAAACCATGACTGATAATGCCATACTTGCATAAATGGTTTTTAAACCGAATTGGAAACCTAAGAAGATGATTCCAACAATGAACAGCAGAATATTTAACACCAACATGATCAATCCGAGAGAAAGATCGGGAAATACTTTATTCATGACGATGGATAGACCACTTACTCCACCGGTAGCTAGATCGTTGGGAGACAGGAAGAAGTGCACGTTGACGGCAACTCCCAGCGCCCCCAGGTTCATCAGTAGAAAAGACCTTATCTTTTTAAGCATCAGAAAGCCTCCTTTATAAAAAATATAGAATAATGTCGAATTCAAATTGTAGTACAATCGGGATTATAGAGCCCATAACTGCGTTTGTAAACAGCTGTGCCTGTAAAAATATCAATTCTTTTATGTAAGCGATTGACGTTAAAAAATTCAATAATTAATAAAAACACGTTAACACTAATAAAAATGTGACGATACATATGATAAGTTGTAATATTTTGCAGATAAGGATATCGTTAGTTTCCCTTTCTTATACTGCACCGGTTTCCCGGCCTTTCTCCCCATAAAAAAACCACCACTACATAAGTAGTGGCGGTTTCATTCGTCTTTTATCTCGGTAATCGTACAGTTACTGCTGTCCCTACACCTTTTTCACTCTGGTAGGTGATGGTTCCATTTAGATCGGCGACGATTTTTTT
>NZ_LSOC01000004.1:86773-534668 GCF_001592845.1 Halobacillus sp. KGW1
GGGATGTTAGACCCGGTCCATTATCTCTAACGGAAAGCGTTAGCTCTTCGCTCGTTACTTCAACTCCCACGCGAACTTCCCCACCATGATCCACAGCATCGATGGCATTCTTAACAAGGTTAATCAATATTTGGTTCATCCGCTTCGGCTCTGTTCTGAACGCTTCCTGGTCTTTGGAACAAGCACAGTCGAATAAAAGCAGAATCTGTTTGTCATTAGCCTCCGGCTCTAAAAGGCGGAGAACATAGGACACAAGCTGTTCCGGATCGATCTCCTCCATCTGAATCGTCGATTTCGGCTTAGACAGCATCATGAAATCTTGGACAATCGCCTCTATCCTGTTTACTTCGTCCAGGATAATCTCCTGATAATTATCTCTCAGCTCGGGGTTTGCTGCGCCGATTTGCAGAAAACCTTTGATTGCGGTTAACGGGTTCTTAATCTCATGTGCGATTCCAGCAGACATCTGCGTAATCGTGGATAGCTGTTGTGTCTTCTCTTTAAACTCCAGCATTTCCTTATATTCCGTCACATCTTCGTGCAGTCCAAGCACATACGACTTACCATTGTAGTCCACAGGGAAACCTTTGGAGCGAATCCATTTGTATGCCCCCTCTTCCCCCTGGTTCAATCTGTATTCCACTTCATGCATCTGCTTCCTCATTACTTGAAACGCGTCCTGCACTTTCTTCTTATCCGCCCCATACACTTTCTCAAAAACAAGACCTGGATTTAAAAATGCATCTCTTCGCGTTATCCCAAACAGGGATTGAAACGCAGGACTGATATAGTGGAGCTCTTCATAGTCCGGTTCGCTGATCCAAAAAACATCTTTAATGTTATTCGCCAGCAGAGCAAAACGCTCTTCTGATGCTTTCAAAGCCTGCAAATGCTTCTTATATTGCGTTATATCCTGTACAAACACTGTTATTCCAAGTTCTGTAGGGTGAACCGTGACCTGAACATCGACGCCCTGCTCAATCAAATAGCCCTCAAATTCGACCGTTTCCTGTGTCTCCATCGCCCTCAAATAGTGCTGGAAGAAATGATAATATTGATCAATCGGGAAGATGTTCCAAAGTTTTTTACAATAGTTACTGTAAAAAGGTACCGCTGTCATTTCTTCCATTTTAGGATTGGCATAGATCACTTCCCAATTAGGGTTAATGATTGCTAATCCATGCGGGAATTTGTCCACTAAGTGGGACATACGATGCTTCAATTGGGCTTCTTTTGGATCCGTAACGTGAACCATCTGTTGGCTGAGGCTGGAAGCCAAACTCACAGGTCCCTCTAATTTTTCAGAGCGCGGCTCCGCTTCAGGACGATTTGCTTTCATAGTAAGATCGTTTAAGGAAAAAGCAATTTGACCGTTAGTCAGATGAACCATTTTGCAGTGATACTTGCGAAGGTTATTCTTATCTGTCAAATGGACGGACATTTCCCTCAAGCCTTCTGTCAGCAGCTGATGAAGCACCTGCTGCAGGCGGTGTTGGGCCGTATGCCGAAAACTGCGGATCCATTGAGAGAATGACATATCTGTATCTTCTAAATGAAGAGTTCCTTGCATTTCCTGATTCAGCGTAACCGTTTGTAAACGCAGATCGAGTAGACATGCCGGTGTACCATTCAAACTTAGAACATCCAATATTTCGCCACTATGAACTTGGTCAGAATACCTCTCTCTTATCACCAATATTAAGACCTCTTTCCTTTTATCCGTTCCATATTTTCCAATATGTGTACTATTATAACGCAATCCAGAAAAATTTTGTATATATTCAAATAATTTATCACTTATTTTCTATTCTCTACACCATACGTGAAGATTACAGAAAGTATGACTTTATTCTTCTGTTTTCACCCTTCAATGCTGCGCCATAAAGTCAAAGAAGCATAGCTCCTGTATGGATGCCAGCCTGCACTGTGCGTTTCCATCTGTTCATAGGACGGTTTTTTGTCCATATCGAAATATACCTTCCACGCGTTCTGAATTCCAATGTCTGCCTTTGGGAACAGATCCTGTCTTCCTAATCCGAACAACAGCCAGTTCTCAGCAGTCCAGGGCCCGATGCCTCTTATTTTCACTAATTGTTTCTTGACTTCTTCGTCACTCTGTCCGGAGAGAGCGGCCAAGTCCAACCTGCCCTCTGCGATCATTCTGGAAGTGTCTATGACGTATTCTGCTTTCCTTTGGCTGAATTGCAGTGCCCTGAGATCCTCATACTTCAGTGCGGCTGTCTCCTCTGGGTCGGGGTAAAACCATACCCCGTCTTTCGTTGATCCGAACGTATGGACAAATCTTGTACTTAGCGTGTAGGCAAATTTCATATTCAACTGCTGATGAATGATCACTTTCATTAAGCAGTCATACAAATGAAAATCTTTAACGATCGGTGTTCCGGGATGGTCCTGAAACAGCTGCTTTACATTCGTGTCCATGAAGTGCTGATGAATATTCTCTAAATTTACCCCCCACTGAAAAAGCTCTTGTACATGCGTGACTAAAGCATCTTTGTCTTTCACGCTCTCACCGGAAACTTCAAACACCGGTTCAGCAGTCGTCCCGAGGCCTTGGACACGGACAATATGTCGTTCTTCCCCTAACTTCACCGGGACATCAACCCAGCGCTCAGCTCTGTCCAAACGCGTCAAAGGATCGAATTGCCATCGAAGTAACGTGTAATCAAAATCATAAAAACCAGTTGCTTTAAATCTTTCTTTCCACAATTCAAAAATCCTCCCCTCTTTTTATAAAAAATTCCATAATAGTTAAAATGTATTAGGTTTATCGGAAAATTATAAGCAAATATGTAATAACTTCCCCATTATTCGACACGAATCCTCTTATTTCCCTATGTACACTTCTTCCTTGCCTCTTCCTTTTCCTTCTTTCCTCGAACATTTCATGAATAAAATTAAAAAGCTGTACCGTAGCAGTACAGCTTTTTGGTTGGAATACCGCCGAAGTTATAACTGCCAGAGAGGAGCAGGCACTATCTGTTTGATCATCAAATCATTTAAATTCCCAAAACGATAGCCGCGTTTCCTGAGCTCATCAATTAATTGGGACAGCGCTTCTGCGTTATCCTGAGATACGGTATGCAGCAAAATGACCGCTCCGGGATGTATTTGATCAATGACGCTGTTGTAGGCATACTCCCATCCCTTTTGTTTGTCCGTTTCCCAATCTTTAAAGGCAATGGACCAGAATGCATGCGTATAACCAAGCTCCCGCGACCATTGCAGTGTTTGATCGTTAAACGTCCCTCTCGGGGGACGAACAAACGTCATGACGTCCTGGTCCGTCAATTTCCGGACCGATTCATCCACTTTATCCAGTTCTTCTTTCATTGTCTCTTTTGATATCTTTGTGAAGTCCGGATGGCTCCAGGAATGGTTGCCGATCAAATGGCCTTCTGAAGCCATCCTCTTCAACAAATCAGGTGCACTTTCAATGTAATGACCCGTTACGAAAAATGCTGCCGGAACCTGCTTTTCTTTGAGGATGTCCAATACTTTACCTGTGTATCCTTGTTCATACCCATTATCGAAGGTCAGGTAAACAACGGGTTGTTCTGTCTCGTCATAATAAAAACCATCGTATTTATCTATCATCGGTTTATAACGACCGACTTCAGGGACATTTCCATCTTTGCTCTTACTGTATCCCCAGCCTTCTGCGAAAGCAGCGGTTGGATAAACCAGAACCGCACTTAAAAGTACCAGGAGAGAGATCACTTTCCACATACATATCACTCACTTTTTTCTTATTATGTGTGATGGATGGGAGAATATAAAAAAAGACATGTGGGAAAAATACCCACACGCCTTTTTACAAGAATAAGGAAGCCGCCCATCCGAAAATGAACAACGGAATGTTGTAGTGAAGAAATGTCGGCACACACGTATCCCAAATATGGTTGTGTCTGCCATCTGCGTTTAGTCCCGAGGTCGGTCCCAGGGTACTATCCGATGCAGGGGATCCAGCATCGCCGAGTGCTCCAGCTGTTCCAATCAATGCCGCCGTGGCCAATGGAGAAAATCCTGCAGCCACACAAATCGGTACAAACAAAGCAGCCAGGATAGGAATAGTCGCGAAGGATGATCCTATTCCCATTGTCACAACAAGACCTACAAGGAGCAGAATGAATGCTATGAAGGCTTGATTATTACCAAGGTAATCAGAGCTGACCTCCACAAGCGCAGATACCGATTCTGTCGTCGTCAGTACATTTGCATAGCCGGAGGCAACCAGCATAACAAAAGCAATGAACCCCATCATAGCGATTCCATCATTTATTACTTTATCCCCTTTAGAATAAGGTACGACGCGGAAAGCGAACATCAGTACAATTCCCGCAAGCGCAGCAAGGACGAGGTTAGCCCAGACAGCCTGGATAACCAATGTGACGATGATTGCTACGATAGTCAGAACGTGCTTTTTGTTGAATTTCTGATCTTGCGTCTGTACAAGTACATCTTCTTCGTTCGCCTGCTGTTCATTCACCACTCTCGGCTTTCTATAAGTGATGAGAACAGCAATCAGCAATCCGACAATCATACCGGAACCAGGGATAATCAAGGATTGTGCGATCGTTCCGATGCTCAATTCAATTCCATTCGATTCCATGGACTTTTGAATCGTTTGGTGGAATATATAACCGAAGCCGACAGGAATCATAACGTAAGGAG
Organism: Halobacillus sp. KGW1; assembly: GCF_001592845.1. Taxonomy (NCBI): domain Bacteria; kingdom Bacillati; phylum Bacillota; class Bacilli; order Caryophanales; family Bacillaceae; genus Halobacillus; species Halobacillus sp. KGW1. The sequence continues at coordinate 91,469 of NZ_LSOC01000004.1, forward strand.
CCTTCAATCCGAACGTAAGCGCGGCTGCAACAGCACGACGATCCAATTTCATTTCATCAAACAGTTTCAGTAAAGGTGGTATCAATATAGGAATAAATGCAATGTGCACAGGTATGACATTCTGAGATAAACTTGCTACAAAGGCAATGACAAAAACGATCATCGTCCTTTTATTCTTCAACACGCGAAGCAGATAACTGACAAGGATGGTGGTGATACCCGAATAACTGATCGCAATCGCAAAAGCTCCTAATAATATATAACTTAGAGCTACACTTGCCTGTTCTCCCATGCCGTTAACAAGGATTTCCAGTGAGCTGGTTAACGTTTCACCGTTCATCAAGCCGGCAGTCAGGCCAGCAGCAAGGATAGCAACAATGACGTTCACACGCAATAGACTGAGCACAGTCATTACGAGGACAGATACGACGACTGCCCAAGCCATAAGACATTCTCCTCTCAATAATTCAATGCATTAGCGATTTACTATGATAAAGCATTATTTTAAAAAAATCAACCCTGCGGATGAGGGTTTATCACTTTCCCATGACATATACGATCATCGCGAGCATCACGGTAAAGGAGGAAACCAGGATCATCGTTATTTTACGGTCGGATTTGCGTCCGGCGGCCAGACGGGTGAGAAACATAATCATGGTCAACATAAAAACAAATCCTGCAACCGGAGATAAATAAAAGATCAACGACTCCATGAACTTCCTCCTTTACAGCTTCAGTCCATCTGGCGCTCTAAATCTTCCAGCATGGAAATTAAGCGGTCAATATCTTCTACAGATGTCTCTTCAGGATCAAGCTGATCCAGGCGGCCCATGAAATCCGCAAGCTTTGCCTTCAGGTCCTGAATTCTCTTTTGCTGTGTCATGATCGTTACACCCCTTACGTTCTTTTTTGTCTGCATTTATCATAGTACAAGTATTCCGATGTGTCCATGGCTTAGGGTTAAACCATTACTTAAAGGAGATGGAAACATGACATTAAAAGAATTTATCACCTATTTAGATGAAAACACAGCAATAAAACTGCTGATTGTAGCTGTTATCATCTTTCTCTCTGCACTCGTGTTACGAAAAGTCATTCACTCCTTCTTCAAGAAGACAGATTTCATGGAAGAGCGTAAGGAGAAAACGCTGGAATCCATGATGAACTCCGTTATCAGTTATGCCTCCGTCATCGGATTTCTGCTTATAGTGCTTAATGAATTCACTTCCATAGGCAATCTCCTTGCAGGAGCGGGAGTGATCGGGATCATTCTCGGATTTGGTGCCCAAAACTTGATCAAGGATTTCTTTGCCGGACTTTTTCTCTTATACGAAAAACAGCTTCACAAGGGAGATTACGTCACCATAAATGATACCTTTCACGGTACTGTAGAAGACATCGGCCTGCGCTTCTTAAAGCTCCGCGAATGGTCTGGAAAGCTTCTTACAATCAGTAATGGACAAATTAACACCATAGAGAATTTTAATTTCGAATACATGCGTGTCATAGAGAAAGTAACCACTAATTTTCATGAAGACCCACGCAAAGTGATGCCCATTCTTGAGAAGGCATGTGAACGATTGAATGAAGAACTGCAGGAATACTTAAAGAAAGACCTGACAGGAAAGCCGTTGGAACCGTTCCAAGTGTACGGCATGACATCCCTCAACGATCAATACCGTGGGTATCAATACACCGTAACTGGTCTTGTCATCGATCTCGTTTACTGGACAGCTGCAAAAAAAACACGCTTCATTCTAGCCGAAACGTTGTATGATCATCAGATCCGTTTGGCAGAACAGCGTGTAGAAGTAAGGTCAACCGTTGATGACAGTGATTATTTCAACTCAAACGAAAAGCTGACATGATCCTGAATCGGGATCCAGGCACCGATGCCTTGACGAGTCACATTCTTAATGCTCAGCGTCTTCTTTGAACCCTTGAGTTGAATATAGACATCTCCAAAGGTCACATCACCTTTTTCGTTTACAGCAGGGGCATAGGCGTGTAGTATCCCGACTTTATTCGTGGGTACTGCATAACTGTTGTTCTGTTTTGTACCTTTTCCAATAACTGTGTTGAACGATAAAGGCAGTTTCGTATTGTTTTGAGCTTCCAGTAAAATCAATTTCATCATTTGATCACTCTGGCTGATTCGTGAAGTCAAGCCACCCTTCACCTGTTTTTCTTCTTGTTGAAGATAGCTTAGTTTCTCAACACTTTCGCCACCGTGATTGTTTTTCTCATTCTCATTAATTTTTTGGTATTCCCAGTTGATGTTCGTCTCTTTTGATTCATAAGCGAGCGGCCATCTTCCAAGGAAGATTTCTCCCCGGTAGCCGATTGCTAATGGGGACGGCTTCAATGATGTTTCATTGAGCATTTCGATGAGCTGTGGGTTTGTAATTCGGATGTTCGTGTCCTTCATCAATTGTTTGGTGATGTCCTCTGCTTCCAGCAGCTGCTGATCATCCGTTGAGTTCGGATACGTATTGTCCTTTGATATATTCAATACATGGCTCGGGATATCCCCTTTATCATCTTTGGACTGCTTCTTTTCCGCAGATATGGTCCCTGCAGCTGCAAGGGTAAAGAGGCCGATGAGTATTATCAGTACCAACCATCGTTTATTCAAAATTCTGGCCACCTTTCTTTTTTTATATTTTGTGAAAGGTGGCCGAGACTATACATGATTACTCTGACAACAACTTGTTCATCAATTGGTTCGCCTTACCTTCGAAGAACTGGATCATCGGACCGATAAAGACGAGAATCAGTATGGTACCGATTCCAACCGGCCCACCGACCAGAAGTGCTACGACTAAGGCAAATCCTTCTGTCATGGTCTTTGATATGGTAATACTGAAACCAAAACGCTTTCTCAATGAAATCATCAAGTTGTCGATGGGATTTAATGAGAACTGCGGCTGCAGATAGAGGGAAACCCCTATACCTAAGATAACAATGCCGCCGAGAGACAATCCGATTCGGCTCCACAAAGTAGTCAAGTCTAAACCTTCAAAGGCATGGAGAAGCCAAAAATCAATAAACCTCCCCAATACAAGAATGGTTATAACCGCCAAAATATCGGGTTTTTCTTTAGCTATCAGCGCATTGACTACAATCAAAATCGCTCCTATGATAATGACCCATGTCCCGACAGTCAGTCCAATGATCTCAACAAGACCGACGTTAATAGCATCCCACGCGCCAGCCCCAAGATCCGCTTCAATCGTCATGGCTATCCCCAGTGACATGATAGTCAGACCAAGCAGATAAAAAAATGCTTTAATGACAAAGTTCCTCAATTCCAATCCCTCTTCTCCCTATGTTGTCTGCTCAAAGATGTCAGAAAACCTTCGAACAAAAAAAAGAGCAGTTATCCAAAAAACGATGTTTTTGGATAAAGCTCCCTTTATTCTACTTGCTTAACTGAATTGTCTCAAGAGATTCTTCTACTACAATACTGTCCTTGACCGATTGTACCATAGAACAATTCTTCTTAGAAACGTTCAAATTCTTCAGCAGCTTGTCCTGATTCAGGTGATACCCTTTGATCACAAAATGGAGATGCACCTTCTCTATCCGGTTGGCTTCATCCGGATTTCTCGTTACTTCTGCTGTAACTTTAATATCTTCATACTCCACACGCTGTTTATCAAGAATCTTCCTGAAAACACTCACACTGCACCCGGCTATGGAAGCAACCATCAACTGATAAGGGCGGAATCCGAATGCTTCATCTCCGGATATGTTCAGCTGTCCAAATTCCACGGAAGTACGCACTCCGTTCTCTTTCAAGTAAAAATCCATCACTGTCCCACTTCCTTTCTCTCAACTGATACTTAATTATATAATAACCGTTTTCCGAGTGAAAATAACCAGCTCAGATGAATAAAAGCTTGTTCCTGCACCTGCTTTTCTATACGATGGAACATGCAGAAAGAGGTGTCAGACGCTATGAATTATATGCGAAGACGATTTTGGACATTAATCAGCCTTGTAACGATTTCAGGATTTTCCCAAGGGATGTTACTGCCGCTCCTGGCTATCATTCTGGAACAAAACGGAATTTCCTCTTCCGTTAACGGGCTCCATGCCACCGGATTATACATAGGAATACTCCTCGCTTCGCCATTTATGGAAAAGCCGTTACGGAGGATCGGGTTCAAACCGATGATCATGATTGGAGGAGCACTCGTTGTGGTTTCGCTGGCTCTTTTCCCATTATGGCAGGCACTGTGGTTTTGGTTTATCCTGAGAGTCGCCATTGGGATCGGGGATCAAATCCTTCACTTCGGAACCCAAACTTGGATCACAGCGACCGCAGATAAAAAGTCATTGGGAAAAAGCATAGCTTACTATGGACTTTTCTTCAGTGCAGGATTCACGATAGGTCCACTGATGACAAACCTATTGACTTTCGGAACATACGCTCCATTCTTACTATCTTCTTTGCTGAGTCTTTCCGTCTGGTTACTTATGCTCCGGATCAGAAATGAAATGCCCGAAGCACACACGGCGACGGCAAGGGAAACCAGTTCGCTGCAACGCTTCCGACGGGCACTGCAACTTGGGTGGGTGGCTTTTCTTCCCCCGCTTGCCTATGGATTCCTGGAAGGAACCCTGCACGGGATCTTCCCTATTTACGGACTGAGAATCGGCCACGATGTCCATACACTCTCGTTCATCATTCCAAGTTTCGCTGCAGCAAGCTTACTTTCACAGATTCCACTTGGTACGATGAGCGACAAGTACGGAAGAAGAAACGTCCTATTAACAGTTGTCACGTTAGGAATTTTTGCATTTCTTGGTGCCGCTGTCTGGGAAGAATCCGTCCTCGGCCTTTTTACTACTTTTGCTATGGCAGGACTATGTGTCGGTTCCCTCTTCTCACTGGGGATATCCTATATGACCGATTTGCTCCCTAGAGACCTGCTGCCTGCCGGTAACATATTATGCGGAATGGCTTTCAGTATAGGCAGCATTCTCGGCCCTTTCTTATCCGGGTCATTCCTCGACCTCTTGCCGGGTATGTCCTTCTTCTACGTTATCGTCGCCTTGTTGCTTATCGTCCTTGCAGCGACATTCATTAAAAAGAGTCCACAAACACAAGAAAGAGCCGCGGAATGATTCCGTCAGCTCTTTCTTTTCTTTCATTCGGTCAGTGCTTTCTCAAGCACATCTAGATTGCGGTTCATAAGAGAGAAATAGTCTTCATCTTGTTCTATATCCTCTTCTGTCAGCACAGCAAGGTTATGGAATCGAAGCGTTTCAGCTCCGATTTCCTTTTGAATAATCTCTGAAACTTTCGGCGTAATGTTCTGTTCAAAAATTACGTAGCGCAAGTCATGATCTTTGGCTTCCTTTACGATTTTCTCCAAATCTTTCTGGGAGGGTTCATTGGTCGGGCTTAAACCGGAAACGGAAATCTGCCTGATGCCATATGCCTCTTCCCAATAACCGTAAGCGGCATGAGATACAATGATTTCTTTTTTGTCCTTACTGGAAATCGTATCATGAAAGGATTGATCAAGGTCTGTCAACTTCCCTTCCAGCTCTTTGAAGTTTTCCTCATACCGATCCTTCTCTTCCGGATTGAGATCTACCAGTTGGTCTTTAATATTCTCAGCCATCTCTATAGAGCGAACAGGGTCCAGCCAGACATGCGGGTCCTGTTCGCCGTGATTATGACCTTCATGGCCGGACTCCGCTTCATGTGCATGATCATCCGCTTCCTCAGATGCCCCATCGTGCGTGTCCCCTTCATGAGTATGGGCACTCTCCTCTAAGTCCATCCCATTCGCTGCGGCAAGAATGGATACTCCTTCCGGCTCAATCGCTTGGGATATTTTTTCTGCATATCCTTCAAGACCCGCACCATTGTAAATGAACAAATCAGATTCCGCCATTTCGACCATTTCCTTCGTTGTAGGCTCATACGTGTGCGCATCTGAACCAGGCGGGAGTATAGACGAGACATCTACTGTTTCTCCCCCGATCTGCTCAGCGAAGAACTGTAATGGATACACCGTCGTATAGACTTTTAATTTTCCTTCCTGTCCTTCTCCTTGACCGGATGTTTCCTTGTCTCCACAAGCTGTCAGTATAAAAACACTCAATAGAATGATTGCTGTTATCCATATTTTTCTCATCTCAGGCCTCCTTGCCGTCCTTATCCTTTTGGGATTATATCGTAACGATTACTTTTTGTAAATGGTAATCGTTACTTTTTGATTCAGAATAAAAAACAACAGCCTGTACAGCGTGGTACAGACTGTTATCCCTTATTGGCACTGCGGACATTTTCCATAAATCTCAAATTTATGATTCTCTACGTCATACCCGCTTAGATTTTCATTAATACTTTCCATCGGACAGAATTTAATGGACTTCGTCTTACCGCAGAGGGTACATATGAAATGATGGTGATGCCCATGCGTGTCACATCCGAGGCGGAAGTGCTTCTCTCCGCCCAGCTCGGTCGCTTCCAGAATATCCACTTCCGTCAACATATACAGGTTCCGATAGATCGTATCATAGCTTACCCCAGGGAAATCTTCCTGGATTTCCTTCAAAATATCCTTAGCAGCGATGTATTGATCCTGATTGATGAAAATGTCGAGGATGCGTTCCCGCTGTTTCGTACGTTTATATCCTTTTTCCTTCAGTTTCTGCAGTGCTGTCTCGATATTCATCCGACTTCACCCTTTATCCATAATTGCGTCCTGACTTTCTTATACAAGATAGATAAAATTAGCATTAAAATAGCGATTACAACAATCGTCCCTCCTGGTGGAACGCTGAGATGATAGGAAGAGAACAGACCAAGCATAACAGAGATTTCCCCGAATGCAATGGACAACCCGATCGTCTGTTTAAAGCTTCTGGCTATCCGAAGCGCTGACGCTACCGGGAGCGTCATCAAGGCGGAAACAAGTAAAATTCCGACCACCTGCATGGAAGACGCAATGACGAGCGCGACCATGACGATAAATAATAAATGGATCCACCTTCCATTAACTCCTGAAACAGAAGCATGCTCTTCGTCGAAGGACAGGACGAACAGCTCTTTGTAGAAGAGAATGACGATCATGACGACGATCATCGTTATTACCAGTACGGTCCACATACTGTCTCTGCTTACCGCTGTCACGCTCCCGAACAAATAACTGAACAGATCCGTGTTAAAGCCGTCTGCGAGGGAAATGAGAATGACACCAAGACCGATTCCCCCGGACAGGATGATTGGTATAGCAAGCTCTTCATAGTGCTTATATACCTTGCGCAGCCGCTCAATCAGCACGGCCCCTCCAACGGAGAAGACCATCCCCATATAAATCGGATTCCAGTCGTTGATTCCTGTCACCTTTTTCTCCAGCAACAAGCTGGCGGCGATTCCCGTCAACGTAATGTGGGAGAGAGCGTCAGCAATCAGTGACAGTCTACGAACGACAATGAACACCCCGAGTAAAGGTGCGACGATTCCGATAAGCAGCCCTGTAATGGCTGCGTTCTGTAAAAATTCATACTGAAAAAAACTTTCAATCATGATGGTTCACCTCTGCGTGGTTATGGCTCAATTGTTGAACAGCATGGCCGTATAGTTGGTTGAGATCTTCTTCACTGAACTCTTTGTAATCTTTGGAAGCCCCGTGGAAGTGAACCGTCTTGTTCATGCAGATGACGTGTGTTGCATGGTCCGTAATGGTACCGATATCATGGGTAACCATCAACAAGGTAATCCCCTGCTCTTTATTCAAACGGCCAAGAAGGTTGTAAAACTCCGTTACATGCTTCGCATCCACACCGACGGTCGGCTCATCCAATATCAGCAGAGCAGGATCACTTACTAAAGCCCTCGCTATGAACACCCGCTGCTGCTGGCCTCCCGACAGCTCACCGATGTTATGGTCAGAAAATTCTTCCATCTCTACCGTTCGAAGAGCTTCCATGGCTTTATCTTTATGTTTTTTATTGAAGAACTTAAAGGCACCTATCCTGGAAACAAGCCCTGTCTTCACTACCTCCAATACTGTAGCTGGAAAGCCGGAATTAAAGCTGTTCGCTTTCTGGGAGACAAAACCAATTTCCTGCCAGTCTTTATAGTCCTTAATCGGCTGGCCGAACAAGTTAATTTTCCCACGATCCGGCCTGATGAGACCGAGCATAAGCTTAATTAGAGTCGACTTGCCTGAACCATTGGGACCTACAAGGCCCAAAAACTGTCCCTGCTCGATGGAAAGATCTACATCTTTCACAACCAATTCCCTTTCATATTTAAAAGAGACATTCTTCATTTCTAAAATGCTTTGTTTAGTTTCCATCCTTTTTCACTCTTTCAAAAGATTTATGTCAGGCGGGCGTATCCGCCAACAATTCATAATCATTACGATTTAAACCCAATACCTATCATAAAGGAGGATAGCTTATGAATCAAGCGGCTCACCTTACATTCTTCCTCTCGGACAAAAGAAAACCGGAGCAGCAGATCTGCTCCGGTTCCCATCATTATAAATATCGATTGTAACGTTTCTCTAAATAGTCCTGCAAAGCCGAAAACAACATCGTAAGCGGCCAATAAATAAGGGCAGCAGTAATATACATCGTCATTGAGTCTACGGTACGGCCGGCAGCTATTTGAGCTTTGTTTAATATTTCCGGTACAGAAATCATGGCCGCAAGCGACGTTGCTTTCAACAAATCAAGAAACACATTACCAAGGGGCGGGATCGCAATCCTCGTTGACTGCGGCGTAATGATCCTCCGTATGGTCTGCCAGTACGTAAAACCGAGGGCACGCGCCGACTCCCATTGCCCGGACGAGACACTATTCAAAGAAGCGCGGTTAATCTCGGCAATATATGCGGCGCTGTTGGTACCGAAACCAATAACGGCAGCAGCCGTTGCAGTAAGCTTGATTCCAGCAATAGGCAGACCGAAATAAAGCACGAACAAATAAACAAGAATCGGCGTCCCGCGCATAAACGAAATGTAGAACCGGGCCGGCCAGCGTAACCACCTGCGCTCTGATCCTCTCGCAAGAGCTAGAAAAAAGCCCAACACGAGTCCGATCAGCATACCAGTAACAGCAAGAAGAAGCGTATACGGCACACCTTCCAAAAGAAAAGGCAGGTTTTCCAGTGCACGATCGACATCGAACAACTTGTCTGTTTGGATGTTATTGATTTCTATTCCGAACATAAGAGCTTAAATATCCAATCCTTCGATTTCCTGAATATCTTCATCCGGTTTCTTGGAAGCATCCTGCCCGCCGAAGAATTCCTCTGAAATCTCCGTCAGAGTGCCGTCTTCCCGCATTTCCTGAAGAACCGCATCTACTTCTTCCTTCATATCTCCTGCATCTTTCGGAAGGACGATGGCAGAATTGGTGGGATAGAATTTCAAATCAGGATGCAGCTGGACTTTGATGTCCGGCAGCGCTTCAAGTGCAAGAGACTGCAGATAGTAGTCATTGATAATGAAGTCTGTGTTACCGTTCTCCACATCACGAAGATATACATCGTTTGCAACATTTCCATATGTCTTCGTTTCCGCGCCGAAGTGTTCTGCAATTTGAGCAAATACTGTCGTGGCTCCACCACCATGTACTTTTCCTTCCAGATCATCAAGCGTCTCAATGCCTGACATATCCGACTCACGGACAATCATAGTGGAATAAGAATATTTATACGGCTCACTGAAGTCAAATTTCTTCTGACGTTCCTTTGTCACTTCCATATCATTAATGACAGCATCTACACGACCGCTCTCAATGGCTGCCGTAAGCCCGTCTACTCCGAATTCCTCGAACTTCACTTCCAGACCGAGGCGGTCTGCTACTTCCTTCATTACCTCCACGTCATACCCTGTCAGCTCATCAGAACCTTCCGGATAATAAGAAGCAGGATAAAGCGTTCCTGATGTTCCTACAACAATTTCCCCTTTATCTGTGATTTCGCTCCATTTATCTGCGGATTCTTCCTCTGATCCACAAGCAGCAAGGAGGAATGACATGACAAGCATAAGTATAAATAAGACACGTTTACGCATGGACTGTGCCACCTTTCTGATTTTTTTCACACTTGTATAATATAGCAACTTGACACCTGTATTTTCAACTGACCAGGCGGAATTTTTTCTTTCCATGTTGGAATTGACTTTTTTGAGCACCATGCTATGATTATAACATATACTAAATTATAATAATTATAATCTAACAAACGATATAAGAAAGGTGTGTGAAAGCATTGAATCTATCCGGAACATTAAAGCATTCCCTGCTATCTTCTAACCGGGGGAAACATTGGAAAGACCATTCCGAACTGGCGGCAGCAATACTCAGCGGTCTGCTTGTTCTATTCGCCTGGTACGGGGAGTCGCACTGGGATCCTCCTATTTACATAGGAATCTATCTGGCGGCTTTTCTAATCGGAGGATACGCAAAAGCGAAAGAAGGAATAACAGAAACGCTGAAAGAACGTGAATTAAATGTCGAGCTCCTCATGATTCTGGCAGCCGTCGGCTCCGCGTCCATCGGTTATTGGATGGAAGGAGCCATATTGATCTTTATTTTCTCTTTAAGCGGGGCCCTGGAGACTTATACGATGAACAAAAGCCAGAAAGAGCTGTCTTCCTTGATGAGCCTCCAGCCCACACAGGCACTGCTGGTCACTAATACAGGCTATGAATGGACCGATGTATCCACACTGCACATCGGTGACTGTATTCTTGTAAAACCAGGAGAACGTCTTCCTGCTGATGGAGTCATTACCCGAGGAGCATCCTCGATTGACGAAAGTGCCATAACAGGAGAGGCCGCTCCCATTTATAAACAAACGGATGGAGAAGTATATGCAGGAACCATGAACATGGAGGCAAGCATCGTCGTCCATGTAACGAAAAAAGCGAACGATACTCTCTTTCAGAAGATCATTCATATGGTTCAGCATGCTCAGAGCGAAAGGCCACCATCCCAACTGTTTATCGAACGTTTCGAAAGCCTCTATGTCAAAGGCGTCTTGGCTGCTGTCAGCGTGATGCTCTTCCTCCCCCACTTTCTTTTTGGGTGGACCTGGATGGAGACAATCTACCGGGCGATGATTCTTCTTGTCGTTGCATCCCCTTGTGCTTTAGTGGCATCCATCATGCCCGCCACTCTATCCGCCATCACTCATGGTGCACGGAACGGCATCCTTTATAAAGGAGGTGTCCACCTTGAACACCTGGCACATATTCGGGCAGTAGCGTTCGACAAAACGGGGACGCTGACAAAAGGAAAGCCATCCGTTACGGAATTCATTGTGGAAAATGAAAAGGATAAACAAACCTGCTTAGCTGTCGCTGCTTCTCTCGAGGAGCATTCCAATCATCCACTTGCCGAGTCAATCATGAATTATGCAGAACAGCACAAGGTGAACACTGTTCTCATTGAAAGCGTGCAGAATCACAGCGGATACGGACTTGAAGGTACGTATGATGGAGACACTTGGTTATTAGGAAAAGCGGAATTTGTAGGAAGAGAGGAAGCAGCAGCCTTCAAATCGCAACATGAAGTAGATTTCGAGTCCGACGGGAAGACCGTCATTTTCCTCAAAAAAAATCAGAAGATCGTCGCCCTTTTCGCCGCGAAGGATACGGTACGCGAAATATCCAAGAAAGCCGTACGAATGCTGAAAGATCAGGGCATATATACCCTGATGCTCACTGGGGACAATTCAAAAACAGCGAAAGCAATCGCAGAGGAAGCAGGAATAGATCAATACATTGCGGAGTGCCTGCCGGATCAGAAGCTCAAAGAAATCAATGAGCTCAAAAAACGTTTCCCGCATGTGGCCATGGTCGGTGATGGAATTAATGACGCTCCTGCTCTGGCGGCCGCTGATGTAGGTATCGCCATGGGAGAAGGAACGGATGTAGCATTGGAAACCTCAGACGTCGTCCTGATGAAAAATGACTTGAGAAAGATTACGCAATCCATCCATTTGTCTAAACGTATGAATCGGATCATCAAACAAAATGTCATCTTCTCCATTCTGGTCATCACACTGCTCATTATCAGCAATTTCCTGCAGTTTCTTGACCTTCCACTTGGAGTGATCGGTCACGAGGGAAGCACCATTCTCGTCATCTTGAACGGCCTCAGACTTTTAAGAAACTAATGATAAATGACCATAAGAAAACCGCTTTCATGAGGAAAGCGGTTTTCTTGCTCCTGACGTTCAAGCTTATTCAGCCGTGCGGCTGTGTCTCCGCTTGTGAGTCATCGCATTAATTTCTCCGCCGAGAATAATCACAAGACCGGATAAATAAAACCATATCATTAGTACGATGACCCCACCGAGACTTCCATATGTTGCCGAAAAATTACCTAAATTACTTACATAAAAGGAAAATAATAGCGATACAAGCTGCCATCCGAATGTAGCAAACAGCGTCCCACCGATTGTATCTTTATACTTCAACCGCTTACTGGGCGCTGTAAGATACAGGAAAGAAAGCACCAGGAAAAAAATGATGGAGGAAATCACCCATCGAAGACCATTCCAAACTGTCAGAAAACCTTCCGACAATCCAAAGAAAGAGAACAGCTGAGCTCCAATCATATGCCCAAGCACCGGAAGCAGGAACGCAATAGCTATGACGAATACCATAGCGATCGTCAATACAATAGCAAGGACCCTCGAAATGAAGAACGTCCTGTTCTCTTCGACCCCGTAAGCCCTGTTGAACGCTCTCATGATAGCATTCACACCGTTGGAAGCCGCCCACAGCGTACCGATCAAACCAATGGACAAAAGGCTTCCATTTTCGGTACGGAGCAAGGAGGAAACATTCTCGGTGATCATTTGAAAGGTGTCCGGAGGCGCATACGTGCTGACAAACGCAAGAACCCTCTCTTCATCAATATGAAGATACCCTAATAAAGTCACCAGGAAAATCATAAACGGAAACAAGGATAATAAAAAGAAATAGGCCAGCTGTGCCGACATCCCTCCTACATCATCCTCGCCGAAACGGACAAACAATTCTTTGATGAAACTCATGATGCTTTTCACAATCCCTCACCTCTTGAAGTTAAGAAGCCTCTTCCGGTTTATCGACAGCTTCCAGCTGTTCCTTCACTTCCCGGTTGAGTTCACCTACTTTATTAAGCATACTCTCCGCTTTCTGAATTAATTCAAGGAGATCTTCCACCCCTTTGTTCACTTGCGCAGAGAACCCCTCATAACACATACGTAGATTGTGGATGGCTTCCGACGGGTGCTTCACATAAGAACGACATTTCCTTCCGGCATCACGCGTCTGCTCCATCGTATAACTCCTCGTATCTTTATCCAGAAGAGCAATGACCCCTCCAGCCACAGCCCCGTACACCAGGCCTTTCCACAAATTACTTCGACTCATCCTATTTCCTCCTTACAGGTTATTTTTCTGCTTAATGTCTTGCAGGAGACGCAGGCACCCATCGTACACGAGTTCATAAACGTATTCAAAATTACCTGTGAAGTATGGATCCGGCACCTCTTCTTCCTTTGCATCCGGTACATAATCCATCAACTTCCTGATTGTCACGTCGTTTTTCACTCGAATCGCGTTTAAATCTTTCATATTCTTATCGTCCATTGCGATTATATAATCGAAATCGTCCCAGTCCGCTTCTTTCACTTGACGCGCCTGTATGCCGTCATAAGAAATATTTTTACTGCTCAAAATTTGTCTTGTTCCCTCATGAGGGGACGAGCCGACATGCCAATGACCAATTCCGGCAGAATCGACTGTGATCTTCCCCTCCAGTTTTTCTCTCTTGACCAAATCCCTGAAGACGGCTTCAGCCATCGGTGAACGACAGATGTTCCCTAAACAAACGAATAATACATGTATCATTTTCCGTTCCTCCGTATAGTAGTATTTCCCATTCTTTTCATTCTATGAAAGGTGACGGAAATCCTGCTAAACCATGGATTCCCCTCTCAATATCTTCCCATATCCTGTCGAAACGAACCACATTTTTGCAGGAACGCGCGGAATTGTCCTTGACATTCTGTTTAAATTTTCGGAATATTTTAATATGGTCCATTTAGACAAATATAAAAGGGGGATGACCATTTTGAACGATTTTCTGAGCAATATCAGCGGAGTCGTATGGGGACCTGTCCTGTTGATTCTGTTGGTAGGTACAGGCATTTATTTGACCCTGCGTCTCGGTTTCCTGCAATTTAAGTCCCTGCCTTATGCATTGAAGCTAGCCTTCAAACCGGGACAGAAGAAGAGGAAGAATGAGAAAGGGGACATTTCTCATTACCAGGCATTGACTACAGCTCTGGCTGCTACGATCGGAACAGGTAACATCGCAGGAGTGGCGACAGCTGTCGTACTCGGAGGACCCGGAGCCGTATTCTGGATGTGGATCACAGCCGTGTTCGGAATGGCTACGAAATACGCCGAAGCTGTCCTTGCTGTTAAGTACCGCGTTGAAGGAAAGAACGGAGAAATGTCAGGAGGACCGATGTATTATCTCTCCCGCGGTCTGAAAATGAAGTGGCTTGGACAACCACTGGGCATGCTCTTTGCTGTATTCGGTGCGATTGCAGCTTTCGGTATCGGAAACATGGTACAGTCCAACTCCGTATCAGACGTTATGCAGGGAACCTTTAATGTACCGACATGGGTAACGGGAATCATATTAACTCTTTTGGCAGGACTAGTGCTTCTAGGTGGAATTAAGAGCATCGGTAAGGTCACCGCATTTTTCGTTCCAGTAATGGCTTTGTTTTATGTTATTGGTGCATTGATCATACTCGTACTCAATTACAATTTGATCATCCCGGCTTTCGAAACGATCCTGACAGACGCTTTCACTGCCAGCGCCGTCGGCGGAGGAATTCTGGGAACCGTCATCCGCTATGGTGTAGCGCGTGGTGTGTTCTCGAACGAAGCAGGACTTGGATCTGCACCAATCGCTGCCGCTGCAGCCAGAACCGATTATGCCGGACGGCAGGCATTGGTCTCTATGACTCAAGTTTTCATCGATACCATCATTGTATGTACCATGACGGGTTTGACGATCGTCATGGCTGATCAGTACACAGGAGGATTAGATGGAGCAGACCTGACCTCTGCATCCTTCGCTATCTTCCTTGGTGATGTCGGCTCCTACATTGTCGCTATCGGCCTTGTATTCTTCGCTTTCTCCACCATCGTCGGTTGGTCCTACTACGGGGAGAAGTGCTTCGGCTACATTACAGGGCAGCGGGGAATAGGTATCTATAAATCCGTCTTCGTCCTGTTTGTTTTAGTCGGTGCAGTCTCCCAGCTCGACACGGTGTGGATTTTTGCAGATATTATGAACGGTCTGATGGCTTTCCCTAACTTAATCGGCCTTCTCCTTCTTTCCGGGGTCGTCGTCTCAGAAACGAACAAATTCCTGAAAGTTGCTAAGAAAGAACGACAGCAGGAAAAAGAAGCGAAACAGGCAGGATAATTAGAACCCTCCCGCAAATGCGGGAGGGTTTGCTTATGCCAGCGGCTGTATGCATGCTTCTCCTTCATTCCCTGCCTTATTCACATAATCACTGACGGGGTAGGCTTCCATATCTGCACTTTCCACCTTTTGTATAAATGCCTGAGCCTGTTCCTTCGTCCAGCGATGAGGGTCTAACCAGTTCTTGCTGGTCTCTCTGGAAAGAATGACAGGCATACGATGATGAATTGGATTCATGAAAGCGTCCGCTTCTTTAGTCAGAATGGAACAAGTGAAAAGATCGCCATCCCCTTTTCCCCATTTATCCCAAAGACCGGCAAAAGCAAACACGCGTCCATCTTTCCTCGAAATGCGCATAGGCTGCTTCCCATCTTCCGTCTGTTTCCACTCATAGAAGCTGTCTGCAAGGAGGAGACACCTTCGCTCTTGGATCAGCTTCTGGAAACTCGGTTTCTCATGAGCTGTTTCGCTCCTTGCATTGATCATCTTGTAGCCGATTCTCTCATCCTTCGCCCAAGAAGGCACGAGCCCCCATTTCATATATCCGGCCCGCTTTTCAGAACCGTCATGAATAACCGCAAGCACCTTCTGGCCGGGTGCTATATTATACCTTATCTGATAGTCGGGAATCGGACGAGTAATTCCGAATTCTTTCCGGATCTCCGACTCGTCAGCCAGCAGCGTGTATCTTCCACACATAGGAAAAGCCCCCTTTTTCTTCTATTATATATGTAGCACCCTTCCCTTTATACAAAGAGGAGACACAGATACCTGCGTCTCCTTGCTAAAAACCGAACTTGCGGTGTATTTTGTTTTGATACCTTCGGAAAACTCCGGTATTCCCGGTGTCTCTCTTCTCCATCATCATATCGAAGCGCAGCTTCTTCTCTTTCCATTCCTTTGTGTAGTGGGAAATAAGGGATGGATCGGTGATTGCCGACAGTAATTCCTCAAGGTCAACCATCTCTTTTTTCAGCATCATTTCCTCAGGAAGCATATGGGCATTCTTTAAAATACGATACCCGTTACGCAATTCTTCCGGAAGGTGGGCAAACTCGTCTTTCGGGAGAGGTTTACCTTTTCCGGGCAAATCGTCGAACTCCCCGTTTTTTAAAGCCTGCTTAATCTTCTCTTCGACGATGTGATAATAATCCATCTTTCACCACCCTCTCAGCGGAATACGGACAGCAGTTCCCTATAAAAGCTTCTTCCGGAGGTTTTGTTTTAATCCTTCCGCTAACGGTTCTAAACGAATTATACGTTCAAGCAAGGCAGGGCTTTCGTTATGCCCGTACCTGACGTCATTAACGTCTGAAACCGTTACACCTTCCGGATGAGCTTCGATCAATGCCAACATATCCCCCGCAGCAATCTCCCCCTCTTTCAGGACACGAAGATAGAATCCGGTAAACCCGCTGTCGATGACGCGGGCAGGAAAATCATCGATACCATGGGTACGTGCGATGATATAGCAGGGTTTTCTTGGTTCAGACACTTGAACCACCGCACTACCCAATTGGTATATATCGCCGATTCGAGCCTCGGCTTCCTGAATTCCCTCCACGGTCAGGTTTTCTCCGAAAGAAGGAAAGGAAAACGTATGCCCGTAGTGACTTTCCCAATGCCTGTAGTGCTGGGCAGGGTATAAGCAGAGCGCCTTATCACGGCCGCCGTGGTTCTTTTTATCCGCCTGTTCGTCTCCTGCCAGGTTGGTGAAGGACAAAGGAACCCGGTCACTCACAGGTTTCTTCCGATAGGCACTCTCAAGGTCGCCCTTATCTGTGGCATATACTTCCGGACGGCCGACATTCAAGGATAACAGTTTATAATTCACTCCATGTCCCCTCTCTGTATTGTTGGACCCAGGCAGGGAGATAATCGTACTGCCAGGCATCCATCGGATAATCTACGAAGACATCCTCCCCGTTCTCATACAACGCCTGAATCAATTCATTCACTGCCCCGAAGTAATACGTGTAAAGAAACTCATAGCTGAAAGGTTCCTTCGGCATATCGTTCTTCGCACAGACTTGCGGATCACTGTAGTTTAAGTAGGTACGGCAGGGAATCGGTCGGACTTCGTATGCCATACATAACTTCGTTTCCGGATCCAGCATGGGACAAGGAAGATCCAGTTGTTTGTAGGCTAGCTTCGTTTCCGGCGCTTCATGATCCATCTTCATAGCTTTGTTCAACTTCTCTTCCTGCCGGACATAGTACCGATCCCAATGTTGGAAGATAGCCTGCTTCCTGTCCTCAGAGAATTGCTCAATAGAACGGAACATCATCCTCGCTTCCATCTTCGAAACGACTATTGGAAAATAACAGCAGAATGCACATCCCATGAAACAATTCGGCTTCATACCTGCGAATTCCTCCATACGTTCTATTTCTGCATCCACTTCTTTCAATAAACGCTGGAAACCGTCCAATATGACTGTTTCCGTATCCTGCTCACTATCCAGCAGATGATCTATAATGTCATCGAAAAATGCCGGGTCCACTTCATAGGACTGGTTGATCTTCTCACATTTTTTGATAATTTCTTCATGTTTTAGAAAACTCATAAGGAAAAACTCCTCCATCTATCGTTGTCTCTATTATACATCTCTTGCAAGCATCGCTACCACCATAGACCTAACCACGAATTTCCTCTTGTTCCACCCCCATAAAAAAACTATGATGAAAGAAAGTATATAATTAAGAAATATGTCATCTTTGGAGGTACGCCTAAATGTTATCAAATGCTGAAATCGGTATCGACCTCGGTACTGCGAATATACTGATCTACTCTAAGTCAAAAGGAATCCTGCTGAATGAACCTTCCGTCGTAGCTTACAATACAGAAACAAAGAATGTGGTAGCTGTGGGGAAAGAAGCCAAAGAAATGGTAGGAAAGACCCCAAGAAATATCATCCCTGTCCGTCCATTACGCGACGGAGTGATCGCCGACTACGATATGACAGCCCAAATGTTGAAAGAACTATTGAAAAAAGTTTCCAAGAAATCCGGTATTTCCATGAGAAAACCAACGGTCGTGATTTGTACACCTTCCGGCTCTACATCTGTAGAAAGACGTGCTATACATAACGCAGTAAAAAGTTATGGAGCTAAACACGTCCATTTAATCGAAGAACCGATTGCTGCTGCAATCGGAGCCGACCTTCCTGTAGATGAACCGATCGCCAACGTTGTCGTCGATGTCGGGGGTGGAACCAGTGAAGTAGCCATCATATCATTCGGTGGTGTCGTTTCCTGCAAGTCCATCCGTACCGGTGGAGACGTAATGGATGAGGAGATCATCCAGTATGTACGCAAAGCTTATAACGTCTTAATCGGTGAACGCACAGCTGAACAGGTGAAGATGGAGATCGGCTATGCACTGATTGATCATGAAGAAGAAGTGATGGAAGTGCGCGGCCGAGATATGGTCACAGGCCTCCCTAAAACAATCGAACTTAAATCCACGGAAATTCAAGGAGCATTGAAAGAGTCCCTGGAACAGCTGCTTGAAACCATTCGGGCGACGCTTGAAGAATGCCCGCCTGAATTGAGTGGGGATATCGTCGACCATGGCGTAATTCTTACCGGCGGCGGCTCTTTGCTTAACGGCATGCAGGAATGGCTTTCCAATGAAATTTCTGTTCCTGTGCATATGGCACCAAGTCCGCTGGAATCCGTTGCGATTGGTACCGGACGATCTATCAAAATGATACAAAAACTGCAAAAAGCATCTAAATAAAACACTGAATACCCCGCCCTTATAAGGCGGGGTTTGTTCTTTACCGAAGAAAGGATTTCGTCCATCTATGTCGAATAGGATAAGAATAGGGTCGATTCTCCAACACTTAAGATGTTTAAAACTCCGTTATCGGGTGAAAACTCGCCATGTACACTACCTAAACAAGGAGACTCGGAAATGAAACTATCCACTATATTGAAATGGGTGACCGGAGTATGTGAAGCACTTTTAGCTATTCCCATCGCCGGTGGTCTATTCATTGTCAGCAGCGGCTGGGCTCCGCTTATGACCATGTTTATTCTGCATTTAATCACACTAGTAATTGCCGTTAAAGATAACCGTGCTTATGTAGGAAGCGTATTTGGTCTCGTAACGAACGTACTTGGATGGATTCCGGTAATTGGATGGATCCTGCACACTATCACTGCTGTCATCCTTCTCATTGACGCAGGCCGATCTACAGCATTGGATAAAAAAGCAGCAGAATAAAAAGCCCATTCCTATATTCAAGGGGGACGTTTTTATGTACACGGTGTTATGCATTTTCCGTGTGAAGAAAGAGAAACTGGATGATTTCCTGAAGACGGCCAAGAAATCCGGAGAAATGCTGCAATCCCACGGTTCGCTTGAGCATACGATCTATTTCTCAAAAGAACTGACAGGGCGGCAGGGTTCCATGGGCATCCTCAATTTAATTGAACTGGAAGAGGATGAAGAGCTTCTCCTCGGCCAGAGCATATTTGAGAGTGAAGAAAGCTACCATGAAGTCATGAAGTCTATCGGTTTTAATGACATCATTCATTACTTGAACGGTCACATTAAAGACATTGTTGAAATGAACAGGGTCGTCACTTCCAGCTTCACCACAGAACCGACAACACAGATGAAATAAATTCGATCGGGGGAAGAAACATGAAAATCGTTGTACTTGGAGCAGGAGCGCTTGGCGCTTACTTCGGAGCAAGGTGGGAAGAGGCCGGCCACGAAGTCGTAAATTTAGTCAGAGATGGACGCGCGGATCAAATAGAGAAAAACGGCTTGAAGCTGCACAGCACGATGGGAGATTACGAAGTAACGAACCCACAAATCGCGCGTCACCCTGAAGAAATCGAACACCCTGATGTCGTTTTTCTAGCCGTGAAAGGATACCATTTAAGCGGCACACTGGAATGGCTGAAACTGCTGGTAGAAAAAGGAGCGAAAGTTTACCCGGTCCTGAACGGCATGGAGCACATTCACATTCTGCAAAAAGAGCTCGGAGAAGAGGCCGTCATCGGCGGTCACGCCTATATTATTGCAACATTGGATGAAATGGGTCATGTTGTACATACCAGTAAATTCCACGACCTTTATTTCGGTCCTCTCCATCCTTCTCAACAAAGTATATGCGAAGAGCTTGCTATCGCCTGCAATCAGGCCAACCTGAACGGCACATTGAGTCCGCACATTCTTAAAGATATGTGGAAGAAATATATGTTCATCACAGCCTTCTCCGGTATTACGACGGCAGTCAATCAGCCGATCGGGGTAGTGAGAAGCTTTCCACAAACGCTCCAGACAGCGAAGCATATGCTTGAGGAGATGAAGGAACTCGCTAACGCACATCACGCTGATTTGACAGATGATCAAGTGGAAGACGCCTTTCAACGCCTTCGTAAGCTGGATGGTGAGATGACCTCTTCCATGCACCAGGATCGTCGTAAAGGACTCCCTCTGGAAGTAGAGCACCTCCACGGCGGAGCCTTGAGGCTAGGGAAAGAAGCCGGCCTTTCCATGCCGTATATCGAGACAATCCGTGCTGTCATTAAGCCGTATGAAGCTTATCAAGCATAGATCATACAAAAGAAATCCGAACGCTCCCCTGTTAACAAATAAGCAGGGACGTTCGGATTTTCTTTTGTATGAGGCGGAGGAAGCCTCCTTATTCCCAGTTAATCATCCGCAAAATCATCGACGACCGGGCGCTTGCCGTTCTTCAAATCCCGTATCGTTAATCCGAAATCCATCTGCAGATGAGGGTAATCTTTAAAGTTTGGCCAATCCCCTCCCCATTCAAAACCGAGGGACTTCGCTTCTTCGACCACTTCCATCCAGTCAGGTTCACCGTTCCCATTATCGTCTCTGACCCTGTCCCACACGACGTCCCCTTCCGCTGTTCGAAGGGCGAAATCAATGGCAAGGCCATAATTATGATAAGACTCCCCACCTTTGGCGGATGTGACGATGCTCCCACCTTCGGAACGCCCCTGGGCATAGAGCGCGTCTTGTCGTTCCATGGTACGATGACCTTCCGTAATGACGACATCAATACCCTTGGCACGAACGGCGTCCATCAATTCTTCTTTCTTCTGCTCCACTACAGGATGAAGATCCGTCGGTACGGTATCTTCTTCTTTATAAAAAACTCCCGGCGGCATATCCCTCTGGACCTGCGGTACTAAGTAGAACAATAATGCAGCCAGGATTCCTATCCAAAACAGGTAGCCGATTAATCTTGACAGGATCCTCACAAAGACAACCCTTTCTCCTAGTAATTACTATGAGAATACCACAGACAGCCTGATAGAGACACTTAAAACCCTCGCAGGAAATCTTACTCAAACGTTCCTTTTACCAACGCATTGCCTTCGTGCACCATTTCCCTGCCAAGAGCGATGACCCGGGAGATGTTCAGTGTCTCCTTTTCCATAAGTATAAGGTCTGCATCTTTACCGGGAACCAACCTTCCCTTATTCGATAATCCCAGAATGTCACTTGGGTTCGACGTCACCACTTTAAGTCCATCTTCCATAGAAACACCGTGTACAAAGACCGCCTCATGGAAGGCTTCTAGTAAAGAACGAATTTCGCCTACTTTTAATCCGGTCAGATTTCCCTGCTTATCAAAATCCGGAAGACTCCCCTGCGCATCGGAAGTAAATGTTATCTGCTCCACTGGAACACCACAATCCAACATTCTGGCCAGCGCTTCGCTGCTTTTCACCTCACCTTCTTCAAGAAATTCAGGGATTGTACTGGTAGTGAAGTCAACATATCCCCCCTTCTTCGCATAGAGAATCCCCGCCTCGAACAAGGCCTGATTTCTGTTTATATGCGTTGGATAAAATTGAGTGATCGGGATATCCGACGTTTCAACGACTTGTTCAATTAAAGATAATCCTCTTACCCCATCACCCACATGAATATTGACCACGCCTTTTTTACCCGAAAGCATGCCGCCGATCCTGGCCTGCGAGGCAATTCTTGTCAATTCCTTTACCGTGGGTTGGGAAGATCTATGATCGGATATTGCAATTTCACCTGCTCCGATAATTAAGTCTATCAGCATGATATCGTCTTCCATTTTTCCAGTAAGCGTTCTTACTGGAACCTGATAAGAACCTGTATGACAATAGCAAGTCAGCCCTTCCTCACGAAGCGACATCGCTTTAGCCAGCAAATTTGTCATCGTTCTCGTCGTACCATCCGTCCCGATCACACCGACAACAGTAGTGACGCCGCTCATTGTCGCCTGAGTCAATGTCAGCTCCGGCGTCCGCGATCGGAAGCTTCCTTCTCCTCCACCACCTGTTATATGGACATGCCCATCTACAAATCCCGGTGTCATAACCATTCCTTCCGCGTTTATCACCTGGACATCTTGTCCGCTTATCATAATCTCATCCCGAATATCCGCTATTTTACTTCCTGCAATCAGCACGTCCTTCTTCCCTGCATAATCAGGCGTATAAATCTCCGCGTTCTTAATAAGTGTAATCATATACGTTCCTCCCCGGCGCTTTTAGTTGAAATTGATCAATACTGCGATAACCACAAAGGCAGATGCCAGCCCAAACAAAACCAGCTGGAATTTAATGATAAATCGAAACCACTTGGCCCAATCGAGACGCGCTGCTCCAAGGGTACCCATCAACGCAGCAGACGTCGGGACAATGATGTTTGTCAAACCATCCCCTAATTGAAACGCCAGTACAGCTACTTGTCGGGTCACACCGGCAACATCCGCCAAAGGCGCCATCAACGGCATCGTCAAAGCGGCCTGCCCTGAACCTGAAACGACAAAGAAGTTAAAAACAGACTGAAAAAGGAACATGAGCCAGGCGGACAATGCTTCCGGCGTTCCCTCGAAAAGCTGTCCTGTTTGATGTAATATGGTATTCAACACAGATGGACTACTCGGATCATCTCCCCCGAGTATAATGATAATTCCCTTCGCCATTCCCACTACCAGAGCTGCAGGCAGCAGGTCTTTCGCCCCTTGGGCAAATCCTTCCGCAATATCGTTAACCCGCATATCATTTAATCGAAAAAGCACTCCGATGATTCCGGCAATCAGTCCGATTGTGAAAAATTGGCTTGCGATTTCAGGAATATAGTACGCATGTTCAATAACTCCCCAGACAATCCATACAACTCCGAGGATGACTGTCCCAATAACCAGCAGATGTCCTAACTGAAAGCGCGCCTTCCAATCTTCCGGATTAAAATCATCACGGAAATATTGATCCGATTGGTAAGAAAAAGATAAACGCGGGTTCTTTTTAATTCGGCTGGCGTATTTCCAAGTATAATAAGTCCCGACAGACGTAAACACAAACCACATGACAAATCGGAAAGGTGTGCCGGAAAGAACCGGGACATCCGAAACCCCTTGCGCGATCGCTACCCCGAATGGATTCATCCAGGATGTTCCGAAGCCGATTTGAGTAGCGACATAAGTAATCATGATCCCTGTTATCGCATCATACCCAAGCGCAATGACAAGCGGTACAAGAATCATTGCGAATGCTATGGCTTCTTCTCCCATCCCAAATACCGCTCCCCCTAAAGAAAATAGAAAGAACATGACCGGGATGATCAAAACTTCCCTGCCTTTTGTCTTATCAATGACAGAAAGAATACCCTCCTCAACAGCACGGGTTTTCAGAATGATTCCAAAAGCCCCACCAATGATTAAAATAAAAGCTACAACCCCGACGGCCGATCCCCATTTATCCCCGGACGTCAGCCCCTCGAACATATAATTGAGAAAACCAGCTCCACCACCTGCTTCAAACAGTCCCGTGCCTCCCCCGTCACCCTCGGAAACAGAAAAACTCTCCGGTACAAGGACCGTCCTTGTTTCCTCTGTTCCCGAGTTATTATAGGATACCTCTTTGGTATCAAATACTCCTGACGGAATAAGATGGGTCAGAATTGCTGCAACCAGTACGACGAAGAAGATAATGACATAAGTATGCGGCATTTCCAACTTTCTTTTTCTTTTCAAACCCATATAAAACTCCTCCTTTTCTACTTACTTTCCATCATGCAAGAAATGTGCCATTATTTTTTTCGGAATATTCACTGTTTTTATACCGTTAACAGACTTTATAGGGTCTAATTGGGTGATATAATTAAAACTAAAAAGACATAAGGAGCTGCCAATGATCAATCGATTAACCCTTATTACCGGAACGATACAAACTCGCGAGGCACTTCAAACTCAACTACAAGACCTTATTGGCAAATATATTGATATTACCTGCTTCGCCATTGATGACTATGTTCCCGCCTCCACTACGGACCCTTTAATCATCTTTTCATCCCGTCTTGTCGAGCAGGAAGCTACTATTCATACCTTTGATGACTGTAAAACCATGACAGCTTTAAGAACCATTAACTATCAATATATTGAGAAACTGTTGGACCTTGAGGCAGGTACAAAGGTACTTTGTATTAATGACACAGAAGAAATGGCTCAGGAAACGATTGATACACTCATGGAATCAGGGATCAACCATCTCCATTACACGCCTCACACGACAGGGAATAACGCTCCCGAAGACATCCGGATCGGAATTACGCCGGGAGAGAGAGCCTTTGCTCCTGCCAGCCTGGAGCAGGTGATTGACATAGGTGTAAGACTTATTGATATTACCACTCTCATCGATATCCTTGATCACTTCCACCTGAAACAACCACTCGGCGGGACCATATCCAAACGGTACACAGGAAAGATTATTGACCTCAGCAGGAAGTTGACGAGTATCAACAAACAAGCTGCCCGCTTAAACCAACACCTCCAACAAGTGGTGGATGGTGTAAATGACGGGGTCATGGCCGTGGATGCACAGAACATAATTACTATTTTCAATCCTCTGATGGAAAAATACAGCGGAATTTCCTCCACTTTCGCGAAAGGAAAACATATCAACAAAATATGGAAGAACTCGTCTATCATTCCATTTATGACCGCATCGAAAGAAGAGAGTGTTTACCTTACATGGAACGGCTTTAATTTAATGGTCTATCGAATAGAATGGGATCAGCACGATAACACACTCTTCATCTTCAAGAATGCGGATGAAACGATATTGATGGAAAAGGCCGCAAGAAAAGAGTTATTAAAGACAGGGTATATTGCCAAATACAGTTTTGACGATATCCTGGGTACGAGCGAAGCAATTCGGGAAGTAAAACATATAGCCAGGAAGCTGGCCAAGGCATCCTTCCCTGTACTTATACAAGGGGAAAGCGGAACAGGGAAGGAATTGTTCGCCCATGCGATTCACCAAGAATCCGACCGCGCGTCGTCCCCATTCCTCGCTGTCAACTTCAGTGCCCTCTCTGAAGATTTATTGGAAAGTGAATTATTCGGCTATGAAGACGGTGCTTTTACCGGGGCAAAAAAAGGAGGAAAGAAAGGGCTGTTCGAACAAGCGGATGGAGGAACCTTATTCCTTGATGAAGTCGGGGATATCAGTCCGAAGCTGCAAGCCCGCTTACTCCGGGTCATCCAGGAAAAAGAAATCAGGAAGATCGGCGGGACCAAGAACATTCCTGTCGATGTACGCATCATAGCGGCAACAAATAAAAATCTATCGCTATTAATGGAAAAGGGAGAATTTAGAGAAGACCTGTATCACAGATTAAAAGTCTTATTTCTGCCTATTCCTCCCTTAAGGGAAAGAAAAGCAGATATTCCAATACTAGCAGACCGATTCCTTACCGAAAGCAGCAATAAGAGCATGACATTAAGCAAGGAAACCTCAGAAGAACTCGCAAGGCACCAATGGTTCGGGAATGTGCGTGAATTAAAAAACACAATCGATTACCTCACTACTGTGTCAGACGGAGAAATGATTACAAGGAAAGACTTACCGGCTTCGGACTTTTTTCAGAAACCCGCTCAGAACGAGAAGACTGAGCAAAGCCTTGCAGACAAAGAAGTTACGAAGGAAATACTCACGTACCTTTTCCTTTGCAAAGAAAACTATGAGCGTGCGAGCAGAAAAAAGGTCCGAGAACATATGGACAAACGGGGCGTCCCTTTATCAGACCAGCAGATCCGTCGTTTTTTGGAACACATGAAAGCAGAAGGATGGATTGTTTCCAAACAAGGACGGGGAGGCACACAAATCACTCCTTCAGGGGCTGATTACCTACAACATATAGGACAAATGTTATAATTAAGAAAACCGGGATAAGGAGGTGCGGAGGAGCAGACATGCGCTTAAAACGAAAACCAGGAAAAACATTCTATGAACTTATTATGATTGCTCTCGCCGCCTTATCTGTTTCGACCATTTGGCAGAAAACCGGATATAACAGCATCATTATCTGGACGACTTGGACAATCTTCTTTGTCGATTTCTTATACCGTCTGCACCGGAGCGACAGCAAGTGGGAATTCATTAAAAAGAATCCCTTCATCGTTATCGCCGCCATTCCGCTGGATGCGATCTTTCAATTTGCCCGGTTCGCCCGCATCCTCCACCTGCTGCGTTTGAAATCAATCACCAAATACTACACGATGCCTTTCATCCGCTTTTTAAAAAGACAGCACCTGTGGACGGTCACCAGTATTACGTTTCTCTTAATCTTCCTTCTGATCATCCCTCTGACGCTGATTGAAAATGAGTTGGATTCCTACTCCGACGCCTGGGTAAGTGCCATTCTGTCCCTTACATTCTTCGGACGATCAGGATTTGAACCGGAGACGGCAGCCGGTCAAGTCATCATCGTGACCCTGACCATATTCGGCGTCATCCTGCACGGGCTTATCATCAGCACGTTGGCGGACTATATTATTCACTCCCCCATTGTCCAATTGCTGAAGTCTAAGTTCTCCAGCAATAAATAAGAGACTCTTATTACTTTTTCTTCCAATAATTACGTTTTATTTAACCACAAAAAAGGAATGAGAGAAGAGAATCCACCATCGGAGGTGAGGGGATGTCCAAAAAAAACAGCCATAAGCTGAGTGAAGAAGATCAAAGTTTCGAAGAGAAGAAACGAAAAGAAGAGCTGATGGATGAAATTCCCGTCGATGATCTGAAGAAGGAACAGCTAGAAGAACAAAAGGGAAAAACATCCAAAAATGACTCTTCCACAGAAGAAAGACATAACGAAGACTTAAGACCATGATTTATGAGGTGAAAGACATGAAAGAATTTCAGGCCTATCAGTTATCTCAAGATGATGAAGGCATAACCGGAGCTATAAAAACACTTCAGATGAGCGATCTTCCTTCCAGTGACGTAACCATTAAAGTTCATTATTCAAGCGTCAACTACAAGGACGGAATGGTTACACAGGAGGACAATGCTCTTGTAAAAGCATACCCGATTATCCCTGGTATAGACCTGGCGGGAGAAGTCGTCCACTCTGATGACACTCGCTTCCACCAAGGGGATAAGGTTATTGCCACCAGCTATGAGATCGGCGTTAATCATCCCGGCGGCTACAGCGAATATGCAAGTATACCCGCCGACTGGATTGTCCCTCTTCCCGATGGGATGACGATGGAAGAGGCAATGATTTATGGAACCGCCGGTTTTACGGCTGCGTTGTCCATTCACAGGTTGGAGCACAACGGCCTGACCCGGGAAGCCGGGCCCGTACTCGTCACCGGAGCATCGGGAGGCGTCGGTAGTATGGCGGTCGCTATGCTGGCTAAGCGAGGATATGAAGTGCACGCAAGTACCGGGAGTAAGGAAAATGCAGATTTCTTAAAGAATTTAGGCGCAGAAACCATCCTTTCCAGAGAAGATGTCTATGACGGCAAACAGAAAGCACTCGCCAGCGGACGCTGGGCTGCTGCCGTTGATCCGGTCGGCGGTGAACAGCTCGCTTCTGTACTAAGCAAATTGAAATACAGTGGCGCAGCAGCTGTTAGTGGTCTCACCGGAGGGACGAAAATACCTACGCAAGTTTATCCCTTCATTCTAAGGGGTATCAACCTTATAGGTATTGATTCTGTAAATTGCCCGATGGAAATGAGAGAAAAAGTGTGGCACCGGTTAGCGAACGACATGAAAGTCAAAGAAGCGTTTGATGCTATCAAGACGGTGCAGCCGTTACAAAAGGTCCCCGAAACGCTGGACCAAATCCTTAAAGGGCAAATACAAGGTCGTACCGTCATTAAAATCAATGATTGATGGTAGTTCCTATTCAAAACGCAGGGTGTTGACAAAAGACTTAACATCCCATATAATTTGAAGATGGTGCCTTCATAAGAAAGGCAACTCGGAAAAGAAAAGAGTGATTTGTATGAGACTGGCATTCTGCTACGTTTTGATACAACTTAATCACACTGGATCAGCTTCGGAGCTGTAAGGATGCAATAGAGGTAGGGATTGCGTCGTTTAAGTTGAAACAAACTACCATGTAGAATTTTGAACCGCGGCAACAACATGGATGTAACTTCCACAAATATGTGTAACTTGATATTTTCC
This sequence comes from Halobacillus sp. KGW1, assembly GCF_001592845.1. NCBI lineage: Bacteria > Bacillati > Bacillota > Bacilli > Caryophanales > Bacillaceae > Halobacillus > Halobacillus sp. KGW1. Next base: position 120,414 of record NZ_LSOC01000004.1, read on the forward strand.
GAAACAAACTTAAGTAGTCCTCCATCTATGCAGAGGACTCTATAATAAAGCGGGTTGGACGATTGTCTGATTCGCTTTTCCTATATTAGAAAAGAAACAGCCCGAAATCATTCCAGTGATTTCGGGCTGTTTTTCATTCGCTGTGGACCTTCTTCACACGGCCTACCTGTCCATCCTCCAACCGCACCTTAATACCGTGAGGGTGATTGGGAGACTTGGTCAGAATGTCTTTTACTTTGCCGGAGGTTAATGCTCCCGTTCGTTGATCTTTCTTCAGAACAATTTCTACATCTGCACCGATCTTAATATCGCTTCGTTTTTGTCCATTCATGTAAAGTACCTCCATCGTCATCATCTGCCCTTCTCATCATACAGGAAGGGTTCTTCCCCTGCAAAAAAAGAAAAACACTCGCATGAGTGTTTTTCTGGAATTCTTATGAGGAGTAGTCGTGCTGGGTCTGGATTGTACCGTCCTTCATATGGATGACTGCTCTGGTGCCTTTGTTTTGAGCAATTTCCTTCGCCCTTTGAATCGCTTCTTCTTTCGTGTCAAATACCTGCGTTGGCTGCTCAGCACCTTCTGCTTTAACGGCCCAGCCATCTTCATGTGTAAGGACATGTTCCGCTTGGTTTCTAGTATCCGCCATTCCGAACCCTCCTTCGCTTCGTCTTATATATGGTTTATTACCACTCCAGCATCCCTGTAAACCCCTTTTTATCCATTAAATTCCTTTCGATCCTGAATACTTCCGTCCTTCTTATGAATAATCACACTGGTCTGTTTATTCTCAGCGATTTCTTCCGCTCTTTTAATCGCTTTTTCCTTCGTATCAAACACATTAGATACCTGCTTCGCGCCTTCCGCTTTTACAGCCCAGCCGTCTTCATGCACCATGACATGCTCTCCCTTATCGAGAAGCTCCGGGCGGCTCTTCGTACTATTCTTCACATCATCGTCTCTGTTTTTCAAATTTTCGTCACTCATTTGTGTGACACGATTGATTTCTTTCTCCTCCGCGTTTTCATACCATTCTTTCGCCTGTTCCGTAGCAATTGGAATGGCCTGATTTTCTTTATACCCTTCCTCTATCATTGCATTAGCAATGTCGATGGCTTTCTTGCGGACAGGTGTATCCAAGTTCTTTAAGGAACTTGGATAGTCATTGGTATCCCAAGGCATGGATAAACCCCTCTCATGTATTTTGTATTTTATAGATATAATTACCACCACTTTGAATTTATAAACAAACGTTACGATTGCTAAACTAATTTGAAAGCACGGCTGAAATAAGATACTATAAAAAAGTCTCCCATTTCAAACAATTTCGCCAATTATCCACTTTTTACTTTCCATCACTGATTATCGTACTTTACAAGGAGGTTTAACTATTGGACATCACATTCCATCCAGTAGGTGACCAGGCCGTACTACTTCAGCTTGGTGATACCATCGATGAACAAGTCAATCAACATGTAAGAAAAATCTCCGCACATTTCGACAAACACAAACCGGATTGGATGATAGAATACATCCCCGCGTTTACAACCATCACCATTACATATGATCCATTCTATATACGCAAGCGTCATGCCGCCGGTGTGCGACCTTACCATTGGATATGTGAGCAGCTTCAACTTATCCTCAAGGAAAGGACGGAATACAAAGCAGAACATTCACGCACCATTGAAATTCCGGTCTGTTATGGAGGGGAATTCGGTCCTGATTTAGCTGCCGTAGCAGAGCACAACCGTCTATCAGAGGAAGAAGTGATACAAAAGCACATGGCGGGAGACTACCTCGTCTATATGATCGGTTTCGCTCCCGGATTCCCTTATATCGGGGGGATGGATCCTGAAATCGCTACTCCAAGAAGAGACGATCCACGCCTTGCGATCCCTGAAGGTTCTGTCGGTATAGCCGGAGGTCAGACTGGTGTATACCCGATAGAAACGCCTGGAGGTTGGCAGTTGATCGGCCGAACCCCTCTTTCTCTCTTCCAACCGGATCAAGATATCCCCTCCCTCCTTCAAGCGGGAGATCGAATCCAGTTCGTTCCAATTACAGAAGAAGAATACCAGGAAAGAAAGAGGGGTTCCCAATGATACAAGTGACAAAATCCGGTCTATTGACGACAATTCAGGACCTCGGCCGCTATGGGTTCCAAAAACATGGTGTGATTGCAAGCGGGGTGATGGATAAGGAAGCTCATAGAATCGCCAATTTTCTTGTCGGCAACGACTCCGGAGAGGCAACAATGGAAATTACGCTCCTCGGACCGGTACTTGAGTTTCAGACAGATGCATTAATCGCTGTATGTGGAGGGGATCTATCACCGATGGTTGACGGTGAACCTCTCCATACATGGAAGCCTGCTTTTATAAAAAAAGGAAGTGAATTGAGATTCGGGAAACCGAAACAAGGTTTTCGTTCCTATTTAGCTGTAGCAGGAGGCTTTGATGTTCCTGAAGTTCTTAACAGTCGTTCGACATACTTAAGAGCAGGAATCGGTGGATTTCAAGGACGTTCATTGGAAAAAGGGGATGAGCTTCCTATTGGTGAGCTTTCCCAAAAATCGGTTCACATGCTTCAACACTTGAAAGAAAGAAAGCATTCCGCATCCTTTTCAGAAGCGAATTGGTCAACTTCTGCGGAGTTCCGACTCTCTCCTTCTCCCGATGAACCCATCCGCATAATAAAAGGAAGAGAGTACGATTGGTTTGATGCAGAGAGCCGGGAAGCTATCTTAGAACACACCTTTAAAATTGACTCCAAGTCCGATCGGATGGGGTATCGATTGAAGGGAGAGAAGCTTCAACAATCGCATAAAAGAGATATGTTGTCAGAAGCAGTCATGTTCGGAACGATCCAAGTACCTCCAGAAGGAAATCCGATTGTATTATTGGCAGACAGACAAACTACAGGCGGTTACCCCAAAATTGCTCAAGTCATTACAACGGATCTTCCAAAGCTCGCCCAGAAACGACCAGGAGAAACGATCTCCTTCACTCTCGTTTCCCATGAGGAAGCAGAACATCTCTATATAGATCGTGAAAAGCAGCTGAAGCTGTTACAACAGAGTATTCAAAGGAAATTTAATTAGGAAAGGGTGATCCAATATGCATATCGTAGACTTAAATTGTGATATGGGAGAAAGCTTTGGAGCGTATAAAATGGGGCAGGATGAAGAAATCCTAACCTATGTCACATCAGCGAATATCGCCTGCGGTTATCATGCAGGCGACCCTTCGACTATGAGAGAAACAGTTAAAAAAGCCGCAGCAAACGGGGTCGGTATCGGGGCGCATCCAGGGCTGCCGGATCTTCAAGGCTTCGGAAGACGACCGATGGACCTTTCTCCTGCAGAAGCTTATGATTTAGTCGTCTATCAAATCGGTGCCCTTCAAGGTTTTGTTCATGCGGAAGGTGAGAAATTGCAGCACGTGAAGCCGCACGGGGCGCTGTATAATATGGCAGCCAAAGATAAGACACTGGCAGAAGCAATTGCGAAAGCGGTCAGGGATGTAGATACCGGGCTGTTGTTATACGGCCTTGCTGGCAGCGAACTGATTGCAGCAGGCCGTACATATAACCTCCCAACAGCGAGCGAAGTATTCTCCGACCGCACGTATCAAGAGGATGGCAGCCTTACCTCAAGAAGGCTGCCGGATGCCTTGATCACTGATCGTAAACTTGCGGTGGATCAAGTCATCCGCATGATTAAAGAAAACAAAGTGCACACAATGCAGAATGTGGATATTGACATCCAAGCTCAAACCATCTGCATTCACGGAGATGGCGCCCATGCTGTCGAATTTGCTAAGTACATTACCGGTGCATTGAAAGAATCAGATATAAAACTGCAGGCAAGTGGAAAATTCATTACTATTTAAGCAGCAGAAAGGAGCAGCTCCATGAAACAACAATCAAACAGAAGTCTCCTATTAGGCGCCGCGTTTTTGATGGCCACCTCAGCTATCGGACCCGGTTTCCTTACCCAGACTACGCATTTCACTCAACAATTAGCAGCAAGTTTCGGATTTGTCATCCTTATTTCCATCATTATCGATATCGGTGCCCAGCTCAATATTTGGCGCATTATTGCAATTGCCGAGAAACCAGCACAGGACATAGCGAACAGTCTGGTTCCAGGTCTCGGTGTTTTCTTATCCGTACTGATCGTCGCCGGTGGTCTAGCCTTCAACATCGGAAATATCGCCGGTGCAGGACTTGGAACCAACGTACTCTTCGGGATATCTCCTGAACTCGGGGCGCTCTTTAGTGGAATCGTTGCCGTCGGTGTCTTTCTCGTCCGGGAAGCTGGAAAAGTCATGGACCGATTCGCGCAGATTGCCGGGTTCGTCATGATTGCCTTGACGATCTTTGTCATGTTCTCAGCAGAACCACCGGTAGGAGAAGCGATCACGAAGACATTTGTACCGGATACGATTGATTTCCTGGCTATTACAACCCTCGTCGGAGGTACGGTCGGCGGCTATATCACGTTTGCCGGCGGCCACCGTCTCCTTGATGCGGGCGTCAAAGGGAAAGAATCTCTCGGTGAAGTTACGAAAAGCTCCGTTTCAGCAATCGGTATCGCATCCGTCATGAGGATCTTTCTCTTCCTCGCATCTCTCGGCGTTATCGCATCAGGTTTCACTTTAAACCCGGACAACCCTCCTGCTTCCGTATTTCAGGCGGCAGCTGGAAACGTAGGTTACAAAATATTCGGTGTTATCATGTGGGCAGCCGCGGTAACTTCTGTCGTAGGCGCTGCGTATACCTCCGTTTCCTTTATACGGACATTCAGTAAAACCATCGAAAAATATCATAAGTGGTTTATCGTTGCCTTTATCATCATTTCTACAAGCGTATTCGTTTCTATCGGACAACCGGTAAAAATCTTAATACTTGTCGGATCTTTAAATGGTTTGATTCTGCCGATCGCTTTAGGCGTCATGCTGGTTGCAGCAAACAACCGAAAAATTGTCGGTAAGGACTACAAACACCCAATATGGCTTACCGTGTTTGGCGTCATTATCGTTATAGCCATGGCTTACATGGGAGGCTTGTCCCTGTTCCAAGGTATACCTAAATTATTCCAGTAGGAGTGTTGTCATTGGAACCATCTATACTGTCCCCTTCAGAGGCGCGAGAAATGATCCGGGAAGGTAGTTGGAAAGGCCCTACCGCCGGAATGGCCAACGGTTTTGTACAGGGAAACCTTGCCGTTGTCCCCCGGGAACTGGCCTTTGATTTTCTTGTATTTTGCCAAAGAAACCCTAAACCGTGCCCGGTTCTTGATGTTACAGACCCGGGCAGCTTCGCCCCGTTGTTAACCGCTCCGGGAGCCGATCTTAGGAAAGACCTTCCTAAGTATCATATATATAAGGACGGCGTGTTGTCCGAGGTAACCACGGACATTACAAATGCCTGGACACAGGACATGGTCGGGTTTCTGCTTGGATGCAGTTTCACATTTGAACAGGCACTGCTTGAAAACAACATCCCCGTCCGTCATATCGAGGAAAATCGTAATGTACCAATGTACCGAACCTCCATCGAGTGCGTTCCGGCTGGTAACTTTCATGGTCCAATGGTTGTCAGCATGCGGCCGATGAAACAGGCGGACGCAATCCGGGCCGTTCAAGTAACAAGCCGATTTCCAAACGTTCACGGCGCTCCTGTACACATAGGTGATCCTGGCAAAATCGGAATTAAAGACTTAAATTCTCCCGACTTTGGAGAGTCTGTTACCATACACCGTGATGAAGTACCGGTTTTTTGGGCCTGCGGTGTTACCCCGCAAGCGGTGGCCATGCAGCAAAAACCCGATATCATGATTACACACGCTCCCGGCCACATGTTCATTACAGATATTAAAAACGAATCAACTGCCATTCTATAAAAAAACCGCCTGGGTTGGTCCCCAGGCGGTTTTTTTGCTGTGTTCTACTCCCAATCTTTTGAAAGCATCCCATACACCACGTGGTTGGTGTAATTCCCATACAGTAATGCCGCGTCGCGGATGATCCCCTCCTGTACAAAGCCCAGGCGTTCCGGTACCGCTCTGCTTTTGATATTCCCCTCCGCCGCCCGGATTTCAATTCTGTTTAACCCTAATTCTTTGAACGCATAATCGAACAAGGCACGGCATGCCCTTGTCAATAAACCACGGCCCTTGAAATCTGTCCCCATCCAGTAGCCGACACTCGCCTTCTTATTCCCCCAATCATATTCATGGAACCCGAGAATACCAGCAATCTTCCCACTTTCCAGCAAACAGACGGTCAAACCATTGTTATCCGCATAGCTCTCCAAACACCCTTGGATATATTTTCTCGTATCCTCCGGTGACTTGGTGTAGTCGACCCAAGGAAGCCATGTCCTTATATGCTCACGAGAACGGTCCGACAATTCGTAAAGTTCTTCTGCATCCTCGAAACCAATCAGTTTTAAAGATAATTGCTCGTCTACTTTATGTATAAACACAGCCATCCTCCTCTTCTATCAGTAACCTTACTTATTCTGGATTCATTTCCAAATCTCCTGCTTTCGACAGATATCCCTACTTTCACAGCTCCAAGTGAAGAAAACAAAAAAAGAAGCAGGTTCCCCTGCTTCTCTCTTCAAGGTTTTAATACAATTTTACCTGTCGTTTGTCTCCCCTGCATCATCTCGTGGACACGCGCTGCTTCCTCAAGCTTGAATACTCCGCCGATAGTCAGCTTTAAATCTCCGGTATTCACTAACTGTAGAAGATGGTCAAGACTCTTCTCAAACAAGACCGGCTTCTTCATGATTTGAGGAAGAAAGAATCCGATGACAGAGAGGTTACGGTTCATGAGTCCAGATGGATACATCGTCGCAGGATTACCGCTTGCCACTCCATAAACGACGACGCGGCCGAAAGATCTCATACACTTCACCGTCTCAAGAAAAACTTCTCCACCGGCCATCTCCAGTGCAACGTCAACTCCTTTACCTCCCGTAACATCCATAACGTCTTCCCGCCAATGCTCATGTGTATAGTTAATGACATGATCGGCACCAAGGTCCCTGGCAAGAAGCAGTTTCTCTTCTGTACTTGCCGTAGCAATAACGTTTCCCGCTCCAAAATGCTTGGCGAGCTGAACCGCAAGAGAACCAACACCGCCGGCCGCGGCATGAATAAGGACGGTTTCTCCTTTTTCCATCCGTCCCATCGTCGTTAGAATATGGTAAGCAGTCAGTCCCTGAAGTGGTAAAGCGACAGCTGTTTCGTAGTCGACTCCGTCCGGGATTGGAATTAAGGTGCTCTCCTTCGTTTTCACAAACTCTGCATATCCACCTGATCCAATTAAAGTAACCACCCTGTCCCCTTCTTTAAAACGAGAGGCATCTGAACCCGTGCCTGCAACAACACCGGCTACCTCAGCTCCAGGTATGAAAGGGAGCGGGGTAGGTACGACATAGGCTCCTTCCCGTCTCGCAGTATCGGCGTAATTCACACCGACAGCCTCCACTTTCAGCAGCACCTCGTCCTTCTCCAATGTTGGTACGTCAATGGTTACCTCCTCAAGGACAGACGGACCTCCGTATGCTTTGAATTGTATGGCTTTCATTTCGTTCACCTCCCTGCAAATTCCGGCTTGCGTTTATTCTTGAACGCTTCGACGCCTTCTTTATGATCTTCGGTTGCGATCATCATCGTTTGTGAGATTCTTTCCTGCTCGAGAATGGCCGCAAGATCGGATTGATCCGCCTGGTCGACCACCCTTTTAATCATGCCGATTGCCCGTGCAGGCCCGTTGGCTATTTCAAGCGCGTATTCCATGGCCGCGCCCTCAAGATCATCGACTGGAAGAATCCGGTTTACCATACCCCAGTCATATGCCTGCTCCACGTTGATCGGTTCTGCGCGGAACAGTAACTCTTTGGCACGATATGGACCAAGTACTTTCGTTAAGAAATAATGACCGCCACCATCAGAGATAAGGCCGACTTGAGCGAAGCTCATGACGAACTTGCTCTTTTCTGCTGCAAGAATTTGATCGCAAGCGAGAGCAAGGTTGAAACCGGCACCGGCTGCATATCCGTGAACGACAGCTATAACCGGCTTCGGAAGTGCTTTGATAGCCAATATCAATTGATTCAATTTCCCCACATGATCATACAGCTTAGCAGCACTCGCCTGCCCCATACCCTTCACATCACCTCCGGCGGAGAAAGATCTACCGGCACCTGATAGGACGACTGCCTTCACATCTTCTGATTCTTCCGCTTCCTTCAAAGCCTTCATTAAACCGGAAATCATTTGGTCGGAAAAGGCATTAAGCGCTTCCGGTCGGTTTAGCACACAATGCATAATCGGTCCGTTCACCTGTACAGTCAAATGTTCATTACCTCTCATTTTCTACAACTCCTTCATTAGTTTGGATACTGTCTGAACTCATTCAACGCTTCTGCAATTTCCCTGTTCCTTTGGATAGAATCCGGCCAGTGATACACACTTAACAGCCCGCTGACATTCCTGAGTGTATGAACTCTTTCTTCTCCCTCCAGCAGGTCCGACAAAAGGAATATTACGGAAGACTGAATGCGCAGGTTGGCGTCCTCCACTATCAAATAGACAAGCTTCTTCTGCCAAGAAGCGTCCTTATGTTGTCTTTGTAAGGACTTCTTGACACGCCAGACAACCGATTGCGTTCGATATAATTCCATTGCAAGATCAGCAAGAGCCATCATTATTTCCTGATTTTCAGAGAGGGACTTTCCATATTTACGGACAGCCGAACCAGCCGTCACAAGAAATAAATCCCTGTATAAGGCTACCGCTTCTTCTGCATCACCAAGCTCTCCCGTAGACCTCATATAACCTCTATTCTTTAAAGAGTATTCTGCTTGTTCCAGAATAGATTGGAAACTTGTCCTCTCCTTTTCTGCTGATTTCAAGAAAGATCCGGCGATCAGAAGACGGTTAATCTCGTTCGTTCCTTCGAAAATTCGATTGATGCGCGCATCCCTGTACATTTGTTCAATCGGATATTCTTTAATAAAACCGGCACCCCCATGAAGCTGGAGCGCTTCATCCACAACGGCATCCAAGGTCTCGGATCCCGCAACTTTACAAATCGCCGCTTCCATCTTATGCTCGTTCATCGCTCTAGCTGTCTCGGAAGGCTCCGCTGCTTCATCCAAATACCCAAGAGCAGATTCTATATGACCAGCTGTCCGATACAAAAGCGATTCAGAAGCGAAAATATCGCCGGCCATCCTGGCCAATTTTTCTTTAGTAGCAGGGAATGCCGAAATCGCTCTTCCAAACTGCTTCCGCTCCGAAGTATGCTGAACAGCCAGCTGCAGGGCCTGCTTCGCTGCACCGAGAGCAGCGAAACCTAAATTGAACCTCCCTAAATTCAATACATTTAAGGCGATCAGATGTCCTTTGCCGATTTCTCCAAGTACATTCTCGACCGGAACCTCACAATCCTCCATCACGACCGAGCAGGTGGAAGACCCTTTGATCCCCATCTTCTCTTCCTCAGGACCAATGGATAATCCAGGGAAATCCTTCTCTACAATGAAAGCAGTGAAGTCCTTCCCGTCCACTTTTGCGTACACAATGAACGTATCGGAAAAGGAAGCGTTGGTGATATATATTTTTGTACCGTTCAATAAGTAGTGGGACTTCTCTTCATTCATGACCGCTGTCGTTTTAGCCGCCAGCGCATCAGATCCCGCCTCCGGTTCTGTCAGGCAGTATGCTCCAATATACTCTCCACTGGCAAGTTTCGGAAGATAGTTCCTTTTCTGCTCCTCCGACCCGAAATAAGTGATCGGCAAGGTTGCGATGCACGTATGGTTCGAATGAGCGACACTGTATCCACCACCGCTGCCCAGCGCTTCCCCGACGATACCTTTACTCATTTTATCCAGACCCAGACCGCCAAACCGTTCGGGAATACTATGGGCAAGCAGCCCTAACTCTCCGGCTTCTTTCATTTTGGAGGCGACAAAAGCATAATCTCCACTTTCTATTCTCTTTCTATTTGGGTGTATTTCCCGGGTAATATATTGTCGAGCGGTGTCACCAATCATTTTGTGTTCTTCTGTTCGTTCTTCCGGTGTGAAAACAACATCCAGCGGCAGGTCCCGTACAAGAAATTCCCCGCCGGCTACTTTATATTTTACTGGCGGCATGTCTTCCCTCCTTCAACACAGCTTCTTCCGCATCATAAGTAGGAATCGTATCAAAATGACCTTCTTCAGCGACAAACTCCACTTCTTCCGGATTTAACCCTTCCGATAGCAGCATTTGTCCGATACGACACTCCAAAAGCACCTCTGCTCTCGCAGTTCCCTTACTGTTGTAAAAATCGCGGGCAGCGATGGCAGCGTCGGAAAGCGTCCATACTCCTTCCTGCTCCATATAGGTTATAAGACTCCCGGCACCGTAGAAATCTTCAAGCGTAAAGTGACCGCTTGACCCGGAGCAGATGATAACGATTGTATCCCCTCCATGTAACCTGACAAGATGCTCAGCCATAGCTGGATTATTTAATAGGGAAGCAGCATAGAGACGCTTTGCTCTCCGGGCTCGGTGCAGGGCGACGGTACCGTTGGTTGTGGACAAAATGAGATGATGATTCTTGATATGTGGCTTTAAATGAGTCCGAAGCGGTGGATGGAAGCCCTCTATTCCTTTTCCTTGATCTTCTCCGGCAAGCAAAAACGGCTCTTTCATAACAGCCGCCTTCTTTCTCGCCTGTTCTGCATCAAATACCGGGATGACAGCAGCAGCCCCGTCAGCCAGAGCCGCCGTTATGGTAGAGGTCGCAAACAAGACATCGAAAACAACGGCCACTTTCCCTTCCAGATCATCCGGGCGGATATCCTCTTTCTTAAAAATTACTTGGATTTTTCCCATATTATAATCCCGCCGTTTCTTCTGCATGTTCGATCAAATGATTGACGAACACGTTCATTCCCTCAAATCGGGGGTCGTCCGTCTGGCCCCGCTTATAACGGTAATAAATCTGCTGAATGATTCCTGCCAGTTTGAAATAAGCAAAGGTTACGTACACATGGACGTTGGACACATCCCGGCCGCTTTTCTCCGCATACCTGGATATGAACTGTTCCCTTGTATAGAAACCGTCCTGAATCGTAACAGAAGGTTTACCAAGTCCGGTTTTCAACGATTCCGGATCATCCGATTGAATCCAGTACCCCATCGCCGCTCCAAGATCAGCGAGAGGATCACCGACCGTTGTCATTTCCCAGTCAAATAGACCGACCATTCTGGATGGATCATCCTTCTGGAACATGGCATTATTCAGCTTGTAATCATAATGGATAATGGCAGCTTTATCAGAATCTGGGATATGATTAATCAGCCACTTCATTAATCTTTCCCCGGATACAACATCATCCGTGCGTGCTTTCTCATAGCGTTTGATCCAGCCGTGTACCTGTCTTTCCATAAAACCCTCCGGCTTTACCATGTCCTTCAAAGCCGTTTCTTTGTAAGGAATAGCATGCAGTTCTACGAGCCGGTCCACCATCGTTTCCGACAGAGCACGACCTAACTCCCGGGACGGTTTTATCCCTTCAGGAAAACTGGAATCAAAAACAACTCCTTCCCTTCTTTCCATCAAGAAGAAGGGACTCCCGATGACTTCTCCGGAATCATACATATACGGTTCAGGTGCCAAAGGAAAAAAGGGATGGAGAGCCTGAAGCACGGCAAACTCTCTTTCCATATCATGGGCTTTCGGAGCCACTGGACCAAGCGGAGGACGACGCAGCACGGCTTTCCACTCGTCACAAATGGAAAGCTCGTAAGTCAGATTCGAATGGCCGGTTCCAAATTGGCGGACGGCCAGTTCTCCTGAAGGCAGTTCCATGCGGTCTCTAAGCCACTGCTCGATCCGCTCGATTTCCAGTTCCTCTCCCGAACGGACAGGAAGTGTGTCTCTTTTCATATCCACGCCCCCACTCTATTCACTCATTACGTATCGATATTTTTCCAAATTGCTGCGCTGAGCTTCCGACAGCGGTAGACTTTTTCCATTGTCGAAATCGTATTGGACAACAATCGAAAGCCCTTTTGCTGCCGTCTCTTCCGTATCCTTATCTACCATTTCCTGTTCCAAATGAAAGCTTGAGCTCCCTATTTTTACGATACGGCTGCGAAGGAGGAGCGTTTGGCCGAAGTATACCTGCTTGAGAAAATCGCACGTCGCTGATGCTAATACGAAATTCCAGCGCTCCCCGACGAGATCACAGTCTGAAAAAAACTGGACCCTTGCATCTTCCATATAGATGAAGTAGTTGCTGTTGTTCACATGTCCAAGCAAATCGGTTTCACAAAATCGGATGGTCACTTCCCACTCATGCATCTCCTCCCTCCTCAACTCTTTACGGTGGAATCATACTGGTAGAATCCTTTACCGGTCTTTCTTCCCAACTCTCCCGCCTTCAGTTTCTCCTCCAACGTCTTAGAAGGTTTGACCGCCGGATCTCCGGTTTCTTCGTAATGCTGCTGCATGACATAATAACCGACATCAATTCCGGACAAGTCCATCAGTTCAAACGGACCTAGTGGATGACTCAACGCTTTTTTGACGATTTTATCAATATCCTTAAAGTCGGCATAGCCTTCTTCGTAAAGGTGCATCGCTTCTCTTTGAACAGCGAACAAGATACGGTTTGCAATGAATCCGGATATTTCCTTCTCCAGCAACACACCTGTTCTGTTCATGCGTTTGCAGACCTCCATGGCTGTTTCCACTGTGGAATCAGAGGTGTGTTCGCCTTTCACCACTTCCACACAGTCCATAACCAGCGGCGGAAAGAAGAAGTGCATATTGCAAACCTTATCCGGGCGCGTCGTCACATCTGCAATCAGCGAGCTGACAATAGTAGAAGAATTAGTAGCAAGAATCGTATGGGAGGGTACGATCGAGTCCAGCTGCCCGAACACTTCCCGCTTCACTTCCAGCTTCTCAACGACGGCTTCTATGACGATATCCGCCTGGCCGGCCGCTTCTCTTAAGTCCGTCGTGTAATGAAGACGTCCGAATGCTTCCCGGCAGTCTTCCGAAGAAATTTTCCCTTTATCGATCCACTTATCCATAATTCCTTTTAACTTCTCTTCGGCTTTATGAAGCGATGATTCCTCTTTATCATGAAGGTTCGTTTCATACCCTGCCAGAGCTCCAAGCATGGCGATCTGATGTCCCATACTCCCTGCACCTACGACCGTCAATCGTTCCATCTCTATCATCCTCCTTCATTAATTAACAGGATGCGTGCATCCCGCCATCTACGACAAGCACGTCACCGGTGACGTAATCAGATGCTTTGGATGCGAGGAACAGTGCCGCCCCTTTAAGGTCGGATTCTGAACCGAAGCGCCCGAGTGGGGTCCGGTCTAAAATGAACTCCCCTCCCTGATCCAATACTCCCTTGGACATCTTAGTCGGGAAGAACCCCGGGGCCAGTGCATTCACCTGAATATTGGACGAACCCCATTTAACAGCCAAATCCTTTGTGAAAGTGATGACGGCACCTTTACTTGCGTTGTACCCTACTGTTTCCATGAAGCGCGGGTCCGCACCGCCGAGCCCGGCCACGGAGGCAATATTGATGATCTTCCCGTACCCTTGCTCCACCATTACTTCCCCGGCTTTTTGTGACATTAGAAACGTCCCTGTGACATTGACGTTCATCACTTTCTGAAAAGCTTCCACCGGCATTTCCAGTGTAGGCGCCCCCCACGTTGCTCCACTGTTGTTAACGAGTATATCAATCGTTCCAAATTGCTCTTTTACTGCGGCAATGACTGCCTCCACCTGGGAAGGGTCCGTGACATCACAAGCCATTCCCAGCGTCTTTACACCAGTTTTTTCTTTCAATGAAGAAGCAACCGTCTCGCAGGCGTCCTGCTTTCTCGAACATACGACGATGTTCGCTCCTGCTTCCGCCAGGCCTGCAGCAATCTGCTCCCCAAGCCCACGCCCGCCTCCTGTAACGATGGCGGTCTTCCCGCTTAAATCAAATAATTCCATAACGTGCATCGTTCAACCTCCTTTTAAACCGCTTACATTTCTGAATAACATACTAACCGTTCAGTATGTAACCATTTTATACCTATTTTTTAGAAAATTCAATAAAAATGAGTGGACATTCATTACTATCCAATTGAACTGCTATAAACCCAAAAAAAAGACACCTGCCCCATGCAGGTGTCCACACGCAGGGAAATACAATGGCGTGGTGAACCATTCTTCTACCTGCAGAAGCAAGTAGATAAAATAATATATGTTGTTCGAGCGATGCTAGAGACGGCTTCCACCTATTCTATCCGACATGAAAGATTTTTTCATAGAAATAGACGTTTGTACAAGCGCAATCTAGTAATTTCCATAGACTGTTAAGGAATAACTTATAAAGGAGAGAAATTGAATGAGCTCTTGTCATTCTAGTGGTAAAGATAGCGGATGTGTACGTGATGTCATCAAGAAAATCATCGCTGCACAGGAGGAGGTTGCCGGCAGGGATCGCTGCTGCGATGTAAGCTGTGAGCGTTCCATCAGAGACCTGTTGTCTCCGGAATCAAACGGTAATGGACCTACGACTGTTCCGTTTATTCTTTACTGTAAAGATTGTAAACCGTTCATCGGAAGCAGCGTTGTCAGACGCCGCCTTCCTGGAGGGGGCGGAACGTACCTTGACTGCGTTCAAAGCCCGATCTTCAAAGCGAAGAAATTCGTTGATGGTAAGAAGAACTGTGTGAAGCTTGAATTGCTGCTTCCTGCAGATGCTAGTGGTAACCCATTAGATCTCGGTGGAGATACAGTTTGTGACTACTTCCCTACGACCAGTGTCCGTAACCTATTGGCTACAGGGGTGTGCATTACTGTAGATTTGGATTGTGTCTGCAGCATCACCTGCCTGGAAGCTACTACTCCACTTTTCGAAGATTAATTATTTGTTTAAGCAAGACGCGTGCGTGGGCATTCCACACACGCGTCTTAGCCTTTAACAACAGGATGAGTACTCCACCACTTCTTCTGCTTGCGGATACTGACGATCTGACCGATATGATAGGCGTTGTGGATAAATAAATGTGTTAGTGTCCCACCCCACTTCGTCAATTTCTCTTCACTGCACGCGGTTATTTCTTTTCGAAACTTCAACATGACTTTGCGGAAGTCGGCGATACACTCACTCCAGTCCATGGCATCACGGGCTTGAAATGTATTATAGTTTCTGGGCAGTTCCTGCACTTCTTCACCGAGAAACTTGCAGAGGTACCTTTCATTATAAAAGTAAAGATGATGGACAAGCTCAAAGATGGAATGACCGTCCTCTCCTTTGCGATGCACCTCTGCTTCCGTCAAATCTTTGACCGCTATCTCAAAACAAACGAACCAGTGATTCCTGTCATACACCGCCTCCAACTGTTCCAACAAAATACTTCTGATTGTCATGGTGTCACCTCCTAATCTCTTCTATTCCCCCATCCTGTCTGGCATATTCCGCTCCATAGTTATTACAGACGATTATTGTTGGAAATTTAGTAAAACCTCTATATAATGAATGTTATATAATTATAGTTTTCCCGACGGTAGAAACAAAAGAGAGGAGAAGGAAGATGCAGGTCAACCAGGCGTTTCGTGATTTTTTGTTATCCAAATCCTCTATACTTACGGAAGAATGGTACGAGTCTCTTGATAAATCAGGAACCGGCGTCTACGGCTCGACAGATATCGATACGATTACCAATCTGAAAGCACAGAACAACGAATTCCACACATACCTGTCTCAGCTGTTTATGATGGATATGGAAAGCTTTTATCTCCACATCCATGAATGGATTGTAAAAATAGGCAGCGACCCTCACCATTTAGAAACACCTACCCATGAGATCATGCGTGAATTCATGCGGGTCCGGCTGCAGTACCTTGATTTCCTGCAAGAGTTCAAAGCGAGAGATGGTATTCAAATTACGAGAGATCGTGAGGCGCTTTGGACACGTAAGTTGATAGAAGCGTTCGATCAGATTATGTACAAAGTTGCAGAAGAAAAGTCCAATCAGTTGAACACACAGATTCAGAAGCAGAAACACACGATTAATGAATTAAGTTCTCCTTTGATTCAATTATCCAATGGTAGGGCCTTACTGCCTCTTGTAGGCAACATCGATACAGCGAGAGCTAGCGCCATTTTGGATAATACCTTACAGAAATGCACCAGTCAGAGTGTCGCTGATTTATACATAGACCTCTCCGGTGTGTATCTAGTAGACACGATGGTTGCCCACCAGATCTTCCAATTGATTGATGGGCTGCGTCTGATTGGTGTGAGAACGACCGTCGTCGGCATCCGCCCTGAGATTGCTCAGACAGCGGTCCAGCTCGGAGTAGATTTCAGCAACGTCACTACGACGGCCACTCTCGCACAGGCGATGGTCGGTGAATCGTTTTAATTTCATAGAAAAAGGAAGCCGTAGAGTAGACGGCTTCCTTTTTTTCATTCTGTTCTTATCTGATTTGGCCGGTTCCCTTCATAAGAAACTTCACTGTCGTCAATGCAGGCAATCCCATTGGACCACGCGCATGCAATTTTTGTGTGGAGATACCGATTTCCGCACCAAAGCCTAACGCTCCTCCGTCCGTAAAACGGGTGGAAGCATTATGATAAAGTGCTGCCGCGTCCACCAATGCGAAGAAGGTATCGACGGACTCCTGATCTTCGGAAATGATTGCTTCCGAATGCTTCGTACCATATGCTTCAATATGAGCGATTGCTTCCGTGAGATCATCGACAGCTTTTACTGCAATATCTGTGCTCAAATATTCGTTTGCCCAGTCTTCTTCCCCTGCAGGAATCGTTCCTGGAATCGTTTTTTGAATATATTCGTCACCATGAACGGTAATGCCGTTCTGTTCGAAAGCAGCGATCAATGCTTCGGCATGCTGTTCCAACCACTCTTTGTGAACGACCAGCGTTTCCGCGGCATTACAAACAGCCGGACGATCTGTTTTTGCATTGACGAGAATTTGGATCGCTTTTTCTACATCGGCCGTCTGATCAATATAAACGTGACAGTTACCTACCCCTGTTTCAAGAACAGGGACCGTTGCATTCTCAACCACAGCTTGGATAAGCTTGCCGCCTCCGCGCGGAATCAGCACATCAATGTGCTCTTTCATCGTAAACAGCTCGTTGGTCGCCGCTCGATCAGTGGAAGCAATGAACTGGACAGCTTCCTTTGGTATTTTCGTTTCTGCTAAGCCTTTGTGCATGACTTGAACGATCGCTTCATTGGAATGGATGGCAGAAGAACCACCCTTCAGTACGATAGCGTTACCTGATTTAAGCGCAAGACCGGTAGCATCTACTGTTACATTAGGCCGAGCTTCATAAATCATGCCGATAACGCCCAATGGAACGGTTACCTTTTCCACTTTCAACCCGTTCTCAAGCGTCCAGTCGGATAGGACGCGGCGTGTAGGATCTTCCAGTTTAGCCACATCTCTAAGTCCCTGTGCAAAATCCGCAATTCTTTCTTTAGACAATGCCAATCGGTCCATGAAGGCTTCTGTGAAACCTTGCTCCCGGCCGTTTTGCAAATCCTTCTCGTTAGCGGCAAGAATGGTTTCATAGTCGCGCTCCAGCACATCAGCAAGATGGTTTAATGCTTCATCCTTTTCTTTTTCTGATAAAACCATCAACTTCTTGGATGCTTTTTTGGCTTCGATTGCTTGCTGCTCTACATTCACATTCTTTTTCGTTTGAGTCATCAAAGACCTCCTTGTTTATTTTACACACCTACGGGCAGGGCAACTTCCAAGTGGCAGACAAAGTCTTTCCGTTCAATTGCTGCTTGTTCATAAGACTCCAGTTCCGGTTCTGTAAGACCGATCATTTCTTCCATTTCCTCCGAAGAATAATTGACGACACCAAGACCCATTTCTTCACCATTCAGGTCATGGATACGGACAACAGCCCCTTTGTCAAAGCGTCCTTGGACATGATGGATGTTCGTCGGCATCAAGCTCTGCTTATTGTCGATGAATGTTTCCTGTGCACGGTGGTCAATGATTACTTCCCCTTCAGGACCGGAATTGAAAGCAATCCACTGTTTCTTATGATCCAAGTTTTCTGCTTCTTTGTCGGTTACGAAGTAGGTTCCCTTCGCCTTTTGATAAACGGCATCATAGACGATTCCCGGCGTCGTTGCTTTACCCAGGAAGGAAGAAATTCCGGATGCCATGGATATCTTAAAGGCATCAATCTTGGACTTCATTCCACCGGTGCCTACTGCACTTCCCGGATCACCGGCTGCAGCTTCGATTTCCGGTGTAATTTCGTGGACTTTATCGAGAAGTTCAGCATTTTCATTTTTACGTGGGTCGTCATCGAAAAGTCCATCAATGTCAGATAAAATGATTAGTTGATCTGCATCGACGAGTCCAGCTACTTTAGCAGAAAGCGTATCGTTGTCTCCGAACCGTAGTCGATCGATGGTAATGGTATCGTTCTCGTTTACAATCGGGATGATACCGCGTTCTAAGAGGACATTGATTGTGTTACGTGCATTGGTATAACGATTTTCGTCTGAGAAGTCGCTTCTAGTGATGAGAATTTGTGAGCCCATATAGCCGTGGGACAGGAAAAGATCGGAATAAGATTCCATCAATAATCCTTGGCCAATGGATGCTGCGGCTTGTTTTTCCGGAAGGGAACTTGGGCGTTCCAGACAACCGAGTTTGCGATAGCCTGCCGCTACGGCACCTGAGGATACGAGTAAAACTTCGTGGCCGTCGTCCTTCAAACGGACGACTTCATCTACTAATTTTTCTAATTTACGTCTGCTGATTTCACCATGCATACTGGTAAGAGAACTGCTGCCTATTTTAATTACTACCCTTTTTTTCTGTTGAGTCAACCTATCACTCCTATTTAACATTTTCGCATCTATTGATTCCGCTTATTTACTTCCTACAAGTAGTCCTTCTAATTCTTTACTTAGTTCCTTGGAACGTCCTGCTGCACCCAAGATTGCCTGGGAAATGGCATGACCTCCACCATTGGCATCCAAAGCTTCTAAACCTGCTGCAGTCGTACCGTTCGGGGATGTCACATTTTCACGCAGCTCCGTCGGGCTTTCTTCTCTTTCCAACATCATCTTGGCTGCTCCAAGTAATGTCTGTGCTCCGATCTCGCGTAAGGTTTCCCTGTCCATGCCTTCCGCACGTCCCGTTTCTTCAATATGCTCCATTAGATAATAGAAGTAAGCCGGTCCGCTACCCGCAATTCCAGTAAATACATCCATTTTGTCTTCATCAATAATGAAAACTTCTCCGATGGAACGAAGCAGGTCCTTAGCCACTGTGACATTCTCCATGTCTACGAATGCTCCCGGACAAATCGCCGTAGCGGATTCCCGAAGCATGCTCGATGTGTTCGGCATGACACGGATCACTTTCTGTCCTTCGTTTAAGCGCTCCTCCATATAAGATGTGGATATACCTGCAAGAACAGATACGAGCACTTGATCAGCAGTTAATTTATCTTTCAAGTCCGCTAAGACTCCATCAATATCTTTTGGCTTCATTGCAAGAATGAACTGGTCGATTTCCGAATAATCCAGATCATCTTTCAATACTGTACGCACGCCGTATTTATTATAAATTGTATTTAAACGTTGTTGATTACTTCGATTGGTTACAACGATGTTGTCCGCTGGAATATTGCCGGATTCCACCATTCCGGATATCATCGCTTCAGCCATTGAGCCTGCACCTAGAAAAGCAATCGTTTGTTTAATCATTTGGGTTAATCTCTCCCGTTCGCGTTTTTTGTTCGCTTTCTTCAAGACGTTTTTCATAATAACACTGGCAGATAGTTATTCAAGGGTTTTTCGGCAAGTCACCTCTCTAAGAGCCAATTAGTGAGTGTAAACGGTTTCAAGGAGAGATATATCCACTTCACACCGTCTCATCGTGAATAATCTCGGCTCATGATTGTATATGCGGGTTGAATTTTCTAGAAAATCCCGATAAGCGCAAATTGACTGAATTAACTGATAAATTAAAGTGAGTCCAAATAAAAAAGACATCTGTTGATCCTACCTCAACAGATGCCCTTATTCTTCGTTAATAAAGTGATTCAGCTTTGCCAGCTGCGCGTTCAGTTCTCCTATAGGTACAAAACGTGCCTTTCGAAACCATTCTTTCCCTTCTGAATAAACAAGGACCGCCGGGACGGTCATGACTGAATACTGTCCGGCTACTTCAGGAAGTTGATCGGTATCGACATGTCTCGCCTCAATCTCTGGATAATCTTCCAGTAATTCCTCTACTTGAGGATACAGACCATGACAAACGGAACAGCCTTGTCGGGAAACGTAAAGGACGGACAAGCCTTTCCCTGCGACAAACTCATCCACTTCCTCTATAGAGTGTAATGATTTCAATATGCTCACCTCCCTTTTCATTATATCAGGATTCGGAATGTTTTACTTCTTGTAAAACTTGAATCACTGTAGTCGATCCGGAGGTGGCTGAATATGCTTCTTCTGTTCGACTTCTTGGAATATATCTGGATTACCCTTTCCATTCCTATCCTGTGTACCATTCAACTGCAACGCCTGCAGAATACGATTCAACTCTGTGTGGATCATCTGAACATCTTGTTTCGTCGCAGGTTGCTTCAAGTCTTTCCATTCATAACCGATCTGTCCATTCGGTTCCAGGGTAGCCGTTTTCACATCTTGGATGGAGGTAACGTTCAATTGCCTCAGCTTCATCTCCAATTGATCCACAGTGAAGCGTAACTTCTTCATGTTTTTCTCATTCATACGACCATTTTCTATGATAGAGACGGATCGTCCTGTAAGAAATCTCTCCATAAAATCAAATTTTACCTGAGCGTATTCCATGAGCATCAGCGTCAATACCAGGACACCGCCTACCCCGAAGGTGACCCAGATATTTTTGCCGGCTACCGGCTGTATCAACAAGGATCCAATGGCAATCATAATTACTGTTTGGGACAAGGTCATTTGTGAAATCGACTTTCTGCCGGCTATTCTTAGAATAATGGTGCCGACAAATATGATCAAAATCGCTTTCCATATCCAATCCATCGCTCTCACCTCCCTATGTATGCTTTCCAAAATAAATTGGTTTATCCTGCAAGATGAATCATTATTATCCAATTTCCTCAATTATACTGATAAGCAACAGTATGCGTCTGTTGTGATTCGCAGGAGATGCTTTGCAGAAGGTGGGATTAACGCGGATCTTTTTCAAGCTCCAGAATAATTGAAAAAACCGGTATCGCCCGATACGTGATAACCCTTATAATGGAAGTAAGCCAAGGATAGGAGAGAATGCCGTGTACGCTTTTTATTTTGGAATCATTCTTGCCGTATCTGTCACAGCCCTCATCGGGACGGTTTGGATTGCCCGATCTGTGTCAAAAGAGGAGGAAAATCCCTCGTACGAAAATGATGTAAACAATCTGAAGGACGACCGGAGGAATTCCAGCAGCATTCCACTACTGTCGACGATATATGCCATTACTTTCGCTGTTACTATTGTGCTCGTATGGATTTTCATCTTTTGAGCAGCCGTCTTTTCGGGTTGTATCTATTACATGATCCGCGAGGCCGGTCGGATCAACCTGAAGCAGATAATGGTCTTCCGCCGGCCAATACCGTTCTCTGAACTTATGAATATCCTTTTGTGTTTCTGATGATTCCCGCTGAAAGCGCACATCCCTGTCGCAATCTAGAAATACAACATAATCAAGAAAGGTACGCCATTCTTCGCGCTGCAGGAAGACACCTTCTATGAAAATAACACAGGCTTCCGGAAGTCGCGTTTCCTTCCATTGATGGTCATCTGCATCAGGGGCATAGTAAGGAAGACAGACCTTATCCTTCTCGCGCACAAAGCGGAACAAATGCTCCTGCAGCCATTTCACTTTCCATTGAAAATAGTAGTATTCCTGCCAGGAAGGGTATCCCGTTTGATACCGGTCTTTCCAGTTTACGATGTGATCATCCAAATGAAAGACTACCGTATGGATTCCTTCTTCTTCAAATCTTTGACACAGGTGATGCACGAATGTCGTTTTTCCCGATCGGCTCCATCCATCAATTCCGACAATCACTCTGCCTTTTAAGCTTCGCTTCTTCTCCTCTGCCTCGTACATGCTGTTCCCCTCCCCTTTCCACTGCCCGAGGTATACCGGCCCCTCACAGAGCATAGAATGTACAACCATTGTCAGCAATCCACTCAAAACATATATTCCCAGTTATTTCTGTACATACTTCTATTAAACAGTAATGAGACAAAACTATGTAGTCCGATATTTTCTTTATAGAAAACAAAGGAGCTGTTTGATATGAATCCATTCGATATGTTTCAAAACCTTACCCATAAGAAAATGAGCTTTGCCGAAGCATTCTCGCATATTAAGACGTTCATGTTGAGCGACCCCCTTGCCAATTACCGCCTGATGCTTGGTACCGATTCTCAAGTACACCCTTCCCACACGTTGTTCATTACCGGAATTGTCATTCAAAGGGTAGGCAAAGGAGCTTGGGCGTGTTTCCGCAAAGAATCTGTTCCCAGGAAAATGACCACGCTCCATGAGCGCATTTCCTATGAAACTTCCCTTACAGAACAGGTAGCATCGCTGTTCACAGAAGAACGGAAGAACGAGCTGATAGAAATCGTTCTCCCCCACATTTATAAAGGGGCCACATTTACAATGGAAGGGCATCTGGACATCGGTTCCGGCGAGCGTAACAGGACCAGGGTGTATGTGAACGAAATGGTCGCAAGGATTGAATCCCTGGGAATGGAACCGAAAATCAAACCGGACTCCATTGTGGCCAGCAGTTATGCGAACCGATATACAAAATGAATGGACTCCTCCCTCTCTTCTTTTTGTTATACTTCTATTATAGAGAAACACAGGCAGAGGATGTTGATGATGAACGAAAAAGCAATGACGTCACTCGTTTTAGGCATTTTGTCGATCTTTTTACCTTTCCTCGGACTTATTACAGGAATCATGGGGATCATTTATGCCAACACCGTACTCAGCACGGGAGAGGAAGCGGAGGGAAGGAATTTAGCCATCAGCGGTAAGGTGTGCAGTATTATTGGTTTATGTCTGCAAATCCTTGTTATCATAACCGTTATTCTTGGGTATCTATTCTTCACACGATTGATTTTTGGATACAACTAAAGAGGCGCATACATCAAATGTATGCGCCTCTTTTCAGTTTCACAAAACATGATTTTTATTAGATGAGAGATGTACTGCAGAAGGTGTCGTTTTATCTTCGACAGCATCTTTTCTGGTTATAAACAGGGCAAGCAGAACGGCCAGCATGCCGGCAGTAAGTTTGCCGATGATAACTGGCAGGATCATCTCCGGTTCAACCCCGGCAACGAAACCGAGATGGCTGCCGATGACGAAAGCCCCGCTCACCGCAAAGGCGGAATTGATCACCTTACCGCGCGGGTTCATCTCCTTCATCATTGCAAACATGGGCAGATGATGCGCTAAGGAAGCAAGCAGTCCGGTAAGCGCCGTTTCGTTCACGCCCAGTACACGGCTCCAAGCAGAGAAATACTTTCGGCAGTAGTGATTCAGAATGGTTACAAACGGATAGGCACCAGCAAGCGTAATGGTAATCTTACCTACGATAATGATCCCTTCAGAAAAAGGAGCCATACCAGGGATCAGGACAAGCCCCGTCAATGTTTCAATGGCAATCAGCAACAATCCGATCAACAGGATCGCTTCCATACCCTTGCCTAAATAAGCGAACACTCTAATCGTAAGCCTACGAAAAAGAAATAAACCTGCGCTGACAAGTACTGCTAATAAGATGGCAGGGAGTAACTGTTTGAACATCCACCCCCATTCAAATCCGGCGGACGCTCCTCCAACAAGGCAGCCGAGCGGAATGGTCGCTATACCAGCAAGGACTCCTTTGGCAAAGTAAGGACTGTCCTCCTTTTTGATGATCGTAAGCGCGACCGGAATCGTAAACACGAGTGTCGGTCCCATCATCGTTCCGAGGAGCGTCCAGGAAAACAGGGCGGCCCTGTCATCGACCGCCAGCGCCTCCGACAAAGGGTACGCCCCCATATCTATGGCAAGCACCATGGAAGCAAAGATGGACGGATCTGCTCCAAACCACTGAAATGCCGGAGAAATTACGGGCGCCAGCCATTCGGACAAAACGGGAGCAAGAGAAATGATCCCAATCATGGATAAGGCGAGCGAACCCATCATCGTAAACGCTTCATAGAAACGTGCCCCGATTTTAAGGCGGTTATTTAGAAAATAATAATCAAATGCTCCGGCAACCATAAACAGGCACAGCAGAATGAGTACGCCGTCATTGAACCACAAAACCCCATCCCTCTCTTCCCTCTAAAAAAGACTCCCGGGCCCCAGGAGTCTTGATCCATTTATTATCCGATGCTGCATGCAGCAGAACCGTTTTTCTGCAAATATTTCTGATGGTATTCTTCCGCTTCAAAGAAGGAGGTCGCTTCTTCCACTTCCGTGACGATCGCCCGCTTGAACGTCCCCTTCTCCTCCCACTCTTTAATCTTCTCTTCCGCAATATATTTCTGACTCGCGTCGGAATAGAAAATCGCTGAGCGGTACTGATGTCCTACATCAATTCCCTGCTTGTTCTTAGAAGTAGGATCATGTGCTTCAAAGAAAATGTTAATTAATTCGGAATACGTAATTCTTGTCGGATCATATTCGATTCTGACGGCTTCCGCGTGCCCCGTTTTACCTGTTTTGACTTGTTCGTAGGTTGGATTCTCCAGTTTCCCGCCGATATAGCCGACCTTTGTAGCTGTTACGCCTTCAAATTTTTCAAAAAACGCCTCTACTCCCCAAAAACATCCTGCACCGAAAATAGCTGTTGCCATTTGACATCTTTCCCTTCCCTTAACGCAACTTCTATCGAGAGCCTTTACGGTATAGTAAACAAAAAGACCCCTTTTCTTATCCAGTAAGAAAAGGGGGTCGTAAATATCCGTACGATCCTCTCATCTCTTAGAGCAATAAATACTCTACAGGAATTGGCACCGTTCTCGTCAATTATACAATTGATTCGATGGTTGCCGGGCATCAAAGGGCCAGTCCCTCCGCCTCTCTGGATAAGAAGTTTCCGTTATTATTTAATTTAAGTTAATTTACATACTACAACGTTTTTCCAACGAAGTAAAGGGGGAAGCTCATTTTTTTTTGTAAGGACTCTCCCTTCATTCTATGCAGGAACCACAACGGGAATGACGATAATCATCCTTGACTATTCGTTGTGTAAACTTCTTCAAACGGCTGAACGATAACAAATCCATCCCCTTCAAATTTCATCTGAATGGATTCCCCGCTCCCTCTGCCGATGAAAGTCTTGAAACTGACATCTGTCTTGAAAGCAGGCTCCAAATGCCCGGACCAGGCCACTGTTGCATGAGGATCGGTCAAAACAGGCTGACCGGGCTTCACTAATAAAGTCAGCGGTTCATAATGAGAAGTAATAGCTACACGACCACTCCCGGAGAGAGTAACGTTAAACAATCCGCCGGATACCATACCGGCTACTTTTTTCATCAATTTGATGTCCCAGTTTATGCTCGGTTCAAAGGCCAAAAGGTCATTGCCGTTCACCGTCAGCGTCTCATTGTCCAAGTCAAAGATTGTAATCTTCTTACCTTGATCAGCGAGGTATAATGCCCCCCTCCCTGTTGCTTTCATAAGAGAGCTTCCCTCTCCAGTCTTCGCCTTCTTGAACAGGCGGCCCACTCCATGCTCCAATATTCCTTCCCTTTCAAATTTAATATCTCCGTTATAAGAAATCATAGACCCGGCTTTCGCCCACACCTGGTCCATCAAATTAACTTCCAATATCCTCGGGGTTTCCAATTCAAAGTAATCGTTTTCCGAATCGTCCTGCTTCGTCTGCCTGATAAATTCCTGTATTGAATAATTTCCCATCCTGATTCCTCCTTCAATGATTGGCCAATGTAGAAGCTCATGATTGTCATACGTTTCCATACCCGCTAATGTTTCAACTTACTCAAGTCCTTTTCTTTACGTATCAGCACTACTGTTATGGTAGACTCGGGTTACCATGTCATTACACAAAAGGAGAGCTATATATGTATGGTTTAGATGAGAAAAGAGAGCAGCTGCTCGAATATGTGAGGGAGATTCCCGCCTCCAAACATACGGTGAAACCGGCAGAAAATCGCTGGTCTATTATGGAAGTATTGGAGCATTTGTACTTAATCGAACAGTTCGTCATCCATCAGGTGAACAGATCACTTAAGCAAGGAGATCAGCAGCAGGTGACGGAAAAACCAGTCCATAAGGTAACCAACCGCTCTTACACATTGGAAGCTCCAGAGTCTGTTCGTCCAAAGGGTATTTTTCATAACCTGAAGGAAGCGGAAGACGGACTCAAAAAATCAAGGGAAGCTACATTATTCCTCATTCATAATAAAGAAAAAGAAACGTTGCAGAACCGAGCATTTCCACATCCTGCTCTTGGTGACATGAACCTGGAACAATGGGTCGAATTTATCGGCTGGCACGAACTTCGCCACCTCGATCAGATCAAAGAAATTAACCAATCTTTAAATACATGATTAAACCCCCCGGAGCTTTACTCCGGGGGGTTGTATTATGCTTGACCTTTGTAATCTTCAGGCTTAATTTCTTCTCCGTTCTTGCCGGTATAGCGAAGACCCCAGCCTGTCCAGGCAGCAATCAGCATGACAATCAACAGTCCCCAGCCCTGGAATACGAACGGGAATACTTCTCCGGGTCCGATAACAGGAAGGAAGTCATACTGCTCAGCCGCTCCTCTTACAGTCGTCCAGGCAAGCAGGACACCGCCGCTCCAAGGGAAGATATACCCGAGTGAAGAAGTGACAGTATCAAGAAAATTGGCACGTCTGTAAGGATGAATGTTCAACTCTTTTCCTAGCTTCCTCACAAACGGTGCAGCCGCAATTTCTGCCGCTGTATTAATGGTGATGAACATATTGAGAAACGCCACAATACCAAAAATCGACAGCTCTGCTCTGCGTACCACGTTATTGATAAGTCGAAGGAAGAAATTCTTGATAACATCCATCGTTCCAGCTACTTCCAGAAGGTAGGCAGCCGCCAAAATGAACAGGATGAGGACAGCCATGTTGAAGTAGCCGCCGATTCCATCGATCAATGCTCCTTCTACCACCGCTTCTCCAGCTTCATTTTTATAAATATGAAGCACTTCTGTCAAAGAAGTCCCTGATAGAAAGATGAATACGACGGATGCTAGAATTCCCCATGATAAAGAAGTCAATAAATGCTGACCGCTCAACGCCAGGTAAAGTACGAGCGCAAAAGGAATCAGCATGACAAGACCGTTCGGCGATACTTCATTCTGAAGCTGTGAGATGATGGCTTCGCTGCCGGTCTCCCCACCGCCTCCGAATGTAACGAATAAAATAAGTGCAGGTATTGCAGCTGCTATGGAATACTTAAATCTTGACCGTACAACACCTGGGACGTCCGCTTCCTGTGTCGTAGCTGACACGATCGTCGTATCAGAAACCGGAGCCAGGTTATCTCCAAATACCGCTCCACTCAATATTGCAGCCAGAAGCAGCACAGGATCTGCTCCCAGAATGACACCAGCCGGATACATCAACACACCAAACGTTGCTACTGTACCGTAACCTGTACCTACGGCTGTAGCAAATAATCCGGCAAGCAGGAAGGTGATTCCGACGAACATGCCCCCCTCAAGGCCGGTCTGAAACCCGAACCAGATAAGGCCATCCACCAGACCACCCGCAGAAAGCATATTTGCAAACATACCCGCCCAAAACCATGCAATGATGGCAACTATACCGACAGGCTGGGCCATACCTGTAATTAATGCTTGAGCATAGTCCGCCCATTTCGATCGGCAGAAAAACAAACCAAGTGCGATCCCGATCACCATACCAAGCACTAATCCCTGCTCCGTTACTAATTCTGTAACGCTTAGTACTATTGCCCAAATGATGAAGAACACCAAAGGAATCGTCGCAGCAAAGACTCCCCCGCGGAACTCTAATCGATCTACTGATTTTTCCCCTAATGCCTCGTCAACCACTTGATCCTTTTGTCTGTCTGACATCAGATGTCCTCCTTCTATCTCTTGTTCTGTCTAGTGATGCACTACTACAGTTTACCACCAAGTGTATAGACATATAAACAGCGAATTTTTAACACTTTAAAGCGTTTGGTTATATGTGTAAACGAATCTCCTTCCAGCTTCCAACTCTGGAAATTATCCCTCTTTACGCTGGATGAACGAGAAGCTAAAATAACACAAACAAACCGGGAATTTTCCGTCTTATCCTACTGTAAATGACAACTTTCTCACGGTCCGTAACGAGCATAAGTGTTTGACTATACAAATTATTCTGATAACATTATGAAACACAGCCATTACTCCATATTATTTCCAACAGGAAGGTGAAAATGTGACTACGAAAAGAAAAAGCAACGATCATACAACCCCTCTAAGACGTGACATCAGATCCCTCGGCAAAATGCTCGGGCATGTCCTCGTCCATCATGGAGGAGAAGAATTATTGAATAAAGTGGAAACGATTCGACAATGGACGAAAGACTTGAGAAGTAACCCGGACCCTGCCACTTATCAGCAATTGAAACAGGAAATTCAAAACCTCGAACCACCGATGCGGGCCCAGGTCATCCGCGCATTCTCAATCTATTTCCACCTCGTCAACATCGCTGAACAAAATCACCGGATCCGCCGCAGACGAGAATATCAGATAAGAGAGGATCATGGTGTCCAGCCCTTCTCTCTTGAAAGCGCCGTACTTAACCTGAAGAACAATAATTTCTCCAAAGATGTCATCCAGGATGTGCTCCACCATCTCTCCTTGGAATTGATCATCACTGCCCACCCGACGGAAGCGACGAAACGAACCGTTCTTGAGATACAGAAGCGGATCGCAACAATCCTTCAGAAACTTGACCATCCACAGTTGACGCAAAGAGAACGGGAAAGCCTTCAGGAAAGTCTTCAGAATGAAGTAACTGTCCTCTGGCAGACGGACGAGCTCAGAGAAAGAAAACCAACAGTAATGGATGAAGTAAGAAACGGCCTTTATTATTTTGACGAGACGCTGTTTGATGTCCTTCCGGAAATTCATCAGGAACTGGAAGCGAGGCTCGAAGAACAGTACCCGGACGAAGAATGGTCTGTACCGAATTTTCTCCGTTTCGGATCCTGGATTGGCGGAGACCGTGACGGAAATCCGAACGTCACCCCGGACATTACTTGGGAAACATTACAGAAGCAGCGTACCCTTGTACTCAGAAAATACAGAAACGTTCTCATAGAATTGATGAAACGGTTCAGTCAGTCTTCCGCTCTGGTGAACGTTTCCAACGAGCTTAAACAGGCGATCGAAAAAGAAGAAGCACTGCTTCCATCCGGCAAAAAGTGGCGGGTAGACAAAGAGATTTATCGAAGAAAGTTCGCCATCATTTTGGAAAGGCTGGAGCAGGTGGGTCAATCTGATACCGGATATACGCATGCGGAAGAGCTGTTGGACGACCTCCACCAAATTCAGAGAAGCGCTCAGGCACACCAACCTGGAAGCATTGAATTGAAGAAGTTGAAAAAGCTTATCCGCCAAGTCGAGTTGTTCGGCTTCCACCTGGCAACTTTGGATATCCGGAATCACAGCGGTGAGCACGAATCGGCTGTCAGCGAACTGTTACGTAAAGTCGGCATCGTTGACGATTACGCTGCCCTTTCCGAGCAGGAGAAGCTGAATACATTACAGGATGTTCTGAAAGATCCGCGTCCGATATCGCTTCTGAACGAGGATTATACCGAATCGACCCAGGAAATGCTCAACGTCTTTCATATGATCAGAAAAGCACACCTTGAATTCGGAAAACGATCCATTGAAGTTTATCTAATAAGTATGAGCGAATCCGCAAGCGATCTGCTGGAGGTGCTCGTTCTGGCCAAGGAAGCGGGCATTTACCGCCTTCATGCTGATGGATCCGTCGAAAGCAACTTGAATATTGCCCCATTATTGGAGACAGTGGATGATTTGGTCGCGGGACCAGATATTCTAAAAACACTGTTTGAAATGGACCTGTACAGTAAGCATTTAAACATCCGCGGCAACAAACAGGAAATCATGCTTGGATACTCGGATGGCAGTAAGGACGGTGGGACACTGACGGCCAACTGGAAGCTATATAAAGCGCAACAGGAAATCCATGATATGGCTCATGCCTATGACGTCAGCCTTAAATTCTTCCATGGACGCGGCGGCTCCCTCGGCCGGGGCGGCGGGCCACTTAACCGAAGCCTGCTTTCCCAGCCTGTGGAAACGCTTGGAGAAAGCGTGAAGATTACCGAACAAGGAGAAGTGTTATCCTCCCGCTATCTGCTTCGTGATATTGCTTATCGAAGCTTGGAGCAGGCAGCATCTACTCTGCTCGAGGGAGCTGCGAACGTTTCAAAAGAATCAGAACAAGGCCATCACCGGGAAGAAGTCTGGGAACAGGCGCTTGATGACATCTCGGATGTATCGCTTGAGAAATACCAATCGCTTGTTTTCGGTGACTCCGACTTCTTAACCTACTTCAACGAAGCGACACCACTTCAGGAAGTAAGCCAACTGAATATCGGCTCCCGGCCAAGCAAACGGAAAGACAGCTCCAAGTTCGAAAATCTGCGGGCTATTCCATGGGTATTCGCTTGGACGCAGAACCGCCAGCTGCTTCCTGCCTGGTACGCTTCCGGTACAGGATTGGCTTCTTATGTGGAGAAAAATGAAAACAATCTCGCTACATTAAAGCAAATGTACGAAAACTGGCCGTTCTTCCATTCCACCATCAACAACTTGCAGATGGCGTTAACGAAAGCGGATATTCAGACAGCAAAAGAATATACAGCCCTCGTCAATGACCAGAAACTCGGCGAACGTATCTTCAAGAATATCGTGGAGGAATATGAGCGAACGAAGGAAGTATTACTGAAGATTTCCGGTGATCAAGAACTGCTTGATCATCAGCCGACAATCAAAGAATCCGTCCGACTAAGAAATCCTTACGTGGATCCTCTTAACTTCCTGCAGGTAGATTTGATCAAGAAGCTTCGGGATGTCGATGGGGACGATGAAGAGACTCTGACAGAAGTGCTGCTGACGATCAGTGGAATCGCAGCCGGGCTTCGAAACACGGGTTGATTTCAGCACAATTTTATACTATCTAAAAACCCGGCCGTTACGGCCGGGTTTTCTTGTTTTAAGCGGTTAAAAAAACGTGATCGTTAATATAACTTCCCTTGACGATACATAATAGTGGATAACTTCATGACAGAGTGTATATAACAATTTTGGCGGAGTGGAAACGGATCACCAAAAAATTGCGGGAGAATCGTATCCATCGTTCCTTTCATTTTCTGAAACAACCGCCGGAAAATTTCGTCCTCTTCCATAAACTGCGCTTCTTTCCCTTGTACCCATTCATAGTAAGAAACGATGACACCTCCAGCGTTTGCGAGAATGTCCGGAACAATCAGTACCCCTTTATCCGCTAAATATTTGTCTGCCTCCTCTGTTATCGGACCATTGGCACCTTCCACTATGATTCGTGCTTGGATGGAGTCTATATTGTCTTCACGAATTTGATCTTCGAGTGCAGCGAGAATCAATACATCGACATCGGCTGAAAGCAAATCGTCCCGTTCTCCAAGTTCTGCTTTAATCTCGTGAGCACGCAGTTCCTCCTCTGTTGCAGGAAGCTCCCCGTTGTTTTCTTTAGCAAAGTGTACAAGGGCCGGAACGTCCAATCCATCCTCATTGTAAAGCAGAATGTGGGCATCGCTGACTGCAACGATTTTATTCTGAAGATAATTGCACTGGTACGCTTCCAAAGCAGCAACCGACCCTAAGTTTCCAAAGCCTTGAACTGCTATCTTCAATTTCTTATCTGCATGTTCCAAAGCGGTTTTCGCAAAAATATTATCCGTATCAGACAGCCACTTCTTGTTTTCCTTCACGAAGTCATGCATCATGTAACGAAACGTGAAGTAAACGCCTTTCCCTGTCGCCTCCCGTCTTCCCAGAGAACCACCGTTGACAATGCTTTTCCCCGTAAAACTGTTCCGGTACGGCTCTCCGGGATGGGTACTCTTGAACTCGCCCATCATCCAGTCCATCTCTCTTTCTCCAGTTCCAACATCAGGAGCCGGTATATCCTTATCAGGGCCGATGATATCGTTAAAGTACTGGACGTATTTCCTACAAATGAGATTGAGTTCTTTCACAGAATAATCTTTCGGATTGATGACAACACCACCTTTGCCACCCCCGAAAGGCAGCTCATGAAGCGTGTTCTTAAGCGTCATCAGCTTGGCAAGATTGGCCACCTCTTCTTCATTCACGGACTCATGAAAACGAATCCCTCCTTTATAAGGGCCGACGGTGTCACTATGTTGTACCCGGAACGCCGGTATCCGGACGATCGTCCCGTTTTCAAGGGTAATTCGGAGAAATGATTTATGGACATGGTTCGGGGTAGACAATAGAGCAGACAAAGAGTGATAGGCCTGTTCCCTCGTCTGTGCTTTTAAATCCGGAAGAAACTCTTCATCTTCCATAATTGCTTTCAACGATTCTTCAATGATTGATTGTTGTTTATGCATGTATCAATATCCACCCTTCTATTCCTACTATTTATCCTTTAGTTCCATGTACCCCCACAATTTGCAGTGAAACGTTTTCAAGTAATTAAATGGTAAGGATTATAGCGAAGAGTATAGAAAGGCCCCCTCCGAAGATCGGAGGGGGTTAAGATTTATCCCAGGATGTTGTATCCGGAATCGACATATACAATTTCTCCCGTTACCCCACGGGAAAGGTGGCTCATCATTGCAAGAGACATATCCCCTACTTCTTCCTGAGTCACATTCTTCTTCAACGGAGACGTTTCTTCAATCTTGTGAAGGATTTCATTGAACGAAGGGACACCTTTTGCCGCCAGCGTACGGACAGCACCGGCTGAAATCGCGTTTACACGGATATTGTCACGTCCCATGTCTGCAGCCAGGTATTTAACAGTGGATTCCAGAGCGGCCTTGGCCACTCCCATTACGTTGTAGCCTTCTACTACCCGCTCTGCTCCAAGGTAACTCATAGCGATCAATGATCCACCTTCCGTCATATAAGGCTTACCCGCTTTCGCTACTGCAATCAAAGAATAGGCACTTGTGTCCTGTGCGAAAGCATAACCTTCTCTGGAAGTATCAAGGAACCCGCCTTTCAAGTCTTCTGCATGCGCGAAAGCGATGGAATGACAGATGCCGTGTATGACACCTACGCGATCGCCAATCGTTTTGAAGGCTTCCTGGATACTTTCATCGCTGTTAACATCACATTGTACAATAGCTTTCGCCTCGAAGTCGCTTTCTTTCAGAAGCTTCTCCAATTTCGCCTGGGAACGTTCTTTACGATAAGTAAAAATGACGTTCGCCCCTGCTTTATATAGGGATCTTGCTACGCCCCAAGCAAGGCTGCGATTGTTGGCAACTCCCATAACTACAATATTTTTATCTTTCATCTGTAATATATCTTCCATAGTGACCTCCAAGTACTCTACTGTTTTCTTCTATCTTATCATACAGAGCAACCCTATTTTTTTCCACTCCAATAAGCGCCGTCTTCCATATGGGCAAACGGAATATCCGTGTCGACCTCACCTTCTATCCTCTCGAATTCCAACTCGGCACCGGTCAACCATTTCCCGAAATCAATTTCTACTGGTTCTCTATCTCCACCGAGCGCCATCCACGCTTTTTGTTCCTGGGGAAGATAACCGGATGTGTGGATGGTTCCCGCCCAATTCCTATACTGTTTAGAGAAAACCCCTCGATCGGTATCATTCATTAAACGAAAGGCGTCCATGGCACTCTTTACTTCTGGCCGATTCGACTGGATGGCGTCCATCCGCTTCATCGAATCCACAAGGTGATTCCGGTTCTCTTTCGTCATGATTTCAAAGTGATTCGTGCACACATCGGACTGCCGGACCTCCACTCCCCTTGGAGAGGCTTCGACAATGTAGGTTTGATTGCTTCTATCAAAAACCGTATAACTAAACGAATGGCGATGGGGTATCTCCTTCAGCATGTCCACTGCTTCCTGTACATCAGCACAGGATTCCAAGATCATGCGTCCAATCATACAGCAGATGAAACCATCGCCCGGACGTTTGCGATGCATGAAATTATACCCCATCACCAACCCTTTTTCATTCATTCCATCCATTCTGCCGGTAATTCGCTGAGTTGGACCTATGATGGCGTACCCCTGATCGGTCGGTTGGAAAAGGCTGTACCTTCCTTCGTAAGTCTTCGGCATATAATCATAGTTGCGGATCATATAACCATCGCCTGTCATGATGGAGCACCCGGAACGTTTGTAATCGATTCTATATCCTCCAAATTCCATCAGCACCTGTTCCATGGGCCATCCCAATCCATCTCTTAAGCCGAGCAGTTCCTCCCATAAGCCTGGAGCAAATCGGACAATAGCTGCTTTCACTTCCTCTGTCTCCACGACAAATCTGGGCTTACGTACTTTCCATTGTTTCTCCCTATTCTTCACTGTCCAGCTCCCGGCGAGCTGTTGACCCTGATATAACCCGAAGTCATAATGCGAGCCCCTGAACGAAAGAATATCACTATATATCTTCTTCATCGTAAATTTTCCTTTCTCTATTACGTGCCTATCATCCAATGTATCATTTTTCCACCTCCCCGACAAAGCCTCTTTCCTCCCAGTTTCCCTCCGAAGATGCGACAATAAATGATTACTTCTTCTAGTTTTTCGACGTCATCTTTGGTAGTCTTAAAACTGGAGGAATTCAGTAAGCTTTTCCGGATATTTCTGAATGGAACGTGTCGTTTCATAAGAAATTCATACTGCAAAGGGTGGTGGAACTAAGATGAAAGAAGTCGTTATTTTGGGGGGCGGCTACGGAGGTATGCACACACTGCACGGTCTGCTGGATAACATAGGAGATGATGTGCGCATCACCGTCGTGGACAGAAACCCTTATCATTCTTTAAAAACGGAATTTTATACGATTGCCGCCGGAACCGAATCGGACCGACATGCTCGTGTGGATTTCCCGAAACATGAACAAGTTCGCTACGTGTTTGATGAAATTGAAAAGATTGATGTTACGAATGAGCAGATCTTATTAAAAGGGAGCGAAAATGTTCCCTACGATTATTTACTTATAGGGCTCGGCTGTGAAGACAATTATCACGGCATCGTAGGAGCACAGGAATTCACAGAAAGTGTCCAGACGTTCTCAAAAGCCCGAAGCGCAGGATATGCGATAAATAATTTAGATGCTTATGGCAGCGTAACCGTGGTAGGAGCAGGGTTAAGCGGGATCGAAGTCGCTTCAGAAGTTCGTGAAAGCCGCTCAGACTTAAACATCCGCCTGCTGGATCGTGGGGAAACCGTCTTAAAAGCTTTTGATTCCAAGATTCAAAACTATGTAGAGAAATGGTTTAAAGAGAACGATGTAGAAGTGATTCATAATGCCAATGTGGAATATGTAGAGAAAGACGGCGTCTGTAACAACGGCGTTTGTTATATCAATGATGTAACCGTATGGACGGCAGGCGTACGCCCGAGTTACCTTGTCAGGGAACTGCCTTTTGATAAAGACGAACAGGAGAAAGTCATCGTCAATGACTATTACCAGGTACCTTCCCGTCCCAACGTGTATGTCGTAGGAGACTGCGCATCATCGGAACATTCTCCGAGTGCCCAGTTGGCAGGACAGCAGGGGGAGCGTGTCGCAGTCGTCTTAACAGCGATTCTTCAAGGAAAAGAACCGGATAGACCTTCCATCGTCAAACTCAAAGGAGCCCTTGGTTCTCTTGGTAAAAATGATGGATTCGGAAATATGCTTCAAAAGCCTATGACGGGAGTGCTTCCGCGTCTGGCGAAATCCGGAGTGCTGTGGTTAAGCAAACGTCACTAAAATAGGAAAGATCACACCCTGAAGGATGTGATCTTTTTTTCATTATTCATCGGACGGGGACTCTGTGGAGCAGCCTGCCAAGGTATTCAGCCAGTTCGAGCATGCCATATCTTCCCGCTTTCTCTTCCGCCTCCGAATTGTAATTCGTATTCGTATTTACATCATAGGTGTACAACCATCCATGCCTGTCCTGAATTGCTTCAATACCGGCAACCTGAATGTCATTCTCCCTTAAAAATCTTTCGTAACGGTCGATGATGTCGGGTTGATAGTTCTCCAACACTTCAAACTTTGCCGCTTGTGGAGCATCCGCCGGACAATAGGCATCCTCGATCGAACATGCGTCCGCAGGACAAAGCTCGAAGCCGTCAGACGTATCCACTCTTACGCCGTACAGAAACTTGCCGCCGACGAATTCATGACGAACGATATATGGTTCAGGTGCTTCGATATATTGCTGAATTAATGTTATACCATCAACTGGTTCTTCAAAGGCCGCACTGTCGAGGTATTCCTTCAGCGCTCCCACCGAATGGAAGAGTTGAACCCCCTGCCCTTTTCCTGCACGGTTGTGCTTCGTGATGAACGATTCGGATCCGAGGCGTTCCGCTGCTTTGATAATATTATCCTTCCCCACAGCCGATATAGTGGCAGGTGCTTCGATACCAGCCTGATTCAATGCCATATACTGATTGACTTTACTGACTTCCAGACGGAGGGCCCTGCTTCCGTTCACCACCGTCCTCCCGTGACGTTCCAGCCATGCAAGTACAGCTTCTGTAAATTCCGGAGCATATCGATGATTTCTCGTATGGGAAGATGCGCTGATCCGATTATAAAAGATCCCTTCCGGCGGTTCGCTTGTCAAATCAAGCATTCCTTCGTCCAAATGCCATAGTTCATACGGTAGGTTCAACTCCTGCAGACGTTTGGTTAAATGGTCGGTCCACTCATCGTTCTCGTGAAGTACATAAATTTTGCTCATTGAACTGACTCCTCCCCAATCTTTTCTTCTATATTAACACAATAAACCGATAAATTTACTTGGTTATAGACATTTTTTGACTACTCTTTTCTTAAAAAACAAAAAGAAACCACCCTTCAAGGATGGTTTCTGCTGATTATGAAAGAAATATTTTCTCACAGGAAAGTGGGTGCTTTCCACATATCGCCGGTTAATCTCTCCTCCGATAGGTTAACTTGCCTTTGCTGGCAGTGCATTACTCTTACCTTCTGATTTATGACGGATGAGCTGCCATACGAACCACGAAGCGACAGCAACCCAGATGATTGAGCCGATGACCATGGAAGTGGAGTAGGACATGCTGAAACCTTCCGGAGCATAAAAGATATAAGAACTTACAACAGCTGTCATGAACAAAGCGGGAACGCTGCAAATCCAATGAAACTTTTGATTCTTCAGCAAGTACATAGCTGCTGTCCATAACATAACGGTAGCCACAACCTGATTGGACCATCCGACGTAACGCCACAGGAAATTATAATTCATCTGTGTCAATAAGAATGCTGGAATTGCTACAGGGATTGCAAACAAAGCTGCTGTCCATCTTCCGTCCAGTTTCTTACTGGTAACTTCCTTAACAAAGTCCATCAACATCATCCGCGAAGAGCGCAGTGCGGTATCTCCTGTTGTGATCGGGAGCAGGATGACACCAAGGACTGCCAGTATTCCTCCTAATGTACCAAGGGTTGTCGTACTGATTTCGTTTACGACGCCCGCTGGCCCTCCGGAGGCAAGTGCTGCCTGCAGGGACTCCGTACTGCCGAAGAAGGTCATACCGGCTGCCGCCCAGATCAAAGCAATGACCCCCTCAGCAATCATAGCTCCATAGAATACCTTTCTTCCTTCACTTTCTTTCTTCAATGTTCTGGCGAGTATCGGACTCTGGGTGCTGTGGAATCCTGAAATCGCTCCGCACGAAACAGTTACCATCAGCAACGGCCAGATTGGCAGTTCATCTGGATGGAGATTCTGCATCGTCAAGTTCGGCACAGAATAGTCGAAGAAAAACAAGCCGATTCCTATAGCAGCCGCCATAAAGATAAGAATAGCCCCGAACACTGGATAGATCCTGCCGATGATTTTATTGACAGGCAGGATGGTTGCTGCCAGAAAATAAGCAAATATGATAAAGATACACGTTAAGAATCCAAGAGGTGTAACCTCAGCCATCAGCTGTGCCGGACCTGCAGTAAAGGCAGCAGTAACGAGAACCATCAGAGCGATGGAAAGAACATTGATGACCGTTTTCGGGTATTTACCCAAATATTTTCCGACAAGGGCCGGGAATTGTGCTCCATTATGACGTAGGGACAGCATCCCGGAGAAATAGTCGTGAACCGCGCCTGCGAATATGGAACCGACTACGATCCACAAGAAGGCGATCGGTCCATATAACGCCCCCATGACGGCACCGAATATAGGGCCTAACCCAGCGATATTCAAAAGCTGTATGAGACTCGCTTTCCACCAACTCATCGGCATGTAATCAAAACCGTCGTTCTTTTCATAGGCCGGTGTCGCCTTTTGGTCATCAATCCCGAAAATTCGTTCTACCACCTTTGCATATATGAGATAACCTAATAATAGTAATACGATGGATGCGACAAATGTAATCATCGCTGAGCCCCCTCTCAAATGGAATGTAAGGAGTATTTTATCTGTGCAGATGTCGAAAAACAACCCATTTTCAGAATATTTATTTTTTTATCTTTTTTTTCTTATTTGGTAGCGGATACAATGGAACCAAATGAAACATTCCATAGAAAAGGCCGCCGAAAACTGGGTTTCGGCGGCCTTTTCTATTTTAAAACTAATATTATAAGACAGAGCTAATCTGTCTTTTACTTTTATAATAACCTGCCACCCAGAGAATTGGTTAAGTTCCCGCAGTCGTATCGATTGCAGGGTGGCATTGCTTTTAAATTATCACACATCCAGCTCCGTAAGCAAGCAGCACCTATGTATATTAACATGCAATTAAGTGAGTTGTTCTTTTAATTCCAGTGATTGGCCACGGAATCTATTCAAAAGATCATCCAGCTCCTGAGATACTCGAAGCAATTCTTCATCGTTGGGATTCTGATTATATATATCATACATTCGGACTCTCAATTCTTCAATTTGTCTTTCAAGTTTTTCTTTGTAATTCATATACTCAGCTCCTTCTCATGTAGATTACCCTTTTATTTCCTATCTAAACATTATTTTAAGAAAACTTTTACTATTCAAT
The DNA here is from genome assembly GCF_001592845.1 of Halobacillus sp. KGW1. Taxonomy (NCBI): domain Bacteria; kingdom Bacillati; phylum Bacillota; class Bacilli; order Caryophanales; family Bacillaceae; genus Halobacillus; species Halobacillus sp. KGW1. The sequence continues at coordinate 159,816 of NZ_LSOC01000004.1, forward strand.
AAATTTCCGTTTATGAACAGTGTCGAGAATTGCCCGGGAAATAAAAAAACGTTCTGTTATTTCTGACTTCATGTTAGGATATATGAAAACATACATATGGAGGAATGTTTCATGTTTAAAGCAATTTCGACTGAAAACGCACCAAGTGCCATCGGGCCATACTCCCAGGCTGCCGATCTCGGAAATCTGGTTTTCATTTCTGGACAGATTCCTCTTGATCCAAAAACGATGGAGTTCGTTTCGGACGAGGTGAAAGAACAGACGGCACAAGTAATGAAAAACATCGAGGCTATATTGACAGAAGCCGGACTAAGCTTCCGCAATGTCGTGAAAATGAATATCTTCCTGGATTCCATGGATGATTTCACCACTGTAAATGAAGTATATGCCGGCTTCCTAGAAGAGCCTTATCCCGCGAGGGCAGCTGTGGAAGTCAGCAAGCTTCCAAAAGGTGCAAAAGTCGAAATCGAAGCGATAGCTGTAAAATCTTAGCATTTACTCACAATATTCGAAGTAAGAGAAGTTTTTTTGTCCCATTACATTAAAAAATAGCTTTATGTGTAATTCGAAAAGCAGAGCATATGCTCTGCTTTTTTTAATCTTCGTCTTTGATGTCAGGATCTTCAGGAATGGGTTCGTTCAAATACGCCTGGATCATATCTCTGTATTTTTCCATTTGTTCCAAGTGATTGTTGAATTGATGTTTATTAATGAGAAACTGCGTCCCGTCATGGACGGTTTTTATTTTATGGTGATGGACGAGATGCGTTATATAGTCAGCAGGCAGATCAAGGTACTCTGCCGTTTCTTCAATCGTCATATACATCATTTATTCACCTTCTTCTTATTTATAATCATACCATTGGCGGATTCTTTTATCTATGCGGTTTCCTTTATTTATCCATAGGGAAAATAACCGAAGTATACAAGTATCAAGAAAGGACCGTGATGGAATGGATACGTCATTAAAAGACAATCGCCATGTCAGAAAAACGAAGGAAGATGTAAAGCCGTGGATCCGCAGAATCGGACGAATCGGCTACATGGCAAAGGGAATTGTGTACTTCCTTGTAGGGATATTGACGTTTATGGCGGTACTCGGCATAGGGGGTAAAACGACCGGGACAAGCGGTATGTTCCAGTCTTTGGCCGGGGTGAAGTTTGGGGAATGGCTGCTTTGGATGATCGGCATCGGACTGATAGGCTACATTTGCTGGGTTTTAGTAGAAGCGTTCTTCGATCCACAGAACAACGGATTAGATCCGAAAGGACTGATTATGAGAACCGGTTATGTTGTAAGTGGTGTCGTTTATGGTTCTCTGGCTTATCAAGCAATCCAAATAGCGATGCATGCAGGTTCCGGAGGCGGTGATTCTAAAAAGACTATTTCCGCCCAAATTATGTCGCAGCCACTTGGTGAATGGATCATCGGAGCAGTTGGAGTTATCATCATCGGGTATGGATTATATGAATTCTTTGGTGGCATAACCGGTAAATTCATGAAAAAATTATGGACGAAAGATATGGAAAAGAAAGAGGTAAACACGGCAAAAACAGCAGGAAAATACGGCCTTGCCGCCAGAGGTATTGTACTCGGAATTATAGGTTTCTTCTTTATTCAAACGGCACTTACTTCGGATCCGGACGAAGCGAAAGGCTTGGATGGCGCTTTATCGGAATTATCCCAGCAGCCATATGGTAGGTGGATTCTCGGCATCATAGCGGTAGGTTTAATCCTTTATGGTGTGTACCAGATTGTGAGAGGCAGATATATGCGGATGAACTTCGGCAGAAAATAAAAAGAGCCTTCCCTAGGGGAAGGCTCTTCGACTTTTGTTGCGAATATACCGACGCCACATCGTCGTTTAGCTTCCTCGGAAGCATGTACTTCGTCTTACACAAACAGCTCATCGCTTCATTACTATAGCATTCTGCCCTCACAAATGCAATCGTTTTTGCATCAGAAGCTATGTGCTATACTGAAGACAAGTATAAACACCAGGAGGCAGCCATGCTTACATTTGAAGAGAAACTTGAAATCATTGAAGAATTTCCGGAATTGTCGAAACGGGAGATCTCACTCGGTCGAATCAATTTCCACTACGAGGAAAGCTTATACGAAAAACAAATAGTCGTTTACCGCCTTCATCCAAACGGGAACGGCTTCATCTATGCAGGAGAAATAGAAGACTATCCTGCTGATAACAAAGGGATGGTAAACATACGTGATATAAGTGCGGATGAACTCCGTTCTCTTATCCGCCGTTCCATTGACTCTCTCTCCCTCTCTCCTGCTGAGAAGAACCCGGTTATGGAGGAATGGTTGAATGACTACGACCAATCCCTTGTATTGATGCGGGAAGAAGATGGGTATCATGTGTATGCGGATGAACAGTTGGAAGGGGCTTTCAATACCTATAAAGAGGCAGCCAACTTCTTGGAACAAGAAGGATTTCACCGATTATAATGGAAACCCCGGCCAATCCGGGGTTTTTTATTTTTACATTTTTTATGATCATACCAATCAATGATTGCATATGGTATGGAAAGTGCCTTCGGAAGGTTTGATGCTCATGCACCCATACGTATATCACCGACAGAACCACTATACTTCTTCCATCTATTCTTATGCTCAAGGAGATGTTAACGGGGACTCCCTCGAAGACCAAGTTTATCTTGTCGGGCAGGAAACACCCGACAGCCCCTATATTACGAACATTACACTCGTCATTCAGGATGGCAGAAACAACAAGTTTCACTCAATCCCTTTAAAGACCAATACAGGCTATAATCCGCGCCTTTTCCTCGGAGATTTCACAGGAAGCGGTACAGATGACATCCTGGTAAGTATGGACTCTGGAGGGAGTGGAGGATTTGGGTATTTTTATATCTATTCCTTCCTAGCCAATCACCCCCGGCTTCTCTTCGATTATGAAGTGTTTGATCAAACATTTGACTACAGCGTTACCTATAAGGATAACTATTTGGTTGAAGTCATCAATAACACGCTCCACTTATCCTTTATGATCGACCTCAGCAATAGGGACAAACAATATTTAGCGGACATTTATAATGAAGACGGCGCATTGAAACAACCGCTTACAGGATCTGTTTCCGGACTTAACCAGCTCTATCCTATTGATTTCAACGGAGATGGAATTTATGAATTATATGCTCTGCAGCGAATCATCGGTCAATACAATGCAGATGGACTCGGTCTCATGCAGACACCTTTAAGTTGGAAAGACAACCACTTCTCCCCCTTCTTCGACAATCAGTATGCCGCCGTCTTAGGAACGGCAGTCAATGAATAGCTCCTGCTAAAAGCAGGGGCTTTTCGTATCTTCTATGAATATTATACAAATAAGTTATATTGGTATAAAATAGGGTACAAGAAAAAGAGGTTTTAGAAAGGAGTCTATTATGACGGCACTGAATCAGCGTTTTGCTCAATACTTAGCGGACAATCAGACCACATTAGTCAATGAACTGTTACCAAAAACACTGGACGAGCTGCAGATCAAATATACAGAATCAGAATTGAATTACCACTTCGAAATGCTCCGCCTGCTACTCGATCGCGTTGCGAAAAGTCTATTACAGCACCCAGACGAAACGAATGCTGCCGAAATCGGTTATGATATGGAGAACTATTTATATTCTCAAGGTATCCTGCTAAAACAAACCGTGGATGTGTTAAGTGTTTTCCGCTTAGCCTTGATCAGACATATGAGGAAATCAGAATTTATTTATGAAGCAAAAGTAGATGAAGGCTTTCTCGTAACAGAGGAAATCGTCGCAGCATTTGATGCAGCAATTCGTGCGACGACCGCGAATTATAATTGGACGAAAGAGAAAGAACATACGGAAATGGAAAACCATTTAAATGAAATTTCCACTCCCGTCGTTCTCATCGATGAATTTCAGGCCGTCCTTCCTCTTGTGGGCGAATTCTCTCCGGAGCGATTCGACATCGTGAAGGAACATACGTTGAACAAAGTAAAAGAGCACAGCCTCCGTCTTCTTTTCATCGATTTTTCAGGGATAGCTACGTTCGATGACGTCTTTATCAACGATTTATTTAATTTGACGAAGACGATTAAATTATTGGGAACTAGAACAGTGCTCACCGGCATTCGCACAGAAATGGCCATTGCTGCGATACAATCAGGCATGAATTTCAAAGACCTAGAAACGTTTAACGACTTAAAACAAGCGCTGGTTACCATTAATGACGCTTGAGGCAGTGTATCGAAAAGACGAGCAAGAAGCTTTCCGTCTAGGAGATTACCGGAAAGCTTCTTCTACGTTTTTCTTCAATGTTATCAATGTTCGTGGTTTCCCGCGGAACCATTCCACTACCTCCTCACCGATGAACTCAAAGCCATTTTTCTGAAAGAACCGCAGACTTTGGTCGTTATCTTCGAATACTTCTGCAAATATATTAGAAATACCATATCGGTAATGGATGATTTCAATAAATTGCTGCAAAGCTTTTGTACCTATCCCGCTCCGCTGCCGATCACCGAGGACGATACCAATATAATCGCGGTCTTTAGCGCGATACAATTCTACCTTACCGATAATTTCTCCGTCGCATTCGATGGCTTTAAGGAGTAAATCAGGCTTTTCTCCCTTAAAGTACAAATCATATGACTGCAGAAACTGCTGATAGGTTCTCGGGACATCCACCCCAGTCTTTTGCTGTAACTCCTCATCCATCTCCCACCTATGTAAAGACCTAAGATGCCTTCTCTCCACTTCTACAATTTTCACTTCCAATGATCTTTCACCTCATTAATTATGATGCATCCTTTCGCTAGCTCGAACTCTCCTTTATATACTTCTCGATAAGCTCATCATTTACTACCTATATACTCTCCTTCTGAACTTGGTAAACATAGATAAGTAATAAAATGGAAATGTAACAAAAGAAAAGTTCCCTTTCCTGCAAAACAGGCACGGATATAAAACTACCAATTACCCCCTAAAGATATAGGTGAAAATCGAAAGCTATGGATGTAATGACCTCCCCTATATATAAATAAATAAGAAAAGCGCAGCTGAGCACAGCTGCGCTTTTCTGTATTTTGTTAGCTTAAAAGAATAAGATGTGCGCCAACAAAGCTGCTATCGGAAGTGTAATGATCGTACGCTGTAAAAATATCACAAACAGCTCAAAGAAATGTATAGGAATTTTGGATTTAATCAACAGAATACCTATCTCCGACATATAGATCAACTGCGTCAGACTCATAACACCAATGACGAATCGAGTCAGTTCTGATTCGATTCCACTCCCAATGACAGATGGAAGGAACATGTCCGCAAAACCGACAATCATGGCTGGAGCTGCTGCGGAGGCTTCTGGAATCTGCAGCCAGTTAAGAATTGGTACGAATGGATAAGAAAGAATAGTAAAGACCGGTGTAAACTCAGCCACCACTAACGCAACGGTTCCAAGCGCCATAACAAGGGGGATTAATCCAAACCAAATATCGACAACGTTATAGACACCCTTTTTCACGACTTGACCAGCGCTCTTCACTTCATCCGCCTTCTCTACCGCTTTCTCCAGTCCCCATCGGAACGACGAAACACCTTCTGGAACATCTTCACTGATCTGTTTACCAGCAGGCTCATAATACGTGTCTTTCTTTTTAGACAGTGGAGGAATTCTTGGGCAGATGACAGCCGCTACCAAACCACAGACGACGACTGTAAAATAGAAAGGTACGAACATATGGTCAATGGAAAGGAACTTTGCGATGACAAGGCTGAAAGCAATGGAGGCAATCGAGAAATTAGTCGCGACTACACTAGCTTCGCGCTTTGTATAATACCCTTTCTCATATTGCTGGGTCGTCAATAACACCCCGACCGGCGCACTACCCATCCAGGAGGCAATGGCATCCACAGATGAACGTCCCGGAAGCTTAAATAAGCCGTACATCGCTTTCCGGACAACTGTACCGATCAAATCCATTAAACCGAATTCCAACAGCAGGGGCATAAACAGACTGGCAAAAAGAAACCAGACCATCAACACCGGTACAAGGTCGAAAAGCACGACCCCTCCGGTAAGTTCCGAAGAAATAATAGATGGTCCTGCACTTGTCAACGTCAAGACTGCGAATACCGCTCCAAGAACCCGCATAGACGCCCAGAAAGGACCGACATCAAATAAATGGGCAACGACATTTCCAGAACGAATCCCCTCTTCAGGAAGCAGTTTCACCAGAATGCTGCCTGCAGCAGATAGACAGATAATGACTGTCATAAACAAAGGAATTTGTTCGGAAAAGGCTCCCTGTAGAGCATCCGCCATGATCCCGAGACCAATGGTTACTTTTCCACCAATAGAAATAGGTACCATGAACAAAAGAACACCTATAAAAGAAGGAATGAGGAACTTTAACCATTGTTTAGTCGTGTAAGAATTAGTCTGTTGCAGGGTTTCTGTAGATTTTGTATTTTCAATAGCCATACTGTTCCTCCTCTATGTTCAATCACATATATATAGTATCAATATTAAATAACTATACATTCCATTGCATAAAGATTCAACAGTAGATTAGAAGATTCTTCTTTTTTCTTCTTATTTTACGAAAAGACAAAAAAACCGAGTACTCCTTCATAAGGAATACTCGGTTTCTATTGAACTAGGAAGGATGATACATCTTATAAAAACTATATCCGTGCTTTATTAACACTTTAATTACAGAGTAGGTGGGCACGGCGATAATCATACCGACAATTCCATACAAAGGAGCTGCCACGACAAGAAGAAGGATGACGGTCAACGGATGAATGTTCAACCGTTCCCCAAAAACATAAGGTGCCACAAGATTACTCTCTAACTGCTGGACAACAACGATGGTCACTATAACATAGATGGCAAGCTGGGGTTCCTGCATTAATGCGACCACGACTGCAGGAATGGAACCGATGACAGGCCCTACAAACGGGATGACACAAGTGAATGCCAGAAAAACACCCAGAACGAGCGCATAATCGAGGCCGATCAGCAGATACCCAATATACGTCAACACCCCGTCTACCGCGGCTATAGTCACCTGCCCGAGTATATAAGATGATATCGTGTAATCCAAATCTTTCAACAGCTTTTCTCCTCGCGGCTTATGCTCCGGACGGAAGGCCCGAGACAAAAACGGCACCAGCCTCTCCCCGTCTTTCAATAGGAAAAAAAGCACGAAAGGAACGATGATCATGACGGTGGCAGCCCCCGCAATAGTGGAGAACACGGTAGTGAGATGCTCGCCGATCTGCTCGGTCATTCCACCGAAATAATTCGTCACCTTCTGGGTGATAGAATTCATGGATACCATACCCATATCATTCTCCTCTATCTTCCTGCCGGCATGTTCGGCCGTATCCTTCACTTTAGACGGAAGGCTGGAAAGGTCGGTTACCTGTTGTTTAATCGTCTCTGCCAGGAATTTAAAACCGGTGTAGACTATTCCTCCTATGCAGGCAAAAAGCAGAAGGATAGCAGCGGGACGCGGAAGGAAGGGCACCCGTTCCAAAAGGTCAACAGCCGGCCTCAGCACATAAAACAAAAACCCCGCGATCAACATGGGATAGAATAGCGTTTGAAAAATAGTTTTAAATGGTTCTAATAATTGCAGCTTCTCAAGAAAGAAATAAAAAATGAGCAGCAGGATCCCTGCCGTTATGTATTTGTAATAAGGCTGCTTCCACCACATAAAAAACATCTCCTCTCTATCCCATTCATTCACTAATTCAGATAAGAATAAACCGCCAAAAATACACCTGAAAAGATGTGCGCTTATTCCCCCTTTCTTCATTAATATATCCCCACTCCTCCAGAATAGAAATTAGGGAGGCCCCAGCCGCACGAGTAAGAAATTCTAACATGGCATAAATTTTATGTTAGATTTTCTAACATAACAGGTGACAGAAAATTAAAAATGATTTATTCTGTTAACAACAACCAGAACAGGAAATGAATGATTAGTGCCGTCCTGTAGGTAGATCCCCCATTTTCACGAAAATCAAAGGATCGGGAGTGAACCTTCATGAAGAATCATTTAAGGACAGCTGTTGAAACTATGCGGGAACATTATATCCAAAAGCTGATCGAAGCCGGACAGTTCCATGCTTCGGACGAGGTTCTCCATTCACTTACACTGACAGAACTGGAAACCCTCGCAGCCAGAATCCACCGTCCATAGCTTCGCCAATCACCAAGGAGGAGAAGGGATGTCGTCCTACAAGCATAAAAAGGTCATATCAATCGGAACCGTTAATGAACTGACAGGATTATCGCTTCGACAAATACGGTACTATGAGGAGCGAGGATTAATATATCCGGAACGGACTAAGAGAGGAACAAGAAAATATTCCTTTGCGGACGTGGAAATGCTGCTCCAGATAGCAGACAAACGAGAAGAAGGGGTGCAAACCTATGAAATAAAACAGGATTTGCTGGAATCAAGCAAGGAAAAAGTAATGGAACGAATGCTGCGTGGTCAATTAAACGCACATTTCAAGCTTAACAAATAGGTTCAGGCAACCCACAGACACCCCTAGGTCTGTGGGCTTTTTTTACCTTTCTTAACAGTAACCGTGTAAATCAAAATATCTTGACTTCGAAATAAATAGAGAATAAGATAATAGTTAGAATTCAAAATATTCTTTAAGGAGAGTGTTTCCATGACTAAATTAGTATTAGATCCTGTGCACAGCAGTTTGAATTTCCAAATTAAACATATGATGGTATCCAAGGCTAAAGGAGAATTCGAGGAATTTAATGTTCAATTTTCCGGAGACCTGAATGATCTCTCATCTGCCAGCATCGCCGTAACAATTCCCGTTAAATCCATTAACACGAAGAACGAGCAAAGAGATGGACACCTCCGGTCCGGAGACTTCTTCGAGGCAGATCAATATCCGGAAATGACATTCAAGAGTACTTCCATCAAAGAAGTCTCGGAAGGAGAATTCGAAGTAACCGGAGACTTCACGATTAAAGAGACAACTAATAAAGAGACATTCACAGTCGAATACAACGGCACATCGAAGAGTCCTATGGACGGGAGCACGATCGCAGGCTTTGATGTCACCGGAAAAGTGAACCGAGAAAGCTACGGCTTGACTTACAATGCCGCAATAGAAACCGGCGGAATGCTGCTTGGCAGAGATGTGAAATTCGAAGGGAACTTTGAATTCGTCGTAGAACAATAAAAAAACCAAGACTGAGCAGCGCTCAGTCTTGATTCATTTCAAAATAATACGGATAATGCAGCCGGCAGCCGGCATTAAAAGCATGCTTACAGTTCGGACAAACAGAAGCCTTCATATAATTCTGTATGGACAGCTCGCTCTCACAGTTTCCACAGAGGACAGCAGCCTCATCCCAGCGATTCCTCGGCCAGCGTGACTTCCCATGATCCTCTAATTCATCATGACAGAAGATACATGCATAGTACGTTTGGCAGCAGTGCATTTTAATCGCAATAATATCAGTCTCACTATGATAGTGTACGCACCTTGTATTCGTATCGACAAGCTTCCCTTTCACTTCCTCCATGACTGATCCCCACTTTCTCATCGCTATTGTATCACGTGCTGAGACCACGGCGGCGAAAGAGCCACATACAGAAGAACAGTACCAGAAAACTTATGCCTATACTTAATATTCCGAGCCATCCACTACCTTCCCACAAAACCCCGGCAGCCGTGCTCCCCACAGCGACCCCGGCGTAGTAGCTGATCAAATAGAATCCGGATGCTCCACTTCGATGATGCGTGGCAGATTTACTTACAAGCGCCGAAGCCATTGCATGGGCGACAAAGAACCCCATACAGAGCAGACAGAGACCAAATACAATCATGGAACCGGACGGTACAGCGGTCACCCCTGCTCCTGCCAGCATTACAAGGACAGCTAAATACATCACCCGCTTCATCCCTAAGGAGAGAGACATTCTCCCTGCCAGCGGCGGTGCGATAATCCCGAATAAATAAGCAAAATAGGTAAATGAAATGACCTCCAGCGTCCATCGAAAAGGCTCTCCTTGCAAGTAAAAGGGAAGGTATGTCCACACTGCCGTGAAAACGGCCTGCAGCAGGAAGCCCATTAAGAATAGAAAAAGCATGTTTCCGCTTCGCAAATGGACAAACAACCCTTGAAGATCCTTGACTATCGACTGATCCGTTTTTTCAAAGAAACGCTCGTTCGGTATGAGTACAAGGAACAGAAAAGCAGCAAGGACTCCGAAGAATGCAAACACCCAAATCGTCAACCGTAAATCAAAAACCCCTGCAAGATATCCCGCTCCCACTCTTCCGCCCATTCCTCCGAGTGCGTTACTCGAAATATACAGCGTCATAGCAAGACCTATATGTTTTGGTGATGTTTCTTCCCCTAAATACCCCATCGCCGCAGCAGGAATCCCTGCAAGGAAAAATCCCTGGATAACACGGAGAGCTACAATCCATTCGAAACTATCCACAAGAGGAATCAAACTCAACGTAATCACGGTAACGAACAGGGAAAGCTTCATAACTGCCACCCTGCCATAGCGATCAGAAAGAAAGCCTAAAACGAACAATCCGACAACCATAGCGAGCACACAGGAGGACATGACGAAGCTTGATACTGTAGCAGAACGATCATAACTATCCGAAAGCAACGGGAGCAGTGGCTGAAAGACATACAATGTAGAAAAGGTCGATAAAGATGCAATCATTAATGCGGCTGTAATCCGCCAAAATCCAGACTCACGCGGTGTATAGGGGTGAGTCGGTTCTATCGCCACTCCCATTTCAAATCACTCTTTTCTAGGATTGGAATTGACTTGGAAATTCGTTCAAATCGATCCCCCAGACGAACGGAAGATAGAAATAGATGGCAAGAGTAACCAGGATGACTGCAAGGATATTCAACCACAACCCCGCTTTCGCCATATCCGGGATACGCAAATAACCAGACCCGAAAACGACGGCGTTCGGCGGAGTCGCAACCGGGAGCATGAACGCACAACTTGCAGCAATCCCTGCAGCGATCATCAAACTGTAAGGGTGTACAGAAAGAGCACTCGCAAGGGAGGCCATAATCGGAAACATCATAGTTGCCGTGGCTGTATTGGATGTTATTTCTGTAAGGAATATAACCATCCCCGTTACGATAACGATAATCAAGAGCAGATGCACCCCTTGGAGTACAGTTAATTGATTACCTATCCATTCTGCCAGTCCGGTTTCCTGAAATCCTGAAGCAATGGCCAGCCCGGCACCGAATAACAGCAAGATCCCCCATGGCAGTCCTTTTGCTGTATCCCAATCCAGTAGATGTTCTCCTTTACGTTTTTTAGAGGGAAGGATGAACAGGATGACTGCAGCAATCATAGCGATCATCGTATCATTGATATTTTCATTAATCCGTACCAGAAGAAAGGAGCGGGATATCCAGGCTGCAGCTGTCACGGTAAAAACCAACAGCACCGTTTTTTCTTCAAAAGACATAACACCAAGCGACCTGCGTTCTTCTCTGATCACCTTCCTCCCTCCAGGCAGCTCCTTCATTTTCATGGGATAAGCGACCTTGACTAAATACACCCACGCAATCGCTAACAACAGCAAAGATAATGGTACCCCGAACGTCATCCAACCTGCGAAAGATATCTCGATGGCATAGGTCTGTTCTACAACCGCCTTGAAGATCGTATTCGGCGGTGTACCGATTAGTGTCGCAAGTCCTCCGATCGACGCACTATACGCAATTCCGAGCATCACTGCCTTACCGAAAGGGAAAGAATCGTGATCGACCGTTTCTCCCTTCTTCTTCAACTGCTCCGCTGCTTGGTATATAACGGCCATACCAATCGGCACCATCATCATTGCCGTCGCTGTGTTGGAAATCCACATGGACAGCACACCGGTAGCAACCATAAACCCGAGTACAATTTGTTCGGTGCTCGTGCCGACGGAAGCTATGATAAACAGGGCCATCCGTTTATGTAAGTTCCATTTCTGCATAGTAAGGGCAATTAAAAAGCCCCCCATAAACAGAAAGATGGTGTCATCTCCGTAAGAAGATGCGGTCATTCCACTTTCCAACCCGCCGGTAACAGGAAACAATACGAGAGGAAGCAACGAGGTGGCTGGAATGGGAATTGCTTCTGTAATCCACCATGTAGCAATCCATAGTGTACTCGCAAGAATCGCTACAGCCTCTCTTGACAAACCTTCCGCATCCACAAACAGCAAGGCAAGAAGAAAAAGCATGGGTCCAAGAATCAAGCCGATCTTTTGTCTCGGCTGCATGGAAGGCCCTGTTTTCCCTTCTTGTTCTCCATTTTCCTTGGTGTAAGCTGAAGTATGATTCCCGGACACCATAAACTGCATCAGTGCCTTCGCTTCCTCATGCATCACCCAAAGCTTTTGCCAACTATTTTTGATAGCAACGGTCGCTCTCATACAATCAATCCTTCCCCATGTGGTAAGTGTAAGAATATTTACAAATTTTATCATAAAATCCATAAAATTGTCATAAAATCACTCTATAACCCTTCCTTAAAATAAATCCACATTCCTTCGGGAGGAATGTGGATTACTCTTACTTATACAGAAGAAAATGTTTTCTCGTCTTATTAAACTTTTTGAGGTCATCCTTCCAACGTTTCTCCATCTGTTCTACGGAATGCCCCTCATTAATTGATTCCCTTACCCATCCGTTCCCTATTAGTAGATCAAAGAACGAGATACCATTTGCATCTTCGGCACGAAATTCGAAATCATCAGGGTACATATCATGGATAGTTTTCACTAAGTGCAGACCTGTGTTAACAGGCTGGAACTCATCACGGTCCAGTATGTGAAGTTGGACGCCGTGGGATAATTTCCCGGCATGCTTAGAAAAAGACGGGGTAAATGAAGCCGCCCGGAACCTGACACCAGGAAGGTTCTTCTCGTTCATTGCTTCCGCCAATTGTTCGCTGTCTATGAAGGGGGCTCCGATCAACTCGAACGGCTTCGTAGTTCCTCTTCCTTCCGATACATTTGTCCCTTCAATCAATGCAGCCCCAGGATATACGTAAGCCGTATCTACCGTCGGCATGTTCGGCGAAGGCGCAACGAATGGCATGTCTGTATCATCATAATCCATTCCCCGCTTCCACCCTTCCATTTTCACGACGGTCAAATCTGCACCGATATCGAATTCTTTGTTAAACAGCTTCGCCAATTCTCCTGCCGTCATGCCATGCCTCAGTGGGATTGGATAATTTCCTACGAAAGACTGGTAGTCTGTATCAAGGACCGGACCCTCCACCTGGTCTCCACCGATCGGGTTCGGCCGGTCCAGGACGAAGAATGGAATGTCGTTTTCTTGTGCTGCTTCCATCGCATAAGCCATCGTGTAGATGTACGTATAGAAACGCGTTCCTACGTCCTGGATGTCGAATACGAGGACATCAATATTTTCAAGCATATCCGGAGTCGGTTTTTTCGTTTTACCGTATAAGCTGTACACAGGCAGACCAGTCTTCTCATCTTCGTAAAATTCCACATACTCGCCTGCCTGAGCGCTTCCCCGCACTCCATGTTCGGGACCATAAAGAGCCGTCAACTCTAAGTCTTCATCTTCGTAGAAAAGATCGACGACACTGTTCAAATCCTGATCTACTCCTGTCGGATTCGTGATTAACCCAATGCGCTTTCCTTCCAAAAGTTCTTTCTTATCATCGAGCAGCACTTCTACACCAAGTTTGAATTCCTCCTGCTTCTTATGATGTCCCTTGTGTTTACCACGGTTTCCTTGATGATCAGCGAAAACGACTGAAAAGGTGGACCAGGTTGTTAGCAGAACGACCACTAGTATAAACCACTTCCGCATAGCTATCCTCTCCCTTTCCTCTTAATAAGTGAGCCCCGTTCCATATTCGTACATCACCGATCCATCTTCATCAGGTATCGTGACAGGAAGCTTTCCTTGCGGTGAATTTTCACCAAATATGGTGGCAGCGGACGCCTTGAAGCTGGCTGCTTTAAAGCCATATTGGGCGAGGTAAGCATCGACACCTGCATAACTCATGATGTCGTATGGATTCCGAATTCCAATACTGATGACAGGCGCTTCGCTCGCATCCATCACCTCATGGATCAATTTCATTTGTGGGTGATCGGCAGACCGTGTGGCGACATTATACGTGTAAGTACCAAAGATGATATAGTCCGCCTTTTTCACCATTTCCAACTGTCCTTCTGTCAATTCCGCGCTTGACGTTGATAAAACAGTAGTGGCACCGTGGCGTTCTCTGACGGCATCACCAAGCAAATCGATGAATGTATTTCCAATGACAAGTACCTCTTCCTCCTCTTCTGGTGTCACAGGTAAAACCCCATCATTTTTGACCATGGTGATCGACTTCTCAGCAGCTTCTTTTTCCACCTGTTTATGCGCTTCGGAACCTACGATTTCTTCCGCGTATTGAACCTTCTCTTCCACCGACTTCGGATTTTCGGAAGGAATGATTCCCCGCTTCACTTTCAACGTCAAGATACGTTGGGCAGAGTCCTCAATGGTTTCTTCCTTGATTTCCCCCGTTTCCACAGCTTCGTAAATACCTCCCGCTACTTCTTCAAGTCCTACAGGCATCAATACGATATCTGTTCCGGCGTTGATCGCCCGAATCACGGAATCTACCGGTCCGAAGTGGTCACTGATTGCTTTCATGTTGAGCGCATCGGTCACGACAATCCCTTCATAGCCCATCTCTTCACGAATTAAGCCGGTCAACACCTTCTCTGATAAGGTGGCAGGAAGAGCAATTGGCGTCCCATCCTTCTGAGAAATCACTTCGGTATCATCAATTTTCGGGAAAGTGACGTGTGCCGTCATGATTGCGTCAATACCTGCATCCATTGCTTGTTGGAAGGGATAGAGTTCCACTTCCTTGAGTCGATCTAAATCGTGAGGCACTTCAGGAAGACCTAGATGAGAATCGACAGCGGTATCTCCATGGCCAGGGAAGTGCTTGGCCGTAGCAGCGACACCAGCTTGTTGTAATCCCCGCATATAAGCGGTTCCCATCGTTCCAACCAATCTTGGATCTCCACCGAAGGAACGGACGCCGATAACCGGATTATCTGGATTATTGTTTACATCCATCACAGGAGCGAAATTCACATTGAATCCAAGTGCCGCAAGTTCTTCTCCAATGGCATTTCCAACATTCTGAGCTAGCTCTTCCGAACGTGCTGCCCCAAGTGCCATATTTCCAGGCATATCTGTCCCGGATTGCAGCCTTGTGACGATTCCACCTTCCTGATCAATGGTCATAAGCAGTCCAAATTTCTCACTCGCACTCTGGTAATCGTCGACAAGCGTTGTCGTTTGCTCTGTGGTTACGACATTTTCACGGAAAAGAATGACTCCCCCCAAATGATATTTTTTTACCATCTGCTCTATTTCAGCATTCATTTCCGTGACATTTTTCCCCTTCCAAGTACGGAAGTCAGGCATCAGCATCTGTCCTACTTTCTCCTCCATTGTCATTTTATCGATGGCATTCCTTACGATGTCATACTTCTTTCCTTTCTGCTTCATCAGTACAGGAGTAACCTCGGACTGCCCTTTATGCTTCTTTCGTTTGAAATGGACGGCGATCCGGTCCTGATCCTTCCCGCTGCGGACGGTAATCCACGCTCGCCCGGGTTTTCCGTGCCATGTTACTTTTCCATGTTCATCCACTTCCGCCACCCGTTTATTGTTGGACGACCACTTCAGATTCTCCTCGACCTTCTTGAAGTGACCATCTTTGTAAACACGCAGCACCTCCATCTGAACCGTATCCCCTTTAATTGTCCTGTCCGCTTCCGGTACGTTCTGCAAAAGGATTAACTCTGTTCCCTTGTTCGACTTTTTCCCGTCAGCCGATACCGGTCCGGTCATCGTTCCCGGAATCAACAGACAGAATGTAAGCAGCACAACAAACCAACCTCTTCTCCTGCCTTTCACTCTACATTCCTCCTTGCCTTTATTTATTTGTAAAAGTAAGACCGCTATCCCGCATGACGATCGAACTTTCCCAACAATGGCGGATCATGATGAGAGTCTTTATTATGGAAGCGTTTACAATATGTAGTAAAAGCGTACCGAATATAATTATAGTCGTCTATACCACATAAGACCCCTCTCTCTCTTTTTCGACTGTTTTTTCCATTCTATAGCCCCATTACAATAGATTCATTTTAAAATATAATATCAAATTTATGAACTATTTAAAGAATTAATATTTCATTCGAATTTGAAAAAATCTATTAAGTGACCAACTACCTCCGCCTTCCTTTATGGCCGCTCACCGGGCGCCCAGTGGAAAGGTCCCTTCTCCCGGAGCCCGATCTCTCCCCCAGCCATACCACCTTTTCCAAACGAAAAAGAAGCTCCCTATTTCAGGGAGCCTCTTCCAGTCAGAGAATATCAGGATCCTTTTTGAGCGGAAGGATCTGCTTTCTGAACCGTAAACTTAGGAAACTTGAAGACAATAGCAAGAATTCCGGACACGGCTGTTAAGATCGGATAAATACAAAACGGTACGATTGCAATAGGTGAAATCGATGCCACACCGGCTACAGCAAGGAGTTGGGCTCCGTAAGGAATGATTCCTTGAACAGAGCTTGCGAAGATGTCCAACAGGCTGGCGGATCTTCTCGGTTCAATGCCGTAATCATCAGAGATCTGTTTGGCTAATGGACCGGCCGTGATAATCGAAATCGTGTTGTTTGCAGTGGACAAATTGATCGCGGTTACGATACCGGCGATACCGAACTCTCCACCACGATTAGACCGGACACGTTTATTCACCGCTTCCAGTAGATACTCAATACCGCCGTTATAACGGATCAGCTCTACAAGTCCTCCGAGCAGGATAGCTATCATAGACAACTCCTGCATGTTTGCGAAGCCGTCTCCGATCAGGTTAATCAGTTCCATCCCCGAGAATTTACCGAGAATCAAACCGACAATTCCGGCTGCTACCGTTCCGCCGATCAGAACGAATATGACGTTTACCCCAAGGATGGCGAACAGGAGCACTCCGAGATATGGAATGACTTCAAGGAAATTATACGAGTATGTTTCCCCAAGATCTGCACTCGCACTGGCTGTCCATACTGCAAAAATAACCGCTGTTACTATGGCAGCCGGAAGAACGATAAAGAAGTTCGCCTTGAACTTTTCTTTCATTTCCGTGCCTTGTGTTCGAACAGCTGCAATGGTTGTATCAGAAATGATGGAGAGGTTGTCCCCGAACATAGCCCCACTTACAATGGCTCCCATAATCAGCGCCACACCAATATCTGTTTGTTCTGCGACACCAAGTCCGATCGGGGCTAAAGCTACAACTGTCCCTGTGGAAGTACCCATGGAAATGGATATGAAACACCCAATGACGAACAGGCCGACGACCATCCATCCACCAGGCAGGTAGCTCAGGCCAAGGTTGACGGTGGAATCTACAGCCCCCATTCCCTGTGCGACGGAAGCAAATGCTCCCGCGAGCAGGAAGATCACAACCATCAAGATGATATTCGGGTGTCCTCCCCCTTTGGAGAGTGTCATGATTTTCGTTTCAAAATCTGTTTTTCGATCCATAAGCAGCGCTACCAGTATAGCTGCAAACAGAGCGACGAGTACAGGCATTTTGTAGAAGTCACCTGTCACGATCCCTGAACCAATGAACAATACAATAAATACTACAAATGGAATAAGTGCAAAAATATTTGCTTTCGGTTTTGTCATCTTTTCTGCCTCCTTCTTGGTGAACTCATGAATGTTTCTGTGATACAGACAAGACCAGGCCAAACAAATAAAAAAGAAGCCCTCTTTAGGATAAGAAGGCTTCTTTGTTTCCGTCCCCTCTTATCTGTCAGGTCTAAAACCTGCTGGATTTAGCACCGGCCAACTGTGTTGGTGGTTGCTGAAGCTTCTTAGGACCAGTTCCTCCACTTCTCTTGATAAGAACTATTCAATTGAGTCTCTCGTTACTTTACATCATTTTTTTCTCTCTGACAAGAGAAAAACTTGGAATGTTACTTTTTATCATACTCTCCGATAATGTCCACGGCTTTGGCTGCCAGAGAAGGGTCTACAGCCTCATCGAAATCTACATCGCCGATGATGGCACCATTGGAGTTGTAAAAGTCGAACTGATCTTTAATATCCTCCACGAACATACTGCCGTCCGGATCCAGTCCTGTCACGCCGACTTTCTTCCATATTTCAGGATCCTTCAAAGCGGTGTGTTTTGTCATGATATCAATGACTTCATCAAGCCCCTCGCCGTGAAGAAATGCATCGTTGTAATCGCGTACCCCCTTCAAATAAGCAGCCATGAAGCGGAGCGATACGTCTGTTTCTTCTTCAACAAATTCCGGTGAGCCTAGAACCATCGCGATTTGTGCTTCTGGAGCATAATCCGTAGCATCACCGAACCGCACATGTAACCCCTGCGATTCTCCCTGTGTTATCAAAGGCTCTATCTGCAGGGCAGCATCTATGGATTTATTCCCCATCGCGGCCAACATATTACCGAAATCAGACATTAAGACGACCTCTACGTCCTTCTCAGTCAAGCCGGCATGCTTCAGCATTTCATGGAAGATGTAATCATCCACGGCATTCTTTGAAGATACAGCAATCCGTTTTCCTTTAAAATCGGCATACTCCTTGATTTCATCCTGAAGGTCTTCTCTAATAACAAAACTGAAGTAGGAATTGCCATCGAAATAGTGCCCTTTATCAGCGATGATCTTCACATCGATTCCCTGAGCGATCGCATTGAAGAACGAAGCGGTGGAGACTCCGCCGGCGATGTCCACTTCACCGGAAGCAAGCGCCGGCAGCATATCATCACTGTTGGCGAATGTCGTAAATTCAATGTCTATGTTATAGTCATCGAAATATCCTTTCTCTTTCGCGATGTAAAACCCTGCACCGGACGCCGCACCGTCCTCTGCAATAACTACCTTCTGACGCTTCTCAAGCGGAGCCAGATCGCCGGATACGGTTTCTTTCTGCTTTCCTTGTTCAGACTCCTTATCACTGCAGCCTGCTGCTATACCCAAAAGTAAAAAAAGAGAGATAAAGATCCATAATGATTTACGCACGGGATGTTTCCCCTTTCTTAAATCCTTGATCGTTGCACTTCTTCCTGAAGATGATTCCAGACCTCCACGAATTGTTCCGCCATGACAGGGTCAGCCCTGACCTGCTCCATATTTCTTGGTCTGGGGAGCTCGATTCGTTTTTCCTTTACAATCCTCCCCGGCTGGGCACTCATCAAGAGAATCCGGTCGCTGAGCAGGAGTGCTTCATCGATACTATGTGTAATGAAGAGGACCGTTTTTTTCGTTTCGGCCCAGATGTTGAGTAATTCTTCCTGCAGGATGAATTTATTCTGTTCATCCAATGCTGCGAACGGTTCATCCATCAACAATATTTCCGGGTCATTTGCGAATGCTCTGGCAATGCTCACCCGTTGTTTCATTCCTCCGGAAAGCTCTCTAGGGTAAAGCTTGGCGAAACGCTCCAGCCCTACTTTTTCTAAATAATACGCGGTCCGTTCCTTGATGACCGCCGCTGGTACACGACGCATTTTCAAACCAAAACTGACGTTACCCTCCACGGTCAGCCACGGAATCACCCCCCGTTCCTGGAAGACCATCGACTGAAGTGGCCGGTCTTCCTTTGCTCTTGCGATGGTGAATGACCCGGAACTCGGTGTTTCCAAATCGGCTAGAATTCTGAGCAGTGTCGTTTTTCCGCACCCGCTCGGTCCGACTAAACAGGCGAACTCTCCATCGGCAATATCCAGATTGATTCCTTCCAATGCTGTGACTCTGCTTTCCTTTTTATAAAATACTTTCGTCAAATCCCTGATGGAAATTTTCGCATCCATTCCACCTTCCCCTTTCTCCTTCATCAACGCCAAGGGAGTAATTTACTTTGCAGTCCTCTCAAGATTAATGAGAATAAATAGCCGAAGAACGAGATGAGCACGAGCCCTACAAACATTTCTTTCAACATGAATGCCTTATAGGAGGTCCAGATTAAGTAGCCGATACCGGAATTCGCTCCCATCATTTCCGCTGCCACTATCGTAAGTAAGGCGATCGCCTGCCCCATTTGAATCCCTTCAAGCATGACCGGTAAGGAACCCGGGAGAGCGATTTTGAAGAAAAACTGTTTCGAATCTGCTCCGTAATTCTTTGCTACGTCCAAATATATTCTGTCGATGTTGATGACACCGGCAACTGTATTGATGACTACCGGAAAGAAGACACTTCCTGCGATCGTCACCACCTTGGAAACTTCCCCTACTCCGAACAGAATGATGATGATCGGCAGGAGAGCAAGTGTTGGAATCGGCATGAGAGCCATGATCAAAGGCGACAGGAAATGCCGGATTGGACCATACAAACCCATCAGCAGTCCGATTGCAATAGCAGGGATCACTCCGAGAAGGAATCCTGCAAAAATACGATATAATGAGATTCCAACATGGCTGAACAGTTCTCCGCTCCCTGCCATCGACCAAAAGGTTCCCACGATTTGCGTAGGAGGCGGGAAAAAACGGGCATCCATCAAGCCTGTACGGGACAAGATTTCCCAAAGCAACAGAATAAACACCGGGGAAGCTATGGTAAGTGTTTGTTTGAACCGTTGACGTATACGCCTTTTTCTCCATTCTTGCTGTTCATTGAGCAAAGGATCCTGTGCAGCAATCCTTTCCGATTCTTTCATATGCCACCACCTCTTGTGCTAAGTTATGAACTTCTGCCCATATGTGTGAAAAAAGTAAAAAGAATCAAAAAAGCGCGGGCAGATACCCGCGCTTTTTTGATTCTTCGTCTGTAGGAATTGCTAGTTTTATTAGATGATACCTGAGCCTGTACTCATCTGTTCTCCGTTAAGTAAAATTCACCGATTCAAGATTCCACTTCTGTAACATACACTTCGTCATCCGCTTCCACCGTCATGTTCTCAGGAATTTGTAAATACAGGACCGACATGCCGGAGGACATACTGCTGCCGCCTGTGTTCTTTCCTTCAGAGAATTGTCGGAAAGGAAAAGAAGGATCGAACTGATAGAAAGTCTTCGTTACTTGTTCGCCGGAGGTTACGACCAGCCCCTGGTTCTCAAAGGTTACCACAGGCTCCTCTTTGACAGGGATCTGCCAGCCATTTACGACCATAGGTGAGCGATACTGATAGAGGTGTATGTTCTTTTTCGACTCTACTTTTTCTACGATAACGGACGTACCAGGACCGCCGGGAGGGCTCACTTTCACGTTCAGCGTTTTTCCTCCAAAGGAGAAGGTACGCTCATCTAAAAGGTATGCCTCGTCTATCTGATCAAGGTTTCCCTCTAACAAATGGCTGTACATAGCATCGTCGATATCCGACGAACTCGCCGCTTGCCCTGGCAGGGGATCAGGCAGGAAGAAGGTGAAAATTGTCGAGATTACTAACACGCACCCAAATACGAGGAAGATCAAATGGCCGGTCTTAGCCATCTTGACACTTGCACCCTTATACTTCCCGTTAAATACAGCTGCCAAAGTGACAAGCAGGAAAAGAAAGACTGCTAACACGATGATCATGACCGCTTCACCTCCAAACGGCCAGCAATCCAGAAGCTTCCAACGAAACAAGTAATGGAAACGAGCAGTGCTTTCACAGCGAATAAAACAATATTTGCTTCATCAAACAGAACCTCAAAGAGGTAATTAGCCAAACCGTCTTCGCCACTTCGCTGCATCAAATACGAAATGCCGAACATCAAAACCGGAATGATAAGAAGAAACAGTCTGTTCCACTGCAGGAATACACCAAACAAATAACCGGCACCGGCGGCAAGGAAAACCATAAGGATGACGGCAGCCATCCCAGCACCGAATAAAGAAGCTTCCATTTCGTGAGCCGGCAACAGTTGACCGTCCTGCACTACAAATGTGTATACCGCTGCCCGCAGTACATTTTCTGAAAGGACAGCTGTAAGCCCGGCTATCCCGCAAACCACGAGAAGAAAGCCGACGGTAGACAGATGACTCGTAAGGCGGGTCGATACAAAGGGAAAATCATCTTCACGGTAAGCACGCGTCGTAAGGAGCAGTGCCGTCAAAAATCCCCAAAAAATCGTAAAGGAAATAATTAAATCCCCGGAAAAGATCTGCGATCGGACTTCAAAGAACTCTCCTCCCATGAATTGTGCCCCCGTTCCCATTAAAGAAAACAAGATGCCCATCACCTGTATCGTTACAAGAGACGTAAACACTCCCGGATGGGACCGCCACTTGAACGCGAACTGCTTTTTAATAACATCACCTGTTTTCACTTCGATCAAAGACATCGTCAATTCCTCCTCTGCCAACCTTATCTTCCGTCATATATACGCAAACATCACTGGCAGAGACAGGAGCGATACGAATGCCTTCCTTCCTCATCTCCGTCTGTTCCGTTTCCGTCCAGTCATTTCTTACGATGACACAACTGTTTCTTTCCTCAGGAAGCTGTTCATAAAGAATTTCTCTGTTCCGGGTCCATGGCCTCAGTATCTCCAGGGGTGCAGTGAGGCGGACGGCATACTCCTTCAGTTCATCCATGCTGGTCTGGAGAAGCAGCTTCCCCTTGTGGAGAAGAAGCACTTCCTCCAGTATGTCTTCCATTTCCTCCAAATGATGCGTCGATAAAACAATGGTGCGCGGAGAGGACAAATAGTCTTTCAACAAGGCACGATAGAAATCTTTTCGAACGGCTGCATCCATCCCTGTTGTGGGCTCGTCGAAGATTGTCAAGGAACATCGTGTGGCAAGACCGAAGATCATGTGAAAAATACTTTCTCTTCCTTTTGAGAGCGTATGATGGCGTTCCCCGCGCTCAAAACCGAAATAATCGAATAAACGTAAAGCAAGATCATGATCCCAATACTGGTAAAACCTTTTCCCTTCCATAAGGATTTCTTCCAAAGTCAAGGTTGCAGGGAAAGACATCCGGTCATCGATATAAACAGAATTAGCCGATATCCTCAAATTATTGAACGGATGTTCTCCAAATACTTCCACACTTCCTTTCGATTCTTTCACCATTCCGGCAACAACCTTCATCCATGTCGTTTTACCGGCACCGTTACGTCCGACTAAACCAACGATTTTACCCGCTTCAATGGAGACGTTCAAACGGTCCAGGGCTTTCTTCTTTTTATATGTTTTGGTTACGTTCTCACATTTGATCGCCTTCACTCTTTCGCTCCTCCCCATGTTTCTTTAATGAGCGTGATTACTTCCTCTTCAGTCATTTCCAACTTCCCTGCTTCCTTCACAAGATCGTCAACCAAACGCTTCATTGTCTTGTTCCTCCGCTTTTCCTTTATAATCGCATTCGCTTCCTCCGCCACGAATTTCCCGAGTCCCCGCCTGTCATAAAGAACACCCTCTTCCGCTAATTTCGTCAGCCCTTTGGCCGCAGTCGCCGGATTGATATTATACATATCCGCCAGCTTATACTGAGAATGCACCTTTCCATCTACTTGAAAGTGTCCTTGAAGAATCTCATCCTCCATCCATTCGGCGATCTGGATGTAAATCGGCTTTGCACTCCCTGCGTCAAAATTCAACTTGTCACCTTCCTCCAACATAGTGCATTAGTGTTGTAATGTAGTATATTTCATCAAGATCAGAAAAACAACAAAAAAAGGAAAAATTAAATAAGTTTCCCTTAAATAACGACATTTTTCCATCCAGGAATATTTATAGTAGAAGATTTGCTTTATATAGGAAAATACTAGAAAAAAAACATGCAAACTATCGAAATATTTGTAACGCTGATGTTACATTCGTAAAAAAACACTTCGCATAAAAAGTCTGTCAACCCTGTCATTCTAGTAATTTGTATCTTGTTTTCATACTTTAACCACTCCAGCAGCCGCTTACCTTTAAAGGATGATTATAACAACCCCAGAGCTGACAAGGACTGATGCCGCCTTTTTGCTTCCCTCTCCTATTTACGATGTCAGCAGAACGTCCTTTCTACCTATCTCCCAATAACATCCTCCTTTATTACAAGAGATCGATGGTACGATAAAGTCGATCGAAAAACAAACCAACTTTTCAAGGAGGAGTTATCAGCATGAAGAAATCATTAGTCGTATCAGGAGCTCTTGCACTATCTCTTCTAGCAGCACCCGCAACATCTTTTGCATCTACAGGTGAGGTGCACCATTCGCAAATAAAAACACAAAACATTCAAATAGATTCTGATAAATTGATGGAGTGGATCAGTCAGAACGAAGCTGCTTTGAAGGGAAATAACCTGCAGCAGATCGATATTCAATCTCTATTGAATCAAATTGACTGGAAGCAGGGAGAAAAACCTGTCCAAGCAGAAGCTAAGCCGGAAGCTCCAAAACAAGAGCAGAAGCAAGAAGAAGTAGAAGCTCCAAAACAAGTAGAACAGCCGAAGCAGGAAAAAGTAGAAGCTCCGAAGCAGGAAGCTCAGCCTCAGGAACAACCTAAGCAGGAAGCTGCTCCACAACAACAGTCAGAGCAGCAAGCTCAACCAAAAGCAGAACAGCAAAACGAGCAAGCATCTTCTGAAGTCTCCGCTTTCGAAAAACAAGTAGTAGAATTGACAAACCAGGAACGTGAGAAACAAGGACTGGCACCACTTGAGCTTGATACAGAGCTTAGTGCCGTAGCTAAGGACAAATCTTTGGATATGCAGAAAAATAACTACTTCTCTCATAACAGCCCAACGTACGGCTCTCCATTTGACATGATGAAGACGTATGGCATTGACTATCAAACAGCAGGGGAGAACATTGCCATGGGACAAACAAGCCCTGAGCAGGTTGTCCAAGGTTGGATGAACAGTGAAGGTCACCGTAAAAACATCATGAACCCTAACTTCACACACATTGGAGTAGGTCATGCAGAAGACGGAAACTACTGGACACAAATGTTCATTGGAAAATAAAAGATTTCGAGCCGCCGGATCTTCCGGCGGCTTTTTTTGTAGGCTTTTTGAGGAATTCTACTTTTTTTCTTTTTTATATGTCTGAAAACACTTGCAATTAGTCTGAATATTCCATAAAATCAATCATAATTTATCAATACCAATAAAAGAAAGAAGGGTTCTTTTTGAATACAAAAACGGTGAGTCATCTTTATAATGTCTGCCCACTCTGTCACGGTACCGGTGCCTATAAGGAATATGATGACAGCAAAGCCAACATGATCATGGACCACTATCAACGTGTCAATCACGCCAAGGAGGATGCCGCCTGGAGACTCGCAGTCGAAGAAACGAGCTATGAGAAGGAATGTGCCAGGTGTAAAGGGAGCGGCAATGTACTGAATGATGAAGGTCAGGAGATGTTCCAAGCCCTTCAACGCTTTGCCTGAACCTAAATAGTAATGGAAGAAGAGCTTCTATCCGGGAGCTCTTTTTTCTATGACTTACCAATGAAACCTATTTCCACTTCTATACGTAGTTATGAATAGAAAGCGGGTGGAATCTATGAAAAAGTGGGTCACTGGATCGATTATTCTCCTCATCCTTCTCCTTCCCCTCCCTGTTTATGCCGCGGATTATTCGATTGAAGAAACGAATATCACGGCATCTTTGCAGGCGGATGGTGAAGTAATGGTGGAAGAATCACACACGTACGCGTTTGATGGAGAATTCAATGGTATAACAAGAACACTTATTCCGAAACAACAGGGCTCGGAAATTACCGATGTCCGTGCCGAAGAGAACGGAAAAGCTTTGGAGGTGGAAAGAGAAGGGGATCTGTATAAAGTCTATCGCGGCGGTTCAGACGAAACCATAACGGTCGACCTTTTTTACACGATTGAGAACGGCATGGAGCATTATGCTGATGTGTCCCAGTTTTATTGGCCTTTCTTTGATGATAGAAACGAGTCTACCTATGAGGACTTGACGATCACTGTCGTCCCTCCAGCGCAGACGGAAGCGAAAGTGGCTTTCGGATACGATGCTGCCTATGAAACAGAACAATTGTTGGACGATGGATCCGTCCGATACGAAATGGGAGAAGTACCGGCTAACGAGAAAGGGGACATCCGCGTCGCCTATGATGCTTCCCTCTTCTATGCAGCCGGCAACACGAAAGAAATGCTCGGAACCATCCTTGCGGAGAAGAAGTCCCTGGACGACGAGGCAGCGGAGAAAAAGCAGAGAGAAGAACAGTGGGGGAAAATCGGCGCAATTCTCACGGTTTCAGCAACTGCCTTGGCGGTCCTCCTGTATGGTTACGGCCTAAGAAGAAGGAAAATGACAGGTTGGGAAGCCGAACGTATTAAGGGGGGCTCCTTATTTCCAGATCACTCCATGAGTATACCGGGAATGGTCAGCTTTATGAAGGGCGGCTATATGAATCACAAAGCACTGACCGCTGCGATGCTTGATCTTGTCCGTAAAGGACTGATTGAAGAACAGTCCAAGAAGGTGTATAAACGCCTTGACCGTCATCCGGACCACGAGCACGAGCAGCAATTGATCGAATGGTTATATGATGATATAGCCCAAAGCGATACCCTATATATTGACGATATAGAAAGGTACGCAAAGAACAAAGAAAATAGTGAAACCTATCGTAAACGACATCATTCCTGGCAGAAGCTTGTCAGAAAGGAAGTGAAGGAGCAGAGCTTATACGCTTCATCCGCTGTTCCACGATGGACAGCAGGATTAACAGCACTCGGCCTTTTTCCTTTCACCATTCTTCTTCCTTTGAACGGTACATTCCTTTGGATGATTTTCGTCATCCTGCTGCTCATCTACTTCCTGCTGTTCAGCATTGCATACAAGCCGTTGAATGTGGAAGGACGTAGTCTCTACGACCAGCTCCAGCCGTTGAAAAAAGATGACGATTGGGAAACATGGGAAGAAGAAGACCGCTTAAAAGCACTTTTGTTCCAAATCGGAGCAGGTAAACGTGATCCCCTTTCCCAACCGTTCCCCTCTTCCACCCAGTCCAGCGAAATTGCAACGTATGTGGTGATTGGTTCTTACTTTGAAACGAACTTTTCGGACGCACAGCGTCATACCACGGTTTCCGCTTCATCTGGAAGCTCAAGCAGCGGTGGTGGGACCGGTGGCGGGGGCGGCGGTTCCGGAGCCTTTTAATTACACTTAAAAAACCTCCCGATACGGATATATCGGGAGGTTTCCTTTTTTTACTTATGTTGATCCACGGCCAATAATTGATCGGCTTTTTCAGTTGTATGGTTCATAATAGCAGCTATGTTTTCGCTGTCAGAAGTGAGCGCTTCCACCGTGGCACTCATTTCCTGCATACCTGCACTCGATTCCTCAATGATTGCAGCTAATTCCCCACTCCACTGTTCCACTTGAAGATTGTCCGTAATTACTCTCATCATGACATCATCCGTCTCTTTGAAAATATCAACAATATGGACGAGTACTTCCTTCAAGTCTGTGAAATAGGTATGGATCTCACCGAAAGAATCTTGAATGGAGGTGATCTTCGCAGAACTTCCATCCATCTTCTCCAATGTGGATTCATTATTCCGGAGAGCTTCCATCAAATTGGTCGTTATTTTCTCTGCCGTATCATTTGTCATCTCTGAAAGCTTTCTAATCTCATCAGCTACAACAGAAAATCCTTTTCCTGCTTCGCCCGCACGAGCAGCTTCAATAGATGCATTCAAGGCGAGCAGATTCGTCTGCTCCGATATCTTCTTGATATCATCAGAGAACGTGCCTGTTTCTTTTACTTTATTGCTTAAATGGTGGAACGTTTCATTTAAATCGCTCATGAATGCTTTGATTTGCTGAATTTCCATCGTAAAGGTCTCCACCTTGACCTCGCTGCTCTCCGTCATTCTGTTCGCTTCATTCGTTTCTTCACGGAGTGCCTCCATCCGCTTCCCTAACTCCATCATTTCCTGCTGTGATCTTGTCGTACGTTCCGCAATGTCAGAAATTTGGCCTGCCTGCTGCTGACTGCCGGACGCTACTTCCTGGATAGCTGTCTGCATCTCTTCCTGGGCCTGTAAGTTCCCCTGTACGCGCCCGTTCATGCTGGTAATATCATCTTTGATCACGGTAGCATGATCCAGGATTTGCACTTTCAGGTTCTTCTGTTCATCTGTCCGATAATCAGCCTCCATGACGAGGCTCTCGATTGCCCGCTCCTGGCCTTTACTCAAATGGATAAGTACAATGAAAAGGACACCGATCAGCAAATAAGCGAGGTAGATAGTCGCTGCATTTTCCTGAAGGGAAACCTGATCCACCGTGCTGTAAAGCTGGTTGAGGATAAGGGAGAGCCCACCCATAAAGTAACCAATGGCAAATACCGTTCGTTTAAAGTGGACGACTGCAAATACGGAAAGGAAGTACGTGATAAGTACGGCTGTCCATCCGCCACCGACGTAGAAAACACCAGAGACTGTAAAGGTATTGACCAGGACGACACTTACATAAGGGAACAGTTCCGGCTTCCTCCCCCAAATCGTTCCGAAGAAGGAAATAGTAAATAGAGCGATTTCAATTCCGAACAGAATGAATGCTTCCTGTTCCCCTTCCATCAGTGATTTCATGAATGCTGCTGCTAAGGACAACGTGAAAGCAGTAAAAAGAAGCAGGTTTTTCTTTTTCAACGTCTCCTGTTTCATCTGATCGATTGCGCTCATCTCCCTTCTTCCCCCTTCCTGCCGATTTCCACTGCTTTTTCCCGTCCGATTCCCAAGGATCCACCTTTAATGACTGTTTTATTTGCCAGCATCATAACCCCATCACCTTCCGATATATGTATAGCGTACCACCTCTTATATCGGCCATGATATGGAAAATTAAAGGGTCTATAGTCCTCTGACCCTTTTAATATTCCCATACAAAAAACCCGGCGCAAAGGCCGGGTTATTCTTATCTATTTTATAATTTGGATCCTTCTGAGCATTCTTCCTTCAATCTCAAGCACTTTAAACGTCAGGTTATTCCTTTCCAACACATCCCCTTCTTGCGGGAAGTCATTGAACTCCTTCAGAAGATAGCCTGCAAGGACGTCTTCTTCTTCCGGAACTTCTGTATCGAAAATTGAGTTCAAGCGCCGGAGAGTAATCTTTCCGTCACAGATCAGTTCGGTCTCTGATATCTTCTCAATGATGGAGTCACTTTCTACGTCCATTTCATCCTCAATTTCAAGACCGATCATTGCTTCAATGACATCCTCATGTGTAAGAACCCCTTCGGTTCCTCCATACTCATCCAGAACAATCGCCATATGCTTCTTCTCTTTTGTCATCTTCCGGAAAACCCATTCTATACTATGGAATTCATAAACGACAAGAGGATCCTTATACGTGAAATCCTTGAGCGGGCGTTCGGGTTCCATTGCCCAGGAAATCAAATACTTTGAATGAAGAACAGCAACAATGTCATCTATGTCTTCCCGATAAACCGGGTACCTTGTAAACGGGTGTTGAGTAACCATATCCCGAACTTCCTCAAACATTGCCTCTTCCGAAATGGCAATCATATCCACCCGGGGTGTTTTCAGGACATCCTTTACATTCAGATTATAGAAATCAAGCACACCTTTGATCCGGTGGGATTCCGCTTCGTTGAAGGTCCCTTCCGAATCTGCAATGTCAACCATCGTCCGAAGCTCCTCTTTTGAAACGGAGACATCGTTCGTTTCTCCTTTGGACAAAGCCTTCGTAATGGATCCTGTCAACCAGTTCAACACCACAGTCACTGGTTTAAAAAGGATAACGAAAAACCGGATGACCGGAGAAACCAACATGGATATTCGATCCGGGAAGGCAGCGGCAATCGATTTCGGAATGACTTCTGAGAAGACGATGATGGTGACAGTCAAAATGGCGGAAGCCACTCCTACACTGAATCCATACTCAATAGCTAGTGCCGTAACCAATGTTGGAAGCAGAATGTTAGCTATATTATTACCAATCAAGATTGTCGTAATGAATTCACTTGGACGGGAAACAAGATTCAACAACTTTTCCGCTTTTTTATCATTTTTATTCACTCGAGCCTGCAGCTTCATTTTGTTTGCAGCAGTCAATGCTGTTTCGCTTCCCGAGAAAAATAAAGAAACGAACAGTAGAACAATGATCGCGATGATCACAAGAAAACTCCTCCTTGAAATTGTACATGCCGGTTTATTATAACACGTTCCGTAGTCAGGATAACAACCGTACGTATTCGCGATGCACATGCATCGTCGTCATCAACGAACCGACTCTTTCAGCGTTTCATACAAGCGTCTGGTTTCTTCCTCATCTTCTTTATTAATGAACAAATCGTCCTCTTTCGTCTTTATGTACACGGAGGGCTTCATATCCGCTTGAATGAATAGCAGTGCTCCTTCATATGGGTCCTCGAGACGGAAGCGCCCTTTCAAATGACCTCCCGATGCGAAACCATTGGACTTCACAATCACATCCGGCACGTCATCCAAGATCTCCACCTTCTCTATGTCAGCAAGTGACCATTCACCGCCATACATTCCCGAAATCTTCACCTTTGAATCTTCAACCGTTACGGTATTGTCGATCAATCCAGTAATGGTCAGTGCAACTACTCCCCCGAAGATGGCGACGGAAAAGATACTTGTCATCCATACATTCCGCTTCCTTTTACGAGGAACCTCGTATCGCTGTATCCAAACAATACCGGTCAATAAAACGATGAAAAACAAACCAAGCCCGACCTCAAATGCCAGATCAACCGGAAGCAGGCCGGCAAGAAAAGTGAGCAGAAGCATTGAGAACGTCCATTTCAGCAGACGGCCTGTTGCGTCTACATAGCCGTTCTCCAACAGATACTGCTGCTCCTCTTCCGACCGGTTTCCGAACCCGGAAATTAATCCGTACTCTCTCTTTTTAACCACCAGATACGTTAATCCGCCGTAAATAACCAATACCCATACCATGATGATGCTATAGACGATAAAACCAGTATTCATCCTGCACCTCCTGTTTTATCATTATAATACACAGCAGGAAATGTTATCCGGATTTATTAAGCTGTTTCCGGCTGCCCGTCCTTCTTCGTCAATGTAAAGAATAGGACAGCACCTATAGAAGATGTCGTAAATAGAATCGTCCCCATCGGCACGGCCGTTGTTTCATTCAATCCGACGAGGGGGGATACAATGGCTCCGAACAATAGAGGAAGCATCCCCAATACGGCACTGGCACTACCGGCCCGGTGTCCCTGATGTTCCATCGCCAAAGTGAACGTACTTGTCAGCACCATTCCCATTGCAGTCATATAAATGAAGATAGGAATTACGATGGAATAGAGCGGGCCTTCCATTACAGTCATCAACAGAAGAAACGCGGTCGCGGTGACGGCAATGATCACTGCCGTACGAAGCAGACTTCTTTCATGTATAATGCCTCCAAGGCGGCCGATCAGAAAACTTCCCGTTATGATGGCAAGGCCGTTAATACCGAAAAGAACGCTGAAAACCTGTGGGGATACGCCGTAAATTCCCTGATATACAAAAGGGGTTCCCGAAACATAGGCGAAACTCCCCCCATGGACGAATCCGATAGTCAAGGCGTAACCGATGAAGGAACGATCTTTCAACAGTCGTCCGATTGTCAGAATGGATTCCTTTAAAGAGCTCGGAATTCTTCTTTCTTCGGGAAGTGTTTCCGGGAGCTTCTTCGTTACCGTCAAAACGATTAAAACACCGACAAAGCTGAGGAAAAAGAAAATGGTTTCCCATGTTGCAAAAGGGAGTAAAAGAATCGCTCCGCCCGTCATCGGGGCAATCATAGGAGCGGTTGCATTGATGACCATCAATAAAGCGAAGAACTTCGTTAACTGCCGTCCGGTAAAGACGTCACGAACTACGGCACGGGATAGAACAACCCCCGCAGAGGCGGTGAAACCCTGGAGAAAGCGTGCCGCTACAAGAACAGTTATGTTAGGCGCAAGTGCACAAAGCAGAGAAGCTAAAGCAAATAACGAAAGAAAAATGATCAGTGGTTTTTTTCTTCCTTGAGAGTCACTGATCGGTCCTACTACTATTTGTCCTACCGCAAGTCCTATTAAACAAGCCGTTAAACTGAGTTGCACAAGAGACGCACTCGTGTCTAAATCAGAGGCGATTCCCGGGAAACTCGGCAGGTACATATCTATATTTAATGGACCAAGCACACCGAGCATTCCAAGTAGAAACGCAAGACCAATACGTTCTTTTCCTGTTGGATTATGAAGCATATCAAACACCTTCCTCTTCTGTCTGCACTTGAAGTTTTTTCAAGCCGTTAATCTATGATTCTATCTTTAAATAAGCAGGAAGTCTATCCCTCTGCATAACAAAACCTCTGCAGAGCAGAGGTTTTGTTTCACCATATTTCTTCTACATATTCCGGATGGTCGATGAAAGGATTACGGTTATGCTGATAGTCTTCATAAATGACTTCATTCCTGTTCCGTTCGAAGTCATCGACCGGATCGCTCTCATGCCACTCCTTCAGTGTGGAAAGCTTTCCGAGATAAGGGCCGCTCGTACCCGTGAAATCAGCGACTTCTAAATCCAGCTCCCCCTGATCTCCTTCATAACGGACGGCCATATAGAAAATCATTCTTGCTACATCTCCTTTTACTTCGTCACGAGGCTCCCATGAGTCCCCGTCATAATAAGTGTCCGGAGCGTCAGAATAAGGAGATCCGCCATTATCAAAGTCTAAATTACTACGGCTGGAGTTGACAGAGACATCCGTTGGCCGAAGGTGATGCAGGTCCGTCCCCGCTCCCATGGCTGTACCGAATCCACCGTGGGATTTAGCCCAGACATGCTCCCTGTTCCAATCATCCACCCCGCCGCCATTTCGATTCTTGGAAATAGAGTCTCCTGTATAGAGAAGCAGAACGTTTGCAGGGTTCTCCGGGTCCTCGTCGGTATTTCTCAGCGCATCCCAGACTTGGGAATAGGATATTTCTGTATGGTCGTCAATAATATCATGGAGTTCCGCTTTCAACGCATCTCCAGTCAATGAATCCGCACGATCATAATAGGACCCAGGCTGCGAATCCTGTTCTCCTGTTTCCCCATCTCCTTCTTCACCGGCAAGCGCAATGGACGAGACGGACTTGACCCCGGGATGAGCAAAGTAATCATCTCTGCTCCCCTCAACAATGACCTTCTCCCCCATTAAATCCGGATTGTTCTCTAAACCGTAGCTGCCCCGATATTCCGAATCGAGCTTCACAAACAGCATACGTTCTGTCGCATTCTCCTCTTTTTCATCCGCTAAGGCCAAAGCGTAGTTACTGGTGAAGCTGTTCTGCTCTACCTTATCCACCCCAACCGGTACGCCAACAATATAGCCTTCCACCTTCACATCCGATCCGGCCGTCATTTCCATTCCTTCGCTTATAGTAAGAGAGGTCGCTGCAAAAGCAGGCGGACTGACGATCAAGAAGAGAAAGCTGACAATCAACCATATTTGTTTCTTCATTCCATGACACACTCCTTGAAGTGAGATACGTTCTCTAGACCTTTTCCACTTCGGAGTGTGAAATCCTTCCACTTATAAGGAAATTAGTACAATCCTAACATGGTATTAATATTAACTAGTTCTTCTGTTTAAGACACCAGCTTCAGCCCGATGGCGGAAGCAAGGATCATAGTAATGAACACGACCCTCCGCCAATCCTTGGACTCCCCATAAAGAAGCATGCCGAGCACCGCTCCTCCGGCCGCACCGATCCCGGTCCAGACGGCATAAGCGGTTCCCATCGGCAGACTTTCCATTGCCAGGGAAAGAAAGAAGAAGCTCCCGCC
Source organism: Halobacillus sp. KGW1 (assembly GCF_001592845.1). Taxonomy (NCBI): domain Bacteria; kingdom Bacillati; phylum Bacillota; class Bacilli; order Caryophanales; family Bacillaceae; genus Halobacillus; species Halobacillus sp. KGW1. Next base: position 193,679 of record NZ_LSOC01000004.1, read on the forward strand.
AAAGCCCAATAAAAGGAATAGGATGGATTGCCAATTACGGTCTTTATGCAGTTTATTAATCATCCAGACCCCGGTCATTTCAAACAAACCTGCCGCCAGCAAAAAGATCCATGCCATCAGGCTTCCTCCTCCTCTGGTGTCACTGCTTTCAAGCCGACCACCCCAACCAATAAGATAAGAATCAGAATAAGCTTGGCAGCATCGAAACTCTCACCGAAAAAGATGACTCCTGTTGCGACGGTACCAACTGTTCCTAAACCGACGAACACTGCATATACGGTGCCGACGGGGAGCTTGCTTCCGGCAGATATCATTAAATAAAAACTGATTACGATGGCGGCAATCGTACCACTCCATTCCCATAACCCTTCTGCGTGTTTGAGCCCTGCCACCCACAGCACCTCAAACACGGCACCAATAATCACTTGAATCCAATACTTATTCATTGTTCCAAAAACCTCCAATTAATCATTCAAACTATAAAAGCCCGGGAGACACTGCACAGCAGTCATCTCCCAGGCTTTTATCCTTCCGTGGCACAGCTTCTTTGAAAGCTGTGAGCTTTCTCTCGGACCAGTCTAACAGAATACTGTTACGGAACCCTAGAAAGCCTATTTGCTATTCCGTCCACAGTTTATCATCATTTACGGAATAAAGACAACAATTTACCAAGCGTCCCCTGCGGCTTGCCGACGGATACTTCCAATCTTCGGTTGAAGTCATTTTGAGACTGCCATTCCCGTTTTTGTTCCGTCCGCATCTCGCGCAGCTCCCGTTGTAAATGTTCACTCTTTTCCTTTTCCTGTTCCAATAATGTTTCATATTGGCGTTTTTGTTCATTCGTCAACTTCTCTAACTTGGCATGGGTTTTCTGCGAGAAATTCCCAACACCGGAGCTGATGACATGATGATCCTGCTGAAGACGGGAGACCGTTGTTTTCAACTGTTCCATATCTTCCTTCAACTGCATATTCACTTCACGGGTCGCAGCAAGCTCTTTCGCCACAAGCGTCAGCAGTTCTTTCAACTGGGCAGGATCCTGCAGGGAACGGCTGTCCGTATCCGCCACTGCAATTTGTGTTTCATCATAACCGGACAGGCGTTCCTCCAGCTTTTTGACAAGCTCTTTCGCTTTCTCATCCTTCGGCAGATCCGTATCACGGATGTCCATGAGTGCCTCAATATCAGACCGTACGAAAATTCGTCTGTCTCCATCTTTGAAAAACTCATATCCATTCCGTTCCAATATTTGTCCGTATTTCCGTACAGTCGTCGTCGCGATTCCGACTTCTTCTGCCACTTCTTTCGTGGAGTAAGCTCGTTCGTTCGGCTTTATGTCATGTCGCATTTCGGGCCCCCTTCGTCCTTGTACAAATGGTCAGGATGGCCATATCGGCAAGCGCTATGCTCTCCCTGACCACTCTAGTTACACTTTCTATTATTATATCACGTGTATCGCTTAGCGCTATAAGCGATACGATATTGGACGAAGGTATCATTCCCGTTCTTCACAATGCCTTCCATTCCGTCTCCAGCTTCGCCTTACCACGGACAAAAGTCCGCAGAACTCCTTTACTGGATCGGTAGACTTCCGCCTGCATGACACTCGGCCTTCCCATCTCTCTCCCTTGATGGATAAGACAGGTTTTCCATTCAGGGGCTTCCGTATCTCTTCCATCCTGCATAGATAAATACGCTCCCAGGGCGCAGGCAGCGACACCGGTTGCAGGGTCTTCCAAATACCCGGCTCTGTTTGGGAACTGTCTGGCCTGGACTTCCCCGTCCGCCCTGAAGGTGAACGGATAGAATCCAGACGTTTGATAACGGTCGCACAGCTCCCACATGTATTTGAAATCCGGCTGGAGACTTTCTAATATACCTTCTCTCTTCAAGGGAACTAAGAGTTTCTGCCTGGATGTAGACACCGATTGCAAAGGGAGATCAGCTGCCAGATCACTCTTGTTGATTTGCAGCGCCCTACACACTTCTTCATAGGAGGGATTCGTATCAGCAATTACCGGCTTGTACTGCTCCACTCGCACCGTATAGCCGTCTTCCTTTTTCGTCCAATCCACATCAACGACCCCGACCCCCGTCTCAATCTTCACGGATGGAGCAACCGTATCCTCACGATTCAAAAGGACCGTCAAGGCACCGATCGTTCCATGGATACACATCCCAACTTCCTTAGAGGGCATGAAAAACCGGAACCGCCAATCATGGTCTCCATGCTCAGCAGGAAGGACAAATGCTGTCTCCTGACCGAAGTGAGCGGAAAAATCCATCATCTCCTCCTCTGTTAGATGATGGGCATCCAAAACCACCGGGCAAGGGTTCCCTCCCCGTTCGCCGTCATGAAATACTGTCGTATGTATAACTTCCGCCGTCATTCTATCACCTCACCTTTTTCTCCAGTTTACTATGACAGGCCAATGGAAGGAACGCATATGCTTCCGATCGATATAAAAACAGTCTGTTTTCAAAGTCGCAGGAAGAAGACCGTTGAAAACTTATACGCTTAAATAAAGGGAAATAAAAGCACTCCATATATGAAAAAGAAAAGAACGAGAAAATCATTTCTTTGAGGAGCAAGATCGATCTTTCTTTACGTATTCTAATGGGAAATGAGACGCTTCCCCGGTGCCCGTCTCCCCGCTTACCTATCCCTTCTTCAACTAGTAAAAAACCCCGTCTTTTTTCAAAGACGGGATTCGATCACTCGTCAAAGGAAAGATTCATCGGCTCTTCCCGCACCTCTATGTGTAAGTTCATATTCGTCGTCGGGACATGCTCGTCCACGATATCGAATTGAAAGGCATCCATCCATACCTTGCCAACACCAGAGAGGATGGTTCCTATAGATATGACGGAAGCGGTGTCGGGGACATCGAGAACGATTGAATAATGGTTCCAGTTCTGCGTTCCAGTAATTTTGCGGTCGGACATGTTATCGAACTGCAGCACTTCCCCTTGAGCATTGTCCACCCTCATCCACATTCCAGCGTAAGATTCAACATGCTCCGTTTTTATAAAACCACTTAGTCGAACACGTTTATCTAAGTAGTTTACTGCCTTGAACTGCTGCATTAATGTAGCGAAATCCCCCTCCGATGGATAAGAGGTTCCGGAAATAGATGTAAGATAGGCCGAACGATTACCTTCATGGATCTCTTTGTCGTCCCGCCCTACTTCATAATTAGCAGGTTGACCCCCACTTAAAAACCAACCATTAATCGGCGAAATCATTTCCACTGCATCTTCTCCTTTTTGTTCGAAATATGTGGCGAATAATTTACGAAAGCGTCCGGGAGGCAATCCATAAAGCTGCTTAAACGCTCTGGTGAATGCTTCCTGACTCTCGAAATGACAGGAAAAAGCGATATCGATAATCGGAGCATTCGTATGAAGCAGACAGCGCGAGGCCTCAGTAAGTCTTCGTTTCCTCATATACTCGGATATACTGACACCCACCTCTTTTAGGAACTTTCTGTGAAAGTGATAAGGTGAATATCCCGCATACGCAGCTACCTCTTCCATGGATACACCTTCTTTCAGCCTTTCTTCCATAAAGGCGATACTCTTCTGAATGATTGACGGCTCCGGCACTGCTCCTCCCCCTTTCTACTTCTATTTTATCGCTTAAAAAACTGTTTTTTTTGACATTTCCTGCTGTCTTTTGAGAGACGCAGCTGCTTGTTTTGTTGGGTAACAGCAAAAGTTCCATTGATTAGCATACGACTGTTGGATATAATTGATAATAAATCTCAATTACAACAGAGGAGTTTTTGCTGTGCTTTCACGATTTTTTTCCTACTATAAGCCATATAAATGGCTGTTCATCCTCGACTTCAGCTGTGCTGTTCTTGTCGGTATTCTCGAACTTGCTTTTCCGCTGGCTGTTAATCAGGTCATCGACCGTCTCCTTCCTCAGGAGAACTGGACGATCATCCTTTTAGCCTGTCTTGGATTATTACTGATTTATTTGATTAATACCGGCCTTCATTATATTGTCACGTACTGGGGACATAAGCTTGGCATAAATATTGAAACAGATATGCGTCAGAAATTGTTTTCCCATATGCAGAAATTATCCTTCGGCTATTACGATAACAACAAGACGGGACACAGCATTTCCCGGCTGACGAAGGATCTCGAGGAAATAGGAGAAGTTGCCCACCATGGTCCTGAGGATATCTTCGTCGCCTTCATGACCCTGCTCGGTTCCTTCATTCTCATGCTTACGATTAATTGGAAATTGGCCATTCTGTCATTCATTGTCATCCCGCTGTTGATCATCCTTGCCATCTATTTTAATAAAAAAATGACGGTTACCTTCCGGCGTATGTTCCATAACGTGGCGGAAATCAATTCTCGTGTCGAAGACAGCATCGGGGGCATCAGAGTCGTCCAGGCCTTTGCTAATGAAAGTCACGAGCAGAGCAAATTCAAACAGAACAACGAGCAGTATCGGACGACGAAACTGCAGTCTTACAAGATTATGGCGCAAAACATTACCGCCAACTATGTCTTGATGCGCCTTGTCACCTTGTTCACTTTATTATTCGGGACATACTTCGTCATATCCGGAGAGTTGACGTATGGTGAATTTGTAGCCTTCATCCTCTTGGCGAACATTTTGATCGGTCCGATTCAAAAAATCAATGCCGTTATCGAAAGCTATCCAAAGGGAATTGCCGGATTTAAGCGGTACACAGAAGTGATCGACACCGCACCGGATATCGCAGACCGTCCGGGCGCATCCGCTAAAGATCTAAAAGGGACCATACGATATGAAGATGTCACCTTCGGTTATGAGGGGTTGGACCCGGTATTAAACGGAATCAACTTAACGATTGATTCCGGAGAAACTGTCGCTTTTGTCGGGCCGTCCGGTGCCGGTAAGACGACGTTATGCAGCCTGCTTCCGAGGTTTTACGAAATTTCGGATGGAGGGATCACCGTAGACGGAACCGACATCCGTGACATTCAGCTGACATCACTACGCAGTCAAATTGGAATCGTGCAGCAGGATGTTTTCCTGTTCTCCGGGACGATCCGCGAAAACATCGCCTACGGAAATCTGGATGCAACGGATGAAGAGATTATGGAAGCATCCCTACGAGCAAGGCTGGACGACTTCATTCAACAGCAGCCTCATGGACTCGATACTGTGATCGGTGAACGAGGCGTTAAGCTTTCCGGCGGCCAAAAACAGCGTCTCGCCATCGCCAGGATGTTCTTGAAAAACCCACCGATCCTTATTCTCGATGAAGCCACATCAGCGTTGGATACGGAAACGGAAGTAGCCATCCAAAAGTCATTGGATGAATTGACGGAAGGCAGAACGACACTCGTCATCGCCCACAGGTTGGCGACTATTAAGAATGCCGACCGTATCATGGTCGTAACGAAAGATGGTATTGCAGAGCAAGGAAGCCACAAAGAGCTGCTTGCAACAGAAGGTATATACAGCCGTCTTCATGAAGCACAGTTCGGCTGAAGGCTTTAGATGCACAAAAAATGCCGGACCAACAGGGTCCGGCATTTTTTATTAGATATTCACTTTGACTTCTGCTTTTTCACGAAGATCGTCTACAATTTTCTGAGTCGCTTCGCTTTCTTTCTGCTGTTTGAGAGACTGCTGAATTTGAGGTTTCACGTCTTCATAAGCAGGAACTTCCTGCTTGGTTTCTGCGTCCTCTTGACTTTTCTTCATGTCGTCGTAAGCTTTCTTCACTTCTTCTTCCGAAGGCTCTGTATCTCCAGCTTCTTCTGCAATCAGCTTATCGACTTTCACCTGAGTTTCCAATTGGGACATGACTTCTTTTTCATCCATGCCGCCGTTGTCTTTCAGCTGCTTCATGAAGTCTTCTTTATCTTTCACTTGAGGCTGCTGTTCGACGATTTCATCAATTCTCTTGTTAATCTCTTCTTCGGACGCTGTCAGTTCACGATTATCCGCTTCTTGAATCAGCAGTTCCTGACCAACCATGCTTTCTGCAAGACTCTTTTTCAGTTGGTCCTGATCCAGCTCCTGTCCTGACATTTGTGCCTGCATGGCTGCCATTTGGAACTGACTCTTATACGTGTTTTCAAATTCTTTCTTCTCGATCTTCTCACCGTTCACTTCTGCCACAACGTCAGGGATATTCTTCAAATCCGGCTCCGGTGCTTCCGCTTGTTCCGAAGATTGTTTCTCTTTATCTTTATCATCAGATGATTCACTATTGTCGCCACATGCCGCGAGCAATCCGACGAATGCAGCAAGTACTAATGCCAATAACCATTTCTTATTCAATGTCATGTCTCCTTTGCATCATTCTGCTAGTCATTGTAACATGTCCCGTTCCATTGTAAACATATTCGAACCGCTCCTGCTCCAGCGTGACATTTTTGTAACTATCACGAACCTTGTCATACCGGGTTTCAAAGCAGGATGATTACGCATATTGTTGTAAATATGTAAAAAATGTGGGACGCGCCTTTTCCTATTATATACCAAAAGGAGCCTTTCCATTTGGAAAAGCTCCTTTCTTTTTATTGGATGCCGACTGCGTCGTACGCCTGGTTAACGGACTTGACCTCCTGGGAGCCCTCTCCGTAAAGATCGATCGCCGATTGAATGGCTGCTTGTCTCATCATGCTGAAATCGGAAGTCGCTGTTAAATATTTCGTTAAGGCACGGTAGTAGATCTGCTCCGTGGCGTCGCGCCCTACTCCTTCAACCTCGATATCATAGTGCGTACCGCCTTCTGCAAGGAGATACGCTGCTTTGTTATTGATACTCGAATTGATGTGAACGCCTCCGTTATCCAGATCGCCTGTGTACAATTCGCTGTAGTGATCCGGATATCCTCGATCCGGATAGAATGGATGTGGAATAGAGGACGGGTCTTCCATAGAACGAAGCGGCTCACCGTCGACGCCTACTTCTTCCCCCATCAACCAGTCGTCCCGGTCGACCATCGCTCCGAAAATGTCCGACATCGATTCATTGAGTGCCCCTGGTTCATCCTGATAAACAAGATCCGCAGACCGGTCTGTGACAGCGTGCGCCAATTCATGGGCAATGACATCGACTGCTCCGGAGAATGGAAGGTATGTTTCCCCGTCACCGTCGCCGTACATCATCTGCACGCCGTTCCATGCGGCATTATTCCACTTATCTCCGACATGGACAGAAGAAATCATCCGGGCACCTTCGTCATCAAAGGAATCGCGGTCGAAGGTATCTTTGAAGTAGTCATAGACAATGCCGGCATTCTTATGCGCACTGACCGCAGCCGGATCGCTGAAGAACTTATGGTCGCTTGTCACTTCATCTCCATGATAGCCCAACAGCTGGGAGAATAGATTGAAGAGGAACGGATCCATATTTAAAGCGTCAAATGTGTGGATGCCATCGCCCCTCGTTTCATCGAACAAGTAATAGCTTCCCTCTTCGTAAACGGCTTCGAACATTGCCTTGTCTCCATTTACTTCTTCACCGAACGCTTTGACATGATCGATGGCATTATAATGGTTCACAATGTCACCTGTTTTAGCGTCAACGAAATAATGGAAGTATCCCGGTGCCGGCTCAGAAGTGGAGGCTTTCACTAAGAACGCAAGGTGGAAATCACCTTCATATTCATAGAAATACAAATCACTGGACGGCTCCGCATCATATGCTTCTACTTTTCCGATTTCGTCCTCAATGGAAGCCTTGGCAATCTCTACTGCTTCCTTATCCGTCAGTTCCGGTTTGGAATCCAGCTCTTTCGCTTCCAGATTGGGAACGACTTGACCAAAGAAAGCCTGCACTTCTTTCTTATCGTTCAACGCGACCGTCTGATGTGCCCCATATACAGGTACGCCGTCATATTGTTCGATCAACCTTACATGGGATGTCCCGTTCTCTTCATCCTTTAAAGTATCAAGCACTTGGAAGTTGTCCTTGCTGTTCCCTTTCAGCTTAAACAAATCACTCTTATAGTTCAGATAAGAAAGAGCGATGCTTTCGACTGTTGCTTTCTCACTGGAAGCCGCCTTCATCTTCGGCATTTCCCACTTTTCTATGATATACGATGGTGTGCCGTAGGTATCATTGTTCTTCACCTTCGCTGCCTCTTCTGCAGAGACGCTCCCTGCTCCGAAACCGAAACCACTTAAAGCCAGTGTCAAGGCAAGTGTCGACGTAACGACTCGTTTCTTCATTCCATCACTCCTCGATTTTTTTAAAAGAATGGCTGGTATTCATTTATTCGTGATCGACGCCGTCTTCCTGATTCGCCTGGAATTTCCATGTGAGATTCATGCTGTCACCCTGGAACACATTCTGGTCCTCTCCATTATCGACGAATTCAAATTGCACCCAAAGTGTGTCTTCTGCACCGACATCAAGTCCCCCGCGCTGCTTCCATAGAGGATCAAATACGTCTTTAGCTACTGTATCTGGATCCATCGCTTGGAGCTCGCTTAAAGTCGTCTGAAATACAGGCTCGCTCTCCTTGTCCCAGTTCCAGAGGAAGTTCACCCGGATATGATCTCCCATATCTTCTCCGGCATTATCACCGGCAGCATCCGTCACACTGTAGTCTGTCAGTAGATTGATAGACTTGATATCAAGCGTTCCTTCGTTACCCAGTTTAAATTCACGAAGCACCGTATCGCCGGGCTTCAAATTATCGATATCAACGATAACCTCAGGATCCACGGAAACATCCAGTGTCCCTAACCCGAATGTGTTACTCGTCTCTTCCGTATCACTGAAATACGCATATGTCCCTCCTCCCATCAAAGATAGACCTAAAGATGCAGTCACCACACCAGCACTAACCTTCTTGAAAAAACTCATGACATCTCCTCCTTATATGATTAGACTCTTATGTAGAAAAACATAAGAAATGGATCACCTTTGTGCAGGTTCTGTCTGTTCATGCTGTTTCTTGAAATCAACTACGGCTTTTCTAAAAGTCAAACCGCCGTATAAGAACAATAGGATACCTGGGACGAATAGCAGCAAAGCCGATCCCATTTTGGACCCGGCATAATTAAGGACGAAGCCGAGGTAAGGAATTGTGAAACCGGTATAGGAGCCAAGGACATTCCCGGAAAGGACTGGATCGAGATCCGCGCCGTCGTTATTGTCTCCCTGCGTCGTGTACAAAACATCCCCGCCTGCCTCCTGTACGTCTATCACCCGGTGTGTGACGACCTGCTCCTTTTTATCAATGAAAGTAAGGACGTCCCCTTCCTTATAAACAGACGGATCTTCCGTCATTTCAATCGCGATCACAGACCCGGTCTGAAACGTCGGTTCCATCGATCCTGACAGCACCGTCTTCATTTGATAGCCGAATAGTGTAGGCTCGCCGCCGCTCGCCTTGACCGCAATGACGACGATTGCCAAAGCAACAATCAAACCAACAGCCGTCACGGATAACGTCTTATAAATCATGCGTAATGCCGTTTTCATGAAGCATCCTCCTTTTCCTTCTCTTCCTGTAATTCACCTTCCGTCGTTTCCGTATCTGCAGGGCTGTCTGTTTCTTCTGTCTCCATGTTTTCTGTATGGGATGGCTCCGCCTCTGCATTCTCCTCTGCTTCCGTTTGCTCTGTCTCAACCGAAGGCTGTGATGGTGATTTTTCCTTTTCTTTTTCCACTTCCGTTTCTTTCCGGCCCTGAACTTCCTGTTGTTCTTTTGCCTTTTCCTGTTCTGCTTTCTTTTTCTCTACTTCCTTCTGTCGCTTCTCTTCTTCCTCCGCCTTTCCTTTCTCCTCTACCAGCGCTTGTAAGGAACGGCTGTCCATTTTGGCGTACTCCATATGGAGGGTGTCTAAGTCCATAAGTGCTTCCGACACATAGTCGATATCATCCTGCCCTGCCCAAGCATGGAGAGCCTTCTCATACAAACTCTCGTAAACATCGGCTGCCCGTTCAAACTCCTGCACACTTTCCTTCAATTCTGCCAAAGAATGGTCTGCGGCCTGTATATCATCGTATAGAGACGCAGCTTGCTCGTATGCTTCCCTGATGTCCTCCACCGTCTCCTGAGCAGCTTCCGGAAAAACCGAAGCCGTTTCGATCGTTATAGATCGCTTCTCATAATCATGGAACGAAGCTTCTGTACCGGATACCAAATGAGCTGACAAGGAGAAGAACATGGGTATGTATAAAACAGGGAGGATCAGAGGAACGATCTTGCTTCTTTGTTTCCGTTTCATAAGAACCTCCCAAACTCTAATGTCTTATATCTATCATCCTCTACATTCCTCGACGTTACCATTCGCCATCCGGTATATTTGCATACGACATAGGTTGTAAGACGGATCTATACCAAAAGTAGTAGCCTGCTCCAAAAAAGAAAAAACCCTCCATAAATGGAGGGTCACTCAAAAGATTCTATCGGCAGCAGCAACTGATTCCTGACTGCATAGAGGATCGCCTGAGAACGACTTTTCACCTGAAGCTTCCGATAGATATTACTGATATGAATTTTCACTGTTTTATCGCTGATAAACAAGGAGTGTGCTATTTCTTTGTTCGTAAAGCCTTTGACAAGCTCCTGAAGTACTTCCTGTTCCCGCTGTGTAAGCGTAGAGGGCTTCTTTGTATGACGGCCGCCCGTTTTATCTGTTAACAAATGGGCCGTCATGGAAGGAGGGATCACGCAGTAGCCTTTGTACACGTTTCGGACTCCGTGGATCAGCTCTTCACTTGATGTTTCCTTCAATAAGTAACCGGAGGCCCCCGCTTGCAGTGCTTGCTTCAAATACATTTCTTCATCCTCAATCGTCAGCATCAACACTTTCATTTCAGGGTATTCATCCCTTATAAACCTGGTAAGCTCAATCCCCGACTCCTCCTGAAGATGGATGTCCATCAATAGAATATCCGGTTGGACAATCGGCACCTTCCTTCTTACTTCCTCCGCAGTACCTGCCTGAGCAACGACTTCCATATCCTTCTCTAACTGGAAGACAAGGGCGATTCCATCACGCAGCACAGCATGATCGTCTACAATCATTACTCGAATCATCTTTCGTAAAACCTCCCATAGTTAGACAAAATCAGATCCTTCTCTTTCCATCATTCGACATAACGAACAATCATTCATCCACTTCCCTCTTAAAACAGAGCAAGTTACCCTAAGACAGAAGAGCACCTGCACAACGTTTTAGGAGGGTTTAGACGTATCATGCACCTACCCTAACCTCTATGTATGATACATATTTTACCATCAGGTATACATTTTTTCTACTGCCTGTGTAATATTTCGTTCTCAATCGCGTTCATCTAGGAACTCCAGCTTATACAGGAGTTCCTATTATTGACTAAGCGCACACTTTTTCAGTAGAGTCCACACTTTTTCACTGGAAAGCGGAGGGCTGAAATAATATCCCTGGTACTCTTCACATCCGACTCCTTGTAAATATTCGAGCTGCTCGAGTGTTTCTACCCCCTCTGCAATGACAGAGAGATCAAGCTTGGCAGCGATACTGATAATAGCATCAACGACCGCACGTTCCTTATAGTTTTCATTTATCGTCTGTATAAACGATTTGTCGATTTTCAGGGTGTCGAGCGGGAAGTCTTTAAGATAGCTGAGAGAAGAATATCCGGTACCGAAATCATCCAAAGAAAGAGTGAACCCCCGTCGTTTAAGTTCATGCATGACGGGAATCGCGGTTTCAGAATCCTGTACAATAGATTCCGTTAACTCAAACTCCAAGTGTCGGGGAGCCATTCCCGTTTCTTCCATCACTCTTTCTACAACCTTTAAGAAGGAGGGCTGGCGAAACTGAACCGAAGAAAGATTGACTGCAATCCGTTCTACTTTATACCCTGCGTCCACCCATTTCTGAAATTGAACACAGGCCTCCCGCAATACCAGTTCCCCCAAAGGAATGATGAGCTTCGTTTCTTCTGCAATAGGGATGAATTCAGCCGGGGATATCATACCCAGATGCGGGTGACGCCATCTTACTAATGCTTCAAATCCAATCACATCCCCCGTACTGACTTTAATCTGAGGCTGATAATGAACCTCTATTTCGCCTCTCTCCACTGCTTTTCTAAGACCTGCTTCCAGCTGTACTTTCCTTGAAATCATGGCACTGATTTGATTCGTGAAGAAGACATATTGATTTCCACCGCTTTGCTTCGCCTGATACATCGCAGTATCGGCATGCTTCAATATAAGCTCCGAATCATGTCCATCTTTCGGAAAGAGCGAGATTCCAATAGATACAGACATGTAGATTTCCCGGTCATCAATAAGAAATGGCAAAGCCATTGCTTTCATGATGCTTTCAGCCTTCCTGCGGGCTTCTCCCTCAGAAGGCTCCGGTAGAACAACGACGAATTCATCTCCACTCTGCCTGACAAGTAAATCCTCCTCGTCGAGACAGCCTCTCATCCTTTCGGCCGTTTCGCTCAGAAGTAAATCACCGATCCTATGACCATACACATCGTTCACATGTTTGAAGCGATCCAAGTCAAGGAACATGACAGCCGATGAAGCATCGCTCTTTTCCTTCTGCATGGATTCAAACAAATATTCATACAACGCACGACGGTTTGGCAGCTGAGTCAAATCATCCTTGAAAACGAGCTCTTGTATCCTTGCATGAGCTTCCTTTCTTTCGGTTATATCACGAATGATGCCTATGTAAAAGACCTTTCCATGGTCATCGATCTTAGCCAGTGACAATTCGACTGGAAACGTATGGCCGGCTTTATGCAGCCCCTCCAGCTCTACTGTCCTTCCGATTACTTGAACCATCTTAGAAAGGTCACCTTCTTCGTAGGGACCCGGAGTGAGCTTCCGAAGACTTTTTCCGTACATATCTTCTTTTCTGTGACCGAAAATCCGTTCCGCAGCCCTGTTCCAAGAGAGGACACGACCCGACGCATCCGAAGTGATCACCGCATCGTTCGCTGACTCCACGATGGACTTGTACATCTGATTCGCCAAATGAAGACGGTCGGTCGTGGACTCCATCTTCGTATCAAATGCAATCAACTTAATGAGAAAACCGATGGTCGCCATGACACCAAAAGCGATACACAAACCGAGAAGGGTCGGATCGATCACCGGTACTGCGGAGGAAATTTTTTCTTCCTCCATTGGATGGAAAGAGGCCGAATACATTCCTGTATAATGCATGCCGGAAATGGCTGCTCCCATGCCTAAAGAACTTCCCCACCATTTTAAATTGGTATAGTCGGCTTCTTCTCTCTTTACGTTCGCAGAGATCGTAAATAATTGGAGTGCAGCAAAAGAGGCAGCCAATGCGATACCAATGGATAGGGCGACCCAAAGGGGGTCATACTCAATACGCATCCCCATTTCCATCGCGTCCATCCCTATATAATGCATGGAGACGATACTCAGTCCGATCAGGACACTCCCCAAGATATGATGAAACCATCTTCTCTCTTTCCTGCTGATAAGATAGAAGGCGAGAAAACTGGAGAATATTGCTGCTATAACACTAAGCGTTACTCCCCATGCTTTATAGGTAACGACCATATCCATTTTGTACGCGAGCATGGCGACGAAATGCATCGACCAAATACCCACTCCGAAGGTCAAACTTCCGATAAGCAGCCACTTCCAGCGGACAGCTCCTTCCGTCTGCATCATCCTCCTTACGAGGAGCAGTGCTGTATATGAAGACAGAATGGAGACGGCGATGGATAAGACCACCAGCCACCAATTATACTGTCCCAGTATTTCTTCATGCATGAACTTTCTCCCCTTTGCTTCCCGATCCTGCATACCAGGTATATATTCCTATTATACATCAGCATCCGAGAAATCGGCCAAAGTTCCTCCTTCTTCTCTTCCCACCTTATGAGAAAAAAAAAACCCGAACGGAGTGACCGTTCGGAGTTTTTCATACGCTGTTATTTTATGATTTTATCCGCATAGACCGTTGGGGCGATTCGGGCCTGGGCAATGAGGACAGGCCACCAGAACGGACTTCCCCGCCACCCGTTCTCTTTCTTTCCTTCCTGTCTCAACATCAGGAGTGCGGGGGAGCTTTCCGCCACTTTTCTTGCCAATGCAAGCTCTCCGCTGCCTTTACCTGGAGTATCCGGAGAGTTTTCGAACTTCCCATCCTTCTTGAACCGCTTCACCTGTCGATGAGTGCGGGATAACAACCATACATAGTCACCGTTATCGGATTCTGCACAAAGGTAATCGATCAACGCTTCATACTCATCCAGGTGGAACGTGTACCCTTCTTCCATTTCCAGCGTTTCATACACAATCCGAAGCATCTCTTTAGCTTCGGATTTACGGATGAGGAAGGCTCCGTTTTCTTCCCGGACAGCAGACGCCTTCGCCTTATCTATCAGCTTGTCCAAAGTATGAATATGCTTTTGAATATTCGTTTTGTATCCCGTCTGGAAGCCTGTCGGAAGGATCCTTTTATGCGGTTTGATCATTGTCAGACTGGAGAGCATGATCTTATTAGGGCTGCAAGGCAGGATCTCTTCCTTTCCATCCCTTTGTATGAAGACAACGCCCTGCTGATGTCCGCCTTTCTCAAAGACACGGCGCAGCTCTGCGTCAAATTCATGAATCCTCTTCATCACATCATAAATCTTTACCGTCGTATAGAAACGGGTAACAGCAAGATCTGCGACAGGACGGGCTCCGTACATTCTTGAATGTTGGAGAACCGTATCCTGTTGAAAAGATTTCGGGTTCCTTCCATAGAAGAAGCCGATCAAATGATGAACGGTCACTCCACGGTCCAGAATCTGTCCACCAATAAAAATGTTCATCGGGGCGCGCAGCTGCAATTCTCCCTGATCATCAAGCAAATCACGGATATCTCTTTCCGAGTTGACGACACTGCTGACCAGATGCTCCTCAAGCAGGGAATGGCGTACCTCTTCATAAATATCAGGAAACTCAGGGACCGGATGCTTCTTCAACTTACTTACGGAACGAATGATTCCGTCAAAAGAGGTGCGGATCAATTCCCGGAACAATTCGGACTGCTTTTCCGCTTCCGTGGTCAGAAGCGTCCGGAACCCGTCCATCAATTCCGCCTGCCAGCTGTGGGCGCTTTTCCCTCGTTCCGTGTGGATGATAAAGGCATACTTCTTCCGCTTCTGCCCCATCGCCCGCTGCTGCCAGCGGCGAATGCTTGCGCCTACAAGGAAGTTCATGACGGCATGACGGATATTCGCAATAGACTTCTGGGTGAGCAGACGGTCCATCTTCACACGGCGTCCGTCCATTTTCTTCATTACTTCCAGCTCTTTCTCCTCGACCGGATGAAAAAGATAGGAAGCAAGATGACCTTCCTGCTCACTCATTTCGAAGTAGACTTCCCCTCCGATATACCGGTCGTGAACAGGGACTAATTCCGTGAACGCAGGCCGGACCGGTTCGAACACCTTCCCTTTATGGAACGTTAAGTCTTCCGGCTGCAGATAGAGAGAATACGGTGTCGCCGTTACCTGAAGAAATGCCGGTTGGGCAAGCAGCTGCCGCAGTTCATTGATTTTTGTTGCGATGACTCGCAGCTCGGTAATGTTCTGATCCCGCTTATGTTCATAGGCAACACTTGCGAAATCCGCTTCATCATCGATGAACAGTACGCGTTTTCCGGCTAGCTCCGGATACTTCTCAAGCATGGTTTCCTTCAATCGATCGAGATTGCGGGTTTCCTTTTTTACGACAAATGCCAGCTTCTGAGACCATTCATATTTAGAAAGTCGATCCGGCATTTTCATAATGTCATACACCCGCATGGCGTCCGCCTTCAGCGGAGCTTCGAACTCCTCCTCTAACCGGCTGCATGTCTGTCTGACGAGCGCATTCGTTCCTTTCGTCAACAGGATGACGACATCGAATCCGTTATCATACATCAGTCCCATCACCCCAAGGAACGTCCTCGTCTTCCCGGACTGTACCTTGCCGAGAAGCATACCCGGACGGCTTTCACTCGTCGTTGTGTCCAGCAGCTTCGCAGCTGTACGAACCATACATTCTCGGAACGGCTGTTTATATTTATTTTTTATATTTAAATGTTGAAAAAAATCCCCATCGGTTATCAAGGGCTTCGTCTGCAAAGGCATGTTCATTCTCCTTTTTCTCAAAACACGCCTATTATATCGTACTTTCCTGCATCGCTAAAGCACAAAGTCTACCGCTCAGCCCGAGGAAGCGTCCGCTCCTCTTCATCCAAGTCCCTTCCGAAAAGCCTGCTGACCCGCTGTTCCGCTTTCCTCTCGACCTCTTCATCAATATGGGAAATAATCTGGGAGATGGCATAGGCAATCACGGCACTGTCATCCGCTAAACCTACACCGGGTATGAAGTCCGGAATGAGGTCTACCGGAAGAATCAAATAACCGAGGGCACCCATAATCGTGAGCTTCGCTTTCTTGGGCGTTTCCGGTTTTCGGAAGGCATAATAGAGGAGCAGGCTGTAGTAGACGACCTTCGCGCCGAGGCGTCCACTGTACCGGCGCAGTTTCTCCCCATACTCTTTTTCTGAGAAATGAGCGCGCCCTTTCTCTATTGCCTGCTTCGGATTTAACTGCTTAAGCCTTTCTTTGTAACTTTTCGTGGATTTCATAGGTTTTCCTCCTCTTGGTGTACTTTTGACGAAACCCATCCTTCTTAAACCTTTCCATTCATTAATAGATAAAACCGCAGAGGAATTTTCCCCTGCGGTTCTTCCTTTAATTATACAAGAACATTACTTTTTTCAAATTTTGGAATCCAAGCCCCGTGCGCATCTATGAGCTCATCGCAAAGAGAGACGATATCATCGAGCGACAGCTCTGCAGCCGTATGAGGATCGAGCATCGCGGCGTGATAGATATGATCACGCTTGCCGGTGATAGCTGCTTCGATCGTCAACAGCTGGGTATTTATATTCGTGCGGTTCAAGGCTGCCAACTGCTCCGGCAAGTCACCGATACGGCATGGAGTGACACCATTTCTATCGACAAGACAAGGGACCTCTACGACCGCCTTGTTCGGAAGATTTGAAATAAGTCCTCCTGTATTTAATACATTACCATGAAGGCGGAACGGACGATCTGTTTCCATCGCATCGATGATATACGAAGCATATTCATGTGTCCGCTCATGGGTCAAATTCGAATTATGCACGACTTCCTCCCTCATCTTCTCCCAATCGCTGATCTGCTTCACACAGCGGCGAGGATATTCATCAAGAGGTATATGGAACCGCTCAATCAATTCCGGATAACGACCTTTGATAAAGTACGGATGATACTCCGCATTATGTTCCGACGATTCCGTCACATAGTATCCGAAGCGGTTCATCAATTCAAAACGCACCATATCATCATGTTTCTCTTTCTGCTTTTCCTGTGCACGCCTTTTGATTTCCGGATAAAGATCTTTGCCGTCCTTCTTCACTTCAAGAAGCCATGCCATATGATTGATGCCGGCAATTTTCCACTGGATGTCCGTATCATCCATATTTAACGATCGAAACAATTCGGGTACTGCTGCTTGAACGCTGTGGCAGAGGCCGACCGTTTGGACGGAAGTGTGGTGGAGCATTGCCCCTGTAAGCGCGGCCATCGGGTTCGTATAATTAAGGAAGAGAGCGTCTGGACAAACTTCCTCAATATCCTGAGCAAAATCCATCATTACCGGAATCGTGCGCAAAGCACGGAATATCCCGCCAATCCCCACCGTGTCTGCAATCGTTTGACGCAGGCCGTATTTCTTCGGAATGTCGAAGTCGATTACGGTACTTGGCTTATACCCTCCAACTTGAATCGCATTGATGACATATTTGGCGCCACGAAGAGCTTCTTTACGATCCGTATAAGCTTTCACGGTCACGGTACTCCCCGTACTCTCTTTCAAGTTTTTCAACATTCGCTCCGACTCACTCAACCGCTGCTGGTCGATATCGAACAGGGCAAATTCAAATCCTTGAATACTCGGAGTGAGCATACAGTCACCAAGTACGTTTTTAGCGAAAATCGTGCTTCCTGCACCTAAGAATGTAATTTTAGACATGATATATTCTCCTAACTCTTAATAGATTAGCCTTTAATTGATCCTGAAGATAGACCAGCGACAAAATACTTCTGTAGAAATAAAAACAGAATCGTCATTGGAAGCATGGACATAAGAGCAGCAGAGGCGACCAGATTTAAGTTGTTTTGATTCTGCCCGAAGAAGCCGGCCAAGGCTACCGTCAGTGTCTGTACTTCTTTATCCTGAAGGAAGAAGATTGCAAATTGATAATCATTCCAGATAAATACACAGGAGATGATTAATACCGTCGCGGTAATCGGCTTGAGAAGTGGAAATACAACACGGAAGAAAATCATCAACGTGTTGGCCCCATCCATTTTTGCTGCCTCTTCCAGCTCCTTCGGTACAGTCGACCGGATGAAGCCCGCATATAAGAAAATCGTCAAAGGAAGAAACGCAGCCAAGTTATTCAGAATGGCAACCGTCCTCGTGTTCATCAACCCGATATCCACGACCAGCTGGTACAACGGAACAAGTGCAGTCAATGGTGGAATAATCATGATAGCGATAAAAAGAAAATAAACGAACTTATTCAATCTCGTATTCAAACGCGCCAAAGGATACGCTGCAAGCGAGCCAAAGATAATCAACAGGACGGCTGCACATGCAGTAATCACCATCGTATTAAAGAAGGCTGTACCAAGACTCGCTGTTTCCCATGCTTGGGTAAAGTTCTGGAAACTCCACGATTCCGGTAAAACCCAACGCGAACTGAAATCGTTATTCGCTTTAAAAGCTGTCGTTATGAGAATGTAGAAAGGAATAAGGTGAACGATCGAGATGACGATGGCCACGATCGTCCATAGTTTCTTAGATTTCTTCCCGGAATCATTCACGATGCATCGACCTCCTTACGCTTGAAGTAGACAAGAGCGAGCAGACTCAATATCAGGATAATAAATGCCATCAGCACACCCTGGGTCGCTGCATAACCGGCATCCTGTCTGTTGAAGTAAAGCGAGTACATGAATGTCGACATCGATTGCGAGGCGTTTCCCGGGCCACCGTTCGTCAGTGCCACGATCACATCGAACAACTTTAGTCCGCCAATGATATTTAAAACCATATTGATAGTAATGGCGGGCATCAACAACGGCAGGGTAATGCTCTTGAATTTCTGAAGAGCGGATGCTCCATCGATATTCGCCGCTTCATAGTAATCTTTAGAGATCCCCTGAAGGCCGGCTAAGTATATGATCATCGCAATTCCAACGAACTGATAAGTATTCACGAAGACAATGATCCACGGGTTCAAGTCAGGGTTACCGAGCGCATTGACACTCTCCATTCCAAAGAGCATCAATACATCATTCAACGCCCCATTCTGATATGCGAAGAAGAAATACCAAATGTAACCCATGACAAGCGGGCTGATGATGACAGGTAAATATACAATCGTTCTCGTCACTGCCTTAAAACGGATGCTTTGGTTAAGCAGAAGTGCATAAAGCAGACCGATCACATTTTGAAAGATTGTACTTCCGATACCATATAGCAGCGTATTCTTTACAACGAGCCACGTATCCGGGTCTTGAAACATTCTTGTATATTGCTCGAACCCCACCCAGTTTTTCGTCTGCGAGAACCCGTTCCAATCTGTAAAGGATACACGAATCCCGTTCAAGAACGGATAAAGGATAAACACAGATACGACGAGGAGGGCCGGTAAGTACATCCACCAAAGGGACCCGGATCTGCTTTTCTTCTGTCGTTTTCTCTCTGAACGATCTTGCTCCTTAACGAGCGTCCTTTCTGTTTTTCGAACCATTTCACTCATGATATCCATCTCCTATAATAGATGCTGGATTTTCAAGGAGGGTTGTCACCCTCCTTCTATTCTCTCAATCTTGTATATTCTTCGGACATTTTCTCTGAAACTTCCTTCGGACTCATGGAATCGGACAACAACTCCTGGCCAGTAGCCCCCATAACATCCCACATACCGCTCGGTAGATAGATACGGTCAAAATAAGGCTCGACCATCACACCTTCATATTTGTCATAGTATGCTTTGAAATAGTTGTCTGCATCGATGCCGGTCAATCCAGCAGGCAGAGAGGTTCCTTCCGCTACTTTCTTGGCAACTTCCGGACGCGCCAAGTATTCAATGAATGTCTCCGCTTCTTCCATGTGTTCCGTATTTTTTGAGACAGCGACAGTATGACGCTCGCCGCCGATCCAGCTTGGTTCATCTCCATCATGAATGATCGGCATAGGAATAACTCCGACCTTAACATCAGGATTAAGCTCTTCTACAGCTGTCCCGATGGAGCCTCCGCCAAACACAAAGCCAATCTTTCCTTGCGCCATCAATTGTGTACGCTGTTGTATTTGAGCTGTCAATACATCTTTATTCAATAACTCTTCATCTTGCATTTCCTTCAATTTTTCCGGAAGATACGTATAGTTGGACCAGTCAAACGTGCCATCCAATAGTTCTTCTTCGTAATTATTCTCTTCGTCTGTAACCAGTAACGGTGTTGCAAATTGATCGAAATATTGTCCGAAAGCAGATTTGTCCGAACCATTAATCCAGAGCGGCGTCACTTCTCCACCGCTTTTCTCTTTAATAGTCTCTAAAGCTGCCATGAACTCATCAAATGTCGCAGGAGGTTCGATTCCATACTCCTCCAGTAAGCTCTCGTTATAATTTATTCCATCTTTCGCCTGATTTAATGGATACGCATATACCATTCCATCCTCATCCTTAAGAATGGTATCAAGAGCAGGATCCAGTCGTTCCACCCACTCCATATCACTTAAATCAGCCACATATTCCCCATACCTTTGCCGTGACCAACCATGGGTATCAAACAGATCCGGCATATCGTTTGCAGCCATTTTCACACGGATCATATCTTCATATCCGCTCCCCGGATAATTGTCTTCAATGTCGATGTCCGGATACTCTTCTTCAAATTCTTTGATGGTTTCCTGTAATACCTGCTTATCTTCTTCCGTAGTCGCCGTCGAATAAAAAGTAAGTACCGTTTTATCCCCATCTCCGCTGGCAGAGCTGTCTGAGCAGCCGACAAGGAAAACACCTATAATGGCTATGACAATAAGGCTGTACCATCTATTGTTCATCGTTGTTCCTCCTAAATGTAGTCATTCTTTACCCATACGAGCGAAACATTTGATTCCCTTATAAGTAATCCGATATACTTTAAGCGCTGAAGCTGATCCCTAAGCAAGACAGTCTTCAGCTGTTTACCACTGTGCATCTGCCTGTCCTTCCCAAAACAGGTGGATGTACGAATCATTTCTTTCCCCCAAGGCCTCACCTCCTTAAAGCTGTAAAGGTATTAGGATATCCCCTTTTTTTGCAAATCCCTTTTCCTGCTCCCACAGCTTTCACGAATAATTAATTCGGTAGGAAGAACCACCTTCATTGGGATGTTGCGGCCTTCCAAGCGGTCGATCATAAGCTTCACCCCGGTCTTCCCCATTTCTTCTGTATGCACTCGAACTGTAGTAAGTGGTGTGCTCGCATAGCTAGCCAACTCGATATCGTTGAACCCTATGATCGCTACATCATCAGGCACTTGATAATTGTTTTCTTGAAGTGCCCGCAGCGCGCCGACCGCCATCGCATCACTGGATGCAAACACTGCTTCCGGGACTCTGCTGCTCTCAATCATCTCTTTCATCAGCCGATACCCCTCCGAAATACGGAACTGCCCAACCAAACATTTTTCTTCGGCGAATAGCCCCTTTTCCTCCATAATCTTTCGAAACGTGGCTTTTCTTCCTTCTTCCAGATCTTCCGTCCTGTCCACGAAATGCTCTACTTCCTGTCCACCTATGAAACCAATATCCTTATAGCCAAGTTCAAGCAGGTGTTCAACCGCCTGTCTGGTTGCATGTTCAAAATCAATTACTACCGCATCGTACACATCATCGTTCGTCGAATGGTTTATATAAACGACATTCTCCAAATGATCCGTAAGCGCCCTCAGAAGCTCTTCACTTATTCTCCCGACAACGATCAAATTTTTGATTTCATCACTTATTTTTCCAGCCTTCAGTTGACTCAATCGAAGAACCTCTGCCAGATCCAGCCCTCTCTTTTCACACTCACTTTCCACCCCCTGTCTTATATGGATAAAGTACGCGTCATTCAATTCCTCTTCAAGGGAATGGCAGATGAGAACACCTACTTTCCCGGGAATTGTCTTCGAAGTATTCGTACCTTTTCGTTCCTGCACAGTCTTATAACCTAATTCTTTCGCTATACTCAATATTTTTGATCTCGCCTCCGGTGAAACGGAAAGCGTCGTATCATGATTTAACACTCTTGAAACGGTGCTGCTTGAGTAATTGGCACGCAAAGCTATTTCCTTGATCGTAGTCATGAATTACTCCCTCTCCAAACATTAGTAAAACTTTAGTAAATATTATCGTTACATGAATAATACCAGAACAATTAAGCGCTTTCAATATTATTTTCAGAAAAATTAAACGATTATTGCCTGGTTTTGTCTCCTTTCTCTCCCTGATCTATATCCACCCGATAATTACCTCTAATAAACTTTAGTAAATTTACGCATAAAAAAAAAGCTTCCGGGGTTAGCCGGAAGCTTTTCTTTAGGACTTATTTTTGAACGTTAGCCGCTTGTGGGCCACGGTCGCCTTCAACGATTTCGAAAGAAACTGTTTCGTTCTCTTCAAGAGTTTTGAAACCTTCGCCTTGGATTGCAGAGAAGTGTACGAATACATCATCTTGACCTTCTACTTCAATAAAACCGAAACCTTTTTCTGCGTTGAACCATTTAACTGTACCTTGTAACATATTGTTACCTCCTGCGTGGAATAAATCCACATTGTATTACTATTATTGCTCTGCAAATTCATTCAAGACGAAAGTGACTTAACAGTTACTTAAGCTTTCATTCGTAAACGAACAAGAATAATTAACTTTAACTATATAGGATCTTAGGTCATCTGTCAAGCGCCTGTGGATTTTCTTTTTAATATCCATTCTTTTAAACCATAACCTAAGACGTTTACTTCCAATAATATCAATAAGAAAAATGGCATTGTATCCGGAAAGAATTCTTGTTATTATAGTCTCTATTATCAAAAAACTTCAACAATTATTACACCAAGAAGGAGCTATACTTATGGAAAAAAAGATCCCTTTTTCAACCTATGCCGTCATCGGCACGATGCTGTTCGGAATGTTTTTTGGAGCAGGGAACCTCATCTTCCCCATCCAGCTCGGACAGCTGGCGGGTACAAACTTCTGGCCGGCTTTAATCGGTTTTCTGGTGACGGCGATCGGCCTTCCTTTCATGGGAATATTGGCCATCGGGTTATCCGGAAGCAGTGGTCTGCGTGATCTTGCCGGAAGGGTTCATCCCATCTTCGGTCTCGGATTCGCAGCAGTCCTTTATTTGACGATCGGACCATTCTTCGCTATTCCACGGACAGCGACCGTACCTTTCGTCGTCGGTTTCGAGTCCTTTATTCCGGAAGGCCAAACCACCCTTTGGCTTGCTGTTTTCAGCTTTGTGTTTTTCGCAATCGTCTATTATTTCTGCCTGAATCCCGCAAAAGTGATGGATTACATCGGAAAATATCTGACACCGGCCTTTTTAGTGTTCTTATTCCTATTAATTATCGTAGCACTTGTCAGACCGATGGGCAGTTTCCAGCCACCATCCGGAGACTACACTGATCTTGCCTTTATGACCGGATTCACGGAAGGATACAATACAATGGATGCTCTTGCTTCCCTCGCCTTCGGTATTGTTGTCATCAATGCTATTAAGAGCAAAGGCATCACGGATAAGAAAGCTGTCGCCAAAGCGACTTGGAAGTCAGGAATTTTCGCCATGGGATTGATGATGCTTATTTATGGTTTAATCACCTACATGGGCGCTTCAAGCGTTATGTCCATCGGCTTGTTCGACAATGGAGGCGTCATATTCGCTGAAGTGGCTAAGCATTACTTTGGATCGTTCGGAGCTGTTCTTCTCGGTATCATCATCGTTCTTGCATGTCTAAAGACAAGCATCGGCTTAATTGCTGCGTGCAGCGAGTTCTTCCACGAAATTGTACCGAAAGTCAGCTATAAAACATTTGTGTTTCTGCTTTCTTTCGTATCTTTTTTAATTGCAAACCTGGGATTGACAAAAATTATCCAATTCGCAGTTCCTGTGCTGATGTTCTTATACCCTATCGCCATTGTCCTGATTTTACTCGGACTCGCTTCTTCGTTCTTCGGTAATAAACAAAAAGTCTACACCGTTTCCGTTGCTTTCACATTCTTCGTCAGCGTCATCGACGGCTACAATGCTTTGAAAGACAGCCTGCCGAATGCCGCTGTTTCGTTTCTTGATGTCGTGGACAGCGCCTATGCGGCCTACCTTCCGTTTTATGATATCGGCCTTGGATGGATCGTTCCGGCAGTCATCGGTGCTGCCATCGGTTTACTTTGGCCCGGGCACAATGATAGAGGACATACCGTTCCCGTTGATGCATGACCATCCAACTTTACGGAAGAAAAGGTTTATCTTAAAGAAACAAAACGCACCAAAAGCCCGCGCTTTTGGTGCGTTTTTCTATTCCTGTTCCCTTTTGTTTCCATGATGGAGCATCGACTCCTGCAAGACGCATAAGCTTTCGAATGACACCGTCATGGGTGTCATGCTTTGAGCGTCGTCCACAAACCGTGCCAGCAATAGGTCACTTCATCCGCGTTTCCTGTCAACTTCTGAGTCAGCCAGCCTAACAAATCCCTTCCATCTCTGTCCAGTTTCTCCATTGGGACAATCCCCCGACCTGTCTCCAAAAGGATAAATACGACCGAACGTCCGGCATGCCTGACGTCCTCGACGAAGGTGAAAAAAAGTTTCTTTACCTCCTCCAGCGTCATTCCTTGCTGAAGGGCTTCTCTGATCCATACCTCGAACCCTTCGAGAACAAGCGTCCCGTCATGCACAGTCTTCCATTCACACCATTGCCGGGATTCATAAGCACTCACCCAATTTAAAGAAGGGAAGTGTTCTCGGACGTATTTTCGTTTTCCTGAACAGGCACCTCCGACCACGACGTGCATGACCATCCCTCCTCTGATTTACTAACTCTAAAATAGCAGCCTTTTCCGTGTGGCGGACTTATATCCCAGAAGGATGCTTCCGGATGAAGGTGTTGATATAAAGAACGAATAACTCCCCCATGCGTAACGAGAAGAATCTGATCATAAGAAGATGAAACCATTTCCTTTAAAAAAACACCCACCCGATCGTGGAACTCAGGAAATCGTTCTCCTCCGTCAGGACCGGTATTCTGCCAATCTTTTAACCACCTCTGATAAGAAGGATCCTGGACAAGGTCTTCGTGTCTTTTCCCCTCCCATTTTCCGAATGATATCTCACGAAGACGGACGTCCTTCCACCCTTGCAGATCCGGCCTTAAATAGTGGAGGGTCTGCAGGCAGCGCCTCCTGTCACTTGTGAAGCAGGCATCAAAAGCGACCGTGGATAAGCTTTTTTTCAACTCAAACATCTCTTCCATCCGCTCTTCCATTACCGGTTCGTCCAAATGGCCGATATAGCGCTTCTCTATATTTGCCTTCGTCAGCCCATGACGAACCACATACAAATCCAAAGTACGAACAGCCCCCATAATTCTCCCCCCTCTATCGTTAATCCGATTAAATCTCCATTTACGCCACGGAAGTTCCTGACAATCCACCAACGTAAGATAAAGTAGTAGACGGCATAAGCTGCCATGAGAACGATCGTCCAAATGGATAACGCTCCCACACATACAACGACACCTACACCTATGATGACATCCCTTCGGTCCATATGCTTCTTCCACTCGAAAGCGAGACCCTTCTCCCGCATCAATGGAAGCTGATACAGAACGATCAATGCCGCTGCTCTGCTTAACGCAGGGATGAAGAAGATAGAAAAGAGCAGATTCTTATCAAGTCCATAAACGAACAGGCCGAAGATGAAGCTTGTTTTCCATGCCAGATGGAAAACGAGCGCTAATATCCCGAAACTCCCAACGTGGGGATCTTTCATGATCTCCCATTTACCTTCCAGTGGCTTGTTGGATCCTTTCGCATCGGCTGCATCCATCAGCCCGTCGAGATGAAGGCCGCCGGATACATATACCCACAGGGAAATGACCGCCAGCCCGCCAAACCATATAGGAAAGTAGAGCACCGTCCCCCACCATAGGGCTGCGAGCAGCATACCAATGATGAAACCTGCGATTCCATAAGATCGAAGAGCGCTTTTGATTGTCCTTTGTTCCCATGGACATTCGATGGTAAGCGGAATACGCGTCAAAAACTGAATGGCGAGAATCAAACCGTAAACGCCCGTCTTCAACCTATTCCTTCTTTCCAGGAAAGAGGGATGCCGGAAATGACCTGAAACGCTTCATCGGCTTTAGCTGCCAGGAGCTGGTGCACGTCCTGAAGGGTTCTTATGTATTCCATGACAGAAGGTTCCTGCACCGGAGTTCCCTCATTGACATCGTTGGATACGAAGATAAGCTGCAGCCGCTTCTCACGACCGATTCGCAGCAGTTCCTTAACCTTTTCCAGAATCATGCCCAGGTCCTCCTTTTCGTCATACATTAAATGACTGACCCATATGGTGACACAATCAATCAGCACAGCAGAACCCTCTTCCACATTCATTAAGTCCCCTGCTATATGAACCGGCGCTTCCATAGTGCGCCACTCTATCCCACGATCTTTGCGGTGCCGTATAATCCGGTCTTCCATTTCTTCATCCACTACTTCAGCTGTCGCAACATAAATAAGCTTTCCTGTGCTGGATTTAACCTTCGCCCTGCTCTCAGCAAAAGCGCTCTTGCCGGAACGGGCGCCTCCAGAAACGAACGTCACTGTCCCTTCCAAGCTGCCAGCACCTCCAACAGTCGATCGTTTTCTTCCTTCTTTCTTACAGCCAGCCTTATATACGTTCCTTCCAGTCCGGAAAACGTATGAGTGTGACGCGGAATGATTCCATTCTTAACCAGATAAACGAACAAAGGGTCGGAATTTGCCGCGGATGCATCCTTCAACAGATAGAAATTAGAAACAGATGGTGAAACCGTAAATCCAAGTTCATGCAAAGAAATCACTAATCGCTCCCGCTCTTCCTGTACAAAACGGCGGGTTTTATGTATATAGTCTGTTCGAGCGAGCAGATCGGGCAGTAAAGAAGCAACCACTCCGTTTACACTCCATGGGATCTGCACCCCGGCAACCCGCTTGATTTGTTCGGGTTGGGCCACTATGTACCCAAGGCGAAGACCCGGAACCGCATAGATTTTCGTCAAGGAACGCAGGATAATCAAGTTTGGAAAACGCTCCATTAACGGGAGGATATTTTGTTCCTCCAGCGGAAGGAAGTGAACAAAGGCCTCATCGACCACCACTGTCACCTCGGACTTTTCCGCTTCTTCAAGCATTTGTATGAGCCGATCAATCGGGATTATTGTACCCGTAGGATTATTAGGTCGACAAAGAAAAAGCAGGTCTGTTTGTGGGATCGCTGTCAGCACTTCCTGCACGGGAAAACCAAAATCCTCTTTTAAATTAAGACGCGTCACATCTATTTGATATGCTTCACATGCTCTTGCATACTCGGAGAATGCCGGCTCGATGATCAGCGCGGATTTACCCGCAAACAGATGTGCCACGAGGAAAATCGCTTCTGCTCCTCCGTTAGTAAGGCGAATCATGTCCGGTTCGACCAAGAGCGCATCGGCAAGCTCCTGCACTTCGCTGCGGTAATCAGGATCGGGATAGACATCCAAGGTACGGAATGCGGCAGCCAGAGAAAGATCGGGCGGTGGTCCCAGCGGATTTAGATTTGCACTGAAGTCCATCACCTTCTTTTCCCCCATATCATATCGTTGCATTATTTTTAACGGATTCCCGCCGTGTTCCGGCCATTCTTTCATCCTTTTCCTCTCCCTCCATCAGAAATAGTGAGTGATACCAATGACTATACCAACAAGTGCCAACACCACCACCCATGTACCGTGCATATACCGAACGGTTATTAATATGTCCGCCGCCTTCAGCTTCCTTCCTGCTGTTCCAAGCTCTGCACGGTAAGAAGGAATCCCTTCATAGAAATTCACACCTCCGAGACGGACACCGAGAAGCCCGGCACACATAGCTTCCGGGAATCCGGCATTCGGGCTCGGATGCTTTGCCGCATCCCGCCGTACGATGACAAGACCATTTTTACGCCTTGAATCTCTGACATGAAAAGAACCAATCCACATGGCTGCCGCTGTCACCCGTGCAGGCAGCCAATTGACGATGTCATCAAACCTGGCGGATGCCCAGCCGAAATTAAGGTAGCGATCATTCTTATAGCCGACCATCGAGTCCAATGTATTTGCTGCACGATAGGCGAACGCAAGCGGTCCACCGCCGATCAGTGCCCAAAGAACTGGGGCAATGACTGCATCGACCGTATTTTCGGCAACAGTTTCCACGGTACCACGCGTCACTTCGTTTTCATTCAGAGCTTCCGTATCCCTGCCTACGATCCAGCTGAGCTTTTCCCTGGCGGCTTCGATATTCCCGGCGCTTAAAGGCACCAGCACCTCATAAGCGGCCTTCTGAAGCCCTTTGATGGCAATAGTGGAAGATACAATATACCCTTCCACCAGAAAAGCCAGAACTGGATGGACCGCTTCCGCCAGAGTAATCAACACAAAGCTGATACTTGCAGCCCCTCCTACGATGACGATAACGAGCATTACACCCTTCTCCCTAAGACGTTCACCATTGTTCCACTTACCTTCAAGTCGACCGATAAGCTTTCCGATTCCGATTACCGGATGGGGAATCCACTTAGGGTCACCAATCCATAAATCCAGCCCTATTGCAAAAAGCAGAATATAGTAGTGATAAAGCCAGTCCATCAACGGGATCCCCTTTTCTCATATTTATCGAGGGACTCCCGTACACCGCGGTAGACAATCGTACCGATTGCCTGCCCGACGGCCGTCCCTGAGCCGGCATAGGGAGTCAGTGCCCCTACCTGTGTGGAGGCGACGACGGTACTATCTGTGGATGTACCGGTCGCTGTCGATCCCGTCACTGGATCCAGGACAGACCGGTCTGCCAACGCTTTCACCTTAGCTTCTGTCACGGATTGAACGGCATTGACGAGGGCACCGTCTGTCAAATGAGCATCAACAAAAACCATAATGTTGATCGTACCCGGCTGGATTGCACCCAGTTCTCTTCTTCTCGAAATATCGACCGCATTACCGACCCCTGCCGTCACTACAGCCATTACACCGATACCCTGAACGTTTTCTTTACAGATGACATAGTCCTGCAGATGGACAGCGGTCATCATTCCAATTGTTTGAGCGGGATCGACGCCTCTTGTTTTCATCCAGCTGATGACATCCGTTTCCGGTTCCCGGCAGTCGTAGGATAAATCTACATGAAAATTACAAAAGTCCGTAGACCAGCCGATACCACCGCCAATGACGCTGTTTGCCATCGTCCGAAGCGGCCGGGTAAATTGGAGATGTATCCATTCCGCATTTTGAATGATTTGATAATCCGGGATCGTACCCGTCTCCTGATTGGGTGTTACCACGATTTGTGACTTCGGTATTTCCGGGTGATAATGATGATGGACAGGAACATCGTACACTTCCTGCAATAAATCCTCCTGCTGCAGCAAGGACAGATCCCCTGTTGCGACTAGTTTCCCTTGCTGCAGTAACCCGACATCATCTGCGAACAACGCGGCCGTATTCAGGTCGTGGAGGATTGCCACAATCGTCAGATCATGATCCCGTTGATGCTTCTTCAAATGTTCCAGCATGACGACTGTATGCTTGATATCTAAATGGTTTGTCGGCTCATCCAGGAAAAGGATCTTCGGCTGCTGCGCCAATGCCTTTGCGAGCAGAACCCGCTGTTTCTCTCCACCGCTCAAGGTACGGAACGGTTGATTCTCATAGCGGCGGACATCCGTCTCTTCCATTACAGCATCCACGATACGAAGATCTTCTTTCGTCGTGTGCTTTAACCACCCTCGTTGATGAGGATATCTTCCAAGCGTAACGATTTCTCTGACCGTAAAGTCGAATTCCACATACGATTCCTGGGAGAGCACAGCCATCATTCTTGCCTTTTCCCGGGGAGAAAACGTATGCAGAGACCTGCCGAACAGTTGAATAGTTCCCGTCGCTGCCGGCAGTATCCCTGTAATTAATTTAAACAGGGTCGTCTTTCCGCTTCCATTCGGACCAAGCAATGTAAAGAACCGGCCGGTTTCAATCGACAAATCAATATCATGGACAATCCGTTTGCTTTGATATCCTCCTGATACACCTTTCATCATTATCATGATTCGTTCCTCCTGAATCGCTCTCTGATCATAAGTAAAGCAAAGATCGGTGCGCCGATCAGGGCGGTGATGACACCAATCGGCAATTCTTCCGGTGCCACAATCGTCCGTGCAAATAAGTCGGCGAGAATCAGGTAACCACCGCCGGCAAGCGTGGATAACGGCAGGACATGGCGGTGGTTGGGCCCAACAAGCATTCGGATGAAATGAGGGATGACCAGTCCGACGAATCCTATTTGTCCGGATACGGCGACGGCAGCCCCTGTCAACAGCGATGCGCCGACGATGACCATCACTTTCCCTCGATTCACGTGCACTCCCAAGTGTTCGGCAGACTCCTCACCAAGCGCCATCGCATTTAATTCGCGCGTTTTGAACAGGAGAAGCAGGACCCCAACGACGAAAAACGGAAGAAGCAATTGGACATGACTCCATCCCCGCATCCCGACATTCCCCATCAGCCAATAAAGAATCTGCCGCATATCTTCTCTTGAACTCAAGGCAATGATTAAGGAAATGACCGCACTGATGAAAGAACTAACGATAATACCAGCCAGAATGATCGTCTCGATCGCAAGCGTTCGATTGGCCAGGTGGGTCACCCCGAAGACGATAAGCATCGTGATGAATCCGGAGATAATCGCTACAACCGGCAGCGTGAATTCGCCTAGAAACGAAATCGTAATTTGGAAATACAGCACGCATACAGCACCGAGGGCGGAACCGGACGAAACGCCGATTGTGTACGGATCAGCCAGCGGGTTCCTCAACAATCCTTGGAAAGCAGCACCTGCAATGGAAAGGGAAGCACCTACGAGAAGCGCCAGCAGTACCCGTGGAAACCGTATTTCCCAAATGATCAGTTCGGTGGATTTCTCGACTGTCTCTTCCCGCAAAGTAATCCCGAGCGTTTTATTAAGCAGAAGATCGAGGACAACCGGGATCGGGAAATCGACACTGCTGTTTAAAACGCCAAGAAGGGTCGCACCAAGTACGAACCCTCCCAACAAGATGTACATCCACCCGATCTTATTCAGTAAATACTTCTGGATAAATGAGCTTTCCAAGCGTCTCTACTCCATCGATCAAACGCGGTCCCGGACGCGTCACCGTATCGTTATTCACATCGAAGACCTGTTCCTGCTTCACGGCAGGAACTTCCGCCCATCCCGCTCGGTCAAGCACCTGCTCCTCCGGATTATCGACATAGTAGCCGTAAGTGGTGATGATGACATCAGGATTCTTCTGTACGGCTTCCTCTTCCGTCATCTTCACCCAACCTTCCTGGTCGGCAGCCGTATTTTCGGCATGGATCGCCTCCAGCATCTCATTCATGAAGGTTCCTGTACCGGTTGTATAAATATCAGGACTAGGAGCGACCTCCACCCAAACCCGTTTCTTTTCCTCGACAGCTTCTGCCTTCTCTTTGATCTTTTCCAAGCTGGACTGCATGTCGCCTACAAGCTCATCCGCTTCTTCGGATGCCCCTTCCACATCACCAAGCAGTTCGATATGGTCATATACAGCATCAAAAGACTCCGCACTGTCGACAACAACAACGTCGATACCGGATTCTTCGAATTTATCTAGAATATCGCGATTATTCTCCTGGTGGAAATCTGTCACCAGCGCAAGATCCGGATCTAAAGATAAAATCTTCTCCACATCCATTTCCTGAGCTCCAATTTTTTCTATATCATTTGCTTCCTCCGGATAGTTGCTGTATGTATCGACACCAATCAACTTATCGCCCTGACCGAGCGCAAATGTAATTTCTGTGTTGCTCGGTATTAAGGATACGATCGTCTCCGGCTCCTCTTCGATGGTAACTTCCTCTCCACTTCCGTCTGTGACCGTGACCGGGAATTCGGCAGAATTTCCCTGCTGATCAGTCGTTTCCTCCGCACCAGCATCTGCGCCCTGCTCCGTTTCATTGGAATCATCACTGCAACCGACAGCAAACATCAGAAGCATACCCATAACAAACGGCATGAACCAGTGTGTTCTTTTCATGTATCTTTCCCCTCCCTATTTTTGCTCACAAAAAAACGCCATTCTCTAAGAAAAAGGCGGTCGTCGAAGGAGGCGGAATGATACACGCTGATAAATAAACGCACACATCACGCTCGTTCGAAGCAGACCTTTAACCCGAAAGTCTCTTCTCGAACACGTCAGGCAGGTCTCCTGGCTCCGTTTCATCGTCAAGCTGCCCTTCCCGTACAAACAGTGGCACGCAGCTTTCCTCAACGTTACAGTGGCGGGACCGCATCGGATTTACACCGATTTCCCTTTTCACCTACAGCATGTAGGACCTGATCGCGGAATATTCGAATTTTTGTGATGATTCTATTATAGAATCCCGTCGGAAAAAAGTAAATCTTGTCATAGCCTTCATAGGGGCCCTGCTTCTGCTCCTATCTACGCTGGTACTGCTCCATTATGTCTTCCAGTCTATCTACGTCTAAAAAACCTGTGACGTGCGCTGCTAAACGATCATAAGCTTCCAACCGGAGTTGTTCATACAACACGTGCGCTTCCGCCTCCTGCAATCCTTTTCGTTTCCTGAGCTGGTTGAGAAACAGATGGCGGAACTTGTCGTTATGGAACACACCGTGAAAATACGTCCCATATGCTCCGTCGCTTACGGAACCATCAAGGAAGGAATCGACATCCCCCGTCCTCTCTGTCTGTCCCATATGGACTTCATAGCCTTGAATATTCAGCTCTTCTCCCGAGAAATGAACCTTCATGCTTGAGCGAACCGTCCGTTTCTCTGTAAGCATTGTCGTCTTTAGTGGAAAAATCCCGATCCCTTCCACTTCGATGGCTTCAGATTCTACTTTTTGAGGATCATGGATCTTCTCCCCCATCATTTGATAGCCGCCGCAAATCCCGAAGATGATGGTTCCTTGAAGGTGAAGCCTTCTGACAGCGCGGTCCAACCCCAGCTCCTTCATGAACTGACAGTCTTCCAGCGTATTTTTCGTTCCGGGAAGAATGATCAAATCGGGTTTTCCCAATTCTTCCGGCTTTTGAACAAGCCGTACGTGGCAGTCCGTTTCAAACCGAAACGGATCGATGTCTGTAAAATTAGAAATGCGCGGAAGATGAATGACAGCGATATCCAAATCCTTGGCATCGTCGGGGAAACGGCTGTATTGATGGAGACTTAAGGAATCTTCCGCATCCATCGCAGCATCTTCCAGGAACGGAACGACACCCAGAACCGGGATACCTGCATACGCTTCAAACCAATCCAAACCGGGCTGAAGCAGAGACACATCTCCGCGGAATTTATTGATGATTACACCGCACACTCTCTTTCTATCAACCGGATCAAGCAGCTGCAGGGTTCCGACAAGGCTTGCAAATACGCCTCCTCTGTCGATATCCCCTACAAGGATGACCGGAGCATCCGCCATTCTTGCGATACTCATATTGACAAGTTCACGGTCGTTTAAATTCACTTCTGCCGGGCTTCCGGCACCTTCGATTACGATTCTTTCAAAACGACCAGCTAAAGATTGATAAGCTTCTCGTATTACCTGTTTGGCAGTCTCGTAATATTCCTTCCGGTACTCGGATGCTTTCATATTCCGGAGCGGCTTCCCATGGACGACAATTTGGGATTCATCATCCTTCGTCGGCTTGATCAATACAGGGTTCATCATCGTCTCTGCCTCGACACCGGCTGCTTCCGCCTGCACCCCCTGCGCGCGTCCGATTTCTCTGCCATCTATAGTGATATAGGAGTTGAGCGCCATATTCTGCGACTTGAACGGGGCGACAGCATATCCTTTTCGTGCAAAAATCCTGCACAAAGCCGTAACCATCATACTTTTCCCCGCATCTGAGTGTGTGCCCTGGATCATAATTGGTACGGCCTTCATGAATTGCGAACCTCCCTGCATTTATTCAGGAAAGCATCCACAACGGATGGGTTCGATGCAAAGTGTATATGCGTGTACCCTGCGACAATATTCTTATGAATGACTCCTTCTGTCCCTTCTCCGAATGTTCCTTTAACGAAGTAGGCCGGCGTATGCTCCTCATCCGGGCGATATACAGAATAGTGGAACTCGTGACCTCTTGCGGTTTCCCCTTCAGGAAGAAGAAAATTCCCGGGTCCTCCATGGATTTCCCTGTATCCGACAGCAGCCAGCTTTTCCTGCATATGCATGTCCCCGGAAATAGCCCCAACCATGGCATGTCCGTTGATGGCCTTTGTTAAAAACATGAATCCTCCACATTCCGCTAGGACAGGAAGCCCTTCTTCGACGCGAGCCAGGAACGCTTTTCTCATGTCTTTCTGTTCCGAGAGTCGTTCGGCATAAAGTTCAGGAAAGCCGCCGCCCAGATAAACGCCGTCCGCCACTTTAGGAATTTTCTCTCCAGCTAACGGAGAAAAACGAAGCACTTCTACACCGCGCGCCTCCAAAAGTTCGAGATTTTCCGGGTAATAGAAGTTGAACGCCTTATCCTCCGCAATCGCTATCTTAAGAGAAGAAGAAGCCTGCTGTTGAAATAACGGCGAAGGGGGAACCTCCATCCAAGGCTTACTCTCACTTATCTGCAGCAGTCGCTCCATATCTACGGTTTCCATGACGGCTCTTCCCATCTTGTTAAAAAGGTCATCCAGCTCTCCCCTTTCAATGGCTGGGATCAACCCAAGGTGTCGTTCCGGCATCTCTAACTCTGTCATGCGAGGGAGGTACCCGCACACCGGAATACCGCACTCCTGTTCTACCGCTTCTTTGATAATCCGATAGTGCCCTTCGCTTCCGACTTTACTTGCAATGACACCGGCAATGTCCGTCGTGTCATCAAATAACTGGTATCCTTTCACGATGGCTGCGGCGCTTCTTGCCATCTTACTGCAGTCAACGACAAGAATGATAGGTGCATCAATTTTCTGACTGATTTCCGCGGTCGACCCTTGATTGGATGTCGCGTACTTACCGTCGTACAGTCCCATGACTCCTTCGACAATCGAGATATCTGCCGTGTCACTTCCTTTTTGAAACACTTCCGCCAACACGTCATCCGGAAGCATCCAACTATCCAGGTTCCGCGCCGGCCGCCCCGTTACCGCTTTATGAAGACTGGGATCGATATAATCCGGTCCGCACTTGAATCCCTGTACGTTCCATCCCTGCTGCTTCCATGCCGCCATTAACCCGAGTGTAATCGTCGTTTTACCGGCACCGCTGGCTGCGCCGGCTATCACCAAGCGTTTTCTCATCAATATTCAATGCCGCGCACCGCCGGCACTCCTTCATCGTAGTAATGCTTCTCGACGTGCACATTGGAAACAAGATCGGCCAGCTCCTTAATTTCCTCCTTGGCACTTCTCCCTGTAAGGACAAGATGAACGTGCTCCGGTTTATGGCGGATCAGCTCCTGCACTTCCTCCAATGGCAGTACATCATCGACCGGGAATGTGTCGATCGCCAGGGCATTGTTTATTTCATCAAGGACGACCACGTCATACTCGCCGGACATGACGGTTTGTTTCGCTTCCGCCCACCCGGACTTCAACGCTTCCCTATGTACATCCGGAGTTTTCAGCCAGGTGAACCCCTCTCCGAGCTGCACCATTTCCACACCCAGCTTCTCAAGCGCCTTCATTTCTCCATAGCTCCGTTTCTTCGATTTGATGAATTGGAGGATTTTTACGTTCATTCCCTGCCCGACCGCTCTCACCGTCAGTCCGACGGCAGCTGTTGTCTTTCCTTTTCCATCTCCGGTGTAAACCAGAGTCAATCCTTTCCGTTTTGCTCTTGCCATGTCATTCACTCCTTTTTATTTTTTCTGAATAATCACACAGAATCTCTATGATCATAGCAAAGGAACGACATTAAAAAAAGCAGGCGCCCTTTTCTTTCACACGAAAATGATGGACAGAGCGGGATTCAAGGCTGAACAATTTTTTTCAACAAAAAAGCAGGCCGCCGGCCTGCTTTTTATTTCTGCTCAATCATGGAACTTCCTTTTAACATAACGAAGCATTTCTTCCTTCCCGCCAGTGGCTTCATCTTCCTCCCATAATGTGCCTGAAAAGATAAAGCCAAGCTTCTCCAACAAGCGGGTCGATGGTTCATTCTGAGGATGTACTTTGGCTTCCACCTGCTCCATCCCCCAGCGATGAAACGCATGATCTACAAGAGTGGAAACTACTTCTGTACCATAGCCCTGCCGCCAGTAAGCCTTGGCGATCTCATACCCGATTTCTACTGTTCCGGCACTATCGTTCACCGCATTATAACCACAGGACCCGATGATACGTCCTGCGTTTTTAGTCTCGAGGGAATAACGAATGGCTTCTCCCTTTTCAGCCAGTGCATTCATAAGAGCGATCATACGGACGGCTTGATCCCGGCTGGAGAATGGTTCGATATTCATAAATTCCGCAACCTCCGGATCGGACCATACAGCGAATAGGTACGGCGCATCTGCTTCTTTACATGGACGCAGATGTAATCGTTCGGTGTACCATTCTTCTATCAATCTCTTTCTCTCCCTTCGCTTCTGTTCTACTCCTTTAGAAACGTCGGTTCTCTGCGCATCGTTTCCCCCTTCCCTAACTCTTGTTCTACGTTCGTATTAGAAATCGGCTTCAGATCCGGACGCTTGAAACACGTCCCAATGTCCGTTCATCATGGAGGTGTAAACCCGTTTCACGATATGATCTTCGTCTCCGGTCGTAATCTCGAACGTGTCCGATCCTAAGTAGTTAATAGAATCAATGTCTTCTGATTGAAACTGATCGCTTTCTTCCAAGTAATCCGCCAGAACCCCTTCTTCATTCCATTCATAGTAAAGATTGTAAGGCCCGAAAACATTACATCCGGCGAATACCAATAAAGCAGCGAAAACAGTCAGAATCACTATACGCTTTCTCATAGTCACTCTCCTCTATTCTCTTATCGATAGATTCCGAGTTTCATCATATATCCTAGAATTAAATTTGTAAATATTACCCAATACGATCAACCTGTTTCCGCACCGCCTATGTGATTTACTACGCGTCTTCTCACATAAATAACCAACAAGAATGCAACAACCATCTCCGCCATCGGCAAAGACAGCCAAACGCCGGCTGGCCCGAGGAACAGCGGCAGAATCCATAAGAACAGAAGCAGAAGTACAAAGCTTCTGAGCAGAATGATGAGGGTGGAAGAGCGGATCTGTCCGATCGATTGAAAATAGGTCATATAAACAAAGTTGAAGCCAAGGAATAAATAAGCAATAAAGAACAATCGAATTCCGTCTACGGCGAGCGAGCGGACGTGTTGAGACTCAAGACCGAACAACGATACGAGAAGCGGCGCTGCGAGAAGTCCGACAACAAGCAGTACGACGCCCATTACCAAAGCAGTAACCTCCCCAATCTTCACACTCTCCCGAATCCGGCCTCTCTCTTTAGCGCCGTGATAATAACTGATCATCGGTTGAAGCGCCGATTCGATTCCGAAGAACGACAGGAACATGAAGCCGTGCAAATAATTGATAACGGAGAAAGCGGCGACTCCATCCGTTCCGAGCATGCTTACGATTGCCAGGTTATACGCTGCAACAAAGACAAGCGCCCCCGCCTCTGCAAGGAAGCTTGGAAATCCGATCGAGAAAATCGCACCCAGACCAGACCAGCTCCACTGGAAAGCAAAAGGTCGGAGTTTTGTGTCACTGCGAAAGAAATGGATGAGTAAAACAAAAATACCGAGAACACTCGCAAGAATGGTGGCCAAGGCAGCACCAAACACGCCCAGACCCAATATGAAAATCATATAATAATTCAAACCGATATTGGTGACTGCTGTTATCCCAAGTGCAACCATCGAAAGCACAGGGCCTCCATCGTTTCTAACGAATATACTAAGCAGCTGCTGCAGGGCAATAAGCCACCCAAGGGAGAAAAGGACCTGTAAGTACTCCACTGTATGTGAGAGCGTCTCTGCGTTCGCCCCTAACATTCGGGCTGCCGCTTCCACTTGAAAATATCCGACCGTACCGATGAGAGCAAGGATGAGGATCGTCGTTATAAGAGACAGAGAAAAAACACTCCGCGCCTGTTCCATCTGACGTTCCCCGATCCGGATGGAATACAGCGTTCCGCCACCGATACCGATCCATAAAGCAATGGAAAAAATAAGCGAGAAAACCGGCATGGCTAAATTGACGCCGGCAAGACCTTCCGCACCGACCCCGTTACCGACGAAAATTCCGTCGATCAGGATATTGATGGACATCAGCATCATTCCGAACAAAGAGGGAAAGAAATACTGGAAGAATACTTTTTTTACTGGTTGATGCTGCAAAATGCTGTGTGTATTTGTCATCATGGTTCCTCCCGTATCTGTTTACAAGAGAAAGTATAAACCTTCAAGTTACTTCAAGGTCAATCATTTTTACGGACAGGTATTTGGATCCATGTCATATAATCCTTCTCATTGCGGATCACCGATTCATCAAGCAGGCTGATTTCCACAGCGTTTCCTATTATTTCACAGCCTTCTATTTTCAGCTGCTCCAACATAAACCGATAACTTTGCTTTATTGCTTCATACTTCCCTTTATGGGGATAACACGCATACATCCCTTCTGCTAAAAAGGAGGACTCCGGTTTTTCCTTATCCTTGTGCAGGAGTTCAAAGACTGAGCGATACTTTACCGGTCCCTCACCATCCAGACTATCCATATCTGCAATCGTGCCGAAGTCCCCCGTGAAGAATCCGTCATACATGATCCCTGACAAGGAATGATATTCCAAATCTTTCACGTAGATGTCGTCGGAAGCCTCCTTCAAATCAATCGGCTCATCATTATATATATAGGAAACGGGCCGTTCAGGAAACCATTGATAGGTCATAGAGGGCTGCGACATTAATGTAAGGCCCTGTTCTATGGTCGAAATTTTATTCTTAATCTTTTCTTCTACTATCGATAGCCGCAGCTTTTCCATTCTCACTTCATCCAGCTTCCGCTCCAACCGTTCTTTCGTATTTTCAGGAGTCCTCTCTTTCAGCTGCTCCTGAATATCCTTCATAGTAAATCCATTCTTTTTCATAAAGATGATGGTATCCAATACCGGAAACTGATCGACGGTATAATAACGATATCTGCTTGAGTCATCCGTGTATTTCGGCTTAAAAATGCCGATTTCATCGTAATAACGCAGCGTTGAAGCAGGTAACTGGAAGAGGCCGGCAATCTCTCCTATACGGAACTTTCTTCTCATAAACATCCCATCCATTTTTTCTTTTATTATTCCTTATACCCTTGCAGAAATCAATCGCTGAATGTAATATATAAATTACATAAGCAATATATATTTAACATGATTGGGTGATACGAAAGTGAACAAAATCAAACTGGCACGTCTAGAAAAGGATTTGACTCAAGCCCAGCTTGCCAAACGTGTCCAAGCGACAAGACAGACAATCGGCCTGATTGAGAAAGGCACCTATAACCCCAGCCTTCAGCTCTGTATCGCGATTGCCAAAGAACTTGATAAAACATTAGATGATTTATTCTGGGAGGAATCATAATGGTCCAGTCATTTCTCAACTATTTCTTACCGAAGGATGAATACAAACGTTCACAAATCGTTTACTTTATGGCAGAAGCGGCTTTTTTGACTGTACTTCTCCTTCTGCCACTTACACTTATGAACAACATATGGTGGAATTCCCAATCTTTTAATGAAATTTCCGTCCTGCTTACCCCTGTATTCGTGATGGCATACACCTATTTCCGTTATGTATTTAAAGGGATAGAGCATACCGACATCTCTGAAGAGAAAACCTATCGTGCACAACGCCGCCTGAATAGGAAAAGAGCCCTTTTCTTCGCGGCCATATTCATGATCGTGCTTTTGATCAACAATGGAATACCGTCTACGGGCATGGAAATTCTCGACATAGCCGGTCCCGTCTTCCTCGGCTTCCTGTTCTATCTGCTCTTTGACTACATCTCTCTTAAACGATCCTATAATAAAAATAAAGACCTGCTTGATGACTGAATCAGGTTCACAGCAAATCCAAAGCCCCTCTCCCAAAAACAAAAAAAGAGGACTCCTTTTGCAGGAGTCCTCTTTCCGCTATTAATATAACTTCGTTAACGCGTCTTTATCAAATGGAAGCAGATCATTTACTCTGCCTTCCTCTACTTTCTTAACCCATTCCGGATCTTGAAGCAGAGAACGACCGATGGCAATCAAATCGAATTCGTCCTGGTCCAGTTTTTCAATGAGACCGTCCAGACTCGTCGTATTTGCCGCCTGAAAACTTGTAAATGTTCCGTCCAATCCGACAGAACCGACAGAAATAGCAGGTTTTCCGGTCAGTTTCTTCGTCCATCCGGCAAGGTTCATTTCAGAGCCTTCAAATTCCGGTTCCCAGAATCGACGGGTAGAGCAGTGGAAGATGTCGACTCCAGCGTCAGAAAGCGGCTGAAGGAATTGATTTAATTCCTCTGACGTTGCTGCAAGTTTTCCTTGATAGTCATTCATTTTCCACTGACTGAAACGGAAGATAATAGGGAAATCCGGGCCGACGGCTTTACGGCATGCCTCAATGACTTCGACTGCAAATTGCGTACGGCCGACCAAATCACCACCGTAACGGTCGGTGCGCTTGTTCGTATGCTCATAGAAGAATTGGTCGATCAAGTATCCATGTGCTCCGTGAAGCTCGATGGCATCAAACCCGATACGCTTCGCATCGGCAGCAGCCTGCGCGTATGACTGAACCAGCCCCTCGATTTCTTCGACCGTAAGCGGTTCGGATACTTGCACCCCATCAAGGGTCAAACCAGACGGTCCGATTGGTGCGGCTTCTTTGTTCGGCAGTTCTCCAGGTTTTCGTGTCATTCCGACGTGCCACAGCTGTGGAGCAATTTTCCCTCCCGCTTCATGCACTTCTTTTGCGACTTTAGCCCAGCCGTCCAACGCGTCTCCGTGGAAGAGCGGGATGCTGTCACCGGAAACAGAAGACGGATGATTGATTCCGACTCCTTCGGTGATGATAAGACCAACATCCCCTTCAGCGCGGCGGCGGTAATAGGCAGCCACGTCTTCGCCAGGAATGCCTCCCGGGGAGAAGCCGCGCGTCATCGGCGCCATCACCGTACGGTTTTTTAATTGTATTTTGTCACTATGGAAAGTTTCAAATAAAGGTTTAACAGATACATTCGTATTACTCAATGTCGTTTCCTCCTTTTCCTGTTGCATCTTCTATTCTCGCAAATGCGGACGGAAATGAAAAATCATCTGTTTGCCTTCCCCCCCCAATGCATCAAAAAAGACGGAAGACCCGTTTCAGATCATCCGTCTTTTTCTTCCTATTGTGGTTATCTCTTTAATGGAACAATCCTGATTCCCGTGATTTCTTCATCAGACTCCGCGTACGCTTATGGAGCGGCCCTTTCAGGAACGTACCGATAAGCAGGAATGCTGCGCCGAAGATAGACAGAAAGATAAAGTCTGTCTTCACCCGGGCTGGTACGATACCGCCTACCGCTTCCCGCATCAGGTCGATTGCGTAGGAAAACGGAAGAAACGGATGGATATTCTGGAAGAATTCCGGGAGTAAGGCGACTGGATACGTCCCGCCTGAACCTGCAATCTGCAGAACGAGACATACGATCGCTGCTGCTTTCCCAACGTCCCCAAGAACGGATACCAGTGTAAACACAATGGTCATAAAGACAAAACTCGTTGCGAATCCAAACAAGATGAACGGAAGCTCTGCAGCTATATCTACATTCAGGATGTAAATGTTACCAAGCGTTACGACAAGCGTCTGCAGAAATCCGATGCTCACAAAGGTAGCAAGCTTCCCGAAGTACTGCTGGTACTTTCGGTATTCTTCGCCGTGATGAGGATCCGTCGATAACAAGGATACCAACAACAATGCTCCAACCCACAAGGATAACACGGTGTAGAAAGGCGTCATCCCCGTACCGTAGTTGGCAATCGGGAACAAGGCGTTCTTACTCAATACGACCGGCTCTTCGAAAAAGCTCTGTTCGGCCTCCGGATCATTTTTCAGAAGCTCGATGATCTCATTAATGTCCGTTTCCCCTTGAATATCACGGATTCGATCCGCCATTTCATTCACTTTGTCGTTGACGTAAGGATACTCATTCAGCATATATTCAAGGATATCCTGACCTTCGGCAATGTTTCCTTCGGTACTGTTCAGTATTTTTTCAATCTCCGGAATAGTCGATTGGGCGTCAGCCAGAATGCTTCTCGCATTAGCAAGCGTATTCTTCGCCTTATCTATTTCCGACAATACTTTCGGTTCAATCGAATCATTATATTCTTTCACAAAAGCATCAATCCGGTCCGCGGTATTTTGGGATTTCTCCTGCAGGTCGGCAAGCACAGCATCGATTTCTTCCTGCTTCTCACCCAGCTGCTGTTCGATCTTGCCGCTGTCCGCCTGGACCGTCTCCAAGTCTCCTCGAATCGTTTCTATTGTGGCAAGCGCCTGATCGATTGTTTCTGTGGAAACCTCTGGAGCAGGAGGCTGTTCTTCTCCATCTTCTGAATTGTCCCCGGAGTCTGCCTCGGCATTTTGCTGCTGCTCCTCCTGCTGAGCTTTCACTTGCTTCAGAAGCTGCTCTACCTCATTCAGACGTTCCACGGATGCATCCGTCTGTTCACCGATTCGGTCCTTGATGGCGTTGACCGTATCCAAATCCAAATCAATGGAACGCACATCAGTAAGAAACGCATTTACATCCTCTGCTGTCTGCTGGGCAGCTTCAAGATCCTCTTGTACTTGTGGTGCCAGTTCATTTAGTCGTGCCTCTGCATCATCTATGAATCCTGTCGTTTCATCAATGGTGGAAATACCGTCTTTCGTCACTTTCGTGGCTTCCGGAAGCAGAGCCTGCACGTCATTAATGACGTCCACCGCACTTTTCGAATCTTCATAGGAACTGCTGATCATATCATGGATTTCCGGTAAATTCTCTTCCAGTTTAAACACATATTCTTCAAAGCGTTCAATATCCGGAAGGTCCTTCTCAAGCTCTACTCCTAAATCGTTGAACAGCTCTGCGATCGTGCCGTTCACTTCCGATATAAAATTACTTTTCACTTCTTCGACGATGACGCTGGCACCTTTTTCCGTAATTTTCGGTGCGATGGCGTTCACTTTCTCATTGACGTAATATTCGACTTCCGATTTCTCAGGGCTGTCACTGATAACCGTTCCAAGCTTCTCAGAGAAATTCTCGGGGATGACGATAACCGCGTAATAATCGCCGTACTCCAGCTTATCCATCGCCTCTTCTCTGTCATCAAAATGCCAGTCCATGCTGTCGTTATCCTTCAGGTTATCCACTACTTCCTGACCAACGTCAATATCGGTATCCCGGACAGTAGCTCCGGTATCCTCATTGACGATTCCGACAGGCAGCTGGTCCGTCTGGCTGTATGGGTCCCAGGATGCTTTAATGTTAAACCAGGCATATAAAGACGGTAGAACGATTAAGCCGCCGATCAGGATCATCGCGACCCAGTTCTTCGATATATTTTTCCAATCTCGGCTGAAAATGCGCCATATGTTCTTCATAAGGATGCTCCTATTCTCATTTCCGTTATTCTTCCCGCTCTTTTAACTTCTTTTTGACATGCTCGAACAAATGGATGAAAGTGGTGACGTCTTCATCCTTCACCCCCTCAAAAAGAAACGAAAAGCTGTCATAAATCTGTTCATCTGCACGGTCTACAATCTCTTCCCCTTTTTCCGTAAGTTGTACGAGTTTGGAGCGCTTATCTTCCTTCGTTTCACTCCATTGAATCAGTTCCTTCTCCATCAACTTCTTTATCCGGTTCGAGATCGCACTTTTATGGACACCTTGTATGTTGCTCAGCCTCCCTGGCGTAAGAGCCGCTTCTACTTTGATGATTTTTAACGTTTGCAGTTGTTGGGAGGATACATTCTTCAAAGG
This sequence comes from Halobacillus sp. KGW1, assembly GCF_001592845.1. Taxonomy (NCBI): domain Bacteria; kingdom Bacillati; phylum Bacillota; class Bacilli; order Caryophanales; family Bacillaceae; genus Halobacillus; species Halobacillus sp. KGW1. The sequence goes on from NZ_LSOC01000004.1 coordinate 238,053, forward strand.
TCCGCTCTCCTCCAGCTTTCTCAAATGTTCACTCGCACCGAAATACACTTCTATGAATAAGTCGATGACTTTCCTCGAATCAGGCATGTGTGTACTCCCTTCATAAAATAGTTCACACCTATAAACTAAAAATAGTTTACACCCATGAACTATTTGCGTCAATGATTTTATCGTCCACTGATCCAACTATTTTATGCAAAAAAAAAAAACGACCGGATGGCCGTTCCTTTGAAAAACAGCTGCTTCCTCACTCGTCTATGCTCTGCTGCATCTTGAGGAGGAGCCTGTCCAGTTCATTCATCTCTGCTTCTGTCATCGTCTGATTGACAACCTCGTTAATTTCATCGGTAACTGCTGTGACTTTCGCTTCAAGCATCCGCCCGCTTTCCGTCAAGTGCAGCTCCAGAGAACGCATGTCGTCAATCCGAAAGCATCGTTCAATATAGCCTTTCTTCTCCAGACTGGAGGCCATTCTGGCAATGTTAGCCTTATCCTTACCTAAGTAATTGGCGATCTGATTCTGGGTCAACCCGTCTTCCTCCCAAAGAAGCATCATGATCAAATTCTGCTCCGGCGCCAGATTGTAAGGGGCGAGCTTCGCTTTTATGAAGCTTGTCAATTTTAAATCGGTTTGATGGAGTTTTATACTGATGTGGTTCTGAAAGCTACGTTTCATGGAGGCTTTTTACCTTTCTCACGTACGGTGGACGTTATTTTTCAAAAACATAATTATAGGCAGAAAGAATTCCATTGTCAAAGGTATTAATTGGATAACAGCCGAAGAAAAAAATAAAACCCGCAAATGATAAAACCGCCCCTTAGCAGGGACGGCTTTTTATCATAGTCCGATAGAGATATATTTCGTTTCTAAGTATTCTTCAATACCGAAGTGACCGCCTTCTCGACCGAGTCCGCTTTCCTTAAACCCGCCGAACGGTGCTTGAGCCGTAGATGGAAGTCCATCATTTAACCCGACAATACCATAGTCCAATTCCTCAGAAAGACGCATCGCTTTGGAGAAATTCTCTGTGTACAGATATCCGGCCAAACCGAATGGAGACTCGTTTGCACGGCGAATCGCATCTTCTTCATCAGAGAAAGAAGCGATCGGAAGCACAGGCCCGAACGTTTCCTCCTTCATACAGATCATGTCATCCGTCGTATGAACAAGCACGGTCGGTTCAACGAAATACCCCTTATCCGATTGGGAAGATCCGCCTGTTACAAGCGTTGCTCCATTATCCAGAGCATTCTGGATATGCTTATTGACCTTATCAAAACCGTCTTTATCAATAAGCGGACCGATGTCCGTATCAGGATCGAGGCCATCTCCCACATTCAGCTGCTCAACAGCAGTTTTCAATTTCTCTGTAAATTCATCCAATACAGATTCATGCACATAGAAACGGTTGGAGCAGACACAAGTTTGTCCAGCATTTCTGAATTTTGATGCCACTGCGCCTTCCACTGCCTTATCCAGATCCGCATCCGCAAGAACGACGAATGGAGCCTGACCGCCGAGCTCCAGTGAGATACGCTTCATCGTATCCGCCGACTTACGCATCAAGAGCTTTCCGACCTCTGTCGAGCCTGTGAAAGAAAGTTTACGTACGCGGGAATCAGATAACCATACATCGCTGATGGTTGCAGCATCTCCTGTAAGGATATTAATAATTCCTTCCGGCGCTCCCGCTTCCTGAGCCAGCTCCACCAGACGAATCGCAGTCAGAGGCGTCTGCTCTGCCGGTTTGATAAGGACGGTACAGCCTGCAGCGATTGCCGGCGCCACTTTTCTTGTAATCATAGCTGCCGGGAAGTTCCATGGCGTAATGGCTGCCATGACTCCGACAGGCTGTTTTTGGACAAGAATGCGCTTGTCCCTGCTCGAAGCGGGAATCGTTTCACCGTAGATACGCTTCCCTTCTTCTGCATACCAGGCAAGGAAGCTGTTCGCATAACCGATTTCACCGGCTGCTTCCTTCAGCGGCTTTCCCTGCTCTTTCGTCATGATTTCCGCTAACTCTTCTTTATGAGCTTCTATCAGTTGATGCCAGCGCATCAAAAATTCAGCACGCTCATAGGCGGTCGTCTTCTTCCATTTAAGAAAAGCAGCATGGGCGGCATCCACCGCCTCCTGCGCTTCTTTCTCTCCCGCATCCGGAACGTGATCGATCACTTCCAGTGTGTAAGGATTCGTTACTTCTATCGTCTTCTCTGAGGTCCATTCTTTCCCGTTCACAATAAGATTCAACTGGAATACCCCTTTCTAAAGTGCTTTATTCTGAATAGTAGCATTTTTCTTTTCGTAAGTCCCACGATTCATCTGAATGAAGAAGTACGCACCGATAAGCGCCCAGCCGCCGACCATGATCCACTCATACGGCCAGATAAGAGCAGCAGGCATTCCAGGCAGGTACAAGACGATGAAACCAAGACTAAGTATTAAAGCTAAATACCCGAACACCGGAGATTTACCAGCGCGGAACGGACGCTCCATTTTCGGTTCTTTCCTCCTTAATAGAATAAAGGACATAGCGACAAGGAAGTAGGCGACAACAATGCCAAGGCCACCGGCATCGACAATCCAGACCAGGGCAGATCGCCCAAGGAGTGGAGCAAGCGCAGATAGAATACCGATGAACAGAACGGCGTTGGAAGGTGTTTTATATTTAGGGTGCAGTTTGCCGAACCATTGTGGTATCATTCCTGATTCAGCCATCGCATAAAGAACCCGGCTGCCGCCGATGACAAAGGAGTTCCAGCTCGTGACAATACCTGCTACACCACCGAGAATCAAGATTTGGGCGAAACGTTCAGATCCGAACAAAGCTGCCATCGAATCGGCAGAAGCAAGTTCTGAAACGGCAAGTTCTTCCGGACTCAGCGCAAGGCCTACACCGAGTGCGATCGCCAAATAAAATACAATGGCTGCAATGACAGATATAATAAGGAAGGAACCGATTTTCCGTCTGGGGAGGTTCGCTTCTTCTGCTACTTGAGGAATGACATCAAAACCGACAAATAAGAAAGGAACCATGACGAGCACAGTCATAATGCCACCCGCTCCACCTTCAAATAAAGGCGAAAGGTTGGAAGGTTCTCCGTAGGCAGCGGACCCGAAAATCAGCACAAGTCCGACAGCAACAATCATTAAGGTAAACACCGTCTGCAGAACCGCTGCCTGCTTTAGACCTATAAAGTTGATTGCTGTGATAATGACGGCCCCTAGTGAACCGATGAGTACCCAGTTCAGGTGCACGTCCCAACCGGCAATCGTCCATAGATAGCCGGCCTGGTAGTCAGGAAGCAGGTAGTCGATAACCGTCGGTAGTGCAACTGCTTCAAAAGTCGCTACCGAAATATATCCGAGCGTAATTGCCCACGAAGCAACGAACGATGCTTTCTTGCCAAGTGCCCTGTGGACATATTCGTGCTCGCCGCCTACTTTAGGCATCGCCGAAGCTAATTCCGCATAATTCAAGCCGACACAGATGACCAGGAATCCACCAATGATAAAGGCAATGACCGCCCCTAGCGAACCTGCCGACGTGATCCACGTACCTGAAAGAACGACCCATCCCCAGCCGAGCATCGCACCGAGAGCCAGAAACAACAGATCAAAGGACGATAATACCTTCTTTAATTTCTTATCTTCCATTAAGCATCCCCCCTTATTTTATACCGAAAATTCCGTCTTCTTTTCCAACACGGACTCCATTGCGTCACGCAGGATATCCAACCCTTCGTTCAATTCTTCATTCGTAATGACGAGCGGCATCAGGAAGCGGACGACATTTCCATAGACTCCTGCACCAAGTACCAGCAAACCGCTGTGTTGAGCTTTGGAAATAATTTCAGACGCAAGTGCTTTATCCGGTGTTTTCGACGTACGGTCTTTGACAATCTCTACAGCCACCATAGCTCCAAGACCGCGGATATCACCGATGCAGTCAAATTCTTCTGCAAGCTTGGTGAACCTGTCCTTAACCGTTGCACCAATTTCGACAGCACGCTCGTTCAAGCCCTCTTCTTCAATGACATCAATCGCCGCAAGGGCTGCTTGACAGGCAACCGGGTTACCACTGTACGTACCTCCAAGTTCTCCCGGACCGGCAGCATCCATGACTTCCTGACGTCCAATGACTCCACTGATCGGCATACCGGCACCCAATGATTTCGAAACCGTGATCAAGTCCGGAGTAATACCAAAATGCTCAGAAGCAAAATAGCTGCCCGTTCTTCCGAATCCCGTCTGGATCTCATCTGCCACGAACAAAATACCGTGCTCCTCACAAAGCTGCTTGACCGCATGGACGAAACGCTTCGCCGGTACGATAAAGCCGCCTTCTCCCTGGACAGGTTCCATAAATACAGCAGCGATTGTTTCCGGTGCGACTTCTTTCAGGAAGAAATCACGGAACTGTTCGATCATGAAATCGATATAAGCCTCTTCTGACATTCCCTCAGGACGGCGGTAACTGTACGGGAAAGGAGCCTTGTACACTTCCGGTGCGAATGGACCGAATTCATATTTATACGGCTTTACTTTGCTCGTCATGGACATCGTCATCAGCGTACGCCCGTGGAACGCATTGGCAAATGTGACGATGGCTTGTCTGCCAGTATATTTTCGAGCAATCTTAACGGCATTTTCTACAGCTTCTGCACCACTGTTCTGCAAAAGCACCTTCTTCTTATGAGATCCAGGAGCAAGCTGTGTCAATTTTTCAGCAAGAGCGACGTACGGTTCATACATCATTACATTGAATCCGGTATGAATGAATTTTTCAATTTGATCATGGAGGGCCTCTTTTACTTTCGGGTGACAGTGGCCGACGTTGATCGTACCGATCGCACCTGCGAAGTCGATGAATGTATTACCGTCCACATCCGTGATTTTGGCTCCTTCCGCTTTCTGTGCAAATGTTGGAATGCCGTAGCTTACTGAATCAGGAATTACTTGATGACGGCGTTCCAGCAGCTCGCTCGCTTTTGGACCTGGGATGTTTGTTTGGATAGATACGTGCTTAGACATGTTTAACCACTCCTTTTAATTAATAGAAAACCGATGTTCGTTCAGACAAATCACTCAGTGTCGAGAGCAAATGGTTACGAATTGCTGCCTCCGCTGCTTCAGAATCCCTCTCCTGCAAATGTTCGAATATCACCCGATGTTCGGGAATCGATTTAACCTCATTCATTGGTGTCGAGTAAAATTCATCTCGGAGGATTAAATAACAGTCCGACCACTGATTCAACTTGTCGACTTCCTGTAGAAGGAATTCATTGCCGGATACCTCGGATAAGAACGTATGGATCAAACCATTGACCCGAAGGAATTCCTCGAAATTCTTGGACTTGTAGGTTTCCAGTTCATCGGAAAGTAGAATTTCAAGCTGTTCCAGATGAGCATCATCCAGCTTAGGAACCGCAAGTCTCGCTGCATAAGTTTCTAAAACAATTCTCAGTTCAAAAACGTCCCGAAGCTCTTTGTTGGACGGTTTGTAAACAATCGCCCCCTTATTGGGAACCAGTTCTATCAATTTCTCACTTTCCAATCGCTTGAAAGCAGCTCTTATCGGAGTTCTGCTCATATTTAACTCTTTACTTACCCAATCTTCCGTAATTCGCTGTCCCGGAACAAGCCGTTTCAGCATAATGGCACGTTTCACCTTTTCATATGCTCTCTCTTCACTACTACTCATTTTGCATCCCACCATTGTATTCGAAGATTGTATACAATTTACTTCTAACAACATGTTATCTTAAAATTCACAAAGTTTCCACATAATTTTCTGAATTTAGTGATTATTGCATAAAAATTCATCCGCTTGTCTAGTGCTTTTTACACATAAAAAAAGACCTTCCCAATCAGAAAGGCCTTTCTCTTTTTACCTATTCTGCCAGCGCCTTGCCAGCGATTGAATGTGATCAGGAGTCGTACGACAACAGCCTCCTATGATCGTTGCCCCGGCTTCCACCCACCGATCGGACTGCTCATCGAAACGCTGGCAGGAGCGTTCCCCGTACCAGTCATTCGTGTCGGGATCGTATGTTTCTCCCGAATTCGGGTATAAAATAATCGGCTTATCTGTAAGAGCCCGGATATGGCCGACTGCCTCTGTCGCATCAGGAATCGGAGCACAGTTCACTCCGACTGCTACCACCTGCTCCCTCCCTTCGATCACATCTATACAACGTCTCCATTCCGTTCCATCACTGATTTGGCTGCCATTCTTCAAGGAAAAGGAAAGCCACGCACTGGCGCCCGGATACTCGCCCAATAATTCCGTCAGTACTTTCGCCTCCTGGAGGGAAGGAATCGTTTCAAAGGCAAGCACGTCGGCACCCGCTTCGATGAGCGCTTCTATTCTGGGACGGTGAAATTCTTTCAGCCGCTCATCCGTGACACCATAGTTCCCGATATATTCTGAGCCGTCAGCAAGGTAGGCGCCATAAGGGCCAACCGAACCTGCAACGACAGGATAAGCTCTGTCATCCGCTTCCCTCCAGACATCCGAGCGTGCTTCCTGTGCCAGGCGAACGGTATCTTTAATTAATGTGCGCGCCTTATCTTCGTCGATCCCCCGCTGCTTAAACCCATCAATGGTTGCTTGATAACTAGCGGTGATGGCAATATCCGCACCATTACGGAAATAATCGGCATGAACCTTACGGATAGCATCCGGATTCTCAAGCAGCACACGGGCGGACCAAAGTGGATCATCAAGGTCGAAGCCGTATGTCTCCAATTCTGTCGCCAACGCCCCATCGAGAATAATCGTTTTCTTTGTTTCCAATAGTTGTTTAATAGGATTGCGCTTGTTGATTCTGTTCGACATGTTCTACTCTCCGTTTCTTCTTGGATTGTGACAGATAATACCCTGCATAACAAAGGATGATGAATGGAATTCCACAATACAGGGCGATCCGCTGTGTCGGATCAAAGGCGATTCCGATGCAGGCGGCAAGACAGAGCAGGAACGATGCGATCGGCACCAATGGATAAAGCGGCGCCCGGTATCCCAGGTCCTCCACCTTGTTCCCAGCTTTCACATAAGCCCGCCGGAAATTAAATTGAGCAAGACTGATGCTCATCCATACGATAACGACTGCAAGTCCTGAAATCGATACCAGCACGATATAGACGGTATCGGGCGCAATGATGCTGGACAACAGAGCCAGTCCCCCACCAAGCATGCTGAATAAGATGGCGTTCAGCGGAATGCCTTTCTTCGTCATTTTCGCGAATTTCGGAGAGATCGTCTTCCGATCCGCGAGAGACCACAGCATACGGGAGGAGGCATATAACCCTGAATTCGCTGCAGACAAAATAGCCGTGATGATGACAAAGTTCATGATATCTGCGGCAAATGGAACACCGACTCTTTCCAAAACGGCAACGAAAGGACTCTCAATGACTCCGGCTTCCGAACTCGGAAGCAGCGCGGAAAGCACAATAATTGTTCCTACAAAGAAAAGAATGAGCCGTACGAGCGTCGTCCGGATGGCTTTCGGGATTGTTTTCGCGGGATCGACCGTTTCTCCCGCCGCAATACCGATCAACTCTGTACCGGAGAATGCGAAGTTGACCGCCAGCATCGTCATTAAGATGGCGAAAGCCCCATTCGGAAACAAACCGGCTTCTGTGAAATTAGAAAAGAACGGAGCTGGTTCAGAATCTGCAAGCGGCACAATACCGAAAATTCCAGCCAGACCAAGTAGAATAAATAGAAAAATGGCGATGACTTTGACAGAAGAAAACCAAAACTCTGATTCTGCAAAAAACTTCACGGTGAATGCATTCAATCCGAAGATCAAAATCGCGAATAAAGCGCTCCATATCCATACACTTATATCCGGGAACCACCGCTGCATCATCAGTCCGGCAGCTGTGAATTCCGATCCCAGCGCCACTGTCCAGGTGAGCCAGTAAAGCCAGGCAACCGTAAACCCCGTTCCCGGACCGATATACTTCGCGGCATAACTGTGAAACGCACCAGTCTCAGGCATATGTACAGACAACTCACCAAGACAGAGCATCACTAAGTAAACGACCAACGCACCAATCAAATAGGCAAGCACCGTCCCAAATGGTCCTGCCTGCTGGATGGTGTATCCGGAACTGAGGAACAGCCCGGTTCCGATGACTCCACCGAGTGACAGCATCACAAGGTGGCGTGTTTTCATTTCTCTTTTGAAGTTCTGTTCCATTTTCTCTTCCCCTCCACTTTCTCTTCATCTAAAAATACATAAAAAAACGCACCCTGGAGCGGGTGCGTTTACCGACAAATAAAAGGAAGCTCCTATCTATCAGGGTTATTCAACACCCGCTGGAATTAGCACAGTGTCTGCATTCAGACCTGTTGCTGAGGCTTCAAAGGGCCAGTCCCTCCACCTCTCTGGATAAGAAATATGTATTTTTTAAATACTCTAACAACGCAAATAAAAAATGTCAACGCTGAATTTTATTCTTACGCTGCAACTTGAATGTTCCGAATATCCTCGAATTTTGTTGTTTCTAGATTCATAGGAACGTATAATGAGAGTGGTTAAAATGGATGAAATTGCCTTAACACTCACGTTCCGTTCCCTTTCTGAGGAGGTGATAGACAATGAAAACCTTCATAAAAATACTAAAAATATCAGGAATCGTCATCGGCTCCATATTCGCACTGCTCGTGCTCATTGGTATGTTCATGCCGGGAGAAATTGATGTCTATGGAGAAGGAGATTCAGAGAAACCCGACAACCTGACTGTATCAATGGATACCTACATCACAGATGAAGACTATGAGCCTACTGAAGTTGCTTTTCTCACTCATACGATAGCTGCGTTAAACGAGATCGACAATCAAAATTGGGGTGCTTTGGATGCCTATTTTTTGTATGAACGGGTTTATGAAACCGCTCTTCGTGACGTTTATATGAACAAAGAAGTCGATCCGGAGCACATCACAGATGTCCATTACACCGTACGGAACAAGCAATTTCAATCTTATTTGGATGAACAGCCGGTGAGCCCGCTCAGCACCGAAACCGATCACGGGGTGGAATGGGCGACCTTCCAATATGATGTGTGGGTAACCTTCTCCTTCGAATTGGAACGGGTCATCACGGATGATGAAGACCGGACATATACCGATCGCTTCGAGGTGCAGGGAGACTACCCTCCACATTGGCAGTCCAGTATGAAGGAAACACACTGGCGCTTGAATTCCTTAATGCTACGCCCTCTAGAAAATGAATAAAACAGGAGATGAAGAGTATGAAACTCAAATCCATCCCGGTTATTCTGCTCGGCCTGCTGTGTTTGACGGCATGCTCCAACGTAGTGGATGCAGTCGGGGATCAATACCCAATGGAGGATATCGTATACGATGATGTGGGCAACAAATCGGAAATCTTCCGCGCTTATGATCAGAAGCCGGAGAAAGTGGCAGCCGGCATCACCGACTCTGAAGAGGCCGTACATAAAGCCTCCAAAGACGGTCGTGATTTAATGCTCTACGACGATTACCTCGTGCAGGTCTATCAGGACACCCAGAAAGAAGAAGATACCATCATCGAAGTATCGGATAAAGAATTCGTCCGGAACAATTATGATAGTGATTTCTTTTCGGACTACGGCATAGAAGAGGAAGCAGAAGAGGTTTATGCTATGGACCTCGATAACCGCGGCGGCTTCTTTTATACAGGGTATATCGGCGGCAGCGGTGGAAGTTATGTGAAAAATGCCGGGAGCAGTCCATCCGTACGCCAGTCATCCAGCACATCCTCCGGTGTCCGCGGCGGCGGCCCCGGAGCAGGAAAATAACAAAAGAACAGGAGCGAAAAACCATGTTTGAATTCGATATTTCGGAAGTACTGAATGTTTATGACCTTCTATTGACCTTGCTGTATTGGATCGTCATGCTTGTCCTGGCAGGAATTTGTATGGCCATCTTTGAAAAATTCACCCCTTATAACGATAAAGAAGAGCTGCTGAAGGGCAACGTCGCTGTCGCTTCTCAGTTCGCCGGGAAGTTGATCGGTCTAGGTATCATTACAGAATCTTCTATTGCCCACAATTTAAGTATTTGGAGCGCCTCTATCTGGATCTTCATCGGCTTTCTGTTGATGATTGCCGGCTACTATTTGTTCGAGTGGATCACTCCGTTCAAAGCGGAAGAGGAAATAAAGAAAAACAACATCGCTGTCGGCCTTGTAGCGGCATCTGTCAGTATCTTCATCGGTTTTGCCGTAGCAGGAAGCATTACATAAGAAGAATAAAGGAGGACCAACCGTGAACGCACAAAAGTATCTTTATCTGTCATCAGGAATCGTTTCAATCTGCGGAATCGTCTTCCAAGTTCTTTATGGTGCTGCAGGCAGCTACTTATTCGGGGACAGCGTTCTTTATTACTGTATAACCATCGGGCTGTTCATGATGGCCATGGGAATCGGAGCAGCCCTGAGTGAAAAACTGAAGAACTGGCTCGTCACCCGCTTCGTTCAGGCAGAGTACTTGATCGCTCTCGTCGGGGGCTTTTCCGTCTTTGGATTGTTTTTTTTCACTGCTTACTTCGATGACGGCGTTGCCCAGATCTACTTGTACACCGTCATATCTTTGACCGGGTTTCTGACAGGTCTGGAGCTCCCGATCCTGATACGAAGGGTTCAGGAAATCCGTGAAGATATAAGTAAAAGCACAGCGAGGGTGCTGTTTTTTGATTATGCCGGCAGTCTGATCGGGTCCGTAGGATTCGCTCTCGTCCTGCGTCCTCTGCTCGGTCTGATCAATACTGCCTTTTTCATTGCCATGATCAATGCGATTGTCGCTCTGTTCATCACATTAAGGTTCCGAAAAGAGATGTCCAGGCCCAAAGTCCACCAAGCGGCCGGCTTCCTCATTCTCCTTCTGCTTGTCGCGGGATTCTTATTTGGAGAGAAGTATGCCAGTGTCTTTGAGCAGAAATCTTACGCAGACCCGATCGTTTACACAGAAGAAACAAAGTATCAGAAGATCATTTTGACCAAGGAACCGGGAGATGTACGGCTGTTCTTGAACGGACAGCTGCAGTTCGCAGAAAGTGACGAGTTCCGTTACCACGAAGCGCTCGTCCACATTCCGATGGCGCTTGCCGATCAAACGCGCTCGGTTCTGATTCTCGGTGGAGGCGATGGTCTTGCTGTCCGGGAAGTATTGAAGCATGAAGACGTGGAACAGATTACCCTGGTCGACCTCGACCCTGCCATGACGGACCTTGCCAACACCAACCATGAGCTGCTCCGACTGAATGAAGGTTCCTTGAAAGATAGCCGTGTTCAGGTCATTCATGAAGATGCCTTCCAATACTTGCGCGATTCTAAGGAGCTTTATGATGTTATCCTTGGCGATCTGCCGGATCCCAACGATGAAGGCCTCAACAAGCTGTATACGAAGGAGTTCTACTCCCTTGTACGGAACCACTTGTCACCAGGCGGGAAAGTGAGTATTCAATCAACGAGTCCGGTTTTTGCGACCAAAGTGTACTGGACCATTAACAAAACGGTACAAGCCACAGGCCTTGAAACCGCCAATTATCATCTAGACGTTCCAAGCTTCGGAAACTGGGGATTCACTCTGGCCTCCCGAGAGCCTATATCCATTGACAAGTTGGGTTTCGATGGACTTGATTTAAAATTTCTCAATGAGGAAGTCGCCCCTTCTCTATTTGAGTTTGGTAATGACACGGACGAAGTCATTGAAGAGAAGGGAAAGACATTCGATATCCCCGTCAACAGTCTCAATCGTCCAAACCTGATACAGCTGTATCAGGAAGCATGGGAAAATTACTAAGATGCTGCAAAAAAGCCAGCCCGGGAGGCTGGCTTTTTTGATTCATGCTTTATTCATTTGACGTCTGCGAAACAACAGGATTCCACCGGCACCGGCTATTACGGCACCGAGCACTATCCCCGCCGGATAAGCTGCACTTGTATCCGCAAGCTCTCCGCCTTCTTCATCGGACGTTTTAAGTAATTGAAAGAAATTCTTCGCTTGGTCTGTATTATCAATGTGACCTGCAAACAGATCGGATCCCGGTCCGTAAGCATAGACAGGGACGTCTACTCCCGTATGACCGTCTGTCGTCCAGCCGGTCCCTGACCTTTTATTAAATATTCGTTCGATACTATTATCCACTTCCGTCAGACGGTCTTCTTCAGAAGCAGATTTCATCGCTTCTTCCACCGCAGCCACCTCTTTATCGGATACATCGAAAGCAATGTTATCCTCCAATGTCTGCCTTACTTCTTTTCCTTCTTCCACAATCTGCGCAGCCATAAAATCAGGTGTATGTTTTGCCGCTTTTATAACTTCTGTGTCCCATGTATAAGGCCCGTCGGCTCCAATGGACAGTCCTCCAGTCGAGTGATCAGCCGTTGTCACGACTAACGTTTCTCCATCTGCTTCTGCAAATTCGATCGCTTTTTGGAATGCCTTCTCGAAATCATCCATTTCACTCATGGCTGCAACGATATCATTGTCATGGCCGGCCCAATCAATCTGGCTTCCTTCCACCATTAAAAAGAAACCTTCTTCCTTTTTATCCAGCGTTTCAATTGCCTTTGTAGTCATTTGCTCTAACGACGGTTGTTCTGCCGGCCGGTCAATCGCCTTGTCCAACCCAACTGGAGCGAATAAGCCGAGCAGTTGATCACTTTTGGACGCTTCCATCTCTTTTGCGGTTGTTACATAATTAAAACCGTCTTTTTGAAACTCCTTGGTTAAATCTCGATCCTTCCGCTCAAAGTAATCCGTTCCCCCACCGAGCAGAACGTCTACTTTATGCTCTCCTTTGACCATTTCATCATAATAATCATCCGCAATTTCATTGTAATTCTGCCGGGAAGGATCGTGCGTACCGAATGCCGCAGGGGTCGCATGGTTTATTTGTGATGTAGCTACCAGCCCCGTCGATTTCCCAATTTCTTTCGCCTGTTCCAAAACCGTCTTGGTTTCGTGCTGGTCCAAATCAACCGCAATCGCTCCATTGTATGTCTTCACTCCGGAGGACATGGAAGTGGCTGTCGCAGCTGAATCAGGAATGTTTTCTTTTACATCGTCTTCTCCACCATCGTGATGCGGATCAGCAGAATATACAGACTGCATGCCCACTAAGTGAGAATCGAAAGAAGTCGGCTCCATCTCGATGGTCTCAGGATCATCTTTTATATAACGATGTGCTGTTGTATAAGGTGCTCCCATTCCGTCACCAATCATCATAATGATATTCTTAGGCTTTTCAACCTTCTGTTCCTCTGCGTTTATGTAGTTGGCAGACGAACCAAAAACCATAGCCGACACCGCAGCTGCCATCATCCATTTATGCACTTGCTTGTTACCCATAGTACAACCCTCCATATGTATTGTTTTCCCATCCCCCATACTAGGGTTTGATTGTAAATAGAAAAATAACCGTCTGTTAAAACATCGTAAAAAAAAGAAGCATGTAATTAACTACATGCTTCTTGCAATAGATACCTATTTACGTCCCACAAAAGGTCTGATAGGGTCCTGGCGGGACAGGGATCACAGCGTATTCGATTTGTTCCTCTGAATAAGCGTATGGATCAGAAAGGAGACGGATGAGTTTCTTTACCGGACCGTAGTCCTCTTCCGATACGGCCGCAGCCAACGCTTCTTCTACAAGGTGGTTACGCGGAATAAGAGCGGGATTTGTCCGCTTCATCGTTTCATATGCTTCCGTCTTGGATGCTGCCTGGCTGTCCAGGCGAGCCTGCCACTGTTTATACCACTGCGTGAAAGCAGTGGTGTCCCTCAAAGAGGACTCCTCCATCCTATCCTGTGTTAATAAGCGGAACGTTTCCGTGTAATCAGCTTTATTCTTCTCCATAATATCAAGCAGGTCCTCAATTAAAGGCTCATCCTGCTGCTGATTCTCAGTCAGTCCAAGCTTGGAGCGCATTCCATTGAGCCAATGCTCCTTAAACAGCGAGCCAAAACCACTGAGGATCTCCTGGAGCTCTTCGACTGCTGCTTCCTGCTTTTCGTCAAGGAGAGGAATCAATGTCTCTGCGAAACGGGCCAGGTTCCACATCGCGATAGCCGGTTGATTCTTATAGGCATACCGGCCGCTTGTATCAATCGAACTGAAAACGGTATCCGGATTATAAATATCGAGAAACGCACATGGACCATAATCCATTGTCTCTCCACTGATTGTCATATTATCCGTATTCATGACGCCGTGCACGAAACCGACGAGCTGCCACTGGGCAATCAGCTGCGCCTGTCTCCGGACCACCTCTCTATAGAAACCGAGGTAATCTCCTGCTTCCAACTCTGGAAAATGGCGCTCCGTCGCATACTGTACAAGCACTCGAAGATGTTCGGCATCTCCTTGTTTTGCTGCATACTGGAATGTACCCACGCGCAGATGGCTGGCTGCTACTCTTGTAAGTACAGCTCCGGGCCATTCTGTCTCCCTCTGCACCGTTTCACCAGACGTAACAACAGCCAGGCTGCGGTTCGTAGGCACTCCCAGTCCATGCATCGCTTCACTGATCACATATTCCCTGAGCATTGGTCCAAGCGACGCCCGTCCGTCTCCTCTCCGGGAATAAGGAGTCGGGCCGGCCCCCTTCAATTGAATATCGCATCGCTCTCCACCCGGAGTCATCTGCTCCCCTAGAAGGACGGCTCGTCCGTCACCGAGCATGGTAAAATGACCGAATTGATGACCGGCATAAGCTTGGGCTATAGGTTGAGCACCCTCAGGTATCTCATTACCTGACAGCTGCTCTGCATGTATATCATGCAGTCCAAGAATTCCTGCCAGCGGTTCATTGTACAGGACCAACTGCGGGTCCGCCACCGGTGTCGGGGCCTGCCGGGCATAGAACACCCCGGGAAGTTTTGAGTAGCTGTTAAAAAGATTCCAACCTGCTTTATCGGAATGTGTCATGTTATCTCCTTTATAAGTGTGTCCTACGTTACTTATCATTCGTATGCCCATCCTAACATACCCCAATAAAAAAAGCGCACCCTTGGAGGTGCGCCTGTTTCCTTAAAACTCTTCATAGACAGCAGGATCCTGGTCGTTCATTCGACCATCCGGAACGGACAAGGAGGAAATCTTATTCATTTCCGTATCCGTCAGAGAAAAGTCGAAGATTGCACAGTTTTCCCGTTGACGGGTCGGTGAAGTTGAACGTGGAATCGCTATGGCCCCTAACTGGTAATGCCAGCGGAGGACGACCTGCGTCACCGATTTGTTATAATGGGAGGCGATTTCCTGTAACGTTTCTTCCTCCATCACTTTTCCGGCTCTTGCAAGCGGACTCCAGGATTGAGTCGCAATCGTATGCTCTTCATGGAATGCCCTTTGTTCTTCCTGATTAAAGAAAGGGTGAAGTTCCACCTGATTGATACTAGGAAGCACTCCCGTTTCCTTCTTCAGACGTTCCAAATGTTCGGGCAGGAAGTTACAAACACCGATGGAGCGGACAAGCCCCCATCTCTTTGCATCAATCAACGCCTGCCAAGCTTCTACATACATGTCCTGCTTCGGGTTCGGCCAGTGAATCAAATAAAAGTCATAATAATCCAACCCCGCGCGGTAGAGGGATTCCTGGATTGTCGTGAGTGCTTTGTCATACTCGTGGTATCTGCCTGGAAGCTTGGAAGAAATCAAAAGCTGATCCCGCGATACAGAAGAGCGTCGGACAGCTTCTCCTACAGTTCCTTCATTCTCATAGTTGTACGCACTGTCGAGCATCCGATAGCCTGCATGAATGGCGCTCCCGATTGCTTCCGCTCCCTTATTGCCGTTCAGTTCATATGTACCGAAACCAAGTGCCGGCACTTTCATTCCATCATTCAGTGTTATTTCAGGAAAGCCATTACTCATTACCATCTACTCCCTTCCATTTTAAACCACCATATCACCCACAAGAAAATATATCCAAAATAGTGCATCCGTCTCTGTCGTTGAATGTGCTCAGGAAGTACAATAGATTTTTCTCGTTAAATCAATAAAACCGCTTAACGGAACTGACATCCACTTCTCTTTATGCCATGCTATCTGCGTGTATAGGGGAGGCATGTCCTTTGTCCAGGGAAGTTCGACCAACCGTCCCTCCCTGATCTCTTTCTCTACTACCATTTCTGGAAGTGCAGCCAGCCCCAAGCCCGCAACGGCACACTGCTTGATGGCTTCTATGCTCCCAAACTCCAACAGGTTGGACAAAGAATATCCGTCTTGGTGAAACGAGTGTTCCAACAGCTCCCGATAAGAGCAGCCTGACTCGGTCAACAGAAATGTTTCGTCTGCTAATTCATCCACTCCTACCTTCTTTTTCACAGACAAAGGATGATCTGCAGCAGCCACCACCATCAACTTTTCCTCCCGAAGGGCTTCGGTCACTAAGTGATCTGCTGATTTTTCTTGATCCAACAGAACGGCCACATCCAGCGTCCCGTTCCTTATTTCTTCCCTCACTCGCGCTTCGGAGTGGGCCGGCTTGAATATTACCTTCACTTCAGGGAAGTGTTTTCTGAAGGCAGACAGCACGGGAGGCAGGCGATAGGTGCACTGACTTTCCTGTGCACCTATGACGAGCGTCCTCTGTAATTTTTGCTCATCACCCACAACAGCCTTTGCTTCTGCATATATTCGGACAAGCTGATCCGCGTATTCCTTGAACCGATGCCCTGCGTCTGTCAGGAACAGTCTTCTTCCCAAACGCTCAAACAAAGGCTGACCCAGCTCCTCTTCCAATGCTTTTATCTGTGCCGTTACACTTGATTGAGCAAAATTAAGCTGCTTCGCCGTCTTTGTAAAATTCAGCATCTCAGCCGCTGTTATAAATGTCCGCAACTGCTTGAAATCCATCATCATTCTCCTTAATCATAAATTCCGATCGTTTCAATCATAATAATCCGTTTTTATGTTCAACACATTCATTATACACTGGAAACGGAATATACAAGGAGGGAAGTATCATGAAACTTGCCGTTATATACGGTGGAGGACGCAGGGAAGGAAATACCAGGTATTTAACAGAACGCATCATTGCCGGTATGAAGGTGGACCGGATGGAAGTAGACGCCCACCATATTCTGCCGGTCATAGACGGACGTCACGCTGCAGAGGGATTTCCATCTGTACAAGATGATTATGATGGACTGATGAGACGTGTCATGGAAGCAGACATTCTACTCTTCGCCACCCCCATTTATTGGTACAGTATGACCGCTGCCATGAAGCTCTTCATTGATCGTTGGTCGCAGACGATGAGAGATCCGGCTTTCCGTGATTTCCGGACAAAAATGGCTGAGAAACAGGCATATGTCGTCGCTGTCGGAGGGGATTCTCCTCGCACGAAAGGTCTTCCAATGATCCAACAGTTCCAACATATCTTTGATTTTGTCGGTCTCCCCTTTGCTTCCTATCTAATCGGAGAAGCAAACAAGCCCGGCGAGATCACCACAGACAAGCAGGCACTCTATCAAGCGGATCTATGGAACGAAATGTTCAAACAGATTCTGAAGTAAACCATGATTTCTAAACAGATAAAACACACAAAAAAGACCGCCTGGATATTCTCCAGGCGGTCTTTTTGTTTTTGTATCATTGATCCAACAAGTGACAAGCAGCCGTTTGACCAGTTCCAGACGTCTGAAGCTCCGGAACCTCTGCCTTACAGCGATCAAAGGCAAATGGACACCTCGTATGGAAAGGACATCCGGAAGGTGGATTGGATGGACTCGGGAGGTCTCCCTCCAGAACGATCCGTTCCCGTTTCGCTTTCGGATCCGGTACCGGTACGGCAGACAGCAGCGCCTTCGTGTAGGGGTGCTGCGGGTTTTGGATGACCGCATCCCGCTCTCCTACCTCCACCAGTTTCCCTAAATACATGACGCCGATCCGATCGGAAATGAAATCCACAACGCTTAAATCATGAGCGATGAACAAATAAGTCAAATCCAGTTCCTGCTGTAAATCCTTCATCAGGTTCAACACTTGCGATTGAATGGACACATCGAGTGCAGAAACCGGTTCATCCGCAATAATGAGCTTCGGATTGACGGCCAGAGCCCGGGCGATTCCAATCCGCTGTCGCTGTCCCCCACTGAACTCGTGCGGATAACGATCGGCGAATTTCCTGGACAAGCCGACCGTGTCCAACAATTCGTTTACTCTCGCATCGATGGCCGGTCCCTTAGCGAGCTGGTGAACGATCAATGGCTCACCAATAATTTCCCTTACCGTCATTCTTGGGTTCAACGAGGCATAGGGGTCTTGAAATATCATTTGAAAGTCTTTGCGCGCCTGTTTCAGTTCGCCACCCGAAAGCTGGTCCATCCGCTGCCCATCAAAGGTGACCGTGCCCTCCGTCGGGGTGAGCATCTGCATAATCATTCGTCCGGTCGTCGATTTGCCACAGCCGGATTCGCCGACAAGACCGAATGTCTCCCCTTTTTTAATATCGAAAGAGACTCCGTCCACCGCTTTTACCACTTGACGGGATTGCTTCCTGAAACCTTTCTGGCTTACGAAATGCTTTTTCAGTCCTTCTACCTGCAGTAAGGATTGATTCATGATGACACCTCCTCCTCATGAAGCCAGCAGCGATTCTCTCCGTTGAACAGAGGCGGCTCTTCTTTCCAGCACCGTTCAAAGGCGAACGGACAGCGGTTAGCGAATTTACATCCCTCAGGCCGGTCCTCTACAGTAGGAACCTGACCCTGGATAGAATCCAGCCGATCTTTTCTTTCCCCAAGCTTCGGAATCGACCCGAGTAATCCTTGTGTGTACGGATGCTTAGGATTTTCAAAAATGTCGATGACGTTTCCCTGTTCTACGATTCTTCCTGCATACATGACGGCAACTCTGTCACACATTTCCGCAATGACACCAAGATCATGCGTAATGAACAAGATAGACGTATCGTGCTCTTTTCTCATGTTCCTCATCACATCGAGAATTTGAGCTTGAATCGTTACATCGAGCGCCGTCGTCGGTTCATCCGCAATCAGCAAATCCGGGTCACACGACATAGCCATGGCAATCATTACGCGCTGACGCATTCCTCCTGAGAGTTGATGGGGAAACTCCTTCATGATTTCCGCTGCTCTCGGAATACCGACCTGTTCCAGCATAGAAACAGCATGACGCTTCGCCTCCTGCTTCGTGAGAGACTGGTGTTCCAGAATCGCTTCCACTAATTGCTTGCCTATTTTCACAACAGGATTCAAGGAAGTCATCGGCTCTTGAAAAATCATCGACATACGGTTTCCACGCAATTTACGTTTCTCCCTGGTGGATGCTTTCGCTACATCCTTCCCGTCAAAGAGTACTTCACCGCCGACAATCTCCCCCGGTGTATCTTCCAGCAGCTGCATAATGGATAAGGAGGTCACACTCTTACCGCTCCCGGACTCCCCGACAAGGCCGACGATTTCCCCCGGATACAGCGTAAGATCGATTCCTTCTACAGCTGGAATCATCTTTCCGTCCACCCGGAAGCTTGTGTGCAGCTGATTAATAGTTAAAATTGGCTCTGTCATTTCGTCTTCCTCCTTAATCACGGATTTTCGGGTCGAGCGCATCCCGTAATCCATCTCCTAAAAGATTGAAAGCAAGAACGGTCAAGAAAATTGCAAGCCCCGGAAAGAACGTGACATGCGGAGCATCATTCAGATAGTTACGCCCGTCACTAAGCATGGCTCCCCACTCCGGTGTGGAAGGATCAGCCCCAAGACCGAGAAAACTCAGCCCCGCAGCGATCAAGATTGCTGAACCGATCCGCATCGTGAAATATACAATCAGCGTCGAGACAGTCCCCGGGAAAATATGCTTCCAAATGATCCTCCAGCTGGATGCACCGATAGACTGCGTCGCCTCTACGTAAAGCGTCGATTTAATAGAGAGCGTGGTGCTCCGGATGATCCTCGCAAAGACCGGCACACTGAAAATGGCTACAGCCATGACGACATTAAACAGCCCCGGTCCGAGAATAGCGATAATTCCAATGGCAAGCAGCATCCCCGGAAAAGCGAGCAGGACATCCATAATGCGCATAATGGCATTATCGATCCACTTACCGAAATAGCCGCTGATGATACCGAGAGCGGTACCGACAACTGCACCAATTAAAACAGAAGACAGTCCGACGGCTAATGATATTCTCGCTCCATGAAGAATCCGGCTGAAAATGTCTCGACCGAAATCGTCCGTTCCAGCAAGGTGATCCATGGACGGAGAAGACAACAGTTGATTATAATCCGGTTCATTGGGTTCATATGGAGCAATATACGGTCCTAAGATCGCAATAAGAAACAGGAATAAAAGGAAGATTCCCGCAAAAAAGGAAACCTTCTGTTTCTTAAATGATTTCCAAAACTGCCGGAAGGGCGTCACTCTTTGCTCCGTCTGCTGTTGTTCTGCTGATTCCACCATTACGACCCCTCCTCATAACGAATTTTCGGATTCAAGAAACCGTACAAGAGATCTACAAGCAGGTTGATCAATAGAAATTCAAGAGAGAATAATAGAATTTCCGATTGAATGACCGGGTAATCTCTAGCAGTAATAGAGTTGATCAGAAGTCTTCCAAGCCCCGGCCAGCTGAAGATCGTCTCGGTTATAATGGATCCACTGAGCAGGAATCCGAATTGGAGTCCAGACATGGTCACTACGGGAATTAAGGCGTTTCTAAGTGCATGCCCATTAATGACTTTGAACTCTGACAGTCCTTTGGAACGGCCGGTACGGATATAGTCTTCTTTTAAAACATCCATCAGCGAGGACCGCGTAAACCTGGCGATAATGGCCGCCACCCCTGCTCCGAGTGTAATCGATGGAAGAATGTAAGATTCCAACCCTCCGATGCCGCCTGTCGGAAACCATCCGAGCTGGACAGAGAAGACTTGGATCAACATAAGTCCCAGCCAAAAGGAAGGGATGGATACACCGGAAACGGCAAGGAACATGGTGAGATGATCCTGCCAGCGATTACGTTTGACTGCTGAAACTACTCCAATAAGAAGGCCGAATAAGAGCGCCCAGAACATGCTGGCAAGCGTAAGAGTAAGTGTTGGACCAAAACGCTCCTTCAGCATATCCAGAACAGGTTCACCGCTGACGATCGAGGTGCCTAAATCTCCTTGGAACAGATTTGCCATATAGTTCAAATATTGTTGATAAAGGGGCGCATCAAGACCATATTTCACACGGATATTCTCGATTTCTTCCAAAGTGGCGTCCGCTCCGGCTATCAATCTGGCGGGATCCCCCGGTATCAAATGCACGAACAGAAATGCAATGACGGAAATGATGAAAAGCAGCGGAATCATACTGAGAATCCGCTTGATACTGTATTTAAGCATATTCTCCCTCCTTCATTTTTCGTTTCCTTCTCTTAATCAGTAAAGAGGCTGAGCGCTGTCCGCGCTCAACCTCTGGAAGTTATTCTGATACGATTTCAGCGTTTTTCAAGTCCAGGACTCCGGAAGATAACATAGTAATCCCCTTCACGTAATCCTGATGAGCATAGAGCAGGTCAGGAACCGCAAGGAATACCCAAGGTGCATCGTTCCAGATCATTTCCTGCGCCTCTGCATAATACTCTGCACGCTTATCATCATCGGCTGTATTTAATGCCTTCTGCAACAGCTCGTCTACCTGATCGTTCTTATAATAGGAAGTGTTATAAGACTCCGGCGGGAAAGATTCTGAGCTGAATAACGGACGAAGTCCCCAATCTGCATCGGCTGTTGAAGGAGACCATCCTCCGTTGTAAAGCTCGAGTTCCGTATCTTCCGGCTTCTCGACACCCCAGATGTTGTCTCCAAGTGTACCGCCTTCCATAGGGACGACGTTCAGCTTAATACCGACTTGGCTCAACTGCTGTTTATAGAACTGCATCATCTTCGTCTTGTCAGAACTTGTACCGCCCCAGATCGTCGTTTCAAATCCGTCCGGATAACCGGCTTCTGCAAGCAGCTCTTTCGCTTTCTCCGGATCATATTCATAGACTTCCTGACCAGAGTAGTGTTGTGTATCAGGTGCAATGGAAGACTCGGCAACAGTCGCATAGCCGTCATAGATGACATTGACATACGCTTCTTTGTCGATTGCATAGTTGATGGCTTGACGAACTTTTGGATCGTCAAACGGTTTCTTCATGGTATTCATAGAGAAATACTTAACGACAAGAGACGGCTTGTTCTCCACCGTTACACCTGCTTGATTCTCTAATGTATCCACCTGGCTTGTAGAAACAGGGAAGACGAAATCCGCTTCGCCTGTCTGAAGCATTGCGGAACGAGAGCCGCTTTCAGGAACCGGTTTGAATACAAGCTGGTCCACTTTGGGAACTTCCGGATCCCGGTAATCATCAAACTTCTCTACAGTCAGGTGATCCCCGCTCTTCCATTCTTTGAATTGGAACGGGCCTGTTCCTACAGGATTGCGGGCAATCTCCTCTTCGCTTTCTGAAATCGATTCCGGACTGATCATTGCTGCAGCCGGATGGGCGAAGTTGTTCGGCATGGCGCCGAACGGCTCTTTCAATGTAACTTTCACTTCGTATTCTCCGAGAACTTCTGTGCTGTCGACAAGCTCGAATAGAGAGCTTCTCCGCAACTGACTGTCAGGGTCGGCAAGCCGGTCGATATTCGCTTTGACCGCTTCCGCATTGAAAGGCGTACCGTCATGGAAAGTGATGCCTTCTTTCAGTTGGAAGGTAAACTCCGTAGAGTTCTCATTTGCTTCATAGCTTTCTGCTAATACCGGCACGATGTTCAAATCTTCATCGAACCCGAGCAACCCTTCGTACACAGCGGACTGCGCCGAATAGGACTGGTTGTCGTTCGTATCATGCGGATCCATGCTCGTGAAGTTGCCGTCTACGGCAATGGTCAAACCTTCTTCCTTAGAAGGCGCCTCCGCTTTTTTACTGCTGTCTGCTGTTCCATTCCCGTCTCCTTCTCCGTTACCGCATCCGGCGATAACAAGGACAAGGAGAAGGGAGAGAACCGGTAAAAAACGTGATAATTTCAATTTCTTTTCCCCTTTTCTCCGTTTTTTCTCTTGAATTCCTACTAACATCTTCCGTATAATTCGATAGTATGGAATCCATACCAGAATACTAGGATTTTAGTACAGAAAAATCTTTATGTCAAAGAAAATTTTATATAAATAGGAAGACAAAGGAGAAAAAATTACAAATGAGACCACTCATAGGCATATCAGGAAGTATTATAATCGACCAGGGCGGGCGGTTTCCAGGCTATGACCGCGCCTATGTTAACAACGATTACGTCCAGTCTGTCCTCCGCGCAGAAGGTATTCCATTCATCCTTCCCGTGCTGGAAGATGACGAAGCGGTTAAAGCACAGGCGCAGGCAATGGACGGCCTTATCCTTTCCGGGGGACACGATGTCCAGTCTCTTCTTTATCAGGAAGAGCCGTTACCGAAGCAGGGATCTCCCTTCCCTGAGCGGGACCATTCAGAGGGAGTGCTGGCAGTAGAAATGATCCGGCAGGGTAAACCTGTATTTGCCATCTGCAGAGGCGTGCAGCTTTTAAACGCTGTGTATGGAGGAAGTATGTATCAGGATACCTCCTATATGAAGGGAAATATTCTCAAACACGACCAGGTCCATACGCCCGCACAAGCGACGCATACAATACAAACAGAGCCGGAGAGCTTTATGCGTGAACACTTCGGTACAACGACGTTGACGAACTCCTTCCATCATCAAGCGATCAAAACGGTGGCGCCGGGATTTAAAGCAACCGCTTATGCGGCGGATGGCGTTATCGAAGCAATTGAAATGGAAGACACCACCGCTTTTGTCATCGGTGTACAATGGCACCCGGAAATGATGACAAAAAAACACGAGCGGATGCAGCGACTATTCGATCATTTTGTAAACCAAGCCTCCCTCACTAAACAACCGACACCGTAAATAAACGAAAAAATCCATACGCCCGGGCGGCGTATGGATTTTTTTCATTATACTTTGACACGTTTAATGAAGAAGGAAAGAATCAAACCTACCCCTGCAATAATCGTACCGAACCAGAAAGCACCTTGAACCCCTGAGGTGAAACCAAGGACCTGGTTCATCGGATCAGCCGGATTGTCGACCGTATTCATAAAACGGGCGGTTCCGGATGATAGAATAGAAATAGCAACCGCTGTTCCAATCGCACCGGAAACCTGCTGGAGCGTATTCATGATAGCTGTTCCATCCGGGTATAAATCAGCCGGCAGCTGGTTCAAACCATTGGTCTGAGCCGGCATCATAACCATGGAGACACCAATCATCATGACGATATGGAGGCCGATAATCCAAGCGGATGTCGTTTCCATATCGACAGTCGTAAACCCAAGCATTGCTGCGAGAATGATGACGAACCCTGGAATGACAAGGAACTTAGGACCGAACCGGTCGAATAATCCACCCATGATCGGAGAAATCAAACCATTGATAATTCCCCCAGGAAGCAGAAGCAGCCCTGCCGCAAACGTCGTCAATGCAAGGGAAGTCTGCAAATACAACGGAAGAAGAATCATAGATGATAGAATGACCATCATTGTAATGACAATAATAATCAAACCGACGGTGAACATCGGATAACGGAACGCACGCAAATCAAGGATCGGTTGTTCCAGTTTCAGTTGACGATGAATGAAGAATGCAAGCCCGATCGCTCCGACGATGAGCGGCAGGACAACGACCAAATGTCCCCATCCTTCGCTCGTGCTGCTGAAGCCATAGACGATTCCGCCGAATCCGAATGTAGAATAAACGATGGACAGAGCGTCAATTTTTGGCTTCGTTGGTTCTGTCACGTTCTGCATATAAACAAAACCGAACAAGAGCGCTGCGATTAATAGCGGAAGGGAGAACCAGAAAATCCAATGCCACGTGAAATTGTTAAGAATCAGTCCGGATAACGTCGGACCGACAGCAGGCGCAAACATGATCACCAACCCGATGACTCCCATAACTTTTCCGCGATTCTTCGGTGGAATGATGACAAGGATCGTGTTGAACATAAGCGGAAGCAGCAACGCCGTTCCAGCTGCCTGAACAACCCGTGCGATCATAAGAACTCCGAATACCGGGGCCAGTGCCGCAATTAATGTTCCTATAATCGACAGGATAAGAGATGCTGTGAAAAGCTGTCTCGTCGTAAACCATTGCAGGATCAAACCTGATATAGGAACAAGAATTCCTAGTGTCAACAGGTATCCAGTCGTTAACCAATGGACGGTCGTTTCCTGGATCCCGAATGTGGTAATTAAACTATTGAGCGCCATGTTAAGCGCCGTTTCACTGAACAGCCCCACAAAGCCTGCGACCACTAGTGAAATAATGATCGGCATCGGCTTTATGGCCTGTTTTGATGTATTCATTTCTTCCGATGCTGCTGCATCCATCTGCATTGCTTATCTCTCCTCTTTTTCTTTACTCAACAAATACGGCATTTGTCTGGCGATTGCTCGGAGCGGTTCTCCGTTAACCATCGTCTTCGCCAAAATAAACGCACCCTCAATCATGGCGTGGATGCTTATTCCCAAGTCTTCCGCACGCTCTTTACTGTAACCCGACGCTTCCAAAGCCTGCACATAGAAACGATTCCAATGTTGATAGGTCTGCTTGCATGCGAGCCTTAGGTTCTCATTGCAAATAGAAGTCTCTGAGGCAATCAGGCCGATGGGAACGCCCTCTCCAGGTTCCCCTCTTTCGAACATGTCGGCGATGTCCAGTATGTGCTGCTTCAAAGCTTCGCCGACATCCATTCCAGGCCTGAGGCTCTTCTCCAAGTCTTCCGCGACCGCAGTCCGCATCCGGGCAATGGCTTCCAATGCGATTTCTTCCTTCCCACCAGGGAAATGGTAGTACAAAGAACCTCTTGGAGCCCCACTTTCTTTTATGATCTGACTCAAACCTGTACCGTTATATCCTTGTATATGGAAAAGGTTGGATGATGTATTCAGAATGATTTCTTTCGTATCTGCATGCTTGCTCATTCTTACTCCTCCCTCAATAATTATGACGAACGGTCTATATAAATTTAATCGTATTTGAAGGCAAAGTCAATAAAAAAAGACCGTAACAAACGGTCATTTTAATCGATGGCTCTCAACACATCCAACAGCTGCTTTTTAAACCTTTTCCTGTCTACCTGCTCACAGACACGCACGTTCGGTGCCTTTCCGGAACGATTGTTAATATCGACAAGGCTGTATCCCCTCGTGAGCTCTCCTTTTGTTTCTATATCCACAAAATATTTATGCGACTTCGTCATCAATTCTTCGTCGGCTGCAACCGCCATAAGCAACGTATCCGGATGAGTCGTTCCTGTTAATCGGTGCACTTCTTTATTGAATTTCTTGACGACTTCGTTTATCTGCACGAAGAAGTCCGCCCCCTTCGTACCAAGCGCCGCTATCTCCTCATGATCGGAATCATCCATGATAGAATACTCCAAGCACATATCCCAGCCGACCATTGTAATGGGTATGCCTGAGTGAAGAACAATGCGCGCAGCTTCAGGGTCCACCCAAAAATTATATTCTGCTGCTGCTGTAATATTCCCAAGAGAATTATTTGTTCCTCCCATTATGTACAAGTGCGGGATCGCTTTAATAATGCTCGGATCCTTCTTGATCGCCAACGCAATATTCGTTAACGGCGCAATCGCAAGCAGTTCAATCTCGCCGGGGGAACGCTTCACCCGCTCAATAATGAAATCGACGGCATGTCCTTCCTCCGGCCGCTGCTCCGCTTTCGGAAAGTGCGCCCCGCCCATTCCATCTTCGCCATGTACATCCTCTACGGTGCGGTGACCAGCCTCCCCGTTCATTAAAAGCGGCCTCTCGCATCCCTTATAAACAGGAACATAGCGTCCGCCTCCGGACACCTCGATCGTATACAACGCATTTTCCACTTCCTGATCGAAGTCTACATTTCCTCCTGTAATGGTGACCCCTTCCACTTGAAAATTGTGAAGAGCCGTAAGAATAGCAATCGTGTCGTCTCCGGCTGTGTCTGTATCAATAATTACTTTTCTCATGAACAGTCCCCCAAGGTTTTCTTCTATGTACAACCTTTATTGTACACCAAATCCCCCTGACTTTTTCCAAAAAGCCGGGGTTCTTATAGATAAATCGGTGTACAATAATGATCGTATCCGGGCATGTCATTGCGAACCACCGCTTCATACATACGCTGGACGGCCAATGTGATGGAACCGGGTTCCCCTGTCCCCACCCTTCGTCGATCCACTTCAACCACCGGCTTAATACCGATGGCTGTACCTGTAAAGAAAACTTCATCAGCCCGGTACAGCTCGGCTCTCGCCAAACTCTGCTCTTTTACCTTGATCCCCATCTCCTTCCATAAAATCTCCATAACCGTAGCACGTGTAATTCCCGGTAAGATGTCATCCGCAACAGGAGGCGTCCATACACAGTCCCCTTGAACCACAAATATATTCTCTGTCGCCCCTTCACTCACGTTTCCGTCTTTCGTCAAAAAAATCGCCTCATCATATCCTTCTGCCAACGCTTGACTGACAGCAAGGGCTGAATTCAAGTATCCGGCCGTCGGCTTCGCCTGAGGGGGGATCATATTACTTCCAATCCTGTTCCAGGAAGAAACACAAGCTCTTAAAACCGGCTTCGGCTCATATTCCAAATAGCTTGTGAACACAGCCACTCGGTTGTTGACACCAGCTATATCCGGACGTAACATATCCGCCCCGTGGAAACAGAGCGGACGAATATAAACATCCTGTTTTACGTGATTAAGCACAAGCAGCTTCCTGACAATCGCGATCATTTCTGGTACGGCATATGGAATGGGAAGGAAGAGCAGTTTCCCGGATTTGTAAAAACGATCGATATGATCTGCCAACCGAAAAACATACAACTGCCGATGCTCCTCATTCCAAAAAGCCCGGATACCGTCAATGCATCCTAAACCATAATTCAGTCCTTTATTCCTGACATTCACCGTGGGAAGTGTCTCCTCTACAAAACGACCTTGATCAAACATAAATAGCATCTATCTCCACACCTTTACTATCAGCTCAGCAAAAGCCTGAGAATTGAAGTTGACGGATTAGTTTCGAGACATACTCTTCTTATATCTATCCTTTCCGGTCCTTTTTCAGAACCAGCCCCCCGACGCCTGTTATAAAGTCAGGATCTTTTGTACACTTTTTCCTTGCTTTACTTCATACATCAAATTGTCTGCTTCATTAATAACGGACAAGAGATCCTGCTCGCCTGCAGTGAAGCTGCACAATCCTATACTGACGTTTATACGCAGTTCTTGTTCATGAAAAAGGAGCGGTTCTTCCAAAGCAAGGTGGACCTTGCTGCGAACGTCATTCGTATCGGCATTCCCTTCATAAATGAGAATGAATTCATCTCCGCCGTACCGGTAAAGTGTACCTGCTTCATCCATAGTTTCGTGAAGAACAGCTACAAAATGTTTAAGGGCAGCATCCCCCGCCAAATGACCATGACGATCGTTGATTTGTTTGAAGTCATCCAAATCAAGAAAGAACAGGTGCATCCGTTCTCCTTTCTTAAGCTCCAATACATCTCTTTGGAGCGCTGAACGATTCAGAAGTCCTGTTAAATCGTCGGTCGTGACGAAACGCTGCGTCGTTTGAAGCGTATCCAACGTATCATTCACCCCGTTTGTGAATAACGCCAGTGACCCGGAGGAACGCATATGGGACCGTACGGACAGATCCCCTTCCTTGATAGATCGGAAAAGTCGTTTATGGTAATTCAAAAACCAGTGAATGAAGAAGTAGAATACAAAGAAATTGATTAAACCGAGCAGAAGGCCTGCTGTGATGGATGAGAATGTGAAGAACCATTGCAAATCCTGTGGAATCGGAATGACTTTGGGCATAAACTGCACAAACAGCCCTCCGATGATACAGCCGAGCACTAAGTAAAAAGCAAACATGATCCATAAATAGTTCCACTTCATCCTTTTCACCACCATGTCTTTATTCCTATATCGGCATCTTCCGAATAATATTATATACCCATGCCGGTTACAGAAGAAAACAATAAAAAGCACCTCCAAGCATATGGAGGTGCTTCCTATATTTCCAACGGAATCAAAACTGCCCGTTTAATTTAGGAAATAAACGCATGGCATTATTATAAAAGACGTTTTCTACATGAGCAGAAGGAAGAAAGGAACCGATGAATTCTGCGTACGGCTTCATCGGAGCGAGCGGCCAATCCGATCCGAACAACAGTTTCTCATAATGACCACAGTACGTAAGGGCGTGACGGACGTGGTCGAAATAATTATCTACCTGTTTCCCTGCAAGTACCGCTTTCGTGCCTACCACCCAGCCCGACAAATCCGCATACAAATTCGGATTCTTATAAACCAGTTCTGCCCCGGTCAGTACCCACGGATCACCAAGGTGAGCCATCATGAACTGGACATCTCTTCTCTGCACGGCCGTTTCATCAAGAGTCAGCGGGTGTGAGTATTTTAATAATCCTCTCTCTGAATACGTATCTCCTGTATGAAAAACTACCGGAACATCATAAGCCGCGGCCAGGTCATACACAGGTTGATAGACAGCGTCGTATGCATAGAAAGGATAATAGCCCAAATAGATTTTTATGCCAACCACGCGTGGTTCTTTCAAACGTTGTTCCAACTGGTCAAGAGCGGACGCATCGAGATGATAAGGATTTATCCCTGGACACTCCAAAACATTCGGAGGAAGCACTGGTTCCAAATCCAATGACATCGGCGTCTTTGTCCTGTGATCGGGAAACCCACCGGATTCTGATTCCGTCACCCCCATACCTATCGCATAGAGAGCATCGGCTTCTGCCATCTCTTTCTGTAGGCCGAGACCGGAATAATCGACATGGGAAAGCTCTTTTGCCGTTTGTTCAAAGCTCCGGATCGCTGAAAAGTGGATATGCGCATCAATAATCTGCATCGGCATTGTCCCTGAACGCTATTTTCGGAAACGAAGAACGATCTTTCGCTGCTATCTCCCCAAACATAAGCACAGAAGGATCGGTGGTCACCCTGCCCTTATCCGCCGCCCTCCAGCTCCTTTTCGCTGCTAATAGAAGCACCTCTTTATTCATATAAATATCCGCCCCTGACGCATCTTCCGGTATAACCATCGTCATCGAATTTCCAGTATCTTTCGAACCGATCCGTGCAATATCGGATACAGAGAGATCGAATTCCTCGACGCCTGCATAAAAGGTCTGCGGCGGACCATTCGTATCTATGACAGCATAACAGGAGTCCAGATTGTCCGATGGTTTCCAAAAGGATTCCATTGTCAGCTCATCTTCCGTAAATGTCCGACCAGAGTCTTGTTCTATATCGGCGTAGGCGGCTACCACCGGGACTTCCGGCAGTGTCAGCATATATTGATGAAGGGTGGTGCCCTTTCGCTCCTTATGCACCTGAAACGTAGTGCTTAAACAGATCCCTTCCCAAATGGATCCCTCCTGGTCTGTCCTCTTCACCTGCGTGACCCTTGTCTCTTCCTTTAATATTGAGAAAAGATTGACACCACGCAGGCTGTAGCGCAGTCCCCCTCCCCATGGATTCCACCAGGACTTCGGCTCGGCTTGAGGATATTGGTGGTGAAGGAACTCCCGTCCATCCACAACCAAGGAGAAAATGCCTGGGAAATAAGCAGAAGATGCCTTATAAGCCAGGACACCATTCTGTACAGTCCACACGCCGTCCTTTTCCGACACTTCGACTTGCTTCGCTCCCTTGACCAGTTCCACTTTATGAAATTCCGTCTCCCTGCCTGACGCCTGATAGAATCCTTTCACCTCATAAATGCCCGCCTGACGTGTTTGAAAGGAGAGGTCAGCCTCGTGCCTCTGATCCGCTTTGTCTATGGGTCTGCTTGCTATCTCCTGCCGTCGCTCCACTCGGAACGTTCCATCCAAATAAGAGTTCATCCGGGACTGCAATGTATAAACGACGTCTCCTCCTACCATTGCTGTCGAGTCTGCCTTCATATCAAATAAAGGTACAATCGGGAGGATCTTCCCAGTGCTTCCTTCCGAATACCGGCGCCATTCAAGCCAATCCCGATCTGTCTGAATGCCTATTTGAAGAGGTCCGATCCGGCACGCCTCACCGGGATGCAGCACGTCCGTATAAGACTCCAAACTGAATTTCCAATCATCCTTTCTTCCCTTCCAATCATCGGACCAGGCATAGCCTGTCGTTTCTCCTGTCCGAGGAGAAGTGAACAACCAGTTCTCAGAAAGATCTTTTATCGGAAGGTCATCGACGAAAGGCACGAGAGAATCATCAGCGGTTAGGGCACCATCAGCTACCGGCATCACCAACCCTTCGAACTTTGGATACACAGGCTGGAGTAGAGAGACAGCCTCCTTGGCTTCCAGTCCTTCATTAATTAATTCGTGATAGACTTTCACCAATCCATCCCCATGTAAATGCATGTACACATTCATCCGCAGCCCTGTCATACTGTCGGATATCATCGTTGTTTTCAGGACGATGCATTCCGGAAGCTCAATGAACTCGACATCATGAATCATTTTTTTCGAGAATTCTTCTGTGTAAGGGAGTCCCAGCTTTGGCGTCATCAGGACGACCGGCTCATTATCAGCGCCTGTCTTTCCGATTTCTACAATATGATTCCTCTTTTCCACTTTAAGGAAAAAAGGGCCGTTGTAGGCATACATATGTGTATCCGATTCCCCGCCGAATTTTGCCCCTTTTCCGGGAAAAGAAGCGTGGAGAAAGGAAGTGAACTTTAGACTTTCCCCATCAGGAGCTTCCATCGTCACATGGATGTTTCCTTCAAGACAGCCATTTCTTACAAGTCGGACAGGTACAGGAACAGAACAGCGGCCGTTCGCTTCCACAAACGTGCGGATTACCTTCTCCTCCCAGTCGATCAACGGCTGGTTCGGAAGGTGGATTGTCCAGTGGGAAGGCTCTTTCCATTCACTCTCTAAATCGAGATAAACGGTCTCTTCTTCCCCCGGCAGCCAATGGTCCTTAAGCGTCCGGACACGCACCCGGCCTGCTTTCACCGGAAAGAACCCCATCCGAAGCGGTGTCATACACCCATTTAATTCTATATCCATTCCGGCGACAGGGTGCGCCTGCCACGGGTTGGGAGCAACACCGGCCGCCTCGACGTCGAGCGGGACCGTTTCTTTCCACTCATCACTCACCTGTACATCCTTCTGCCATCCTTGCCGGACAGAGGTATCCCCGGCTCCACGCAAATGAACGGTGAGAGGCTCCGGATCATAATTCCGAATCCGGTATGTAATCGAACTGTCTCCTCCCTCCAGAACTCGAAAATCAGAGGCAGTCATTTCCACCAGTAAACGCTCTGTTTCCACCAGTCTGATTTTTCGCCCCGTCCGCTCAAATTGGACCCGTACATACGAGCCGTCTGCTTCCCACTTATATTCATAGCACGTATGTTTTCCCTCTTCGATGCCATCAGGTCTTACCTCAATGAGACGACTGCTCGTTTCGTACCAATCGTTCTTCTCGAAAAAGGGCTTCAGCATCTCCAACTGGAGGATGGACGGGAGGAAGTTCATCAAGTGAGTCGTATCATCCCTGTCCTCCCAAAAGAAACCGCACTTCTTGTACAACGGGACAGCTTTCGTATTTCCGGGCCATGTAAATAAGTCCAGTCGAGGCCAGCCGTAGGCAACGGTTTGGTCGATAGCTTTCTTCAGCAGCATCTTACCGATCTTCTTCCCATGATAATCGGGATGGACATTCAAGAGTGGGATATAGAGCGCTCCTTTGTCTTCTCTGTACTCGGATAGTCCGCAGTAACCGACGACTTCTTCCTCAATCACGGCAAGAAAAAGGTTGAGGTTCGAAGATTTCCCCTCTTTCTCCATCACATCTTCTTCCGTCGTTACAGCCGAATCTCCTCCCCATTCGTCTCTACTCTCATTCCACATCTTCGCAATCCCTGCGGCATAACGATCTTCATACTCCACGACTTTCACCTGATTTAGCGTCTGCATAACAGCATCCTCCATTTGGGAAAATTTACTTTTCTACCTATCAGTGTAGAAGTATCTAATAATAAAGTAAAGAATATTCCGTCAAATACACTCTTTAAACTGAACGGTGATTCATTTTATGGTAGACTATAGAGAAAAGGAGGCGGTCTTATGAAGATTGGAGACACATTCAGGAAAGAAAGAAGCTTTACGAAGGAGGAAGTGCTGGCTTTTGGTGAATTATCTAAAGACCAGGGAAGGCATCATCTGGAAGAGAACGAACAAGGACAGCTGATGGTCCACGGTTTACTGACTGCCAGCATCGGAACAGAAATCGGCGGCGACCTGAACTACATAGCGAGGAATATGGACAGCGAATTTCTGCGGCCCGTTTTCACAGGAGATCTCATTACGTGCGAAGTCATGGTGACAGATGTCGAAGTGCTTGACCAAAAGACAAGAGTGGCGATGTCGTCCGTTTATCGTAATCAAAAAGGAAAAGAAGTACTCGTGGGTTCCAGTAATGGAGTCATACTGAATCAGGCATAAAAAATAACAGCACGATATACGTGCTGTTATCCCTCAATTTTAGCGGAAGCGACACCAAGCAGAATGCCGAGGACAGCTCCTCCAAGCACCTCGACCGGCTGATGACCGAGGAGTTCCTTCAATTCTTTATCCCGTTCGACGAATTCAAGACTTGGGAAATCCCCGGAAAGCTGGGCGACGTTATCCTCGAGGTCATTGACAAGCTGGGCAATCTCTCCGGTATGACGCCTGATCCCTTGAGCATCATACATGACGATGACACCGAAGATTGTCGCGAGCGCCGTCTCCGTATGTCTCGAACCGCGGTTGGATGCGATATAAGAAGCAAGTGCCGCCACTCCGGCAGAGTGGGAACTCGGCATCCCCCCTGTCGTAGCGACCTGTTTCCAATCCCACTTCCCTGTCAGGCGCTTATGTGTCAATATCTTCAACCCTTGAGCAATTCCAATAGCTGAAAGGGCTGTAACGATTCCCCTGTTCATTTTCTGCATGATCGTCCTCCTTCACAAATACCACTCTTCTTTTCATTACCCGAAGCACAAAGTTTTA
Source organism: Halobacillus sp. KGW1 (assembly GCF_001592845.1). Taxonomy (NCBI): domain Bacteria; kingdom Bacillati; phylum Bacillota; class Bacilli; order Caryophanales; family Bacillaceae; genus Halobacillus; species Halobacillus sp. KGW1. Next base: position 272,211 of record NZ_LSOC01000004.1, read on the forward strand.
TGCAGCAGACTCCCACTTTTTCATTAGAAAAGCCTGCTCCGGGGAGCAGGCTCTTTTGTTTCAGTGAATCGTATTCATTTCATAAATCTGCATGGATTTAATGGTGACCTCTCCATCTTTACTGTACATTTCCAATCCGTTGCTTTCCATGAACGGGAAGATCCGGTTCGTCATAACCTGCCGTCCGCCATTTGCGAATAGTTCCACAGAGGAACGATCGACAAACAAATGAAGCTTCACTGTTCCATTCTCTGCAGAAGAAGGAGCACGGTACACCCCGGGGAAGTTTTCATGGAAGTCTGTTTTCCCTGAATCCGCACGGTCTGTGAATACAAGATCATTTTTCGCATCGTAACCGACGATAGTGCCTTCTTTCAAATCATCCGAGTTGCGGACCCGGAATCCAAACTCTCCAGCAGACCCGACTTCAAATTCCGCTACGATTTCATACGTCTGGGATTCTATATCAGACAGAGGTTTCGCTCCACCCAATGTCTCATCCGTCGTTTCGTATAAAAGATCCCCACGCAGCTGCTCCAATTCCGGAGCCGGCTGTTGGACAAGCTGCACCTCATCATTCTTATCTTTCGTAAGCGTCACTTCTCGAGGAATGGACATCGCTCCGCGCCACGGGTCGGTCGGAATATCTGCCGCATACTCCCAGTTGCTCATCCAGGCCATCCAAACGGTGCGGTCGTCCATGCCGTTAAAGGCTTGGGCAGCGTAAAAGTCCTTGCCGAAGTCAACCCAGTTAATGTCGTCCGTCTTCTCCTGACGAATGAACTCTTTCCCGTTAAAGTCACCGAGGAAGTACTGCCCTCCTGATCCACCGGCGATGCTGCCGGGATTCATATCCACCTGAAGGACCCAGCGGGTGTCCTCTTCGTTACCGTCGACGGGCAGCTCGAACAGTTCCGGGGTTTCCCAGACACCGTCCTGGGCGCCGACATTCCCGAACTCGCTCAGGTACTCCCAGTCCACCAGGTTTTTAGATCCATAGAACATCACTTTCTTGCCGGCGGCAAGCAGCATGATATACTGCTCTGATTCTTCGTGCCAAACGACCTTCGGATCACGGAAATCCTCTATACCAGGGTTCGGGACGACTGGATTCCCCTCGTACTTCGTCCATGTTCTGCCTTTATCCGTACTGTAGGCGATACGTTGATCCTGCACGTCTCCTGCACTGGTGTAAAAAGCGATTAAACCGCCTTCTCCATCCGGGAAAAGTCCACTCTTATTGTTTTCATCAGCGATAATACTGCCCGAGAAAATCATTCCATTCTCATCAGGCGTCATCGCCACTTCTTCTTCTTTCCAATGGACAAGGTCTTTACTTGTCGCATGGCCCCAGCTCATATTACCGAACTGGTCCCCTTCCGGATTGTACTGATAGAAAAGGTGGTATTCCCCTTCATAATAAACCATTCCATTCGGGTCATTCATCCAGTTCTCTGCCGGAGTATAATGGAATTGAGGGCGGAATGATTGATCATATTCAGCTGGTATCTCCTGATTTCCAACTGGATTTTCCTGATTTTCCGATAGATCCTTGTTCCCCTCAGAGGAGATGTTGGCGATGAGATAGATGAGAAGGGCAATCAATAGAAGGACGATTCCTCCAAGTAAGGTGAATCGCATTTGTTTCGACATGTTAAACCTCCTGCCTTATTGTCAGACGTAACTTTAAATAAAGCCTCTCCACCTTAGTGAAGAGGCTCTATTTATGCTTTCAGACTGTTATCCGTTATGCTTTGGACCTTTTCCTTTGTGCTTCCCATTTCCTTTTTCATCCGAGATGACTCCAGGATCAAGGATGTCTTTGATTTTCGTCTTCTTACCACTCAACTGCAGCTCTACGGTCGGTGCCAAAGTCCCGCCGAAGTGATCGAACTGGTAAGCTTCGGACTGGCTGCCGATTTCATCGATGGTCAAGCCGTCCAAGTCCGCGAAGTTTGCGAAGCTGATGACTTTCCCGTCCGGCATTACGGTCCAGGAGTATGTCTGGTAAGGTTCATCTGCCGGGTTGGTCAACACGAGTCCACTTTCATTAAGCGGTTCGTAATCCCCTTGCAGGTCTTTGGCATAAAAGCCGTACAGGCCATCTTCTCCGCTGATTCCCGGAGCGAACTTATTCGTATGAGTGCTTGTGAACAAGTAATATTTTCCGCCTTTAACAACGATGTGCGGACGTTCCAGCTCCTGGTTGACCTCTTCTGCCTCCAGAAGTGGATCCTGTGCCTTGAATTCCGTTAATTCGTCGTTTTGTGCTTTAGCAATTCCGATGCTTCCGTTATAAAGAGTCGATTCGGACTGCTCTTTTCCGTCTTTCTCAGCGCGCTCTGCAGGAGTTCCACCGGAGTTCGCTTCAAAGAGAATATACTCTTCCTCTGTCTTAGGATCCTGGAAGAACCATGGATCACGGAAAGTATAAGCGATGTCTCCCTCTTCGGACTGTTCCATCGTCTGGTACGTTTCGCCATCCGGCTCGAGAATGACTTCATGGTCGGACCAGTTATCGAAAGAAATCTTTCCATATCTGGACTTGATATCTGCGGAAGCCGTCGCCAGTCTTTGCTCATACGACAATTTCTCTTCGCCTTTGCGTCCTGTCGCTGTATAGAACATGTGAAGCTCTCCGTCATCTACCATAGCAGAGCCGGCCCATTGACGGGAACCCAGTGCTTCACCGTCTTCAAAGACTTTACCGCCAAGCTCCCAGTCTCCTCCATCTTCACGATAGAAGTAACGGATTTCAGCAATGTCATGGCGCTTGCCAGGAAGGACATCCGCCGGTGCAGTCAGGGAGAAAATAATTTCCTTTCCATCGATTTTCGCAATGGATCCGTCACGTTCTCTCAGCGGCCATGTGTCCCAAATATGAAGGTCCGGAGCGATTTTCTTTATTTCTTTCAAATCGATTTCGTCGACCGTGTTATCCTTGGTACGCTTGAATTTATCTGCGTCTTCAGCAGACCATTCCGGTGTCTGCTCTTTCTCTTCGTTCTCGTCTTCCTCTTTGTTATCCGGGTACTGGATCTGCCCGTCTTCCAATTCGCCAACGATCTTTGTTTCGTCACCATCCAGATCCAATTGCAATGTAGGAGCAAAGGATCCTCCTACTTGATCTTCTCCGTTCTCATCCTTGTATTCATTCACGAATGAAATGACGTTCTCATTCGGAAGAACGGCCCAGGAGTATGCTTGGAATGGGTCATCTTCCGGATTCGCTACAACCAAACCGTTGTCATTAAGCGGTTTGTAATCCCCACGCAGGGAGTCATTAACAAAACCGTAAAGTCCGTCCGGCCCTTCCAGTCCAGGAGCGAAGGTGAATTTGTGACTGATGGTAAACAAATAATAATTGCCGTCTTTATAAACTAAGTGTGGTCTTTCCAACTGTTGGTTTACACAATCTGCTTCCAACAGTGGAGGCAGCAGTTCAAAATCACTTAAATCTCCGTCATCAGCAACGGCGATTCCCACGTTCCCATTATAATCTTCCGCACCTTCCGGAACATCATGATTCTTCTGGAAGGATGTACTTCCGATATCTCCAGCTTCACATGCTTTTTCCGTACCTCCGGAATTTCCTTCGAACAACAGATATTCTTTGCCGGATTTCGGATCTTTGAAGAACCATGGATCACGGAAAGAGTAGATGATATCTCCTGTCTTCTGTTCCTGTGTTTCATAATACTTTCCATCTGCTTCCAGCAGAATTTCATGCTTTCCGGAAGGGTTCGCTTCCACCCCGTTCTCATCTGTGTCGAAAGTCAACGTCGTACGAGCCAACCTCTGCTCATATGTAGTTTCCTCATCAGACTTTCTTCCAGTTGCTGTGTAGAACAAGTTGACCTTTCCGTCTTTCTCCATCATTGCAGATCCAGCCCATTGGCGGGAGCCGTATGCTTTGTCAGGATCATAAGCAAGGCCGCCAAGTTTCCAATCCTTGCCGTCTTTAGAGTAGAAGTAACGGATCTTCGCAACATCGTGACGTCCGTTCCATGTATAATCTTTCGAAGCCGTCAAAGCAAAAATGATTTTGTAGCCGTCGATTTCAGCCAGTGAACCATCGCGGTTCCTCAACGGCCATGTATCCCAAATCCAATAATCTGGTGCTACGTCCTTGAAGTTATCAATATTTTCCGGTGTATTTTCAGGCGTATTCTTATAGTTTTGCGCCATTTCTCTTGTCCAGTTTGCTGTATCATCCTGCTCTTTGGCAGAGACCTCTGTCTGTAACCCCACGAACAGACCGAGAAGCATGGTCAAGATCACACCGACTTTCGAATATGTCATTCCTTGTGAATGCATTCGAACATCCCCTCCTCAACAATTCTCGAAAAAGTTTTTTTACGTCCTCATATTACGGATTGTAATATAGTTGCGCAAACCCATAATCAAGACAGTCCGTATGGATTATGTCCGTTGACAAACCAAGGATGAAACCCTTTACTTTTCAATTGCAAACGGTTTTATGACAAAGTGAAAAAATTACCTGCGATCTATAATTGTAAAAAATTTATAGGGAATCGTTCACACATCGCTGTAAGTTTGTGGATGTTATGTAACAAGAGGAGGATAAGCTCGTTACATTGCGTCAAAACACCTGTTACATGATTGTAAAAAAACAGTCGGTAAAGAGGTTTTCACTCCTCTTCCGACTGCTTGTATCAACTTTCCTTCAACTCTCTGCGAATGAGATATAAGAAATATGGGACACCGATAATTGCCGTCAAAATACCAGCAGGAATTTCAATCGGCGGACGTATGGTCCTGCCTGCCGTATCTGCGACAACCAAAAGGATCGAGCCTAGTATCATGGATCCGGGAAGAAGATATTGGTGTCTTGATCCGAAGATCCCTCGTGCCATATGGGGAGCGACCAGACCGATAAAACCGATGGCGCCGATCGTTGCAACGGCCGCCCCTGCCAATGCCACTGCAAGTGTTAACAATAATAAACGCGTAGATCGGACGTTCATACCCAAACCGATAGACGCTTCTTCGTTCAGGCTGAGAATATCGAGCCTGCGATAAAGAAGGAGACAGGTTGGCAGCAGGACGGTCATCCAGGGAAGGAGACCATATACATCATCCCACCCTTTCCCCCATAAACTCCCGGCCAGCCACACAAGGGATTCATTCGCTTCCATCGGGTATTTTGTCAGAATATACTCTGTCAATGCCTGGAATCCCGCACCCAGACCTATTCCAATCAATGCAAGCGTTGCTGGGTTCATCCCCGATTTCCTCGCTAACGCTACAAGCAGGACGGCAACGAGCGCAGCTCCGAAAAAAGCGGCTGCCGGCAGGAGACCGATCGGTGCCTGTGGGAGCAGTATAAGAACAATGACAGCGAATAAACCGGCACCATTTGTCAATCCGACGACGTCCGGCGAGATGAGCGGGTTGCGGATCACTCCTTGGAGAATTGCTCCGGAAACAGCAAGTCCTGCACCTCCCAAAACAGCGATAACCGTCCGAGGCATGCGAAGATTATTAATCAAAAAGGAGAGCTGTTGATTCTCTTCTGTCCAAATGGCCAACGTTTCTCCGGGTGTAACATATACCGTTCCGAATCCAAGAGATAAGAAGGCGATCCCTGCTAGAAGGATGGTAAGAAAGACAAGTATCGCCTTCGACTTATAATCCCGACTTCTTTGTTGTTTCCTATTCATTGTTCCTCTCCTTTCCCGGCATTGTTTCTTGCGAGATACAGGAAGAACGGAGTTCCGATCAGCGCTGTTACAATCCCTACGGGTGATTCATAAGGATACGCGACGTACCGTGAGACGACATCCGCATACAAAAGCAGCACCGCTCCGGCAAGCGCGGAAACCGGTATTAAAATCCGATGGTCCTCGCCAACCAGCTTCCTGGTAATGTGGGGAACCATCAGTCCGATGAATCCGATTGCGCCTGCCACCGCTACCGCAGATCCTGCGAGCAGGATGACGGCGATACTCGCTGTGATTCTAATCCGTTTCATTCCTTGTCCCAGCCCGATTGCCACTTCTTCTCCAAGTTGAAAGATCGACAGGGAGCGTGACAGAAGAAACGCTGCGACAAGACCGATGATCGACCATGGCAGGATCACGCGGACGTCTCCCCAGGATGCTCCGCTGATGGAACCGGACAGCCAGGAGAGTACATCGGATATCTCCTCATTGAAAATAATCAACCCTTTCGTCATGGAAGAGAACAGCAGGTGAACAGCCATACCTACAAGAGCAATCTTGACATTGGTCATCCCCCGGGAAGAAGAAAAGGAAAAGACGACGAAACCTCCGAACAAGGCACCTGCGAAGGCAAAATAAACGAGGTTTGTGCTTCCGATCGACGGAAGGAAAACGATGGAGGCCACAACGACAAGCGATGCTCCGGCGTTTACACCGAACACTTGTGGAGATGCCAGCGGATTTCTCGTAATCGCCTGCATAATGACACCTGCTACAGCCAGGTTCGCTCCGAGCACGACGCTGAGTACCGCTCTCGGAAACCTGAGCGTCTGGAAAACGAGCAGCTCTTTCGTTTCCTCCCCCTGCCACCATTGCTTTATTATCGTTCCGGCATCAATTTTCGTAAGTCCAGTGAATAAACTGAGCGCTACTCCTCCAATCAAAAGGACAAGCAATAGCCCTACCGTCAGGCTGACTCTCTTTCCGGACGGGCGGTCATGGATACCTTCCATGTTCCATTCCTCCAATCTATACAAAGAAAAAAGCCAGACACAACATCTGGCTTTCCTCCCGCTGCCTATTTGTCATACAGGATTTCCGTCGCTTCATCTACAATCCGTTCCGCTGACTTTAAGCCTCGATAGCGCGTCCATAAAGCACGATCGACTTCGTAGATTTCTCCGTTCTTCACGGCCGTGATGTTGTTCCATAGCGGGTTCTGCTTCCACTCTTCCAGAAGCGCTTCATCTGCTTCCACCAGGAAGATGACATCCGGATCCCATTCCACCATCTGTTCCAGAGTGATTTTCACTGTCGGTTCCTTGGCATCTTTGATGGCGTTCGGAATACCGACCTGACTCAAGAGCTGGCCGTCAAAGGATTCCGCCCCGTGCGCACTCAAAGAATCAGAACGGAAGACGCCGAGCATAATTTCCCTGTCTTCGTCCGGATCGACTTCTGATTTATAGCTCTCAATCGTCTTCTTATGCTCCTCGAGACGTTCCTCTGCTTCCTTCTCTTTGCCTACAGCTTTACCGATTGTTGAGAACGATTCCAGATTCTCTTCATATGTAGAGTTCCTGCTCTTTAACACAATCGTCGGTGCAATTTCCTGCAGCTGATCGTATATCGCGGAGTGACGATTCTCATCGGCGATAATCAAGTCCGGCTGCAGCGAAGCGATCACTTCCAAACTTGGCTGCTGTCTAGTTCCGACAGATGTATAGTCGATTTTCTCACCAAGCAAACCTTCCACATCGTCATCGTTCTCATGAGCGATTCCAACCGGTGTAATACCAAGCTCCCATAAGCTGTCGACGAAGGAAAATTCGAGAGCAACTACACGCTCTGGAGTTCCTTCTATCTCCGTCTTTCCCAGCTGATGTTCAATCGTTCTTGTGTCTTCCTTCGAATCTCCTTGATCTTCCTGATTTGCGGATTCAGCGCCGCATCCAGCAAGAACAAAACCGGCGATACATAAAATAGTAACTAACCAAAACTTCGTTGCTTTCACTTTGACTACCTCCAACTTCCAACATCTATAATGATAATCATTCTTAATTAACTTCGTTAATTGTAGCAGTAATTCCCACCGTTGAAAAGCTTCCTTAGGAAAATTTTCGAACAAAAAAGCGGCCGCTTTCTTAAAAGGCCGCTTAGAATAAATCAAAGGAAAGCTGCTCCGAATCCACCGTCTCTCTTTTCCTTACACCCTTGCGAGAACCATGTTTCCTAAGCTGTTTGCCAGCCTCGTCTTCAGCTGTTTGCGACTCCTTCACAGCCCATAAGGTATCCCGTGCTTTCTTCGTTGCTGCTTGGATATCGATCATGGGAGCCGGATATTCCAAGGAGGCAAACGAAGGAAGCTTCCATGGCTCGTGAATGAAAGACGCAGGAATGCCGCGAAGCTCCGGAATATAAGTCCGGATAAAAGCCCCGCCCGGGTCGTGGTCGAGTCCCTGTTTGACAGGATTATAGACTCGGATGGTATGGAAACCTGTCGTACCAGCCTGCATCTGCATTTGGCTGTAATGGATTCCCGGTTCATAATCGAGGAACAACCCCGCCAGTGCACGGGCTGGTTTTCGCCAATCCAGTCTTAATGTATGACAGGCAAAGGAAACGACCATCGCCCTGGAACGAAAATTGATCCAGCCAGTCTCATGAAGGGCACGCATGGCGGCATCGATCATCGGGAATCCGGTACTTCCTTGATACCAGCGGCGGAATGCTTCTTCATTCCATTCCTCGTACACTTGATCAAAAGCAGGATTCATCGACTCTTCCGCGATTTCGGGCTCATCCTCCAAACGCTGGATGAAATGGCAGTGCCAGTAAAGACGGGACAAGAAATTCTCCAGCTGCTTTCTTTCTCCCGCATCGCTGCATGCCCTGATCTTCATCCAAGTCTGCTGGACAACGAAGCGGAGGGATATGTTTCCCCAGGCAAGATATGGAGACAGACGACTTCCAGATCGTGCTGATTTCAGTGGTTTCGATATGTGATAAGAATAGGAATGGAAGCGTACCCTTAAAAAGCTGTCCAACGTCCGATGTGCTTCTTCCACTCCTCCCTTCTGTCCTTTATCAAGCGTCGAACCGCCGACATACAGCGAGTCCAATTGGTCCAGATTCAACGTCAACACGGATTCCTTTTCCGGGACGCAAGGGATTTTTTCCGGTACAGGAAAGACCGGATGCTTCATGAACTGTTCCCAGCGCTCAGAAAATCCGTCCCTTGAGTTCAAGCCACGGAAGACTCCGAATGGTTGATCTTCTTTCATGGTTAACCCCTTTTGCTTCATCCACGACCTTACTCTCTGATCTCTTGAAAACGTGACCGGTGTTCCATTTTCTTCATGCGCATGCAGAGAAAACGGACCATATGTCTCGTATATCTCTTCCAGCACTGTTTCCATCTCCCCCACAGCGACGAATAACCGACCGCCTCTCTGCTTTAACTCCTTCTGCAGATCATGGAGGCTCTCTTTCACAAATTGATAATGGCGGGCAGACAGCTCCTGCCCCTGCCAGATGGAAGGTTCTGCAACGTAAAGCGGAAGAACCATGTCTCCCGACTGTACCGCATTATATAATGGTGCATGATCATGGAGACGAAGGTCCCGCTTGAACCAGACGACACGCAACAAAATAACCAGCTCCCGAGTAGTAATACCCTACATTCTACCTTTTCGATAGATTTTTTTCACCCGTTGATACTCGCCCCTCTCCATCCTTTTTCTAGAAAAAATTGTAGAAGAGCGGATTGACACCCTATTTTTCTCATGCTAGTATGCTTGTAATCAATCCAATAGCAATCTCTTATTCAGAGTGGTGGAGGGACTGGCCCTACGAAACCCGGCAACCGATCGATATGATTGTGGTGCTAATTCCAGCAGAGCAGATGCTCTGAAAGATAAGAGAGGTCCGTACAATCAGAACCTCTCATACAAGAGGTTCTTTTTTTATTATTCAACTGAATAATCTGTTCCACAGGTGCCGGGGTGTCCCCCGGCTTAAAAGGGAAGACCGGTGAAAATCCGGCACGGTCCCGCCACTGTAATTGGGAGCGGAGCTGCAGCAGCCACTATCATAGTCGATGGGAAGGCGCAGCCCGCCGTGATCATAAGTCAGGAGACCTGCCTCTGGAACCCGCACTAGGTCCTACGAGGAATAGGCAGGTGTTGACAACGGGATTCGTCTACCCTTTTTTCGACGTATCCTTCCCATGTCACTCCGTCGTCTCTCTTTGTAGGTAAGAGAGATTTTTTTATTGGATTGAAAAACAACTGCAGGAGGAATGGGAAATGAAACAAGCACGAAGTTCAGCAATTGGGTACCCGCGTATCGGGGAGAAACGGGAATGGAAGAAAGCTCTGGAGCGCTATTGGAAGAAAGATACGACAGAACAGGAGCTTGTGGAAGAACTGACTGCCCTCCGACACAAGGATTGGAAGAAACAAAAAGAAGCAGGGCTCGATTTGATTCCGGTCGGTGACTTCAGCTATTACGACCACGTTCTGGATACATCCATCATGTTCGGGATCATTCCCAAGCGTTTTCAGGATACGGAACCTACTTCACTGGAAACGTATTTCAACATCGCCCGTGGCACAGAATCAGCGGTAGCCTCCTCCATGACAAAATGGTTTAATACCAACTATCACTATATCGTCCCGGAAATTGAAAAGGATACAAAACCGGTGCTTCTGGAGAACAGGCCTCTCCGCTATTATAAAGAGGCGAAGGAGCAGCTCGGCATTGATGGAAAACCGGTGCTGCTAGGGCCTGTGACCTACTTGAAGCTTGCCAAGGGTTTTGATAAGCAGCCGTTCGAACAAGTGCTGCAGACACTGGTACCGCTCTACATACAAGTGCTTCAAGAATTGGCCGCAGAAGGAGCAGCTTGGGTTCAAATCGATGAGCCGATTCTTGTTACTGACTTATCGGAAAAAGACCTCCGCTTCGTTCAATCGGTTTATGACACCATTTCTAAAGAAGTGAGCGGCATCAAGCTTTTGCTTCAAACATACTTTGAAGCGGTGGAAGCTTATGATTCCGTCATTCAACTTCCTGTAGATGGCATCGGCCTTGATTTCGTGGATAATAACGGCCAAACCCTGTCCCAGCTCGCTGAACACGGCTTTCCGAACGATAAAGTATTGGCGGCGGGAGTGATTAACGGCCGAAACATCTGGCGAAACGATTGGAAACACACATGGCAGATCACGGATGCTGTCAGAAAGATCGTGCCGGAAGACCGCTTGATTCTCCAGCCTTCCACCAGCCTGCTTCACGTGCCGGTGACGACCGAATCGGAAACGAAGCTGGCATCTGACCTGAAACAGGTCCTTGCCTTCGCTGATCAGAAACTGGAAGAAACGGTTCTTCTGACGAAGGGCGTCAATCAAGGAAAAGCAATCATCCTGCCGGAGGTGGAGAAACATTCCCGGAACTGGAGATCCTTTGCGGATTCCGAAGGCCGCTCGAACGAGAACGTACAGCAGGAAGTAAAACGTTGGAAAGACAAACATCCGTCCCGTGCCTCCGAATTTTCCAATCGAAAGAAGGTACAGGAGGAAAAGTTCGCTCTGCCTCTGCTCCCGACAACGACGATCGGCAGCCTGCCCCAGACAACAGAAATCAGAAAGGCCCGCGCCAACTTCCGAAAAGGTGCATGGAGCGAAGAAACATACGATGCATTCGTAAAGGAAAGGACGGCCGAATGGATCGCCAACCAGGAAGAGGTCGGCCTCGACGTCCTTGTTCACGGCGAATTCGAGCGGAATGACATGGTAGAATATTTCGGTGAGAAGCTGAACGGTTTCGCCTTTACGGAATACGCCTGGGTGCAGTCCTACGGCTCCCGCTGTGTGAAGCCTCCCATTATATTCGGAGATGTATCTCTACCGGCTCCTATGACGGTGAAAGAGAGCGCTTATGCACAGTCATTGACCAACAAACCGGTCAAAGGGATGCTGACTGGGCCGATTACCATCCTGAATTGGTCATTCGTGCGGGAGGATATCCCTTTTGCAGAGGTTACGGAACAAATTGCTCTTGCTCTCCAAAAGGAAATCCGTGCTTTAGAAGACGCAGGCATTGGAATGATTCAAGTAGACGAGCCGGCACTACGTGAGGGGCTGCCGCTGAAATCCAATAAACAAGCGACGTACCTTGACCAATCTGTCCGCGCCTTTTTACTTGCGACCGCTGCAGCGGCAGATGAAACGCAAATCCATACGCACATGTGTTATTCGGAATTCGGCAGAATCATTGCCACGATTGACAAACTGGATGCGGACGTCATTTCCATTGAAACTGCCCGCAGCCATGGGGAACTGATTGAAGCTTTCGAAACGTTCGCATACGATAAAGGTATCGGACTCGGCGTTTACGACATTCACAGCCCGCGGATTCCAAGTGTGGAAGAAATGGAACAAAGCATCCGTCGTGCTCTGAAAGTGCTCGATCCACGCCAGTTCTGGATCAATCCCGACTGCGGATTAAAGACACGCGGGATCAAGGAAACACTTGCTTCCCTTCATCACATGCAGCAAGCTGCTCAAAACATACGCGAGCAGCAAAAGACAACCATTCTCCAATAATATAGAAGAAACCAAACGGCACACCTTCCATCGGTGTGCCGTTTGGTTATGCCTCAAGCGTCCCTTTCGTCAGCTGCTGCTTAAGGGACGCTGCTTTCTTCTTAATTTCTTTTTTCTTCTCTTCCTCCCGCTTCTGCCATTGACTGTAGATCAATTTCATTCTTGGATTATCCTGCAGCTTATCGGCATGCCTGTCCAGGAAATCCCAATACATCGCGTTGAACGGACAGGCATCATCTTCTGTTTGATGCTTGACGTTAAACTCGCAATGCTTACAGTAATTACTCATTTTCTTAATGTAAGACCCTGAAGAAACATACGGCTTCGTCGACAGCAATCCTCCATCAGCATAAAGAGCCATGCCGAGCACATTCGGAAGGACAACCCAGTCATAGGCATCGACATACATTTCATTGAACCAATCCGATACCGCCTGCGGAGAGATACCGAACAAATTGGAGAAATTCCCGATGATCATCAACCGTTGGATATGATGGCCGTAACCTACATCGATCACAGGACGGATCGCTTGTTCCATGCATTTCATTTTCGGCTTTCCTGTATAAAAAAATGCCGGTAGTTCAGCCTCGTGACCGAGTTCGTTTACAGAAGCGTAGCCGGGCATTTTCTTCACGTACACAGCACGCATATATTCCCGCCACCCAAGTATCTGTCGGATGAAGCCCTCCACGGCGTTCAGCGGTGCTTCCCCTGCAGCATAGGCAGCTTCTGCCTTTTCAATTACTTCCTCAGGATTCAGAAACCCTATATTAATAGAAGAAGAAAGCAGTGAATGGGACATGAACGGATCATCCAACAGCATGGCATCCTGATACGTTCCGAATGTCGGGAGCCGCTCATCGATGAATTGATTCAGCTTCTTCAGCGCCTCCTTACGCGTCACCGGCCATGGAAATGCATCGAGATTCCCGGGGTTATCACCAAAATCCCGTTCCACTTCCTTTATCACCTGTTTCGTGATGTCATCCGGACGAAAGGTCCTTGGTTTCACAAAAGCCGTATCTTCATCCGCAGGCTTCCGATTATCCTGGTCAAACGACCACCTTCCGCCGACAGGATTCCCATCTTCCATCAATATGTCTCTTTCTTTTCTTAACCTTCTATAGAAAGCGTCCTGCTTCCACGGCCCTTCCCCTTTCAGCCGGTCGACTGCTTCCTCTTCTGAGAGCAGGAACAGCGGCTTCTCGGAATGGTAATGAACCGCTACCTCGCCGTTTAGATTGTTTTCCCATTTCTTCAGCGCCCGCTTCATCCTGTGATCGGTTACGGTTGTTACGTGTACTTCATCCGGGTGATAGCGCTCCCGGTGGCTTTCCCAAGCTTCCGTAAAAGATTCCGCTTTGCGGTAATCGACGGTGAAGCCTTTTTCCTCCAACTCTTCTGCGAAGTGGCGCATGCCGGAGAAGATCAGGACGAGCTTCTGTTTGTGGTAGGACTGCCAAAGGGAACGCGATTTCGCTTCAACCATCAGAATGACGTCGTTTTGCTTGTCCGCTTCGTTCAATAAAGGCAGCTGATGACACAGCTGATTTCCGAAAATCCACCTCGTCTTCATCTCATCACCTCTGAAAGATAAGTACCACAAAAGGTACGTTGTGAATCCTCCCATAAAAAAACCCCGTCACAACGACAGGGATTTCACTCTTTTTCCGACTGCATCCGCTCTGCAAGCAGCTGTTTCACTTCATTGTAGGACCGCCCGGATTCCGCATTAAGACGTTTGACTTTCTCGATGTCCGTTCCGGAGCTTGTTACAGATTTGTGTTCCTCCGACACCGCTCATCACCTCCTCCTGTTAATCTCCGCTGCTGTTCTCGATATTATACATGCAGAACAAAGACTATATGCCTGAATCTAAAGATCCAATGAAACAGATTAAAACCACTCACCCAAACAAAAATATGGTACTATACTCTTAAAAGTCTAATCAAAAAGGAGTCCGGGTAAATGAAGTGGAAAGCACTCCAATCAGAACGTGGTGTCACCCTTCTTGAAATCGTCGTCTCTATGACCATCCTATTCATCGTATTAATCGTTGCTTTCCCTTTGTTCACCCAATCTCAACGGTCCTCTTCCGTATCATCAAACATGCTAGATGCGACTTATATAGCACAGAAGAAGATGGAAGATGTTTATCACTTAAGTACATCGATTCCTTTCCAACAGGTAGAAACGGCGCTCGCCCCTATGAAGCGAATGGCGGAAACAGAAAAGACACTTCAAATGGAAGAAGCCGCTGACGGTTATTACATAGAGCTGACTTTGACGAAACCGGATGACGGGCTGTCCACCATAATCGTGAAGGTATTCCAGAATTCCGACAAGCAGGATTTGGAAGCGCAGATGGAGACGATCTACCGATGGGAGACAGAGGCATGAAGTCCTTTTTTCGGAAAGAAGACGGTGTCACGCTTGTAGAACTGCTTGCAGCCTTGAGTCTGGCAGGCATCCTCCTCCTCTTGATCAGTAACATCTTCTTCACAAGCCACCATCAATATGAGGTGCAGACAAAACAGATCGATCATGAGGCAGATGTACGCTATGCCATGAATGCCGTTACGAAGGCCGTTCGTAAAACCGACGAAGTGAGCATAGCCGATCAGCTTCTGAAAACGGATTCGTCCACTTTCGAACTCAGAGGATCCGAACTGTTACAGGATGATTCCCTCCTGGCACAGAACATCGACTCCTTCAAACTGGAGAAAAACGGAGACCAGATCCGTATCACAATTGAGAGCACATCCAATGGACAAGGAAGAACGACCTCTTTGACAACCGCTCTGTATATAAGGGAGTAACCATTATGAATGGGAAACGATTTACCAATGAACAAGGAATGATCTTCGTATTTGTCCTGATGGTTCTAATGATCCTTTCGATCCTTGGTTTGAGTCTGCTCGGCCTTGTTGCAGGCAACACCAAGATCAGCTCGACGGAGCGGGACCAGCAGTCTGTTTATTACATCGCGGAAGCAGGAGCGGTCCAGCGGCTGCAAGATATGGAGGAAGCCGTCGATTTATCGTACGCTGACGTTGATGACGAACGTTCTTTCTATCAAGTATTAGAAAAGAAGATGCTGGGGACCGTCGACATTCAATCGTTCACACCTGCTTTTGGGAAACAGCCGGAAGCGGAAGTCACGATAACCAGGGACCAGGAAAATAACCCTGGAAGTTACCAAATCACATCGACAGGGAGGATTGGGGCGCGGACGAGGACAGTCACCCAGTCGGTTCACATCCAATGGCAGGAAAAAGGCGGCATGACCGTACCGAACGCGATGGCCGTCTTCACAGAAGAAACGATTACCTTATCCGGCGGAGCTCTTGTTAAAGGGAATATCGGAACGAATTCAGAAGCGGCAAACACCGTGTCCTTTAATGGTGGAGCGAGCGTAACCGGAGACATTTACGTTCCATCAGGCGCAGAAGATCAAGCAGTCAATGCTCCTGCCTATATGAATATTCCACCACCGATTCCGACTAATACGCACGTTCCGTTCGAGCTGCCCCCCTTCCCGGTCTATCCGGACTATCCGGTTCCTGATGACGAACGTCTTCAAAAGACCGAATGGAACGGCTATGACGTCATCAAGGACGGGAAGCTGAAAATCGACAACTATATTTCTGATGGATACACGCTCCATCTAACAAACGATATCCACTTCAAGGAAATCATCCTTAACAGCAACTACACGTTGACCATTGATGTCGGGGACACGGACAAAGCTATCGTCGTCGACCACCTGAACGTAAAGAACGGACATATAAACATAACCGGCACAGGGAAACTGACTTTATATGTGAAAGATACGCTTACGATGGGTTCCGGCAGCACCATCAACGAAAATGGTTCCATTGAGCAGCTCGGTGTTTATGTCGCTGATTCCGACGAAGCCCGACGTATTAAACTGGCAGGAAGCCAGAAAATCTTCGGCTCTCTCTATGCGGAAACAGCGGATATAGAATTGACCGGAGGCGGCGGATTTCAGGGACATATTTTTACCGGAGGCGGAAGCTTCATCATTTCCGGGGGAGCGAGAGCTTACGCGTCCCTCCTCTATGCTCCTCATGCGGACTTCCGGATAACCGGCGGGGGTAAGGTCCTTGGTTCTATCTTATCGAAAACGTACCGTTCAGACGGAGGGGGGACGGTGGAATATCAACCGTTCGACATTCCCTCCATCCCATTCGTACCGGATGGAGACGGGAAGACACCGGACGATCTCCTCACTGCCGGCCCTGTAAGGGAAGCTTAATAAAAAGGAAAGAAGCAGAGATACTCCTCTCTGCTTCTTTCCTTTGCTGTCGAACGGTTAAGGTGAGTACAAGGAATCCTATTCTTTCTGCAGGAGCCCGTTCTCCAGACAGAAGGCAAGCATCAGCTCTTTATAACCAGCGCCATGAAACTCAATTCCGATCTGATCTCCTCCATAGGCCTTGATGATCCCTGTCCCGAATTTCTTATGAACAATCCGTCTGCCGATCTCGACCTCATCAAGCGTAAGCAGCCGTTCATCGGATAAGTCAACGTCCGCATGCTTCGGTCTCTTTTTAACAGTCGAACCCCCTGGCTGGATGATTCTGCGGACGTTCATGACGAAGAGCGATTCCGTCACGCGCTCGTTTCCTTTGTAGCTGTATGTCAGCAGTTGCAAGTCCTTCCGCGCTCTCGTCATCCCTACATAGAAGAGTCGGACCGCTTCTTCCATCGGCCCCTGATCCTGACTTCGGTACCGCTCCATGTCATCTTTGGAAGGCACGACCCCGTTGATCAAATCAATCATAAACACCTTGTCGAACTCCAGTCCCTTCGCGCTGTGAAAAGTTGTGAGCGTAAGCGGGCTTGTCCCTTTATTGAACTTGGACGTTTGAATCAGGTGCTCCAATTCTTTCAAGCGATCTGCGAAGCCCTTTAACGACCCGAGGCCCTGAGCAATTTCCTCCAGCGTATCAAGGATCCCGAACAACTGCTCCGCCTGGAACCCGAACTTCTCGACCATTTTTTGCAGGGCATGATCGTAGCCGAGCTTTTCGCGGATTGTCCGGATTGCTTTGTCCGGTTCCATTTCATTGATGGCGTGGAAATGTTTCTTCGCAAGCTTTAAATTCTTCTCCTGATAAGATGGAATATTGGTGTCAAGAAGCCTATCAAAGACAGAACCGCCCCCTGCCCTCTTTAAGTAAGCAACCTGCTTCTTCGATATATATCCGTTAAATTTCGTATGAATCCGATCCAACACATCGACGCGTCCATCGTTGTAAGAAAATCGCAGGAAATTAAGAATATCTTCGACGACCCAGTGTCTGAAGAACTTGGCGTCGATGTCCTTCATATAAAAGGAAACTCCCGCGCGGTCCAGCTTATCCGCCAGTGGGACGGCGGAAGCGTTATTCCGGTACAAGACCGCGACCTCTTCGGCAGAGCCGCTTTTCCTGATTTCTTCCGTCACATAATTCAACTGCTCCTCATAGTTTTTCAACGCTTTAATTTCTACTGGTTTCCCGGAAGGATTCTCTGTGAACATTTCTTTCTGGAAACGGTTCTTGTTGCGCTTGATGAATTGATTGGAAGCTTGGACAATTTCCTTGGAGGAACGATAATTCTGTGCCATCGTCATGACCGTTCCTTCCGGATACGCCTTCTCAAATTGCAGCAGCTTCGTCACGTCAGACCCGCGCCACATGAAGATGGACTGGTCATCATCTGCTACGACACACAGATTGTTCTGCGGTTTTGCCAGAAGTTCGATGATTTCATGCTGCACGACCGAATTGTCCTGACTCTCGTCTGTTAAAAGGTAAGAGAACCTCTGCTGGTATTTCTTCAAGATGTCGTTCTCTTCCAACAGCAGTTGATAGCCGTAAGTCAGCATATCATCAAAGTCGAGCAGCCGTTTCTCTGCACCTGTCTTCTTAAAACGTTCATACGCTAAGTAAATATCGGACGCATGCTTTACGGTACAGTCGACACTTTCCAGTTCCTTCCCTTCCACCATCCGGTTTTTAACGAAGCTGATATACGTCATAAGTTCATCCATTTCCTCCTCTGTAATCGCAGCCCCGTTCCGCTCTTCAAAGAGGCGCTTCAGAATGAATTTCTTATGAAGAGGAACGTCCGGGCCATCGAAGCCCTTCTTCCATTCTTCCTCACTGACGCTCCCTTCGATCAATTGAAAGTCCTCGCCCCGCTTCCTGAGAACTTCCCGAACCACCTGATACGCAAAGCTGTGAATGGTTGAGAAATGGACTTTCTGATCCGTCATCCCGGAAAAGAATCGATCGAAACGCTCCTCCATGTCCCTCGCAGATGCTTTACTGAAGGTGACAGCAAGAATTTGTTCCGGTCTCACCCGCTCCTCCAGTAGTAAATAACCGATTTTCATATTAAGGGTCGTCGTTTTCCCTGCCCCTGGGGACGCAAGCAGAAGAAGCGGTCCGTTTGTGTGGGTCACCGCCTGTTTCTGGACATCATTTAAGCGGACGCCCGTCTGTTCTTCCATTCGTGTAAAGAAGTCCATGATCGTGTTCCTTTCTTCTATATACTCAGCAAGAAAAAATAGATGGAAGAAGGCCGAAGTCCCCTCTTCCATCTATTCCTTTCCTCCGTAACAAAAAAGCCATCCTCCATTATAGCTTCTACAGCTCTATACATCCACCACGTATTTTCCTTTATTCGCTCCAAGCTTTATCGTATAGAAACGCTGTATCCCTCCATACTAACCATAATAATGTAAAAGAATGGGAGGGCTACCATGGGTAAAGGGCAACCATTAATTCCGGCAGACATCGCAAAGAAAGCGGTAGATAACTATGAGCTTTCCGGTGAATTATTGAAGGATATCCGTCAAATTGAACAATGCCTTGGAAACCCTCTTGACCTGGTCGTCAAAAAATATGCTTTTAAACATAATGCATTTGCTGTTCTTTATATTGATGGAATGATCAACATAGATGATTTGGATGTTACCGTCGTCCTGCCGCTGATGGAGTGGTTCAAAGAGAACAAGTCTCCGGAAGACTTTATGAAAAAGGACTTTCAGCAACACATACAGACGCCAAAGAATTTCAGTACGACAGCTGTTTTCTCCAACCTTATCGATCAGATTCTGGTTGGAAACGTCATTCTTCTTGTCGCGGGACGAAAGGATACCTATATCATCGCTGATCAACGAATGCAGACAAGGTCCATTGAAGAGCCAAGCTCACAGTTAATGGTTCGGGGGCCTCGGGAAGGGTTCGTTGAAACCTTGAATATAAACACGACATTGATACGGAGAAGAATTATGAACCCCGCCCTCCGTTTTATGACATTTAAAGTAGGAGAAGTTACGAAAACACCAGTTATTATCGCTTACGTAGAAGGGCTGGTGGATAAGAAAGCGTTGGAAATTGCAATTGAACGGATTTCCTCCGTTAAACCACCGGAAATATATGAATCAGGAATGCTGGAAGAATTGATTGATAACAACCATTACTCTCCCATTCCTACACTGACCAACACAGAACGGCCGGATGTCGTCTGCTCCGCCATCACCGAAGGCAGAGTAGCAATCCTTATGGAAGGGACCCCGTTTGCACTGATCGGGCCGGTTAACTTCATCTCCTTCTTCCAAACGGCTGAAGATTATTATAACCGGTTTGATATGGCTTCGTTTGTCCGGGTTATTCGCTTTTTAGCCTTTTGGGTCGCCTTCACTTTACCGGCCACATACATTGCTCTGACGACTTTTCACCAGGAATTAATCCCGACGGACCTGTTAATCAGTTTGACAGCACAACGGGAGGGTGTCCCTTTTCCGGCATTGCTGGAGGCATTAATTATGGAAACCGTTTTTGAGATCCTTCGCGAAGCAGGGTTGCGGATGCCCCGCCCGATCGGCCCTGCGGTATCTATCGTTGGAGCAATCGTTATTGGGGACGCTGCAGTATCGGCAGGGCTCGTATCTCCCGCTATCGTTATTGTCGTCTCTTTGACCGCCATATCAAGCTTCGTGAGCCCCTACTATTCTCTGGCCGGTTCTGTACGGATTTTACGTTTTGTATTGATGATCTTCGCTGCTACTACCGGAGTATTCGGTATGCTTATTTTCACCCTGGCTATGTGTATCCATCTCGTCTCTTTAAACTCTTTCGGAAGACCGTTCATGGCTCCTTTCGCGCCGCTTTCCGTCAGCGGATTGAAAGATACTTTTATTCGTTTCCCCTTATGGTGGTCCAGCCGTAAAAATAAATCCGGGGGTCAGAATCAATGAGGAAGAAACTTCTTCTCCTTTGCACGTTCTTCCTTCTCCTATGCGGATGCAATGCTCAAAACGAGTTGGATGAGCTGCTCGTCTTGACCGGTATTGGTATCGATGAATCAGAGGATGGAAATGTCAAACTTATCTTCCGTGCCGTCAACCCTCATGGAAGCAAAAGCGGGATGGAAGGAGGAAGCTCGAGTCAGAGTCCGAACTACACCTTCACCAGCGAAGGGAAAAATATCATAGAGGCATTTTCGAATATCCATTCCATTCTCGGCAGACAGCCGTTTTATTCTCATGTGACAGCACTAGTTATTGGAGAAGCGTTTGCGCGTAACAAAGGATTGAAGGATATCGTCAACTACCTGGAACGTCAGGATCAACTCAGGGACAGTTACTTACTATTCGTAGCCAAAGAAAGCTCGGCGGAGTCCATCATGAATGTGTTCACACCGATCGAGAATTCTTCCGTCTTTACCATGGAATCCATGTTTAATATTACCGGAGGGGCAAACACGATGGAGGACGGAATCAAGCTCGAAGATTTTATCAAGTGGGTGTACGGTGATGATCGCGCAGGCGCAGCCATGGGAGTCGAGAAGGTCGATACCCATTCATCATCGAATTTGGATACGCTGAATAATATTGATGGGAATATGAACGCCATTCGTTTGACAAGTCTGGGTATCTTTAATAAAAGCCGTTTGACAGAATGGTTGAGTATAAAGGATACGAGAACATTTGCCTTCTTGACGGATACTGCGAGTTCGCCTGCTCCCTATACGATTGCATGTCCGGAAGGGGAAGGATCCATCAGCTTTCTTTTGAAAGAAAGGAACATAAAAGCCGAACCAAAGTTGGAAGACGGCAGAATTGTTTATCACGTCGATTTGAAGGGCGGCGTCATTCTTGATGGTCTCACCTGCTCTCCATCTCTGGCCAGTCAAGATGGAATATCCAGCTTACAGAATTGGATTAAGGAATCGTTGAAACAAGACTTCCTTGAAGCCTTGGAAAACGCGAAAAAATCAAACCTGGATTACTATGGAATTAAGAACCACTTGTACCGTAACGACACGAGACAATGGGAACAAATGAAAGACAACTGGGAACAATTGTATGCGGAAATGGAAATCAAAGTGAACATCCGCGTCTTTATGGAATCCCCGGGTGCAAGGGTGGATAACAATGAAGATGAATCTTAAATCAAAGAAAACATGGTGGGTGGCAGGTCTTTGGGTTTTCACGAGTTATTACACCTTTGGATTTCTATCTGATAAACAGCTGTTCCCGATTACCGACTGGTTGAAAGCTGTCTATCTGCCCGTTTATCACACATGGTTCGGAGGTCCATGATGAATACACAAATCACTAAATACCAGCTTTTCAGCATTGTCACCAACTTCATCATCTTCAGCTCGATTCTGATGGCTCCGGCACTTACCGTAACAGCAGCTAAGCAAGATGGGTGGATCTCGATGCTTTTCGCTGTCATCATCGGTGTCCTGCTAAATGCGCTCTACTTGCAGCTGTTGAAAAAACACCAATACCCGACCCTTTTTTCTTTGATCGACCGGTCCATCGGGAAGTGGGTCGGCACCATCCTTAACCTGGTGCTGATCTTTTATGCTTTTCATTTAGCTGCTATGGTAGTCCGTAATTTAAGTAACTTCATGGTTGCAAGTGTCTTTCCGAATGCTCATCCATGGACGTTTCAACTATTAATTTTGTCCCTTTGTATGCTTACTGTCTTCTATGGGATGAACAACTTATTTTTAGTAAGCGAGTTGTTAACCCCTATCATTATCCTGACCGTACTCATATCAGTCTTCCTGGTAATCAAGGATTTTCAATTCATAGAACTCAAACCGATGTTCCACACACCGCCTGGCGACATTTTCGAAGGAACGTATGCCACCCTGGGATTTCCCTTCATCGAATCCCTGCTACTGGGCAATTTCATGCACTATGTCGCTGTAAAAAAAAGGGCCATGACCATTCATCTTGCAGCTATCGGCTCTGCCGGTTTAGTCCTTACAGCAGCTGTCTTCCTTATCGTCGGCAATGACGGTGCCTACATCGTCGCACGGGAAACGTACCCGACGTATTCGGTTCTTCGTGATGTCAAATTGTCGAGCATTATTGAAAGAGGAGAAATATTGATCGCTCTCGCCTGGCTTGTCGGACTGTTCTTTAAAATATCCATCTGTTTCCTTGTCATAATGGCCGGTTTTCAGCACTTGTCCGGCTCCAATAATTATAAGCCCTTCATTCTTCCAACAGCCATTCTCATTTGGGCAATGAGCAACCACCTTCATAAGACCGTTACGGATTTCACAGAATTCGTTACCAGCACCTGGACGTTGTACTGGTTTACTTTCTATTGTGTGTTGATCCTCGTCTTCACCATCGGTCTTTTTCGAACAAAGCCGCCTTCTCTGTCCACTAGTAAAGGAGGGAATTGACCAGTTTCAGCTGGTCTTTTTCCTGTACATCTTTCGTTACCCTGATTAGAACGCTGTGATAAAATAGAGAAATCACAGCCTGATTAGGAGTGGACAACGGATGGATAAAAAAGATATTGCCGGTATTCGCAGGCAGTTAAAAGTAGAAAATGACCTATTGAAAATATCCGATATTTTCAATGTATATATTATGAAGGAATCGACGGACATTTATCATCATCAAAGTCAGCCCTTTGATCTGCTCGATCAGGATCAGCAGGAGCTGTTCATGAACAATTTCAAGAAACTGCTGACAGGGCAGCTTGATGAGAAGCTGTTCGAATTGAAGTTTCAGCGCGAGGCGGAAGATCACACCCAGCTCCTTCTCCATAAAGGACTGCTGAGTACGGACGTAGAAGATTGGAAGGCGCAGATGCTGGCCATGACAGAGAAGATGATTCGCGACCGACCGAATGAAAAAGACACCGTCATCACCTTCATTCGAGCGGAATACCGAAAGCCGATGAAGGCAAGGAACGAAGAGGCGGAGGAAAGCGAACGGGATACCGTTTATTCGAACCCCTTCCTCCTCTGCAGCGTCAACCGGACGGAGGAACCGAAGAAAGCGATCCAATTCGACTACATAGAGAAGGAATTTAAATATAAAATCGAAGTGGACCCCGTCATCGATTTGAAGAATCCGATGACCGGCTTCTTGTTCCCATGCATTACAGACGGTGCTGCCGACGTTAATCACATCCTTTACGCAGCCGGTAAAGCCAACGAACCGGACTACACCTTCATCGAGGACGTGTTGAACGGAGAAGAGATTATGACGGCGAAGGAGGATAAAGCCGTATTCGAAGAAGTCATTAAAGATGTTGTCGGAAACCAGCTTAACCCTTCCACTCTTGCAAGCGTATACGGCGAGATCAACCGCGTCGTCGAAGAGAACGAAGAAGATGAGGCGCCGAAACTGGATTACAGAGACGTTGAGCGTGTCCTATCCCAGAGCGGGGAGCAGGTCGATTCCGAGAAGGTGAAAAGCGCCTTTGAACGAATTACCGACGATGGGGCTTATGAGCTGAAAGCAAGCAGCATCGTGCCACGCTACAAGTCAAAATCGATTAAGATCAACACAAAAGTCGCCAACATATCCATCAGCCCGCAGGACTTGGAATACGTCCGGCAGGTCAACTATAAAGGAAAACGGTGCATCATGATCGAAATTGAAGAAGATGCGGAAATCGAAGGTTTTAAAATGCTTCCGGAAGCATTCGGAGACCAATAAAAAAAAGCACGCCTGCCGTTTCTGCGGCAGGCGTGCTTTTTTCAATAAACATATAGAGGATGGAACAAACCTTTGCAGCATGCGCGAATCCTCGCTTCTTCCTTCTCTTTATATGTAACGACAAAGCACGTAGCAGGACCGCCTGACTTCTCGATATCCAAATCACAGTGGAAGGAGACATCCGACAAAAGGTTATTGTCCTCCAACAATCCCCTCGTCTCACCGGCAATTCCCTTGGACCCTACAGGAAGCACTTCATAGACCCCGTCCAACTGAAGCAGTTGATCGAACAAATGAAGCGGAGCAATGGATTCACGCTTCGTCCGTACCTCTTCTCCGACCAATGGCTCACCGATAACGGCAAATTTGGCGGTTTTCGGTGTCTTCCTCACTTTCTTACTTTCGGAATTCACCTGTCCAAGAATGGCAATAGCAAAGGCGGACTGAGGCAATGGAAAGTTCGATTCCGTACTCCCTGTAACCGGAAGATGATACCCCGTTTTCTTCCCCAGCTCTTCAATGGCGCCGGAAATCCTCCGCCACCCTTCTCCACCGGAGAAATCGTACAAAATCACCGATACAGGATCAGCACCGACCGCCCTGTTTTCCATATAAGCGACACGGAACAGCGCCTCGGCCACCACTTCATAAGGAGCTTTTACCTCATCCGCTTCCTTCTCACCGATAAACGCTGCATTATCCGAGCTGATCACAAGCTCCCGTCCTTCTCCTAAAGGAACAAAACTTACATCCCTCATGCTGCTTCCCCCTTTTATCCCTATCTTCCTAAGTGTACCTTACCACATCTCTGATTCCATCGTCCCTTGTTAGATAATCTTACAAGATTTATACTGGAATCTTTCCTATAGATTATGTCAACTATACAGGAGGTACAAATAACATGAACCATTTCACCTATCACAATCCTACGAAGCTGATTTTCGGAAAAAATCAGCTCGATGCATTGAAACAGGAAATACCTAAGTACGGCAAGAACATTCTCCTCGTCTATGGTGGCGGTAGTATCAAGCGGAACGGCTTATACGATCAAGTCGTGAAACAATTGAAGGAACTCGATGTCACCATTTCCGAATTGAGCGGAGTCGAACCGAACCCTCGTCTTTCCACGGTAAGAAAAGGAATCGAAATCTGCCATCAGGAGAACATCGACTTCCTGCTTGCCGTCGGCGGAGGAAGCGTCATCGACTGTACCAAAGCAATTGTTGCCGGCGCAGCGTATGACGGAGATGTTTGGGACATCATCAATAAGAAAGTGACAGCTGAGGAAGCCCTTCCGTTCGGAACGGTGCTTACCTTGGCTGCGACCGGTTCCGAAATGAACCCGGATTCTGTCATTACGAATTGGGAGACAAATGAAAAATACGTATGGGGAAGCCCCGGGGTCACCCACCCTGCCTTCTCTATTCTAGATCCCGTCCACACGATGTCCGTCCCGCGCGACCAAACGATCTACGGGATGGTCGACATGATGAGTCACGTGTTCGAGCAATACTTCCACAACGTCTCCAACACGAAGCTGCAGGACCGTATGTGCTTCTCTGTCCTGCAGACCGTCATCGAGACAGCTCCGAAGCTGTTGGAAGACTTGGAAAGCTACGAGCACCGGGAGACGATTCTTTACTCCGGTACCATCGCTTTGAACGGAACCCTGCAAATGGGCTATTTCGGAGACTGGGCTTCCCACACCATCGAGCATGCGGTATCCGCTGTCTATGACATTCCTCACGCCGGTGGACTCGCCATCCTGTTCCCGAACTGGATGCGCCACGTTGTCGACCATGATGCCGAACGGATGATGCGAGTGATGCTTGCGATGTTCGATATCGATACGACAGGTAAAACCGATAAAGAAATTGCACTGGAAGGAGTCGATAAGCTGAGCGCCTTCTGGTCCAGTCTCGGTGCCCCATCGCGCCTCGCCGACTATGAAATCGGCGAAGACCGTCTGGAAGAAATAGCAGAGATTGCAGCGAAAGAAATGCAGCACGGCGGATTCAGCAACTTCCGCAAGCTGAACAAAGAGGACATCCTTTCCATCCTGAAAGCATCGTTATAAAAATGCAGACAAAAGCCATGGCGGATCATTCTACCGCCATGGCTTTTTGTCACGAAAAAAAGGAGGACCAATGAATTGGTCCTCCCGTTCCTTCTTTATTTGTTCGAGCGTTTCAACACACTCTTATAATGAGTGAACGTATCAAAGCTCGCTTTTCCGTGGTACGCGCCCATGCCGCTGTCACCGACACCGCCGAACGGAAGATAGTGAGACGTCATATGGTTGATGGTATCATTGATCGCTCCGCCCCCGAAGGACAGATTGCCGAAGACGTCATCCTGAACCCCTTCATCATCAGAGAACAGGTAGAGAGCGAGCGGTTTGGGACGATCCATAATTTTCTCCACCGCTTCCGGAAGCTCGTCATAGGTCAGCACCGGAAGGATCGGTCCGAAGATTTCATCCTGCATGACCGCATCATCCCAGGAGACATTATCAAGAATCGTCGGCTCAATGAACAGCTGGGAACGGTCAGACCCGCCTCCTGCCGCTAACGTCCCGTTATCCAGGAACCCTTGCAGACGATCGAAGTGTCGTTCACTGACCACGTGAGGGAAAGTGTCCGCAGATACTTCCGTCCCGTAGTTGTTCGTGATCACTTGTTTGATTTTAGCAATGAGTTCATCCTTCACACGGCTGTGTGCAAGCACGTAATCCGGTGCGACACATGTCTGTCCGGCATTAGCATATTTGCCGCGTGCAATCCGTGCGGCCGTTTCATCAAGATCGGCATCCTCGTGCACGATCACAGGGCTCTTGCCGCCGAGCTCCAGTGTCACAGGAGTCAAATGCTTGGCTGCCGCCTCTGCAACGATGCGGCCGACACCGGTACTGCCAGTGAAGAAAATATAATCAAAGTTTTCTTTCAGAAGCGCCGTACTTGTCTCTACTTCCCCTTCCACGACACGAAGATAGTCCTCGTCAAAATGGTCGTTGATCAAGGCTGCAAGCAGATGCGACGTGTTCGGTGTCAGCTCGGATGGCTTCAAGACGGCTGTATTCCCTGCAGCGATCGCTCCCGCCAATGGGTTCAATGCAAGCTGGAACGGATAATTCCAAGGCGCAATGACAAGGGCCGCTCCATATGGATCAGCCATAATGAAGCTGGACGCTCCCTCATGTGTCGCAGGCGTAGGAACTTCCTCCGGCTTCGTCCAATCCGACAGGTGCTCGAGCATGAAGTCGATTTCCGATACAACGAGACCGATCTCCGCCCGTTTCCCCTCTACTTCCGGTTTATTAAGATCCGCTTTCAGCGCATCAAGAATGTTCTGCTCGTTCGCTGTGACGAGGTTCTTCAATTTATTCAACGCCTGTTTACGGAATTCAACGGACTTCGTCTGTCCTGTCCGGAAAAAGGCTTTCTGTTTTTCAAGCAGTGATTGATAGTTTTCCATGATGTATTCTCCTCTCATCATTCTATTCAAAGGCAGCCGGTTCCAGCCGCCTCGTTTTGTGTGAATGACCAACAGAGCGTGGTCTTTGGTGTGCGCCATTAAAGATACGCCTCCTCAGGTAAATGGTCAAACCATTTGTTTCGGAAGGCGAAAGAGTAAATACCAACCATATCTCAGTTGAGAACCATTCCATACCCAACCAAAGTAACGAGCAGCTTCATTAAAAAATGTAAAAGATACTTTCTTTTCTGATAGTTTGTTAGAATGATAGTAACAACACACACTGCATTTACTACACAAACCTTTCAACCGCCTTGATAAACCCTTCCCTTGTCTACCAATCCTGTTATACTCTCAATTTTTTTCTGAATGTCAGAGGTTCTTTCTTTTATTTCTATTCTCTTTTTATTATAATTATAATCTGAGATTAGTTTTAATTATGTTCCTATTATATAGAGGAGGAGATTTGAACATGGATAAGAACGAAATGCACGACAGCAAAGCTGGCAAGTGTCCGGTATCTCATGGCAAAACGCAGGAAGAAAACGCCGTTACAACGACGAAAGTCGGTACGACGAATAAAGACTGGTGGCCGAACCAGTTGAACCTGCACATCCTTCGTCAGCACGACACGAAGACGACACCGATGGGAGAAGACTTCGATTATACAGAAGAATTCCAAAAATTGGATTACGATGCACTCAAACAGGACCTTCATAACCTGATGACCGACAGCCAGGATTGGTGGCCGGCCGATTACGGTCACTACGGCCCCCTCTTCATCCGTATGTCCTGGCATGCGGCAGGAACATACCGTACCGGAGACGGCCGTGGTGGTGGAGCAACCGGGAACCAGCGCTTCGCACCGTTGAACAGCTGGCCTGATAACGCCAACCTCGATAAAGCCCGCCGCCTGCTCTGGCCGATCAAACAGAAGTACGGCAACAAAATTTCCTGGGCAGACCTGCTCGTCTTGACCGGTAATGTAGCTCTTGAATCCATGGGATTGAAAACGTTTGGGTTCGGCGGCGGTCGTGAAGACATCTACCATCCGGAAGAAGACATCTACTGGGGTACGGAAACGGAGTGGCTGGGGGACAACCGCTATTCCGGTGATCGTGAACTGGAGAACCCGCTCGCAGCTGTACAAATGGGACTGATCTATGTAAACCCGGAAGGACCGAACGGCAAGCCGGATCCGTTGGCAAGCGCCCGTGACATCCGCGAAACGTTCGCACGAATGGGAATGAATGACGAAGAAACTGTCGCTTTGACAGCAGGCGGACACACCTTCGGTAAAGCCCACGGTGCCGGTGATGCCGAAGCACACGTCGGCGCTTCCCCTGAAGCCGCAGACATCGAAGATCAAGGCTTAGGATGGAAGAGCACTCATGGCAGCGGAAAAGGCCGCGATACAATTACGAGCGGTGTCGATGGTGCCTGGACAGCAAACCCTACGCAGTGGGACAACGGCTATTATGACTTGCTGCTCGGATATGATTGGGAACTGACGAAGAGTGCAGCCGGTGCCTACCAATGGAAGCCGGTCAATCCCAAAGAGGAACACCTCGCCCCGGACGCGGAGGATGCTTCCATTAAGGTGAATACGATGATGACGACGGCTGATATGGCACTCCGGGAAGACCCTGAGTACTTGAAGATTTCCCGCCGATTCCATGAAGATCCGGAATATTTCGCTGACGTCTTTGCACGCGCATGGTTCAAACTTCTCCACCGTGACATGGGACCGAAAGCCAGATACCTCGGCCCAGAGGTACCTGATGAAGACTTGATCTGGCAGGATCCGGTACCGGAAGCCGACTATGAACTATCCAGTGCAGAAACAGCGGAGTTGAAAGAGAAAATTCTTCGATCCGGACTGACGACGAGCGAGCTCATTACGACGGCCTGGGCTTCTGCAAGCACCTTCCGTGGATCAGACAACCGCGGGGGCGCCAACGGAGCACGCATCCGGCTTGAGCCTCAGAAGAACTGGGAAGTGAACGAGCCCGAACAGCTGGACCACGTTCTCTCCGTTTACGAAGATATCCAAAAAGACTTGGATAAGAACGTCAGCCTTGCTGATTTGATCGTCCTCGGAGGAAGTGCGGCGGTAGAAAAAGCAGCCAAAGAAGCCGGCTTCGAAATCACCGTTCCGTTCGCCCCGGGGCGCGGCGATGCTTCCCAGGAACAGACAGATGTCGAAAGCTTCGATGTGCTGGAGCCGATGGCAGACGGGTTCCGTAACTATGAGAAGAAGCGCTATACGCTGAGCCCGGAAGAGCTGCTTGTCGACAAAGCCCAGCTCCTCGGACTTTCCGCACCGGAAATGACGGTTCTCGTCGGCGGCATGCGCGTCCTCGGCGCGAACCACGGCGGTACAGAGCACGGCGTATTCACCGACAACGTCGGCACACTGACGAACGACTTCTTCGTCAACCTGCTTGACATGGGCATCGAATGGAAGCCTGCCGGATACAATGAATACGAAGGACGCGACCGCATGACCGGTGAACTCGTTCGGACAGCGACCCGCGTCGATCTCGTCTTCGGATCCAACTCTGTTCTACGCTCTATTGCAGAAGTATATGCGCAGGATGACAGCAAAGAAAAATTTGTCCAGGACTTCGTGAACGCCTGGGTCAAAGTCATGAACGCCGACCGTTTCGATTTGAAGAAGAAGAAAAACCTCGCCTATAACTGATAGGATCCCCCCCTGAAAGCATCGCGCTTTCAGGGGTTTTTTCAATCATTTCCCCTATACGAAAGAACCATCCCCTTCTTTTTTGATATAATTCCATTAATAGTAAAAAGAGAGGAGTCCCGCTTTTGAAAGAAATCATCCGCTTTGAGAACGTCACAAAGAAATATAAAGAAACCACGGCCATCGAGCCGCTGAATTTCCATATCGATCGTCAGGATATCGTCGGCCTGCTTGGACCGAACGGTGCCGGTAAAACGACGATATTGAAAATGATCGCTACACTCACCTACCCGACGAGCGGCGATATTTACATAAATGGAAAACCCAACAGAAAGAAAAACCCAATCATATCCTGCATCATGGAGGGAAACAGGAACCTCTATTGGAAATTGACGGTCAAAGAAAACATCGAATTCCTTTTGACCTTGAAAGGAACCAATTATAAAACGAAGCAGGATCAGATTACTACGCTGATGGACGAGTTTGCCCTGACATCGAAGCGTAACGAACTCGTCCAAAACCTTTCAAGAGGGATGCAGCAGAAACTTTCCATCCTGATCGCCCTCGTCGAAGATACGCAGATCATTCTCCTTGATGAACCGACGCTCGGACTCGATGTGTCCACACTGAGAGATTTAGAGAAACTGCTTCCTTCCATCCCTCATCAAATGAATAAGTCCTTGTTAATCACTTCTCATGATATGAGATTCGTCGAGAAGGTCTGTAACAGAGTTATGATCCTTCAAGAGGGAAAGCTTGTTGCCGAAAAACACGCCGAAGAACTCAAGACAATGATGGATGCGAAAACGGGGACGGTCACCGTAAAAGACATGGGAGGCATGGAAGGTGCGCTTGAGCAGCAATGCCTTGCTTTTGTGAAGGATAACGATGGACTTCACATCACATTTCACAACATGGAAGAGTTCATGGGCATTCTTGAGCTCGCCGGAGACAAAGGGGAAATCATAGCATTCCATTATGGTCAGACGGCGCTTGAGGACTTATTCTTGGAAGCCATCCAATAAGGGGGACAGGTTCATGATGTTATGGAAAGCTTACATAAAGAAAGAAGCCATTCTCGCTAAACGGTACATCACCGATACCATCGGCGGTGGAATCACGATCTTCCTCGTGTTCCTGCTCATCTTCTATGGATACTCCGGCATCGTCGGCTTCAACCTCGGAAGTGATACGAAGGAAAGTTTGATCCTGAGCTTCATCATCTGGATACTGGCGATATCGATTTATCAGAATATCACCGATTCCATTGAGGATGAAACACGGATCGGCACGATTGAACAACTCTACTTATCTAAATACTCCTTCCTCACGGTCATTACGTTCAAGTCATTCGCCATGCTGTTGATCGACTTCATTCAGATCTTTGTACTCTTAATGCTTATGATGCTCGTCACCCAGACGTTTCTTGATTTCCACAACATCGGATCCATCCTTCTCCTCACCTTCTTTGTTTCACTGAGCTTCTGGGGCCTCGGCTATGCCCTCGCCGGCGGCGTGCTGCTGTTCAAGAAAATCGGAACTTTCCTGCAGATCATCCAGTTCGTGCTGCTTGGACTGATGTTCCTTCCTGCCGAGGCAAGTCCGTTTTTCAAGCTGATTCCATCGGTTTGGGGATTGAATCTGCTGCGCGATGTGATGGTGCACGGTACGCAGCTTTCCGCCTTTGGATGGACGGATTATCTGTATCTGACCCTCCCAAGCATCGCTGCCCTTCTCGTCGGGATACTCCTGTTCCGCAAGTGCCTGACGAAAGCGACGGAGCAGTCCATTCTCGGTTTTCATTGATCAGGCAGGGGTTAAAGAGAGAAAAATAGAAGAAAGTCGTTTTATTCCAATAGAATCAGGATAAATATCCTACACCGAATAAAATGACAAAGCTGGTGATCCTTTTGACTGCTTCCATTAAAAAAGTAGGGTTGGTCGCTGCACCAGGCTACCCCGATAAGCTTGGAGCGATTCTCGAGAACGAACTGCCTGACATGCTTGCATACTATGTAGATGAAACAGCCGATTGGCAGGTGGAATACAAGGTCCTTTCCCTCACCGGAGCAACGGAAGATCCCCGGGAAGTACTGGAGGCGACACTTGACGAAAAGCAGGAACAGGGATGGACGTTCGCCATTGCGCTGACCGACCTGCCCCTCTTCCATGATAAGAAAACCTTGATTGCAGAAACGCTCGCCCGGGGGTGCACCGCCCTGATCAGTCTTCCCGGGTTAGGAGCTGCGCCGATGGTCAAACGCGTAAGGGAAGCGATTCTACAGCTGATCAACGAAATGTATTACGGAAGCTCAGATAAAGACAGGGAAAAAGCCGAGGAGCGAATCCAATCCAAGGACAAGGACAAATACCCCGAATTAAAAAACAAGAGTTCGACAAAGCTGATGCGGCGAAGAGGTCTGGAACTGTTTTCCCCGATTCTGCGGGAGGCACCGGTCGAAATGGACAGCGACGTCGACGTCCGCTTTACGATCCGCTCCCGCGTGGTAGGCCTGCTCCGGCTGATCACGGGAATGGTCCGGGCGAACCGTCCGTGGTCGATGTTCCCGGCATTCATGAAGGTTATTGTGCTCGCCTTCACCACAGGTGCCTATGCTCTCGTCTTTCCGACCTTATGGAAGCTTAGCGACCACTACAGTACGTGGCGCATGCTCCTCTTATCTGTCTTGTCAATTCTTGCAATGATCATCTGGATCATCCTTGCCCACCATCTGTGGGAACGGAAAAAAGATAAAGAAAACAGCCATCTGCGCCGGCTCTACAACACGGTGACCTTCTTCACGCTCGCCGTCTCCGTGATGCTCTATTACGCACTCTTATTCCTGATTTTCCTCGTCACCGTCTTTCTTCTTATTCCGAAAAGCATGCTGGAATCCCAACTGTCCGCCGATGTGGGCTACATGCAGTTTTTCTATATCGCCTGGACCGCCACAAGCGTATCCACCATCATCGGAGCACTCGGTTCGGCATTGGAGAATGAAGAAGTCGTCCTTTCCGCTACGTATGGATACAGACAGCGCCAGCGCTATGAGCAGATGAAAGAGGCTGAGGAGAATGAAGACAAGGAGCGTTATTAAAGGAAAAGGAAGGACTCGACCAGGCGATTTATGAATCTCTGATTATTAGGTATAATAGCCGTACCGGGTGAGGAAAAAACGAGTCTCCCCGAATAAAGGAGGCATGTCGTGTGGACCGCAGCCGTGAAGAAGCCGTAATTCATAATTATCAAAAAGGCGAAAAGATGATGATTCTGCTTTTTGCCCAGTGGTGTATCAATCATGAATTGGACCCTGCCGCCATCTATACAGAGGCCTATCCGTACCAGGATAAAAATAAAGAATTAGTGGAAGCTTTGGAGCTTACGGTAACGAAAGAAGAGTCGGACTTCATTGATTCAGGGATGCTGCTTGAAGCGCTGTCTCTCTATGGAAACGATGATCTCGCTTTTGTTGTGTCGGAGTTGGTAAGTAAGAAGAATTTGTAAGGACGTTTAAATGGGAAGAGGGTATGCCTTTAAGCATACCCTCTTCCCACTTTTATTTTAAGTGATAGATCGAAGTAAGAACTACATTCCATAACGAGTAATGCAGGAACTACGCAAAAAAAAAGACCCAAACATCGAAGTTCAGGTCTTGTTAGAAAAAGTATATCTTTTACTGGGAAAGGTTTATTTTAGTTAGACACCTTCTTCTCCAGCCACGTCACACACTCCACATGTCCGGAGTGTATGTGGCAATACAATGGGATGTCGGTGGGGTTATTGATATTCATACGTATGAATGAAATCCACTTCGACTATTTTAGCAGAATAGATCATAAAGCTCTTATTATACCTTTAGCTTTTTTTAGTTAGTGCGTTTTAAGTATTTTACCTTCACTAAAGCCACCCTTTAGTTTAAGACAAAGAATTCAAAAGTTAAAAGTGCTAACACGGCATCAAAAGAACTTCCATACAACAAGCTGTTGCCACCAGCCAAATTTATAAGGACCTCGATGTCTTCCACTTCACGTTTAACTTTTATAATTTGGGCTTACTCTTTAAATAAAAAAGCAATCCTTTTTGGGATTGCTTTTTTATTTAAAGAATATCCGTAACACCACTCTCAAGTTTCTCTCTTACATCTGAATAAAATTTAGTGTAGTCCGTTTCCCTTACTGCTAGAATAGCAAGTTGTGTATTCGTGTTTAGAGGCTTCTCTTCATCTAGAAAACTAATCATTTGCTTATTATTTTTTACCTCATTGTACATTGATACAAACCAATAATTTAAGAGAACAACTCTCACAAATTCTTTAAGTTCCTCGTATAAGGCGTTTGTTATTCTATCAGTTCTTTGTCCGTGAATATACTTCGATCGTTCATCATACAATTTTTTTATTCTTGAATAGATTTCATCTTTCTTATCTTCATCAAAATTTAACCTACTTGTATAAGTTGAAACTTTTTCAGGAATTTTCTCTTTGTCGTAATTAAATAATGATTCAAGTGATGCGAATAGACATAAAAGTTTTACTGATGTGTTATTAACAGAAAAAGTCTATCAGATTGTAATTCCAAGTTATTTTTTGAAAACTGATAAGTAGGGTTCAAAGGTGAAAAATTTTGCATAAAAAAGAACCTTTCTTCTATAAAGTCCATTTCTTCATCGTAAACTTCAAGTTTTATTACTGGGATAAAAATATCAAGGTTTGTTACCAATCTAAGTACTTTTTCAAGGTATAGGAATTTATTAACTAATTCATTAAAGTTCTTTTCAACGTATTTTTTTATACAATTTTTTAATGCCCCAATTTTATTTGAAACCTCAATTTCAATTGGATTATCATTTTCAAAGCAACAATAATAATGTTTTTCATCGCCATTAAATTGCATACACCAAGAAAAGAGATTAGGATTCCTGTAAGTGTGGCGAATGGATAAAGGTGTGTATATTATATATTTGTCTCTCAAAGGACACCTTCTTGGCCTTACCTCAGTTGTTATATAGAAAAATTACCGTGTAGAAAATGCCCTCTTTATCTCATCATCACTTTTCTCATCTTCTTTTTTATCGGAGAAGTAGAAACTTAAATTGGGATCTGCAGAATATATTGAATAAAGTTCAGGACGAAGGATTTGTGCTTTATTACTATTACCTATACTTCGCTTATTTGGTTTGCCATCTTTTTTAGTTCCATTGCGACGCACATCGTAGCAGTAGATAGCATTGGGATTAGTTCCCTCTGCCCGACTTCCAACTAAACGTTTTTCAATTTCGCATTCCTTGTTAATTAATTTACTTTTTGGAATAAACTTTGAAAAGATTAGTGAAAAATCATCAAATAAATCTCTATTGGCATTTCCTATTTCAATATCAAAGAATGTACAAAATTCAGAGGCACTGTAAAATTTAACATTGTAAAAGTCTATATATCCCTTGATTGTTTTTGCTGTATTCTTCCATAATATAAATTCCACACTAGCTTTAGCATACTTGCTTGGCTTTCGCTCACTATTATTGTATAAAGTTAAAATCACTATATACTTTTTTCCTTTATATTGAAAAGGAAAAGAATCTATAACCCATCCTTTCTTTTTCATATCTTTCAGTAAAAAGGGTAGATTTTTAAAACGCAATTCAGTTTTATTATCATTCCCCACTAAAAACACTCTCCCCATTCAACAAAATAATTGCCATATGTAAATCTTACCATAAATAAAAAGCGTATTTTCCTCTATGGAAACTTCCATAAAAATTTTGCTTTGACATAAAACAACTTATTCATAAGATTAAAGTAGGTTGTAGAGTGTAAGTTCTCGAAATTTAGATATTATTACATTTAGAATCCAAAAAGGACGGCAAACCTATTATCAACTACCGGTTTACCGTCCTAACATTTATATATTTGCAATTTATTAAATTTCATTGAGTTTAACTCTTCTTGTAATACTAAATGGGTAACTATTTCCGTATGTCCGGAGTGTATATGAAAATACATGAGATGTTGGTGAGTTTACCTGTTATCAAACGTATGAATGTCTTCCATTAACTTCTCCTTTATATGAAGACTAGAAACCGAGATATCTAGAAGGAACGGTTACTTTATATCGAGGGTTCCATCCAAACATTCGTTCAATGCAGGCTTTTTTCCATCGATTCACTCCCAATTCATATACTCTTCCATTGAAATTGTTACAGCAGAGCTCACCAAGACTAAACATCTGCTTCAAAAAGACATCATCAACGCACAAGACGAATTAGTGGATCTGAAGAATAAAAAACAGGAATACGTAAATTTGTACACAAACAATGTGATATCTAAAGAAGAACTGTCAGAATATCGAGAGTTAACGGATAACAAACTAAAGGCGATACAACTCACCCAGGCTCAACTGGAGGAAAAATTGCAGGAATGCGAAAGTGAAAACTACGCTGTTCATATCGGTAAAAAACTTAAAGATGTTTTAACACTGAAGGAACTGACACCTAAAATCCTACACTCCCTAGTTGAGAAAATAACCTGCAGCCAAGATGGCACTGTTAATATCCAGTATAGCTTTGTTAATCCCATGCATCTCCAATAAAAAAGGCAACACCCAGAGGGTTAGTTGCCTTTTCTTTTAATGAGTTGCGAGACGCACTCCACATGACTCGTCTGCGGGAACATATCGACCGGCTGCACTTCCTTCGTTTCATAACCACCGTCTTCCAGCACCCGCAGATCACGCGCAAGCGTAGACGGATTACAGGATACATACACGATCCGCTCCGGCTCCATGTCGAGCATCGCTTTCAGAAGCTGCTCGTCACAGCCTTTACGCGGAGGGTCGACGACGATGACGTGCGGGCGAAGGCCTTGATTACGCCACCACGGCATGAGCTTCTCTGCTTCCCCGACGAAGAATTCGGCGTTGTCCATCTTGTTCAGACGGGCGTTCTTCTTCGCGTCTTCCACGGCTTCCGGAACGATTTCGACGCCGTACACCTTCTCTGCCTTCTGGGCGAGGAATAAGGAAATAGTTCCGATTCCACAGTAGGCATCGATGACCGTTTCTCCACCACGCAGGTCGGCATAAGAAAGTGCCTGGTCGTACAACGTCTTCGTCTGGGTCGGGTTGACCTGGTAAAACGATTTCGGGGAAATCATAAAACGGATATCTCCGATCGTATCGTAGATGTATTCTTCTCCCCATAGTACGTTCGTTTCTCTTCCTAAAATGACATTCGTCTTTGCACTGTTGATGTTGTGGACGATTGATTTTACATTCGGGAACGCATCGCGGATTTCGTCCATGATTTTTTCTTTATGGGGAAGTTTCTTCGTCTTCGTGACGATCACGATCATGATGTCCTTCGTCGTCTGTCCCGTCCGGACCATGATGTGACGAAGTACGCCGCGGTGCGTCTGTTCATCGTAGGCATCGATTCCGTATCTGGTAGCGATACGGCGTACCGTTTCAACCATCCGGTCATTCACTTCATCCTGAATCAGACATGTGTCCATATCGATGATGTTATGGCTTCGCTTCTGATAAAATCCTGTCATCAGTTCCCCGTCTTCCTTCTGGCCGACTGGAATCTGGACTTTGTTGCGGTAGCGCCACGGATCTTCCATACCGATCGTCGGATGTACCGGTACGTGCTCCAGGTGTCCGATCTTCTTCATGTTATCTTTGACCTGCTTCTGCTTCATGTCCAGCTGCATTTGATAACTCATGTGCTGAAGCTGGCACCCGCCGCACTGATAGAAAACATCACATGGAGGTTCCACTCTGTCTTCACTTGCTTCTTTCACTTCAAGAATCTTTCCGAATCCGAAGTTCTTTTTCACTTTGACGACCTTGACCGTTGCCGTCTCACCGGGAAGACCATAGGGAACAAACAGAGGATAGCCGTCCACTTTGCCGACCCCGTTCCCCTCATGCGTCAAATCCTCAAACGTAAGCTCGACTGTCTCATTCTTCTCAACCGGCGGTTTCACTTTCGCCATCATTCATCCGTCCTTTTTTTCTATATTCTATACGTAGTTTATCATATCTGACCACTAAGTGCGGAGTCGCCCTGATAGCTGCGACAAGCATAAGAACATTGATGGAGAAAAGCGCTCTTCCTTTTCGCCGTCGATGGA
Organism: Halobacillus sp. KGW1; assembly: GCF_001592845.1. Lineage (NCBI taxonomy): Bacteria > Bacillati > Bacillota > Bacilli > Caryophanales > Bacillaceae > Halobacillus > Halobacillus sp. KGW1. The sequence goes on from NZ_LSOC01000004.1 coordinate 310,811, forward strand.
CTTATGACCTCGAGCAGCTGGGCGACGCAGCCGGATAACACTAAGTGCGGAGTCGCCCCGGGAGCTGCGACAAGCATAAGAACATTGATGGAGAAAAGTGCTCTTCCTTTTCGCCGTCGATGGACTTATGCACCCATTCATGCCCCGGGAAATGCTCTCTCTTCCAACTGAAATTCCCAGAGATACACCGACCTTCATCCAACATGGAAAAAGCGCCACTGCTTTATACAGTAGCGCTTCCTATTATTCCTCCGTCTTGAAATGCTGTTCAGGCACGAAGAAATCCAAGTGACGGTATAAATTGACAAATTCCCCGGGCAATAATCCGCCAAATTCCCCGTCGATATTCAACTGCATCTTCTCGTCCGTCTTCACCTTCACGCGGCTGGCGGTGAGGTGGACAAACTTCGGATGGTTGAGGTGATTCCCTTGGATCGCAAGAGTTGCGAGCCGTACGAATTCTGCAATGTTCATTTTTTCAATGATCATCAGATCGAAAAGACCGTCATCCATACGGGCGGCCGGCGCAAGCTTCTCGAGCCCGCCGACGGAATTGGTGTTGCTGACGAGGAAGAGCATGATCTCGCCTTCGTACCATTTGCCGTCGTATTCCATCTCGACACGGGTCGGACGGATGGATGGCAGCATTTCGATCCCTTTCAAGTAGTAGGCGAGCTGACCGAGCATCGTCTTCAGCTTGCTTGGTACTTCATAGCTGATTTCGGTGATTTTTCCTCCACCGGCAATGTTCATGAAGTAATGATCGTTGACGCGTCCGATATCCAATGGATGGGTATAATCCTCCAAAATGATGTCGACCGCTTTATGAACGTTTCTAGGTATGTGCAGTGCACGTGCAAAATCGTTGGTCGTCCCGACTGGAATGATGCCGAGCTTCGGTTTATGTTCTTGTTCGGCTAGTCCATTGATGACTTCGTTGATGGTTCCGTCTCCACCCGCTGCCACGACTACATCGAATTTTTGTTCGACGCAGTACTTCGCGGCATTGATCGCGTCACCTGCACAGGTCGTCGCATGGGCGGAGGTTTCGTATCCGGCTTGTTCGAATCGTTGCAGGATGTCCGGGAGAACCTTGCGTATGACTTCTCTTCCAGAGGTCGGGTTATAAATTATTCGGGCACGTTTCATGTTTTGACCCCCTCATCCAGATTGCTCCAATTATCATCATAGCTTGTTTTCCTCTTTTTGCAAACTGTTTTTCTAGTATATGACTGGATGTCCCAAGTCATACGAAAGCACGCACTCGCCGTCCGGTGCGTGCTTTCTTCCTTCTATATGGCTTTAGCGCTTCTCCATTTCAGAAAGGATGATCTTGTTGACCATCGGCGGGTTCGCCTGTCCTTTTGTTTCTTTCATCACTTGACCGACAAGGAAGCCGAGGGCACGGTCTTTCCCGTTCTTGAAGTCTTCAATGGATTGAGGGTTGTTATCCAGAATCTTCACGATGATTTCCGTCAGTTGACCTTCATCGGAAATTTGGACAAGCCCTTTCTCTTTAACGATCTTCTCCGGCTCGCCGCCGTTTTCTACAAGTTCGTTGAAGACTTTCTTCGCAATCTTGGAAGAGATCGTACCGTCTTCGATCAGCTGGATCATCTTCGCAAGAGAATCCGGTGTCAAAGCAAGATCAGAAAGCTCTTTATAATGCTTGTTCATGTAGGCAGACACTTCACCCATCAACCAGTTGGAAGCCTGCTTGACGTCGGCTCCCTGAGCGATCGTTTCTTCGAAGAAATCGGAAAGCTCTTTGTTGTTCGTCAGGACCATCGCATCGTAGGCAGGAAGCTCCAGCTGCTCGATGTAGCGCTTCTTACGGGCATCCGGAAGTTCAGGGATTTCCGCGCGGATACGCTCTTTCCATGCTTCGTCGATGTGAAGAGGAACGAGGTCCGGCTCCGGGAAGTAGCGATAGTCGTCGGATCCTTCTTTGATACGCATCAGGATCGTTTCCTTCGTCTGCTCGTCATAGCGACGTGTTTCCTGAAGGATTTCTCCACCTGCCATCAGTTCCTTCTGCTGGCGCTTCTCTTCGAATTCCAAACCTTTTTGTACGAAGGAGAAGGAGTTCAGGTTCTTAAGCTCCGTTTTCGTACCGAATTGCTCCTGTCCGATCGGGCGGATGGACAAGTTGGCATCACAGCGAAGGGAACCTTCTTCCATCTTACAGTCGGAAACGCCTGTATATTGGATGATGTTCTTCAATGCTTCCAAGTAGGCGTACGCCTCTTTCGGAGAGCGGATGTCGGGCTCGGATACGATCTCGACAAGCGGTGTACCTTGACGGTTGTAGTCGACAAGGGAATATCCGTCGTCGCTGTGCGTCAGTTTACCGGCATCTTCCTCCATATGAAGGCGCGTGATTCCGATCCGCTTCTTCTTACCGTCTACTTCAATATCGATATACCCGTTCTCACCGATCGGCTTATCAAACTGAGAAATTTGGTAGGCTTTCGGGTTGTCCGGGTAGAAATAGTTTTTGCGGTCAAACTTCGTATCTGTTGCGATTTCACAGTTGAGTGCCATCGCTGCTTTCATAGCGAAGTTGACAGCTTCTTCGTTCAGTACCGGCAGAACACCCGGGTACCCGAGGTCGATCGGGTTGATGTTCGTATTCGGATCATCCCCGAACATGTTCGGAGACGGACTGAAGATTTTAGAGTTCGTTTTCAATTCTACGTGGACCTCTAGTCCAATAATCGTTTCAAAGTTCATTAGCGCGCACCTCCAAGGGACGGGCGTTGTTTATGGAATTCTGTCGCCTGCTCAAAGGCGTGGGCTGCACGGTAAACGGTGCTTTCGTCGAAGTGTTTCCCGATGATCTGCAGACCGATCGGAAGTCCCTCGCTGGAGAAGCCGCAAGGAATGGAGATTCCCGGTACGCCGGCAAGGTTGACAGGGATTGTCAGAATATCGTTGGCATACATCGTCATCGGGTCGTCGACTTTGTCCCCTACTTTAAAGGCAGGAGTCGGAGTCGTCGGTCCGACGATCACATCATATTCTTCGAACACTTTCTCAAAATCGTTTTTGATCAACGTACGGACTTGTTGGGCTTTCTTGTAATACGCATCATAGTAACCGGAGCTGAGCGCGAACGTTCCGAGCATGATCCGGCGCTTCACTTCGTCCCCGAAGCCTTCCGAGCGGGAGCGCATGAACATGTCAAGCATCGTTTCTGCGTCTTCTGCACGCTTACCGTAACGGACTCCGTCAAAGCGGGCCAGGTTGGCAGATGCTTCCGAAGAAGAAAGCAGGTAGTACGTAGACAAAGCATATTTCGAGTGTGGCAGGGAAACTTCCTCCCATGTCGCACCCATCTTTTCATACTCTTTCAAAGCAGCTTGGACCGCTTCCTTCACTTCCGGTGCTACACCTTCAGAAAGGTATTCTTTTGGAACAGCGATCTTCAGACCTTTGACATCGCCTGTCAAAGATTCGGTATATTTAGGAACGTCTACATTGGCAGACGTGGAGTCCATTTTGTCGTAGCCTGCAATAGTTTCCAGAAGGAAAGCATTGTCTTCGACGTTTCTGGTGATCGGACCGATTTGGTCAAGGGAAGACGCAAAAGCGATCAATCCGAAACGGGAAACACGGCCGTATGTCGGCTTAAGACCGACGACACCACAGTAAGCTGCCGGCTGACGGATGGATCCGCCGGTATCGGACCCTAGAGAATAGGGAACTTCTCCTGCCGCTACAGAGGCTGCAGATCCACCACTGGAACCACCCGGTACGTAATCCGTATTCCAAGGGTTACGAGCAGATGCGTAGCTGGAGTTCTCATTGGAAGAACCCATCGCGAATTCGTCCATGTTCAGTTTCCCAATGGTGACGGCTTTCGCATCGTTCAGTTTGTTGACGACCGTCGCATCATACAATGGGTCCTCAAAGTTAGAAAGGATCTGACTTCCCGCCGTCGTGCGCAGACCTTTCGTCACGATGTTGTCTTTCACACCGATCGGCAGACCGAAGAGAGCCGCGTCACTGTTCCCCTGCTCTTTGTCCAGTGCCGCCGCCTGCGCTTTCGCTGCTTCTTTATTCAACGTGATGAACGCCTGGACTTCCCCGTCCACTTCATCAATGCGCTTGTAGGATTCTTCTACTAGATCCGTGACTGTGATTTCCTTGTTATGTAGCTTCTCTTGAAGCTCACGTAGTGAAAACTCAAATAAAGACATCGTCGTACCTCCTTATTCCAATATGGATGGCACTTTGAACTGACCATCCTGGTGGTCCGGTGCGTTCTTCAGCGCTTCCTCTTGTGTAATCCATTTCTTCGGCTCGTCCTTGCGAAGTACGTTCTTCAGGTCAAGAACGTGCGTCGTCGGTTCTACACCGGTTGTATCTAATTCATTCAATTGCTCTGCATAGGTGATGATATCATCCAGCTGCTTAGAGAATGTCGTTGCTTCTTCATCCGTGATCGCCAGACGCGCAAGATTCGCGACGTGCTTCACTTCTTCTTTACTGATTCTAGACATAATGCGACCTCCATTTCGATCTCACATAATATATGATCATACCAAAGATTCGAATCAATTATCAACGTTCGTTGCACATCTTTCTTATCTTAACATACCGGCCCCATCCATGTCTTTTCTCCAATAAGGAAGACAGGAATAAAAAAACCCCCGGCACATTGCCGGGGACCTTTGGTTTTATTAATGCTTCTTCGCTTCTTCGAAGAATTCTTCTGCGTTGGCCGGCGGGGTTCCGAACATACTTACAACAATGGTTGCAAGAGCACTCAGGATGAATCCTGGTACAAGTTCGTAGAGGTCGAAAATACCGCCGTTCAGTACATCAGCCCAGACAACGACTACGACAGCACCGACGATCATACCGGTGAGCGCCCCGTTACGGGTGATGCCTTTCCAGAACAGAGACAGGATGATGATCGGACCGAAGGCGGCGCCGAATCCTGCCCATGCATAAGATACGAGATCAAGGACCGTGCTGTCCGGATTTCCGGCAAGCAGAATCGCAATAAGAGCGATACCCGCTACTGCGATACGACCGATCCAAACCAATTCTTTCTCCGTCGCGTTTGGACGGAACAGTGCTTTATAGAAGTCCTCCGCCAGTGCAGAAGAAGATACAAGCAGCTGAGAGTCAATGGTACTCATGATTGCAGACAAGATCGCTGCAAGCAGGATACCTGCAATGATCGGATGGAACAGAATTTGAGAGAAGGTGATGAAGATCTTCTCAGAGTCGGCAAGCATCTGAATGCCGCCTTCTGTCATAACTTCTGCATTAAAGGTGGATAGATCCGTAACATCTGCTGTATTAATGTAAGCAAGTCCGAACAGACCCGTGAAGATTGCTCCGTAAAGACCAAGGATCATCCAACCCATTCCGATGAAACGCGCTTTCGGAACGTCTTTCGGTGAACGAAGGGCCATAAAGCGGACAAGGATGTGCGGCTGACCGAAGTAGCCGAGTCCCCAGGCAAGAGAAGAAATAATAGCCATCGCGCCTACGCCTTGAACCATGTTCAAGTGTGTCGGATCAATTTGAGCGACAGCATCTGTCGCTTTATCCCAGCCGCCCAGTTCGGATACGGCTACGATCGGTACGGCAATCAATGCAAGGAACATCAAGATCCCTTGAACGAAGTCCGTCCAGCTGACGGCAAGGAAACCGCCTAAGAAGGTATAAGAGATGGTGACGACTGCACCGATCCATAGTGCTGTTGTGTAGTCAATGTTGAAGGAAGCTTCAAACAGCTTCGCCCCGGCAACCATACCGGAAGATGTGTAGAAGGTGAAGAATAAAAGGATAACAGCTGCGGAAATGACTCGTAATGTATGGGATTTATCCTGGAAACGATTCTCCAAATAGTCGGGAACCGTAATGGAATCGTCCGCCACCTCTGTGAAGACACGAAGTTTACGGGCAACGAATTGCCAGTTCAAATAGGCACCGATAGCAAGACCTACCCCGATCCACGCTTCCGATAAACCGGATGCATAAATAGCTCCAGGCAGACCCAGCAGCAGCCAGCCACTCATATCGGAGGCTCCGGCGGATAAGGCGGCAACTCCCGGCCCCAGACGACGACCACCTAACACGTAGTCGGATAAATCACTTGTTAGACGATATGCGGCGAAACCAATTCCGAGCATACCGATCAAATAGACGATGAATGTTATTAACGTAGCAGTACTCATGTTTTGTTATTCGCTCCTTTCAGTGAATAGTGTAATGATGGATAGAATGATTAGTAATGGCATTGGGACAAATAACCAGAACCACGTTGCCCCGGAAATTGTTACGGATGATGCTGCAGCGAGTTCCAACACGTCGATCACCTCCCAAAACTGTAATATACAACTCTATACAACCATACCGTTTGTCGGATTCTCCTGTTGAATTCCATCGAAAAATCCAAATGCAGGTACAACTATATCATATAACTTTTGTTTGAACATTGCAAAAATTGATATAATTTACCTATTGTGAATAAATATTCACTAAAGTCGAATAGATATACATATATAGGTGTTTGAAGTAATAAACATTCACAAAAGTTTTTTAATTATTTTTCATGTTTCTGTCACAAACGACATCAATCTGTAACAGGACATACGAATAGTATGTTCCTTTTTCGCAAAATAATGAAACCCCTTTTTCCTCCTGCATCAGGAAAAAGGGGTTTGTCTATTTAGAGCATTTCCGATGTCGTTTTACCCTGCATATGGTGGATTAAGTAGTCCGGTCCGCCTGCTTTGGAGTCGGTTCCGGACATGTTGAATCCGCCGAACGGATGATATCCGACAATCGCAGCGGTGCAGCCGCGGTTGAAGTACAGGTTTCCGACATGGAAATCCTCGCGTGCTTTTTCTATATGTTCCCGGTTATTGGAAATAACGGCGCCTGTAAGGCCATAGTCCGTATTGTTGGCAATATCGAGAGCTTCATCGAACGACGAAGCTTTGGTGAAACCGACGACAGGACCGAAGATTTCCTCCTGCATGATCCGGGAATCCGGTGCGAGATCGGCAAAGACGGTCGGTGCGACGAACCACCCTTTAGAATCGTCTCCCTTGCCTCCTGTCATCAGCTTTCCTTCCTCTTTCCCGATACCGATGTATTCCATGATCTTGTCGTAGGCTCCCTGATCAATGACCGGACCCATGTAGTTGCTGTTATCTGTCGGGTTGCCGTAATTCACTTCTTCCTTCGTCTTCTGAACGACTCTGTCCAAGAGTTCATCATATATTTCTTCATGTGCGACGACCCGGGAGCATGCGGAACATTTCTGTCCGGAGAACCCGAAGGCAGAATAAGTGATGGCATCAGCGGCAAGCTCAAGATCCGCCTCCTTATCCACAACGATCGTATCCTTGCCTCCCATTTCAATGATCGTACGCTTCAGCCACTGCTGACCGTCATGGACCTTGGCCGCTCGCTCAAATATCCGGGTACCGACTTCCCTGGAACCCGTGAAGCTGATAAAGCGTGTCCGTGGATGATCGACAAGGTAGTCCCCGACTTCTTTTCCGCTGCCCGGAACATAGTTGATCACGCCGTTCGGAAGTCCGGCCTCTTCAAGTACCTCCATCATCTTATAAGCGATGACCGGCGTCGCGCTGGCAGGCTTGAGAAGGACCGTATTCCCCGAAACCATCGCTGCGACCGTCGTCCCGCACATGATGGCGAACAGGAAGTTCCATGGAGAAATGACGACACCGACGCCGAGTGGTATGTAATGGAACCGGTTGTTCTCGATCGGTCGGGAGTTGATCTCCACGCCTTTATCAATTTCCAGCATTTGACGTCCGTAAAATTCGAGGAAGTCAATCGCTTCGGCCGTATCGGCATCCGCTTCTTTCCACGGTTTTCCGCCTTCTTTGACTAAGTGCGCCGTAAATTCATGCTTACGGCGGCGGACGATTGCCGCGGCACGGAACAGGATATCCGCACGGAACTGCGCTTTCGTCTTTCTCCACCACTGGAACGTTTCGTCCGCTGCTTTATGTGCTTTTTCTGCAAGTTCCTGGTTCGCCTTAGAAACATATCCGATGACTTCTTTCTTATCTGCCGGGTTCACGACTTTGATCTTGTCATCTGTCATGATCCGCTCGCCGCCGATAATCAGCGGATACTCTTTCCCAAGGTCCGCTTCTACCTGCTTGATGGCAGATTGCAGTGCTTTCCGATTTTCTTCCACCGTGAAATCCGTGAATGGTTCATGCTTGTACGGGACTACCATACTTAAACCGCCTCCTTGAGATTAAATAGGTCGCACGCTGTGTAATTGTTTGAAAATTAACACTTCAAGCGTTTCCATCCATATTTTAGCATAGTGTGTAGGGGTTTAAAAGGAACAGAAGGAACAAAAAAACCGCCCGGTACACCCGGACGGTTGCTCTCCTTTATTTGTAGACATGGACAAACGGCTCTTCGTCTCCTGCTTTCTTAACGATCAAGCTTTCCGGTTCGTCCAGGCTATGAATGTTCACCTGCACAGAGTAGTGGTCCGGGAACATCTCATTTACAAGACTATACACGTACTGCGTAAATCCGACCACTTCCGATTCGGATTGGAATTGAATCGGTATTTCGATGGTAATATCATGCAGTTCGCCGTCTTTGTAAAATCCATTTCCGATCATTCCAACGAAGTTAGGGAAGTAATTCGATACCTGTGTACGGAATTCAGAGAAAATCTGGGATTGATCGAAGTGCTCCTTCTCTGCCTCACTCGATGGGAAAAGGACATGTTCTTCGTCGATATTATCCCAGCTACCGACACTACCCGAAGAACCTTTGACATAGGTCTTCGCAAGGAACTTGCCGGGAACTTTCGAACTCGCTTCCTCTTCTTCGTAAATAGCGAAGACGACAGGAACATCCTTGAGCTCTTCTTTGGCACGTATGCGGGTCAAGATTTCATCGGCATATTCTTTCCCTTTTTGAAGCAGCTCTTCAGTGGAGTGATCCTCTTCGAAGTTCTTTCCTTCCGTTGTGAACTTATAAACGGTACGGAGAGAGATACCAATGGTGACACCCTGCAGTTCGACGATGTTGTCGTCTTTCTGAACTAAGTAGTCCTGCTCAATAATATTGGAAATGTACCGAGGGCTTTCACGGAAATCCTCTTCCGATGCTTCATCTTCGTTCAATTCCGGATTCAAGCCTTCTTCTTTATCAGCGGACTTCCTGCTGAGCCAATCTAACAATGTCTGATCAGTGAGGTACTGTCCCGGCTGGAAATAATAATCCTCCGGATCGTAATATTCCTTAGAATGACGGCGCAGTCCGCTCTCAAATTCATCGATATCGAGCCGGTTCCCCATCTGGTTCGTCGTGATTCCTCTTGCTGATGAAACTTTCGGGCTGCTTTCTGTCAGAATCATCCGGTAGTCCTCGTCGGACATCGAGTAGTTCGGGACAATTGCTGCCTGGTTGTTCGTTTCGTCTGTCGTCTCCTGAATGACTTCTTCCTGATTATCAAATACAGGTGTACACGCGCTCATAAACAGAACGGAACTCAACAATAGTGCGTGCATCTTCCTCATGTTTCCACTCCCTTATCTTTAACAAGCGACAGGCCCGGACACGGGCCATGACGTTCTTCCTTCAGGATAAAGCGCTGCGAAACTGTGCTTCATCCCAAATTTCAATCCCCAAATCGGATGCTTTTGTGTACTTGGAACCCGCATCTTCCCCTGCAATCAGCAGATCGGTTTTCTTACTGACACTTCCGGTGACACTGCCGCCGAGTTCTTCCACGAGCTTCTTCGCCTCAGATCTGCTGTAGTGCTCCATTTTTCCTGTCAGGACGATTGTTTTGCCCGCAAATGGTGAATCTGCCGGCTGATCGCTTTTCTTCGCGCCTAAGTATTCCATGTTCAAGCCTAATTCTTTCAAATCATCAATCAATTCGATGACGTGTGGTTCATGGAAATAGCTGGCAATCGAATCAGCCATCTTACTGCCGATCTCCGGCACTTGCTCCAGCGTTTCGACATCTGCTGCGATCAACGCATCGATGTGCTCGAAATGCTGGGCGAGGGTGCTTGCCGCTTTCGATCCTACATAACGGATTCCAAGTCCGAATAACAGCCGCTCCAAAGAGTTCTGTTTCGATGCTTCCAAAGCGTTCAATAGATTCTGTACCGACTTCTCCCCCATACGCTCCAACTGAAGGAGCTCTTCCTTGTCGAGTTTATATAGATCCGCGATATTGTGGATGAGGGACTCCTGGAAAAGCTGAGCGATCACCTTTTCCCCAAGGCCGTCGATATCCATAGCATTACGGGAAACGAAATGGATGAGTCCTTCACGAAGCTGAGCCGGGCAGTTCGGGTTGATGCAGCGCAGTGCCACTTCTTCATCCAGACGGACAAGCTCACTGCCGCACTCCGGGCATGTATCCGGCATCTGGTAAGGCTCTTCTTCCCCTGTTCTCTGCTCTGTCAATACACGCACCACTTCTGGAATAATGTCGCCGGCTTTCTTGATGACGACGGTGTCCCCGATCCGGATGTCTTTTTCCTTGATCAGGTCCTCGTTATGGAGCGAGGCACGCTGTACGGTCGTTCCTGCAACTTTGACAGGCTCAAGCACAGCCGTAGGTGTCACTGCGCCCGTGCGGCCGACGCTCAATTCGATATCTTTCAGCTTCGTAACCGCCTCTTCTGCCGGGAATTTATAAGCGGTGGCCCAACGCGGGCTTTTTGCTGTAAAGCCGAGGGTATCCTGCTGATCCAGACGGTCTACCTTGATGACGATGCCGTCAATTTCATAATCCAAATCAGGTCTCCGTTCGACCCAGCTGTGAACATAGTCGATTACTTCCTCGATATTGTTACATTTTTTCCATTCTGGATTCGTTTTAAGTCCATAGTCCTTCATTCTTTCCAGTCGTTCGCTGTGCGAGCTTGTCGGGTCTTCTTCCCAGACACCGACTCCGTAAAGGAAGACGTCCAAGTTCCGCTTGGCAGCAACCTTCGGATCAAGCTGACGGAGTGATCCTGCCGCTGCGTTCCTTGGATTGGCAAACGGTTCCTCACCATTTGCCTCTTTCGCTTCGTTCAGACGGATAAACGACTGCTTCGGCATATAGGCTTCTCCGCGAACCTCCAGTGTGACCGGCTCTTTCAAGCGAAGCGGAATGTTTTTGATCGTACGAAGGTTATTCGTTATATCTTCCCCTGTCGTACCATCCCCCCGGGTTGCCCCGCGGACGAACACTCCGTTTTCATACTTAAGGCTGACGGCAAGACCGTCTATTTTCAATTCACAGACATAGCTGACTTCTTCTTCTGTCCCGTTCCTTACACGACGATCGAAATCACGTAATTCCTGATCGTCGAATGCGTTCCCGAGGCTGAGCATCGGAATGTCGTGCTGCACCTTCCGGAAGGCGTCGAGAGGTTCGCCCCCGACACGTTGAGAAGGCGAATCCGGAGTCTTCAAATCGGGAAACTCCGCCTCTAAGTTCATCAACTCCCGCATCTTTTGATCATACACGGCATCCGGGACACTCGGTGTGTCCAACGTATGATACTCGTAGCTGTATGTTTCCAGTTCTTGTCTTAAAGCCTCTATGCGCTGCTGCGCTTCCGCTGCGTTCATGCTTTTCACTTCCTTAAGCTTTCGTTATCGGAGCAAACCGGGCTAACAATCGTTTAATGCCTGTCGGAGCAGGGAAAGCAATGTCCAGTTCCATGGAATCTCCTTCTCCCTGAACCTTCACAACTGTCCCTGTCCCCCACTTCTTATGCTCTGCTTTATCACCAGGCTGCCAGCCGATCTTCTCTCCACCAGTCGACCCTGGTTTCTTCTTCGCCGCCCGTTTCTTCGGTGCAGGCGCAGCCATCGGTTTCGAACCAAACGGCATACTTTCCCTCTTCTTGTTGAAGAACGGAAGCTCTTCCTTCTCTTCTTTTCCATCCAGAAGGTCATCTGGAATTTCGCCGATAAAGCGGCTGACCGGGTTCATATTCGTCCGGCCGTAAAGCGTCCGCATTTTCGCATGAGAGAGGTAAAGTTCCTTCTCTGCCCTTGTAATACCGACATACGCGAGACGGCGCTCTTCTTCCATCTCCGTTTCATCCATCAGCGCACGGCTGTGAGGGAAGACATTCTCCTCCATCCCGATCAGGAAGACGACAGGGAACTCCAGGCCTTTGGCAGAGTGGAGCGTCATCAGTGTGACCGTGTCATCACTATTAGGGTCTTCATTCATAGAATCAATATCCGCAATAAGCGCCAGGTCAGTCAGGAATGCGATCAGAGTCTTGTCCTCTGCACTCTCCTCGAAGTTCTTGGTAACGGATTTGAATTCTTCAATGTTCTCCAGGCGGCTCTGTGCTTCAATACTTTTCTCGTTCAGCAGCATCTCCTCGTACCCGGTTTTGTCGATTACTTCCTGAACCATATCGGTGGCGGACAGAAACTCCTGCTGACTCGTCCAGTTCTGGATCATCTTCCGGAAACCGATGATCGCTTTTGCCGCTTTTGCACTGACACCGACAAAGTCGACTTCCGCCGCCGCTTCATAAAGCGAAATGTCATGATCCGCTGCATAGGCAAGCATCTTATCCATACTCGTTTTCCCGACGCCGCGCTTCGGTTCGTTGACGACACGCTGGAAGCTGAGGTCATCATTCGGGTTCGCAATCAAACGGAGATAGGCGAGCATGTCTTTGATCTCTTTCCTGTCATAGAACTTCGTGCCGCCGACCATTTGGTAAGGGACGCCTGCTTTCACAAACGTTTCCTCGATGGTACGGGACTGGGCGTTCGTCCGGTAGAGGATGGCGATATCCTTGTAGCGGTATCTGCCTTGCCGGATCAGATCCTCGATCTTATCTGTGACGAACAGTCCTTCTTCCCGTTCCGTTCCAGCTTGATGGTAACGGATCTTCTCTCCACCTTTGTTGTCTGTCCACAAATGCTTCGGTTTGCGGCCGCTGTTGTTGTCGATTACATTGTTGGCAGCATTCAGGATCGTCTCTGTCGAACGGTAGTTCCGCTCCAGCAGAATGGTACGGGCTGTCGGATAATCCTGTTCGAAGTTCAGGATGTTCTGAATATCCGCTCCGCGCCATGCATAAATGGATTGGTCCGAGTCACCGACGACACAGAGGTTCTCATAACGGCTCGCCAACTGTTTGACGAGTTGATACTGCGCATGGTTCGTATCCTGATACTCATCGACGTGGATATATTGAAAACGGCGCTGGTAATATTCCAGCACTTCCGGTACTTCATCAAACAAACGAAGCGTCTGCATAATCAAGTCATCAAAATCGAGCGACTGGTTCTTTTTCAGTTTCTTCTCATAGCCTTTATAAATTTCAGCGATCTGCTCTTCATGGACGTTTCCTGCCTGTCGTGCATAATCAGCAGCCGTCATCAGCTCGTTCTTGCTGTTACTGATCGCACCAAGCATCGCCCGCGGGTCCCATTTCTTTGGATCAAGGTTGATTTCCTTCAGCACCTGTTTGATGACAGAAAGCTGGTCGCTGGAGTCAAGGATAGAGAAATTACGATCATAACCGATCCTGTCGATGTCCCTTCTCAACATCCGTACACACATCGAGTGGAACGTGGACATCAGTATCTTTTCTCCATCCTGACCGACAAGCGATTCCACACGTTCTTTCATTTCACGTGCTGCTTTATTAGTAAAAGTAATCGCCAGAATGTTTCTAGGCGCTACGTCTTTTTCGCTGAGTAAATAAGCAATGCGGTGTGTCAAAACACGCGTCTTTCCACTTCCGGCACCTGCCATGATTAAAAGCGGCCCTTCTGTGTGAGTAACCGCATTCCTTTGTTCTTCGTTCAAGCCTTGAATCAATGCGTTCAATGCCTGTGTCATAGGGGTCCACCATCCTTCAATGTATTGTTTTCACTGCTTCGACCGTCCCGATAGCAGATTCCATATCTTCATAAATCACATTACCGATGACGACGATATCGGCATGGGATGCCATCTCTCCGGCCTGTTCCGCCGAACGTATGCCCCCGCCGTATATCAGCGACGTCTTTTCCAATCGTTCTGATACTTGTCTAACCAGATCAGGATCGCCGTACATCCCGCTGTACTCCATATAAAAAAACGGCAGTCGGAACATATGCTCCGCCATCTCTGCGTAGGCAAGCACATCTCTGTCCTGCGGCATGGTGCAGTTAGTCCGCTGGAATACTTTGGCCTCCGGATTGAGAACACAATACCCTTCCGGCATCATATCCTCCCAAGCGATGGCATCCGCATATTCCACAATTGCCTGATGCTGCACGTCAATCATCCATTTCTTATCCTGGCTGTTCAACACCATCGGGATCAAGTATTTTTGAAAACCCGGCGCAATCGCTTCAATATCGGAAACTTCCAAATACACAGCTATATCATACTGCTGTACCCGGTCCTGAAGATCCGTTACATTCTCAAAAGTCACTCCATCCGTTCCGCCGATGATGATCCCATCCGTTCCCGACGTGCAGACCTTCCTCAACGCATCCTCCGACAAATCTTTGTTTGGGTCAAGCTTGAACATATGATGGCACGAGCGTTTTTTGTACATTTCCGTCCTCCAAAACAGTTATCCATTCACTCATTATAGCAAATTTTGAAGCGTGGGTTGAGTGTTTCCACAGGGAAAATTGTCGACTCCGTGACATCAGGACATACAAAAAGCCGCCCCTTAAAAGAAGAGGCGGCTGTAAAGGCTGTCGGGAAGCTCTATGTCATAAAAAAAGAAACCATCCCTTCCTTTTTGGATGGTTAAGTAAAAAGAAAGGAAACTATGTGAGCCTTCCCTTCATGGGAAGGTGGATTTACTTGATTACGTGTGGCAGCAGTCTGGATGACGTGAACAACATCGTGACGAGACCGACACTCATGATCGTCATAGCCGAAAGGAGCAGCGTTTCCAGGGAAAACAGGTAGCCGCTCGCCCCAATGATCAAGGCGTCCAGCAGAAGAATGATAAAGCCGACATTGACTTTAAACCAGTCTGCAATCATCTGCGCAAGGAGGTCGGTCCCTCCGGTACTGGTATGATGCCTGAGCATTAACCCGATTCCTCCCCCGACAAGAGCCCCGCCGATGATCGAACTGATCACCGGGTCGAGAGGCAGATGATAAAAGCGGAGACCGCTGAACAAATCAATGGAAAAAGAGGAGATTAACAATCCATGGAGGCTGTTATAGAAGTAGGGACGGTAAAAGAACCAGGCAAGCAGAAAGATGGGAATACTGCAGCAAATTATCGTCAGCCCGACCTGCAGTCCCCATATGTAGTTAAAAATCATACCAAGACCAATGATCCCCCCGTCCAGCACATGATCAGGGATGAGAAATAAGTTGATACCGACGGATAGAACCAAGCTCCCGATCACGATCATCATCCCTTTTACCCACATCTCTCTCATCTCCCCGTCCCCCTCCTCTAATACAGTCTATGCCTGTCCGGAATAGGTTAGAAGAACGAGAGAGAACCTTCCTACATCCTTTTTATCAGATTGTACCACGCGACTCCACCATGGACGGAATTTGACCTTCCACAATGGACATAACCAAGCTTCTCATAGAAAGATATCAGCTCTTCTTTGCACGTCAAGGTGACTCCCTCCCTTCCATTTTCCTTCGCCAGCCGCTCTATCTCATGGAAAAGGGAAGCAGCGATCCCCTGCCTTCTTGCTTGTTCAGAAACGGCGACACCGAGAATTGCCTGATACCCTCCGCGCGATGGATTCGTTGTAATTCTTTCAAACAAATCATCTGTAATGAACGGTTTGTCTATGACAGGGCCGTTGATGTAGCCTAGAACGACTCCTCCTTTTTCTGCTACCAAAAAGGTATCCGCAATTAAGTGGATCCGTTCCAGCATTGCCTGCTTCGTTGCAGCTTCTCCCTCTGTAAACCCTTCTCTTTCAATCGTCATAAGCGAATCCAAGTCCGTCTTCCGGACATTACGTATTTCCATGACTGATCCCTGCTCCTTTTGAATAAAAAAAGCTGCCGGGTTGTCGGCAGCCTTTCTCCTTTATTCTACATGTTTCGCCTGAACACGGTCGAGTGCCTTCGTGTAGGCATCGTTCCCATAGTTCAAGCAGCGCTTCACGCGAGAAATCGTCGCTGTGGAAGCTCCTGTTTGTGTTTCAATTTTATGATACGTGTACCCTTCTCTCAGCATGCGGGCAACTTCCAGCCGTTGTGCCAGGGACTGGACTTCATTCATTGTTGCAAGATCATCAAAAAATTCATAGCATTCTTCGAGGTTCTGCAGGGACAGCACCGCTTCAAACAGCTGATCAAGCGTCTTCCCTCTCAGTTTATCGATCTGCATTCCCGTTTCCCTCCTTAATCAAAACGGACCTCCACCGATGACGGGATGATGTTCACCCACGTTTTCCCCGGCAGGAAAGCAAGTGCTTTGCCGTCCGCAAAGGGGAGGAGGCGTCCGTCGATATTTCTCCATTGTATTTCTTTCCGGATTCCTTTTTGCAGAAGCCAGCCGTCTCCACCGGACTTCAAATCGACTGCACGCCGCCCTTTCGTATCTATTACTTTATGGCCGGCACGGATGACCAGGACATTTTCGACCCCGATGGCAGTTCCATCCGCCGCATCTATCGTCGTTTCTCCATCACTTGAGCGCTGGAATAAGCCGGATCGCTCTTTCCAATTAAATAGAACCTGCTGCGTCTCCGCATATCTAATGGCCATTCGATTTACCGGCTTCCCGTCCAGTTCCTGCTCAGAATCAAACGGCAGCGGTTCGTGTCTCTTGAAGGAGGTATATCCTTTATTTGAGGCAGCTTGCAGTATCCCATCTGTGATTAGATAGGAGTTGTGGGGCGCTTTCCTATCTGAAGTACGCTGGAAGAGCCAGCCGTTGTTATCGTAGATGGAACCGTTCAAGTAGGACACACCGCTCGCCGTCACTTGCTTCTGGATGGCAGTGGATGCCCCGTGATAGATATAGAGAGCATTCCACCCATCCGCAAGTTCAAGAAAGTAAGGCCTTGCACTTCGGACCGGACCTATTGTATCAGGAATATCACTGTGGAACAAAGCTAGGAAGCGAGTGATCGACCCTTCCGCCAGCGCTTCATAGACGACATCCGCCTTACTGAGCCCTGCTTGGGGTCTTGCATTCTGATGGTTGTTAATCATGACAGCTACAATTGGATCGTTCTGTTGATCCGGATTGATTTCTCCTGTCAACGGGAAAACGGTCTGCTCTCCTTCATTGATAATCACTCGTTCATCGTCCGCCGTCTGGTCTGTCACGGACCCTTCCTCTCGATCAACTCCGAACCAGCCGCAGGCAGCCAGCAGCGTGAGCACAAGTAAGAAGGTAAGTTTTCTCATGGAAGCACTTCCCTTTGTCCTATATTCCCTCTTCTATTTTAACGCATTATAGAAGGAAAGAGTACCTCTTTCTTTTTCACATCCATAATTCCAAGCGGTGTAATGCGGATATACGGCAGGTGCATGGATGATAGGAAAAGCAATGTGTACACCGGGTCCGAAAAGGAAAACCCGTGTTCGTTCAAGCATTGTTTCATCCGTCTCTCCTCCTTCATTAAGTGCTGCAAAGGAAGATCAGACATCACCCCGCCCAACGGCAGTGAAAGCTCGAACAGAACTTCTCCTTCATTAACAAATACGATACCGCCGCCGATTTCATTCATCCGTTGGAATGCTTTTTTCATATCGGTCCTTGATTTACCAATTACGAGGATATCCCCGGTATTGCTGAACGAGCTGACCAACCCGCCAAGGGACTGTGTGAATCCTTTCAGCAGAGTGTTGACCATCCATTCGCCATCTCTGTCCATCAACATGATGAATGCTTCCTTATTCTCATCAGACAAACGCTCCACGGAAGCATCCGTATCTATCGCATATGGTTTCATAATAACGTCATTTACCAGTTCAAGCCCGATCGGCATGGAGAACTGCATGTCCTTATCCGCGAGCTCCCAGTCGAGGGAAAGCTTCTCTATCCCGTTCTTTTCCCACGGAATCTCGATGCCTGTCGGGACAACCTCTCCCTCTTTCTTCACCCACTCCCCTTTGGCGATGACGGAGTGAGGGGTCGGATCTTTAGGATCTCTAAGGAAATTAAGGTGGGCGGCACGTCCTGCATTAAGACTGCCGACCCTGCTTTCGATTCCGAAGTGCCTCGCAGCCTGATACGTAGCCATCATATAGGCATCAATTTCAGGAACGCCCGCTTCTATAGCAATTCGAATGCACATGTTAATGATCCCCTCCTCATAAAAGCCGGGGGTGGATCCATCCGTCGTAAACATCATGTGGTCATACTGGGTATGCCCCATTTTCTCAAGTCCCTGTAAAATGTCAGGAAGATCCGGACGTATCGAAGAATAACGCAGCCCCGTATGGTAGCCGATCGACAGCCGGGTAATGACGTCCTCCGCCGTCATGGATTCATGCTCAGAATCCATCCCAAGGAGACGCATCTTCACTAACGTACGCTCCGATGCACCTGGAAGATGGGCTTCCAGCGGCTTCCGTGATCGTTTCGTTTCCTGCATCCAGTGCAGAATCTGCTCATTTCTTTCATATAGCACATCCGGCCAGGCCGTCAATTCCCCGCCCTGAATGACCGCATCATGCTCAATCCAATCCAGCACCTGTTCGTCGAAAGACTCTCTGTCTTCCTCCCTTAAAACCGTCTGAGGATCGAAGCGCGCCCACCAGTACATGGTTGCAGGAAGATGCATGAACTCTTCCAATAAAGAAAACGCTTTCTTCTTTTCAGTTAAAAAAAGCCACATAAGGTTATCATTGATCAGCGTGGTCGTACCCGTCTCCGCTGCATATTCAGCAAGGGTCTGGGGATTATATAATTGAAACGGATGGGCATGCGGCTCGATATAGCCCGGGACGATATAACTGTCCTTCCCATCGATGACTTCCGTATTTTCCATATTGGAAGGGAGCTCCTTACCCGTATAAATGATTCGGTCTTCGTAAATCCATATATGACCTGTCATCCATTGCTTTAAATAGACGTTCAGGTACGTAGTATTTTTTATCAATTTCGTCGGTGCCGCGTCACCGTCCAAGACAGATGCATGTACTCGCAACTGGCGGTTCCGCCACCGGAATCGTGCTTCATTCATGGAGGATCCCTCCCTTAATCAGATTATCTATTATCGTAACACAGCAGAAGCCATACTTGTAAGGAGGAGCTTATATGAGACAAAATATCGGCACAATTAACAGCATGATACGTATTGCGACAGGGTTGAGCATGCTCACCCTTCTCACAATTCGCGGATCCAGAGGTCATGGATCTTCCCATCCTTTTCTAATCGCTCTCGCATCCATGAAAGTAGCAGAAGGCATCGTGCGTTACTGCCCGATGGTTGAAGCAATCGAGAAGATGACCGTCGAAACAGACGGCAAAGAAGAAGGCTGGCAGCAAAACTTCCCTAAATAATCAACAAAAATGAAGAGCGGAAGCATAAGCTCCGCTCTTATAAGTAAAGGATGAGAATAATGGACTTCATGGAATACTTTACAGACGTAGGTTTCGTCATCGTAACCGTCATCGGCACAATTGCAGCCCTCTTACTCGTCGCTTCCAGAAGAAGACGTGATCGATGATCTGCCAATATCACGGCGATAGAAAAAATCTTCATTTGCATGTAACGGACGCAGCGCTTCATAAGCACAATCAAGCGCACGTGAAAGGTCATTCCCCTTGCTGCCAACAAGCAGGACACGTCCTCCGTCCGATACATAGGTTCCGTTCTCAAGTGCTGTACCTGCATGGACAAGGAAGGCTGAATCTGACGTTTCGAGTGCAGGAAGCGGGCGCCCTTTCACATATCCCCCCGGATATCCGCTCGATGCGACGACAACTCCTGCACACGATTCTTCCGACCATTGAAGTTCGGGGTCTTTTCCGTCCATGACATCCAAAAACACCTGCTCCAGGTCATTCTTCAGCAAAGGCAGGACCACCTGGGTCTCTGGATCTCCGAAACGAGCGTTAAATTCAATTACTTTCGGTCCTTTGTCTGTTTCAATCAGTCCGGCATAAAGAATTCCCGTAAACGGACGTTCTTCCTGGACCATCGCTTCAGCGACCGGACGTACAATCGATTCCACAGCTGTATCATAGGAAGACGAGGCCAGTCCCGGGACGGGAGCGAATGCCCCCATACCTCCTGTATTCGGTCCTTCATCCCCGTCGAATGCCCGCTTATGATCCTTTGCAGGAATCATTGGATAGACGTTCGGACCGTGGACGAAGGCCATCAAGGAGAATTCATCCCCTGCTAAAAACTCTTCCACAACGATTTCGCTGCTTGCTTCTCCGAACTGCCCTTCGCCGAGCATGGAATCGGCCGCTTCCAACGCTTGTTCCAGCGTTTCGGCGACAACGACACCTTTTCCAGCAGCCAGGCCGTCTGCCTTGATGACGATCGGAGCGCCTTTTCCTTTAATGTACGCTTTCGCTTCCACCAGGTCGGAGAAAGCCTGATATTCCGCTGTGGGAATATCATATTTGTCCATCATCTGTTTCGCGAAATGTTTACTTCCCTCGATCAGCGCCGCATCCTTGGTGGGTCCGAATACTTTCAGGTCATTCGCTTGAAAATGGTCGACGATCCCTTCAAGCAAAGGAACTTCCGGACCTACGACTGTCAGATGAATGTCGTTTTCCTTCGCAAAAGAAACGAGGGCATCATGATCCCCTTCTTCAATCGCCACGCAGACGGCTTCTTTCATACCGGCGTTACCGGGAGCTGCGTAAATTTTCTCTGTCTGTTTACTTGCTGCTAATTTTTGAACAAGGCTGTGTTCACGGCCGCCCCGTCCGATTACCATGATATTCATCGTCGTCCATCCTCCCTTGTTCTTAGTGCTTGAAATGACGCATGCTTGTGAAGACCATTGCGATGCCGTGTTTATTGCAGGCATCGATCGAGTCCTGGTCACGCTTCGATCCACCCGGCTGGATGATAGCAGTAACGCCTGCTTCAGCTGCCGCTTCTACCGTATCCGGCATAGGGAAGAACGCATCAGAGGCGAGAATACTGCCTTTTGCTTTTTCACCCGCTTGTTCAAAAGCGATTTTGGCTGCGCCTACACGATTCATTTGTCCGGCACCTACTCCAAGGGTACGATCCCCTTTCGCTACTACGATGGCATTCGACTTCACGTGCTTCACGACCTTCCAGCCGAGCTTCAAGTCTTCCAGCTCCTGTGCAGATGGTTCCCGTTCCGTCGCTACAGTCAAATCCACCCCGTCAAGATTCCCTTCATCCGTATCTTGAACAAGCAGTCCACCGTTGACGCTCGTCAGCTTGTGCGCAGGACGATCGGATTTCTTCAGATCGATTTTCAAGAGGCGAAGGTTTTTCTTCTTCGTAAGGATTTCGAGCGCTTCCTCACTGAAAGAAGGAGCGAGAATGATCTCCAGGAAAATCTCTTTCAGCTTCGCTGCTGTATCAGCATCGACTTCACGGTTCAAGGCGACGATTCCACCAAAAATGGAAACCGGATCCCCTTCGTATGCTTTGGTGAAAGCATCGTATAGATTCTCCCCTACTCCGACGCCGCAAGGATTCATATGTTTGACAGCTACTGCAGCCGGCTGGCCGAATTCAAGAACCACTTCCAATGCAGCATTAGCATCCTGAATGTTGTTATAAGAGAGCTCTTTTCCATTCAGCTGTTCCGCATTCGCAAGCGACGTCCCTTCCGCATTAGCCTGCTTATAGAACGAAGCGGTCTGGTGCGGGTTCTCTCCGTAACGCAGGGATTGTACTTTCTCATATGTTACGGTGTATGTCTCCGGATAAGCTTCCTCTGTAAGTTCCGAGAAGTAACCGGCAATCATCGCGTCATAATTCGCCGTATGGCGGTACACTTTCGCAGCAAGCCTGCGACGTGCTTCATAAGAAAGGCTGTCTGCTTTAAAGCCTTCGATCACCGCATCGTAATCGGAAGGATCGACAACGACAGCGACGTCTGCAAAGTTCTTCGCCGCCGCGCGGAGCATGGTCGGGCCCCCGATATCGATATTTTCGATAGCATCCGCCTCGGTCACTCCCTCTTTAGCGATCGTTTCCTTGAAAGGATACAGGTTGACTGCGACGAGATCGATCGTTTGGATATCCAGCCCATCCAACTGTTCCATGTGGTCGGCGTTGCCGCGCTTGGCAAGGAGGCCTCCATGGACCGCCGGATGAAGCGTCTTGACACGTCCATCCATAATTTCCGGGAAATTCGTCACTTCAGAAATAGACAGGACAGGAACCCCTGCTTCTTCGATCGCGCGCTTCGTTCCACCTGTGGAAACAAGCTCGTAATCTAGTTCGTGGAGTTGTTTAGCGAAATCAGCCAAACCTTCTTTATTGGATACGCTGAGTAGGGCACGTTTTTTCATTTGGATTCCTCCTTGGTGAATAATGACTCGATGACTTGCGGGTATAAGCGGTGTTCGACCGCCTGAATTTTCCGTTTCACTTCTTCCGGTGTATCGTTGTCTTCGATCGTCACCGCCTCCTGGGCGATGATCGGGCCTGTATCCATTCCGTCATCAACGAAATGGACGGTCACACCAGTCACTTTTACCTTTTTATCTATCGCCTGTCCAATGGCATCCTTACCGGGAAAAGCAGGAAGCAGGGACGGGTGGATATTGATGATCCGTTTCTCATATGGCTGAAGCAGCGTCGGGCCGACGAGACGCATATAACCAGCAAGAATGATGTAGTCAACGCCGCGCGAACGACAGTCTTCCAGCAAGGCGGCTTCATAGGCTGCTTTATTTTCGTAGACTTTTGGGTTGAAAACAATGGTATCCACGTCGTGACGCTGCGCTTTCTCAATGACAGGAGCGCCTACTTTGTCACAGACAAGCAGCTTGATGTCTGCATGGAGGGTTCCATTTTCGACGGCTTCGACAATGGCATCGAAGTTCGATCCTGTTCCGGAAGCAAAGACGGCAAGGTTGATCATGTCCACTGCACTCCCTCTTCGCCTGTCACTCGTCCAATGATGACACCATGTCCGATAGCTTCCGCTGCCTTCTCTGCGTCCGCTTCCGAAACGATGGCAATCATACCGATTCCCATATTGAAGACCCCGTACATTTCATCGGCAGGAATGTCTCCTTGTGCTTGAAGGAACGGGAAAATCGCCGGCACGTTCCAGCTTCCTTGGTTGATTGCCACACCCAGGCCTTCCGGAAGCGCTCTTGGAATATTCTCATAGAAACCGCCGCCGGTAATATGGGCAAGTCCTTTGATGCTCACCGCTTCCTTCAGCTGTTTGACAGCTTCGACGTAAATGACGGTAGGAGTTAGTAATACTTCCCCAAGCGGGCGGTCGAATCCTTCATAAGTTTCCTGGAGACTCAGCCCCTGATTATCGATAATTCGGCGGACAAGCGAGAAACCGTTGGAATGAACCCCAGAGGAAGGAAGGCCGATGATGACATCCCCTGCTTCTATTCCTTCTCCGGTGATCAGCTTCCGTTTATCTGCCATTCCTACAACAAAGCCGGCAAGGTCATATTCTTCTTCCTCATACATGCCGGGCATTTCTGCCGTTTCCCCGCCGACGAGCGCAGCGTGCGACTGCTGGCAGCCATCCGCGATGCCCTTGACGATTTGTTCGATGCGGGCAGGCTCATTCTTTCCACAAGCGATATAATCAAGGAACAAAAGCGGATCTGCTCCTTGTGCCGCGATATCGTTCACACACATAGCCACGACATCGACACCGATCGTATCATGCTTGTCCATTTCAAAAGCGAGCCGAAGCTTCGTCCCGACACCGTCCGTTCCAGTGACAAGGACGGGCTCTTCATAACTCATTCCGCTGATATCGAACAACCCGGCAAAAGAACCGAGACCGCCGATCACTTCCTTGCGCATCGTTCTGGCTACGTGCTTCTTCATCCGTTCGACCGCTTCATAACCAGCTTCGACGTCGACTCCTGCCTGTTTATAGGATTCACTCATCATTCTGCCTCCTCATCGTCACGCTTTCTCATACGGGTGGACCGTATTAGGATATATTTCTGTAGGATAATTGCCTGTAAAGCAGGCCATACAGCCGCCATGCTCCAGCGATTCA
Source organism: Halobacillus sp. KGW1 (assembly GCF_001592845.1). Taxonomy (NCBI): domain Bacteria; kingdom Bacillati; phylum Bacillota; class Bacilli; order Caryophanales; family Bacillaceae; genus Halobacillus; species Halobacillus sp. KGW1. The sequence continues at coordinate 334,938 of NZ_LSOC01000004.1, forward strand.
TCCCCCTGATAGATGCTGTCGTTCAAACCATCCACGGATAGAAAAGCGAGACTGTCAGCCCCGATCAATTTCTCCATTTCTTCTACAGAGTGGTTTGCCGCAATCAACTCTCCACTGTTCGAGGTGTCGATTCCGTAGTAACATGGGTTCTCAATCGGCGGAGATGCAATACGGACATGCACTTCCTTCGCTCCTGCTTCTTTCAGCATTTTTACGATCCGCCGGCTTGTCGTACCCCGGACGATGGAATCATCGACCATGACGACACGTTTCCCTTCGACAATACCTCTTACAGCAGACAGCTTCATCTTGACCCCTTGTTCCCGCAGTTCCTGAGTCGGCTGGATGAACGTACGACCGACATAGCGGTTCTTGATCATACCAAGCTCATAAGGAATGCCGGACGCCTCTGCATATCCGATGGCAGCAGAAATACTGGAATCCGGTACTCCTGTTACGACATCCGCTTCGATGGGTGCTTCCTCCGCCAAGGCTTTCCCCATTCGTTTCCGTGATGCATGGACGTTTTTACCGTCCAGATTACTGTCCGGACGAGAGAAGTACACATATTCCATGGAACACAATGTACGTTGAATCGGGGCAGAGAAACGCTTCGTCTCTACTCCTTCATCAGAGATGATCAGCAGTTCACCAGGCTTAACTTCCCTGTCGTATTGGGCTCCGATCACATCAAACGCACACGTTTCCGAAGATACGACCCAAGCATCACCAAGGTGTCCAAGGCTGAGAGGGCGAAGGCCACGCGGGTCATTGGCAACGAACATCTTGTCTTCCGTCATCACAAGGAACGCGTAAGCTCCCTTGATCATGGACAATGCCTCTCCAATAGCCTGGTCAAGCGGGAGATGGCGCGCTCTCTTGATCAAGTGGGCAACTACTTCTGTATCGGAATTGGTCTGCAGAATGCTCCCTTGTGCTTCCAGCTGGCTCTTCAACGCGTGGGCGTTGACCAGGTTTCCGTTATGGGCAAGCGCAAGCCCCCCTGTCTGAGAACGGAACATCAGAGGTTGGATATTCTCATATGCACCGTCCCCTGCAGTTGCGTAACGGACGTGCCCGATGGAGGCGTGTCCTTGCAAGTCTTCCAGCTGATTTTCGGAAAAAACTTCATTGATCAATCCGTGTCCTTTAGCAAGCTTCAGATGGTCTCCGTCTGTTGTGACGATTCCGGCGCCCTCCTGCCCGCGGTGCTGCAGAGCGTGCAAACCATAATACGTCAGTTGGGCGGAGTCCGGGTGGCCCCAGACTCCGAAAATGCCACATTCCTCATTTAAGCCTTTGATTTCACCAAGCATGGAATAGCTCCTTTCCAAGTATCCTTCAACGTTGTTGTCTGCTCTTCCACTACGATTCGATCCTTATTGCTTACACGGTAGATGCCGTCCTCCGTCACTTTTCCGATCCGGACTGCGTCATTCACCGCTTGTTCGAACGCATCTTGCTGCTCAGGACTTACAGTTACAAGGAAACGGGACTGCGTTTCTGAGAACAAGGCTGCAAGGACATCCCCTTCTACCTGGACATCACAACCGAGTTCCTGATCGAAAAGCTTCTCTGCAAGAGCGACCGCAAGACCACCTTCTGCCAAATCATGAGCAGATTCGATCAGACCTTGTTGAATAGCGGATAGAAGAGCGTTCTGGCGCTTCGCTTCCACTTCCAGATCAAGCGCAGGCGCTTTGCCGAAGTGCTTTCCTTCCAACATCCCCTGCAGTTCACTTCCACCGAATTCCGGCTTCGTCTCCCCGATGACATAAAGGAGATCGCCTGCTTTCTTAGCGTGGGACTGGGTGATGTGAGCTACATCCTCAATCAGGCCGACCATGCCGACGATCGGTGTCGGATAGATCGCTTTGCCACCGAATGATTCGTTATACAAGGAAACGTTCCCTCCGATGACCGGTGCGTTCAGGACGCGGCACGCTTCACTCATGCCGTCGACGCTTTTCTCCATCTGCCAGAAGATTTCCGGATTTTCCGGAGAACCGAAGTTCAATCCGTCTGTGATTCCCAACGGACGACCACCGGAGCAGATAATGTTACGGGCTGCTTCAGCAACAGCGATTTGTCCGCCGACTTCCGGATCGACATAGATATAGCGGGAATTACAATCCGTCGTCATTGCAAGAGCCTTCTCTGTTCCACGTACACGCAATACGGCTGCATCAGACCCTGGAGCGACGACCGTGTTTGTCTGTACCATCGAGTCATACTGATCGTAAACCCATTCCTTGCTTGCGATCGTCGGCTGTTTCAACAGACTTTTCAGCGTTGCCGCATAATCGTCGACGACAGGCGCGTAATCGTCCATTGCCTGAAATTCTTCGTAATACGTCGGTTTCTTCGACGGCTTATGATAGACTGGAGCGTCTTCGGCAAGAGAATCGACAGGCACGTCAGCGACGACTTCTCCTTTATGTTCCAGGCGGAAGCGCTTCGTATCCGTGACTTCTCCGACAGCGACAGCTTCCAGATCATACTTACGGAATACTTCCGCTATCTCGTCTTCCCGGCCTTTTTCTACGACAAGAAGCATGCGTTCCTGTGACTCGGACAGCATCATTTCATAGGCTGTCATGTTCTGTTCCCGCTGCGGGATAAGGTCAAGGTTCATCGTCATTCCCGTACCTGCTTTACTCGCCATTTCACTGGCAGAGGAAGTGAGACCGGCTGCTCCCATATCCTGAATCCCGACAAGCGCGTCATGGTGAATGACGTCAAGGCAGGCTTCGATCAGCAATTTTTCCATGAATGGGTCGCCTACTTGGACAGAAGGGCGTTTTTCTTCGGACTCTTCCGACAATTCTTCTGATGCGAATGTCGCTCCGTGGATCCCGTCCCGGCCGGTCTTCGCACCGACATACATGACCGTGTTACCGATTCCGGCTGCAATCCCTTTTTGAATATCTTTATGATCAATTAAACCAACACACATGGCGTTCACAAGTGGATTGCCGTTATAGGCATCGTCGAACTGGACTTCTCCACCAATGGTCGGTACACCGACACAGTTTCCGTAGCCCGCGATTCCGCGTACGACTTCTTCAAACAAGTATTTCACACGAGGCTGTTCCAATGAACCGAAGCGCAAAGAGTTCAGAAGCGCAACCGGACGGGCACCCATGGAAAAGACGTCCCGAAGAATCCCTCCGACACCTGTTGCAGCGCCCTGATACGGCTCGACTGCAGAAGGGTGGTTGTGGCTTTCAATTTTGAAAACGACGGCCTGATCGTCACCGATATCGATGATGCCGGCTCCTTCCCCGGGACCTTGCAGCACGTGAGGGCCTTCTGTCGGGAATTTCCTTAGAAGCGGTTTTGAATTCTTATAACTGCAGTGTTCGGACCACATGACCGAGAACAAACCGATTTCTGTATAATTCGGACGGCGTCCCAGGATGGTTTTGACCGATTCATATTCTTCATCCGTCAGACCCATTTCCGCATAGACGCGCTGTTCTTCAATCGTTTCCGGGGTGATCTCAAGCATTGATGGCATGGTGTTCCCTCCAGTGTGTAAGAATGGATTCAAATAAGCGCAGACCGTCATCGCTGCCAAGCAGCGCTTCCACTGCCCGTTCCGGGTGCGGCATCATACCGAGGACATTCCCCTGCTCATTCATAATGCCTGCGATATCCCCTACAGAGCCGTTCGGGTTCTCTTCATAAGTAAAGACAATCTGATTATTTTCGCGCAGCTTCGCATATGTTTCTTCATCACAATAATAGTTTCCTTCGCCATGAGCGATCGGAATCTGGATTTTTGCTTTCTCTTCATAGTGGTGGGTGAAAAGGGTATCTGCATTTTCCACAGTCAGTGTTTCATAATGGCACATGAACTTCAGGCGTTCGTTCGCGAGCATCGCACCTGGAAGCAGCCCCATCTCAAGCAGGACCTGGAATCCATTACATACACCGAGAATCGGCTTTCCTGCTTCGGCAGCTTCACGGATTTGTTCGACAATCGGAGCCGTAGAAGCAATCGCTCCGGAGCGAAGGTAATCCCCGTATGAGAATCCTCCTGGCAGAAGGATGGCATCATAGTCTGCTAGATTCGCTTCCTGGTACCAAACCAAGTCCGCTTCCTGCCCCAAACCGTCCTTGACAGCGTGGTACATGTCACGGTCACAGTTGGAACCTGGAAAAACAACGACAGCAAATTTCACGTCAGCCTACCTCCTCGATCGTGTACGTATAGTTCTCGATGACAGGGTTGGCAAGTAGTTGATCACACATCTGATCGACCTGCTGATCCAGATTCTCCGAGTCTTCTAAAAGGACCTCCATGTATTTACCGACGCGTACGTCCTGGACATTGTTATATTCCAAAGACTTCAATGAGTTCTGAACAGCCTTTCCTTGTGGATCTAAAACGCCCTCTTTGAGTGTGATGTGGATCTTTACTTTGCGCATACGTTCTCCTCCAGTCGTTGTAGTATGTTCTCATAAACTTCGATCAGGCTGCCGATTTCTTCCCGGAATACGTCTTTGTCCATTTTCTGACCTGTTTTGATATCCCATAAGCGGCATGTATCCGGTGAAACTTCGTCCGACAATACGATTGTCCCGTCCGGCAGACGGCCGAATTCCAATTTGAAATCAGCGAGTTCCAAGCCTGCGGATTGGAATAATGCAATCAATTGTTCATTAATAATCATGGCTTGTTCTTTGATGAATGTGAGTTCTTGTTCTTTGACGTCTGTCAGATGATAGGCATGAACGTCGTTGATTAGTGGATCATTCAATTCGTCCTTTTTGTAGAACAGTTCGATGATCGGCGGGTGGAAGCGCGTCTTCTCTTCAATACCGAGCCTTTTCGTAATACTTCCGGCTGCTTTGTTCCGGACCACGACTTCCAGTGGAATGATCGTCGTGCGCTTTACCAACTGCTCTGTATCGTTCAGCGCTTCAATAAAGTGGGTGGGAATTCCTTGCTTATGCAAGTATTGAAAGACTTTAGAGGTGATCAAGTTATTAAGGCGGCCTTTGCCTGCAAACTCGCTTTTCTTTTTACCGTTGAATGCTGTCGCATCATCTTTATAGGATAAAACCAGACGCTCCTGGTCATCAGTCGTCACATACACACGTTTCGCTTTACCTTCATACAATAAGGAACCTTTCATGAAGAACACCTCACTCATGGGGATTGGCCGGGGATGTCCTCGACATCCCCGGATAAAACAGTTTACTTACAGACCGATACGGTCGAAAATACGATCCACTTGCTTCAGGTGATGCTTGTAATCGAAGCAGGCATCAAGCTGGGATTCAGACAGGGCAGCCGTAATCTTCTCATCTGCCTCAATCAGCTCACGGAACGGCACTCCACGCTCCCATGCTTCCATCGCTTTCGGCTGGACAAGGTCGTATGCTTCTTCGCGTACCATGCCTTCATCAATTAATGTAAGCAGAACACGCTGGGAGAAAATCAAGCCGTACGTTTTCTCCATATTTTCCTGCATACGATCAGGGAATACCGTCAAATTCTTCACGATATTTCCAAAGCGGTTCAACATGTAGTTCAAAGCAATCGTGGCATCCGGCAGAATAACGCGCTCTGCAGAGGAGTGGGAAATGTCCCGTTCATGCCAAAGAGGAACGTTCTCAAATGCTGTCAACATGTGTCCGCGGATCACACGTGCCATCCCTGTCATGTTTTCGGATCCGATTGGGTTACGTTTGTGAGGCATAGCAGAAGAACCTTTCTGTCCCTTGGCAAAGTACTCTTCCACTTCCCTTGTTTCCGTCTTCTGGAGACCACGGATCTCTACAGCGATCTTCTCGATGGATGTTGCAATCAAGCTCAGTGTGGAAACGTAATGAGCGTGACGGTCGCGCTGAAGTGTCTGTGTAGAAACAGATGCCGAATCAAGGCCCAGCTTCTCACATACATAAGCTTCTACGAAAGGATCGATGTTCGCATACGTTCCTACAGCGCCGGAAAGCTTTCCGACTTGAATATGCTTGATTGCAAGATCCAGGCGCTCCAGGTTTCGTTTCATTTCTTCATAGTAAAGGGCAAGCTTCAACCCGAACGTCGTCGGTTCTGCGTGGACCCCGTGCGTCCGACCCATCATGACCGTGTGCTTATGTTCCTTCGCTTTCTCACCAAGGATTTCAATGAAGTTGACAAGGTCTTTACGAATGATCTCATTCGCCTGCTTCAACTGGTAAGAGAGTGCCGTATCTACCACGTCTGTAGATGTAAGCCCGTAGTGCACCCATTTCCGCTCATCGCCGACCGTCTCGGACACAGCACGTGTGAACGCTACGACATCGTGACGTGTTTCCAATTCAATTTCATGAATACGCGCGATATCAAAGGAAGCTTTCTCACGCAGTTTCTCTACATCTTCTTTCGGGATGACTCCAAGCTCACTCCAAGCTTCACAGGCAAGCAGCTCGACTTCCAGCCATGCTTGATAGCGGTTTTCCTCTGTCCAAATGGCGCCCATTTCCGGTCTTGTATAACGTTCTATCATCGTCTTCCTCCTTGGTTTCTACCATAAATGTATCTGGTTGGTTTCCATGTATGTTGCAATTTCTTTTAGATCATTACCGATAAAAGTCAGGTGCCCCATCTTACGGTTGGTCCTTGCTTCTCCTTTACCGTAATCGTGAAAATGACAACCCTCATATTGCTCGATCTTGTCAATTAGTATCCCGCGGTGCTTGCCTAGGACATTGACCATCACTGCCGCTCCGAATGTATGCACCGGAAGAAGCGGAAGACCGCAGATTGCACGGACATGTTGTTCAAACTGGGATACGTTGCAAGCCTCGATCGTGAAGTGACCGGAGTTATGCGGCCTTGGTGCCATTTCGTTGATATAGATGTCGTCTCCTTTGACGAACATCTCCACTGCGAACGTTCCGACGACTCCGATCTCATCTGCCAGCACTCGAACCGCCTCGTCCGCTTTCTGACGGACGGCCTCTGATACGTTGGCAGGGACTCTTGTTTCATGAAGGATATGATTCTTATGGATATTTTCTGCAAGCGGGAAGGTCCGGATGATTCCGTCCATTCCTCTAGTGAATACTTGAGAGATTTCTAAATCAAATAGCAGCCACTGTTCGACAATATAGATGCCGCCCTCTTTAATGAAAGGAGATAGCTCGTCCAGGCTGCTCTCATCTTCCAGCTTCAGCTGTCCCTTACCATCGTACCCCCCGCTGATCGTCTTAACGACGGCAGGGTAACCGATGCTTTCCAATGCTTCTTTGCATTGGTCATAGGATTCGATAATCCGGTATTCCGGAACAGACAAGCCTGCGTCGACCGCTGCCTGCTTTTCTTTGGAACGGTTCTGCGTAACGGCGAGGGCCAGAGATCCTTGAGGCAGTTTGCCGGCTTCTTCAAACAGCTTGGCGACTTCAAGGTCGACATTTTCGAATTCGTACGTAATGACGTCACTGACTTCACTCAGTTTTTGAGCAGCTTCTTTATCGTCATAAGCAGCGATGATCTGCTCATCTGCAAGCGGTGCACACGGACAATCTTCCGCCGGGTCCATGACGGCGATTTTGTATCCCATGTGTCTGGCAGCGACCGCCATCATTCTTCCGAGCTGGCCGCCTCCAAGAATTCCGATCGTCTGACCTGGTCGAATAACCTTAGGACTCACGCAAATCCCTCCTCATTCCTTCTACTTTCTCCACCATCTGTTCTCTGTACACCGACAATCTGCCGGCCACCTCTTCATCGAAAGCTCCGATGATTTCTGCAGCAAGAAGACCTGCATTCTTTGCACCGGCACTTCCGATCGCTACAGTCGCCACAGGAACTCCTCCAGGCATCTGTACTATAGATAGAAGGGAATCCATTCCTTTCAATGCTTTTGATTCAACAGGGACTCCGATGACAGGCAGGGTCGTTTTAGAAGCAACCATTCCCGGAAGGTGGGCTGCCCCTCCCGCTCCGGCAATGATGACCTTCAACCCTCGTCCGCGCGCATCTTCTGCGTAAGTGAACATATCCTCCGGTGTCCGGTGAGCTGATATGATTTCCTTCTCGTATCCGATCCCAAGTTCATCAAGGACGGCACATGCCCCCTGCATTGTCTCCCAATCGGAAATGCTGCCCATGATTACGCCAACACTAGCCATTCATATTCATCCCTTTCTTCATAAAAAAACCTGCTCGACGCTCTCAACTAATGAGAGGAGTCGAGCAGGCACACGTGTCCCACTTGAAAGCATCCAAGCTTAAACTCCCCTCATAGTCCGGGAATTTACGGTTCCCAGGTAGAGACGAACGGGCCTTATTCCCGTCTTATATGAGGTCGCCTATGCAATTCTGCTTTCATCATATCAGGAGAAACTTGTCGATGTCAACGCAAAGTCGAACATTAAAGAAAATAAAAATACTAATCGTTCGGTTTTATTCTTTCACTGCGTGAAAAACAATCCTTTTCTCTATCGGTTCCATTACTTTTTCCCCATTTCGGGTTTCCTCCCGAAAAATCGGCTCCTCCGCCCGGCGGATCGGCGTGTAGCCTTCCCGCTTCATCCGATCGAGGCACTGGCCGATGGTTTCATTCTCCTGCACTTCAAAGCGCTTCTTGCTGTTCTTGCTGGGCATGACGTATCTTTCCTTTCTTAACGGATTTCACCCAGAACCCGCCATGGATCTGTTTCGGTTCATAAGCGACGATAAACGCTTTCGGATCGATATGACGAATCGTTTCATATAAGGAAAGCTCGTATTTCCTTGGAGTCAGAATCTGCATGGCCAGCCGATCCCCTTCCATTCCATAAGCATACCAACTCGTCACGCCGTACCCCTTATCCCGGAGCTTCCGCGTGAATTCGATATCCGGATCGGACGATATCACGTTCACTGTAATATAACCGAGAGCCAATTTCTCTTCAATCTTCATACCAACGATAACACCAAGACCATAACCAAGAGCATAGGCAAGGACATTCTCTATCTGATCCAGACGATCAAGGACGAGCCCAAGACCAAAGACGTAGGTAACTATTTCAAATGTACTGATGAACGCGGCAATATAACGACGGCCTTTCAACGTAAAAATCATCCGTAATGTAAAGAACGAAACATAGACAATGTTAACGGCTAAAATGATCACAATGAGCAATAATGGGTTTTCTAACATGGATGCATCCCCCTACTTATGTTGCAAATATAGACCCAAGAAATTCTTCTCGTCAATATTCATGCATACACTATAAACCATGGGAATGTCCATACACAATCTTTTTTTACCGCAATTAATGACAATTTACGGAGGCTGATGACATGAACCAATTCAAGGATTGGAAAACCAACATGGACCGCTTCTTCGGCCATGAATTCTGGGATGATTTCGACGGGATGATGAAGCCCCCCATTCCAGCTGTCAACATCTATCAATATGACCAGGAGCTCTTATGCTATGTGAATATTCCCGGAATGGATAAACCAAAGAACATCGACGTGCTTGTCGATCATACGACACTAACCTTAAAAGGGAAAATTTCGTTCAACAAGCGCGGCGGCAAGCAGGTCAAATCCGAAATTCCGGATGGCATGTTTGAAAGGACGATCGATCTCCCGTTCCCTGTTCGTCATGATAAAATCGACGCGACTTATCAGCACGGGCTGCTGATTATCAAGCTGCAACGTTATATCACAGATGCCACCAACCAGCGCCCTATCCAGATCCGCCACCTGGAAGAAAAGGAATAAAAGGAGAGAAGAGTATGCGGCAGCTCTCCGGATCTCCCCCTATATACTTGTCCGTATCGGGAAGGAACGAAAACCGTCTCACGGGAGCCCGCCATCACCTTTCAAAAGAAACCGCCAGCCTGCGGCTGACGGTTTCCCTCATCCTTTCTGCCTTACGCAAGGAAGATGAAGTACAAAATAAAGATAACGAACAAGAAGTACATGATCGGATGAATCTCTTTTGTTCTCCCTTTTAGAAGCATCGTAATCGGATAGAAGATAAACCCGATTGCAATCCCCGTCGCAATACTGTACGTCAACGGCATCGCTACGATTGTGAAGAAGGCCGGAACAGCAACTTCGAACTCGTCCCAATCGATGCTCTTCAAAGCAGAAGCCATCAATACACCGACGATGATCAAGGCAGGAGCCGTCACTTCAGCAGTCACGATGGACAAGAGAGGCGAGAAGAACAATGCAAGAATAAAGCACAAAGCCGTCACAACAGAAGTGAATCCGGTACGCCCGCCGGCCCCGACACCTGCAGTCGATTCGATGTAAGAAGTCGTCGTAGACGTTCCTACAATAGCACCTGCTACAGTCGCTGTAGAATCAGCAAATAGAGCTCTATCCGCTCTTGGGAGCTTGTTATCCTTCATAAATCCAGCCTGGGTCGCCACTGCTACGAGCGTTCCAGCTGTATCAAAGAAGTCAACGAACAAGAAAGTCAAAATGACGACAAGCATCTCCATCGTGAAGATATCTCCGAAATGCTCCAATGCTGCCCCAAACGTCGGCGCAACCGAAGGTGCAGAACCGACGATATCGCTCAACCCGGAAGGCGGTGCAATCAGTCCGGAAACCATACCCGCTACAGCTGTCAGCACCATACCGTAGAAAATACCGCCCTTCATCCCCAACGCCATCAAGATGACGCTGATGACAATTCCGAAGACAGCAAGCAGTACAGGGCCTGAAGTAAGATCCCCCATTTGAACAAGAGTCGCATCACTGTTCACGACAATTCCTGCATTCTGAAAGCCGATAAAAGCGATGTAGAGGCCGATTCCGGCACCTACAGCGAGCTTAAGGTTTCCAGGAATGGCATCGATGATTAATTGGCGTAGTCCTGTAAGAGTTAAAACGATAAAAATAAGTCCGGAAGCCAATACACCGGCAAGTGCCGTTTCCCAAGGAATTCCATAGCCAAGAACAACCGTATAGGCGAAGAAGGCGTTCAAGCCCATACCCGGAGCGAGAGCAATCGGATATTTCGCGAATACCCCCATGATTAATGTTCCGATAGCAGCTGCGATCGCAGTAGCTGTAAAGATAGCCCCTTTATCCATCCGCGTAACACCTTCAGGAAGCTGATCGATTCCATCCAACGCAAGCGTCGATGGATTGACGAACAAAATATATGCCATAGCCAGGAAGGTCGTTAGTCCTGCTATGATTTCACGACGATAGGTCGTGCCGTTCTCCTTGAATTTAAAATAATTGCGCACGTTCTTTTTCCTCCCTTTTCTTTCCCTGATCCTTCTTGAAATGCCCGGCATTCCAAGAACATGGTTGAACAAATAAAAAAGACACCCCGGGAGATTCCCGAGAGTGTCTACGAAAACGAAGGAGATGGACGAGGGCCCTGAAGTAAATTCACATAACCACAACATCCATCCACCAACGTAGTCAGACCAATTTACGGCGGTCTGGTAGAAACTCATGGGCCCTATCCCCAAAATTATACGACGGTGATACTTTATTATTTGATTCTATCTTACTAGGTCAGAAGAAGAGAGTCAAGCCTATTTCCGAACATTACACTTAATAAAATTAAAATCGTTCGCTTATTCCCATTCAATGGTTGCCGGCGGCTTGCTCGTTACATCATACACAACGCGGTTAATATGATCGACTTCGTTGACGATACGCGTGGAGATCCTCTCCAGCACATCCCATGGGATACGCGCCCAATCAGATGTCATACCGTCAATGGATGTTACGGCACGAATGCCGATCGTGTGATCATACGTCCGTTCATCTCCCATGACACCGACGGACTTGATGTTAGGAAGAACTGTGAAGTACTGCCAAATGTCGCGGTCAAGCCCTGCCTTCTTGATTTCGTCACGAAGAACAGCGTCCGACTCGCGAACGATTTCCAGCTTCTCTTCCGTCACTTCACCGAGGACACGGATGGCAAGGCCGGGACCAGGGAACGGCTGGCGCCAAACGATATGTTCCGGCACACCAAGTTCAAGCCCGAGCGCACGGACTTCGTCTTTAAACAACGTATTCAAAGGCTCAATTAATTCAAATTCCATATCTTCAGGCAGACCCCCAACATTGTGGTGGGATTTAATCGTCTGCGCTGTTTCCGTACCACTTTCGATAATGTCCGTATAAAGTGTTCCTTGAGCAAGGAAATCGATGTCTTTCAGCTTGGCTGCTTCATCATCGAAGACATAGATGAACTCGTTACCAATGATCTTACGTTTCTTTTCCGGGTCGGAAACGCCTGCCAACTTACTCATGAAACGTTCTTTAGCATCAATTTTGATAATGTTCATTTGGAATCCTTCTCCAAGGAAACGCATGACATCATCCGCTTCGTTTTTTCTAAGAAGACCGTGGTCAACGAAGATACAGGTTAATTGGTCTCCGATCGCGCGGTGAATCAAAGCGGCGACGACAGAAGAATCGACTCCTCCGCTTAATGCACAGAGCACTTTACGATCTCCTACCTGCTCACGGATTTTCTCCACTTCCATCTCAATGACGTGTTCCATCGTCCAGTCATCCGTCGCTTCACAAACGTCGAAAACGAAGCTGCGCAGAATATCGTTTCCATATTCAGAGTGACGCACTTCCGGGTGGAACTGGACGCCGTACATACGTGCATCATCATTGCTGATCGCTGCTACAGGACAGGAAGGACTTGTCGCGTCGACGCGGAAACCTTCCGGCGCTTCAATTACCTTATCACTGTGACTCATCCAAACGGTCTGCTCTTTAGGAGTTTTACGGAAGATGACCGGGCTCTCTTTAACAGTGATATCCGCTTTGCCGTATTCCCGTTCTTTCGCACGCTCTACTTTGCCGCCGAAGTGGTGCGTCATCAGCTGCATGCCGTAGCAGATTCCCAGTACTGGAATGCCTAATTCAAAGATCTGCTCATCGCAACGGAAGCTGTTTTCCCCGTATACACTGTTCGGTCCACCGGACAGGATGATCCCGCTGGGATTCAATTCCTTGATTTCTTCAATAGTCATTTTATGAGAATGAAGTTCACTGTACACTCCGAATTCACGGATTCTCCGGGTGATCAACTGGTTGTATTGACTTCCGAAGTCAAGCACTAGAATCATGCCTTTCACTTGTTCCATACTCTTCCACTCCTTATTTATGTTCGACTGCCTTCTTTCCTGCCGGCAATAAAAAAATGGATTCCCGCCTCGTCTAATATAAACGAAGGCAGAAATCCATCCCATGCCGAGACATGTCACGTGATTTCCACCTTCATAGTCAGGAAATTTACGGTATCCCGGTAGAGACTCTCGAGCCATATTCTCGAGGATATACGAAGGAAGAACGCATCTAATTGCCATTCATTCTATCAACCGCAACAAAAGTAATCAAGACAATGTCCTTTTAATTAAATTTTCCCATAATTCAGTGACTTCCGGCCAGCGCTTCATAGAGTCCCCTCCTCCATAGAGGAGACGTTCATAATGATTCGTCAGTCGGCGCATCTCGTTCGACTGATAACGCCGGTCCACCTCTTCCGCGTATTCCCGGAGGGTTTGATCCTGTTTGCGCTTCAGACCCTTATGGTGCAGCGCTTTTAACAGAAACGCATAGGCCTTCTCAAACGTATCTTCCTTATTCGTCTGACGAAGCCTGCGGATATAGAAAAAGGCAAGCAAACGATATCTCATCAAGAAAACGAGGACAGCGGCCAGAATCACAAGGACAAACAGTATGATCCAACCCCACATTCCGTTCTGCTCGGAAGATGTACCTTCCAGCGCAGCAGAATCCGAGCTGTTCTCTTCCTCTTCCATCTCCTGAGGATTGCCGGCTCCTTCTTCAGGAGTCGTCTCCTGCTCACGAGCATCGCTTTCTTCCGTCTCCGTATCCTGCTCGATATCTGTATAAAAATCGGCGTTATTGGAAAACCCTTGCGTCGGTTCGAATGGAACCCACCCAATTTCAGGGAAATAAACCTCCACCCAGGAATGGGCATTGGCACTTGTCACTTCATAAACGTTCTGGACTTCGTTTTCTGCGAAAGGATTCTCCTCCGCACCGAGACGCTCCCCACCAGTGAACCCTTTCACCCAACGGGCAGGAATCCCTTCCGACCTCAGCAGCACCACCATCGAAGTGGAGTAGTTATCACAATACCCTACTTGTGATTCAAACAGGAATTGATCGACATAGTCCTGATTATCTCTCGGAACGGCAACATCCGTCGTCGAATATTCGAACCCGTTTGCTGCAAAGTAGGACTCTACCGCTTTGGCACGATCATACCTGTTGTCTTCCCCTTCGACAATTTGGGAGGCAAGATTCCTGACTCTGTTCGGAAGATTATCCGGAAGCTGCAGGTAATGGTCCTGAATCTCTTCCGGATCTTCCCCGTCTGCTTCCCGCAGCTGGTTGTATTCAAAGGAAGGATAGTCATAATTGAGCACATACGTATTCATCTTCGCTTCCGACCCGTTGTAAATCGTATCCATTTCCCCGGTATTTTCATGGACTGCAAGGTTATATTGCTCCGGATACTCTACAAGTCCGGTAATTCCGTATGGATAGACGAGCTTACGGAAAGGAGCATCCTCCGTCATTTGCACGAGAGCACTCTGTTCTTCGGATTCCACGGCGTTCGTGAACGTTTCAAAAGGAATCGAGGATGGGTTTACCGTGTCCACAGGCTCAGCGAGTGTATCTTCCCAGCCTTTTCCTGTGTAAGTATCCTTCGATTCGATTCGCCAATAACGATCTCCGTCCACCGTAGCACGGAACATCGGTGTATCATCCTGGACGAAGGAACCACCAAGCGAGCTGTCATCTTCCCCGTACCCTACTTTCCGGACCGTTCCACTGCCACCCTCACCGCCTGTCGCACTCTGCAGGTATGGAAGTGGATCGGGCCACTGAGGGGAAAGTTTCGGAGCTGCGTATCCTATTGCGGAAGACAGGAGGATAATTCCGATCAGGGGAAGGATCCAGACATTCGCACGCCTGAAATCCTTGAAAGGAATCTCTTCCCTGTCCATCTCTCTGGAGAAACTCGAGACACCGAGTGCCGCCATTCCAAGAATGAAGGTTCGTATGATAGCCCAATCAGCTTCATACGTTGTAAACGTATCGGTTACGGTTATAAACACTAAGGTAAGAACAACGAAAAAGAACATACGTCTTGCAATAACGAACCAGTAATACAATAAGTAACTCATTAACCACAGAAGAATAAGGAACAACAAGCTGCGAAACAGCGGCGTCATCTGCCACCATTCCTGGGAAAGCATCATCTCAAAATTGAAAACGGTTTGATCATAGAGGACCAAAAACCACTCCGGCGAGAAAATTCGTTCCGCTATATACATCCCGTCGAGAATAAAGGCAAGTCCCAATCCTTTCAGCGGGACTGAAATCCACCAAGGCACCTGCAGAAAAGAGAGGAAGAAGCAGAATCCCGCATAGAGGAAGAAGATCCTCGTATCATTCGTTTCCGAAATTTCTTCCAACGGCCGCAACCACTCACAAAACAGTAAAAAACCAATTACATATAAAGCCAGCCGATAGTAGAACGTCTGCCGGTCCTGCATCATGTACTCACCTCAAATCCAGGCTTCACAAGCTGCTCTTCCGTCAGCAGTTCCACCGTCACACCTTCTCTTTTCAACTGCTTTAACGTCTGGTGCTCCTGAAGTCCGATTCGATTGTATGGATGTACGTAGTAAAAGAGGAGGCGCTTGCTCTTCTTAGCCAGTTTGACAAGAGCTACCTGCAGATCTTTATCCAGATGATGGCTGATAATCATCATCATAATTCCAGCCGGCACCTGTTTCTGTCCCCGCTCCAGTTGTTCAGCAAAAGAAGCACTCTCCATCGGACGGACTTTCGCCAAATGTGCCTGTATCTGGCTGTGATGGGAATGGTCCTGGTGAAACGGAAAGTACTTCCTCTCTCCCCCGAGAGTCATAAAAGCGAGGGGAGCGGCTTTTTTGTGGAAGGTATTCAACAGAGATGCTGTAAACTCTACAGCTCCTTCAAAGCTCAGCTCGTTCATTCCTTCTTCCCGGACCGTATTCAGAATGAGCACCATGTCGACGCTCTTCTCCTGTTCAAATTCTTTTGTCATCATTTCATTTTTTCTGGCTGTCGTCTTCCAATCGACCCAGGCAAATCTGTCTCCGGGCATGTATTCCCTTACTCCTGTTACCATGTTCGTATGCTTCTCATTCAATTTGAAAGAGGGACTTGCTCCTTGTTCAAAGCTGTACACGCGCTCCTTCATTTTGACCGGACGAATAAAAGGAAAGACCAAAAGAGCGCTCGCTTCCCTGTACACGTGTTCTTTTGTGACGAAACCAAAGAAGTCCCCGGTTTTAATCCGGACGGCTTTCCATTGATGCTCGCCCCGGGGAAGCTTGTCTAATTCATATCGATAGCTGATTTTCCTTCTAAACCAGGGAAAAACGACACGCTTTACCTTTCTGTCTTCCAGAAGTGCCTCGTCCCGCTCCAAATCTTTGAACTTATCAAGATGCTGATCCATTCGTTTCAAAGATTCCGGCAGGTATTCCTCGATGACGCAGTAATAGATCGGATAAGCAAACCGACGCGTCATCGTCACTTCTACTTCCACCGTTTCTCCTCCCATCGCCGTTCGTTTGGACAGGCGGCGGTCGATCTTCCAGTTGTTAATCGGATAAAGCAGGACGCCCAGCATATAAAGAAGAAAAGGAAGAAAGGCATAGAAGAGAAACCAGCTGACAAAGCCGCCTTGAAACATTGCATAGGAAAACAGGACACCAAAGAGCAGGAGGACGATCGCGAGTTTTACAGTGAAGGACACCGTTTGTCTCATTCACCTACGTTCCTGTTCACTGGAATGGATGTAGCCGTCAACAGCTGATCAATGATCGACTCGGCGCTCGCTCCTTCGAATTGTGCTTCGGAAGTAAGGATCATCCGATGGGAAAGGACATACGGAGCCAGGTACTGTATATCGTCCGGAATGACATAATCCCGGTCATGGATGAATGCATAGGCCTTCGCCGCCCGCATAAGGGCGATCGAACCACGCGGACTTACCCCGAGATACACCCCTTCATGGCTTCTCGTCCCTGTCACCAAATCTACGATATATCGGTTGACTGTCCGATCGACATAAACACGGTCGACATCTTCCTGAAGCATAACGAGCTCCTCGCGGTTGAGTACAGAAGTAATCTCCTCGATCGGATGTCCTTCCGATGTCCTTGCCAGCATTTCCATCTCCTGTTTGGCAGATGGATACCCCATTTTCATCTTGAGCAGGAAGCGGTCAAGCTGTGCTTCCGGCAGCGGATAGGTCCCTTCATATTCGATCGGGTTCTGTGTTGCCATGACAAAAAACGGATCGCTGAGCGGCACCGTATTGCCATCCACCGTAATACTCGTTTCTTCCATACCTTCCAATAAGGCGGACTGTGTCTTCGGGGATGTCCGGTTGATTTCATCTGCCAGGACGATATTACCGAGAATCGGACCGGGACGGAATTCGAACTCTAATGTTTTCGGATTATAAATGGATACACCCGTCACATCGCTCGGCAGAAGATCCGGAGTGAACTGGATCCTTTTGAACTGGCAGTCGAGCGACTTCGCCAACGTCTTTACAAGCATCGTTTTCCCTACACCGGGAACGTCCTCCAGAAGCACATGGCCTCTGGCAAGCAGAGCTACAACACTCAACAGTGCCGCCTCTTCTTTCCCAATCATGACCCGTCTCATATTTTTAAGTACTTCCGATATTTTCGGTTGATACAGAAATGTCTGCTGCGTCATTCGGTGTACCCCTTTCAAACGAACTATTTTTCTGAATTATCACGCTTATCTTTAACTATACTATATTGATTCTTAATGGACAAAAGATGCGAACATCTGGATATTATCGACAAAAAGGTCGCCCCAGCCGTCCTATGCTTCATTGGTAAAATTTATTAAATCTATTAACATTATTTACCCAATATGGTATCTTTGATTCAAGCCATCGCAAATAGAAATAAAAAAGTACGCCGCAGAAATAAGAGACGAAGGTTATAGACATATAAATAAGGTGGCAAAACAGCCCCGGCCAAAATGGCCGGGGCTGTCTGTATAGTCAGGACGATCCTGGGTCCTTCTGTTCGATATGACGGTTGATATCCTCCCAATCCGGGTGATCAGCGATGACTTTAAGGACATCTTCCATTGAAAACCCCGGGTTGCTTGGGTAAAGGTGTTCGATAATTCTTTTCACAAGCTCGAAATCTTCGCTTGTATCCACCGTCCACCGATGAGAACTGGCATTCCGCTTATATGTCACGTGGAAACTCGAGTACCGTTCAGAATGGCGGATGATGAACGGCGTGACATGTTCCCGTTCCGCCGGCTGCACCGCTTCCTTGTATGCTTCCTCCAGCGCTTGGAAAGAGAACACGCTTGTATCCATCCCCCGCGGATAAGTCCGCACCTCCGTGTTCGAACCATACTGAAACGCAGGTGCGCGGCGGACGTAAGCAGCGACGACATCGTCTATCACGTTGGGGTCGATCAGCGGGCAGTCCGCTGTCAGCCTGACGACAGCGTCTGCATCGAAAGCCGCTGCCGTTTCATAGTATCTCTCCAGCACATCATCCTCCGACCCTCTGTAACAAGCCACTCCGACAGATCGGCACAGCTCGACGATCGGGTCATCCCTGACATGCTCGGTCGTAGCGATGACCAGTTGATCGATCAGCTTCGAACGCTGCATCCGCTCGATTTGATAGACAAGCATTGGTTTTCCCAGAATCGGCTTTAATACTTTACCGGGCAGACGAGTCGATCCCATCCGCGCCTGCACGATGGCGACGACTTTCACGTGACTCCTCCCTTCATCCAATCCACTTCCAGGACATCGGTGTCCCTTTTACCAGATCGGCATTGATTTTCTTCCCGAGCAGCACTTCCATATATTTCACCGGCATGCCGAATCCTGGGCGGATAGCCCGGAGATTCGACTCTGTCAACACATCACCGGCTTTCATATCTTCTGTAATATAGAGAGAGCGCCGGTATTTGCCCGATCCTTTTTCGCTGTCTGTCGGTCCGTAACGAACAGATCCGAGCGCTTCCCATGCCCGTTCCGTTTCCGTGACGAGTGCTTTCATCTCCTCCGGTTCCAGGGAGAATTGAGAATCCACGCCTCCGTCCTTACGATTTAAGGTGAAATGCTTTTCGATGACGGACGCACCTAAAGCGACACTTGCAACCGCCGCCCCTGTACCGAGGGTGTGGTCCGATAGACCGACTTGACAACGGAACACTTCTTTCATATTAGGTATGGTTCGGATATTGGAATTCTCCGGAGTTGCCGGGTAGCTGCTGGTGCACTTCAGAAGCACTAAATCCCGACAGCCGGCTCCCCGCGCAGCAGCCGTCATTTCTGCTATTTCGGCGACTGTCGCAAGCCCCGTCGATATGATGACCGGTTTCCCTGTGGCAGCGACCTTCTCGATCAATGGCAGATCCGTATTTTCAAAGGATGCAATCTTATACATAGAGACATGAAGCGATTCGAGGAAATCGACCGATGAGGCGTCGAACGGGGTACTGAACCCAATGATACCTCGTTCTCTGCAGCGCTCGAATATCTTTTCATGCCACTCCCACGGTGTATAAGCTTCCTTATAAAGATCATACAGGCGCTTGCCCTTCCACAAACTGTCCTGCTGGTTAATTTCAAAGTCTGCCCCTTTATGATCCAGTGTCATCGTATCTGCCGTGTATGTCTGGATTTTCAATGCATCAGCACCGCTGTCCGCCGCGCGATCAACGATTTCAAGGGCACGCGTCAGCGATTGATTGTGGTTCCCGGACATTTCTGCGATGATGAACGGCCGATGGGCTTCACCGATATACCGATCGCCCACTTTCATCTCCATTCCTTCCCCTCCCAATCTTCCTTGAATAGTGCCAGAAGTATCACGTCAAGAAACACTCCCCCTCTGTTCCAATGGCTGCAAAGTCTTCCTTCCTGCACGAAACCAAGCTTCTCATGATAACGAACGCTGCCTGTATTCGAAGACAGAACCTCTGCACATACTTTTTGGACAGGTTCCTGCTTGAAAATGTAATCAAGGGCAAGCTTCCCCATCTCTGTCCCTGCTCCTTTAGGCGCGGCCGGGTCTCCGATATAGAAACCCCAAAGACACCGCTTATGCACACGATCGATATCGGAAAATCGAACAAATCCAAGCGGACGTTTGCCGGAGACGAAGATCTTCGCATGAGCCTGGGTATTTTTCTGCTCTTTCTTCATCCATTCGAGATGACTATCCCACTCAATGGGTTGATTGTTATACATATGTCGGCGGATTTCCTCTCTGTTCCGCCACGTCCAAATCTGCCTCCAGTCCTTCTCTTCCACATCTCTAAGCGTGTACTCAGTCATCAGGAGACCTTCCTGTCAAAAAGTCTGCAACGGCATGCGGTCGATGCTTCTCCATTAAAGCCCCCGCCGCTCTTGACAGATTCACGAGAAGGGACGGATCGTTCTTCAACAGGGCAAGCTGTTCATAGATTTGATCGGTCGTCACCTGCTCACTCCTCCCTAAGTATAAAACCGCTCCCCTCTCTTTAAGGGCCGATAGTACACCCGTCTGATTATCAGCAGCTTCGATGACAACAGTCGGGAGTTTCATATAACACCGCTCCCACACAGAACTCCCACCTGCACCGAAAGCTACATCTGCCTGCTGCATCAGCCGAGCCATCCGTTTCGTCTGGACGTGCAGGGACATTTTCTCCTGTTGGCAGAATTTGCGGAGCTCCTGTTTATAAGGATAAGCGCCTCCTACCACGACATCGACTTTCGGTGTTTCCGCAAGCCGCTTCAACGCCTGCACAACTTTCCAAGTATCGTTATTCGGATCACTGCCACCGAAGGAAACAAGCACTCGATCAAGACGCCCCAAGCGTTCTTTACGCTTCTTGTCATAATGGTAGAATTCTTCACGAAGCAAGGCATACGCAGGACCGAAAAGGCAGGTGGCGCCTTGTGGAAGGAGATTGGCATACCCCGCTTCCCCAGCCTTGTGCAAATTCTGATCGAGCAGCACACCACACCTATGAGGCCTGTCAGCCAAATCATCGATGACCATCACCCCGCCGACACGGGCAGACAAGACTTCCTCCCACCGGGCATCCAGCAGATAATGATCGACAACGAGCCAATCCACCGTTCCTATATTATCCAAAACCTGCACGCATCTAGCCGCGTCCTCCTCCCAGGACACCGGGTCTGCACCTGTGATCATATGAACATCCATACCGGCTTCCATCAGCCAATCCACAAGGTCCCCGGGACGTTTTCTGCACATAAAAAAAACATCCACCCCCTGCTTCTTTAACTGTTCGGCGAGCGTGGCACAACGCATCACATGCCCGGTCCCCAAGGAACGGGACGCATCAGCCCGGAAACCGACCCTCATGGTTTCCCTGCTTTCCCGCTGAAGTGACCGGCGACTTTTCGGACGGCTGTAATGACATCCTTCACGTCCGCCTCTGACATTCCAGGAAATAGAGGCAGAGTGAGAATGTGTTCGTACAGTTCCTCCGCAACAGGGCACTGGTTCGGCCCATATCCAAGTCGTTGGTAATGAGGTTGAAGATGGACAGGCATGTAGTGGACATTCACTCCGATATTTTCCGCCCGCAGGGATTCGAACACTTCCGTCCTCAACGGAGCAAGCTTCCCACTTAAACGAAGAACATATAAATGCCAGCTTGATTTCGTATCTTTCAGCTGGCATGGGATTTCGACTCCTTCCAAGTTGCGGAAAGCCTCGTCATATTTCGCCGCATACGCCCTTCGCAAAGTAAGGAAGCGTTCTAATTTATTCAGCTGACTGCTTCCTAAAGCTGCCTGGATATCCGTCATGCGGTAGTGATAGCCGAGGAACTGCATTTCATATTCCCAGGACTTCCGATTTTGTTCGAGCTGATGTGTGTCACGAGTGATGCCATGGGTCCGGAACAACTTCAATTTCTCATAGAAAACCGGGTTATCCGTCGTGATCACACCACCTTCTCCCGTCGTAATATGTTTGACAGGATGGAAGCTGAACATCGTCATATCACTGAACGAACCGACTTTCTTCCCTTCGTATTCCGCACCGAGGGCATGGGCACCATCCTCGATGATCACCAGCCCGTTCTCGTCGGCGATTCTTCGAAGCTCTTTATAGTCTGCCGGCTGTCCCGTAAAGTCGACAGGTATGATGGCTTTCGTTTTCTCCGTCACCAGCTTTTCCACGGATACTGGATCGATATTGTAATGAATCGGATCGACGTCCGCAAATACAGGTGTCCCACCGCTGTAAAGGACACAGTTGGCACTTGCGACAAAAGTGATCGGCGTCGTGATCACCTCCGCCCCCTCTGTCACACCGGCAGCGAAGCATGCAGCGTGCAGGGCAGCCGTTCCGCTTGAGAAAGTAACGGCATACGAAGAGCCGACATATTCCGAGAGTTCCTTTTCGAAGCGCTCGATGGTCGGCCCAGTCGTTAAATAATCACTTTTCAAGACGTTCACGACAGCGTCGATATCGTCATCATCAATAAACTGCCTGCCGTAGGCAAGCATCGAATCACGGACAGGCTTCCCCCCTACTATCGCTAACTTTCCCAATGGACCGTTCCCCTTTAAATGAGTTTAGTCGTCTTGATCCACTCTTCCGTACGACGGATGCCTTCCTCTAATGTAACGGCAGGCTCCCAATCCAGAAGTCTCTTCGCCTTCCTGTAATCACAGAGAAGTTTCGGAATCTCGCTTTGTGGATGGATATGCTCGATATGTTCAATACGCGATTCATCTTCTACGATCAATGCGGCCAGATCATTAACGGAAATGTCCCTTCCTAAACCGGCATTGACAATTTCGCCGTCCACTTCACTCTGGTACCCCGCCTCCACGACGAAACCGGCACAGTCTTCTACATACAATAAATCGCGTGTCTGACGTCCATCTCCATAAATTTGCAGCGGCAGACCATGGAGTTTGTTCTTAATGAAGATGGCCACTACGCCGCCTTCTCCTCCCGTCTTCTGAAAAGGCCCATACGTGTTGAACGGCCGGACGACTGTTACAGGGAGATCGTAAGCGTAATAATACGACAACACCATATTTTCCGCTGCAATTTTAGCGCCTGCGTACGGGGATGCCGGCTTGATCGGATCGCTTTCAGCAATCCCTTTGTCGTCCACAGCCCTGTCATAAACCATACAGGTACTCATGAATACCATTTTCACGTTACGTTTACGGCATTCTTCAAGCAGATAGAATGTACCGATAGTATCGTTATGGAACGTCGTCACCGGATCATCGATGCTATCCTGGACATTGATGCTTGCAGCCAGATGATAACAAAGGTCGATCCCCGGATAAAACAAGGCTTGCACGGTTGCTTCGTCTTTGATATCGCCATGGATGAACGCTCGAAAGTTCTTATGGGACAATAATTCTTCCATATTCTCAATACGTCCATTTGATAAATCATCCAGCACCCATACTTGGTGCCCGTCTTCCAGCAGTTTTCGGACGACCCATCTGCCGATGAAACCGGCGCCGCCTGTCACAAGAATGTTCAAAATGCACACCCCTCCCTTATATTGTCCATACATATTTCTAAGAAAAGGGCTTTATTCATAGAAAGAAGCATCTTAATTAGTCATATGATGAATGAGACCAGCCAGCCGCTTGCCGGCAGGGTGTTTTTGATTATAAGAACGGTCAAGAAACGCTTTCTCTTTGTTACGAACATATACTTTCATATCGTTCGTATGAAAGTAGGACGTGACGAGATCCGCCAGCCGCACCGGGTTGCTTTGGACTAATTTCCCAAGAATCGTATAGTATCCCGAATAGCCGGGAAATGGTTCATTCAGAATGAATACCGGTTTCTTTGCAAGCATCGCTTCCAATCCGACCGTCGAGGAGTAGGACACAACAGCATCGGATAAATGAAGGAGGTCATAAAGTTGAAGACCTTGCGCGGAGAATATATAGGGGTTGGATTTGACGAGACGCTGGGACTTGGAACTCGGATAGTCCTTCACGATGATATTCACTTTACTCTTCCCGTGCAGACGATCGAGGAACTTCCGCCAGCTTTTCACCTGGGAACCGCCGCGTACGATAACAAGTACCGTCTTCTTCTTCGGATCCAGCCCCAGCTGACGGACCAGCTTCGCTTTGGAGCTTTTTGCCGGCTTATGAATCAAATCGAAGCGAGGATGACCGATAATGGCAACGCCCTTCGGTTTCACCCCTTTCGATATATACCAATCCACTTCGAATCTGCCGTAAACAGCATCCACATCTGCAATTTTCGGAAGGTATCCGAATTCACCGGAAACGATGCCGTGCTGCATACAAATGGTCGGCACTCCATGTTTGGCAGCGACCATAACGAACGTTCTGCTTTCCGGATAGTGCGTAGAAGGAACGACGATGGCGGATACAGATAAAGAGCGGAACAGCTGAGTCGCTTCTTCCACACGTAAAATGATTTTACTGATTTGAATCCAAAGTACTTTTCTAAAATTGGCATCTTGATATATTGGATGGTTTGGAAATTTCTTCAGCAATTTCGTTGCATGCAGTTTCGCCTGACTGATCGCAGATGTCCGGGGATGCTTCTGGTACGCATCGAAATATTGAACCGGTGGCGAAGCACTCTTCACCGTCTTCGAAGGTGCTTTCTTCTTCATCCGCGCACCTTTTTTCATGGCGCTCTTCTGTTTCAACTTCTCTTCTTTTAATTTGCTTGCCTTCTCTTTTACTATAAGCGTTCGATGCTTTTGGAAATATTTCGTGTACGTTTCATTCGGAATTCTCATCAAGTTGTACACGTCATGAAAGATGATCTTGCCATTCGGTTTCTTATTCACAGGTACTTGATGACTCGCTTTAAAGTGGTTGAAAACTGCCTGCACCTGCGTAGAGTCTGTCACTCTATTACGCAGCACTTTCCTGAATGTTGCTTTCTCAAGAGCCGCCAGCACTTTAGCATTCTTGCCGATGAGACTCCGGAAGTGACAAAGATGGGCAATGGTGTACCCTTTATATTGAAGACTTTGAAAATCTTCCAAAAAATCTAGATAAGCAGACCAATAATTGCTTTCAAATATATTCATACGAACCTCCTCTCTTTCCTGTTTACAGTAATCCCTCTTCTTTTAATAAGCGATATAATTCCTCTATGGTAATGGGAGGAAGACCGGAGGAGCTGTACGTACCCGGCTTCGCCTTCCTGGCGCTGCGATATGCTTGTTCTTTCTTGATCGGGTGCGGGATGACATACATCCCCGGGAGCTCCCATGCCGTCACCGACTCTTCCTCTGTCATCAGCTCTTCATACATTTTCTCGCCCGGACGAAGTCCGATTTCCTCAATTTGAATGTCTGTAGTCTTCCATTGATACTTCCGACACATTTCCTTAATAACGAGCGTGTAGAGATCTTCCAGGGCAATGATCGGCATCTTGAGCACAAACACTTCGCCGCCCTTCGCTTCCTTCAACGCCTGTATCGTCAAATTTGTCGCTTGATCGAGCGTCATCATAAACCGGGTCATCCGCCGATCCGTCACCGTAATTTTCTTCTTATCGACTACTTGTTTCTTAAACAGCGGAATGACGGATCCTCTGGAACCCATGACATTCCCGAAGCGTACACTGGCAAAAACCGTACGGCTGCTCCCTTTGCTGTATTCCGCCGATGTGATCAGACGTTCTGCGGTCAGCTTGGTCGCCCCATACGTATTCGTCGGGGAAATCGCCTTATCTGTACTTGTAAATACGACTTTCTCTACATCCTTTGCCAGTGCTGCCTTAATGACATTATGAGTCCCTTCCACATTCGTAAGCACCGCTTCATATGGATTGTATTCACAGGCAGGAACATGCTTCATCGCTGCCAGGTGAAACACATAATCGACATCATGCATAGCGGTATGAACTCGGTCATAATTTCTTACATCCCCGATAAGAAACCGGAGATTCTGCCTTGGACCCAGTTCATTATGCAGCTCATGCTGTTTATGTTCATCACGGCTGAATACCCGGATGACAGCAGGAGACTCCTGCAGCAACTGCCGCACGATACTGGAACCAATTGTTCCGGTACCTCCAATGATTAAAATCTTCTTTCCTTTAAAAAACATTCCATCCCTTCTTCCTTCCATCAAATCAAACTAGTGAATCATTCGGGAAATAAGGCATACTTTTATATCTCTTGACTACTATATATATTCCAAAGGAAGGACTCGGTGAAAATAATAGATTGCAGCCTACCAAAGAATTAGAAAAAGCGCTCAACCCTTGAGGTTCAACGCTTTCAACTTCAGGATGGTGACAGAAGAAAGAGGCGGTCGGCAAGCATCTGTGTCTTTCCAGGAATCGGATCACCTTCCTGAAAACTGATTTTGTAAAGAAACGCATCCAGCTCACGCTTCGTCAATGAAGGAAAAACATGCCGTATTTTCTCTCGGTTATCCGGCACGAAGCGAAGACGGCGTATATTAGGCACTGCAGCCTTGGGAGGAGATATACGCTTTATGATATCGAGCACATACGGCCAGGATACATCCCCTTTCGTCAGCCCGTAATACCGGGAAAAGATTCGTTCTGCTTCTTTCGAAGGAGGTGGTTTCTCATCCAGACACTTCTGCAGCTCTTTGATCGTTGCTGTACGCGTACTGATATCATTCGGGAAGTCAACATCGAATGGGGAAGAAAAAGGAACATATGCCAGCACCAATTTGTCGAGCAGGAAAGCCTCTATTCCCGTCGTACATCCATTATGAATAACAGCCTCCGCTCCGAGCAGCCAATGAATCACATTACCATCACTGATGACTCGCACGTTGGGCAGATGGTTGAAAAGCCGCTCATATGTCGTGCTGTTCTCTCCAGGGTGAGGTCGGACAATAACCGTTCGGTCGCTGCATTCTTTGCTCATCTGCCTGACCAAGGAAACAAAGGCATGAAATAAGTCCTTCATATAGGCAGTCTCCGCCGAGAGATCTCCTTCTTTTATTCCTTTATTTCCGTTATATAAGGGGAATCTAGTGTTTATTAATAGATAGTTTCCGTGTGTCTTCTTCAGCAAATCAGCCTCTTCCTGATAAATACCCCGATATCCCGGACTAAGAAGATCGAAGCGGGGATTGCCCGTGATGGTGCAGGGAACAGAAAGATTCGGATAAGCCCGTTCAATGGTATGTTTTTGATACGGACCCCAACAGCAGATATAATCAAGGTTTTTCAACTGCCCGGCACTCATCCGCTGCCTTATATACCTGGAAGCATCAGAGAAAATCAAACCTTCTTCATCCAGTTCCATAACACCGTGACCATTGGCCTTTGCAGAAGTCAACACTTTCTTCCGGTAACCCGGAGTACATCCTTTTGCAAGAAAAACGCCCGGCGGAAGCTGCATGGACGCTTCTTCCACTTTTCTATGTTCACCGATCAGCACGGAGTACCCTTCCTTCAAGGCATGATAGCCTAATAGAAGCTTGGCGTGCAGTTCCCGGGCTTTCATTTCTACAGGCAGATACAACCAATGTGTGCGTACCACATGCCTTCCCTCCCCGACCGTTTACTCCAACCGTATGAGATTGGGAATAAAAATATCCCTGATGCGGGATGCATCAGGGATATCTTCTTATTCCTGTTCTTTTTCCAATACCTTGGTACTGCGGACCGTATCGATCGGTCGGACATAATTTTCTATTTCTTCCCGCTTCGGCTCCAGCTTCGGTGGCAGAGAAAGCTTCTCGCCAAGCGTTTCATACGGCTCGTCCCCCATGAACCCAGGACCGTCCGTCGCGAATTCAAACAGAATCTGTGGTGCAACATTAGCGTACAGCGATCCGAAGTAATGGCGGTCCACAAATCCGGAGGTGCGGAATCCGAACTTCGGCAGACGGTCGATCCATTCCTGCAGCGCCTCTCTGTCCTCGACACGAAAAGCGGCATGGTGAACCGTACCGAAGCCTTGTCTCGCCGGAGGGAGAATCGTATTGTACTCAACGATCACGGCAGCACCGTTCCCACCCTCTCCCACTTCAAACAAGTGGAACGCTCCTTCTTGATCGACTTCGCGGAACAGCAGTACCTTCTCCAGCATTTCTTTGAAATAGGTAACATTATCTACCCGCACGTGCAGAGGGCCAAGGCCGCGGATGGCATATTCCAGTGGAATCGGTCCTTTCTTCCAAGGCTGCCCCGGAGCGACGCCGTTATCCTTCTCGTCGGACACAAGCTCATACGACTGATCATCGAAATCTACGAACGGGAGCACCCTGCGCCCGAATCTCTCTTTAATGCCGCTGTGTTTCACATCCAGACGATCGAATCGTTTCACCCAGTATTCCAGCGCCTCATCATCAGGCACACGGAAGGAAGTCCTCGCTATTTCATTCGTTCCATGTGTTCCTTTCGGTATGCCCGGAAAGTCAAAGAAGGTCATATCCGTTCCGGGATTCCCTTCATCGTCGGCAAAGAACAAATGATACGTCTCAATATCGTCCTGGTTCACCGTTTTCTTCACAAGACGCATACCAAGTACGTACGTGAAGAACTCATAATTCTTTTCTGCACTACTCGTGATCGCAGTTACGTGGTGAATCCCTTTTAATTCGTTCATTTCATTCCCTCCTGTATAGTAAAACGCCCTTATTTATCTCAGTTTCAAGATAAATATATTACATGTGGCCTCTCTTGTCAATCAAACGTCTTTCATACCCTGATTTACCGTAACATATCTTTTTATACAGATATGCTGAATACATGGTTGACAAGGACTGGTTCATCCTGTAAGTTTAAATCCTGACAAAGTTGATAAGGATTAAAGGTTTTAAAAAGTAAAAGGAGGTCAAAAATATGGATACATTTTTTCTTCTATTGAATATTGCCATTTTATTAGGTTTTATTTTCGTACTTATCCGTATGCAGCAAAAACACGTATCGTTCAGTAAACGCGTGTTTACAGGTTTAGGATTAGGAGTACTGCTCGGCGTGTATCTGCAGCTCGTCTTCGGAGCTGATTCCAACGTCGTTTCCCAAACATCTGATTGGTATAACATCGCAGGGCGCGGGTATGTCCGCCTCTTAATGATGATCGTCATCCCACTCGTTATGGTTTCGATCATCCAATCGATCATTAACTTGGAAAAATCTTCGGAACTCGGCAAGATTTCCTTGTGGATCATCGGGATCCTTGTAGGTACGACAGCAGTCGCAGCACTCGTCGGTATCGGAAGCTCTCTACTCTTCGGTCTGGATGCAGGCGAAATCGAAGCCGGTCAAGCCGAACAGGATCGCGGTCTTTACTTAGAAGACACGCTAACAGAAGTTGCTGACTTGAGCACGCCGCAGAAAATTTTGGAATTCCTTCCTGCGAACCCGTTCCTTGATATGACGGGAGACCGTGCAACATCTACGATTGCAGTGGTTATCTTCTCTGCTATCGTCGGGATCGCCGTCCTCGGCGTCCGTCGGAAACAGCCGGAACAGGCAGCAATCTTTATTAAAGGGATCAACGCTGTCTACGCAGTGGTCATGCGTATCGTTACCCTCGTCCTTCGTCTGACGCCGATTGGTATTCTCGGTCTTATGGCAACGACCGTTGCACAGACGGACGTCGCCGGAATATTGGAATTAGGTAAATTCGTGTTAGCTTCTTACGTTGCATTAGGTGTCATGTTTGTTATCCACCTGATCTTGATCGGAGCATTCGGATTAAATCCGATGACCTATTTGAAGAAAGTCATCCCTGTACTCGGGTTCGCCTTTACTTCCCGCTCCAGTGCCGGAACGATTCCGCTTAACATCTCTGCCCAGAAGAACAGCCTCGGTGTAGATGAAGGAGTCGCCAATATGTCTGCTTCCTTCGGTGCCACGATCGGCCAGAACGGCTGTGCAGGGATTTATCCGGCCATGCTCGCTGTCATGATCGCACCGAGCGTCGGTATCGATCCACTCAGCCCCGGATTCCTGATCCAGCTGGTACTGATTGTCGCCATTAGCTCCTTCGGTGTCGCAGGTGTCGGCGGCGGGGCAACATTTGCAGCCTTGATTGTCCTTTCTTCCATGAACCTGCCGGTCGCGCTTGCCGGACTATTGATTTCCGTGGAGCCGCTGATCGACATGGGACGTACAGCACTTAACGTCAATGGATCCATGACGTCAGGGACCCTTACTTCCCGCGTATTGAAAAAACTGAACACCGAACGGTTTAACGATAAGAACGCCGTTGAAAAAGATATTGCAGTCTAACACCAAAGAAGCACGGTCCCCTATAAGGAACCGTGCTTCTTTTCTATTTACACAATAACACTCAAAAATAAAACCGCCGTGCATACAAGCCCTGCGGGTCTCTAGTTGTCTACAAACTTAAGCGTTTAAGAATCTATATGGAATTCAATACGACCTTTTCTTCCTCAAGTGTAAACTCACCTTACCTGTAACTAAGTAAAGGAGGTCCATTTCGGTAGAGGGTGGTGGGAAATGGGCAGACTTCGAAGGGCTCACCGGCCGCCCCGTGGAAAGCGTCCCATTCCCCGGAGCCCGATCTCTCCTCCACCCTTAAAATAAAACCGCAGTGCATACAAGCACTGCGGTTTTTATACTTTCCTTATTTCTTAATAAGCAAGTCCGAAAAGACCTTTGATGTGGGAAAGATAGCGGACGTTACTCGCTTCTTTCATAACAGAAGCAGGAAGTCCTTTCAGTGGTGTTGCGTTGCCACCTACAGAAGCTACCGCATCTTTACGGCCAAGACTTGCAAGCGTACCTGAGTTAACAGGGCTGAACTCTTCGAAGTCTTTCTTGTTCAAGTAAGCGTATAGGTTGTAGCCGATCAGCTCACCCATCTGCCAAGCGATTTGGGCAGTTGGCGGTTGAGGACGCTCCTCACCCGGTTTGAAGTAAACAGCGCTGTCTCCGGCAACGAATACGTCTTCGTGAGAAGTAGACTGAAGGTAGTTGTTGACCGTTGCACGGCCGCGGTTGACTTCCAAGCCTGATTCTCCGACAAGCGGATTCCCTTGGACTCCACCAGTCCATACGAATGTGTTTGTAACGATCTTCTGACCATCTTTCAATTCGACAACGTTTCCTTCTACGTTCGTGACAGGAAGGTTCGTCAGGAATTCCACGCCGCGCTTCTCAAGGCTTTCCGTTGCACGCTGGATCAAGTTGTCCGGAAGCATCGGAAGGATCTTAGGCATAGCTTCAACAAGCTTAAGCTTGATGTCAGACGGGTTCACACCGTATTTACGGGCAAGTTTCGGAGTTTCGTCAGCAAGTTCACCAACAAGCTCGACACCTGTAAGTCCGCCGCCGCCGATAAGGATCGTTGCATCAGCTTCGTCCTTCGTTTGCGCATACGTACGAATACGATCTTCTACGTGGTTACGAATACGGTTGGCTTCTTCCGCAGACTTCAATACCATGCTGTTCTCTTCCAGACCAGGAATACCGAAGTAAGCTGTCTTACTTCCAAGTGCTACAACAAGTGCATCGTAAGTAAGCTCGGAGCCATCATCCAGTTTGATTTGCTTGTTATCTACAGAGAAGGACTCTACTGTAGCGATCTTGATATCAACAGACTTATCTTTAAGCAGTTTCTCAAGTGGAAGAGCTGCTGCTTTTTCAGAGATGTTACCCGCTGCAAGACGGTGCAGTTCCGTAATGATTTGGTGAGTAGAGAATTTGTTGATCAGCGTGATGGACGCTTCTGATTCACTCATATATTTGCGGACATTTTGAGCAGCCAGCAATCCGCCGTATCCGCCGCCTAGAATGACTATGTTTTTTGACATGTTGGTTCCCCCATTTCCAGAATTTATTTGTGGTTACGTTCTGCTGAAACTTTCAAGTACGCATTAACGAAACGGAAAAGCTTCTGAGCCTGTGGATCCTTCAGCATCTTAAGAAGACCGAATAGTCCGATGACTTCGTTGCTCTTCTCTGCCTGATCCTTCGCTTCGATGGCTGTAGCAGCTACATCTTTCACAGAAGTTTTCACAGGTTCTACGATTTCAGAAAGGAATCCTGCCGTATCTTCTTTCAACACTTCATCTGTCGCAAAAGACTGCACCGTGTCATAAGAAGCTGAAAGGATCGTTACCAATTCTGTAAGCTTAGGAAGTTCTTTCACCAAAGTGGTCAAAGATTCCTGGACCTCTGGATTGGAAAGTTGATCCAACAGTTCACGTTCATCTTGAGTGACGGCTTTCTGTTCGCCTTGTTCTCTAGTCAATTCTGACATATCCACTTCTCCTTTTTTTAGCATATAGCTAATTTATAATTAGATAATTTATATCTCGTAAAATATTTTCTCCGACTATAATAGAGTAAAATATAATTATGTGAATTACAACACATACAAGCAAAATAAGTCATTTTATGTTAGAATGCTGGGTTAACAAAATGTTATAAATGTATTTTTTTTACTTTTTAGTTCTTTTCTGTACGGCTGCACCGGTTCTCCTTGTACTTCTATTCCCTGTCACGCCTCCATGCAAGCGCCCTTCTTTCCAATTGCGCAACGTATTTCTTTTTTGCGGGACTGTATCCGCTCGTGCTTTCATGAATGGCAGCCAGTTTTTCCTTGAACCGGCTGTACGCCTCCACTTCCTCCGGGTGTTGAAGCAGGTAATCTCTTAGAATTAAATGTCTGTCAATCTGGGAATTATCCTGCTGGTAGAAATGAAGGTGATGGGTTCGCTGATGGCCGCCCTTCCGGAACAGCCTTCTTCCTTCAATCCCCCATTCCCCTGCTGCTTCATATCCCTCTGCTTCCAACAACGATGCATAGCCATCGACCGTTTCTATCCTGCGTACAAGCCCCATCATATCGATGACCGGTTTAGCTTTCATGCCAGGAACGGCGGTACTCCCGAAATGCTCGATGGAGATGATCTCTTTACCGAATATCCGCGTTAACAGCCGGGCCTCTGCCTCAAATCTTGTTTGCCACTCTTTCTGATAATCGGTCAGACGCACTTTCAACGTCTTTCCCCCCTTTTTTAATATGTTCCGCAAAAAAGCCCGCATATGGATAACCACATGCGGACGTAACTGCTTTTAAGAGGACTGCTCGAATACTTTTTTCACTTTGGGAACGACTTCCGCACTTCCTTTATCAACATCCTCGATCATCATCGAAACGAGGAGATCCCGGGATTCCGTATCCCAAGCGACAAACCAACCGTTTTCTTGACCATTCTCATCTTCCAGTGACTGTTTCAACTCGGCTGTACCTGTCTTACCGGCAAGCGACAAGCCCTCTGTCACAGGTTTATGGGCAGTCCCTTCTTCATCAGCGACAACCGCACGCAGGTCTTCTTTAATGGTTGCTGCCGTCTCTTCCGATAGCACGTTCTCATGCCACGGTTCTCCTGCTCCTTCGTCTTTTATCAACGTCGGTTTCAGAAGCGTACCGTCCGTTATAAACGGCGTGTAGGTCATCGCCAGATGCAGCGTGCTCATCTGAACCTGCCCCTGCCCATAGCCGGTATCGGCAAGCAGCGGCTCCTGCTCCTTGAATGCATCAGCATTCAGAATCTGAGAGGACTCGACTGGATAAGGGAAAGGAATATCTTCTCCGAAGCCGAACGGTTCTGCCCCTTTAAGGAACGCTTCGCCTCCGATTTCCAGGATGGACCGAGCAAAATAAATATTGTCGGAGCGGACGAGTGCATCACGCAGATTCACTTGTGTATCGACGGCAGCTCCAGGAACCCGGGTGACAGAGTATCCTCCCCAGCCGTCCTGTGTGTATGTGCGATCAGAAATGGAAAGCTCTTCTGCCGGATCAATGGCTCCCGTTTCAAGACCGATTGCTGCGGTAATTGGTTTGAACGTAGATCCTGGTGAATAGGTCCGCGTGAACTTGTTCAGCAATGGACTTCCCGGTGCCTCCTGAAGCTTCTGACGCTCTTCAGCCCCCATGCCGAGTATGAATTGGTTGGGGTCATAGGCAGGTGCGCTGACCATTGCCAGCACTTCCCCTGTCGTAGGGTTGACGGCAGAAGCGGAGCCGGAGTCATCCTTCATTTGGTTATAGACATTCTTCTGGACATCGGATGAGATGGTCAACGTAACATCTTCTCCAGCTACCGGCTCTGTTTCAGCCAATACCTCTTCTTCGTTGCCTTTCTCGTCTCTGATGGCGACCTTTCCTCCCGGTGTCCCGCGCAGTCGATCTTCGAAAACAGCTTCCAGTCCTGCCTGACCGATCCTGCTCGTACTGGAGTACCCTTCGCCTTTTCTATCCTCCAGCTGCTCCGCGGTAATCGCTCCTACGTACCCCGTCAAATGAGCGGCAGCTTCTTTCAGTGGATAGACTCTTGCTCCTTCTGCCTTGAATATGAACCCTTTCGGAAGTTTTTTCAACGCCTCGATTTTCGCTTCGTCATCCGCTGCAACTGCTCCAATCGGCACGAAGGAACTAGGCTCGACCCAGGACTGATCGAGTTTCGCGTCAATCGCCTCGACCGTCATGCCAAGCTCTTCCGAAAGCCCTTCCTTCAATGCTTCTTCCTGTCCTTCTTCGATCTGCTCCGGTACCAAACCGACGCGTTGGACTTCTCCATTAACGGCAAGTCCCTGACCATCCGCATCAAATATTTCCCCACGCTCGGAAGAAAGCGAATCGGCATAGACCGTATAGCCTTCCTTCATTCCAGGAAAGATCATGGAAGAGTCCCAATCGATTGCCCAGCGTTCTTCTTCGCCTTCTTCAAACACGAGATTTGCTGCATGAGTGAAATCAATCTCTCCACCGATCGATCCCATCTTCACTCCAAAATCGAAGGAAGGTTCCTCTCCCTCTCCATTGTCTTCCGACTCCTCGGGCAGATCATATGTAACCGCCAAGTCCTCCATGGAGATTCCGTCATAGATGGTTTCATAGCGATCCACAAATTCTTCTTCTGTCATCAAACCCTGGGAACTTTCACTTAACAATCCGTACATTTTGTCGTACTCTCCGTTTTCCCAGGCATCCATATAGGCCGTGAACGTATCTTCAGGCTTCGGCTGCTGACTGCAGGCAACAAGGCTTAAAAACACCAGGACTGCAGCCCATAGCTTCCAACTCCTCATAAACTCTCCCCTTCTTCTGTCATCTTCTGACAAAACTCTAGTATCTCTTACATAGTATATCAAAATATTCTGTATCAAAAAGAATCCAGCTCGTAAAAGAGCACGCGGCCCTTTTTCCTGGTCCACGTGCTTTCTGTTTATCGATTGAATTCAATAAGATTGCCGTCGGGGTCGGAGATAAACACTTGATGCCACTCTGTTTTGTTGTGCGGCTTATTCAGCATGGCCACATCATTCGCTTCCATCTTCTCTATGAATGCTTCCACATTATGTACACGTACAGCAAAGTGGGCATCGCGGGAGTCAATTTCCGTCGTATCTCTCCTCGCTTGTCCTGCCTCGTGCTGAATCAAATGGATTTGGGTCTCTCCTAATTGATACCAGGCACCGGGGAAGCCGAAGTCCGGGCGTTCCTTACTTTCTTGAAATCCCAATACTTCCCCGTAAAAATGTTTCGCCCTATCCAGATCCGTTATTAATATAGATACATGATGAATCCCTTCATACATTTCCAAACACTCCTTCTTTCTCTTACGTCTACCCTTTTTACATTCCATATATCCATACTAAATCCCTTTTAGATATTTGCTATACTAAATAATGGAATGGATGAAGGAGGAGGAACCGAATGAAACGACTATATTTCCTGCACGGGTTCATGGGGACAGCAGAAACGCACTTCCAAAGCCAGCTTATTCATTTAAAAGAAGAGTTTGAACTTGTTCCCCTCGATTTACCAGGACATGGATCCTGCTCAACAGATGCCGGTGATCCATACTTCCCGTCAGCCCTCCAATGGGTAATAGAACGGATACAGGAAGAAGGAAAGGGCTTCCTATGGGGATTGTCCCTCGGAGCTTCGCTTGCTGTTCATACCGCGATCAAACTTCCACAGTATGTAGAAGGAATCATCCTGACAGGCTACACTCCCAGGGTCCCCGAGTCGCTGACAGAGGTGATGAACAAGCAATATGACTACTTCCTTCACATCGAAGAACACGAGAGAAGCCTCGCCGACCAGTTCAAAGCCCTGCATGGGGACAGGTGGAAATCCACATTGAGAAACGTACTTCACGGGATGACCTTCCACTACCCTGCATTAGATGATGAAGCAATCGAGCAATTAACCGTTCCGACGCTCGTATTAAACGGAAGCACAGAGAAGCACGAACGGGAAGCTGCCATACATATGAAAGCACGTAACGCTGCCATCCAGATCGGTCTGCTTCCGAACGCCGGCCATACTGCAAATATGGACCAACCGGAAGCATGCAGTAAATTGGCATCGTCCTTCCTGCAAGGCTTGTAGACTAGCGAAACCATTCGACAAGGCCGATCATACTTAACAGTCCAATAAGAAAGGAAAAGGTCGCCAGGCGCTCGTATCCATGACCGTGTGTTTCCGGAATTAATTCTTTATATACGATGAACAACATGGCACCGGCGGCGAACGCGAGCCCGTATGGAACGATCCATAGCGCTGCACCAACGGCGAAGAAACCGAAGACGCCCGCAAAGAACTCAATACAGCCGGTAAGTGTCGCAAATAAAAATGCCCGCAGCTTGGACACTTCCTGATTCATAAGAAAGAGCGCGACAAGAAAACCTTCCGGAGCGTTCTGTAAAGCCATCGACAAAGCGACCACAAGCCCGAGATTGTCGACATCACTGGCAAGGCTGGCTCCGACTGACAGTCCCTCCGGAATATTATGAAGCGTCATGGCAACGACCAGCATCATCCCCTGAAACGGAAGCATCCGCCCATGCCTTTCATGGTCTGCATCGATGTGGGGAAGGACGTATTCCAAGGCATTTAATAGAAGCGCCCCCAGCAGGACTCCGAAACAGAGGACATATAAATTCGTCAGTTTAAGCGATGCCGGGATCAGTCCGTATGTAGAAGCAGCTACCATGACCCCAGCTGTGTAAGCAAGAATTGTATCCATACCCCTGTGGGAAATCTGCCTGATGGCAAGAACCGGCAGTGCCCCGGCCGCCGTTGCGAAAGCAGATATCAACATAACTCCGATATTCCAATCCATGCCGCTCCCCCCACATTCGTCCTGCTTCCACTATACGTAACAGCATGTCCGGATAGAAGCTCTTTTCTTTCACACAAAAAAGCCCCCTTTAAGGGAGCCTTTTTCGCAGACTGTCTAGAAACTCCGAGAAAGGGATCAAAGGGAGAAAAACCTTCCTCTCATGAAAATTTCAAAGCAACCATCGATAACTATAGAATACAGGAATGAAACGAAAGATAGACATGTATAACAAAGGGTGGAGGGGAATAAAGCAGACTCCTGTGGGAATAGTGGCACAGGTGAGACCCCGGAAGAGCGCAGCGATGAGCAGGCTCGCCGGCCACCCCACGAACAGCGCTCTATTCCCCGGAGCCCGATTTCTCCCTCTGAAAAGTACTTCTTCTACAAGTTGAAAAAAGGCTCCCTGTAAGGAAGCCTCATCGTCATTCACCCAGCTGCTGAATTTCTTCGATTTGATCAACGATCTGCGACAGCTCACTCATTGTCTGAAACAGTTCTGTGTTTTCAATGACGGACGGGTCGAGTGTTCCGTTCTCCACGTTATCCAAGTAAACTTGGATGCCCTCCAATGCCTTGTCATTCTGTGAAACGACCTGTTGATGCAGATCTTCCGCAACAGAAGGCGCATCCAGCTCATTGAATTCTTCTATATCCGCCTTCATTTCTTCCAGCTTTGTCTCCAGCTCACCAGCGGCATCCGGATCTTGAACTGCCTGTTCCGCAAGAGACGGTGCTTCTTGTGCAAAAGAACTGGCTTCATTGGCATATTCCGTCGCTTCATTGACGTACGACAGGGAATTATTCACTCCCTCCAGCATCGAACAACCGCCGAGCACGCCGATTGCTCCTACTAAAGCTGCCGATAATTTCTTCATGTCATCCCTACTTTTTTCTTTTAGTATAGCACGAACCCCATAAAAATAGACCCTCCATCCGAGGGCCTTCCTGCTATTATCAATAGACTCCCTGGCGGTTGCCAGGAAGCAGAAATTTCCGGTATTCATAGTGTGATTTGGGTGATCAAAGCTTTCAGTTTCGTAATCGACAGCGGTGGTGCGACAGGATAATGCTTCTGGATAAAAGCATCCTTCTTCTTATTCCAAGCCTCCGGACCGACCTTTCCATCAAGAACGGCCATCATCTTCCCAATCAAGAGATTCGGATCCTGAAAAATGTATTCGCTCAGGTCGCTGTAGTAATTCGTAGTGCTCGACGCTAATGCTTTCAACTTCCAAATGAATGCTGGTTTACCAGCAAGCAGTGCTTCCATCACGATCGTCGATTCGTAACTGACGACCGCATCCACATTTTGCAGCAGATCATATAAGTGCACACCATTTGCGAACTTGACCGTTTTATATTTTTGCTGGAGGGCAAGCGTTTGGGACGTTCTACTCTGTTTGCCGTTCCTCGGCTTGATCAGAATGTTGTATTTCCCTGTTTTCAAGAGCTTATCAATGATGATTTGTGGAATTTCCGTCTCCTGATGATGCAGAACCAGCAGAATGGTCTTTTTAGTCGGTACAAGTTTGAACTTCGCCTGAAAGACTTTGGGAGACATCGGTTTTCTCTTCACCATTTCGTCGAACCTAGGATGGCCGACCACTTTGATGACTGCCGGAGGGACACCTTTACTGGTGTACCAGGCTACATCTTTCGTCCCGTACACACCGAGATAGGTAGCGGCACGCGGGAGGTAGCCGAATTCAAGCAGTGGAATGCCGTGCTGAAGACAAATGGAGGGAATCCCTTTACTTGCAGCTGTCAATGCCAGTATCCTCGTGTCACTGCTGTTCGTCGTACCAAGCACGAGACAGGAAGCCGGGTAGCTCGCGAAAAACTTATTGGCAGCGAAGATCTGCTTCATGACGACCGGAATCTGTCTCAGAAATCGTTTCTTGAAATGTTTATTCCCGTAAATCAGATGCGATCGTTTGGAGAGAAGAATACGATTTGCTTTCTTTTTGAAATTATCTATCATCTTCTTAGGAATCGTTTCATATTTGCTTAATGCAATAGACGGAATAGATGATTTTACCTGGGACGGCCGATGCATGAGCAGGAGAGCTTTACCAGGCTTGAATTGTTCAGCGATCAACGAAGAAGGGATGCGAAGGACATTGTCATAGAAGACGACCCTCCCTTTCCTCTTCACTACTTTCTTCCGGTAAGGGGCCAGATGTTTTTCAAAATGAGCCTGAATGCTTTTTTCTTTGACGATTTTTGTGCGAAGTATTTTCTCCGCTCCTCCGCCTTTCAATTTATGGATGGCATTTTCATGAATAAGGACATAATATGGCATGACGAGAGGCAGGGAAATCCCAAGGTAATTCAATGCTTTAAAGTCATTAATGAAATCACAATAGGATGACCAATACCTTCGTTCGAATTGATTCATGGTAGTCAAAGAACCTCCTTTCTGAAGGACCCGTGCAGCCATAGGTCCCTACCATTTATGAGTCCTTAACTATCTTATGCCGGGATGCTGATTCTGTATAGTTGTGTGACTATGGTGCAGAAGGGAGAAAAATTTAATGACGAAGGAGCTTGAGATGAATGTTTGGTTGACACATACATTTCTTTGATTTTCCTCCTTTATTACAGACTGAATATTCCCTCTATTCATCCAGTTGTACAAAATGACGAATTCGGTATTGTCTTCCAGTTTTCGCGTGCTATACTGTGGATATTAACTGAATAAACGATTTCATATAATAGCAGGGATACGGCCTGCGAGTTTCTACCGGTTCACCGTAAATGAACCGACTATGAAAGGAAGAAAATAAGATGGATGATCGTGTTTGTCATGGTCGTTCTCTACGTTACATGCGCAGCAGCTTTGCTCCCTTCATAGTCAGGGAATGAAGCTGCTGCGCATTTTTTACTTTCCATAAGGAGTGATCCATTCTATGCATCTACTAGAAGAAAAGATAAAAAAAGAAGGCCGCGTCCTTTCCGACACGGTGATCAAGGTCGATTCCTTTCTCAATCATCAGATCGATCCACAGTTGATGAAGGAAATCGGTGAAGGCTTCGCCGAACGATTCCAACAGGCCGGCATTACCAAAATCCTGACGCTGGAATCCTCCGGCATCGCACCGGCCCAAATGACCGGACTCAGCCTTGGAGTACCCGCCATATTCGCAAGGAAGCGGAAATCCCTGACGCTGAATGACCATCTCTATTCTGCCGAAGTCTATTCGTTCACGAAACAGCAGACGAATGAGATATCTGTTTCGAAAGACTACCTGACTGCCGAAGATACCGTCCTCATACTGGATGATTTCCTCGCCAATGGACAGGCAGCACTCGGGCTTGTTGATATTGTTGAACAAGCCGGGGCAGCGCTTGCAGGTGTCGGAATTGTCATAGAGAAGGGATTCCAAGACGGCAGGAAGCGGCTTTTGGACAAAGGCATCCGGGTGGAGTCGTTAGCCATTCTATCTTCCCTTGAGAATGGAGAAGTACGCTTCGCTGAAGAGGAGGCGTCCGTATGAAAACAGGTGCACTGGCTGTCCAACACCTCCTTGCTATGTATGCGGGAGCCATTCTCGTCCCACTGATCGTCGGTGCTTCTCTCGGTCTGAATTCCGAGCAGCTCACTTACCTGGTCGCCATAGACATCCTTATGTGCGGCGTGGCGACGATCCTCCAGGTACTGAGGAACCGCTTCTTCGGGATTGGTCTCCCGGTCGTTCTCGGATGTACGTTCACAGCCGTCGGGCCGATGATCGCCATCGGCGGCGAATACGGGGTATCTGCGATATACGGGGCAATTCTAGTATCCGGTTTGTTCGTCATCCTCATCAGCTGGTTTTTCAGTAAATTGGTCCGCTTCTTCCCTCCTGTCGTCACGGGTACGGTCGTTACGATCATCGGGATTACCCTGATCCCTGTTGCTATCAACAACATGGGAGGCGGCGAAGGAGCAAGCGACTTCGGATCCGTTTCAAATATTGCCCTTTCTTTCGGTACGCTCTTATTCATCGTGCTCTTATACCGTTTCACGACAGGCTTCACCAGATCTGTCGCTATTCTGATCGGCATCATCGCCGGCACCGCGGCAGCATCCTTCATGGGGAAAGTCGATGTCACTTCCGTCATGGAAGCTTCCTATTTCCATATGGTCGAGCCCTTCTATTTCGGTACGCCCACCTTCCATTGGTCTGCCATCCTGACGATGATCCTCGTTGCCATGGTGTCTCTCGTTGAATCGACGGGTGTCTATTTCGCTTTGAGTGACTTGACGAAAAAAAAGATCGAAGAGAAGGATTTAGCCAACGGCTATCGAGCAGAAGGGATCGCCATTCTGCTTGGAGGAGTGTTCAACGCCTTTCCTTATACGGCTTTCTCCCAGAACGTCGGGTTGATGCACATGACAGGCGTAAAATCACGGAAAGTCATTTTCGTCACAGGCGCCATGCTCATCACCCTCGGATTCATTCCTAAAATTGCAGCCCTGACCACAATCATCCCGGAACCTGTGTTAGGGGGCGCGATGGTTGCGATGTTCGGCATGGTCATTGCACAGGGAATCAAGATGCTCAGCGCCGTCATCGCGGAATCACACGAGAATTCCATGATCGTCGCCTGTTCTGTAGGAATGGGGCTCGGCGTAACGGTCGTGCCCGAGCTGTTCGCCAAGCTCCCTCAAAGCTTTCAAATCCTCACGAGCAACGGCATCGTCGCTGGAAGCGTGACAGCAATCGTTTTGAATATCCTATTCCATATGCTCCCTTCCAAAGCCTCTAAGAAGGTTACGGTACTAAGCGAACGAGGAGCTTGAATAAACAAGGGGAGCGTAAATGCTCCCCTTGTTTATTTCCATAGAATGTATATACTTATTTAAAAAACAACCAGGGAGAGATGACCATGAACATCCACCAGGCTACCATCGAAGAAGTGGAAGCAGCCGCTGTTTTATTCGATCAATACCGCCAATTCTACAAGCAAGATCCGGATTTAGAAGGAGCGAAAGCCTACATAGAACAACGAATGACGCGGAAGGACTCTGTCATCTTTCTCGTAAAAGAAAAGGATAACTACGTCGGCTTCACCCAGCTCTATCCGACCCATTCTTCCATTTCCATGAGGAACGCTTGGATATTGAATGATTTGTATGTCATACCAGCAGCCCGCGGCAAAGGCATCGGAGAACTTCTGTTGAACAAAGCCAAAGACTTTGCCAAAGATACCAGAGCCGTCAGCCTCAGCCTGTCGACTGCTTTTGATAATTATACGGCGCAAAAGCTGTACGAGAAAAAAGGGTACAGCAAGGAAGCTGATTTCTTCCACTACAGTCTTCCCCTGGACGAAGCCGCAACTATACAAAATCCCTGATAACAGGTAAGGTCAGGCACAGGTCCCGACCTTACCTGTTTTTTTTGTCAAAAGGCCCTCATCACCTTCTTCCTCTTCCCGCACCTCCTGCATTCATAGATTGCTCCCGACGCCATTTGCTCATCCCAACCGATATGAACGAAACTGTGCCAGCCGACCCGGCAGCGAATGGCGGTCTCTTTATTAATCCTTACAGCATAGACGGTGAATAAGAACACAGCGGCGAAAAGACAGAGAAAAGGGAAGAAGATGAGGGCATCCCCCGTGATCCATCCCCATAGAAACAGAACCAAAGCTGCGAACAAGAAGACACCGGCAGACTTCTCTATCATGATATCCTCTCCAGACTTAAGCAGAATGTTCCTTTTATTCCCTTCCTTCAATCAGAAAAACTCTTCCTGGGAATATCCCAACAAGAGTCGCTTTCTGCTGTTATTTCAATTTTTTAAAGACCCGAAGCGTATACGCCTTCAATCCGGCAGCTTTTGCATTGCTTTCCGTCACTTGTTTAAAACCGAGATCTTCAAAGATAGCTTTGTAATTACGAGGGAAAATGTGCCAACCTGATGCTTGTTCTGCCTCGACCGTGATGATGTAATCCCGGGATATCCTTGCCATCTCTTCGAAAACCCAGTCGCTGTCCGGGTGTATATGAAGGAGTACGGCCATGGAAAACACGAGATCATAGGAATTGGACGGCAGGCGTTTGATGATTTGTTCCACGGGTGCATTCATGATGTGCGCCGCTTCGGCTAATTCCGGAAACGTCTCCTTCATCGCCATTACCGCTTCCTCGCTGATCTCAATTCCACTCAGGTTCTGGTAGCCCTGCTCTCTTAAATAGTTCAAGTTTCGACCGACGTTGCAGCCGACCTCCAGAATTTGTCCATTTCGGACGATGCATTTGCGGATATATTTGGTCAGGAACTCACTTCTCTCTACTCTCGGAGCATACAAATCTGGTGTACTGCTGCTCTTCCAGTGGTCATGAAGCTCTTCCATCGTTTTTTTCTCTTCTTCCATTCTCTTTATCCCCCCTTCTATTTTCAAGCATACGTTATTCTATGAAAGTTATGGAAAAGCGTATTGGTAGATGACTAAGATACTCTATCTTTTTATCGTTCGTTACAGAATTAAAGATCGAACAAGCTCTGCCAGAACCTTTGTAGAGGTTCCACTGCGGTTCTGGTAAAGGGATGCAATCGTCTTTTCCCTTACAGCATGATACCCCTGTTTATACGACCCGTCCTCAAGTAAAAGACAGAGGGCTTCAACGAGCTCTTCCGGCTTCTCAAATCGATAGTATTCCAATGAATCGTAATAATTGGTAGAACTGCGGGACAGGCTGTTCAGCGACCAAAGCAGGACAACCTTTCCAGCAAGCATCGCCTCAAGAACGATCGTAGAGTCATAACTGATCACCGCATCCACATGACGGAGAACGTCATGCAAAGGCAGATCATCGACATAAGTGAGTTTTTTATATTTCTTGGCAAGTGCAAGCGTTGCCTCCGATTGGCGTTGTCTGCCGTTTCGTCGCTTGACTACTATGTTGCACACCGCATTCTTTTGCAGCTCAGAAAGAATGGAATCCACCATCTCCATCTCTTCATGATGAAGCACCAAAAGGATAGTCTTCCTCTTTTTATTCAACGATAATCGATGACAGAAGGCTTCTCTGCTCATCCCTTTCCTCTTATAAATATCATCCATACGCGGGTGGCCGATCATCCGCAGAGTAACGGACGGAACCCCCCGGCTCTCATACCATCGCTTGTCTCTTTCCCCATAAACGGCCTGGAACGTGGCCACTTTAGGAAGATAACCGAACTCCAGCATAGGAATACCATGCTGCAGACAGATAGTAGGAATGCCCCGCTGCGAGGCAGCAAGTACGAGACTGCGGCTGTCGCTGCTGTTTGTCGTACCGACGATCAGACAGGAAACTTCTGTCGTTTCAAAGAACTTGGCAGCTGCCGCGATCTGCATAAGCGCAGAAGGCAGCAGCATCCGAGCCTTCTTCCGGAAGTGGACATTTCCATAGATCGGATGGTCGATATACTGATCCATCGTACTATTCCATTCTTTGATGAACGATTTCTTCGTTTCCTTATCCACCTGCTGAAGCGAATAGAAGTACTTCGTCTTATAAGCTGTATAGGGATTGACCGACTGCTTCTGACGGAGAATCAATGTCTCGGCCGGAGGGAAGGAAGACCGTAAGAGGTATTGGGGAATTCTTAATACCGCATCATAAAAAACGATTTTCCCTTTTCTTTTCATATTTCTTTTCTTATACGGCCTCAGTACTTGTTCAAAACGTGACTGCAGATCTTCTTCCTTCGCTAATGG
Organism: Halobacillus sp. KGW1; assembly: GCF_001592845.1. Classification (NCBI taxonomy): domain Bacteria; kingdom Bacillati; phylum Bacillota; class Bacilli; order Caryophanales; family Bacillaceae; genus Halobacillus; species Halobacillus sp. KGW1. The sequence goes on from NZ_LSOC01000004.1 coordinate 379,784, forward strand.
GACAGACCACCTTCCCGCTGTAGCCGGGGTTCCTAACTTATGCAGCCCGCGATCCATGATCAGCACATAATAAGGGAGCACAAGCGCAGCAGGAATACCCATAAACTTCAACCCTTTAAATTTATCAAGAAAATCAAAATACGAACTCCAATAGTCTCTTTCATAATCATTCAAACGGAACCCCTCCTTGTTTCGAGAGACGCCGCAGGAGATCCATCAGTCTGGTACCGGACGGCTTGGCCGTTGGGTACGCATGATTCAGAAACGCCTGCCGTGTTTCTTTCACCTGCTGCTTCCATCGATCATCGCTGAAGTATTTCCCTACCATACGGGCTACTTTCATAGGACGCGGATCTACTAACGGGACCAGTCTGTCAAAATAACCTGTATAGGTCGGAAAAGTAGTGGATAGGACGAACACTGGTTTATCCGCGATCATCGCTTCCAGACCTACGGTTGATAAATAGGTTAAGACGACGTCGCTGTGGTGGATTAAATCATATAATGGAATCGCTGCGGATGAATAGATATGAGGAGAAAGTTTCGTGAGCGGATGAGGTGTGCCCCGATAGAGGAAGTCTTTGATGATGATATTATAGTTTCCTTCTTTACTTAAGTTCTGGACCAGCGTCTTCCACTTATCGACTTGTTTATCTTCTCTTACAATGACAAGAATCGTTTTTTTACCCGGATTTATTTTCAGCTGATTGACAAGCTCTGATTTCATTAGGGACGAACGGCGGAAGAGGTTATCAAACCGCGGATGACCAATGATTTCAACAGCCGTCTTCTTTACACCGATCTTCTGAAACCATTCCGATTCAAAATGTCCGTACACTCCTTCCACGTCAGCAATTTGGGGCATGTACCCTATTTCATCCCCGATAATTCCATGCTGCATGCAAACCGTCGGGATACCCGCTTCTGCCGCTACCATAGCTATCGTCCTGCTCTGATAATAATGGGTGGATGCAAAAACGATACAGGATACAGGGTTTTTTCGAAAGAAACGATTAGCCTCTTCGATTCTCTGGACAATCCCTGCCAATTGTTTGTGGAAGTTCACTCGAAACGATGAGTGGTTAAACATAGGATGACCAGAGTATGTTTGAATGATTTTATCCGCCTGCTTCTGCAGCACCTGGACGCTTGCTTCTACAGGGGCACGATAGGAACTCAAATAGTTGGACGGTACACCTTGGACCGGAATCCCTTTAACGATTTTCGGCTTCTTCTTTGCAGGAAAATCCTGAAGCAGTACGGTCTGGTCAGGGCGGAAATGCCGCTCCATCGTCTCTTTCGGGAAGCGAAGGAGATTGGCCGCATTGTACAACACAATTTTACCCTTTGGAGCCCTCATCCTTGGGAACAGTTTACTCTTTTTCTTTTTCACATGGGACTGTTTGTATTGATCGAACAGTGCCTGCAGAGCCTTTCTATCCTTCACATCCTTGGATAAATGTTTACGGAAGGCTGCATTCGGTAGATTCTCCCATATATACGTATTCTCATGGTTCAAACTCCTGAAATGGCACAGGTAAGGAATAGAAAACCCTTTATACCTGATCGACTGGAAAGCAGATAAAAACTCTGCATATAAGGACCAGTAATTTCTTGAGGCGTCGTTCATGTCCACACTCCTTTCTTTTTTAGTGAGATTACTCCTAACTATATATATGAAGACTCTATCAATCATGTGAAGTTATCTACCTATCCTACGAACGGATATCTATTAAAAATGAGCGGAAAGTAACACGGACGCACTCTTCCTGTTTCTTTCCGGCTTCCTTTTCCACAATAGGAACGTCACCTTCGACAGGAAGCGTTTTTAATAGACAAAATAGCTCAGCCCCTGCAATAGAAAAAGAGTAATTCCCTGCACCTAATAGTTCCCTGCGCCCATTCCCTTTCTGCCGTCAAAGGGATTAAAATGGTAGTAAGCCTCGATGGATGTCTGATGTATTCTGGGATTTTTTGCAATTAAAAGGGATATCAGGGAGGGGTTCTCCACCTTTTGTAGAACTATACATAATAGTACAGTTCACGCTTCACAGGTTCAGGCTTATACTAAAAGGAAGGTGACTAGTATGTTCAAAAATCCAGTATTTAAGAACGTTCTATTCAAATGGATGCCGCACAAGGAACAAAATATATGTGAGAAAAAACTTGAGAAAGTCATGAAACGTCTGAAGATTGACGACTATCACTTTAACTGGGACCGCAACAGCTGTTTTATCGAATTTGCATACCAAGGCGAACCTTACCGCCTGGAGCATTCGATCGAAAAGGCGAAAGAACGGGGAATTATTTTAAGAAACGGGCTGGACTGTTTGAATGAACTGACCCAGTCTCTCGAAGAGTTATGCGTCATTCTCGACCGTGGTATTTACAAATTCGAAATGTGGATTACAGGCATGAGGCTGCCTACTGCCAAACCGAAAGATGTCCCGGAGTTCCAGGAGGAATTCCACATTCGTTATAAATCAACCGGAACACAAGCGCCTCCCGAATTCCAGAAGAACGAAGAAAACCTTCCGTTCCAAAACGAATTCGAGGAAGAAGCTCCGAATATCCAGCGTCACTCGCTGAAATAAAAAAACCAGCCCTTTGCAAAGGGCTGGTTTTTCTTCCTTATGCTACAAACAAGCTGAGGATGAGCGAAACACCGAAACCGACAAGCGCGATGATCGTTTCCATCACCGTCCACGACTTCAACGTATCCTTCTCAGACAATCCGAAGAATCGGTTAACCATCCAGAATCCTGAATCGTTGACGTGAGAAGCAATAGTAGCACCAGACGCAATGGTAATAACCAGCAGCGCAAGCATCGGACCTTCGATTCCCATCGTGTTGATGACAGGAGAAATCAAGCTTGCTGCAGTAACCATCGCTACCGTTGCCGAACCTTGAGCGATACGGACAGCAGCAGCTACAAGGAAGGCGAAGACGATGATCGGCATATTCATGTTACTCATCGTATCGGCAAGGACATCGCCGATTCCTGTTTGTACAAGTACTTCACCGAAGACTCCACCGGCACCGGTGATCAAGATAATGACACCTGCAGGTTCCAGTGACTTCGTGGCAATCTTCTGGATTTCCTCTTTCGTATAACCACGGCGTGTTCCAAGTAGATAGAACGTAACTAAAGCGGTCATTGTCAAAGCAACACCGGGATCACCGATGAAGGAGAAGACCGTTACCCACGTGCTTCCTTCTGGTAAAGCGGCACTGCCGAACGTATTAAGTAGAATCAAGAATAGTGGAAGCAGGATAAGAAAAGCGATCATACCGAAGCTTGGAAGCTCCTTATCGTATTCTTTTCCTTTTGCTTCTTCTGCCATGTTCTTCAGCATTTCTGCAGGCACTTTGACATGGATTTTCTTACCGATGTACGTTCCGAATACCGGCCCTGCAAGGATCGCTGCCGGAATTCCGGCAATGAATCCGAAGAGGATAACCCAGCCGATGTTGGCACCGATCAAGGATGCTACAGCGATCGGTCCCGGAGTAGGCGGGATGAAGCTGTGTGTAACGGCAAGACCTGCAAGCAACGGAATACCGAAGTGCAGCAATGATTTCCCTGTTTTCTGTGCAAGACTATATAAAATAGGAACGAGAATGACAAAGGCTACATCTAGAAAAACGGGAATGGAAATAATGAAACCGGTAAGCACCAGCGCCCAGTTGACGCGTTTTTCACCGAATTTGTTCATCAAGGTCAAAGCAAGACGTTCCGCTCCGCCGGATGCTTTAAGAATTTCTCCGAACATAGCTCCGATACCGATGATGACCGCGACCTCAGCGACGGTACCTCCCATCCCTGCCTGAACCGCTTCCAAAACTTCCATCGGATTCATTCCGGACAAGAGCCCGACAATGTAACTGACAAGAATCAACGCGATGAACGCCTGCAGCTTCGTCTTCATGACGAGGAATAACAGCAGAGCGACTCCGAATACTGCAAGCAGGATCAATCCTGTTGTGGACATAATTATCTCTCCTTCATAGTTGTAAATACGAGTGAACTTTCTTTACCATTCAGCGACGGTACCGTCCGCATGCCGCCAGATCGGATTCTTCCAAAGCTCCGCCTGTTCCGACATTTCCTTGACTTTCTCTTCGTTGATATCGATTCCAAGCCCTGGTCCTTTCGGGATTTTCACCGAACCATTCTCATATTCAAAGACGGTCGGATCCACAAGGTAATCAAGCAGATCGCTTCCCTTGTTATAGTGAATACCTAGACTCTGTTCCTGGATGATGCAGTTAGGCGTACAGGCGTCGACCTGCAGGGACGCTGCGAGATTGATCGGGCCGAGCGGCGCGTGCGGCGCGACTGCTACATCAAAGGCTTCTGCCATAGCGGCGATTTTTTTCGTTTCCAGAATCCCACCAGCGTGTGACAAGTCCGGCTGAATGATGTCTACTACTCCATCCGTCAATAATTGCTTGAATCCCCAACGGGTGTAGTTCCGTTCGCCTGTTGCAATCGGAGTCGTCGTGTGCTGTGCAATCTCTCTAAAGGACTCTGCATTTTCTGTCAGAACCGGCTCTTCAATGAACATCGGACGATACTGCTCCAGCTCTTTGACGAGTATTTTCGCCATCGCTTTATGGACGCGCCCGTGGAAATCGATTCCAATTCCAAAATCCTGTCCGACAGCTTCACGAATTCCCGCTACCCTTGCTACTGCTGCATCGACTTTGGTATAGCTGTCTATGTAATTCATTTCTTCTGTACCATTCATCTTAATTGCGGTGAAGCCTGCCTCCGCTTTTTCCTTGGCAGCAGCTCCTACATCGCTGGGCCGGTCGCCTCCGATCCAAGAGTAAACTTGGATATTGTCACGGACAGATCCGCCGAGCATTTCATGGACAGGCATGTGGTAATACTTCCCTTTGATGTCCCACAGCGCTTGTTCAATTCCTGAGATGGCGCTCATCAAGATCGGTCCTCCCCGATAAAAGCCGCCGCGATACAATACCTGGAAGTGGTCTTCAATGTGACGCGGATCTTTACCAATCAGATAGTCCATCAATTCTGTAACACAGGCAGCAACGGTATGCGTACGTCCTTCCACAACAGGCTCTCCCCATCCGCAGACGCCTATATCAGTTTCTATTTTCAAGAACAACCAACGTGGTGGCAGCTGATACAGTTTGAAATCTATGATTTTCATACTCTCTCCACATCCTTTATCGCTTCACTGAATTGTCTTGCCGTTTCTGTCAATTCCCTGAGTGCCGTTTCATCCATCGTTTTATTGGAAGGGACAAGCGAGCTGCCAAGCCCTGCGGCTACTGCTCCTTTATCAAAGTATTCGCGGACGTTGGACAGGTCGACTCCACCTGTAGGCATTAACGGTATGTGTGGCAGCGGTCCGTGTACATCTTTGATATACCCAGGTCCCATCGCTCCTGCCGGAAAGACTTTAATCATGTCTGCACCCTGCTCATAGGCTGTCAAAATCTCAGTCGGAGTCATTGCTCCCGGAATACTTACAACGCCGTACCGTTTCGCCATCGTGATCGTTTCTTTGTCGACCGTCGGCGAGAAGATGAACTGCGCTCCGGCAAGAATGGCTGTCCGTGCTGTTTCCGGATCCAGTACCGTTCCGGCTCCGACAATCATGCGCTCACCGAAAGCTTCCTTGACTTGACGGATATGCTCGTCGAATCGTGGAGTATCCACCGTGATTTCCATCATGTGCACCCCACCGTCATGCAGCGACTGGGCGATGTTCACTATATCTTCTTCTTGTTGCCCACGAAGAATCGCTACAAGCTTATGCTCTAACATTCGTTGAAAGACTGTTCCCATTTGTCCATTCCTCCTTATCGCTCTACATCCTCTTTGACATCCTGATTTTGAAACGCTTCGACACGTTCCTTCGTTGGCAGCCCTTCTACGTCACCCTCGACTAACGTGACCATGGCCCCTGCAGCATTTCCGCGTCTGCATGCCTCTTCTACCGGCAAACCGTCCAGCAGGCCTGAGAGACAGCCGGCTGCGAATGCATCGCCCGCACCGACCGGATCGACCACATCATCGATGGGATAACCATCGACATAGCCTGTGAATGAATGGTCTTTCACGTAAGCTCCCCTTTTGCCGAGCTTCATGATGACGACAGAAGCTCCAAGTTCCTGAAATCTATCAGCCAGCTGCTCCGTAGAAGATGGTCCAAAAAGGAATTCTGCTTCATCGATACCGGGCAGCACAATGTCCGCCATGGAGGCAATTTCCAACAGAGCCGATCGTGCTTCTTCTTCTCCCCACAACTTCTTCCGCAGATTCGGATCGAAAACCACTGTTACGCCGTTACGCTTGGCATAATGAACAGCAGTTAAAACGCTTTCAAGACAACTTGAACTGAGCGCTGGTGTAATACCTGTAATATGCAGGAACCGGGCGCCGGCGATATAGGATTCGTCCAGATCGTCCGGAGTCATCGCACTCGCTGCAGATCCTTTACGGTAATACTGGACCCGCATCTCGTTCGGTGTCAGCTTCTCTTTGAACATGATACCTGTAGGAGCTCCTCCGTAAGAAGTAACTTTGTTGACGTCCACTCCTTCTCCTCGGATGAAGCTGCGAACCTTCTCACCGAATTCATCGTCTCCTACTTTGCTGATAAATCCAACATCATGTCCTAATCGTGCAAGGGCGATGGCAACGTTCGATTCTGCACCAGCCACTTTCATTGCAAAGTCTGAAGCGTAACGCATCAGTCCTGAAGATTTGGACGTGAAAGTAACCATTGTCTCTCCCAGTGTGACTACATCCATTTCGTACCCTCCTTATAAAACGTATCCATTCCTTTCTGAAATCGCTTTCGAAACTGTCAATAAAGATTCAGAAACGAATTCGTAACGCTCGAGGACCCTTGTTTTGGGACCGGCTGTGCTGATTGCCGCAACCATTTCCCCGGCAGCATTGTAGATAGGAGCTGCCAAGCAATACAATCCCACTTCATTCTCTTCATCATCAATCGCGAAACCCTGTTCACGAAAGCCCGCGAACTGCTCTTTCAATGCTTGAGGATCTGTAAGGGTCTTACTTGTAATCGGTTCCAATTTCATGTTCGAAAGAAGATGGTCACTGACAGGTTCCGGCATAAAAGCTAAGAAGGCTTTTCCAAGACCCGTACAGTACAACGGTTTCCGCATCCCGATCTGCGCGGTCGTTCGTATAGACCGATAATTATCGAATTTCGCCACATAGACAAGCTCTTCTTCAATCATCATTGCCATGAATACCGTCTCCTCGACCTTCTCCATTAATTCACGGAGAAAAGGACGTGCATCGGCATAGACATCGAGTGTCTCTAAAGCTCTCGTTCCAATCTGTACGAGCTTCGGACCTAGTTTATATACTTTCCCTTCAGCCACCGTCAGGAAATGCCGTTTCTGCATCGTCTGCAGCAGTTGGAATGTACTGCTTTGCGGCAGAGCCAACTGGGCGGCGATTTCTTTAAGGGAAAGACCGTTGGGATAATCCTTCAAGTGATCCAATATAGAAATGACACGATCTGCTGATTTGACCGTCATTTTCCTCACCTTCCCATTCACATATGTAAATCGGTTTCTCATATGTAAATTTCATACACAACACTATCACAATGAACCGCTTTCATCAATAGATTGACAGAATTTTTTAAATGAAAGTTTCATCTCTTCGTTTATACCAAATAAAAAAACTGCCAGTAATATACTGGCAGTTTTCCCATTTATTCTGTTGCCTTCTTACGATAGACGAAGCCTGCTCCTGCTGCAGCAAGTACTCCGAATGCGATCCACATCCAAATGTACTGGCCTTGATCACTCATACCGCCCAAACCTGTGTCAGGCATTGCATCAGGCATTTCTGTACCGAATTGTTCCGGCATCTGCATCACGATCGCATCGCCTAATGTTTCCCCGATACCGAACATGAATGCATACCCTTCGCGGAACGAATCGTATGCTGCTTCATAATCCTCTCCAGCATAGCTTTCGAATGTTTCCAGGACGTCTTCTTCATGAGACCAAACAGCTTCTGTTGCTGCATCTGCTGGAAGATTTCCTTCTGTCGCCGCATCCAGGAATGCACCGAAGTCTTTAGCAAACAACTGCAGACTGTCTTCAGCCATCTGCTTCGCTTCCTCGTCCCCTTCCAGCGCGGCAGATACGACATCTGCTTGTGCATTGATGTGATCCTGCTGCCATACCTGCTCAAACTGTGCCGCACCATCTTCTCCGTAAATAGAGGCAATAGCTGCTGTGAAGTCTTTCGTATGTTCGTTTTCTGCCCATGTCACGAAATCATAATCCTCCGCCTGGTCATAGCCCTTCTGCATTTCCAGGACGGCTAATGCAAAGTGCTCGGCTGCCAGTGCATTCAGATTAGAACGAAGATCTGCTGCCTTCGTATCGGCCTTGCTACCTTCGAATTGATCCGGCATTTGAGTCACAATCGCAGTAGATAGCGCTTCACTGACCGTGAACATCCGTTGAAAACCTTCGCGGAACGCCGTATATGCTTCTTGGTAGTCTCCATTTACATAGTGATCGAAGACATTGACTACATCCTGCTCATGCGCTTTCAACGCTTCCTTCGCTGCATCTTCCGGAAGATTTCCGTCCGTCGCGGCTGCCAGGAAACTCCCGAACTCATTTACGAACTCATCTACTTCCGCTTCCGCCATTTCACGTGCATCCGCATCATCATTCTTAGCTGCTTCCACAAACGCGTCTGAATAATCATTGTGGCCGCGGAAAATTTCTTCGAATTGCGCTGCCGCTTCCTCGCCATAGACGGAGGCAATGGCAGGTGTCATATCCGCTGCGTTTTGATCAAGCTTCTCCCATACCTGTTCCGCATCAGGTGCATCGTCATACGACTTCATCATATAAGTAGTCGCAAGGACGAAGTGCTCCGATAAAAGCTGATCCAGTGTCGATCGTAAATCTGCTGCCGGTGTTTTCACCGTAGGACTGTTTGATGCCATGGCGAGGGAGGGTACGAGGAGGACCAACGCCAACATCATGATCGTGATTTTCTTCAAGTGTTTCATCTGACACTCTCCTTTATTAAATAATTTCTACTCAGCTATCGGAAGAGGAAAAGAATTGGATCACTTTTTTAGAAAAAAATCATAATTTGTCTGAACAATAGAGGGAAAAGCAAATAAAAAAAGCCTCTCCTGTCTAAGGAAAGGCTTGTTAGATCAATATTTAAGTGCGGTAAGATCCTGATCGAGCGGATGACCCGTATAGTCCCATATGTCATCCACTTTCACAGCAGCGGATAGAGCGCCTGCTGTGGTATGCTTCCTGTCTACCTGCCGAAGCATACCGGATGTCAGGACGTCACCCATTTGGTTGGAAATAATCAAGACACCAGGCAGGATTACGTTCTGATCTATTGGATGATTAGTGGAATGGGTGTATGTCAACGGCTCTTCGACGGCATAAGGCTCACCCATGAAGTCATAGACATCGTCCGGAGATACCGTTGTCGTCTCAAAGTTATCAAACCCATAATCCAGCAGTTTCTCCGTATCATGGTAAGCGCCGAGCTGCGTACTGTTCTTCATCGTGATGGCAACAAGACTGGTACCGTCCCGTTCGGCACTCGTTGCCAATGTGAAGCCAGCCTGTCCGACATACCCCGTCTTGCCTCCAGTCACACCGTCATACGGCATTTCCCGCATCAGCTTATGGTGCGTGTATAACGTCGTATCCCAAGACTCACTGTCCCAGTCTATCTGCTTCTTTCCGAACATTTCTTTAAAGGTATCATTCTTCATCGCATAAGCGGTTATCCGTGCCAAATCCTCCGCTGTCGTCATATGCCGTGGATCAAACAAGCCGTGTGGATTGAAGAAGGTTGTATTCTCCACCCCCACTTCGTCTTTCAGGTATACGTTCAAATCTTTAGCAAACTGCCCCGAGCTTCCGCTGAGGTGCTCCGCAATCGCTACCCCTGCATCGTTTCCTGAATTAAGCAGCAATCCTTGAATGAGCTGACCGAGCCTCATCTGATCGCCTTCTTTGAGGAAGACGCTGGATCCGCCTGTTTCACTTGCCTGCTTACTCACTGTTACCGTATCATCCAAATCCCCATGCTCGATGGCGTAGATAGCGGTCGCAATTTTCGTCAAGCTGGCTGGGTACAAACGCTCTTCTGCATTTTTTTCATACAATATCCGTCCTGTATTCGCTTCCATGACAATGCCTGACTCACTATCGATCTGTGGAGTATCCCCGGCTTCTGCGGCAGCAGGAGAGGTTAAGATAAATGGTGCGATAATGAATGCAGCGATTATGGCTATAAATATTCTCACATTCCCTGACCCCTTATTTTTCAAAAATTCGTACTTCCGATTACAAAAACTAGAACCTATTATAATAGCAAATCCCTGATGTTTCGACATGTTCCGACTCTTTGTAACACAAAATTAATTCCATTGTAATTTTCAATCCAAAAAAAAGAAATTCCAACTCTTATAGAGCGGAATTTCTTCGAGGTGTCGAAACTTATGATGTTCTCTTTTGTTTAAATCCGAATACAATCGTCAGGATGAAAATCAACGCAGCCAAAAGGTAAGCGGTATAGACGACAACCGTCTCATCGGAACCCTGGTTGCGCACACCAATGCCTATGAACGCCCAGACGAAGACGAGCGGATATACCCAATCCTCTTCGCTTACAAGGAAAAATACCGCTAATACCGTGGCGACAACCAGCAGAATAATCGTCCAGACGGTATCAGAAAGACCAAAGCCGTCCCATCCAATATCTGTTAGATAATAGCTGATGTTAGCGATCGTCGCTACACTGATCCACCCTAAATAGATGGAGAATGGCAGAAGATCGAAAAACGATGCCCCGCTTGCTTTCACTGTCGTATACAGCCGGATCAGGGTAAGCAATAGCAGCAGCATGACGATCACGGTCAAACCGAAGTAATTATAATGCCAAAGGAAGATCCATAAACTATTGAGCAGGCTGCTCAGGACGAAAAGTCCACTCGTATTTAGATAAAGCGGCAGATCTCTGCGGCTTGCCGGGAACTGACGCAGCACCCAGATTCCAAGCAGAAGATAAATTAGTCCCCAAATACTGAAGACATACCCTGCCGGTGTAAATAGAACATCGAGGCGGTTGGAAATTTCACCAGTCGTTTGTCCATTCAACGGCAGCGCGTTCGCAAGTCCGTTGACGACGACGACAAGGATAAACGCCAGGAGATTCAAGATGAATTTACCCATGAAGACACTCCCTTTCCTTTTCCTTTTCTGTTACATAGTATTCCTCTCCTCGCCGGGTTAAAACATAATCATGAAATATCGGTCCTTTGGCCGCTGTAGATGATTTTGATCCTGATTGTACTCTCTCCATCCTTCCTCCATAAAAAAAGCGCAGCTTATGGAATAAGCTGCGCTTTATCATCTTTAATAGCCTTGGAACAAATCCTGTTGATCCGGGACGTTTTCCAAATAGCTGATCCGGCCCGCTTCGTCCAGACGGGCAATGTCCTTCCCTGTCTGCGTGTACACCTTTCCATTTGCAAGCTTTCCGCACACGGCCCACCGCGTTTCATATGCATCGGTTCCTTCGACTTTTTCCCAACCTTCATACATATGCTTAATGTCTGTATTATTGGTGAATACCTGCTTCATGAACAGCTTCCATTGATCCAGCCCCTGCTTCCTGCTGCCATTTAATACGAAGACCATGTCATCCGTGAACAAACCATTTAACTCTTCCATCGCCTCTTCACTTGTTCGGGAACGATCAAAAAGATCGAAATATTTATCTAAATTCATGCTTATTATTCCTCCTGCAAATCTCGCTGTCTTTTTTCCACTAGTAGGTACTTTACACCGCTATAGGAGAAAAATCCAGCATCGTGCTTCCTCAAAAAAAGTCACCGCTGTAAGGCGGTGACTTTTCCATTTATGATTTCACAACGGCGGCAAGTTCAGGCTGATCCACCAACTGCACTTCTGAAACAGAAGAGTGCTCTAATTCCAGTATGACCAGTTCATTTCCTTGCTCCTTCAACAGCGGGCCTGGGACGTAGATCCGCTTTTGAGGACCGGCTGTGTTCCAATATCTCCCCAGATTGAACCCGTTTACGAAGAGATTCCCCTTCGTGAACCCTTCACTGTCGATGTAAGTGTCGTGTCTCCCCGGCGCATCGAACGTACCGCGGAAGAATTTCGGATAACGGGAGTCCTCCTGCTTTGCGTAGCTTTCAGGAAGGATATCCAATTCAACGGCGTACATCTCCCATTCAAAGAAATACTGCTCCCCGAGCCAAATATTCTTCGTCAAGCCTTTACGATCCTCCAGATGCTCACCGTAGTTGGCTCTTCCCATATTCTCGACGAGGATTTCCAGCGTATTGATCTTTTCCGGGAAAACGAGTGTCGTTTTCTTCTGTTCGTCATTGATATAAATGGTTTTCTGATACGTACCATTAACGTAAATAAACGCACGGTCATGAACGGCTTCGATCCCCATACTCAGCTCTCCGGAGCGGTTGACGGTTGTCTTATAAAGGGTGTAGCCATAAGCCTGGTCAATTTCCTCCATAGAGAGCGGCTTTATGTGTGCCGTCCGCTTCCCGATTTCGGCAAGGGTATCGAACAGACTCACGCCCTCCTCCACTTCCACCCTGCCGCAAGCTTCGGATGAAAGCACAGACTCATAGTCGGCCGGGACGGTTTGGTAGTCGGCAAGGATGGATTTCACTGCATTGTATTTCTCTGTGATCGCTCCACTCTCTGTCAACAAGCTGTCATAATCATAGCTTGTAATCGTAGGGTAGTAGACATCATAGTGGTTGGCTCCGTTCATGAACCCGAAGTTCGTGCCGCCATGGAACATGTAGAAATTGACCGATGCTTTTCGTTCCATCAATTCTCTGAAGACAGCCGCAGCATCTCCTGCGTCACGGGTGTGATGCTCCCCTGTCCAATAATCGAACCAGCCGATCCAAAATTCTGCAACCATCTTCGGTGAACCCGTCTTGAATGCATCCAGACGTTCAAACGCCTGCTCCACCTTGGAACCGAAGTTCAACGTTGTCGTCACGTCCGGGAGTGATCCCTGTTCGATAAAGTCTGGACCGTCTGATGTGAAGAGGAAGGTATCCAGACCATGCTGCTCGTATTGTTTCTTAAGGAACGTCAAATATTTCTGATCATTGCCGTAAGCGCCGTACTCATTCTCAATCTGCATCGCGATGATCGGACCGCCGTTCTGGTATAGGTGCGGGACGAACTTAGGAAGTAGCTCTTTGTAATAACTTTCTACGTACGACAGATAAACGGGATCACTGCTTCTCATGACAACATCCTTGTCCTTTAGCAGCCAGGAGGGAAGCCCTCCCATCTCCCATTCGGCACAAATATACGGGGCCGGACGGACGATCACATAGAGTCCCAGATCGGCCGCTGTCTGTATAAAACCTTCGATATCGGCTAAGCCCGAGAATTCGAACTCCCCTCTGCGCGGTTCATGCAGGTTCCAAGGGACATACGTTTCTACCGTATTCAATCCGAGAGCCTTCAATTTTTCCAGTCTGTCTTCCCAATGCTCCGGGACGGTACGGAAATAGTGAATGGCACCGGAAAGGATTTGAAAGGGCTTATCATTTAAATAAAATTGACCGTTTTCAGCTGTAAGCATGGCGCTCCTCCTTCTTCATTTGGACGATCTTAAATGTCACACTTCTTCCTGAATACAAGCGAGGCGGACCGCTATCAGATGGTGGGCACCATGGACACCCTGAACTGGAATGGCCCGCTCTTCAGCTGATACTTCTCCAATACATCCGGTCCACAGCTTGCAGACCCCAACCCATGCTGGCGATGGTCTATCAAAAGCGTCAGGAAGTCTTCTTTATTCAGGTCATACGTATGTTTGGCAGCTTCCAAGTTTTCGACGGTGTAATAGTGGGCGTTGAAGTCGAACAAAGAAGCACTCTTCACCTGCAAACCTATCCCATCTAAACGATGAAGCTTCATCCAGCGGACTTCATGACGATTCCCGTTCTCCTGAGGGAAGACATAAGGAGTACGAAGCTCCTCTACATGCTTGGACCATACTCCGATACGGGCCGCCTGCCTGCTGTCGATATAAGCTTCACCCGGTCCACGTCCGAACCATTTTACGTGATCCAGTCCGGCTGGGAGTTCCATTTTCAAACCAATCCTCGGGAAGGTTTTCGGGGGTTTCCCGTAAGGTTCCCCTTTCACCTGAAGATCGATGATGCCGTCTTCCTGTACAAGGTAACGATAGGTCACGTCCAAGCCCCAGTTCAGGGACGGTGGAGCCACCCGGGTCTCTACCGTAACCTCCATCCGGTTATCAGCATGTGCTTGATAATGAAGCGATCGCAGGCGATGACGCATATCCGAAAGCCCGGCGTCTCTCCACTCTTTTATCGAAGGGGTTTCCTTCCATTGATCCTGTCCCCATAGGTCATTGTCAATAGGCGCCCTCCACAGATGAAGAGCAGGGCCTTTCTCGAGCATGGATATCCCTTGATACGTCCATTCCGTCAGCATGCCGTCCTTCTTCGACCATATGGCGGTGAAAGAATCTCCGTCCAAGCGAAGGTGTCGCTCGTCCTCTACCCGTGTAATCGGCGAATGGGTCTCTGCTTGATTATTAACCGCCAATCGCTGTGCCGGAAGCTCAAACTGCGCCCAGGCAATCTCGTGCCCAGTCTCCGCCCAGTCTGTTTCGTGAGCAAGCCTGCATTCTACTGTCAGCCATACTTCCTCTTCGAACGCTTTATCCTTCAGAGATAGAAAAGGAATGTCCACCGTTTTCGATTCGCCCGGCATGATCCCTTCTAATGAAACCACTCCACTATCCAGACAGCGTTCTCCTTCCATCACTTTCCAGGAAGCGTGCAGGTGGTCAAGAGAAAGGAAATCATAGCGGTTGGTTACGTCGATTGTCCCTTTTGCAAGGTCTGCCGCTTCCATACGTACAGGTTCTATCACCTTTTTGTATTCTGCAAGCGCCGGAGACGGGGTGCGGTCCGGCATGACCAAACCGTCGATAACGAAATTGGAATCGTGAGGACGTTCACCGAAGTCCCCTCCGTAGGCATAATACTCCTCACCGTCTTCGTTCGTCTGTAAGATTCCGTGGTCCAGCCATTCCCATACGAATCCTCCCTGCAGACGGTCGTATCGATAAAAGGTATCCCAGTACTCCTGCAATCCTCCAGGTCCGTTCCCCATGGCATGGGCATATTCACACAATATGTGCGGCTTCTTCAAATCCTTACGCTTCCCTAATGCCTCCATTTCTTCTACAGACGTGTACATCGTTGTAAATACATCGGAAGCTTCCGGATCTATTTTCGGATCATAGAAGCGTTCCGAGGAAGCAAGGGCGCGACTCTCCCCTTCATAATGAACCAGACGCGTGTCATCATATTCTTTCACCCAGCGGGCCATCTCCTGATGGTTGCTTCCGAAACCGGACTCATTCCCAAGCGACCACATGATGATGGACGGGCGGTTCTTATCCCGGGCAACCATCCGCTTCATTCGGTCTACATAAGCATCTTTCCATTCAGGGTCATCACTCAGTGCATTCCAGTCCCCGATGACTTCGAAACCATGGCATTCCAAATCCGCTTCATCAATGACGTACAAGCCGTATTGATCACACAAGTCATAGAATCTTGGATCGTTAGGATAGTGGGCCGTACGGACGGCGTTGATGTTATGCTGCTTCATCAAAAGAACATCTTGTTTCATCCACTCGAAAGGAACGGCACGGCCTAGTACCGGATGGTGATCATGGCGGTTGACGCCTTTCAGTTTCACAGCAGCGCCGTTGACAAGGAATTGTCCATTGACAAGCTCAATGGAACGGAACCCGACTTTCAAAGGGATAATCTCTACGGTCTTTCCTTCCCCGTCTTTCAAGGTAAGGAGCAACGTGTATAAGTAAGGATCTTCTGCAGACCAAAGCCGTGGCTTCATTACAGAGAATTCACGGACAGGTGCCAGGTCTTCCAACGGATCATGGATTTCGGAAAATACAGGCTGCTTCTCTTTATCAAAGAATTGATAGTCAAGCGAATAACCGGATATGTCTTTTCCTGTTCCGTTCTCCACCTTGGTTTCCACGACCAACTCTGCGACATCGGACGATTGTTTCCATACCGTCTTCACGAAGATATCGTCGATATGTACTTTTGGAACGACAAGCAAATAGACATCCCGAAAGATGCCGCTCAACCACCACATATCCTGATCTTCTATATACGAACCGTCCGACCATTGATATACCCGAACGGCGATTCTGTTCGTACCTGCTTTAAGAAACGGAGTAAGATCGAACTCAGAGGGGATACGGCTTCCCTGGCTGTATCCTGCCTCTTTTCCGTTCACCCATAAATGGAAAGCACTGTCTACTCCTTCGAATTTGACGAATACTTTCTCCTCCAGCCACTCCTCAGGAACATAGAATTCCCGTACATAGGACCCTGTCGGATTCTCATCCGGTACATAGGGTGGATCGACAGGGAATGGATAGACAACGTTCGTATAAGCCGGTTTCCCATAGCCGTGCATCTGCCAGGACGAAGGGACCGGAAGCTCCTCCCAATCCATGACATCATAATTCGTTTCATAGAAACGTTCCGGGGCATCAAGCGGATTTTCAGCATAATGGAACTTCCAATTTCCGTTGAGAGATTGGAAGGAAGGCGAACACTCCCTCTCAAACGTCCATGCTGCCTGTTCCTTTTTATAAGGAAAGAAGTGTGCCCGCTCTCTTCTACGATTCCGTTCCAACACCTTGATATTTTCATAATCATGCGGCTTTAATTCCATGGATGAACCTCCTTATATCAGCTGTTTCTCTTAACCTTTGACAGAACCCATCATTCCAGCTACGAAATGCTTCTGCATAATGAAGAATACAAGCGCTGTCGGCAGTGTCGCGATAACAATGGCAGTCATGATTACTCCGTAATCCGGAGAATATCCTGCACCAAGATTGGAAATTAACAACGGGATCGTCTGGTTTTCAGGCGACTGCAAAATGACCAACGGCCATAGATAGTTGTTCCAGCTGTTCATAAATGCAATGATCGCTGCAGCTGCATACGTCGTTTTCATTGTAGGCAGGTAGATACGGAAGAAGATACCCAGCTCACTCAACCCGTCCATACGCCCGGCTTCCACCAATTCCTTCGCGAACATCTTCGTATTCTGACGGAAGAAGAAGATAAAGAATGCCGTAATGACGGTCGGCAGGATGGCAGCCGCGAGGGTATCGATTCCAAGAAACGGGATGGTGGAAGATACGCCTCCGAACAAACGGTAAAGCGGAATCATGATGGCTGCAAACGGAATCATCATAGAAAGAAGAAGAACATTAAATATGCGGTCCTTGCCCGGTGAGCGGTAAATTTCAAACCCATAACCAGCAAGGGAACCGATCAACAAAGTCAAAAATGTCGTGATGACGGCAATGATCGTAGAGTTTACGAGCGCCGTGACGACATCCACTGACTCGAACAACACACGGATGTTTTCAAATAGATGGGTACCCGGCAGCAAGCGCCCTTGAGTAACGTCCACCGACTTGTTGGTCATGCTCACAATCATCCACAAAAACGGGAAGATAGAGAACAACGCCGCGACACTCAAAAACACATAGACACCGATTCGTTTTGCTTTCTTCATTTTTCTTCACCTGCCACTTTAAATTGAATTAGCGAGAAGATAACCACAAGAATAACGATTACGTAAGATACAGTCGCTGCATAACCAAAATCAGGGCTGTACTTGAATGATAGATTATAGATGTACATGGAGATAGATAGGGTTGCGTTACCCGGTCCTCCACCTGTGATGTTCATGATTTCATCAAAGATCTGAAGTGTTCCGATCGTAGACATGATGGAAGTGAACAAGATGATCGGCTTTAACATAGGGACAGTAATATAGAAGAAACGTTGAATGCTTGACGCACCGTCTATTTTTGCCGCCTCATACATGGACTTATCTACGTTCTGCAAGGCCGATAGATAGAAAATCATATTGTAACCCGTCCAGCGCCATGTGATGGCAAGAATGATCGTGATCTTGGCAAGCAGTGGATCCGCCAGCCAGTTCAACGGTTCCGAAATGAGAGAAAGATCCAACAGGAACGTGTTGATTAAACCATCGACACCGAATAAGTATTTAAAGATAACTGCATAGGCGACCAATGAAGTGACACACGGAAGGAAAATTGCCGTCCGGAAAAATCCTTTGAATTTCAACGTCGAATCATTCAGGATGACCGAAAAGACCAGAGCCAGAATGATCATGACAGGCACTTGCACAAGAAGATAAATGAACGTGTTTGTCAGAGCTGCTATGAAGGTGGGATCACTGAAGAGGCGAATATAGTTATCCAGCCCTACATATTCAAGATTGGCTCCCATCCCGGATTGGAAGGACAGCAGCAAAGCTCGTAACATTGGATAGAAATAGAACACTGCGATTCCAAGAATGGCAATGATGATGAACAACCAACCGACATAATTCTTTTTAAACCACCGTTTCGTTCCGTTCTTCTTACTTTTCTCCACATAAGTAGAACTGGTACTTTCCATGGAATTGCTCATTTTGTACTTCCTCCTCTTTCCGCCTGATCCACACTTTTTTGTAAAGAAAGGGATTCTTCGAAAGCATGAACACTTCCCAAGAACCCCTTTTTTTAGTGAATCAGTCCTGACTGATTTCTAACGGAATTATTTCAACTGCGCTTCTGCCTGAGCTTGAGCATCTGCGAGCACAGCATCCAATTCTTTTCCGTTCAAGTAGTTCTGCATTTCCGCTACAAGGATATCTTCAATGGCGTACGTGTGCGTTCCGTAATCGACAGCCGGGATCTCGTTTGTCCATTCAGACAAGTCAGAGACCAATTTCTGTCCGCCGAAGAATTCGCTTTCCTGCTGATAAGCTTCTCCCTCTGCTGCTGGAGAGTACGTAGCGACAGCTCCTACTTCCGTAATTAGATCCTGATAGAAATCAGTATTGCTTCCGAAAGTTTCACCCAGGAATTCAGCTGCTTTCTCTTTCCCATCGATGTTCAACACATAGAAGGAGCTTCCTCCAAGGTTCGATGCGTTGACGGCGCCCTCTACATCAAGTTTTGGAATTGGAGCGACCGCCCATTTACCGGACTGGGATTCTTCCGCCATGATGCTTGCACCGATCCAGTTACCAGTCGGAACTGTCGCAATGTCTCCACTGTTAAAGGCAGCGACATATTGACTCCAGTCTGAATTCGCTTTCACAATATCCGCTTCCATCATGGACTTGTAAGTTTCGAACGCTTTCTTCAGTGCTTCGTTACCTTCAATGTTCAATGTTTCTCCATCTTCCTCGACATACCATTTACCAGCAGACTGGATCATGGCACGGACGATTCCAAGATCATTAGGATCCATGGAAACCATGTCTTTTCCTGTTTTCTCTTTCACGTCTTTACCGATGGCAATGAATTCATCCCACGTGATGTCTGTCAGATCTTCTTTCGTATAACCGGCTTCTTCCAAGTAGTCCGTACGGAAGTAAAGCCCCATAACGCCTGTATCAAAAGGAAGTCCGTACTGCTTTCCATCCAAGCTCGTCGGAGCGATCTTATAGGATGCGAAATCATCTGGATTCATATAATCATCAATTGGATAAAAAGCATCAGGATAAGATTTCAAGAAACTTTGAGCACGCTGGTCTTCAATCAGAACGATGTTCGGCATACCTTTCATTGTTCCGGAACTGAGTCCTGTATTCAATTTCTGTACGATATCATCTTGAGCATTTTCAATAATTTCGATTTCTGCATCGCCTTCGTAGGCATCTTTAGCAATTTCCAATGCTGCTATATTGAACTTCGGATCCCACGCCCATGCTGTGACTTTATTGGAATCTTCCCCACCTCCATCACTACCGCTCGATTCATCCGAAGAACAAGCAGCAAGTGTGAAAATAGCGATCAGAGCTAAAGCGAACACCCAACTTTTCTTAAAAAGAAAACCTTTCACAACGAAAACCCCCTTTTATTTGTAAGCGTTATCATTACGCCTATATTTATCATAACGGATAAAAAAAAAGACCGTTAGAACGATCTTTAGAAAATTATTTAACTATCTTTGGAGTTTCTATGATTACGATGGGCCTATTTTGGTATTATTTATAGGTATGGTCATATCTTTAGGATTTCCTTCGAGTAATGGTAGAACTATTTTCACTTTCGTGCCCTTTTTCCACTCGCTGGCTATTTCTACTCCGTAATTTTCTCCGAACAACATCTGGATTCGATCATGTACGTTCCGAATCCCTATACCGCTGAACAACTTTCGTTTCTCCTTCTGATTTCGGAACGTTTCCATCCGCATGCCGTCTCCTGTATCCACAACTTCACAGACCAGTTTGTCCTCCCGCTGGGCAATGAGAATTTGAATGAAGCCTTCCTTTTTCTCCGTAAATGCATGAAAGAAAGCATTTTCCAGGAAAGGCTGGATCACCAGCTTAGGTAAATGATAATGAAGACAGTCAGGGGAAATAAGCGTGTTCACCTTAATTTTGTTTCCATAACGCATCCGATTAATAAGGATATAGTGCTCGATGTTCGCAGCTTCCTGCTCTACGGTAATGGTTTCATCCACGTTTCCGAGTGCATTCTGCAGCAAAGGAATAAGCGCATCGATCGTATCGAATGCTTCTTCTTTCTTCCCTTCTTTCACCATGAATTTAACAGAAGTCAACGTATTGTATAAGAAATGGGGATTGATCTGGTGTTGAAGGGCCTCAAGTTCCGCTTTTCTCGCCTGCCGCTGCGTTTTCAGCAGAATATCCACATGATCCTGAAGCTCGTTCAACATATAATTGAAAGCCTCGCCGAGCTTCCTGGCTTCGTATCCACCCTCTTCGTCTACCGGCTTTCGGAAATCGTATTTTGACATATTGGAAATCTGTCCGACCAGCCTGCTCAAGGAATTGGTCATCCTCCTCGATATAATGAATACGATTCCTACGGCCAAGATGACGATTCCTACGCTGATCATCACCAGTTCCTTCGTATCAATCAAGTTATTGACGACGACCTCCTGATCGATCAAATTAATGACATACATGTCCAAAGCCGGCAGAGATTCTGACATCATTAAATAGTCCTTATCGAAAGCCTCCGCATCTCTATATTCCTTACGGTTTACATCAGAAGCTTCTGCAACGGAAAGAAGGTGCGGGGTACGGCGTCCGATCCATTCAGACCTATTACTGGAAACGATCTCCCCCTGTCCGTTCATGACAAGCACACTATTCCCTTCACTCGTAAACCCTTCATAAAAGGCGTGAACGTCCCTTTCCCGGATGGGAATATATACATATCCATAGATATTGCCAGTCGACCTTTCCGTCAAGGCTTTAGAAGCAACGACCATATCTCTGCCATTTGAAATTTCACTGGCAGGAATGAATTGGTACAGAATTTCGTCCGGGTTCTTCCGCAGATTTTCTGTAATTGGATGGTTGATCAGAGCATCTGCAGTGACAGGCCAATGGTTATATTTCATATTGAACAGACGGCCGTTGTTGCCAAGTACGATCATATTAGCCTGATTCAGACTATCTGTATAAATACGGTCCAGCTGTTCTGTAATCCCGTAGTACGACTTCGATTCTTCTACCGAATTCATATCCTCTCTCGTCAGCAGTCGCTTGATCGTCCCGTTATCCTGGACATTCATGGTAGTAGATGCGACTGCATTACTGAAAGATTCGAATTCCTGCTTGATCTGATTCAACACTTTCGTATTGGTAATACTGAAGGTTTCCATGAATAAATTATTGGACATTCGAATCGTACTGAAGGCAATTAAGACCGAAACAGCGACAATACTGATCACCATGACCAGAAACATCTTCATGAACAACCGATTGTTCCGAATAAATTCTCGCAGTCTTTTCATCTGGTTTCCTCAATTCGCTGCCATAGCTTTTTTACGATACTTTCCCGGAGAGGAACCGACCAGCCGCTTGAATACTTTACCAAAGTAGCTTGGATCAGAATAACCGACCTGCTCACTCACTTCGCTTACAGGCGTATTCGTCGATTCCAGCAGCCGTTTCGCTTTCTCAATCCTCACCTTGTTCAAATAATCGCTGAAACCGATATGAAGGTGCGTACTGAAATACGTAGATAAATAAGATGCGTTAAAGTGAAAATAGTTGGCAAGCGTCGTCAAGGACAGCGGTTCCGCGTAGTGTTCTTCTATATATTGCAGCAGACGCTGGACATCGGTCGGGCATTCCCTCTGGGTATCCTCTTGAACGACCACTTGAACCTTCTCCAAAAAATCATAAAAAGGTGCGACCGCATCATTTACATTCCCAGCCTCGTTGATGACTGCAAAGTATTCATACTTTAACGTTTCCAGGTCATCCACCGGATATTTCATATTGCCGAGGAGAACAATGCTGTTAAAAATGACGTTCTCCATCCAGGATTTAAACTCAAAGATATCGAGAGTATAATCACTCGTCAAGGCATCGAGGTGCCTTCTTAAATTTTGTATGGCCGTATCGAATTTCCGCTGCTTGAAGCGATCAATGAAACCACTTAAATCGAATGGGCGCTCCTTCCGCTCCAAATCCGGCAGCAGCCCTTCCATAAGAATAGGAGCTTCCGGCATATAAAAGGCGTATTCTTTCAAGCGAATAACCTGGTCGCGATAGACTTCACCGACTTCCTTAAGAGAGAAAAACGGTGCACTGACGACCCACGGAGCGCGGTCTCCGACTCCTTCATATTCATCGGAGAAACGTACCAGCCTTTCTTGGACAGCAGCTGTATGAAGGGAGTCATAAATGAGCAGAGCCACATTGAAATCGCTTTCAACGTCAGCGATCCACTCAATTCCTTTAATCGCTCCCTCTTCGGATAATTTTTGATGCAGAGATATAAGTGCCGAATTGCCGCCATTCCGTCGGGTCTCGGTCAATCCAAGGAGCGTGTAGGCTCCCTGCGGGAATGCCTGTAACTTCTCTTCTTCTTCCGCCGTCCACTCCTGTCCCTCCAATTTCTTACGCAAAAGATCTTCCAAGGAGATATCTTTTTCATATTCAACCGGGTTGTCTGCTGTATTCGGCGAAATCCGATTTAACGTCCGAATCAGCTCTTCCCCGTTCAATTTCGGCTTTAATATATAATCGGCAATACCGAATTGAAAGGCGGAACGCACATAGTCGAAGTTCTCAAAACTGCTCAGTACGATAATTTCAACGGACGGATGCCGTTCCTTGACGGCCTTCACTAATTCAATTCCGTTCATGCCAGGCATAACGATATCCGTAATAAGCAGATGTGGATGAAGCTCATCGACAAGCTGCAGCGCCTCTTTCCCGTTTGATGCTTCTCCCACAATACGGAATCCCTGACTCTCCCAGTCGATATAATTGATGATCCCCTGCCTGATCAGCATTTCATCATCTACAATGACCACTCGATATAAATCTTCCATACGAACCCCTCCCCGCTTTCATTCCCAAGGCTTGATCCTGTTTGCCTTTCTCTGTCAGCTGAACCCATCTTCACCAGGAAACCAGGGTTTTTGCAGAAAATTCTTTATACCTATATTCTAATGTCATTTTTTTAAACCGTAAACAGCAATCCATGCGAGGTCTCTGACAGAACAAAAAAAGGACCAGCATCCTGGTCCTTTTCATAAGCGGGGAGAAGGAATATCGACAAGGAAGCAGCGGAAACCGTCTTCCCTTCCCATCTTTTCTGTATAGTCTATCCATCTGACAGCTGCTTCCATCTCAAGCGTATGCCGGTGGATGTCTCTCTCCAGATCTTTCATGGTTTGAAGAAGTTCAAACAACGTCATACCAAACCTTCGGGCGGCCTTCCGGTGTGGTTGATCGCTGCTTATCAATCGAATGAAATCGTCCGGGGTCGACACTGTTTCTGCAAGTTCATCCTCCATTTGAATGACATAGGTATATAATTCTCTTTTGTCAGGATTCATCTGAAGCAGGACATTCTTTTTTAGTATGTTGCGCAGATAATGACTCACGCCTTTTCCCTCGATTCTTTTGCTGAATATACATAACATAATTAAAGAGTAACGATTACTATTTAAAATTATACAATATGCGCTACGTATGTAAAGCTGAAATTCCCAGAAGACAACCGAAGAATCAAATTATTTTTAATACCTAGTTGACTGATAGGAATTATTGTAGTTTAATACCAATAATAGCAAATTCGATCCTCAAGAGGACAAAGGAGTGGAAGGATGTACGAATCATATCCGGTAATCAATGGAGCAGAATCGTTTACGTACGAAGGCAGTAACGGCGTCGGGATCCTTTTGTGTCATGGTTTTTTAGGTACACCACAAAGCATGAAGGACCTTGGGACGGCGTTTGCATCCAAAGGCTACACCGTTAAAGCACCAAGGCTTGCAGGCCATGGAACACATGGGGAAGATCTGAAGCACTGTTCTTTCTCCGACTGGTTCTTATGCTTGGAAGAAGCCTACAGCGAGTTAAGCGCCCAGTGCGGCCGGGTTTATGTTGTCGGTCAATCGATGGGCGGCACGTTGACGCTCGACCTTGCCAGCCGGCATAAGGCAATAGACGGTATCCTGTTGATTAATCCAGCTATGTCCATCCCCTCTTTCTCTACTTATAACAGGAATGATTGTCCGATGTGGATCGAAGAAGGACGTCCGGACATCAAGAAAAACGACGTGGAAGAAATCACCTATACCAGAACCCCGCGATTCGCATATCGACAGCTGCTTCAATACATGGAAGTGGTCCAGAAACGGCTTCCCGCCGTATCCTGTCCGATCAGCTGTTTCCAATCAAGGATCGATCATGTCGTTCCACCGGCAAACACCGACTTCATCCTCCAACGTGTTGGTTCGAAGCAGAAGTCCAAAGTGGTGCTTGAGGACTCTTACCACGTCGCATCGATGGATAATGATCAGGAAACGATCATTGATCACACCCATGCTTTCATTCAGAACCACCTGCACTACGCCTTACCAAAAGTCGATCTCTAACAAAAAAAGCTGCCATTGCCTGGCAGCCTTTTTTTGTCTTCTATTAATCGAACAGAACACTGACGGAGTGCTCGTGTTGGACACGAAGGAGTGCATCTGCAAGCAATGGTGCCACAGACAGCGACTTGATTTTAGAGATCCGCTTTTCCTCCGGAAGGAAAATAGAATTGGTTACAAGCAGCTCTTTGATCGGCGATTGATCGATTTTCTTCACAGATGGATCCGAAAGTACGGCATGAGTTCCACAGGCATAGATATCTTTCACATCATGCTTGAGGAGCGCTTCCGCAGCAATTGTAACTGTATCGGCGGTATCAATCATATCATCCACGATAATTACGTGTTTGCCTTCTATGTCACCGATGACATTAACCTGACCTGGTTCTCCCGGCCCCTGCCTGCGCTTATCTACGAAAGCAATCGGCAGATCCAGAATGTTGGCCATTCTTCTTGCGCGGCTTAAACCACTCGTATCCGGTGCAACGATGACTGTATCCTGCAGATTCTTATAATTTTCTTTGTAATACTGTGCAAGAATCGGAATACCAAGCAGCTGATCCACCGGCGTATTGAAGAAGCCTTGGATTTGAGGCGCATGCAGGTCGAGAGTGATCACACGTGATATGCCCGCTGTTTCCAGAAGGTTTGCAATCAATTTCGCAGTGATCGGCTCACGAGGACGTGCCTTTCGGTCTTGACGTGCATAACCGAAGTAAGGAATGACGACGTTGATCGTCTTCGCCGAAGCACGTTTCATCGCATCAATCATAATAAGCAGCTCCATCAAGTTCTCGTTGACAGGCTGGGACGTCGGTTGGACGATATACACATCATCCCCGCGGACGCTTTCTTCAATGTTGATCGTAATTTCTCCATCACTGAAACGGATGACGGAACTCTTTCCTAAAGGTACTTCCAGAATGTCCGCTATTTCCTCCGCCAACGGCTCATTGGAATTCATGCTGAACAGCTTCATCTTTGATTCTGAACTCATATAGATCTCTCCCGTACAAAAAAAGTGAAAACCGGATTAAGGTTTATGAAAAAAATACAGCAGCGTTTTCCGCCCCTATAAATGGAAAGTACACCTTCTTATTATAGCATCAAAATCCCCTATGCTTAAATCAGACTCCTGTTCCATTTATTCCCTCAGATCCTCCTTCTCTTATCCAAGGCAGGATGAAGATAAAAAAAGGAGGCCGACAGGACAAGTAATCCTCCTGTCAGAATAGGAACAGTTGTCCCGTACACTTCCGCCAGCCATCCTGCAAATAAAGCGGAAACCGGCATGAGGGACCACGTCATGAAGCGGCTTGTCGCCTGCACTCTCCCGAGCAGATGCGCCGGACTCCCCTGCTGACGGATAGTAAGGATACATGGACTGCTGATGGAAGCTGTTCCTGTACCGACGGCATTCATCACAGCAAGCCACCAGAAAGACCCCCCTGCCGCGAAACCTGCAATAGACGCCCCGCCGAGAACGCCTGTGCAGAAGAGAAGCGTCCGGTATGTCATTCGTTTACTGAGCCAGCTGGACGCGAAGGATCCTGCCACAGCTGTAATGCCCCCAACAGAAAGAAGAAAACCAATGGGGACGGTGGCCATGTTAATGGTGGAATTCAAATGCACAATGTACATGGTAAGAAACATGGTCGTTCCGAAAACAGAAAACAGCATAGCAAGGTTCGTGTGAAGAATCGCTTTGACAGACCAAACATAACGAAACCCTTCTTTCAACCCGGATATCATTCCGTCTTTGTTCTTTCCACTCCATGCCGGCGGTTGTATAGGAAGGCTCCAAACGACCAAAGCCCCGATCAGAAACGAGAAACTATTCAGGATCAATCCAACTCCGGGGTTCCAAATACTCAGAAGAATCCCTCCAAGCCCCGGGGACAGAAACACAGCAGCCTGAAAAGTTCCACTGTTGACAGCATTCATAGCCGGCAGCTCTTCCTCTTTTACTAATTCAGGAAGAATAGCAAACTGAGATGTTTGATAGAGTTGGGTACACACGCCCACAAACAGTGCTGCTGCATACAGATGCCAGATTTCCAGCTGACCCGTTATGTATAGAATCCCTAAAAGTCCAATAGCTGAAAATCGGGACAGGTCACTTCCCAAAAGAAGGAACTTCCGGTTGAAACGGTCCGTCCACACACCAGCCAACGGCTGAAGGAGAACAGGCAGCCTTTCCAATGCCGCAACGATTCCCATACTTAAAGGAGAACCTGTGATGGATAAGACAATCAGTGGCAGAGCAATCAAGTAGATTTGATCTCCGAAGAAAGATACAAGATTCCCTCCAATGAACCGGAAAGCCGGATGACGAAAGGTGTATCGTCTCTTATCTTCGACAACGTCCGGAACGGCTCCCCTCCTCATTTACATCCCAAATAAGCTTTCATATCTGTTCCCATAGATTCAATTACTTCCGGATTTCCCTCATAAACATTCCCTTCCTGCTTAACAAGTCGCGCAGATTTCAACAGTTTCAAATGATGGTGAATGGTCGTCTTTCCCATTCCCAGCTCTGTCGTCAACGATTGGAGCGAATGCGGTTCCTCCATCAGCCGCTTCAATACCCTCAAACGTGTTTCATCCCCCAGCGCTTTGTATCTTTGCACCAGCTGTTTGTTCGGAACATCCGCTTCCGGATAGATGCTTCCATTCGCTGCTGCATAGTAAAACACCTTCACGCCTTCCAAGTCGGCCTCCACATTCCACGGACGATAAACATAGTGAGGGATAAGGATAACTTTATGGACTCCCGGCTCCGGGAGATACTTCACTCCATCTGTTGCCCACTCCACAAGCTGTTCCGCATTCATCTGCTTCTGCCTCTTCTGTTTAGAAATATGATCTCTCGTTAAAATGGAAGAAAGCTTTTCCTTATCCGGACGTATCACGGTCTCAAACCAGCCTTCCATCACCTTCCCCAAGTGCTCCTTCAACTGTGTGCCGGAAACATGCATAATAAATGCTAAGTAGCCGGGCAGGAAAGGATGATTCTTTAATTCTTTCTGGAGCACATGCAGCGCTTCCTCAGAACCTTCCAAAAGCTCTTGTTTTCTGGCCTCATAATTTCTCCCAAGATAAGGAACAGCATAGGATTTCAATTCCTCATTCGACAGCCCTTCAATAAAGGACTGAAATTCACTCATCTGTGTAAAGTCCCCTTGATGAAGCAGCTGCAAAAGCGTCTTCCATGTATTATGTTCTTTCACATAGGATAGGTGGTCGATCATATCGCTTGAGAAAGAGGCAAGAATCAATTCCCGATCTTTCTCCTTCCATTCCAGCGTGTCCAATAAGGAATCGTTGGTAATGGCTGCAATGCCAAGAGCCGCTTCCCATAATAAAGAAGACTTCACCTCCACCTCATACGTCTCTCTGTTCAGCTTCGTCCCTGCAGAAAATAATTCCATATTATCCCTCCCATCTATATTCTATACATATAGAACATAATATTCAAACTATTTGAAATAAAAACTCAAAAATCCTTTCTTGCTACTTTTCTAGTAAACAGCACATTCAGTTATAGGAATAAAGTTCCAAAATCCTCCTAATTCGTTGAAAAGCATGGAATCAATTGGTAAGGTGATAAAAACTTCCAATTAATCCTCATCCATGACAAAACAAAAGGAGAGTTATGTTTTATGAAGAAACTTGCAAAAGTAGGAATCGCTTTAGCCGCTGTAGGTATCTTGAGCTTTGGGGACGTTACAGGTTCGACCTCTTCCGTCGTGGAAGCAAAAAGCATGACATCCGACACCCTTCACCACGCAGGTTCCACTTCTTTCGGAAGCGATTGGAAAAGTGGACGCGTAGGATTCTGGGGCGGTTGTGCTCTATCCGGTTGGTTAGGGACATTTGAATGCCATGAGTCCCAACTTCCTTGGTAATAAAACGACTACTCATAAGAAATGATAATGAAATGAATCCAAAAAGCCCCTGTTTCCTCTCAACAAGGAAACAGGGGCTTTTTGATATAGAGATCTTTTATTATTTATTACCTTGCTTGACCCATTCAGCTACGGAGATGGTCCGTTTCGTCTGATGTTTGACAGCTGCCTGAACATCTTCCACCATCTTGCCTTCCTGATCTACGGTCACGCTCGTACCATAAGGATTGCCTCCTGCGCCGAACAGAACAGGATCTGTATAACCAGGAGAAGCGATAATGGCGCCCCAGTGCATCATGGACGTGTAAAGAGACAACAGGGTAGCTTCCTGACCACCATGTGGGTTTTGAGCAGAAGTCATACCGCTGACAACTTTGTTGACTGTTTTTCCTGAAGCCCAAAGACCGCCCTGCGTATCAAGGAACTGCTTCATTTGAGCAGGCATGTTCCCGAATCGTGTCGGCACACTGAAGATCAAGGCGTCTGCCCACTCAATATCATCGGAGCTTGCAGTCGGAACGTCTTTCGTCGCATTTACGGTCGCTTTCCAAGCATCATTCGCCTCGATAACAGAAGCAGGTGCTAATTCCTCTACTTTAACAAGCCTTACCTCCGCTCCTGCTTCTTCCGCTGCTTCTTTCGCCCATTTCGCCATCTGATAATTCGTACCACCCATACTATAAAAAACAACAGCTAATTTTACATTTGCCATCTCTTCCATCTCCTTTTGCTTACCGAATAGTTTATTTAGAAATCCCATTGGAATCTTCCCTTCTTGAAATCTCGAAACTGAGATATGTCCTACAAAAAGAATTATACATCTCATTTATCTTGAAATCAAGATAAAAAATTCATTATTAAAAAACCCCTTCTGATGGAAGGGGTCTAGTGTATGGGTAATTGGATACGGAAGGTCGTTCCCGCGGAAGAACTATCAAACAGGACAAGATCTCCCCCAAGAGACTGGGCGATCATTTTACTAAACGGGAGACCGAGACCGAGGCCACCGGTTTTATACTTCTTCTCTTCTCCCCTGTAAAACCGCTCAAAGATGAAGTCTCTTTCTTCTTCTTTGATTCCACCACCTGTATCCTCGACATCAATATAGATCCATTGTTCCCGCTGATCCATGCGGATATAGATGTCTCCTTTTCCCTCTATCGCATGAGAGGCGTTGTTGAGCAGATTCGTAATAATTTGTTGGAACCGCATAGAATCCATGGGTATGTCTACATCTTCAGAAAGAAGATCCACGGAGATGGTAAGGTTGTCCTTCTCCTGACCTACTTCCCAATGATGGACCGATTCCTTAACCGTACGATTGACGGACTGGATTTCCTTCGTTAGAGGAACGGAATTGGCTGCAAACGTGTTGAACGATAACAGATCGAGGACCATCCGCTCCAGCTTCTCTGTCTCCTTCAACGAGACCCTTATGAAGTCTTCCGCTTCCTCTTCCTCAACAATCCCATCCTGAACGGCTCGCAGCATGCCGCTGATCGACGTCACCGGTGTCTTCAATTCATGGGTAACTCCGGCAAGCAGCTGACTACGGAGCTCTTCCAGATGCTGCAGTTTCCCGGACATCTCCTGGAAAGACTGAATAAGGTCGTAAATTTCCGCTTCTTTCACCCGCTCATCATCGATATGGAATCCGTAATTTCCTGCCTCTACTTCTCTCGCTGCCTGAGCAACTTCCTGAATAGGCTTAGACAGCCGCTTCGACAAGAAGTAGATAGCCAGCCAGCCCAGCAGCGCAAGACAAACGAGGATGAAAAACAACTGCCAATACTCCTGATCGACCTTCGTCAAGTTCTCCTTCGATTCCAGAAGAATGACCCATCCGACGGTGGCATCGTTAATTTCGACAGGTTTGGAAACCATGTAAAACAACCCGGAGCTGGTGTCCAGTTTTTGAATAGTCTGCTCTTCATCAAGAAGGTCGACGGCAAAGCGCTGTGGAAGCCTCTGACCTCTAAGCCGGTCCTGGAACAGAATGGTCCCCTGCTGATCAACGACGTACAAATCAGGCCGGCTGTCCATGTTCATGAAGTCTTCCCTGCCTTGAATGACAACGTCTTCCTCTTCCTGCGGCTGGACCTGTCCATCATTCACCAGGCGGCCGGCCGTCTGTTCGGCAACGAATTGCATCATACTCAGGCGATTATCCATCGTCTGATGGCGGATCCAGGCGACCGATATGATCCCGATTACGAATAATCCGATGACAAGCGTCCACACATACCTGGTCGTCCAATAACGCTGTAACGGCACTTTCTTTTCAGTAAACACTGAGCTGATATCCTAACCCGCGCAGCGTGCGTATTTCCCCTTGCGAAGAAGGCCAGCTCTTCAAAGCATGACGGATGCGCTTGATACTGACATCGACGGCACGGTCACTACCCTCGTACTCCCATCCCCACACTTTCTCTATAAGCTGGTCTCGTGTAAATGTCTGATTAGGGTGCTCCGCAAGAAAAGTGACTAAAGAAAGATCCCTTGGTGTCAGCGTCACTTCTTCCCCATCCACCTTCACTCGATGACCGATGATGTCGACCTCCAACTTACCGAAACTCTTCACAGGCGATGTCTGCGTTCCAGCCCGTCTCAAAACTGCTTTGACACGCGCCACCACCTCATCTCCGACGAATGGTTTGGCAATATAGTCGTCCGCCCCGTGATTGAGTCCTGCAAGCCGGTCATCCACTTCACTGAGAGCCGTCAACATAATAACAGGGCATTCGCTTTCCTTACGAATATCAGTCAATAAATCCCAGCCATTCTTCCCGGGCAGCATGACATCCAGGATTACCAGGTCCGGCGAAGCACTCTGAAAGGTATCAAGGACCTCGTCTCCCCGAAACACCTGTATAGTCTCAAATCCTGCTTTCTTCAGATATGCCTTCAACACCTGGCTGATCGGCATTTCATCTTCTACAATCATGATCTTACTCACGGTATCTTCACCTTCTCCAGTTGAAATCTAGTTTCAGAATAACACAGGCACATGTCAAATAGATGTCAGTTCCCTTGATGAATCTTTTGTCATTCTCATATTTTACAACATTGTCATATCCCTGACACATTGTGTCATTAAAGTAAGGATTGCGAAAGGAGGAAGGGTTTATGCTCAAGGAATTAAAGTTCCGTCATGAACTGAAATACTACGTTAACCAGCATCAATACCACATGATACGAAATCGTTTGAAGCATCTCCTGAAACAGGATGAACATGCCAATCATAAAGGAGACTACCATATTCGAAGCGTTTATTTCGATGATATGGAAAACAAAGCATTACAGGAAAAGCAGGCGGGGATTGAAAATCGCCACAAATACCGAATCCGCCTGTACAACAAGCGTGATACGGTTATTCATTTTGAAAAAAAAATTAAAAGGAATACCTTCATCGCCAAGCAGAAAGCGATCATTTCCAGAGAAACGATGGACCGGCTGATTCAAGGGGACTATAAGGTGCTCCAGGATACGACATCTCCTCTTCTTAAAGAAATCCATTATGAAATGAAGCATCGACAGTTACGACCGAAAGTCATCGTTGATTATGTAAGGGAAGCTTATATTGCAAAAGAAGGCAACGTGCGAATCACCTTCGACAAGGATTTACGAACGGGGTTGTGGAAGACTAACCCCTTTGATTCAGACCTGCATCCTGTCCGGGTGCTCGATGAACCCTTGTACATTCTGGAAGTGAAATTCGATGAATTCATACCAGACTATATCCGGGGGGCCCTGCAGTGGAACGGTCTTCAAAGACAATCCGCTTCTAAATATACTATTTGTCGAAAACATACAAAAGCAAACACGTGGGAGGATCAATAATGAATAACACGAACGAACAAACGACATTTTCAGACTTACTGGACACGGAGGTGCTGGCTAACTTCCAAACCGATATTTCACTGCTTCAAATCGGCATCACCATGCTCTTGTCTTTTTTAGTGGGAATGTTTATCTACACTTTATATAAGCGCATATTCAGTGGAGTGCTTTACTCCAAGAATTTCAACATCACACTTGTCGGTCTGGCGATGATCACATCCCTAGTCATCATGGCGATCGGCTCAAATCTTATTTTGTCACTTGGCATGGTCGGAGCTCTCTCCATTGTCCGCTTCCGGACACCAATCAAGGACCCGACGGACCTCATTTTCTTATTTTGGTCATTGGCAAGCGGCATCATCATCGGGGCCGGGTTCTATGCGTTAGCGATCCTTGGGTCGATTATCATCGGACTCGTACTCTTCTTCTTTATGAAGAAATCAACGTTTGAAACTCCTTACTTGTTCATTGTCCATTTTAACGGAGAGAAAATAGAACAAGAAATCTATGATCAGATGAAGAAAACGGTCAGCCGTTACGATGTGAAGCAGAAATCCGTCACAGCGGACGAAACGGAAATAACTTTCGAGGTCCGATTGAAAGGAAAAGAATCCGGTTTCGTTAACACTATTACCAATATAGACGGCGTAGGTAATGCAGTGTTGCTGAGCTATAACGGGGATTACGTGCAGTAACAACAACCGGAAAGGGTGCGGCGCGCACCCTTTTTTTAAATAAAGAAGGGAGAAATACCAATGAGGAAATTAATGACCATAGGGACAGCCAGCCTGCTTTTCATTATCCTTCACACCGGCACGGTCAGCGCTGAAGAGATAACGGTGTTTGATAAAGAACAAATTAGTGAGGTTAATATAGAAATAGACGAAGAAGACTTTGAGGATATGCTGGAGAATCCGTTGGAGGAAGAATATAAGGAGGCCACCATCACCTATAATGGGAAAGAAATCCCGTATACTGGTGTACGCGTTAAAGGAAACTCTTCTCTTAGTTCTGTCGCCAACTCCGATTCCGACCGCTACAGTTTCAAGCTGAAATTCAATGAATATATCGAGCAGGACTTGGAAGGGTACACAAAAATTAGTTTGAACAATAACTTTGCCGACCCCTCTTATATGCGTGAGTATTTGACATATGAAATGATGGAGAGCATGGGAATCCCGACACCGGAATACTCATACGTCCGGGTATCGGTGAACGGGGAGCTGTACGGCTTTTATCTAAGTGTAGAAAATATAGAAGAGCCATACCTGGAAAAAAGCTTCGGCAGCGCTGCAGGTAACCTGTTCAAAGGGGAGACCGGTGCCAGCCTCACTTGGGAAGACGGCATGAGTATAGAAGAGACCAACCTGACACAGAAAGTAGGACTCGAGACGAATACGGGTCTTCTCGATTTTATGGAAGCATTAAGTAAAGAGGAGAACGTCGAAGATTATTTAGATGTAGACTCCTATTTACGCTACCTTGCCGTCAGTACAGTATTGGCTAATATGGACAGCTATCAAGGTAATTTCAGCCACAATTATTATTTATATGAACAGGATGGTGTATTTCACTTCCTGCCGTGGGATCATAACATGTCGTTCGGCGGAATGGGGAACGGCGGAGACCAGATCTCCATGCTCATCGACGAACCAACAATCGGCGCGGTATCTGAGCATCCACTCACAGAATTTGTGTTATCTAATGAGGATTATAAAGAAACCTATCACACATACATTCAACAGACAATAAAGGAACTGGATACCTTCGAAGAACGAGTAGATCAGTTACAAGAATTAATCAGCGACGATGTCAAAAAAGACCCAACCGCTTTCTATACGTACGATGAATTTGTAGCGAACAGCGGAACAGGAGCCGTGGATGGATATCCCGGCATCACAAGTTTTATAGAACAGCGGTTAGCAAATGTCCAGCAGCAATTAAGCGGCCAGATTCCAAGCTATGATAATGGCGAGGGGCTGAGCGGACAGGGTGCGCCGGGGAATAGCCGGGAAGAAGGCGAGAGACAAAACGGGGAACCACCAGAAGGAATGAATCAAGAGCAGAATCAGGACGAACAGATTCCGGCTGTGAATGAGGGGGAGCCACCGGTGGGAATGGA
This sequence comes from Halobacillus sp. KGW1, assembly GCF_001592845.1. Classification (NCBI taxonomy): domain Bacteria; kingdom Bacillati; phylum Bacillota; class Bacilli; order Caryophanales; family Bacillaceae; genus Halobacillus; species Halobacillus sp. KGW1. Next base: position 414,758 of record NZ_LSOC01000004.1, read on the forward strand.
GAACATGCCTCGAGGCATGCCCGGAATGGAAGGAAATACAGCGGCCGCACCCATTCAGAAAAAGAACATGATCATCATCGCTGTTTTAACCGCAGTCCTTCTTGCAGCAAACATATTCATTCATTTATTCAGACGTTATCGAAAATAATCAGACGGCAGCAGGAGCACTAGTCTTCCTGCTGCCGTTCTTTTTTTTCTATGCATCAGGTTTCTCTCCTACCGCACTCCTTTGCCCATCTAGGACTTCTACAGGTTGTCGATAAACGGAAGAGGTTAAGGAAAAGACAATCGATCTACTCCATATACAGCATGGATTGAAATCAGTGTTTCTTCTCTTACAAGCATCATCTCGTACCCTTATATTTAATAATGGAACTATGTCGAATGGAGGATGACAGGCAGACTCCTAATTTAGTGTGAGAGCGCCTTGATCAGCTTGTATATAATCTGGGCAGAACCGTAGGAGATAAAGAAAACACAAGGAAGGATAGGGATTCGGTGCTGGCTTGCGGAGAGAAGCTTCATTATCCACAAGACGCTGGAACTGAATAGAGGAAAGGGCGGAACGATAAGCCCCCCGGATGCACCGGATAAGCGTTCCAACTCCCGTTGCCCGCTCTCACCCGTAATCTTTTTCCTCAGCAAGCAGAAAAAACCAGCCGATCAGGCTGGTTTCTACTAACTAAAGATTGTTCTTTATTTCATATTCCTCCATCTTTTCATCAAGCCAGGAGGTGTATTCTTCATTAACTTTAGAGTCATATAACGCGTCCGTAACCTCTTCTTTTACGTCTTCATATGTCGCTTCTTCGGCATCCGTATGATCGGTTACTTCAATAATGTGAAACCCATATTCCGTTTCCACAGGGTCGCTCACTTCCCCTGCTTCCATGGAGAAGGCGGCATCGTCAAATGCATCCACCATTTCCCCTTTTCCAAACGTCCCGAGATCCCCGCCGGAATCTTTCGTTGCCTCATCCGTCGAATACTCTTCTGCCAAATCAGCAAATTTCTCTCCGTCATTATATTTATCTAGAACCGTTTGTGCCTCTTCTTTCGTTTCCGTGAGAATATGCCTTGCCGTCACTTGCTCCGGCTGATTAAAACTATCTTTATTCTCTTCAAAATAAGTTTCCTTCTCTTCATCCGTAATGGAGACCCTGTCTTTTAATAGTTTCTCAAGCGTCAGGTATTCTTCCAAATCCGCTTGAAAATCCTCCAGGGACACCCCGTTTTCATTGAGGGCGCTCAGGAAATCATCCTTGCTGCCATATTGATCGTAATACGTCTCCATTTCTTCCTTCATCTTGTCCTGATCCACTTGGATATCATTCTTCTCTGCTTCCATCTCTACTATTTTACTTGTTACTAATGAATCAAGGGCGTCGTCTCCATATTGACTGACGAGCAACTCATATAAATCATCTTTGGAAATCTCTTCTCCATCTACTGTGGCAACAGCTTCCTGTTTAGCCCCGACATTCACACTGAGCAGGATACAGAGCGCCACAACAACCAGCACTCCTATCCCTCCGAACATAACCTTTTTATTCATTACATATCTCCCTTATGATTCTTCCTGTGAAGACAGGATGACCTGTACCGTCTGCGCTTGGCCGTCACGGTAGTATTTCACAGACACTTTATCTCCTGCTTTGTGATCGGTGTACAGATATTTACGGAGATCACTGGAGCTTGTCACCTGCTGATCATCAATCGAAACGATGACGTCCTCTTCTTTCAAACCTGCTTTTGCGGCAGCAGACATTTCATCAATGGAACCGATGATGACCCCTTCTTTCACATCTTCCGGCAGTGTCTGCGTGTAATAGGCAGGCACTTCGTCGATGCTCACTACCCCTACACCTAGATATGGGCGGTCAACCTTTCCATCATCTGTAATGTCAGCGATCAGATCCTTCACATCATTACTAGGGATGGCAAACCCTAAGCCTTCCGCTTCTTCACTGGCGATTTTCAGACTGTTGATTCCAATAAGCTGGCCTGCAGAGTTGATCAATGCACCACCGCTGTTTCCAGGGTTAATGGCTGCGTCGGTCTGAATGACGTCAAGATCCCATTCGCCGGCAGATGTGGAAGTGGTGATCGTACGACTCTTGGCACTGATAATTCCTTGTGTAACGGTTCTTGATAAGTCGAGTCCCAGTGGGTTACCGATGGCAATGACTTCATCACCGGCCCGGACATTATCTGAATCGCCGAAGGCAAGCGGTTTAATATCATAGTCTCCATCAATTTTCAGTACGGCAATGTCTGTCAAAGCGTCGGTCCCGATTACTTCGGCATCTACTTCGCTGCCGTCATTCAAGGAGATTTTCAATTCGGACGCTCCCTCCACCACGTGGTTGTTTGTAACGATATAGGCAGCATCATCCGTCACTTTATAGATGACCCCGGAGCCTGTTCCTTTTTCCGTCGTTTCTGCTGATGCCTGGAACGGGCTTTGCTGTGTTGTCATATTGACGACGCCGACGATTGCATCCGAAGCTGCTTCCGCAATGTCCGCCGTGGATTTACCGGAATCCGAAGCTATGGTCGACACATCTACATCGGACGCCTCCTGCGTCGCACTTTCCACTACAGCATCTTTGCCATTATCCTGTGCTTGATCCCCGTACGACGTAATTCCTAATGTAAGCGCAGATCCAAGCACACCTGCGGATAGTGATAACCCGATTACTTTAAATAGTGACTGCTTTTTTTCACCCATTTGTATCCCTCATTCCGTTAGATTTTTTCTGATACGCTTACTATAAAACCGGAATGTGTCAGCTGTATGACAAAGAAGAATTTTCCCAATCCTGCTATCCTTTTAAAAGATGAGTCTTTTCTCCCTAAAACACTAGTATTTTTAATCCAAATATTGACAGCGCTTTCACTCGGTGGTAATTTGTTTATACAAGTTAAGACAAATGGGCGGAGATTTGGAGAAGCACCCTATGCATACATCGATTCTTGATGTACAGGGTGTTTTTTTATGGTCTGTTTCTATAACTTGATGACATTGATAAGGAGGAGTCCAAACATGTTAGGTTTATTTAAAGCAGCACCACACAAAGAAAGAATTCCTGAAGAGCGGATCGATGAAGAGTACAAGAAATTGAGGTTTCAGGTGTTCATGGGAATATTCCTCGGATATGCGGGTTATTATTTGATACGAAAGAATTTCACACTCGCGATTCCATACTTGACGGAAGAAGGTTTTTCAAAAGGGGAACTGGGGGTCGCACTTTCCGCTATATCCATTGCTTATGGAATCAGTAAGTTCGTAATGGGAACCGTTTCTGACAGAAGTAATGCGAGGTACTTTCTAGCAACAGGATTGATTTTATCTGCAATCATCAATTTACTTATGGGCTTTGTTCCTTTCTTTACTTCAACAGTCACAGTTATGTTTGTTCTTTTATTCCTTAACGGTTGGGTGCAAGGTATGGGATGGCCGCCTTCTGGACGGACGCTTGTCCACTGGTTCAGCGTCAGCGAACGTGGAGGAAAAACGTCAATTTGGAACGTCGCGCACAATGTCGGCGGAGGACTGATGGCCCCGCTCGCCATTTTCGGGGTCACGATTATCGGGTCCTACTTCACCTTCATGGAAGATTACAAGGGGATATTTATTCTGCCGGCAATCGTCGCCATCGTCGTAGCAGCCATCGCCTTTATGCTTATGAGGGACACACCACAATCCGTCGGCCTTCCACCTATTGAGGAATATCGCAATGATTACCCGAATAATTCAAAGACGACGTATGAGAAAGAGTTCACGACAAAAGAAATATTATTCAAGTATGTCCTGAACAACAAATGGATATGGATCATCGCTATTGCCAATGTTTTTGTCTATTTTGTACGCTACGGTGTGCTTGATTGGGCACCTACTTATCTAAGCGAAGAAAAAGGGTTTAACATGGAGGAATCGAGCTTCGCTTACTTCCTTTACGAATGGGCTGGAATTCCGGGGACCCTGTTATGTGGCTATATCTCTGATAAACTCTTCAAAGGACGACGCGGTCCAGCAGGATTCTTCTTCATGATCGGAGTTCTTCTGGCAGTCCTCGTTTACTGGTTCAACCCGGCAGGCAATCCACTGGTCGATAACCTGGCACTGATCGCCATCGGATTTTTAATTTACGGTCCTGTCATGCTGATCGGTCTGCAGGCGCTCGACTATGTACCGAAGAAAGCAGCAGGAACCGCTGCGGGACTGACCGGACTTTTCGGTTACTTAGGGGGAGCTGTCATGGCCAATGCACTAATGGGTTATATCGTTCAGTTCGCTGGCTGGAATGCAGGATTCGCTCTTCTGACCGGATCTTGTGCGCTCGCCACTATCCTGTTCGCGTTTACTTGGAACGTGCGCGGCCAGGAAGTCGTGAAGCATGGATGAACTAAAACAAGCTCTCTCCCGGCATTCGGGAGAGAGCTTGTTTTTTGGATGTCGACAATAACACCTGTCTAATCCACTCGGTTCATTCTCTTGAGTTTTTCGGCGGCGTCCAGCGCGGTGCTTCACTTCCTTTTGGATAATCCACCCCGTCCGGATACTTGATCAATTCGACCAAGCTCCCCCAGGGCGTTTTCCCATACACTCCTGCATTATGAGGTCCGTCCTCTTCATCATCCAACGAATGGGGCGGGGACAGTAGAGAACCTCCAGCCGCTTCAAAACGCTCAGAAGCTTGTTCGATATTATCTACATAGAAAGCGAAATGGTGGATGCCTATATCTGAAATACGCAATGGTTCCTTATCCGGTTCGGTTCCAAGCTCAAAAAGCTCCAACGTAGGACCGTCGCCAATTCTCAATAACCGCATATGAATAATGGACGTTCCCACCGGCAGTCCCAACTGCTTCTCCACTTCATCTCCTACCATAGGTTCTTGTTCCGGGCGCTGCACATCATAGCTGACCTCGGCACCAAAGGCTTCCTGGAAAAAGGCGGTCGCCTCTTCTATACTGGGCACAGTCATTCCTATATGGTCGATTCCTCTTGTCATTACAATCTCCCCTTCCATCCTTACTTCCCCGTTATCCCCCTGCAGAAAAACGAGACATAGAATGGATCATGGAAGATCCGCTTATTCGAAATCGTACGTTAGGTTCCACTGTTGACGGGCATCATCCATTAAATCCATAACCTCTCGAGATAAAGCGAGCGTCCAATTGTCCCCTTTATTCAAGATCAAATCGTTCATAGCCTCCACTTCATATTGAAGCGCATCTGCTTCCACTCCGGCTTCGACTGTTTCCACAGAGCCGTCGGCTGTATAAGTGATGGTTGCTTTATCAGCTCTCGGGAAGTTATCCACCGTAATAAACCCTTCATCACCGGCGACAATGCCGCGTTTCGGCATTTTTGCCCGCATCGCAAGGGAAACGACTGCCATCTCATCATGGTCATTCTTCATGACGATACCAGACTGTTCGTCTACTCCTGTCTCATGCTTCTTCACCGTAGTATGCAGCTCCGTCGGCTGCCCTGAGAGGAAGAAACGTGTAAAGGAAAGAGCATAGGTCCCGATATCAAGCATTCCCCCACCGGCAAGATCCGGATTAAAGAAGCGGTTTTCCGGATCATCTTCCTTACAGCTTCCGAACGTCACGTTGACCATATTGATCCTGCCGATTTTTCCTTCTTCGATCATTTCGCGGAGCTTCTTGTACAGCGGCATATGGTAAATGGTCATGGCTTCTGCTACTACCAATCCTTTCTCTTCTGCCAATTCCGCAATCGCTTTTAACTGCCTGCCGTTCATCGTAATCGCCTTCTCACAAAGAACGTGCTTGCCGTTCTTCAAAGCATCCATGATGTAAGAATAGTGAATGCTGTGCGGTGTCGCTATGTAGACGACATCGACTTGATCGTCCCGGTACATATCCTCTGTATTCTCATAGACATGATCGACGCCCTCTTGTTCCGCGAACCGGCGGGTTTTGTCCATATTTCTTCCCCATACACCGTAGATATGCCCATTCACCGCTTTGATTGCTTTGGCGAAATCTCCAGCGATTCCTCCAGGTCCGACAATACCCCAATTAACTTGTCCCATTTCAATTCTCTCCTTTTATCGTGATTTCCCTTATCCCAGACGGTCCTGCCACCAATGCTTTCGTTACAACAGAGGTGAACAAGGACGTGTCGATCACACCCGTCAATCCTTTTAACCGGCCTTCCAAACCGGAATCTGCCTTATCCGGATCGACGTAGACATCCAGCAGCAGGTTCCCGTTTTCCGTTATGACGGCCCCGTCTTTATCTTCACTCATCCGAATATTCGCCTGAAGCACTGGGAACGATTCCAATTTGCGGCGGACGTAAGGAAGAGCCTGTGGGAGTACTTCCACTACCACCGGATGTTCGAAGGTCAACGCAGGAACGAACTTCGACTCATCCACAAGCAGCACGTACTCATCTGCCATATAAGCGACAAGCTTCTCTTCCGTATGGATGCCGCCCCCGCTCTTAAGCGCATGCAGCTGCTGATCTACTTGATCACATCCGTCGAAAGCTATATCGATAGAGGGGACGTCGGACAACGGAAGTACCTGCAGACCTTCGCTCACACAATGCTGTTTCGTTTCCCAGGAGGGTGTTACGACCTTTACAGAACGACCACTGTCTTTCAGAAAGGTGACGAGATGCTTTATCGTGCTTCCACCTCCCAGCCCGACAGTCATCCCGTTTTCTATATAGGTCAAAGCTTCTTCGGCACACTGTTTCTTAACATCCATTCGCTTACTCCCCTTCTCGTATCAATGCCTTCGCTGTCTCTTCGGTCGTGACAAGAACGTTGAGATGCCCTGCTGTCAAGGCCGCCTTGATCGCTTCCACTTTTTCATTCGATTCCGCTACTCCGATGGAATACCTCGTTTTATGAAGAGCTTGCAGGTCAATAGAGATCGTCCGGTGCAGGAGTTCCGTGTCCATCATCCGCCCTCTTTTGTCATAGAAATTGGAACAAATATCTCCTGCGACTTCTCCCTCTTCCATCTCTGCAGATAATGTTCCACCGTAGAAAGCTTTCCAATTATCGCCTTGATTGATCGCAGGTGATCCTATTCCAACAACCGCTATCGTCAGCCGGTCCCATAAAGCTTTTACTTCCTGAAAATGTCCGGAAGCGGCCAGTGCCGATTTTAATTCCTCATTGCCCGCAATAGCAGGGACATCGATCAATGTCGACCCCCCCTTCCATTTACGGGCAGCTTCGTAAACGATGGTATTCGCGTGATAACGACTTGCAAGCTTCCCGTCAGGTCCTCCGATTAACGGAACGCAAATAACTTCTTCCTTCGGTTTTTCAGGCTCCAGCTCTTCGGCCACCGCAGCAAGGGAAGTCCCCCACGAGAAACCGACGACATCACCGGCTTGAACGATTCGGTCAAGAAATTTCGCACATGCCTGCCCCATCGCTCTCCGCTTCTGATCCTTGGTTTGATTTTCCTTGTCAGGGACGAGAAGGACTTCCTTCAGACCAAACCTTTCTTTCAACTGTTCGCTTACCGCAATATCGTGGAAAGCCTCATAGTTGATACGAATCTGGACAATTTCTTTCTCTCTGATTTTTTTCAACATCCGACTGATGGTCGTCCGGTAGATTCCTAGTTCTTTGGCAATTTGACTCTGCGTCATGTCCTGTTCATAGTACATCCGAGCTATTTGGTAGAGTTTCTTCAACTCTTCTCTCTCTTCCATAGACAACCCCCTTTGCACAAATGTATAACATTAAGGTCATTTGTGCAAACGAAAGCATTCCATAATATTCCACAAAATAAAAACCCGCCAGCCTAAAGAGGCTGACGAGTTTGATAGGTGATTTCTCCACCGGCCATCGTCAGGACAGCTGTACCGCCATCTTTCACCGGGTGCTTATCCCATAATACGAGGTCCGCATCCTTACCGACTTCGATACTGCCGGTTTGATCTTGCAGACCAAGCACTTCTGCAGCACGGATCGTTACACTCTCCAATGCTGTATCCGCATCCAGGCCTGCTTCCACCGCAAGCTTCACGGACGTCTTCAGCTGCTTGACCGGCACGACCGGATGATCGGTGATGATAGAGAAAGAAATCCCCTGTTCATCCAGGGCTCTATACGTATCCCATGACATGCCGCTTAGTTCGACTTTACTCCGCCCGGAAAGTGTCGGTCCGATGGAAAACTTGCAGCGATCCTTGTATTTCACCAATGCAGGTACAATCCGGTGGCCTTCGGTGACGTGTTCCAGGTGCAGGTCAAGATCGAATTCTTCTGCAATTCGTATGGCTGTCATGATATCGTCCGCCCGATGAGCATGAACACAGACAGGTATCCGACGCTCCAGCACTTCCCCAAGCGATTCCTTCCGTAAATCTCTCGGGGAAGGATTTTTCAGATATTCAACGGCCAGCACCAATTGTTCCCGGATCATTCCGGCAATGCCCATTCGTGTCGAGGGCGTGCGTCCCTGCTGACCATGATATTTCTTCGGATTTTCGCCGAATGCCATCTTTAACCCGGCACGCTCACGAACGATGATGTCTTCAAGGATAAACCCGGGCTTCACTTTTACAATCGCGGTGATTCCACCTATGACGTTGGCACTACCGGGAAGCACCTGTGCAGTCGTCACACCACCTTCTGCCGCATCAAAAAATCCACGGTCGAACGGGTTGATGCCGTCAATGGCTCGAAGGTGGGGAGTGAGTGCTTCGGTCGTTTCGTTGAAGTCGGCCCCCTCCCAACCAATACCTTCTTCATCAATGCCAAGATGCGTATGGGTATCGATAAAACCAGGGGTCAGAATCATCCCCATGCCGTCGATCACTTGTTCATAGTTTCCGAGATCCGCTTCTTTTGCTGTGCAGATCTGTTTGATTTTCCCCGCCTCGACAAGGACGGTCGCGTCTGTTTCTCTTTTTCCTCTTACAGGTTCCAAAACGACATTACAAATGGCTATCATCGGACGTCCCTCTCTTCTATCTGTAAATATTCATAGACCCGGCAGGCCAACTGGACATTGAACCAGTCATCGAACCGGTCAAAGGTCACATCAAGAATTTCCTGAACACGGTTGATGCGGTAATACAATGTATTATGATGGATGTTCAGCTCCTTGGTCACCTTCTTCAAGTCTTTATCAAACCGGACATAGGTGATCAATGTGTGCAGCATGTCGTTATTCTTTTCTTTGTCATACCTCATCAAAGGACCAAGAAAGTCAGATACATAGAGAGAGAGGTCTTCCTCACTGTTCTGAAGAAGAAAGCGATAGAAACCTGCATCGACGAAGCTCATCACATTTTTCGACGGCTTCGTCTTTAAGACCTGGATGCACTTCTCCGCATCTGCATAGGACTTATTCAATTGGAAAAGATTCTTATGGACACGGCCGACACCAGCTTTAAGCGGCGCGGAGGATCGTTCCAGCATGTGAACAAGCGCCTTCATCTTCTGACGCGCAGACCCTTTACCTTCTGATTCCGGAAAGCTGATCATAGCGAAAACATACGAGCGGTTCATGGAAACAATCCCGTTCAACTCAAGCTTCGTTACTACACTTTCGAGCGCGTCCCCTATCTCTTCCCGCTGACGCCTGGAATTGACCGTCATCATCTCTTCCCCCATCTTGTCCGGATCAACATGACAGAGCACCATCGCATAAAAATCGGCTGGGTAGAGGCCAAGGTTGGATGCCTGCACTTCGACCACCGGATCACGCTCCCCTGTCAGAATTCCTTCTACCAGCTGTCCCTTCGCCTGCTGCTCCGCCTCCCTTATGGAATCCTCTTTCGTTAATTCCAAGGAAAGAACGGTCGTCCCGTATTCAAATAAGACGATATCATTCTCGAAGAAATCGGCAGAATCAATCCACACACAGACAAATCCCCACACAGAGACCGGACCCGTGATCGGCAGAACGACGAGCTGCTCGCCTGCATGAGCAATCTGCTGCCATTTATTCATTTTAATAACTTTCTTGACCCTGTCATGACTGAGAAACCTGTCCGGGAGTCCCTTCTCCCCCGCTTCCTCATCGACGAACAGCGGCTTAAGGAGCGCATCATACACGGCGAAAGGGTACCGGACCATCGTTTTCATCGTTTGAATGATCCCTTGAACTCCGCCTCCACTGGCGGCTACGTTCGTCAAACGATGGTGGAAATCCGTTGTACGCTGCATCGTTTCGTGTTCTTTCCTTAACGCCAGATGGGTCTGCTGTAAGGCTTCCCGCTGCCTCTTCTCCTGACGGTACAACCGTGCATGCATGATAACAACAGCGATATGATCCGCCAGCGCCTCCACTAAGTGGAGGTCGTGCTCTGTCAGATAGGGATGGTCCCTGAAACTGTCCAACGTGAGGACACCGATTGTTTCCTTATGAAACAAAAGCGGGACCGACAGCATGCTCTCTGGTATGGAACGTTCTTCAGCCGCCTCCAGATAATGCTCGTAATTAAAAGCGGACATCGTTTCCATTGCTTCCTTAATGGATCCTGTACCTTGCAGAAGCGAAGCTCTCCCGCTTTCAAACACACGGCCGCTGACACCTTCTCCTGGTTTCAGTCTCGTCTTCTTATATCCGGAATCACGAAAACCGACAGCTGCTTCCACGAGGAGTTTCCCGATTTTCTCATCATAAAGAAACAGAAATCCGGAATCCGCCGCTGTGACAGCATCCACCACGGAATCCAAAATGATCTGCAGGAACCCTTCCTCATACATCCTCGAGGAGAGGGTATGAGAGACCCCGGTCAATACGTGGAGCGCATTCTTCCTTTTCTGTTCATTCGTATGATGAAGAAGCAGCTTCAGCCATGCTTCATGCTCTTTCAGGAAAGAGGCAGCTGCCCCTTCATCATACTTGTGACGCCCGATCAGAACGACCATCACATCTTCCCCGTTATATACCCATCGATCTCCCGTCTCCCTTATCGTTCCTTCTTCCATACAAAGGGAAAGGGAAACCCATTCAGAAATAGAGTCGGTGTATGTTTTCTCAGACACACTGGTCCTTGTATGTTTATCGACGATGACGATATCCTCCAACCGATACCTTGCCTTCAGTTGCTGCAATAGTTCTTTTTCCATAGGTGCCACCTCTAAAATAACTATAAGGAATTTTCAGAAAAAAGTGTATGTCAATCTAAGGGAATTCCCTCTTTGACTGCATCGATCCATTCATGATACCTGTCAATCAGGACAGATTTGTTCTTGTCATAAATCCGACGGAGCTCTTGTACCGGGTTCTCATGATCGTCGACGCGGAAGTCGACGAAAGGAAATCCTTTTACCGAGGCTACCTTGATGACCGCAGACTGTTTCCCACGGATGTCTCCACCGGCTGCATCACCGGCATGAAGGGCTTCAAGAAGCTTTTCGGCGAGTGATCCCTCCGCCTCTTTAAAGGCGGAAACCATCTGTTCAAGGACTTCCGGTCCGGTAAGCAGATTCCCTTGGACCGCCCATTGGTCTCCGACAATATGTCCTTTATAATCATCGTTCTCCACCCCTGTATAGACGCTGCTGTTTCCATATTGGTCCATCACTGAAACTTGGCGCAGTTCTTTGCCCGGGTCATGAAAGAGGAGATGGTTGAGCGTTTCATTGGCCGTCCGCCCTTTCTTCAGATGGTCCACGCCCTCCTGGCCTAATGCCGGATTGACCCATCCCTGGGTGATGACGATCCCCACATTCGGTTCGATATGGGGAGAATAGGCACCGACGCCTGGAAACCGCGTGGCAACAGCAGCTCCGAAATTGCCCGTTTCCGGACAGCGGGCCATGATAGAAAATGTATTTAGCTTCATAACGTTACACCTCATGACAGGCCACATAGTGACCCTTCTTTATTTCTCTAAATTCCGGTACTTTGGTTTTGCAATGTTCCTGTGCAATCGGGCAGCGGGTATGGAACCTGCAGCCTGACGGCGGGTTGTCCGGACTCGGTATTTCCCCCGCGAGCGTGATTTTCTCCCGCTTCGTATAAATATCAGGAACCGGAATGGAAGACAGGAGCGCTTTCGTGTATGGATGGAGGGGATGCTCATAAAGCTCATCACTATCGGTCAATTCGACCATCTGCCCTAAGTACATAACCCCTACGCGATCGCTGATATATTGGACGACACTTAAATCATGGGCGATGAAAAGATACGTGAACCCGTATTCCTCCTGAAGGTCCATCAGCAGGTTAATAATTTGCGCCTGAATGGAAACATCAAGGGCAGCAACAGGTTCATCTGCCACGATGAACTTCGGATTTAACGCCAGGGCTCTCGCAATCCCGATCCGTTGACGCTGCCCTCCAGAGAACTCATGCGGGTAGCGATCTTTGTAACTCTCCGGAATACCGACATCCGTAAGCAGTTTCCCGACGCGCGCCTTCCGTTCCGCCTTCGTCATACCGATCGTTTTCAACGGCTCTTCGATAATATCTTCGACGACCATCCTTGGATTAAGAGAGGCGAATGGATCCTGGAAAATCATCTGAAAATCACGTCGCTTCTGCCTCAGCGTTTTCCTGTCCCAGTCCATGATGTTCTCGCCTTCAAAATATACTTCTCCATCCGTTGCATCCAGGAGACGCATTAGCAGACGCCCGGTCGTCGACTTGCCGCATCCGGACTCTCCTACAATCCCGAGCGTTTCCCCTTTGTAGACCGTAAAGCTCAAATCGTCTACTGCTTTGACTTCACTCTTCTTTCGAAATATGCCATTGGATACATTAAAATACTTCTTCAGGTTGTCGACGCGGACGAGTTCCTCTGTCGTCATCGTTTCTCTCCTCCTCCAGCCAGCAGGCGACTCTGTGTTGTTCCGACTCCGAAGCCTTTAACGCCGGTTCCTTATGCAGGCACTGTTCCATGACGAATGGACACCGCTCGGCGAAGCGGCAGCCTTCCGGTAAATCATGCAGGTTAGGCGGCTGTCCTTCAATCGGCTGCAGCCGTTCCCTGATACCAGGACGCGGCACAGACTTCAACAACCCTTGCGTATAAGGGTGCTTCGGTCGATCGAATAGATCTTCCACGGACCCTTCTTCGACAATTTTGCCGGCATACATGACCGCCACTCTGTCACACAGCTCAGCAACAACGCCTAAATCGTGGGTGATCAGAACAATCGCGGCGTTCGTTTCATCTCTAAGACGCCTTAATAAATCCAGCACTTGCGCCTGTATGGTTACATCCAAAGCGGTGGTCGGCTCATCAGCAATGATCAAATCCGGATCACAGGACAAGGACATAGCGATTACCCCGCGTTGCCTCATCCCTCCACTGAATTGATGCGGGTATTGATGCACCCGTTTGTCTGGAGAGGGGATACCGACTTTCTTCAGCATCTCCACCGCACGTCTCCATGCCGACTTCTTGTCTTTGTTCTCATGAATCATCGGCATTTCGGCAATTTGTGTACCAACCGTATAAGCCGGATTAAGGGAAGTCATCGGATCTTGAAAGATCATCGAAATATCCTTACCCCGGACGTGCTGCATTTCTCTCTCTGTTTTCTTGAGAAGATCCTCCCCACGGTACAGGACCTGTCCGCTGACTTCTTCGCTTTTCTTCTGACCGACAAGGCGCATGATCGATTGAGAGGTCACACTTTTTCCACAGCCGGACTCACCGACGACTGCGAGAATTTCTCCTTGCTTTACTTTTAAATCGACACCGTCCACCGCTTTGACTATCCCTTTCTTCGTATGAAAATGCGTCTTCAGATTTTGTACTTCCAGCACATACTCAGACATCGGCTTCCTCCTTATGCAGACTCATTCTTCAACCTTGGGTCAAGGGCATCCCTTAATCCATCGCCCATCGTATTGAAGCTGAACACGGCAAGCGTAATGGCGATGCCCGGGAATACCGCCGTCCACCAGGCCGTTTCCATCCAACTCTTCCCTTCACTCAGCATAATTCCCCAGGACGGTGTATCCGGAGAAACTCCGAGACCGAGGAAGCTGAGCGCCGCTTCTGCCAAGATAGCGAAAGCGAAGGAAAGAGTCACTTGCACGATAAGCGGGGCCACACTATTGGGGAGAATGTGTTTCCACATGATCTTCATATTGCTCACTCCCATCGAGCGGGCCGCTTCGATATACAGAGAATTCTTGATGGAGAGCACCGATCCCCTTGCGATCCTGGCGAAAATAGGTGTGTACACAATCCCGACAGCGATCATCAAATTCGTGAGGCTTGGTCCTAAGATAGCCATAATGACTAGGGCAAGCAGAATATCCGGGAAAGCGAACATGACATCCGTCAGCCTGGACAGCACATGATCGACCCATCTGCCGTAATAAGCAGCAACGACTCCGATGATGGTCCCACAGACAAAGGACAGACCGACCGAAATAATACCGACTTGTAAAGAGATCCTCGTTCCATAAATGATCCGGCTCAAAATATCACGTCCGAATTGATCGGTACCGAGCAGGTGGGCCATACTCGGTCCCTCCAAAATAGCGTCCGTCATCATTTCGTATGGATCATAAGGGGCAATCAGCGGGGCAGCGACCGCCATCACTGCAAACAAAAGCGTCATGCCAAGTCCGAAAACACCGACTTTATTTTTTTTGAATTGATACCATAAATCAGACATCACGATTCTCCTTTCTTAATATCTGATTTGCGGGTTCAGGAATCCGTAAATAATATCCACAACCAGATTGACAATCACAAAGGCGCTTGCAATGAACAGAATCGTCCCTTGCAGCAGCGCGTAATCCCGGTTTGTTATCGCCTGCAGAGCGAGACGACCGACACCAGGAAGACCGAAGATCTGCTCCACGACGACAGAGCCTCCAAGCAGATAGCCCGTTTGAATGCCGAGTACTGTCACAACAGGAATGAGCGCATTCTTCAGCGCGTGTCTCCAAATCATCCGAGAATTGGAAACCCCTTTTGCTTTTGCCATTTTGATATATTCCTGATTCGTCACTTCCAGCATCGAGGAGCGCGTCATCCGCATCGCGACAGCTCCTACAGCTGTGCCTAAGGCGACAGCAGGAAGCAGCATGCTCTTCAGATTTCCCCATACGCTGTCATAAAGGCCGACGAATCCGCCGGAAGGAAACCAGCCGGCATAGAGACTGAAGAAGAGAATCATCAATGTACCAAGCCAGAAGTTAGGAACAGATATGCCGAGCATCCCGACAAAACTTGCTCCGTAATCAAACTTACTGTTCCTCTTGAGAGCCGCTATCGTACCAAGTGGAATGGCAAGAATAACAGCGATGATTACACTAAGCAGGGCAAGCTCGATCGTAATCGGAAGCCGGGCCATGATTGCTTCAAGCACCGGAGTGTTCGTAAATTGCGAATATCCGAAATCCCCTTGCAGAACGTTTCCGAGCCATAAGAGATATTGCTGAATGAGTGGTTCATCCAGCCCGTACTTATCTCTCAAGGCAGCTGCCTGATCCGGAGAATAACTGGTACCCAGCATGGCTGTGACCGTATCCCCGGGAACCAGCCGGACGATGAAGAACGCCACAATGGAGATTCCGAACAAGACCGGAATGGAAATAAGCAGCCGTTTGATGATGTATTGGATCATCCAATCGTCCCTCCTTGCACGTAAAGTGAAGGAAAAAGTGGCCGGAAGCCACTTTTTCGTTTTATCTATTTATTATTGGTCAACCTTCGTCTCTTCTAATGAAATCGTCGTCACCGTAGGATGAACATCAAATCCGCTTACACGATCGCTGAGTGCCGACGTCTGCGGGTTGGCGTACAAGAAGACCATCGGAGCATCTTCGGCAATCATACGCTGTGCTTCTGCATAGATTTCCGTCCGTTTCTCTTTATCCATCTCTTTACGTCCCTGTTCCAACAATGCATCGACATCCGGGTTGGAGTACGCCTGTTGGTTGTACATGCCGTCTGTATGGAAGATGTTATAAAGGAACTCATCCGGATCGACGAAACCGACCCAGCCGACAACAGTCATTTCAAAATCTCCATTACCGAGAGCATCAAAGAAGACACTGTCCTCCTGGGAGACGACCTCGACCGTCACGCCGACTTCCTGAAGCTGCTGCTTAATGACCTGCGCGGCATCGATCTGCGCTTGGTTCGTACTCACTTTCATTGTCAAACTCAAGTCAGAGACTCCTGCTTCTTCCAACAATTGACGCGCTTTGTCCAAATCCTGCTCTGGATACACGGCATCTTCCAGGTGTGCCCAGTGGTTATCCGGAATCGGGCCGCTTCGTAGCGGAGTCGCCTGTCCCAGCTTCACGACGTCGTTGACAGCATCACGATCGACAGCCCACGCAATGGCCTGACGGACCTTCGGATCGGACAATGGACCTGCCTCGGTATTCAAACCGACATACTCCCAATACGTTCCGGCGACAGTCTCCACATTGACGTTGTCTGCCTGCTCCAATACTTGGACATCCTTCGGCTGTGTTTGGAGAAGAATATCGATCTCCCCGTTTCGGATGGCTGTAGTTCGTGCTGTTTCATCCGGAATCGAACGCCACACGACTTTATCTAAGTACGGCAGTCCATCTTTAAAGTAGTCCTCATACTTCTCCAGGACCATTTCCTGATCCTTCGTCCACTCACCCAATGTGAATGGGCCGCTGCCGGCATCCGCACCAGCCAGGTCGCCGCCGTTCTCATCGACGATCGTTTTGTTGACAATGGCATTCATCGGATAAGCAAGGAATGTCAGGAACGGAGCGACCGGCTCGGCTAAAGTCAGGACGACTGTCGTGTCATCCGGCGTCTCGATACTTTCCAAGGACTCAAACTGAGCCGCCCTTACTTCGTTTTCTATAATTCTTTCAATGGAGTACTTCACATCTTCTGAAGTCAAAGCGTCCCCATTATGAAACGTCACGCCGTCGTGGAGGGTCAAAGTATAGACCGTACCATCATCAGAAACTTCATAATCCTCTACTAAGTCTCCTTCGATTTCTCCGTAGGTCCCTTTCTCATACTTGAACAAGGTGTTGTACATGTTCTCGATGTAGCGCATGGAGGCTGCATCTGTCACGACGTGAGGATCGAGACTCTGTCCTTCGGATAGATCTGTGATCGTCAATGTTCCACCTTCCGAAGCCTCCCCTTCCTGATTTGTCTCCTCCGAACCGGAATCAGATGAACCAGACTCCGTCGGGTCCTGACAGCCGGCAAGCAAGAGCAGCAGGGATACGAGCAGCAACAACCAGTAGATTTTCTTCATTCAATAATGGCCCCCTTTTTTATTTTCAGTAAATTTAAAAAATACAGTAATTTTATTATATTGTAGAAACCTGTCGTATTTATATGGGAGATGTTCCAAAGAATAAAAGCAAATGTTAGGAAAGTTTACAAATCAGGTGATCTTCAAATTTTATGGATTTGAACGTTACATTTCGGAGAGGACAGGGAATGCTTACAATGGACATTCCATAAAATTCTGGAAGGAGCAGATAAGATGAACCAGCAACAGCTCGACCGAATTAAAAACGGAAAAGGATTTATTGCCGCTCTGGATCAAAGTGGCGGAAGTACGCCGAAGGCTCTGGCTGATTACGGCATTCCTGAAGATGCCTACAATAATGAAGACGAGATGTTCGATAAAGTCCACGAGATGAGGACAAGGATCATCACCTCCCCTGCTTTCGATTCCGAAAAAATTCTAGGAGCTATTCTTTTTGAGAAAACGATGGACCGTAAAGTCGAAGGGAAATACACAGGAGACTATCTCGCGGATAAGGGCATTGTGCCTTTTCTGAAAGTCGATAAAGGGCTTGCCGATAAAGAAAACGGCGTCCAGCTCATGAAGCCGATCAACGATCTCGACGAAACGCTTCGTCGGGCGAACGAGCGGAAAATATTCGGAACGAAAATGCGCTCCGTCATTCACGATCCGGATGAAAGTGGAATCGAAGCAGTGGTTCAACAGCAGTTTGATATTGCCAAACGGATCCTCGCTTCCGACCTGATGCCGATTGTCGAACCGGAAGTGAATATTCACAGCGAAGAGAAAGAGAAATGTGAAGAGCTTCTGCGCAATCATATTCTTAAACACTTGAACGAGTTGGAAGAGGATCAGCAGGTCATGTTGAAGTTGACGATTCCAACAAAAACGAATGCGTATAAGGAACTTGTCGACCACCCGAAAGTCATTCGTGTCGTCGCTCTCTCCGGAGGTTATGAACGGGAAGAGGCCAACGAGAAGCTGACAGCGAATGATGGGTTAATCGCGAGCTTCTCCCGGGCACTTGTCGGCGATGTGTATGCAGACCAATCAGACGAAACGTTTGATCAGGCCCTGCAGAATGCCGTCGATTCCATTTACGCAGCTTCTGTACAAAAAGGCAGATAATAGAATCCAGAAAAGGCGTACACCGTGGTGTACGCCTTTTTCATGAACGGGAAACCTATTCTAAGGAAATAGGAAATAGTAACGATATTCCTCTTTCCCTTTTCCTATCATTTGTTCATGATCCTTCCAATCTTTTATACTTTACTTAAAGAAAGGTGGTCCCCACTTATGGAAACGATGGAACAGCTTTACCAATCCAACTTCAAAGATAACGCCTACCCTTTTTATGAAAAAATGAGAGATAAACAACCCGTATTTCAAATGTCTGATGGCACTCCCGCTACGTGGCTTGTCACCAAATATGACGATGTCAAAGAAATGCTGAAGGCGCCGGGTTTCCTAAAAGATCAGACGAAGCTGATCCAGAGGACGCCTGACGATGACGGTGACAAAGAAATCACTATCTTCGAAAACATGATGCTTGATGTCGACCCTCCTGACCACACGCGCTTACGCAAGCTTGTCCAGCCCTACTTCCACCCGAAAACGATCAAGGAATTGACTCCACGGATCAGTGAAATCGCTGATGATCTAATCGAGCAAATGAAAAAGAAAGGAGGACCGGTGGACCTGATCGACGATTATGCCTTCCCTCTGCCGATCATCGTCATCAGTGAGATGCTCGGTGTACCGGCAGAAGACCGGGATAAGTTCCGGAAGTGGTCCAATTCCATCGTGGCCGCCTCCAACGAAGAGGACTCGGATTTTGCAGCGGATGTGGAAGCCTTCACTACCTATTTGACCGACCTCTTTGAGAAGAGAAAGCAGAATCCGACCGACGATCTTGTTTCCTACCTTATCCAAACAGAGGAAGACGGAGAACAGTTGAGCCGGCAGGAGTTATATTCGATGATCTTTCTTTTGATCATCGCCGGTCATGAAACCACCGTCAATTTGATCGGTAACACGATGCTCGCCCTTTTTGAGCACCCGGACCAGCTGGATTTAGTCAAAAAAGATGCTTCCCTCATCCCGGGAGCCGTTGAAGAAGGACTGCGCTACTACAGTCCTGTCGACTTCTCGACAGCAAGATGGGCAGCCGACGACATGGAGTTTCGCGGGCAGACGATCCGGCGCGGCGATATGGTCTTAGCCTCCATCAGCTCCGCCAATCGGGATAACGATAAATTCGAAAAGGCAGACGCGTTTGACGTTACAAGGAAGAGCAACGGTCACGTCGCGTTCGGCTTTGGCATTCACTTCTGCCTCGGTGCCCCACTCGCCAGATTGGAAGGGAACATTGCATTGGAGAAGCTGTTTGCATCGCTCCCTGCCATCACAATCGACCCGAACGGAGAGGCGCCCGAATGGCGCTCGATCTTTCTTCTACGCGGCCTGCGCAGTCTCCCTGTCACCTGGTAAACGAAAGAGGCACTCGTTATAGAGTGCCTCTTTTCCTATTTATCAAAAAATGTAAAAAAACCAGCTGAGATACGATAAAATGTAGAAAAAGGAGAGATGAAGATGGAACAAACGTTGATTCAAGCAGATGACACGTGGCTGTTGTGGGCATTTCTTGCCGGCTGGGCAGCTGTAAGCATTTATCTGGAGCAAAAATACAAATGGGCAGCCAAAATGACCGGAGCCATCATCGCCCTCGTCGGTGCCCTGATCCTCGCCAACATAAAGGTGATTCCGACAGACGCACCCGCCTACGATGCCGTATGGACATATGTCATTCCTCTGGCTATCCCGCTGCTCTTATTTCAAGCCAATTTAAGAAAAGTGATCAAAGAAAGCGGACGGATGCTGTTCATCTTCCTGATCAGCTCCATCGGTACCGTCATCGGTGCGTACATAGCCTTCTTCTTCCTGAAAGATACCATTCCAAACCTGGATAAGATAGCAGCAATGGAAACAGGCTCTTACATTGGCGGAGGTGTGAACTTCGCCGCCCTGTCCGGCAAGCTGAACCCACCCGGAGAGCTCGCCGCTTCCGCAATCGTTGCCGACAACCTGTTGATGGCTTTGTATTTCTTTGTGTTGATCCTGATCCCGGCCTCCTCCTTCTTCCGCAGGAAATTCCGGACTCCCTACATCGATGAGCAGGAACGCACCGTCGACTCGTCTAAAAATACGGCAGCAGATTATTGGAAGAGGAAGGACATCTCTCTTAAAGATATTGCGCTTGCAAGCGGGAGTGCGTTCGTTTTGGTGGGTGTTTCCTTCAAGCTGGCGGATTGGATCAGCGCCTGGATTCCATCAGGCGAAGGAGTACCGGTGTATTTAAACATAATGAACGGATTATTTGGAGATGGTTATTTGATGCTGACGACCATCACCGTTCTTGCTGTCACCCTATTTGATAAATTTTTCGATAACATACGTGGTGCACAGGAATTGGGGACCTATCTTATATACATTTTCTTCGTCGTCATCGGTGTACCCGCATCCATTCCATTGTTGATCCAGAATGCTCCGCTGCTTATCATCTTTGTCGCAATCATCGTTTTCTTCAACATGCTCCTGACATTCGGAGTCGGTCGTTTGTTCCGTTTCAGCCTGGAGGAAATGATCGTAGCAAGCAATGCCAACGTCGGCGGGCCGACGACCGCAGCAGCCTTTGCTATTGCGAAAGGGTGGCAGCGGCTGATTGTCCCTATCATGTTGGTCGGCACACTTGGATACATCATCGGCAACTACGCCGGCAGTATGATGTACTATGTCTTTCAATCTATGTAAACGGGACCTGACTGCCTGAACTATGCCTCAGGTAAAGCCTTTTTCCCTTCCTATCTCTTTTCGAACAAGCGAAAGGCCCCTCCAGAGAGGGGCCTTTTTTACTTATATAGAAAGTTTCTTCGCGAGCGAATACATGGATTCATTCCGAACCGGCGTTTCTTTATCAATCTCTGACAGCTCATAAGTAATGAGCTCCTCTTCCTTCAAGCTGACATAGAAGCCTGTCTGGCCAGAATTCAGAAGTTCGACCGCATAGGCACCGAGACGTGTCGCCATCATCCGGTCTCTTGCAGACGGCGTTCCACCATATTGGGTATCATCCAAAATCGTTACCCTCGCTTCCACGCCGGCTTCCTCCTTCAACCTCGCTCCGAAATCCGCTGCATTTCCGACTCCCTCCGCCATGATGATAATGCGGTAACGGTGGTCCTCCTGATCTTTCATTTCCTCGATCACCTCATCAAGCTCCGCTTTTCTCTCCGGGATGATGATGGTTTCCGCACCACCGACCAAGCCGGCTGATAGAGCAAAGGTACCGGAATCTCTCCCCATCACTTCGACGATGGTCGTCTTCTCATGAGAATCCGCCGTATCCCGAATACGATCGATATTCTCCATGATCGTATTCAAAGCCGTATCGAAGCCGATCGCCGACGCTACATGAGGAATCGTAGAATTGATCGCAGCCGGGACTGCTATACAAGCGACACCCTTGTCTGCGAGAACATGCGCCATCTGCAATGCTTCCAGACCGCCGATTACGATTAAGGAATCGATTTCAAATTTAGTAAGCTGCCGCTTGATTTGTTCCTGTGCTTCTTCTTCGAACATATCCATATCCTGAGAAGACTGTAGAATCGTGCCCCCTCGGGCAAGAATCGTCCGTACCGCTTCCTTGTCCAGTGTCTCTACGGATTCTTCTAATAATCCGTGAAATCCGTTATGGATTCCTACCACTTCCTTGCCGGAAGCCATTCCTGACTTCACTACTGCCCGAATGACAGCATTCATACCGGGAGCATCTCCTCCACTTGTCAACACGCCTATTCGATTCATTATCATCACTCACTTTCTGTCGTTCACATCTGGATGTTCAGAGGCAAAAGGAATTCCACCTTTTCCCTGACCTAATCCTTATAATAACATTTTGCGCCTTTCAAAGTCGTGGGAATGCTCTTCATCCATGATTTATGAAAAAAATCCCCCGCCCGGCAGGATCCCGGACGGAGGATTTCGTTCTTATTTAAATAATGCTAACAATCGCTCAAAGAACCCTTTTTCTTCTTTCTTTTTCGGTTTCTTCTCTTCTTTTTCCTCCTGCTTGACCGCTTCCGTCTTCATGACGAATTGGACAGAATTGACCTGCTCATTTTTCTCAGAAACGAAGGACACCGGCTCATAATCCGACTTGTCGTATTCCTCTACCATCTGATCGATTTCGGACTGCATCTGGCCCGGGAGATCACTCGTTGCAGAAGCCAGCTCTGAAGTGCCGCCTTTCAACCGGCCGGCCCCCTCTTCAAGCTCTGCCGTTCCATCCGTCAAACCGGCAATTCCCCCGTGGATATCCTCATAGGAATTCGTCAGTTCCGCTACGCCCCCCGTGTACTGCTTCAAACCCTGATGGAAGGTCGCATAATTGGAAGTGAGCTGATCGAAACCCGTCTGCAGTTCAGTAATGGACCCTGCAATATCCATTCTTTCAAGACCGGCTCCGACCTGATCTGCTACGTTGTAAAGCTGGTTACTCATCTCTCCGAGAGAAGCGGAGCTCTGTTCCAAAGCAGGCGTCACTGCTTGGAATGCCCCCTCTGCATCCGTGAAGGCTCCTTTAGCCGCTTGGGCTGCTCTATATGTTTCCAAAAGCTGGTCAATGATATCCTGATCCGCCCCGCTGTCACGAAGTGCCTGAATATCCGCTTCTGTAATGTTATATCCCGGAATTGCTGCGATGGCATCAGCCAGTGCCTGATTCGCTTTTCCATACTGAGCATTCAAATCATCGATTTCCGACTGGGCGTTCTTCAGGCTGTCCGCCAACTCACGCAGCCCGCCCTCTACCTTCGTCAAATCATTTAAATCGACGTCACCAGTGCCGCCCTGAACCGCTTCATTCATCTGCTGAAGGGCGGATTGTATGGAAGCAGATCCTTCCACAAGTTCTGATGACCGGCTGTTCAGGCTTTCCATCCCCTGTTTGTATTGCACAGAGCCGTCATAGAGGCTCGCCACCCCGCCGTTCAATTCTTTAATACCATTCTGTAAATCGCCGACACCGTTATCAATGCTGGCGGTTGCCTCTGCTAAAGACCCCATGTCGTTTTTCACTCCACCGATATCCGGTGCATCAATGGCCATGGAGGAAGGTACAGCGGTGAACTCGATACTTTCCATCTCCATATTGTCAGCGTCCGCCGTAACGGTGAAATCACCTTCTTCTTCGGGGAGAACGGTAAAGGTCACTTGCCGGTCCTTCCCGGCATTGGCCACCGTTCCTTCCTCCGCTTCAATATTCTCGAATTTAGAAGAAGCCATCGGAATCGTAATCTGCATTAAATAGTTGTTGAAGAAACTAGCGTCCGCCTTCTCATTCTTCGTCGTCTTAATTTTAATTTCGAGCTTTCCGTCCTTACCGGCAAGTTGATCCGCGGAAATCTCTTTGCCATTAAGCACATAGGTCACGTCCAGGTCCCAAGGAAGAGGGGTATCCCCTTTCAAGTTGCCTTGGTAATAGAACTCGTCTTCTTCTGCTGTCCATTCGACCTTTTGACCTTCCTGTTTGATTTCATTAACATCGGTCAGGTTCTGCACGCTCGTATAAGGACCATAATCGACAATGCTTCCTTTATCCTTTATATCAAAATTGTTGATGACATAGAGCTTTTCCTGGTCTCCATCCGGTTTCAAATTGGCGTAGACCACCTCATGTTTTGCTGAAAAGGATCCTTTGTCTCCCAGATCCTTCCCACCTTCTTCTGCTGCAACTGGAGAAACAGCTGTCAGCATGAGAACACACGCAGAGCCGACTGCCGTCATACGTTTAATACTCATCGCTCATTCTCCTTTATAGAAATTAGCTTTGTACGTCGTCTTCCTGATGATTGGATCAAGAACGACCATCAGAGCCGGAAGTACGAATACAACCATCAGGAAGGCAAGCAGCGCCCCTCGACCAAGCAGCAATCCGATCGATGAGACGATCGGGTTGGAAGAGGTCATCCATAAGATGAATCCGACGCTCGACAAAATGGCAGCCGACACGAAAATTGAGAAGATCTTCTCATCAATCGTTCTCTTGATGGCCTGCAGGGCCGGCATGTCTTTACGCAGATGGTTGTAATTCTCTGTGAACAGGATCGCATAGTCCACCGTAGCTGCCAGTTGAATCGTACTGATCAGCAGGTAGCCGACATAGACAAGTGGCGTATCCGAGAAATACGGAAACGATAAGTTAATCCAAACCGACAGCTGAATCGTCACAAGCAGAATCAGCGGAATCGAAATGGAACGGAACGTCAACAGCAGCACAAGCGCAACCGTAATGATCGTCAGTGCATTGACAAGCGTGTTATCCTTCTGCACGATATTCTTCATGTCATACAAGGTTACGCTTTCCCCAAGAAGGTGGTTCTCTTCATAATATTCATCCGCGGTTTCTTTCACCTTCTCAATCAGAGAGAAAGCTTCCTCTCCTTCCGCGTCCGTTTCCGTATATAACGTGATGCGGGCATAATGCTCGGAATAAAAGGCCTCGGTCATCGATTCATCCAAAAATTCAGGCGGAATGGCCGGGCTTACGATATTCACGTAAGACATCACGCTCGAAATACCTTCCATATCCTCCAATTCCTGAACAATCTGCTCTTCTTTAGCCCTGTCTCCACGCGGGACGAGAAGCACCATCGGCATATTCTTGCCGAACTCCTGTTGAATCGCTTCGACATCCTGGCCTGCTCTCGTATTATCAGGCTGCTCCCCCGTTCCGTAGATGAAGCTCGTTTGCCCTTGCGCAAGGTATGCCGGGACAATAAGCAGGACGACAAGAATCAGACTGGGAACCTTGAACTTCATGACTCGGCGCCCGACATTCTTGAAATCAGGAATGAACGCTCTATGCTTGGTCCGGTCGATCCACTTATAGAACATAAGCGTAAGAGCCGGAAGGAAGATCATGACGCTGATGAAGCTGAGCAATATCCCTTTCAAAAGGTTCAGACCGAGGTCGGAACCGATTCCGAAATCCATGAATGTAAGGGCAGTGAATCCGAAGAACGTCGTGGAAGCACTGGCAATGATTGCGGGGAACGAACGTTTCATGGCCAACTGCATGGCTTCTTTCGGATCTTCCACCTGCTTGCGGTAATCGGAGAAACTGTGCAGCAGGAAGATGGCATAATCCAGGGATACAGCAAGCTGCAGAATCGGTGCCACCGACTGAGTAACGAATGATACTTCACCAAGGAAGATATTCGTCCCTAAATTAATCAGAACCGATACGCCGATCGCCACCAGGAAGAAGACAGGCTCCATCCATGACGTCGTCGACAGCACGAGAATAAGAATGATGATCGGAACGAGCAGAGCCGCCGCGTAGGCTGATTCACTACCGGTCATTTTCTGGGATGTCGCGGTATTGACCGCTTCCCCTGCAACCGCATTATCCTCTCCGATCAACTCATAAATCGCATCGGTCGCATCTACTTCAAATCCTTCCGCGATGTTCAACGAAAACAAAGCGGCGTTATCTTTATAGTAGGAGTCCGTCATATCGGCATCTGCCATTTCCAATGGAACTTTTAAATCAACCACATCGTCGAGCCATGTGACGCCGCTGACTCCTTCAATCGCCTCCAGGTCTTCTTTATACTGAAGTGCCTCGGTGATGGAAACATCCTGAATCATCACTCGCGCATTCTCCACCGGCTCATCGAACTCTTCCTCCATTAAATCCATCGCCTCCATCGACGGTGAATCCTGTGGAAGATAATCGACCATATTATAGTTCACCGATACAGCGAACTGTGCCACAGCACTTAGTAAGGTAAGTATCGTAAATAGGATGACAATGCTTTTCTTATGTTTGATTACTGATGATGTCCAGCCTATAAGGCCTCCCCCTCTCTTGCAAAACGCGTTGGTACACTTTAATATTTTATTGACACTGTGTTGGATATTCAACAAACAGTTTTATAAATTACGTCAGTTTCCCGACACGAACATGCCTTTGTGTTGGATTGTCACATAACTGTAACGGTTAAGGAGTGAAATCATGAGTGGAAAACTGGACCGCAGAAAGAAATACACAAGAAAAGTTCTCAAAGAAAGCTTGATCATCCTGCTCGCAGAAAAGAAGATAGCCGACATCACCGTCAAAGAAATTTGTGAAATCGCCGATATCAATCGTTCCACCTTCTATACCCACTATACGGATCACTACGACCTCCTTCATAAAATAGAAGCAGAGATTACCGAAGATATGAAGCAGTATTTACAAAATTACAGCTATGAAAAAGAAGAAGAATCCCAGCAGATGACGGAGAAGATCCTGGAGTATATCATCGACAACAAGCGTATGTTCCAAACCCTTCTTACGAGCGACTCCGCTTCCAGCTTCGAACAGAAGATGATGGAGCTCGCGAGGAGCTTCATGCTGAATAATTGGATGAGCGACAGTAAGGTAGAGAAAGAAGAATCCGAATACTTCAGCTCCTTCGTTATCAGCGGCGCCATTCATGTCATTAAGGATTGGATCAGGAACGACATGACCCAGCCGCCAGGGCAGATGGCTGCCATGATCCACACCTTCATCAACCACGGCTTCTCTTATGTAGAATAACCTGCAGACAAACTACGATACAAAAAAGAGCGGTAGAACCCTTGAGTTCTACCGCTCTTTTTGCAAGTTCAGATAGAGAGCTTGCCTGAACGGATATCATCCGTCATCCCTTTGTATGGAGCCTCAGAAACAACCGTCTCCTTATCTATTCCAACGTGCTTCTTAAAGGTGATATCCGCGAATTCAGGTACGACATATTTAGGATACGTCTCATACTTCTCTCTGGATTCCTCCATCAACTCGATATGATCGTTCTGATAACAAACTGTGATATCCGGACGTTCATGCACCCACTTAGGGAAGAAAATAACTCCGTGCATCCGGTCTTCATCGGGCATGAAATTCAGCGAAACGTCGGTACCTGTAGGCTCGGTCCAGGAAACCTTGAACACACCGTCGGTAATTTTGACGATATCTGCTTTTTGGTTACGGACCCAGCGTCCTCCGACCATACCGCTGTGGATCCGGTAGTCGATCGTATCCGCATTCTTAATGTACATTTCATATTCCCAGCCGTTCTCGTACGTATAGATCATTTGCGTTCCAAGAAATTCATTCAAGTTTTTCATGCTGATTTCACCTCTCCAATTATCAAAACATGTAACTATTTACATGTTCTATTTTACATGTAAAACTTTACTCTTATGCTATAATGTTGTCAAACGATCGAATCAGGAGGTCACGGATGGGACGCAGAGTATTAAAATATGCAATTTTAGGTTTACTGAGTAAAGAAGATAAGAGCGGTTATGATATCACTGCTGAATTTAAAGGGGCGATCGGACAATTTTGGAGTGCCAAGCACAGCCAAATCTATGTAGAATTGAAAAAGCTCCTGGAGGAGAATTTAATTTCTCTCTATATTGAGATGGCAGGAGCCAAGCTGGAGAAGAAAATGTATCACCTTACCAGTGAAGGAGAGGAAGAATTGAAGAAGTGGCTGACCGCCCTGCCGGAGGAGGTCGAAACAGAAAAAGATACTTTCGCTCTCCGGATGTATTTCCTGAAGGATATCCCCGAGAATAAACGGGCGGAGGTATTTGAAAACCAGAAGAAGCTTCGAAAAGATAAGCTGTGTGAGCTTAAATCAGAATTCCAGAGCCTTTTCGGGCCGGATACCGACCCACTTCAATTAAATGCAGAAGAACTCGGTCATTATTTCGTATTGACGAAGGCCATTACCAGAGAAGAAGGCTATGTTGCCTGGCTCGAAGAGAGTATTCACTTCCTTCAGAGATGATCATAAGAACAGGAAGGCATCATTACAGCAGATGCCTTCCTGTTCTTAATTACTAAACATGTATTTTCTGTGATTTTTACGGAGCGACAGAGCGATTCCCACCATCATCATCGTCGAGAACAGGGAACTTCCCCCGTATGTAATGAAAGGAAGTGCGATCCCCTTCACCGGCATCAAACCGATGACCATTCCGATATTCTGAAAAATTTGCGCAGACATGCTGACCGCTATAGACACCATTAAACAAGTTCCGAAGAATACCTCCGTTTCTTCCGCAAACTTGAAGAACTTGTAGATGAGCAGAAAAAAGAGGAGTACAACGATAGTGGCTGCAATGAATCCTCCCTCTTCAGCAATGGCGGCAAAGATGAAGTCGGTGTGTTTCTCCGGAATGTAAATTTCTCCGTTCATCAGCCCTTTTCCGGTGAATTGACCACTTCCCGCTGCCAATTGCGCCCTGTGACTCTGATAAGACTGATCCTGACTCGTCGAAGGATCGAGAAAACCGACAATCCTATCCTGTTGGTGCGGCTTCAAAAGAGGCAGCACATATTCCTCCATCACTTCAGACTGATACAGGAAAAGAGTGACCACCGAAACAAGGAGCACCACTGGGACGATCACTAAAACAGCCAAAATTCGTTTCGAAATGTTCGAGAGAAAGATCATACTCCCGATTCCGATGAAATAGAGTATGACCATTCCCGTATCCGGCTGCTGGTACACGAACAAGGCAGGCGGAACGGTCAACAACATAAGTTTCCCTAACATCCTTATATCTGTCCAGATAGTACGGGCTTTCCCGGCCTGGTAAGTGGCAAGGATGCTCGCGGTTAAAATAAACAGACTGATCTTCAGAAATTCCGACGGCTGTATGGAACCGATCAACGGGATATTGAACCAGCGCTTCGCTCCATAGATCACAGGCGCAATCCCCGGCGGTGCCCACCTCAACACGAATACCGATGCAAACGAACCGATGTAAAGCGGCCACGCCAGACGCTCAATTTGATCGATATCCAATTTAGCCACGATCAGCATTAATGTGACACCAATTGCATAATTGATGACTTGTCGACCCGCAAAGTTGATCGAATATACGCCTGCATTCTGACTGCTGTATATAAAAAAAACACTGATCACAAAGAATGAAACGATTATACATAAAATCCCTTGGTCCAGCTTCTCCCAGTACGAAGCTTTCGTAGTCAATGATGCGCTCCTTCCGACTGTCCGAAACGCCGGAGTCCGTTCTTACCTTAGGTCATGACTTCGTAACCATCGACAGATACAACTGAACAGCTAACGCGTCATCCACATACCCGATTGGGAAGAAATAATCAGGGATGACGTCAACCGGGGCTATGAAGTACAGAAGAACTCCTCCAATAACCATAAGCTCCCGTCTACTCTTCTCTTTTTGAAAGAAAGCGTCATACATACGTTCCAGCTGTTGTATAAACGGGCCGGCGGCGCTTCCGACTTTCATTAATTTTTGTTTGAAATTTTCTTTTATGGACGCTTTTCCTTCCTCTGTATCGGCATAGGCCTGGTAAGAGGATAACTCTCCTTTAAGACGATCAAGGGAAAAATCACCATCATAACCTTCACTCACCTTCAGTAACTGATGGATCGTTTCGACGGATTGTGCAAGCTCATCGCTTCCCTTCTCCTCCTCATCCAAAGGATAATCCGCCAACCTATATAAATCTTTCAAAGGCACATCTAAAACTCCAGCGAGTTTTTCCAGATGTGCCGGTGTCGCTCTTCTTCTGCCGTTCATGATTTTAGAGACAACAGCAGGGTCGATGCCCGCCCTTCGTCCGATTTCTCTCATAGAAAGAGCAAGCAGCCCCATTCGTTCCTTTAAATATTCACCAAGTTTTGTTGATGAAGACAACAGCTTCACATCCTTACCGATTCATACATTTCATTTCTTTATTATAACATCTCAACCGTAGACGAATTGTCAACATTTTAAGCATACCTTTTCCTGACAGAAATCCTGCGGTATGTAGAGATATTAACAAGGATGCCTGCCGAGAGCAATAGAACGATCAAAGAAGAGCCTCCATAACTGATGAACGGGAGCGTTATTCCGGTAATCGGGAGTAATCCTGATACGGCGCCGAGATTGAAGACCGCCTGCAAACCGATTTGGAAGGTCAGTCCGACAGCCAGCAGCTTCCCGAACGTATCCTTTGTTTGGACAGCGATACGTACCCCGCGGTACAAAATCGTCACATATCCCCCGAGGATGATAAGCAAGCCGATCAAGCCAAGCTCTTCCAGTACAATCGACATAATGAAATCCGTGTGCGCTTCCGGTAAATAGCCCATTTTCTCCACGCTGTTTCCAAGTCCTCTTCCTGTCCATCCCCCGGAAGCGATCGCTTTATAAGAGCCGATTAGTTGATACCCTTCCCCATTCGGGTCTGCCAACGGATCACGGAAAGAAAGGATGCGATCGAGACGATAAGAAGCAGTAAGGGCGAAATAGACGACGGCACTCCCGGCAATGGATCCAAGTATAAACAAATGCTTCCCCTTAACACCTGCACTCCATACGATGAACCCGCATGGAATGGCGATCGCGGATGCTGTCCCCAGATCCGGCTGCTGAAGCACGAGCAGGAAGACGACTGCCAGAAGAATCAAGGGCGGGGCGACCCCTTCCCGGAAATGATGGATCACCCGCTGGCGTTTCGAATAGAAATAGGCAAAATAGAGAAGCATGACAAGCTTGATCATTTCCGTCGGCTGAAGCAGAACGGGACCGATATGCAGCCACCTTTGAGAGTGGTTCCTCTCTACGCCCACTGTCAGCACGGCAACCAGCAGCACGAGGGAAACGACGACCATCATGGTTATCCACTTCCCGTACCATCTGTAAGGGAGATAAGATGCTAAGGCCATGACAGAAATGCCGATTACAAGAGAGAACAGCTGCCTTTTGAAGAAGAACTGAGCATCTCCAAACTCCATGTACCCTTTGACGAAGCTCGCACTATATACCATCACCACACCGAAGGCTGCCAGAAGAATGACTACGACAATCAGCGCGTGGTCCATTTTCTTAAATTGATTCCACATCTCCTGTCACCATCTCACCGTTATATTTATTCCCTGGTGCTCGTTCATTATGGTACAAACGTTGACAAATTGTCAACGTTGATCCGATAAAAAATAGACAGACCGAGCTGCCTATTTTAACTTTACAGAATTTCGTTGGACCAATTTCGTATGAAGCGTATATTTAGAATCGACATCCTGATTCTGGAGTGCTTGAAAGATGATATGGACGGCAAGTGCACCCACCTCATACTTCGGTTGAGATACCGTCGTCAGCGGCGGGGAAACGAATTCAGATATCTGGATGTCATCAAACCCGATGATGGAGATGTCTTCCGGCACCTTAATCCCGTATTCCTCAAAGGCCTTCAATCCACCGATCGCCATTTCATCATTTGCGAAAAAGACAGCTTCCGGCATCTCCTGCTGGGCAATCAACAATTTTGCAGCTCTGTAACCACCCTCCCTGGTAAAATCACCAGAGACCTTCCACTTGGATTGAAAAACGATGTTGTGCATATCCAATGCTTTCTTGAAACCCTCCAAGCGCCTCTTGTTATCATAAGAATTCGAAGGGCCGCTTACATACCCGATTTTTTTGAAGCCGTACTTAATTAAATACTCGGTCGCAATGAAACCACCATGTTCGTTGTCTACCTCTACATGATAAATATTATCGTTATTCAACTTCCTATCGAGAACGACCAAAGGAAAACCTTCTCTCGCAGCTTCGACGGCGATATCATCGTCAATGTTGTGCGCGAGTATAATCGCTCCGTCGACTCTCTTTTCCCGCAGAAATTTAACCGCAGTAGACTCTTTTCCTCCCACGGAACTGCAGGCGATCAGGTCATAGCCGTTCGATACGGCAACATCCTGAACTCCTTTAATTAACTCGGAATAATACGGACCGGATAAATCACTTAATATCAACGCGATGGTATTCGTCCGATGCTTCTTTAA
The DNA here is from genome assembly GCF_001592845.1 of Halobacillus sp. KGW1. NCBI lineage: Bacteria > Bacillati > Bacillota > Bacilli > Caryophanales > Bacillaceae > Halobacillus > Halobacillus sp. KGW1. The sequence goes on from NZ_LSOC01000004.1 coordinate 446,880, forward strand.
GTCGGAAGCAATGCCGTTTTTCTGATAGTTCAAGGCGCTTGCTGCTTCTTTCACGCGACGCTTTGTTTCCAGACTGATTTTATTACTGTCATTTAAAGCGTACGATACCGTCGATACAGCTACCCCGGCTAATTTAGCTACATCCTTAATCGTTGCCATTGTTCGTGCCCCCATCAAACTTATTTCTTCTGGTTCCTTATCGGCAACCACTCGAGCACGTGTCGAATAGCATGATCCCAATATTCCCAGTTGTGATCTCCCGGCTCGAAAGCAGAATCAATTTCTACTCCTTCCTGCTTACATTGCTCCAGGAACCGTACGTTATGTTCAAACAGAAAGTCATCTTCGCCGCACCGCTGATACAACAGCGGCAGACGTTTACCCGACTGTGAGATTTTGCTGACTCTATCCATTATATCGTTTTCCGTACCTCTTACATCCCCGTCCCCGAAAATCAATTGCAGCCAACGGGATTTATCACTATCTTCTTCTCGCATTTTGTCCAGGTGGAACACCATATCCGTCACCCCGGACATCGATGCGACTGCTTTAAATTGCTCCGGGCGATTCAATCCCCATTTCAACGCTCCGAACCCGCCCATGGAATGGCCGGCAGCGAATGTATCCTCCGCTTCCCCCGATACAGGAAACATGGACTGTACCCGCCTTGGCAGCTCTTCTGTCAGGAACGTCCAATATCTTCCACCGTATTTCATGTCGGTATAGTAACTGTTATCCACTCCAGGCATAACCACAGCCAAACCGAGTCCTTCTACATAACGTTCCAGAGAAGTACTCCCTGTCCACGTGCGGTGATTGTCACTAAAGCCGTGAAGTAAATATAAGACCGGATATTTACTACTGTCTCCCTTTTCCAATTCTTCCAAAGACGGCTGCGGCAGCAGGACCGTGATCGTGGTTACTTTAGACAATACTTCTGAGAAAAAGCTGCACTCCATTTTCTGCATCGTCCTCGCTCCTTTCTTTTTTCCTCACTTAATTCCGGACACATTAAACCCTTCGACGATATACTTCTGAAAGATGATAAAAATAATTAAAATCGGGAGAACCATGAACGCTGAACCTGCCATCTGCAATCCATAGTTCGTTACATTTTCATCTTGAAGCAGCGCCAATCCTACCGAAAGGGTATAAAGCGACTCATCATTCGCTACGATTAACGGCCATAAGAAACTGTTCCATGATCCGATAAAGGTCAAAATGACTTGAACAGCAAGAATAGGTTTAGACAGAGGAATGATGATACGGGAGAATATATAAAACTCCCCGGCCCCGTCCAATCGGGCCGCCTCGATTAAATCATCCGGGATCGTAACCATGAACTGTCGAATAAGGAATATATTAAATGCAGCGATCAACCCAGGAAGAATAATACCAGCCATCGTATTGGTCAATCCCATTTCATTCAGAATCAAATAAGTAGGAATCATCGTCACCTGACCAGGCAGCATCATCGTAATCAATACCACCATAAACCATGCTTCTTTCCCTTTAAATTCGAATTTGCCGAACCCGTAGCCGGCCATTGTATTAAGGAGCAGCCCGAACATAGAAAATACAACAATAATTAACGTATTGATCAGATAAACATCGAAATTCAGTTCCTGAAACAGCTGTAAGTAATGCTGAAAGGTAGGATTTTCCGGAAAAATAGTAGGCGGAATCGCCAATACTTCGGTTTCCGTTTTAAACGAGCTTAGAATCATCCACAAGAAAGGCAAAGCCACCAATATACCGCCGATCAGCATGATTGCAACGACCAGCGTCTTTTCAAACCTATTCCTTAAATACATAGGAATCCTCCTTACACCGTTTGGTCTTTCCTGAATTTGAACTGCACTAAGGTTGCAATAATGACGATTGCAAACAAGACGAAGGAAGCGGCAGCTCCATATCCGAACTCACTATACTGGAAGCCTTCCTGATAGATGAATAAAGCGATAGAGTTCGTCCCGTTCAAAGGACCACCCTCTGTCATGACGAAAGGCTCCTCGAAGAATTGAAGCCAGCCGATCAAGGTCGTCACGGTAACAAAGAAGGTAGCAAAACTCATGGAAGGCAGAGTAATGTGAATGAGCTTGTGCCAACGGTTCGCACCATCAATATCAGCCGCTTCATAGTATGTACGAGGAATGGACTGTAATGCAGCAAGGAAGATGAGCATGCTTACACCATTACTCTTCCATACAGCTAAGAGAATGAGAGATAACTTCGCGATAAAAGGATCTTCCAACCACGGAACCGGATCGATGTGCAGCGTGTTAAGTACAAAATTAAACAATCCATACTGCTGGTTATACAGAAAGCCCCACACTACCGCGACTGCCACTATGTTGGTAATGGAAGGCATATAGTAGATAACCCGGAAGGTAGAGGAAAGCCATGAACTCAACAACTGCAGAAACAATGCAATAATAAAAGAACTACCCACCGCAAGCGGTACACCGATCATGACATAAATGAATGTATTCCCTAAGGATTGTATAAACACAGGGTCTTTAAACAGCTCCACATAGTTGCTCAGTCCGGCAAAACTGATTGACGACCAGTCTGCAAGACCAGCGAGGTTCATGTCTGTAAAGCTGATTCCAAGAGCAATGATGATAGGTAAGAAAGCGAAAACCATTAATAATAAAACAGCCGGTCCTATAAATAGAAACGGCGTCCACTTTGTCTTCATGTGATTCATCCACGATCCCTCCAAGCCTCTTCCTTAATGTCTGAAAGACTCAGGTCATCCAGGCAGGTATCCTAGTACCCGCCCGATCGACCTGTCATGCAGATGTTTCCTATTAGTCAGTCTGCTAAGACCCTTTCCGTGTCAGCTTTATATTCCTGGATGGCATCATCTATATTCTTCCCGCCGCGATTGATTTCTTCGAGCTTTGTGATCAATTCCTGTCCTAGTCGTTCAAACTCCGGAATCAACGGAAGCGGCTGGGTGGACTCTAACTGTTCTCCGAAAGTACTGACCATCGGATCCTCGGAAAGCAACGGATCTTCCCACGCTTCTTTGTTAGCCGGGAGCTCACTGTTTTCTTCATACCATTTCAATTGCGTATCCTTATCAGCCATCCAATCAATAAATTCAAGAGCAAGGTCTTCCTTATCAGAATTATGGAAAACGGCCAAGTGCGCTCCGCCCATCATCGATTTGTTATTGTCTGCTTCCGGCATGACATGCACGTCCCAGTTCCCTTCAATTTCCGGGGCACGCTCCTTGATAGTCTTAATATCCCATGGTCCGCTGAAGAACATCGGTTTAGATCCGTCCGCAAAAGATTGGAAGAATTCTTTTCCCTCTTCCATTTGAGACAGTCCTTCATCATAGAATAAGTGATGAAGCTCTACCGCTTTCTTAAAGTCAGGACTGTCAAAGTTGTCCGCTCCTGCTCCGACTTCATACTCCCATCCCTGCTGCCATGCCATCATGAAAGGGAATTGAGGATCATTTGCAGGCAAATCGACCGCAAACTGACCTTCCCCGCGATCAGCAAGCTTACGGGAAGCATCGATCATATCCTCCCACGTTTCAGGCCCTTCCGGATAGCCGACTTCCCCCAGGATATCTGTACGATAGAAGAGAAGACGTGTATCTACATACCAAGGAACAGCTATCGTTTTGTCTTCATAAGTAGTGGTACCGATCGCTCCTTCATAGAAGTGATCCGGTTTCAAATTTTCATAGTCCCCGATTTTGTCTGACAAATCCATAAAGGCGCCGGCTTCTGCAAACTCAGCCACCCATGTCGTTCCGATTTGAATGACGTCCGGCCCTTTTCCGGAAGCAACCGCTGTTAATAGTTTGTCATGAGCATTCGCCCAAGGGATGGTCTGCACCTCCACCTTGGCACCGTTCGCATCTTCAAATTCCGTCACAAACTCCTTCAACCCACCGGACATGGTCCACACTTGGAGTGCGTCGGAATCTTCCCCTTCCCCGGAACTTTCATTGGAAGAACATGCCCCCAGAATGAATAGTCCACCGATAAATAAACATAAGACCAATCCTCTTTGCCACTTACTTATTTTTCTCTCCATTTCCGCACACCTCTCACTTTTTAAAAGAATTTAAAACCGAACCGTCGTCTAAACTCTTGCCACAAACAGGTGAAACGTTTCAATAACCAAAGTATAAAATAGCTTGCAAGCGGTTTCAAGTTATTTTTTAAAATATTCCGTATAATCCTTTAATTATAAGTTATATCAGCTATAAATCTTTTTATATCCGTGTGATGTTATATAAAAAACCAATTGAAACGTTTCAATAAATCCCGTATAGTTATCTACAAGTTCTTGGAAAGGAGACAGATTATCTTGGACATTACATCGATCTTGAACCAAATGACGTTGGAAGAAAAAATAAATCAATTGATGCAGTTGGCTACTCCATTCTTCCACGGATCTATGGATAGAGGGGAAATTACGGGGCCGATGAAAGCTATGGATGTATCAGAATCTGCAATTATCCAAGCCGGTTCTGTATTAGGCGCTTCCGGTGCAGAGCAGACCATTTCGATTCAACGGGAACATTTAAAACGCAATCGTCTCGGAATTCCACTCTTGTTTATGTCAGATATCGTACACGGATACAAAACCATCTTTCCGGTACCATTAGCATTAGGCTGTTCCTGGAATTTGAATCTTGCGGAAGAATGTGCCGAAATCGCAGCTAAAGAGGCGGCTGTATCTGGAACCCATGTAACGTTCGCACCGATGGTAGACCTTGTCAGAGATCCCAGATGGGGAAGAGTGATGGAGTCTACCGGCGAGGACGCCTATTTGAACAGCGAATTCGCCAAAGCCCAGGTAAAAGGTTTCCAAGGAGATCATTTGAAAGATGATCCTTACCGGGTCGCGTCCTGCGTCAAACACTTCGCAGCGTACGGTGCTGCAGAAGGCGGACGTGATTACAATACAGTAGACCTGTCGCCGCGTGAGCTCATGGAGTCCTATGTACCGGCTTTTCAAGCGGCCATTGACGCAGGCTGCGAAATGGTGATGGCGGCTTTCAATATAGTGGATGGCGTACCCGCTACGGCTAACGAGCCCCTGTTAAAACAGTTACTTAGAGAACAAATGGGGTTTGGAGGTGTCCTGATTTCCGACTGGGGAGCAGTCAAAGAACTCCTCCCGCACGGGGTGGCGGGAGATGAAGCCGATGCTGCCAGACTGGCCATGCAGGCTGGGATAGATATTGAAATGATGACGACCTGCTACTCCAACCATTTGCCAACGAAGGTAAAAGAAGGGACAGTCGAAGAACACCAGTTGGACGAGGCCGTACTTCGCATCCTGCGGTTAAAAGAAAAGCTGGGCTTATTTGAAAACCCTTACAGAGGGGCGGACATCGAAAAGGAGAAGGAATTTGTCCTTTCAGAAAAACATAGAGAGACCGCTTATGATGCGGCTGTACAATCAATCGTCCTTCTTAAAAACAAATGCCACCTTCTCCCTCTCGATCTAAAACGATCCCTCGCATTGATCGGACCATTCATCGACAGCACCGATATACTTGGTCCATGGTCATGGAAAGGATCACCGGAGGATACGGTCTCTGTATACGACGGGATTGGTAAACATTGCGAATCAACCAGGTTGGTATCCGCCGAAGGTTCCCATATCGAGAAGACTTCCTCTTCCCTTTTGGAAGACGCCCTGAAGAAAGCGGCACATGCAGATACCATCTTGTTAGGACTCGGGGAAGCATCCAAAATGAGTGGAGAGGCAGGCTCCAGAACGAACATCCAAATACCCGAAGCTCAAATGCGGTTGTTCCGGGAAATACAGAAGCTTGGGAAGCCGATCGTCGTCGTCTTGTTCAATGGGCGTCCCCTTGATTTAACGGAGATCGAAGCCGGGGCCGATGCCATTCTTGAAGCATGGTTCCCGGGTACAGAAGGCGGGAACGCCATTGGTGATATCCTGTTCGGACAGGCCAATCCCAGTGGAAAGCTTACAATGTCGTTTCCGAACTCAGTCGGACAAGTTCCCCTTTACTATAATCATTTCAATACGGGAAGACCGAAAGACGCTCCTGATGCACAGGAAAGGTACGCGTCCCAATACTTAGACAGTCCGAATGAACCACTGTTTCCTTTCGGATACGGCCTTAGTTATACAAGCTATCGGTACGATAACATCAAGTCTTCTTCGGGCACTTTATGTTCCGGTGAGAGCATTACATTTTCTATCGATGTGACAAACACAGGAAACATGGCCGGTACAGAAATTGTTCAATTATATATTCAGGACCTCGTTGGAGAGGTCGTACGTCCGGTGAAGGAGCTTAAAGACTTCCAAAGAGTATCTCTGCTGCCGGGTGAAACGAAACGTGTATCGTTCACTATTACAGAAAAGCACCTCCGGTATGTCCATGCCGACCTGTCACGCTCCAGTGATCCAGGTGAATTCAAGACGTTTATCGGAACAAGCAGCCGGGATGTGTCCGAAGTATCCTTCCGTTTAAAAAAAGATGTTAAGGAGAGCCTCCAATGATAAATCACACGCACGAATTAGAAGCAGGACGTTTGAAATTCACTTTTCTCCCAACGGGCGATCTATACAGCATTCGTTATAACAACCTCTTAATCAACCAAGTTTTATCAAACGGAATAGATGGATCGTTGAATAACCTTTACCTCCGCATCCATCAAGATGATGGCACGTATGCAGCCACCCCTCTCCTCGGCATTCAATCACCCAGTACCGTCTGTTTCGGAAACGAAGCAGTAAGCTGGACCGGTGTTTTCGAATCTGTCGCGTATGAGGTCGTATTCCGGCTGTCCGACGATCATCTATGGTTTTGGGATGTGACATTGAAAGGAAATGCCAGGGCGGATCTTTTCTACACACAGGACGTCGGACTTGCAGATATTCAAGCCGTACGATCCAATGAAGCGTACACTTCTCAATACATCGAGCACACGATTTTCAATCAGGAGGAGAAGGGATATATTGTCTCTTCAAGGCAGAACCAGCCTCAAGGTGGTTCGTTTCCTTATCTGCAGCAAGGAGGATTGAGCAGAATTGCCGGATTCTCAACAGATGGATTTCAATTCTTCGGTTTATCCTATAAGGCAACCAACCGTCCGGAAGCTCTTGAAAAACCCACCCTGGCCAACCAGAAATATCAATATGAATTTACCCTGTGTGCCCTTCAGTCGGAGACCATAAAACTGAACGGAGAGGCCACTTACACGTTTTACGGTTTATTCAAAGAAAACCATGCCGAAGCAGTGGAAGAACCGTTTCATCCCGACCATATAGAGAAGGCCTGGAGCAAATCCCGCAATTCTGTACCAGACACGTCTTCCTCTGGCCAACCAAGGTTCAGCGAAATGATCGGTTCTCCTTTAATAACGACAGAACTATCGGAAACAGAACTGCAGGACCTTTACAGCGATCGCATATTGGAGGAGGAAGCAGACGGCACATTATTGTCCTTCTTCACACCGGACTATGCACATGTTGTCCTCAAGCAGAAGGAAGAAACGATGGAACGCCCGCACGGCCATATTTTAATGGATGGGCACAATGATCGCATCCGAAATGATGTGCTCACAACTACTTCCTACATGTATGGCATTTTTAATTCTCAAGTGGCCGTCGGCAATATTTCTATGAACAAGATGATGTCCAACAGCCGCAATCCTCTCAATCTGATTAAGACAGCCGGACAGCGGATATACGTGGAGGTGGAAGGAACATACCGTCTCCTTACCATGCCTTCGTTATTTGAGATGGGGCTTAATTATGCGAAGTGGATATACAAGACCTCAGATGAGGTGTTTCTCGTTACGAATTTCATCGATACGGACGGCAGAGGTATTCAGATGGACTTCCAGGCTGAAAGCGGCAAAAGCTATCGCTGCATCGTGACGAGTCAAATAGTAATGAATGCAAACGAATACGACGCCCCCTTTCATTACGACGAGGAAGAAGGCTCTCTGATCTTCAAGGCGGATGAGACAGCGGCTAGTTATCCCGTCCACCCGGGCCTTCGTTATAGAATGAGTATCTCAGGAACGGATTACGAAGTAGTAGACGAAGACTTCCTGACATCGGGAGTAGAGAAAGGAAGCACCTCCCTCGTCATCATGGCTCTGGAGTCTGCTTCAGAATGGACGCTGCATCTGGCAGGTCATTTAAGTAAGACCCCTGCCCCAACGAAGATGATGGACTTCGGTGTGGAAAAGAAACGCTATCGAAACTATATAAATCAGGTCAGGAACCATTTCCATTTATCTCATGCGGATGAACGGATCAATCGGGACATGGAGAAGTTCAATGCTTTGAGCTCCTGGTACACCCACAACATGCTGGTCCATTTCTCCACTCCCCATGGTCTGGAGCAATACGGAGGAGCTGCCTGGGGGACAAGAGATGTCAGTCAGGGACCTTTTGAATTTTTCTTGGCGACAGAGAACTATCAAACAGCAAGAGATATCATTCTTCATGTGTATGCCCATCAATACGCCGGAGACGGCAACTGGCCCCAGTGGTTCATGTTCGATGAGTATTCTTCCATACAGCAGGCGGAAAGCCACGGGGACATTATTGTGTGGCCGTTAAAAATGGTCAGTGACTACCTGAAAACAACCGGGGATTACAGCATTCTGAAGGAAGAAATCCCATATACAGAAGCAGACACATATTCCTTCACAGAATCGAAGTTTCCGTTAATCGAACACATGGATCGACAACTATCCTATATGGACCAACACTTCTTACACGACACCTGCCTCCCCTCTTACGACGACGGGGATTGGGACGATACGCTTCAGCCGGCTAAGGAACAGTTGAAGAAGTACTTGGTAAGCAGTTGGACGACGGCTCTGATGTACCAGGCCGTCCATTCCCTTTCCAGCCTGCTCACCGACAAGGATCCCACACGCGTGGAACGTACAAAGAAAATGGCCGACGGAATTCGAAGAGACTACCACCGATTTATTAATAAGACGGATGTCATTCCAGGGTTCATTTATATGGAAGACAAGGAGCACCCGGAATACATGCTTCATCCCCAGGATCAAACGACCGGCATACACTACAGACTGCTCCCGATGCAGCGAAGCATTATCAGTGAATTATTTACGCCGGAAGAAGCTGCTCGTCATTATGAAATCATAAAAAACCAGCTTACTTATCCTGATGGAGTGAGACTGATGAACCGTCCCGCTACTTATCGGGGAGGAGTGAGCACACACTTTAAGCGGGCAGAGCAGGCTTCCAACTTCGGACGGGAGATTGGTCTACAGTATGTTCATGCACACATCCGCTTCATAGAAGCAATGGCGAAGCTCGGAAAAGATCAAGATGTGTGGGATGGGTTGGCCGTGATTAATCCTGTCCGCATACAAGAAGTCGTACCGAACGCCTCACTACGTCAAAGCAACGCTTATTTCAGCAGCTCCGACGGGGCTTTCCTGGATCGTTATGATGCCCAGGAGCACTTCCATCAATTGAAGGACGGAAGTGTACCAGTCAAGGGCGGATGGCGGATCTATTCCAGCGGTCCCGGTATCTATATGAACCAGCTGATCAGTCAGGCTCTCGGGGTACGGCAGGAAAAGGACAGCATCGTCATCGATCCAGTCGTTCCACCCAATATGGACGGCTTACATTTTCATTTCGATCTTCTCCACCGGCCCGTTACATTCATCTACCATCTGAATTCCGAAGCATCTATGATCACGGCAAACGGAAATAAACTCACATTAAAAAGTACCTCCTCCCCTTACAGGCAAGGCGGATGGAAAATTGCAAAAGGAGAATTAGAACCATACCTTAGCAGCAAAGAAAATACGATCGACATCTATCTTTGAACAACAAAAAGGACTTCCGTCTCCGGAAGTCCTTTTTATTATATCCAGATCCAATCAACCATCCATATCGTCGATGCCATGACAAGAAAGCTCAAAGGCAGACCAACCTTTAAATAATCTTTGAATCGATATCCCCCCGGTCCGTATACAATCAAGTTCGTCTGGTATCCGATTGGAGACAGGAAGCTTGCAGACGCCCCGATGGTTACCAAGATGACAAAGGCCATCGGTTCTACTCCCAGCCTGTTGGCGGCCTCGACAGCGATTGGGAACATTAAGACAGCGGCAGCATTGTTTGTGATCATTTCTGTAAAGAGAGCCGTCAGAACATACAACAGAACGAGGGCTCCGAAAATCCCGAATGGATCGGACAGTCGGATCAGTCCGCCGGCTACCCATTCGGCAGCGCCCGTTTTGAACAAGGCCTGCCCGATTCCAAAGGCACTTGCGATGAGCAGAAGGACGTGGAACTGGACATTCTGCTTGGCTTCATCAGGAGTAACAATCTTGCACAGGAGATAAAAGACGACCAATATACTCATTGCCGTAAACATGGACAGGGCGTTCATGGTGACAAGGCCGATCATTCCAACCAGGGACAGGAGTGCCGTCCACGCCTTCCAACTGCTCATCTTATTTAAGAGCGGGTGTTTCTTAAGCGGTGTAACGACATAAAAATCTTTTGACTGAGCTGCTCTTTCCTGAAAATCAGCTCCTGTCAAAAGCAGGAGCGTGTCTCCGGCTCTCAACTCTATGTCACCAATTTTACTTTCAATCCGTTCATTGTTCCGATGAACAGCGACCACTCCTGCATCAAACGTCGCCCGGAATTGTGTTTCTTTTATCTTTCTATGCAGCAGAGAGGACTGGTGAGAGACGACGACTTCCACAAGACGGCCGTGTCCGTTCTCCAATTGTTCCAGGGAGACGTCCGTTCCTGTTTTGATCGTCAATCCTTTCTTATCCTGCAGCTCAGCGATCTTGGAAATGATACCAGTGAAAATAAGGCGGTCCCCCGCTTTTATCGTTGTAGAATTCTTAACCGGACACACTTTATCTTTGGAGCGCGCAATTGCCAGCAGATAAACTCCTTCCAAATTACGGAGTCCCGCCTCTTCAACCGTCCGATTGACGGCTGGAAAGTGATTCTCTACAACCACTTCCATCAAATATTGCTTCCGTTCATCCCCGCTTCTTTTATTCAAAGGTTTGTAGTCAGGAAGAATACGGTAACCGACCGTCACCAAATAAATCAACCCGATCAAGCTTGCGGGAAGACTGACTTGTGCAAGAGTGAAAAGACTGTATCCCTCCATCCCCCGCTCCAGCAGCAATCCATGGACGACAAGGTTGGTGGACGTACCCATCAAGGTAAGTATTCCTCCCAAGATGGAAGCGTAAGATAACGGAATCAGAAATTTAGACGGTGATATATTATGATCGGCACACCATTCGCGAACGATCGGTGTCAGCGTTACGACGATCGGTGTATTATTCAAAAATGCCGAAGCACCGGATATCGGTACAAGAAACCGGAACAACGATCTCCTCTCCGACTTCCCTTTCCCGAGCAGGGCTGCCACCGATCTCTCAACCAACCCGCTCTTCTGAATGACACCAGCTATGACGAACAGCATAGCAACCGTCAGCATACCTTCATTGGAGAAGCCGGAAATCGCCTCTTCCGGTGTAATGATGCCCACTGCAAGAAACGCAATCAACGCGACGAACACGATAATATCCGGCCGCGCCACCTCTTTAAATAAGCAGATCATCATCACCAAGACGACCAGCAGCACAAACCCCATCTCCCAGGTCATTGTCAATCCTCCATACCCACCTGTTTATAGTCTTACGAAATTAAATATTCAGAATAATCATCAATTGATATTTAAGTCTATAGGTTTACTCGGAATTACGCAACTCTTTTATAGTAAAATATTTCAAAACTATTGGCCGTGTTCCTTAATTTTGAAAAAAATACGTACCTTCGCCCTGTCTGTAAGCAGGATATGTGGAGAAAATCGCGTCATATATATGAATTCTAGAGATTGGGTACACTACGAATACTTTCAAATCAAAGGAGATGCAGGAATGATGAATAACTGGAAAACACTATCCGTGCTGGCGGCAGTCCCGTTTTTCCTGTTAGCAGGATGTAACGATAATGATGAGGTAAGCAACCCACCTGAGGATGCACCTCAAGAGGAGCAGGCAGAAAATGGTGCAGCAGAGACGGATGAACAATCTTTTCCGTTCACCAGCTTCGACTTAGAGGTCCACTATCCGGAGAACAATACATTTGATGTGGATTATGAAAAGGAGAAAGATGGAATGGAAGCGAGTTATCAAGATGACATGGACGACCAAAACCTTCAGTCCGACGAGGCATTGGCACAAATGACACCTCTGTTCCAGGAGCTGACGTTCGACAAGGACACCGCAGACGATGAGGTCATCAAGCAAGTGAAGGAAGCCTTCAACCTGCCGGATGATTATGAGTCCTTCGAGCTCGACGTCGATTTCCCGGATGGTACGGAGAAAGAATACAGGGATCAGACAAAATAAAGGAAGAACACCTCCGGCAGGATGATCGGAGGTGTTCCTTTTTTATGAAATTATCCCCTCCTAAACTCCTGCCATTCATTGTAAAATAAAAGGAGTACATCCATTACATAATGGAAGCAGGAGGTCGTTCGACTATGTCGGAAGCAAACGCTGTCCAATTTTCAAAGCAGCCACAAACAAGGAAATCCCTCGCGGAGGACCTTAGAAATCTAGGAGTGGAGGAAGGTATGACGGTGCTTGTTCACAGCTCGATGAGTTCGCTGGGCTGGGTGTGCGGAGGACCTGTCACCGTCATCCATGCTCTGCAGGATGTTCTGACACCGTCAGGGACCTTGGTCATGCCTGCCCATAGTGCCAACATGTCGGATCCAGCCGGATGGGGGAATCCACCCATCCCTGAATCGTGGTGGGAAACGGTGCGCGCAGAAATGCCCGCCTTTGATCCAGTCATCACTCCTAGTTACTTCATGGGACAGATCGCGGAAGCGTTCCGTTCTTTTCCTGATGTCAAGCGGAGCAACCATCCGGTCTCTTCCTTCGCAGCCTGGGGGAAATACAGCGAAGAAATCACGAAGGACCATTCGCTTGATTTCGGACTTGGGGACCAGTCTCCACTCGCCCGGATTTATGACCGGGACGGGTATGTCCTTTTACTTGGTACGGACTATGAGAGCAATACGTCCATGCATCTCGGGGAATATCGTTCCAAGTGTCTGAAAGAATGTACGAATGGAAGTCCGGTTTATGAAAATGGAAAGAGAGTATGGCGGACTTACAAAGATTTAGAGTATGAGGAAGAACGTTTCCCAACAATCGGAGAAGCATTCGAAAAGGTGCACCAGGTGAAGAAAGCACCGGTCGGAGAGGCAGAAGCCCGTCTGCTTCCCCAGCCCGCAGTGGTGGACTTCACAGAAGCATACCTCTTCCACGCACACCAATAAAAAAAGAGCTTGCGGGATTCAGCCCGCAAGCTCTTTCTCTTGTCTTATTCTTTTTTATCTGAGGAAGCTTTCTGCTCAATCATTTCTGTTTCGTCTAAATAGCGAAGCAGGTCGCCGTAGACGACAGAGTCAGATAGAGCAAGCTCTTCTTCCGCTTGTTTAAATCCGGAAGTACAAGCATCTTCCCCTTCTACCGGTTCGCCGGTCTCCCTGTCATAGCAGTTGCCATTGACACCGACATACTTTTCATTTGCGAAGTTACCATCACGGTCGATCATCAATTCCTGACGATCTTCACTGAAGAGATCCTGTCCGAATTGAACGGGATTGTCATCTTCCACACCAAGCAGATTCATGATTGTCGGACGCAGGTCGATTTGACCACCGACTGTATCATATTCTTTCGGCTCAATGCCTTCTCCGATGATGAGAAGCGGTACGCGTTGAAGCTGGAACTGTTCGTATTCATTGATATCTTTATCCAAATACTCACCCATGGCTTTCTTATGGTTCTCAGAAATACCGAAGTGGTCCCCATAGATGACCAACACCGTGTCATCGGCCAGATCAGATTTCTTGAATTTCTCTACAAACTGTTTCAATGCTTCATCCTGATAACGAATCGTCTGGAAGTAGTTATTCAGCGTCTTACTGGATGTTTGTCCAGGCTCGATCATCTGTTTATCTTCCGGAAGCGTAAACGGATGGTGGTTCGTCAGTGTAATCATCTTATTATAGAAAGGCTGATCGATCTGTTCCATCTTATCCAGGGATTCATCAAAGAAGTACTCATCGAGAAGACCCCAGTTATAGGATTTATCCTCAGTTACATCAAAATCCTTCTTGGAATAGAAACGATCATATCCGAGTGAATCATACATCGTATCACGGTTCCAGAAGCTGGCATCGTTCGCATGCATAACAGAAGACGTGTACCCTTCTTTGCCTAGCACTTCCGGCGTTGCCTCATATTCATTCCCCGCATGCGTAAAGAATGCAGATCCACGGTTCAATCCATACAAGGAGTTATCCAACAGAAACTCGGAGTCGGATGTACGCCCCTGCTTCACCTGGTGATAGAAGTTACTGAAATAAGCCCCTTCTTCTTTCAGGTCGTTCAAGTATGGCGTCAGCTCCTGTCCGTTCACCGTATTATCGACAACAAAGGTCTGCGTACTTTCCAAGGAAAGAGCAATAACGTTCTTCCCTTCTGCAATTCCCTTCATTTCTTCACTAGGCTCCGTCTTTTTCTCATTTAGATAATTCAAGACAGGCGCAAGTTCGTTACTGTCGGCGAAAGAACGCTTCGCCTCTGTCTGTCCCTGTAGAACAAGGTCATACGCGTGGAAGTTCAGGACACCAAGGTACTTAACAAGCATGTTCCGGTCGAATGCCCGCTGCAGCAATTCCGTACGCTCAGTCTGTGCCCAGCCGAGGTTCACGACAAACAAAGGAACAGCGATCATCGCAAGGATCAAACCTTCCTTTCGTTTCGGCATGAAACTCTGCAAACGATTTTTTCTTAAGAAGAACAATAGAAATGCAGCGACGAAGACATCAAGGAACAGGAAAATGTCTGTGGCTGACATGATATCGGTGATACTTCCGCCAAGACCGGCAAGGTTTGCCGCCTGACCTAACATCGGAATCGTTAAAAAGTCGTTGTATTCTCTATAAAATAGGACGTTTACATACAATAGTAAGGACCCGAATATATACATCCCCAGCATTCCCTTACGGCCGCCAAGAAGAATACCGACACCGAATAGTAGGAAAATACTGCTCAGTGGGTTGAATGCAAGAATAGCCGCTTCATTGGCATTTTCAATATTCAACGTGAAGACACTGCCCTGAACGTAATACATCTTCGCCCAGAAAATTGCAATGACAGCAGCATAAATCATGAATTTCTTCTTGAATTCGGGGTTTTCCATCTTTGTTTTAAATTTAGAAAACATGATACAACCTCCGTAAATAGTGATCTAATTTATTTATGTTCCATCAATAGCTGATACCAATTAAAATTAAGCATGCGTAGGAGAACAAGATTGATAATACCACATTTACAATAAAAAAACGCAACAATAATGGAACTGTTATATGTTCTTAATACTATTACACCACTATTACACAACAGTTACCGTAAGATGATAAAAAACTCCAGAAAGCGACAGGCGCTTCCTGGAGTTCAGGGGGACTCTTTTTAAACTATATTCTTTACCAGCTCCACAAATGCATCAGCTTTGATTCGTTTCTTGCCGCCACCCTGGACAAAATGCGGTTTTCCTCCGCCTTTTCCCTCGATATGCGGCAACACTTGTTTCGCCACGTCATTCATATTTCTGTCCAGTCCGCTGCCACAGGCAAGTACAAACTGGAGGGCATCTTCCTGTTCACTGACGAGCAGGACACAGGCATCCGTCGTTTCGTTCAACACAGCCTGCCCTAAAGTCTGGAGCTGCTTAATGGAACGGTCCTGATATACTGCAGAGAGAAACTGTTTCTGCTCTCCTTGTTCCACAAGCTCCTTCGCTTCATAGCCGATCAGCTTACTCTCCAAATCCAAGATGTACTTATCCTTCTCTTTGCTTTTTTCATTCAGCTCAACGATTTCCTCCGGCAGCGCCTCCTCGGGACGGGCAACGAGCTGCTTCAACTCCGTCAACAGTCGATGTTTCTTTCCGAACTGTCCAAGCAGGCGTTCTCCGCAGACAAATTCCAGGCGCACCTGACCCTTATTCTTAGTCCAGCCCAGAAGCTTGACAGCCCTTACTTCCCCGGTCGCCTGCGGATGTGTTCCGCCGCAGCCATTATAATCAACGCCCGGAATCATGACGAGACGGACATTTTCCGTGACGGCGAGTTTCTTACGCAAAGGATACTTCCCCGCCTCTTCCGCCGTCATCCATGCTGTTTCCCCCTTAATATTTTTCAGGATCAAGCGGTTGACCTCTGCTTCCGCTTCTGTAAGCGTTTCTTCCAGAAGCTCAGAAGTATCCAAATCGATCGTGACCGTTTCCTCACCCAGATGGAAGCTGGTCGTCTGCCACTGAAAACGATCTTCCATGACTGCAGAAAGGATATGCTGCCCGCAATGCTGCTGCATATGGTCAAAGCGTCTGGCCCAGTCAATTTCCCCATGGACGGTACCTCCGACGACCATCGGCTCCTCCAAATAATGACGGATATCGCGGTCCACTTCTTCCACACCCGAAACCGGTGCTCCGTTCAAAGCTCCTCGATCACTCGGCTGGCCGCCGCCGGTTGGATAAAAGGCTGTTTCTTCAAGAATGACGAAAAATCCGTTATCATCCTGCCCGGTACGGGCAATGGTTGTATCAAATGCTGTCAAATAAGCATCTTCATAATATAATTTCCGTGTCATATACTTTCCTCCTATGTATATCCTACGGGAATCGTAGCATTTTTTCACATGGTGCCGCCACATATTTCCCGGGAAATCGACGAAACAATAAAGAAGACTCCGCTGTTTCCAGCAGAGCCTTCGAGAGTCTTCCTGATAATTATAAAGATCCTACAGCATCGCGGACGGTCGTATTTCCCCCGACCACTTGGAATTCCTTACCGATTGTTGCCTCATTTTCCAATGTCGCAAGAATGACGCTCGCCACGTCTTCACGGGAAATTTCCCCGCGTTCGACTTTCTCAGCCGCTTCCACTTCACCCGTACCCGCATCGTTCGTCAACATTCCCGGGTGGATGATCGTGTAATCCAGATCCGTTCGTCGCAGCCAGTCATCTGCATAGTGCTTCGCAATGACATAAGGAGCGAAAGAAGCCGGTGCTTCCTGAATCGCTTCCCGCGTCGTATCGAAAGAACTGATCATGACGTAGCGCTTCACACCTGCCTGCTTCGATGCTTCGATCGTCTTCACCGCACCGTCAAGGTCGATCATTACTGTTTTATCAGGGCCGGTATTCGGACCGGATCCCGCTGTAAATACGACAGCGTCCACTCCTTTAAACGCTTTTGCAATGGTTTCCGTGTCGTCTTCCAAGTCAATAAGGACCGTTTCGGCTCCTAAATCTTTGAAGTAGGACGCCTGCTCCTCTTTGCGGATCATAGCGACGGCTTCTACTTTTTCGCTGTCCTGGATTTTCTCAACCAGATGTTTACCGACTTGACCATTTGCACCTACTACAAGAACTTTCACTCTCACTCATCCTTTCTATGGAAAACATACATGGTATAGTTTGTTCACCTGTAAGATATGTAACCTTTTTTTATAAAAAGCAAACATCCCAGCTGTTCCTACCACGGGGAAGAAAGGAAAATATTGTTTATTTATGGATTGTTTGATATATTGAACTGTGACAACTGAATACGTTTTGATTCGGGTGCAGGCGCACAAATGCTGCCTGCTTAAAAGGGAAACCGGTGAAAAGCCGGTGCTGTCCCGCAACTGTAATTGGGAGCGAACTGAAGGACCACTGTCCCCGCCATCAGGCGGGAATGGGAAGGGTTCAGGGAGCGATGATCATAAGCCAGGAGACCTGCCCGTTTCAGCGAACATCATGTACCTACGAGGATAGGGGGTGTGAAGTGCCGTTTCAGGAGAAGGATGGATACGCATGGCTGCGGATCTTATTTGCTTTTCCTATGAAGAACGCAGCTTGACAACTTCTTGGGGAAGTTGTTTTTTTATTGGCTTTATTTCCGAATGAAATAGAGGTGTCTCTATGAATGATCCGATAGACAGCTATATCGACCTTTTTAAAGCATCTATTATGAATCAGTTCTACGCCGCTCTTCCAAGTACACTGGAGGAGACGTTCGAACAATGGCAGAAGGAATGCCGTGACTCGGAAGAACGAATTCGTTTAGAAAAAGCATACGCCCTTGTCCGCGAAGAACTTTTCGGTAAGCATTCGCTGTCCTGATCTTATTTTTGTAAGCGGTTACTATAAGGAGGATGTCTATGCCTGATCAAATGATCTATCGACCTGGTCTTGATGGTGTGATTGCTGCAGAGACGCAGCTTTCCTACCTGGATACAGAGAATGAGGAAATTGTCATCCGCGGCTATGAACTGATTGAGCTTGCCGGCTGTAAGACCTATACAGACTTGATTCATCTTCTGCTTCACGGCAGTCTCCCTGCAGGTGCAGAACGATCAAATATCGAAGCTTCTTTAATAAAGGAATATTCCCTGCCGCAAGGATTTTTTACGCTTTTCGAAAAGCTTCCGTCCTCTACACACCCGATGGATGCGCTGCGGACAGGCGTTTCCGCCCTTGCCGGCCACGATGAAAGGCTGGAAGACCACTCACCGGAGGTCATGCGTACGACAGCGCTGCGTTTACTGGCTAAAATTCCGAACATCGTCGCTAACAGTTACCACATCCTGCAGCAGGAACCGGTCATCGAGCCCAGGGAGGAACTCTCTTACAGCGCGAATTTCTTATACATGATCACCGGTACGATACCATCGGAGCAGGAGGTGAAGTTCTTCGACCGTTCCCTGTTGCTCTACAGCGAGCACGAAATGCCGAACTCGACCTTCACCGCCCGGGTCATCGCATCGACGAATGCCGACTTGTATGGTGCCTTGACCGGTGCCGTCGCCTCCTTAAAAGGGAATCTTCACGGCGGTGCGAATGAAGCGGTCATGCATATGCTGCTTGAAGGAAAAACGACCGACGGATTCCGTCACCTGCTCTATGAAAAGCTCCAGAAGAAAGAAAAGGTGATGGGATTCGGTCATCGAGTGTATAGGAATCGCATGGACCCACGGGCTTCCCTCATGAAAGAAGCTCTTCGGGAACTCGCAAAAGAAAAAAAACGTGAAGACCTGTTTGACATGTGCGAAGCAGGAGAAGCCGTCATGAAAGAAGAAAAAAATCTATATCCGAATCTGGATTACTACGCTGCTCCTGTCTATTACCTTCTTTCTGTTCCAATCGCTTTGTACACGCCGATCTTCTTTGCTGCAAGAACCCTCGGCCTCTGTGCCCATGTCACAGAACAATACGCCAACAACAAGTTGTTCCGTCCCCGTGTCCTTTATTCCGGCCCGCGGGATCTGCATCCATAAAGGAAGAAAGCCGGGCTGCCTGCCCGGCTGTATGGTACATATTCTTTGTAAAGGTGGAGATGAAATGGAAGAAGTGAAAATGAATACCCTCAAGGAAACCGATCCATTATTGGAGGAAATCGCTGCTTATGCGGTTCACGAAGAAGTTACCAGCGAGGAAGCGTTGCAGACAGCCCAGTACGTCCTGATGGATTCGCTTGGCTGCGGGTTTCTCGCCCTTCGATACCCGGAATGCACGAAACACCTCGGTCCCATCGTTCCTGGTACTATCGTTCCTGACGGCTCGCGTGTCCCGGGGACTTCCTATGAATTGGATCCTGTTCATGCCGCCTTCAATATCAGCTGTATGATTCGTTGGCTCGACTACAATGACACGTGGCTCGCTGCCGAGTGGGGGCATCCCTCCGACAACCTGGGAGGAATCCTGGCCATCGCCGACTATATCAGCAGGAGGCGACTGGCCGCAGGGGAAGCTCCGCTCCACATGAAGGACGTGCTCGTGAACATGGTGAAGGCCCACGAAATTCAAGGTGTCCTTGCACTTGAGAACAGCCTGAACAGAGAAGGTTTGGACCACGTCCTTTACGTAAAAGTCGCAACAGCCGCCGTTGTTACAGCGATGCTCGGCGGGACGAAGGAAGAAGTCACCGATGCCGTCTCGCAGGCATGGGTCGATAATTCCAGTCTCCGCACATACCGCCACGCGCCAAACACCGGATCACGGAAATCCTGGGCTGCCGGTGATGCGACAAGCAGGGGTGTCCGTCTGGCTTTAATGACGAGAAAAGGAGAAATGGGATATCCCACAGCATTATCTGCGCCAGGGTGGGGCTTTCAGGATGTCCTGTTCAGCGGGAAAAAGCTGACACTGGCCCGCCCGCTCGGTTCCTATGTCATGGAGAATATCCTGTTTAAAATCGCATACCCAGCCGAGTTTCATGCCCAGACGGCTGCGGAAGCCGCCGTCCAGCTCCACACGGAAGTAAAAGACAGACTTTCCGACATTGCCAGGATTACCATCACCACCCATGAATCGGCGATTCGGATCATTGATAAGAAAGGACCGCTGCACAACCCTGCGGATCGCGATCACTGCCTGCAGTACATCACAGCTGTCGGATTGATTTACGGCACCCTGAACGCCGACCACTATGAAGATGACACGGCCCGGAATCCGGATATCGACCGACTAAGAGGGTTGATGACAACGGTGGAGTGCGAGGAATACAGCCGCGATTACCTCGATCCGGATAAACGTTCGATCGCCAATGCTGTTCAGGTATTCTTTACAGACGGTTCCTGCACTGAACAAGTGGCAATTGAATACCCCCTTGGCCACCGCAGACGCCGGGATGAGGGAATCCCGCTTCTTTTGAACAAGTTCCAGGACAATTTGAAGACACGCTTCCCATTCCGTCAGGTGAACCGGATTCTGAATCGATGTGAGGATTACGACCAATTAGTCGATACATCCGTGCCTCAATTCATGGAATTATTCCGTATATAAGGAGGAGAACGTATCATGACATGGATAGTGGAACCTACATCGACCCAGCCGGAACGAGCAGCAGCGTTCAAGCGATTGATGGAAGAACAGGAACTGCTCAGGATTCCCGGTGCCCATGACGGCATGTCTGCCAAAATAGCCAAAGACGTCGGGTTCAAGGCCCTTTACTTATCAGGTGCCGCCTATACTGCCAGCCGTGCACTGCCCGACCTCGGCATGATTTACTCCAACGAAATGGCAGCAAAGGCACAAGAGTTGATCCGTGCCTCCGACCTTCCCTTACTTGTCGATATCGACACCGGATACGGCGGGACCATCACCGTCGCCCGCGCAGCGATGGAAATGGTAGAGGCAGGAGTTGCTGCCGTTCAAATCGAGGATCAGCAGCTCCCGAAGAAGTGCGGCCACTTAAACGGAAAAACACTTGTCGATACAGAAGAGATGATGCAGAAAATCCGCACGATTAAAGAAACGGCTCCTACCCTCCTGGTCGTCGCCAGAACAGATGCTAAGTCAGTGGAAGGAATGGATGCGGCGGTCGAACGTGCGAATGATTATGTAAAAGCGGGCGCAGATGCTGTTTTTCCAGAGGCTTTGACGTGCGAGGAAGATTTCAATAAGGCGTCCGATGCCATTCACGCCCCTCTTCTGGCCAACATGACGGAATTCGGGAAAACCCCGTATTTCACCGGGGAAGACTTCGAGGCATTCGGAATGAACATGGTGATTTATCCTGTCACCTCCCTTCGCGTCGCTGCTAAAGCCTACGAACGGATTTTCACGGAAATCCTGACCCAAGACACACAAAAGCACAAATTGTCCGACATGCAGTCCCGTGAAGAGTTATACGAAACGATCAACTATTATGATTATGAAGCACTGGACAAGAAAGTAGCCAAAACCATCCTCCCTGAAATCGGAAGGGAATCAAAATCATAAAAAAAGCCCCGGGATGCCTCTCCCGGGGCTTTTCATCAGCCGCGATGCTTGATCGCAAGGCCTTTCAGGAAATTCCTCGCATACTTATCGCCGCATGGTTTGTAGTTTTTATGCCCTTCTTTTCTAAGCAGCGCACTCAATTCGCCTTTTGTTATCGTCACACCGGCAAGTCCGATGATGTCGATCACATCTTCGTTGGTGAGTTTCAATGCTATTTTCACTTTCTTCAGCATGACGTTATTGACGCTGGAATAGTTCTTGATGGAACGGTCCGGTTTGACAGGGGTGCCATCCTTAGAAAGCTGAGGGCCCCTTTCAAATGTAATCAACCCGTTCAGGAAGGACTCCAACATGCTGTTCGTACACTTGATATGCATCTCGTCCTCGTACGCTTCATCATCGTATTCCTCATACTCTTCCTCCGGCTTGGTGAGAACTTTACGCACGTCCTCTTTCGTCAGCTCTACACCGCCGAGCTTGAATATTTCAACCATGTCCATGTCGCGGATATCGAGGGCATATCGCAGCCGTATCAATATATCATTATTATCCATATCATAACCTCCATGTAGTGTCGCGGATTCTTTTGCAGCAAAAGACGACCGGCCTGTTAAAGGACTATTTTAACACAAGTATCCCATTATCCATATCCCCTTCATCTTACCCAAGAACACACCGAAAAAACCGCCCCCATAGCGGGAAGCGGTCTATCGGGTTACGTCTCTGTTTTCAGCAGCCGCCTTAGTATTTTTCCTGCGCTCGTCTGCGGCAGCGAGCGGCGGATTTCGATGGCTGAAGGTACCTTGTAGCGGGCCATATGCTCCTTGGCCCATCCTGTCAGCTCTTCTTCCGTTACGTCGGCATCCTGCTGCAGAACGAGGAACGCCTTCACAACCTCCCCTTTTCGCTCATCCGGGATACCGATGACGGCTGCCTGTACGACAGCCGGGTGCTTCTTCCACAGCGATTCCACATCTTCCGGGAAAATACTGAACCCGGAGGACTTGATCATCTCCTTACTCCGACCTTGAAAATACAGATAGCCGTCCTCATCGAAGTAACCGATATCGCCCGTATGCAGCCAATCATCCTTCCTAACCTCTGCTGTAGCCTCCGGACGATTCCAGTAGCCCTTAAACACACCCGGGCTTCGGATAACAATCTCCCCTGACTCCCCTGGTGGACAAGCTTCTCCTGTCCATGGATCATGGATCTCTATCCTGGAACCAGGAACCGGAACGCCGACGGAACCGAATTTCACCTTTTCCGCAGGCATATACGTATCGACCGTATGTGATTCACTCAAGCCGTACGATGCTTCAAACAAACGGCACCCCGGCGCTAGCTCCTTCCACCTTTCCGCAAGACTCTCCGTCACCGGCATACCGAAACTGGTACACAGGTTCAACCGCAAGTGTTCAAGCGTTCCTTCTGTTCCCATGTCAAGTATCGCTTCATTCATCGGTGCGGTGCTGTACCAGACCGTCACTTCATAATGTTTAAGCATCCTCAACGTTTCAACCGGATCAAAGCGTTCCATCAACACACACGGAGCCCCTGTGTAGACAGGGATATTCACGCCCATCACCATTCCCGCTATATGGCACAGCGGCATGACCGCAAGCCACGTTTCCCGATTCTCCACTCCGTTGGCGCTGACTGCAGCCGCCGTTTTGTAAAGGGCATTGCCGTAGGTAAGCATGGCCGCTTTCGGACGCCCGGTCGTCCCGGATGTAAAAGCAAGCAGAGCGGTCTCATCCATATCAACGGCGGTTGGCTTTTGTAACGAAGGGCCTTCAAGAAGAACATCTCTCCATGCTACTTCCCGCTGCTGCAGGGTTGAATCCTTCTCTGAAACGGCGTCTGCTCGGTACTCGCTGTTTCGAACGGCAATGACACGGGCGAGCGTATGCTCCATTTTTCTCACTTCCGAAAGCAGTTCGCTGCCCGCGAAAACGGCGCACATTCCTACTTCTTCCACGAAGTAATCCAACTCTCCAGCCTTATACATCGGACTTAGCGGACAGACGACTGCCCCGATGTACTGAATGGCATAATGAGCAATCACGTATGGTGGTCCGTTCTGCATGAAAAGCCCGATCCGATCGCCTTTTGTAAATCCAGCGGCGGTTAAGAACCCTGCGACCTTCTGAACCTGCTCCAGCACGTCTCTCCAGTTCCAAGACTTTCCGTAGTAAATGTACGCCGGATCGGTCGGACGCTCCCTGGCATGGTCCTGTAAGTATTCCGTCAAAGGTTTCTTCCCCTTTTTATACATTACCGTATCGTTTCGTCCCTGCTTCTTCATTCCATCCCTCCTACTGCGACATCGGCCAATCAGCGAGACGTCTGTCGCTTTTCACTGGACCGGAAGCCGTCGCCGATCGAAGGAAACGGAGAAGAAAGGAACGGGTAGCTTCCGGTTCAATAATATCTTCAATCAGAAATTTGCCTGCTGCCTTCATCGGGGAGCTGTCGAAATTCCACTGCTCTAAATATTTGGCTCGTTCCTGCTTCGGATCTTCTGCCTGTTGAATATGCTTTCCATACACCACATTCACACCGACCTCAGGACCGGTGAAGTTGATTTCCGCCTCCGGCCAGGCAGCGACGACGTCTGCTCCCATTCCGGGTCCGCACATATTTCCATAAGCGGCTCCAATACTCTTTCGGAGAACGACCGAGTATTTCGGCACCGTCGACTTAGCAAGGGCCGTGTTCCAGTTCATAATCTTCGAAGCCATCTTCCGCTTCTCCGCCTGGCTGCTGATCCGGAAACCAGGCGTGTCATGAAGAAAGACGATGGGAATATGGTAGGAATCGCACAGGCAGATGAAATCCACCGCTTTATCACATTCCTCCGGTCCCGGTGCACCTGCCATCTGCATCGGTTGGTTTGCGACGATTCCGGTTACCTGCCCGTCCAGACGCGCAAAACCGGTGATCAGTGCTTTTCCGTAAAACGATCGGTATTCCATGAACGTCTGCAGATCAAACAGAGTTTCGATAACCTCCCTCACATCATAAGGGCGCCGCAAATTGGCAGGTACGATGTCCATCACATCAATCCTCCGATCGCCATCCCCGCTGTGAACGACCGGCGGAGTGTCTTCTGCATTGGAAGGTAGGTAACGGAAAAATGTGCGCAGCATCTCGATGGCATCTTCCTCGGTTTCCGCTATGTGATCGATGTGACCCGTGTGGACGGCATGGACGCCGGTTCCGCCAAGATCGTCCGCTGTCAGCCGCTCCCCGCTTGCCATTTCGAGCATCCTTGGTCCAGCTACGGCCATCCCCGTTCCCTTCACCTGAGTGACAAAATCGGAGGTGACGGCCATCCATGTCGGACCGCCGTAGCATTCTCCAAGTATGGCAGTCAGGACCGGTGTTTCCCTCCCATGATCGAGCATGCAGTGAGGGAATAGTTTGTCACTAATGCCGTCGGAACCCATCCCGTCCGGCATCCGCAGTCCTCCGCCTTCACATAAGTTGAACAGCGGCAGCTTCCGTTTCTTCGCATAAGAATAGAAGAACTCACTCTTTCGCAGGTGTACTTCCCCCTCTGTTCCGGACAGCACGCGGACGTCCATCGCCTGAACGACCGCCTCTCTCCCTTCCACGCGGATCATGCCGCCGATCAGTCCGTCTGCCGGTGTCCGCTCTTCCATACCAGGTACCGGAGAATGTGCGGCCGCCCCTAGTTCCCAGAACGACCCGGCATCCGCAAGCAGATCGATTCGTTCCCTTGCACTTAATTTCCGCTGTTTCACTAAGCTTTCCTGTTTTCCCTCCACTATCGTATCCCCCTCACATACTAACCAGTCGGTATGTTTCGATTATACGTTTACCGTTCTGAAAATTCAATTATATTCCAAGTCAAATAAAGACGCTCCTCTCTTCCAAAGGAGCGCCTACTTATCTTCTTCCGGACGATACGTTTTCGTGAGATAGATCACGACGGTAAAGAAACATCCTCCGAAAATAAAACCGAGCTTCAGCCATACGTTCGGAGCAATGAAAAACGCGGAGAAAAGAAAGGAAAACCATATCATGATCAGGACAGATACCTTCGCTTTGACAGGAATTCCTCTGCCCGATTTATAATTTTGGATATAGGAACCGAACCATTTATTCGTCATCAGCCAATTGTACAGACGGTCGGAACTGCGCACATAACAAGCTGCTGTCAACAGCAGGAACGGTGTCGTCGGAACCAGAGGGAGAACGATTCCCAACACGCCAAGACCGAGTGATATACTGCCAATGACGATCAACAGTACCTTTACAAACTGTTTCATCGATTAACCCCTTACTACATTCGTCGTATCTCTTCTTATGTTAACCTGATTCCCTTCATAATTTCCATTCGTAACCGTCAGTAATTGTTTCCATACAAAAAAAGGCCGCCCTACGCCAAAGGTGCGACCTATTAATACCTTCTTTCCTTTATGTATGAAAGAAACTTCAGATTCCTCTAGTTCACGGTAATGGCTTTCTCTTTATGGGTATGCCAGTCCCCTTTTTCCACATGCAGCTTCACTTGATAGGTTCCGGATTCCGGGAACACATAGTCAGCCGTATACGTCTCTCCCGCTTCCTCCGCATCGACGAAATCATGGGACTCTTCCCCTTCTTTCCACACTTCGAAACGGACGTCCGCACCTTCCACCGGCGCTTCTGCTTCCATCACATGCGCGGTCAAGGTCGTCTCTTCCCCTTTTTCAACAGGCTCCTCCATCATGATATGGACCATCCCACCTTCCTCTTCCGAAGGCTCTTTCTGTGCAGAATCGACATCTCCGATGACAAGCTCGTCCTTCGGCATGTTGTGAGATCCTCTTGCCTGGACGTGGGAAACGACATAGTACAGACCCGCTTCCTCTACAGAGGTTTCCACCTCATACATTCCGTCCCCCGTCGATTCGCCTTCGAGCATTTTGTGGTCTTCCTCATCCTGACCGTCCTGCCACATCTCGAATTGGACCTCGTCGGCATCATTTACAGCTTCTTCCCCTTTCGTTACATGGGCCTGTAAGGTGAAAGTGTCACCAGGTTCCAGCTGTTCTTCCGGAGTCGTAGAGAAACGGACGTCGAGAGGTACCAGATCACTATCCGCCGCCTGCTGTTCCGCGTTGTCTTCCCCTCCGCATGCCGTGAGCATCAGCAGTATACCAACCATAAGAAAAGTTCCGATTATTGACTTCCTGCCCATTCCGAAGCACTCCCTTTCATTATTGGACTTTCTTCAGATCTTCCACAATCTTGTCCATTTCGCTCCGCTTCGTTCCATCATACTTCTTGATGACCTTCCCTTCCGGATTGACGAGGAAGAAGCTTGTCCCGTGCATGTACTGATCAGAATCCGGGATCTCGTCGACCAGGTTGCTGAACGACTTGATGGATAATTCCTTAATCGTCTGGAATTCATACCCTGTCAAGAAGGACCAGTTGTCGTAGTCCGCTCCGAATTTGTCGCCGAATTCTTTCAACGCTTCCGGTGTATCATTTTCCGGATCGATGCTGAAAGACACAAGCTGGGCATCGATATCTTCTTTCTCCATTTTCTGTTGCAGCACAGCCATATTATTCGTCATCGGAGGACAGACCGTCTCGCAATTTGTGAAAATCGTATCAGCCACCCACCAATCTCCTTCTAAATCTTCGTTACTTAACTTACCGTTATCCTGCGTCGTGAAGGAGAAAGACTGGACAGAGCCTGACATGTTCGACTCAATTTCCCCGCCGCAACCTGCCAGCAGCAATAATACAAACACAATCATACATCCATATTTCTTCATGAGGCCACTTCCTTCCTACTTGTATTCACTCGTCTCACACGTTCCGTATGTATCCTGCAATGAAAAAACACCCCGCCGAATCTTACTGTTCAGGGAGGTGTTTCTTTTCATGAAAAACTGGATAATCAGCGATACTGCTGCCTCCGTACCCACATCGTTGCCGCCCACTTCTCTCCGGCAGTGACCGGCGAACCTCCATGAAGCGTACGCTCATTGATCGCAGGATCGTTATAGAAATACTCGAAATAGACCGCCATTCCTTTGTGAGGGGAGACGGTAAGGTTCATTTCCGGGAAATATGTTTCCCCGCCTTCTTCGACATCATTCAAGTAGAGGACGAGGGTGCTGATCCTCGGGTTTTTCGCGGCTCTGGAAGTAGAACGGAAATAGTCATGGTGCGCTTTATATTCCTGACCCGGTTTATAATGAAGGATATGAATCCCTTCTCCATGCTCCACCGGCACATTCATAATCTGAGCGAGGCGCTTCTCGATCCTGCCAGTCAACTCATCGTCCGGCAGAAACGCACTGCTGCTCGTACGGATATCACTCACATCATGATCGGAACCGATTTTGGAACGGTTCACCTTATCCTTCGACAGACGGATCAACGCTTCACACTCTTCCTCACTGACGACATTTCCCAATATAGCGATCTTCGGTTCTTCCATCTTCGCAAGAATCGTCACTTCACGATCCTCTGTCACAATCCTGCTTCCCGTATGATCGAAAATAGATGCTTCATTTACATGTGTTGCCACTTATTCATCAACCTTTTCTCATTTGATAAAACGCTTACAAAACAAAGGCATATCTTTATGGATATAAAAGCTATTCTATCATTTTTCTCTCCTTTTTTCTGCTGGTTTTCATAAAATTTACAAAATTGTTCACATATGAAATCGGACATCCAAAAAAAAGCTCTTCCTGCCTCATAGACAGGAAGAGCCTTCAACAAGCTGCTTCAATTCGGAGAAGTTTGAGGTCCGCCCCATCGCCCACATCAGCTTCGGCAGCAGCGCCTCGGTATTCATATCGTTCGAAAGGATGACCTTCTCCTGATCGATCACCCTGCCGACCTTATAGAGCGATAAGTCCGCTCCTTCTTCCAGGCACTGTGTCGTGATGACGACGATCTTCCCTTCCCCGATCAGTTCCTCTACGGTTTTGGTGAGATCGCGCTCGAGAAACGGCAGTCCACCGCTTCCGAATGTTTCAATAATGACGGCCTGAAAATGATCTTTGATGAGATTTAACATTTCCGGTTTGACTCCCGGATACAGCTTGAACAAATGAACATCCGTGCACAGCCCCGTTTCCAGGCGGAAATCACCTTCCACACGATCCGGCACATCCATATTAGGCTCAATACGGTCGCCCTCGATATAAGCAATATAAGGATAGTTGATACTTTCAAACGCATCATAGCTTTCGGTCCTCATTTTGACCGCATGCGTCCCTTCAATGACCCGTCCGCCGAAGACGACGAACACACCAGGTTCTCCTTGTTTTGCATAGGTAACAGCATCCGTCAAATTCCGCACTCCGTCCGTCTTCTGTGCATCGATCGGCTGGATGGAGCCGGTCAATACCACCGGCTTCTGCAGATTCGGCAGCATGTAGGACAAGGCTGCGGATGTATAGGACAGCGTATCCGTTCCATGAGTGATGACGAACCCATCGTAGTCCGGATAATGTGCATAGACAGCCTTTGCTATCTCTTCCCAATGCTCCGGCTGCATGTTCGTACTATCAATGTTGAGAACCGTATCCGTATCAATCTGTACGTCCTCTTCCTTCAATGGCAGATAACCGACCAGATCCTGGATGGGAATGCCCGGGATCAGCCCCTCCTCCGTTTGGATACATCCGATCGTTCCACCTGTCGACAAGAGAAGAATTCGTTTCATTATCTCCACACCTTTTTTATAAAATCCTAAAGCTCTATCTACTATAACAGACAGGAATGATTTTGGTATGCACTCCAATTAAGCTATACTAAGTCATGGGAGGATTACCAAATGAAATTAACCAGACTCACTGAACTTCGCAAACAAAAGAAATGGACGATGCAGGAAACGGCCGACCAGCTCGGCATCGCCAAAAGTACATATGCCGGTTATGAATCCGGATACCGCCAGCCTTCGCTGGATTCCCTGATCAAACTGGCCGATATCATGAATACCTCGATCGATTATCTATTGAACCGCACCGACGATCCCCGCTCTCCCGATGATCAAAAAATGGTTCTGTTGGACGATTCCAGCCAGCCGCCGGATTGGGAAATCCGCATTGACGGTGCCGCCGCTACGGAAGATGAGCTTCACGATTTCCTGGCATTCGTAAGGACAAAACGTCAGCTCAGACAGTAATCAATCCATACTGACGATGCCGGGGCTTGTCATTTTATGCGTATCAAGAATACGGTTCAGTTCCAATTCTGTCAGCACCCCTTCTTCTAAACAGATATTCCTGATTGTCTGTCCTGTACGCAGGGCCTTTCGAGCAATTTCCGACGCTTTCTCATATCCGATATAAGGATTCAGTGCGGTAATGATACCGATACTGTTCTCTACATTGTTTTTCATCACCATATCATTCGCCTTAATATCTTTCACACAATAATCGGTGAATACTCTGAAACCGTTCTTCATGATTTTGATGGACTCCAACAAATTGAACACGAGCACCGGCTCCATGACGTTCAGCTGCAGCTGCCCTGCTTCTGAGGAGAGGCTGATCGTCTGATCATTGCCGATCACCTGGAAAGCGATCTGATTGATCACCTCTGCCATGACAGGGTTCACCTTCCCAGGCATGATGGAGGAACCAGGCTGGCGCGCCGGAAGATCGATTTCATTCAAACCGGCACGTGGACCGGAAGCCATTAATCGAAGATCGTTCGCAAGCTTGGACATGTTCAACATGCACGTCTTCAAGTAGCCGGAAATCTCCGTATATAAATCCGTGTTGGCTGTAGCGTCCACAAGGTTCTCCGCGGAAACAACCGGATAGCCGCTGATGTCCCGCAGGCGGTCCACGACTTTGCTGACATAGGCAGGGTCGGCGTTCAACCCGGTACCGACCGCTGTCGCCCCTATATTAATTTCGTATAATTTCTCCAACGAACCTGAAATTCTTTCGATGTCCCGCCCGATCATTCTGCCGTAGCTGGCGAATTCCTGTCCGAGACGAATCGGAACAGCATCTTGTAAATGCGTCCGTCCCATCTTGATGACGGTATCAAACTCTTCCGCCTTCTCCATAAATACCACCTGCATACGGCGCATCGTTTCAAGAAGCAGATCCAGCTGTGAAAGCACGGCCAGGTGAATCGTTGTTGGAAACGCATCGTTGGTGGACTGAGACATGTTCACGTGCGTATTCGGACTTAAAAATTTATAGTCGCCTTTTTCACGGCCCAGGATTTCCAATGCCCGGTTGCTGATTACTTCGTTTGCATTCATATTAATCGACGTACCTGCTCCACCCTGAATCGGATCGACGATGAAGTGATCGTGATGCTTCCCTTCAATAACCTCTGAAGCCGCCTCAATGATGGCGTCTCCCAAATGGGCGGACAAGCGCCCCGTGGAAACATTCGCTTCCGCCGCAGCCTTCTTCACCATGGATACGGAGGTGATGAGAGATTCATGGATTCGGTAACCTGTAATCGGGAAATTCTCGGATGCCCGCAGTGTCTGAATCCCGTAATAAGCGTCTGCCGGAATCTCTCTTTCTCCTAAGAAGTCTTTTTCTACTCGAATTGTCTGTACTTTATACATGATGAAACCTCCTTCATTCTTTTATGAAATTCACAGCGAGATGTCGCAGCTGAACAGCGAATCGTCGCTTTCTTTCTCAATATCCAAATGGATGTTATCGATGACTTCCTGCATATTAACGTATTTTCCAAGATAGATCATCAATTTTGCAAGCAGAGCTTCCGTATTCAAGTCTTGGGAAATGA
Source organism: Halobacillus sp. KGW1 (assembly GCF_001592845.1). Taxonomy (NCBI): domain Bacteria; kingdom Bacillati; phylum Bacillota; class Bacilli; order Caryophanales; family Bacillaceae; genus Halobacillus; species Halobacillus sp. KGW1. Next base: position 478,507 of record NZ_LSOC01000004.1, read on the forward strand.
CGACCTGGTTTCGATCGATCTTCCTTCCTACTTCATACAAGTCGATGTCGATTCCTTCCTCTAAGCATTGCGTCGTCAGCACAACGACGACTCCGGCGTCGATCAAGGCCTTCACTTCTTCTGCCAGGTCGACTTCGTAGAATGGAATCCCTCCGCTGCCGAAACATTCGATGATGACACCCTTGTAGTTAGTAGAAATGAAGCGGAAAATCTCTCGGTTGATACCCGGATAGAGCTTCAGGACGAAGACATCCGTACACAACCTCGTCTCCAGCTCCAACCGACGTCCGCGTTCCGCGTCCAACGGCTTTGAATGGTAAGTGATGCGTGTATTATCAACATAGGCGACGTAAGGATAATTGACGCTCTCGAACGCGTGCTTACTTTTCGTCCTCATTTTCATCGCCCTCGTCCCCTTGATGACACGACTGTTGAAGACGATATACACCCCGGCCAGACCATCCGCTGCATAATGAACGGCATCCATCAAGTTCTGTTCTCCATCGGAATCGACCAGTGTCATTGGTATTTGTGAACCTGTCAGGACGACCGGCTTATCCAAATGCATCAGCATCGAATCGAGCGCTGCTGCCGTATAGGCCATTGTATCCGTGCCGTGGGTGATGACGAACCCGTCATAGTTGTCGTAATAGTCATGGATCATTGTCGCAAGCTTGACCCAATGATTCGGGTAAATATTCGTACTGTCCAAGTTCAAGGACACAATACAATCTACATCACACTGAAAGCGAAATTCGAGCCTCCCGACCATTTCCTCCGGACTCAGCCCCGGCGTGAGCCCCTGCTCGCTTTCGACCGAGGCAATGGTTCCTCCTGTACCGATAAGAAGAATTTTTTTCATTGATGAACACCCTTTCCCTGCTTCCTTTTTCTTCTCTATCATTTTGCTATATCAGATACATCCTCTTCCATATCCGTTTCTATTTCCGTTTCTGCTCCATCCGTATACCAGATGAATTTGCCTGTGTACCCGTAGATGATGACAAGCGCGATCGATACGAAGCTCATCCACATGAACGGCAGATAAGACAACGTCGACACACCGAGGATTCCCGCCATGAAAATCCCGTTATCCGACCACGGCACCATTCCGGATGTCATCGTCCCGCCGACCTCCGTATTCCTTGATAGAACCCTGCGGTCGATATGTAGTCTGTCATAACTGCTTTCCATCAGCTTCGGTGTCAAAATCAGCGACACATACATCGCACAGCCGAAAATATTGGTGAACAACCCAGTAAAAATTGTTGATACAGAAAGGCTCCCGGCATTCTTGATCTTGTCCACGAACGTGTTCATGATGACGGTCAATACGCCCACCTTCTCCAGCATACCTCCGATACCAAGACCGAGAATGATGACCGCAATGGAGCCGAGCATCCCGCTTATTCCTCCCCTGTTCAGTAATTCATCGATGAATTCAGAGCCGGAACTGATCTGGAATCCATTGTAAGCTGTCTCAATGGATGACACGACATCCGCATTCTGAAACAATACGGCCCATATGATCCCGACCAATGCACCGAAGGAAATCGTCGGGATGGACGGTTTCTTCATGATCAACAATCCAATGACAATAACCGCGGGTGCAAGCATAAGCGGACTGATGTTGAAGGTATCATTCAAGGACGTCATGATCGATTGGACCCTGTCCAGATCGATATTGCCGCTGCCATGGTAGAACCCTGCTCCTGTAAAGAGAATAGCCGTAATGATAAACGCTGGTACATCAAGGTACAACATCGATTTCACGTGGGAAATGACGTTGACTTTCGACATCGATGCAGCCAGCACCGTACTGTCTGAAAGCGGTGACAATTTATCTCCGAAATAAGCACCGGACAAGACTGCACCTGCTACTAACGGAAGCGGAAGCCCAAGCCCCTCACCGATTCCCATCATTGCAATCCCGGCGGTGCCGACAGTTCCCCAGGACGTTCCTGTGGAAAGAGATGTCAACGCACATATAATTAAAGTAGCTAATAAAAAGATAGAAGGATGAATGAAGTCAAGACCATAATAAATGATCGTTGGAACGACCCCTCCGGCAATCCACGTACCGATTAAAGCACCAACCGCCATCAAGATGATGACCGCTTCCAACCCGTTCGATATTCCTTTGATGATCGAACCCTGCAAGGAATCATACGTAAAACCCAATCTCAACCCAAGTAACATGACGATAAACCAACCGACAAACAGCGCCAGCTGAATCGGCAGTTCCAACAGCGCGGTAAACGAAAACACCACAGCCAGAAACGCAGCCAGCACACAACAGACTTCCAATAGAGACGGTAACCTTGCTTCCTTCATTGCAATCTCCTCCTATTTTCTTTTTAAAAACAAGCCAAGTACGCAATACGAGAACAATTTTCCTCATAATAACATAGGAATCTACTTTTTTGAATGCGTTTTTACGCATTTTGAGAATAATAAAGATTCTGGGATATTCTACAATAAAAAAAAGCCCTCCTGCCGCAGCGGCAGGAAGAGCCTTTTTGTCATGTCTCTATCAGTGAACGGAATCGGACAAATCTTCTTCCGCTTCCTCTTGATTGGTATACCAGATGAATGTACCTGTGTATCCATATAGGATGACAAGCGCGATCGATACGAAACTCATCCACATGAATGGTAGATAGGATAACGTCGACACGCCAAGAATACCGGCCATAAAAATGCCGTTATCCGACCACGGTACCATTCCGGAGGTCATCGTCCCGCCGACCTCCGTGTTCCTCGATAAGACTCTCCGGTCGATTCGGAGCCTGTCATAACTTTTCTCCATCAGCTTCGGTGTCAGAATCAAGGAGACGTACATCGCACAACCGAATATATTCGTAAACAATCCGGCGAAAACCGTCGATACAGACAAGCTGCCCGCACTTCTGATTTTATCTACGAACGTATTCATGATGACTGTAAGGACGCCGACCTTCTCCAGCATGCCGCCGATACCAAGGCCCAGGATAATTACCGCGATGGATCCAAGCATGCCGCCGATACCACCCCTGTTTAACAGTTCATCGATGAATTCGGATCCGGATTCAATTTGAAAGCCATTGTAGGCCGCATCGATCGAAGAAACCACATCCGCTCCCTGGAAGACCACCGCCCAAATGACTCCTACCAGCGCCCCGAAGGATATCGTAGGAATAGACGGCTTCTTCAAGATCAGCAAGCCGATGACGATCAATGCCGGCACGAACATGACAGGATTGATGGTGAACGTCTCATTCAAGGACGTCATAATCGACTGGACTCTGTCCAAATCTACATCTCCCGTCCCGTAATAAAAACCGGCAGCCGTAAACAGAATCGATGTAATGATGAATGCGGGCACATCCAGATAAAGCATCGACTTCACGTGCGAAATCACGTTAACCTTCGACATCGATGCCGCAAGGACGGTGCTGTCTGAAAGCGGTGATAATTTATCACCAAAGTAGGCCCCGGATAACACAGCACCCGCTACAAGTGGAAGCGGCAGTCCGAGTCCTTCCCCGATCCCCATCATTGCAATCCCCGCTGTACCGACCGTTCCCCAGGATGTTCCTGTGGATAGGGAGGTCAGTGCACATATAATTAATGTAGCTAATAGAAAAATAGAAGGGTGGATAAAGTCCAAGCCGTAATAAATGATTGTGGGAACGATCCCACCTGCAATCCAGGTACCAATCAAAGCACCGACCGCCATCAGGATGATGACTGCTTCCAACCCGTTGGAAATCCCTTTGATCATGGAGTTCTGTAGAGAATCATACGTAAATCCTAAACGCAAACCTAGTAAAATGACAATGAACCACCCGACGAACAGTGCAAGCTGGATCGGCAGTTCAAACAGTGCCGTAAATGAAAATACGACAACCAGAAATGCAGCTAATACGAGAAATACTTCCAATAAAGACGGTAATCTTCCTTCCTTCACTTCAATCTCTCCCTATATCCTTTTCATATAATTTAAGTATTTTCTCATCATACCAACATAGAGAGCTTTTTTGAATACGATTTGTCATATTTGCTGACATTGGACAAGAAAAATTGTTCGGAATGAACACCTATCCGAGAGGCTTGAGGTGTAGAATCCACCCATTGCGGGTATATGAATAAACAAATGCTTCTTCAGGAGGTGACGCAGCATGGCAATGGATGTTCTGTGTGACGTGAAGAACTGTGTGCATAATGAAGACGGTCAGAAGTGTGGAGCAGAAACAATCTTCATCATCAGTGAATCAGGAAAAACCGCCTCGTCTCAAAACGAAACAGACTGCAAGACATTTGAAGCGAAGCACTAGACACATAACCGAATAGAAGGTATTCCTGGTAGCCGATGAGGGCTACTTTTTTTAGTTAAGACTGATAAAGATTATCGTTATCATGTTGTGCTTCCAAACAAAATTTTGTAAAACACCTCCCCCCTCCAGCTCTATAGATATCGGAAAGACTACTTCCCCTCCCTAACAAATCGGCCGCCTCATGATTATTTGTTTATTCTTGTTTTATTTTGTTTATATAAAGGGGCCGTTTACGCGGCCGTCCCAAGGACCGCTTCTCCGGCCATTTCCGGGGCTTAGTCCGGCCCTAGGCCATTATCGCAAACCGTCCCCCTTCATTTTTCGATCGGCTATTTCGACGCAGGCTTGTATATGTATAATCGACTAACGGTACCTTAATGGTGTCTAAAGACAGAAGAAAAAAGCAGACATCCATATCAAAAGATGTCCGCTCTGTTTTCTTATATATCGTACGGCTGGGGATCCCTTTTCGTAAAAGTATAGAGGCGCTTAAATCCTGCCTGTTTCGCCATGCTGACCGCGCTCTCCCAGTAATCTCCCGTTGTCTCCGGCTTGTGCGAGTCCGACCCGATTGTCAGGATCTCGCCGCCCACCTCTTTATAAAGCTTCAAAATATCCATCGTAGGAAAAGCCTCTCCGACTTTCTGGTTGGATAAGCCGGACGTATTGATTTCGATCCCGATGCCGCGATCGACCGCCTTCCGCAGAATTTTCCTTAACAATGCTTCGTAGTCGCGGAATGCGTATTTCTCTCCTGCCGTCCCGTCGTAGCGTTTCATCAAATCCAGGTGAGCGAGCACGTCTATATCGGCACCTTCGACAAGCGCGTACATTTCCTCAAAGTAGGCGCGGTAAGCCGCTTCCCGCTCCTTCTCCTGCAGGACTTTCCTAAGCTTCGTTTCTTCTATGTTGTGAACGGAACCGAGGATGAAATCGAGGTCTTTATCCCGTAAGACCTCCTCGTATTCCGCTTTCATCAAGTGCGGTTCGCATAATTCGATCCCTGCTTTGATGGTCAGCCTGCCCTCAAACTCCTCGCGGCATCTCTCTATCTCAGAAAAGTACCTCTCGAAGTCCATGTGTCCATATGTCGGCACATTCGGATTGACAGAGAAGTGTTCGGTAAAGCAAATCTCGTTAAACCCTTTATCCACTGCACTCGCACAAACGTCCTCCATCTCTGCCTTTGAATCAAACGAATGGTTCGTATGATGATGATAATCCGCTGCGTACATTATGCTTCCTCCTTGCCTTCTTCTAGTAAAAAAAGAAATAAGGTAACCCAGAAAAAGGTTACCTCATACAGGAACTTACTTCAACAGAGACTTGAAGTTATGAACGACGTTCTCTACGGTGAAACCGAACGCGGCGATCACTTCATCTCCAGGACCTGACGTGCCGAAAGTATCGACACTCATTACCAAGCCTTCGTCTCCTGCATACTCTCTCCAGCCAAGCTTCGATCCCATCTCGACGACCAGCCGCTTTTTGATGTCCTTCGGAAGCACGTGCTCTTTGTACTCCAGCGCTTGTTTTTCAAACAGATCCCATGACGGCATGCTGACGACCCGGACATACAGCCCCTCCGCTGCCAATTGTTCCTGCGCTTCCAAAGCCAAAGGCACTTCTGATCCAGCCGCTATCACAATCCCCGACGGTTCTCCAGCTGCTTCAGAGAGGATGTAGGCACCTCTTCTCACGCCGTCTGCTGCATGCGAATCCGTTTGTTTAAGCGTTGGTACGCCCTGCCTTCCCAACACCAGCATCGTCGGCTGATCTTGCTGCTCTACAGCAATCTTCCAAGCTTCCTTCGTTTCATTTGCATCCGCCGGACGGAGGACACACAATCCCGGCATTGCCCGGAACGAGGCCAGCTGTTCGACCGGTTCGTGCGTAGGTCCATCCTGTCCTACCGCTACACTGTCATGGGTAAATACGTACGTGACCGGTATTCCCATGAGTGAGGCAAGCCGGACAGCGGGGCGCAGGTAATCCGAGAAAACGAAGAACGTACTGACAAATGGCCTTAAATGGTGCAGAGCGAGACCGTTGGCGATCGCTCCCATAGCGAATTCCCTGACACCGAAGCGGATGTTTCTACCCGCGTAGTCGGAAGGAGTGAAGTCCGGGTACTTTTTCAATCGCGTCTTCGTTGAGGAATCTAAATCAGCAGACCCTCCGACAAATTCGGGCATTACATCAGCAAGTGCATTCAGCAGTTCTCCAGAAGCCGCTCTGGTAGCAAGCGTCTCCCCCTCTTCATAGGAAGGAAGCACCCGTGACCAGTCCTCCGGGAGCCTGCCCGCCAGGAGCCTTTCTAATTCCACAGCCTGCTCCGGGAAGGCTTTTTTATATTCACCGAAGGTCGCTTCCCATTCCTGCTCCTTCGCTTTCCCTCTTTCTTTGATCGTCCGAAAATCCTGGTAGACTTCTTCCGGAACGAAGAACTCCTCTTCATACTCCCACTTGTAGAACCGTTTCGTCCGCTCCACTTCTTCTTTCCCAAGCGGATCGCTGTGCGCATCGCTCGTTCCTTGAATACTGGATGCTCCGTAACCGATGATCGTTTTGATCTCGATAATCGTCGGCTTCTCCGTCTCCGCCTTCGCTTCCTCGATGGCACGCTCCACTGCCAATATATCGTTGCCGTCTTCTACTTTAAGATAATGCCAATGACAGGAGGTGAACCTGCTTTCCACATCCTCCGAGAAAGAAAGGTCGAGACCACCATCCAAGCTGACATCATTGGAATCATAGAGGACGATCAGGCGTCCAAGCCCTAAGTGACCTGCGAGAGACGCAGCTTCATAGGATACGCCTTCCATCAAGTCGCCGTCCCCGCAGATCGTGTACGTATAATGGTCGACAACCGGATATCCATCACGGTTGTAGGTTTCCGCCAGGTGCCTCTCCGCCAAGGCCAAACCGACACTTGCCGGTATTCCCTGACCGAGCGGCCCTGTCGTTACCTCTACTCCCGGAGTGATGCCGTATTCCGGGTGGCCGGGCGTTTTACTGCCAAGCTGCCGGAAATTTTTCAGATCATCGATCGATACCTCATATCCGGAAAGGTGCAGGAGGCTGTAAAGCAGTGTCGAGCCATGCCCTGCCGAGAGGACGAACCGGTCTCTATTGAACCAATTGGGGTTGTCCGGGTTTACGTTGAGGAAGTTCTTCCACAAGGCATAGGCCATAGGTGCAGCCCCCATCGGCATCCCAGGGTGACCGTGGTCGGCTTTTTCTACACTATCGATATTCAACGTACGGATCGTATTGATGGACAACTCGGATACCTTATCTGTCGAAATGGACATGCTATCGCCTCCGTTATTTGTATTGGCACAAGATCAACTGGTTTTCTTCTTGAACGGGACGACCATAAGCGCCAGAATGACGACAAGACTGATGACAATAGCCAGCGGTCCGGCGTAGTTGGCAAGTGTTCCGAAGAAGATTCCACTCACACCGAAATCGGCATCCGAGAACGTCGTGTTGGCGAATCCAAGCTCTCCCAGGACCGGCAGCAGGAAGATCGGCAGAAACGAAATGATGATACCGTTTACAAAAGATCCCCCAACGGCTCCTCTTACCCCGCCCGTAGCATTACCGAACACGCCGGCAGCTGCTCCTGTGAAGAAGTGTGGAACGACGCCTGGAAGAATGATGGTACTTCCGACAAGTGCCATGACGACCATACTGAAGAGACCTCCGATGAAACTGGAGAAGAAGCCGATCAATACGGCATTTGGCGCGTACGTATAGACAATCGGAACGTCCAAGGCAGGCTTCGCATTAGGAACAAGCTTCGTAGAAATCCCTTTGAAAGCCGGGACGATTTCCGCAAGAACGAGACGTACTCCGGACAAAATGATGAATACACCAGCAGCAAAATTACCTGCCTGAATGAAAGAGAAGACAAGGAAATTCGTACCGTCGCTGAGTTCCGCTTCAATGAAAGACGGACCTGCTGCCAAAGCGACAATCAAATACATGACGACCATCGTAAGTGCAATACTTACCGTACTGTCCCGTAAGAAGCCAAGACCTTTCGGAAAGTTGATTTTCTCTGTCGATGTGGACTTCTCTGATTTCAAGGCTTTCCCGACTAAGCCGCTGATTGCATAACCGACCGCACTGAAGTGACCTAATGCGACGTTATCGTTCCCTGTCAGCTCCCGCATGAACGGCTGAAGAATCGCAGGGGATAAGGTCATGATGATACCCAACGCAACCGCTCCGGCGGCGATTTGCGGAATCGTGTTGAAGCCGGCCACGGCCATGATGACGGCGAGCATACAAGCCATATATAACGTGTGATGCCCCGTCAGGAAAATGTATTTAAACCGGGTGAAACGGGCGATCAGAATATTTACAATCATTCCGAAGAACATGATAAGTGCTGTATTGGAACCATACTCATTTAAGGCAAGGGCTACAATCGCTTCATTATTCGGTACTACCCCGGAGACGTTGAACGCCTCCTGGAACATGGAGCCGAACGGTACCAAGGACGTTTCCAAAATACCGGCTCCCGCTGAGATGACGAGGAAACCGACGAATGTCTTCGTCGTTCCCTTCATCGTGTCTGACACGTTTTTCTTCTGGGCGACTAACCCGATCAAGGCAATCATAGCAACAAGAATCGCCGGTTGACTTAATATATCCACCAACACCGTCAGAAAGCTGTTCATTTTCTATCCTCCCCTTCCGCATGTTTCAACTGTGTTTATGCCAGGTTCTTCTCTTCGACGATCTGCTTCACTTTGTCACGCAGTTCATCCATATCAACGATGTTCTCCAGAACGACAACTTCTCCAAGATGCTGTCCGCCTTCTGCTATATCTTTAGCCAGGAAGAAGACATCCGCATCTCCGGGTGCTGCCGAGCTCAAATCCGAGTGTGACACTTCTACACCAGTAACCCCAAGCTCGCTCAAAATTTGATTAATATTCATTTCTACCATAAAACTCGTTCCCAGACCTGATCCACATACCGCTAAAAATTTCATTATAATTCCTCTCCTTCTTTTATAATCTCCATGATTTCTTCTTCACTTGCTGCATCCTTGATGGCCGCAAGCTTCGTATTATCACCAAGCAGCTTCGTTAAATGCGCCAGCGCCTTCAAGTGTGCTTCATTATCGATCGCAGCCAGACAGATGAACAGATCGATCGAATGCTCCGGCTTATCCAACAAAAGCACAGGCTCCCTCGTTCGGAGGAAGGACATACCGACTTCTTTCACTCCCGCATCGGGTCTCGCATGGGGAATCGCAATTCCTTTCCCGATGTGAATATAAGTCCCTATCTCTTCGACATTCTGAATCATGGCGTCGATGTATCGCTGTTCAATCTTCTCTGTATCAAGCAGCGGCTCTGCCGCCTTGGAGATGGCTGAACGCCAATCCAGTTTTTCATTTGTAAAATGGATCGTTTCTTTCGTTAATAGATCAGAAAGCAATGGCTTCTCCCACCTTTTCTCGGTATTTTTGAAGTACATGATTTCTATTAATTCGGAGACCAATTTCTTCTCATTCTTGATATCCGTATTCCTTCGGATGACTTCCATCACCTTTTCCAAAGGCACGCTGTTCTCGTGCAGCGAAGGAAACTCTTCCCTTACCGACTGGATCAAATGAGTCTTCTCCACCGATGACAACAGCGGCTTGACGAGGAACACAGGCTTGATGGAGGTCAACGCCACCGTGGAGAAAATCAAATCATAACTGGAAGGCGGAACGCTCCCAATGCTGTCGGCTGTATGAGCCCGGGAGAATTGAACAGCCGGAAACATCTCCTTCAGCTGCGCCCGCAGCATGATCGAGGAACTAACCCCGTTGGAGCAGATGACTAACGCCTTGACATCCTCCGGCTTCTCTCGTCTGTCCCTCTCCAGATAACCTCCGAAATGAAGAGTGAAATATCCGATTTCCGCTTCGCTGATTTGTTTACCGGTCCATTCCGCCAGAGGCTTCAGCGACCTTCTCACAAACTGGAACAGCTCCCCATACTCCCCCTTGATCACTTCTTTCATCGGGTTGATCAACGGAATATCGAACATTAGGCGGTAATAGGTCGGGACAAGGTGGTTGAACAGGCTTTGAATCAGGCTCGCTTTATTCTCGATGGGAAGAAGCGTATTCTTCTCAAATGCTGCAACGATTTTCTTTCCCATCTCCATGAGCAGCGGATGCGCATCACTGTTCACTTCTCCTTGTGAGGTCAACAGCTGAACAGCTGTAAAATAAACATCCTCCCCTGGACCTTCCGGAAACAGCTCAAAGGCTAACTCTTCCGCGGCCGGGTAAATATGCTCCTCTTCCAGCACCCTTTTTTCTTCGGACGTATAGAGAAGGTCGTCTTTCCGGCTTCGAGTCCGCATGAACACGAGATGATACACCATCTCCACCTTCCTGCTCCTCACAAGCCGGATTGTCTGCCAGCGGTCTAAAAACGCTTCCATGATTGAAGTCGTTTCTTCGACCATCTCCTCCTTATGCCAGGCACCCAGAGTCCGGTCGATGATTTCTCTACCGAGCGGCTGAGAAAGTAAGTAATCCAGACAGTAGAGGGCGAAGCGCCGCTTGTCCATCTCGGCCCCTTGGAGATGATACCCCTCCATCCGCTTGTAAACGAACTCCACATTCCATTCCAGGCACCATTCCCGAGCCTTCTTCACGTCGGCTAATGCCGTGTTTTTACTTACATTCAACAACAGTTGAAAATGGTAGCCGGATATCGGTTCCTGTTTGATGAACGTATAAAGATAGATCATCAGCGGACGATTCTCCTCTGAAATTATGAGATCGTTCCCATTAATATCCAACGGACCCCCGGAAGCTACGAATTCCTTCACCCTCTCATCCGCGACGATCCACTGATTTTCCATTTGTAGAGGCGGCAGATCCACGAAGGCCAGACTGTTATTCACTTTTTCTAAAAGGTAGTCGAATCTTCTTTCTGTCAAATCCAGTTCCAACATCATTTCAGGCTTTGTAATTTGCTTATACTTCATGATTCTCTCCAGAAACTGATAGGTTTTTTGATCAAGCAAAGCAAGTACCTCCGTTTCTAATTTAAATTATAAAACGCTTACATTATGATAACAACGCTATTCGAGCCCAACCTTTGTAGGAAGACTCCACACAGATTGGACTCTTCCACATAGTCATCCCCTCTATCTGCCTATTCTCATTCCTTTCACCCATTTTACCAGACGCCCTCCCCACCCTATCCAACTCCGCATATGGATACTATATCGATATCTATATAGATGATAAAAGGAGGAACGACATGGTACGAAGAGTAAGCCGATACAGGGCGTCCCTGCGGCAGCAAGCAGAGGAAGGACCTTCCTGTATGGTGACTGATTTGAATTATGTAGAAATCCCCCAGCCCGGCGGAAGAGAAGAAAGAGTGTTCACACTCCCGGATGGCACCCAACTGGTCCTTCAACGCGTAAACATACGCATCACAGGGACCGTGACTGTCCTTTTGGAAACGGGAACGACGGATTCTACCGACTTTACGATTTGTGAAAGCTACTACTTGTGTGCGCCTACAGGAACCGACATTGAAGTCCGGGCCGCAGAAGCAGGCTGTCGGATTTGTACGGTTTCGACAAGCGAGGAAGGAACAGAGGTGACCATCACCATCGATCTCTGCCAGGATGTGCAGTCCGTCGCTTCTGTCGTTGTAGACTTAGAGGCAGGTTTCTGCAATCCGAGACAGCAGGAAGTGGAGCGCACGTGCCTCCCCCCTGTCCGTCCAAGGCAGTGCCCTGCCGTCTTCGGCGAAGAAGAGACGGATCCGGAACCAGAAACGTTTCCGACCCTTCAGTCGAGCTGCGTGGAAATACAACCTCAACAGGAGGAGAACCTCTGCATCCGCACGAACAGCGTTTATGATTGGATCAGAAGCAGAGTGGACGCGGAATTCACCGTCCTCTTCCCGCCGGTGTTCTGCCTTTATACCGTGACAGATACGGAAGGGGATTGTGGAGGAATCGTCGTCGGGGACACCATCTGTTATCCATGTGAAACCCCTTGTCCCCAAACGCTGCAATGCTCGAACGGTGTTTGCTCCTTGCTGCTTGAACTGACCGATGACGGATGTGTGACTTGTCCACCGGAAGCTGTAACCTTCCCGGCAGGATTCGCTTGTGAAGTACCCGGCCTTTCGTGTATTTATGTAGTGACAGAAGCGGACGGCGATTGCGGAGACCTTGTTGTCGGGGATTTGATCTGCCTGCCATGCGAGGCAGCCTGCGAGGATATCCTGCAATGCTCGAACGGGGATTGCACACTGATCTTATCCTTAACAGACGAAACATGTACCGTCTGCCCACTGGATGCCGTCCCGCTTCCTGCAGGGTTCGCATGTGAAGTACCTGTCCTTTCCTGCGTCTATGAAGTGACAGAGGTCGAAGGAGACTGCGCAGAAATCGTGGTCGGAGACGTACTTTGTTTCCCTTGTGAGGAGCCGTGTGAGGAAGTACTGCAGTGTACCAACGGCGTTTGCACACTTGTACTGAGCAGAACGGAAGAAACATGTGTATTCTGTCCACCGAATGCTGTGACCCTCCCCGAAGGCTTCTTCTGCGGCGTACCTTCCTGCGTGTATGCGGTCGGACTTATCGAAGGGGATTGCGGAGGTCTGGAAGAAGGCGATTTAATTTGTTTCCCTTGTGAGGAACCTTGTGCAGAAACGCTGATTTGCGGAAGCCAAACGTGCAGCCTCACATTGAATAGGACATCCGAAGAATGTGTACCTTGCCCTGCCGATGCGGTTCCGCTCCCTGCAGGAATTACCTGCAGCATTCAAGCAGGCCGCATTTACAATGTGAATCAACAGACGTTCTATGACTTGATCGCCGTCGCCGTTGCAGATGCGAACGACGGAGATACGTTGATTGTTACACCTGGAACCTACACCCAGACGGCTGCGCTTACCATCGATAAACCGTTGACCATCCGCGGCTTTTCCGCAGGCAGTACACTCGTAGACTTCCCAGCACCCTTTACCGCTGAAACAGCCGTTTTCCTGCAGGCAGATGCGATTACACTGGAAAATCTCAGCTTCACTCGTACGTTCAGTGATGTGACTGGTGATGAAACGTTAATCCGAATTCCTCCGCAAGGCGTCGGCGACTATTACAGCGGCATTGTCATCCGGGATTCCAACTTGACCGGCGGGGAACGGACGCTGATTGTAAACGTCGATGATTTCACGTTGGAGAACAATACCATCACCCACACAGGTGATGAGCAGTCCCTTGATATACGTGGAACGTCCGGGAATATTACTATTACTGGAAACTCTTTCATCGGAAACAATGCAAGCCTTGCCGCCATTCGTTTCCAACCTAATACTCCTACAGACGCATTAAGTGGAAATTTCTTCGTGGATGATAATACCATGCAAAGGCACACCCAGTTCGTATTCTTCTCGACAGCCGCTTTTACTAATGTAAACATTTTTGTACGTCGCAATGTAATCAATCACTTAAATCGTGCAGGAAGTTCTATCATCTTTGAACCCTTTAATTTCCCTGGAGTCGGGACAATTCTTATTGAAGAAAACGACATTACCAATATTAACACCCAACGTTTAGCCGTGTATGTCGACTACAGGGATGGAGGTACCACTGCTCCTACCGCAGGGCAGATCCAAGTGGTACGTAATACGTTGGCAGTCGCCTTGCCGTGGGGAAGAGCCTTCGATACCGTTTCTCCCGATGCGCCTGTTGGTTTCACTACCATCGGCATCCCATTCGGAATGTCGCTCACAGCCTTTGATTTAGTTGATAATACCATTATTCCTATTTAAGAAAAAAGAACTGTTAAATAATGAAAAAAAGGATGAACATTAAATACGTTCATCCTTTTTCTATATTCCCACCATAAGAAGATACATAGGCAGCAGGCGGCTTGCTGCTTAGAAACGTCTGGACAATGAAATCCCGCTTGGGCACTTCTAAACGGTAGAGCGCCTCCACAACTTTCCCTTTATCATATGGTATTTCTCTTAGCTCGACCGACGCCTGCCCTTCCCCCAAATGAATCAGCGCGTAACGAGCCAGCGGCTTATGGTAACAACCAAGCGCCCCCGGATTGAAATACATCCGCTTCTCCGTTTGAAAAAGATGCACCGGATGATGATGCCCGAAACAGACAATATCCCAAACGCCTGCCCTTCCCTCATAAAAATCATCCAGCTTCCGGGCGGTCGGATGATAGTCCACCGGTTCAAAAGGATTCCGCCATATAGGGAATTCCCGTCTCGTTTCCTTCATATGATAATGCTGAAGAAGGATGTTGACCCCTTCTCGTTCCAGCGTGAGCTGCCTTGGTAGGGCGGTGAGCCAAGGGATGTAGGCGTCATCCAGGGATGCTGCCACCCATTCGTGATGAGCCCTGATGGTCTCACTCCGCTTCGGATACGCCTCTCCATGGATCAAAGCCAGCACCGCTTCTTCATGATTTCCACTTACGACCTGGACGTTCTCTCTTGCACAGATACAGGCCAGCACTTCATTCGGATGTGGACCAATGCCGATCAAATCGCCCAGGCAGAAGATTTCCGTAACGTCCGCGTGCTGCTCCATGTCTGCAAATACAGCCTCCAGCGCCTCCAAATTCCCGTGAATATCTGCAAGCACAGCGATTGTTTTCCTCATGGACAACCTCCATTTTCCGTATAGGACCTACCTCCATTATATTTGCCGGGAAGTAAGATTATGTAAACACAATGATCTGAACACTTTTTCCCCATAAAAAAAGAAGGCCTCCGAAGAGACCTTCCATCATAAAGTATTTATTCTACTGTACCAGCATCGGCAGGGTGTACACCATGACGATAGAAGTCAGCATCGATTGGATCAAGCGGCTTACGGCCAAGGATAAGGTCCGCAGCTTTTTCAGCCAGCATCAATACTGGAGCGTGGATGTTACCGTTGGTTACGTAAGGCATAGCAGATGCATCGACAACGCGTACGTTATCAAGACCGTGAACTTTCATTGTGTTCGGGTCAACAACAGCCATCGGATCGGAAGCTGGTCCCATTTTCGCCGTACAAGACGGGTGAAGGGCCGTTTCCGCATCTTCACGTACCCAATCCAGGATTTCTTCATCAGATGTGACAGTTGGTCCTGGAGAGATTTCTCCGGCATTGTATTTCTTCATAGCAGGTTGCTGCATGATTTCACGAGTGATGCGGATCGCTTCGATCCACTCACGCTTATCTTGTTCTGTAGAAAGGTAGTTGTACACCATGCTTGGGTGTTCTTTCGGATCTTTGGAACGGATCTTCAAGGAACCACGTGCATCGGAGTACATTGGTCCGATGTGGACTTGGAAACCGTGATCTGTCGGTGCTTTTTGTCCGTCGTAACGTACGGCAACCGGCAGGAAGTGGAACATCAAGTTCGGATAGTCGACTTCGTCGTTGGAACGTACGAATCCGCCACCTTCGAAGTGGTTCGTCGCAGCTGGACCTGTGCGTCCAAGCATCCACTGAAGACCGATCCATGGGAACTTCTTGATATCAAGGTTCGGCTGTTCAGAAACAGGAACCGGGCAAGCGTGCTGTACGTACACTTCCAAGTGGTCCTGAAGGTTTTCACCGACACCAGGAAGGTCTACGACCGGCTTAATGCCAAGAGACTTCAGGTGTTCCGCATCACCGACACCGGAAAGTTGAAGCAGTTGTGGTGTATTGATCGCACCACCGGCAAGCACGATTTCTCCTGCTTTGACCGTATGCATCTTACCGTTACGCTTATACGTCAATCCTTTCGCCTTCGTACCATCGAAGTCGATGCTTGTAACGAATGCACGAGTCTTAACTGTAAGGTTCTCGCGGTCCATTACAGGGTGTAGATAAGCGCGGGAAGCAGATAGACGCTGTCCTTTGTACACGTGCTTATCGAACGGTCCGAATCCTTCTTGACGGAAGCCGTTTACATCTGGAGTTTTGTTATAACCAGCTTCTACAGCTGAGTTAAAGAAGGCTTGGAATAGAGGGTTTTTAGCTGGTCCGCGCTCCAATTTAATTGGACCGTCGTGGCCGCGAAGTTCATCATCCGGTGATCCTAGAGCATTTTCCAGACGTTTGAAGTATGGCAGGCAGTGTTTCCAATCCCAGTTCTCCATACCTTCATCAGCGCCCCAGCGCTCATAGTCCATCGGGTTACCACGTTGGTAGATCATACCGTTGATGGAGCTGGATCCACCCAGTACTTTACCGCGGGCGTGCTTGATGCGACGACCGTTCATGTGTGGTTCAGGATCTGATTCATATTTCCAGTCATAGAGGCTCTTACCTGCAGGGAACGGCAGGGCAGCTGGCATTTGGATCAACAGGTCCCAGTTATAGTCACTGCGTCCAGCCTCAAGAACGAGTACATTTTTAGTTCCATCTGCACTTAGACGGTTACCCAGTACGGAACCCGCACTACCGCCACCAACAATTACAATATCATATGCTTCTGTCATATCTGTTCCTCCTTGGTGATGATTAGGATGAAGGGATGCAGGTCCATCCTGCTCCCTCCCCCTTCTATTTAAAAAAATAATTTACAAGAGTGTCTTCCTTAACCGGATAGCTGCTCGGAATTAAAACCAGTTGATTTGTTCCGGTTTAAGGTTTTGGAAAATGTGTTTTGTTTCCGTGTATTCTTCAAGCCCAAGTTTACCAAGCTCACGACCGATACCGGACTGCTTGAATCCACCCCATGGTGCGTGTGGGAAGTAAAGGTTGAATTCATTGATCCAAACCGTACCCATGCGCATCTTAGCAGCACAGCGCTCGGCTTTTACGATGTCATTCGTGAACACACCGCCGGCAAGACCATAAATAGAATCATTGGAAAGTTTCACAGCTTCTTCTTCTGTGCTGAATTTCTCAACAGTGATGACAGGTCCGAATGCTTCGTCCTGTACCACGGTCATGTCTGTCGTACAATCTGTGAAGATCGTAGGCAGATAGAAGAATCCTTTCTGCAGTTCCGGATCTTCCGGACGTTTACCACCGGCAGCAAGAGTCGCACCTTCTTTGATTCCTGCTTCTACATACTTCTCCACTTTCGCAAGGTGCTCCGCAGAAATCAGCGGCCCCATTTGTGTATCTTCATCAAATCCGCTGCCGAGTTTGAAGTTGTTCACACGGTCAACCAGTGCCTGAACGAAGTCATCATGAATGCTTTCTTCCACGATCAAACGTGTACCTGCAGAGCAGATCTGGCCTGCGTGGAAGAATACGCCGTTCAACGCCTGATCGACAGCCAATTCGAAATCAGCGTCGGCGAAGATGATGTTCGGGTTCTTACCGCCAAGCTCAAGTGCCAGCTTCTTCACGTTGGAGCTTGCCGCCTGCATGATCTTCTTACCTGTCACGATTCCGCCTGTGAAGGAAATAAGATCAACGTCTTCGCTGCTGGAAAGCTCCGCCCCGATGGTGTCTCCTGCACCAAGGACAAGGTTGACAACACCGGCCGGTACTCCCGCTTCCTCCATCAATTGGAACGTCTTGATCGTTGTAAGTGGTGTGATCTCACTCGGCTTCATAACAAGCGTGTTTCCGGTAACTAGTGCCGGAGCAAGTTTCCATGAAGCTTGTAACAGAGGATAGTTCCAAGGAGTGATTTGACCACAAACACCGACTGGTTCATGTACGACTCTGCTGACAGAGTTCGGAATTGGAGAAGGGATGATTTCGCCGCCGTCCTTATCTGCAATCTCTGCATAATAACGGAACACGCCTGCGATGTCGTCCATATCTCCGCGGCTTTCTTCTACTGTTTTACCTGTGTCCAGAGACTCAAGGTAAGCAAGTTCTTCCTTATCTCTTTCAATAAGTTCCGCAATCTTACGTACGATTGCTCCACGCTCTGTAGAAGGAGTAGTCGCCCAGTCCCCTTGATCGAACGCTGCTCTCGCTGCTGCGATCGCTTCTTTCGCTTCGGTTTCATCGCCTTCCGGTACGGTCGCGATTACTTCCTGGTTATATGGGTTAATGATGTCACGCGTCTTCTCGGAATCCGCGCCTACCCATTTCCCGTTAATATAATGCTGCATTTGTAATTTAAGATCCATTTTTATCAACTCCACCTTTGAAGTAGATTAACTTTGTTAAGAATTTATTTAACGTTTTTAACACTAACACGAGAAAAAAATCATGTCAAACGTATTTCGGCATCAAATGTGCTTTCTTCGAAGATAACTCCTGGAATCCTTCTCTTATGCGAAAAAGTGGACAGGTCAACTTCCTGAAAGTTACAATTATATTTGACATTCTCTCCAAACGAGTTATTATGAAGTTCGTTAAGAAGATTTGAAAAAAATTTAACACGATTTACTTTTTATCTGAAGGAGCGACCCTATGAGTGAATCTAAAGTAAACCCAAATGACAAAATAGAAGAAGCCAAAGATAAAGTCATAGGCGCCATTGCAGAGACGATGGATACGTACGGGGTGACCCCGGCTGCCGCGAACCTTTATGCGACCATGTACTTTGAAGATCAAATGACGCTTGATGAAATGCGTACAGAACTGGGCATGAGCAAACCGAGCATGAGTACCAGCGTCCGCAAACTCCAGGAAATCGAAATGGTCAAAAAAACATTTACACGCGGATCCAGAAAACACACCTATATAGCAGAAAAGAATTTCTTCCGTTCCTTTATGGCGTTTTACTGTCAAATGTGGGAACGGGAAGTGAAAACGAACCTGGCTGCAATAGCAGAAGCACAAGAAGATTTCATCGATGTCATGAAAGACGCCAAAAGCACGCAGGACGATGTGGCGAAAGCAAAGAAATACTACGATCAATTGGAAGAATCAAAAACCTATTACCACTGGCTGGATGACTTGGTCGAGAGGATCAGGAGCGGTAAGATCTTCGATTTCTTACCGAAAGAGCATAGAGAGTAAGTATAGACCGGACAGAAACGCTTCATACAGGCTCTTTGGCTGTATTAATGTTCCTTTTGTACGTAAAATTTATACCCATCAACTATGGCATCTAAACAGTATTATTTTTACAAATAAAGCCTGGAGCACATCTCAATGTGCTCCAGGCTTTATTTGATTCCTTCTTATTGTAAACTGCCGTTTCCCGGCCTATGGAAACCTCGGTGAAAATAATACGTAAGATAACCTGACAACAAAACTGAATTTTCAGAACATTCATGGTTAACTATGGTTACATTGCATACATAGGAGGAATAGCCA
Organism: Halobacillus sp. KGW1; assembly: GCF_001592845.1. NCBI lineage: Bacteria > Bacillati > Bacillota > Bacilli > Caryophanales > Bacillaceae > Halobacillus > Halobacillus sp. KGW1. The sequence continues at coordinate 498,054 of NZ_LSOC01000004.1, forward strand.
TTCGAAACGAAGCAGAAATACATAAAAGACAGGCGCAATCGAAACAACTCCAAGAACCCCCTGTTGGTTGGAGGGAAAGAATCAAATCGCTCGGTCCTGCCCTGATCGTCGCTGCGTGCATCGTCGGTCCCGGAACGGTTACGACCGTCTCCATCGCCGGAGCAAGCTACGGCTTCCAAGCGATGTGGATTCTCATCATCGCCTGCTTGACGGCCTACTACTTTCAGAAACCGGTCGTTAAGTTCACCATCAAAACGAAAATGTCCGCTATGGATGGAATCCGTCTCTATATGGGGAAATGGTGGTCCGGCACGATTTATTTCGCCCTGCTGCTCGGAGCGATCGCTTTCCAGGCCGGTAACTTCACCGGAGCGGCACTGGCACTGAACTTCTTCCTCCCCTCCATCTCCATCCTGACATGGGTCGCCATTCTTGCCGTCTCCGCCATCGTCGTATCCTGGATCGGCATTTACCGGTTACTCGAAAATATCAACCGCGTCTTCATCGGACTTATGGTCCTTTCCTTTGTTCTGACCGTATTCCTTTCCGGGCCCGATTTCGGAGCATTGGTCACCACCGGATTCTCCTTCCAGGTTCCGGATCAGAATTACTGGCTCGTGCTGGCGCTGATCGCAACGACCCTGCCACCCAATACCGCTCTCGGGCTGTCCGCATTTATTAAGAACAAATATAAAGAGGAGCAGACCCTTTCCAAAGCAGCACAGCTGAAGCTCGCCCACTTTGACTTACGGACGAACCTCAGCATCGCAGCGATCATCTCGATCTCCATCCTGATTTGCGCCGGAACGGCCATTTACGGCACAGGAACCGAGATCACGAGCGCTGCAGACATGGCTTATCAATTGACCCCGCTTCTCGGTCAATACGCAGGCGTACTATTCTCGTTAGGGTTATGGGCCGCCGGGTTTTCTTCCGGACTCTTCAACATCTCCGTCCAACCCGCCTTATACGGTCAGGCGTTCGGAAAGTCGGAAGACACAAGAACATCTACGAACCGCGCGCTTATGCTGATTGCGGGCATCACACCGATTGTGGTTGTCATGGCTTTCGGTCAAATGCCGATCCAATTGATTATAGGAGCACAGGCATTGAACGGGCTGCTTCTGCCTATGATCGTCGGTTCGATCTGGTATATCTGCAACAAGCCGGGCGTTTTAGGCAGCCACCTCAATACGCGGGGACAGAACATTATGTACGGGATCGTCATGCTGATCGTCTGCTTCCTTACGCTGAGAGTCCTTTTAAGTGTTACCGGATTGATTTAAATGGAGGATTAGCCCTATAAAGAAATGCCCTGCCGAAGCGAAGACGGCAGGGCATTTTCTCTGGATACGTACTTGGAGCGACTGCACCAAAACTCCGGCTCCGATAATGATATACTGAAGTATAAGAACCGTTCCATCCGCACAACCGTGGTCGATCTTTTTAAACGGAGGTATTATACATTGGAAGCTGTTTTAGAAAAGCATGCTTATGACCCCCTGTTCCCTTTCGTCTATATGTACAGGATCGCAGGCAATACAGAGGATCCTCTCGTTTCTTTTCATTTTCACGATTGGTATGAGCTTGTCGTCGTTCACGAGGGCCGTGGACACTTTTTCATTGATAAGCACGTCTATCCAATGGAAAAAGGACAGATTTTTCATATTTCCGGGGAAATTATACATAAAGCGATCCCTGATCAAAAGGAGCCCTTCCTTTGTTCTGTGCTTCTATTTAAACCGACCCTGATCCACTCGAAAGAACTGAATGAACCCTTTTCCTATTTCGATCCATTCCTTAAGAATGGGTTTACCAGCCGTCTTCCCCAGACAGGTTTCAAAGAAATAGAATCCTTCCTTGAACAGATGGACGAGGAAAAGAAAGAATGGAAAGGCAAGGGCTCGAAACACGCCCTTCAGCTCTATCTGCACTGGATTTTACTGATCCTGAACCGTGAATCGAGGGAGCTGCTTCCACCCGAGGCTTCCACAACTTCTTCGAGAAGGGAATCATGGATGAACGAAGTCCTTTTGTTTATCGACGAAACGATGTGGAAAGAGCAGCTCACCCTGGAGAAGCTGGCCAAAGAAGCACTCGTCACACCGGAACATTTCAGCCGCACGTTCAAAAAAACGACCGGATTCACCCTTCCTCAGTATATAAACTTGAAACGTTTGATAAAGGCGAAGGAATTATTAAAAACAACGGACTACTCCATTTCTTATATTGCCGACATATGCGGATTTAAGAGCCTGTCTTATTTCCATACGCTGTTCCGAAAAGGGATCGGCACGACACCAAGAAAATACCGGACAGACCATTCCGACAAACAGCCTTAACTTATCCGAGCTCCTTCTCTACGAAGGATTTCATCCATAGGCAGACATCCCAGAGATCTGCAGCAGGCGCTTGAGTATAAGGCAGCGTCTGCATGTAAGGCGAAGGCCCGTATTCCGGTGTAAAGGTAGTAAACGGATGGCCTTCCTTTTTCCTCTCCTCCGCCACGCGCTTCCACCACCCCAAATGAGAGTGGAGTTCCTTTTGATAATGACTGTCCCGGGGGGCCGGTACCTGCGGGCCCTGCGCATACCCTACCCGCGAATGCACATGGATCGTTCGTTCACATGCCGTTTGAACAGCCTTCCCGTATCTCTCCAACAAGGACTCTGTCACACATACCCAGTGACTGAAATCAGCCGTAATCTTCAAATCCTCTATAGTGTTCAACAGCTTTTCGGTCGTCCAAGGTGTAAACAGCGGCCTGCTGCGATGCGTTTCGTGCCCCACAATAAGTCCGAGTCCCTTCTCTACTCGAACCGCTTCCGTGAAAAAATCGAACTGTTCCCGTTCATCCATATCGTCGCGCCCGCTCTGCGCATTGACGAGTAAGGGTGCGTATTCCACACAGGCAGCGGCCTGCGCTTGGAACGATTCTTTTGTTTCTGCGAAGATTTGAGCCACGTAATCCAGCTCATAAGAATGCAGCAGCTCTTTGAATAAGGCCGCATCCTTCTTGGACGGCAAGGGGGCCTCTATTCCCTGGTAGCCACTCTCGGCAATTTTCCGCACTTGTTCCTCCAAGGAACCCGTCATCCCCCACAACGATTTAATCGATCTCACTTTCATCCTGGACACTCCTTTTTCTTCAAAAAAAGAAACGACCCCATCGAGCCGCTTCCCTTTTTCTACCTATACTTATTTCTGATAAACAACCGGGTTCAATCGACTGTCTACCAAGTCCCCTTCGCCAAGTCCCGGCAGCCACTGCTGCTGATCTTTTTTCCTTGCCGCGGTATCGATGGCGGAGACCTGCGCTCCGTCCGCTACGTAGATGACCGTCATCACTTCCCGCGTTTGATCGGTCGGGTTCCCCGGCGCGCTGTGGAGCGTCCACCCGTTATGGAAGGTCGCGTCCCCCGCCTTCATTGCCCCATGCGTCACAATGTCATAGGCTTTCTCCTCAATACGCCGGCCTAAAGTGGCATGGGAGTCATCCGAGATTCCCAGTTTACTAACATATCCCTCCAACTGGGACTTGGAAGCGAAGGATAACGATCCCATCTCTTCGCTTATATCCACCAGAGGCATCCACATGGTGATGGTGTGGTTTGTATCCAAAGGCCAGAATGTCTGGTCCTGGTGCCACGGAGTGTGACCGCCGCCCGGCTCTTTATAAAGGGCTTGATCATGATAGATCCGAACTCCTTCTACCCCTAACAGGTCGGCCGCAACCTTACCGAACCGCTCCGCCAGTACGAATTTCTCCACTTCCTTCGACTTTTCCCATAGATTCATGACCTGCAGGAAGGCCTTACCGAAAGTATCCCTTTCTTCTAACGGGGCGGCCTGCTTGGCATAATCCTGTACCGCATCTTTGATTACGTTCCTGTACGTCCGGATCTCCTCCTGTGCGGCCAGGTTTCGAATACACACATGCCCCTTCTCCTGGTACTCTTCCACAAGCTGCGCGGACAACGGGAACTCATTCTCCAAATCAGGTAACGAAGATATTCCACCATTCATTTTCTGTTTCCTCCTTTATATTTGCTACACCCTTATTTTAAGAAGAATACCCGGAGCATTGTTTAAGATAATTAAGGAAAAAAGTGCTCATTCTTGATGTTTTATCAATCAACAAAAAAGTCCCGGCGGAAGTCGTCTTATCCCTTCCGCCGGGACTGAAAGATTATGAGATAGAAGAAACCATGAAACGATGGCTTAACTGACGTTCACTTTATTAAAGAACTGGAGCAGATTGTTTTGAATCGATTGGATAGGACCTTTGAAGAGAGCATCGGGATCGGACTTGTATTCCAGATGAATAGGAAGCGTCCATAGACTGCCGGAGAACGGGACCATTTGGGTGGAAGCTGCATAACTCTGCAAAAAATAATGCTGGAAGATCGATGCAGGGAGAATAGAGTAGCCGATGCCTTTGGATATGCAGGAAGCAAGGATATTCAAGTCATCTACTTCCTGAAATCGATGAACGTCCAAGTGGCTGATCGCGCTGGTTATAAAACGTATATTATTGGCAAGAACGGGATTATCAAAAACCAAATACGGTTTATTCAGGAGCCCTACATTCTTCGGGTCCCCCTTGATCGCTGCATAATCCTTCTTCGAACAAACGAGAACCATTTCATCTTCATAGATAGGCGTACTCGTAAACGGTGTCTCCTTCTCGTTCTGATAGAAGATATTCACGTGCGTGCATTCATACTCCATCAGATCCTTCAATATATTCGTCGGCCGCGTCACGAACCGGTATTCGATGTCGGGAAAACTCAGCGCCATCTCTGTAATGATCTGCTCGGTGAAAATCGGCGCCAGCCATATGTTCATTCCGATTCGAAAGACCTTCGGATCGTTGGATATCGTTTTGAAGGAATAGTTATGCTGGGTCGCATCGGCACCGGTCAAACGGAAAGAAGCGTTACTCAGTTCCTGAAGCAGCTGCACAGCATTCGGCAGGAAATGGTACCCTTCCTTGGACAAGGTGACTCCCTCCCAGCTTCTAGTAAGCAGAACAAAGCCGAGCTCTTCTTCTAATTTGCGGATTCTCGTACTTAACGTAGGCTGGGTAATATGTAATAGATTCGCTGCTTTGGAAATGCTCTTTGTTTTGGCCACGGACAAAAACGACTCTAATCCCTCAAAATCCATTCAATATCCCCCTTAAATATTTCAGAATATTCTATATATAATAGCCTAAGTTCCTATCCTGCACAAGCTCTCCCACCAAGATATTAAAAAAATCTATATCCCCGCTCCGCCCTTTCCCTGTACACAAGACGCAAGGTATAAAAATTATCTATTACTTCCTCCCACCCACGGCATGCTACGATTTTTTATAGAAAAAGATGTCGATAGAGACGCTGGCCTGCATACATTCGCTTCATTAAATAGAAGGAGGAATTACATTGACGAATCCACACGACGAGAAGTTGATCGGTGACATGAAAGAACAGGTCATTACTTGGAGAAGGCACTTCCATGAGTATCCGGAATTATCGTTCGAGGAAGTAAACACCTCGCAATTTGTCTACGATACGCTGCAATCCTTCGGAGGACTGGAGGTCAGCAGACCGACAAAAACGAGCGTCGTTGCCAGATTGAAAGGCAAATACCCCGGCCGTACGCTGGGACTCCGGGCAGATATGGATGCTTTGCCGATCCAGGAAGAGAACGATGCCGATTTCCGTTCCACCGTGGACGGCGTCATGCATGCCTGCGGACATGACGGCCATACCGCCATGCTTCTCGGTGCAGCGAAAATACTAAGCGGCCAGAAAGACGAACTCAGCGGAGACATCAAGTTCATCTTCCAGCATGCCGAAGAGCTGCCGCCCGGTGGTGCACAGGAACTTGTCCGTGCCGGTGTGATGGATGATGTCGATCTTATCGTCGGCCTGCACCTTGCCTCTACACTTCCACGCGGGAAATTCGGCATCGGTTATGGTCCCGTTACATCCAACTCCGACACCTTCGATTTGAAAATCATCGGCAAAGGCGGCCATTCGTCCCAGCCTGAGAATTCCATCGATCCTATCGTGATGGGAGCACAAGTCATCAACAACCTTCAGCACATCGTTTCGAGAAACACTTCCCCGTCAGAGAAGCTCGTCGTATCCACCACCACATTAAAAGCGGGAATCGCCAAAAACGTCATTCCCGGACATGTGGAAATCGGTGGATCCGTTCGATCGTTCGACAAAGAAGTCCGGGAGAATGCGGTCCAACTCATTGAACGGATTGCCCGCGGCATCACAGACGCTCATGGAGGCGACTATGAATTGGATTACCATTATGGATATTCTTCGGTCATCAACGACGAATCCTTAACGAAGACCGTCGAAGAAACCATCGTGGAACAGTTCGGAGAAAACTGGCTGCAGAAGACGGGATCCATCATGGGTGGAGAAGATTTCTCGGCATATTTGACCGAGGCCCCCGGATGCTTCATCCCCGTCGGCGCAGGTAACGTAGAGAAAGACATCGTCTACCCCCATCACCACCCTAAATTTTCTGTAGATGAAGATGCACTGGAAGACGGGCTTCGCTTATTAATAAGCCTCTCGAAGAAAATACTCACCAAGGACAGCCAAAAGACGTTACTGACCAAAGCCTGATCCAAAATCCTAAGCACCTTAACCTAGAGAGGGGTATTCTATGAGTCCGGTAACAGCAACCTTAATCATTCTGGCTATCATTACAGTCGGCGAAGTCGTTTCCATCCGTTCCAGAGCAAAAATTCCGACGTTATTAGTCGTGATGATCGGGTTTTTCGTCTTAATTCAGACAGGCGTCCTTCCAACCAATATTATCGAAGCGTCCACCTTCGCTATTGTCGGCGCTGTTCTACAGCCGGCCCTGCTCGTTCACATGGGAACGTTGATCCCTATGAAAGTGATGAAAAGCCAGTATAAAGCCGTACTCATCACGCTGATCGGCTTAGTATTCTCCGTCGCCTTCATCCTGTTGATCGTCCCGCCGATCTTCGGCTACAGCACAGGCGTCGCCGGAGCCGGTCCATTGACAGGCGGGCTGATTGCCTACCTGGTCACGGCCGAAGCGCTGCAAAAAGCAGGCTTGGTCTCCTTATTAGCGATTCCTATCATCGTACTGACGCTTCAAGGGTTGGTCGGGATGCCGCTGACGTCCATCCTCTTAAGAAAGCACGGCTTAAAAATCCGCACGGCCATGGAAGGCCGCACGATGACGGCTGCCGCTACAGCAGCGGAAGCGCTCCCTCCTGCCAATCTATTGGACGAGGAACAATCGGAAGAAAAACCGAAAAGACAGCTCATCCCTGAACGCTACCAGCAATCAAGCTTCATCCTTCTGTTCTTAGTCTTCGTCGGAGGAGCCATCGCAGTAGGATTGGAGAGCCTGACCGGCATCAGCTACAGCTTGTTCGGATTAGTGATCGGGATCACAGGCGCCTACCTCGGCATCTACCCTGCCAAAGTATTGGAAAAAGCCAACGGATTCAGTATCGCGATGCTCGGCTTGATCTTCATCGTGACCGGTTCCTTGGTCGGCATCACGATCGCTGATATCACAGCCGTCCTTCCGGCTGTCGCCACCATCATTGTCGTCGGAACCCTCGGTCTGATCGTCGGCGGAACCATCGGGTCGAAAATTTTCAAATGGGACCCTGCCAAAGGCATATCCGTCACCTTGACTGCTATGTACGGCTTCCCAGGTGATTACCTCATATGTGAAGAGGTCAGCCGGAGCATCGGCAGGACGAAGGAAGAAGAAGAAGCCATCCTCAACGAGATCCTGCCCCCGATGCTGATCGGCGGGTTCACCTCCGTAACGATCGGGTCCGTCATTATCGCCAGCATTCTTGTCCAAACCATCTGATGAAGGAGAGATACATGTGAGCTACAAACTAATCAAAAACGGCACCCTCCTTGACGGTACGGGTGCCGAGCCCATCCCCGATGCAGTGGTTCTCATCAACGGGACGAAAATCGAAGCCGTCGGCAGCGACATCCACCTGCCGGAAGATATTGAGGTCGAGGTCATTGATGCCGATCAAGGCTATATCCTCCCCGGCCTGATTGATACACACGTGCATATGGTCATGGAGTTGAAGGACATCGGAGAAAGCCTCAATGAACCGTTCACCTTGAAATTCTACCAAGCAATCCACTACATGAAACGAACGCTCGACGCCGGAGTAACAACGATCCGCGATGCCGGATTCACCGACGTCGGAGTGAAAACAGCCGTCGAACAAGGCCTCGTCGCAGGTCCAAGAATGCAGGTCAGCATCAATCCCCTCACCATCACCGGCGGCCACGGCGACTCCTGGAGACACTCCGGCATCGACGCCACACCGAAGAGCTACCCGGGTCTCCCGAGCGGCATCTGCGACGGTCCCGAACAAGTCCGGAAAAAGGTGAGAGAAATGCTGCGGGCAGGCGCCGACGTCATTAAAGTCCACGCCACCGGAGGAGTGATGAGTCCCACCGACCATCCCGAATTCACCCAGTTCTCCGAAGAAGAACTGGCGATCATCGTCCAGGAAGCCACCTATCGCAAAGGCGTGAAAGTCATGGCCCACGCCCAAGGGGCAGAAGGAATCAAAAACGCCGTCAAAGCCGGCATCCACTCGATCGAACACGGCATCTTCCTTGATGACGAAGCCATCGAACTGATGCTCGAGAACGGCACCTACCTCGTACCTACCCTGTTAGCTCCCGTTTCCGTCCTGGAAGCCAGCGAACAGAATGATGACATGCCCGATTTCGCCGTCCAGAAAGCCAAAGAAGTCATCGACATCCATAAAGAAAGCATTGCCAAAGCCTATCAAGCAGGCGTGAAAATAGCGATGGGCACCGACGCCGGCGTCATGGCCCACGGCACCAACCTGAGAGAACTCGGCTTGATGTGCGACATCGGCATGACGCCAATGGAAGCCATTACCGCCTCCACGAAAGTCGCAGCCGAATGTATGGGCTGGGGCGACAAGCTTGGAACGATAGAGTCAGGGAAACTCGCAGACCTGATCATTACGAAGCACAACCCGCTGGAGGATATCAGATCGCTTGAAGATCCGGATGCGATTGTCACGGTTATGAAGGACGGGGTGATCGAGAAGAATTTGTTGTCTGTGGGTACGGAGAGCTTGACGTACAGTTCTTTATGACATAATTGATAGAGAAAAAAAGCCTGGCATGAGTTCAACAGACTCGTGACAGGCTTTTTCTTTCAGTTAATACCGACATTATTTGCTTAGACAATAAAGAAACTCCTACACTAACGCCACTGACAGAGCGATAGAGTAAGAGGTTAAAATTAAAATATCATTTTCAAAATTAATTTAGTAAGAACATTGTCATACCAGAAGCTGTTAATACCGCTAAACCGAACGCTCCCATGGCAAGCCAGCTTGGTGTGCTATTTTTTTTCTTTACAATTAAATATTCGCATACTCTCACCACAGTGTAAATAAAGAAAGCCGGAATAAAAAGTGTTTCAAATGTAATGGGACCGTTAAATGCAATCATTAACGAAACGAAAATCATTCCATAGACTATGACTGACATAAACCCATTACTAATAGGATTTAAAATGCCGTTTTCTCTTCGAAAAGAATTAGTAGCCATGCGAGATATCACCTACCTTTGTTAGCCAAAGCAGTATCTTTTAACGCCTGCAATGCCAAGAATTTCAGCTGCTGCTCCTCCACCGATAGTTAACCAATCATCCACATTGGATGCTCCAGCCAATAATTTCACAGTGTTCTTGACGCCTCCAAGCGCTTTAATAGCTCGATATGCCTTTGCACCTGGAACAAATACAACGGCAATAGACGCTGTGCATTTAGTTGCATCCCAAACGCCGCCCTAGAATCCAAGCGAAACAACTTCAGAAGTTCCTGTTGATTTAGAGGCAACAAGCTCCCCTTGTTTTTCCACTTTAACTGATTCAACGTCTGATGAAAATTGTACAGAAGACCCAAGAACTTCAAACATCTTATTCAATTCTGCAATTTCTTCCTTGTCCTTAGCCAGTATAATATCCTCTTTAAATTCTTCTTTATCAAAGTTCGGATCAAACAAACCATTTAGAAATGTTTGTTTATCTTCTTCTTCTAAGTTCTCTAAAATTCCATCAATGGCTACGTATTGCTCCCATAATTCACAACTACTTATCTAAAAAAAAGCCTGATATGAGATAAGTAGACTCATGTCAGGCTTTTTAAAATATAATTTATTGATCCGCAAACTATGTGTGATAAGGATTTCACTAAAGAAGTTTCATACCCTAAAAACCAACTTGGCTTACAGCATATGTGGCATGCTCTGCACTGAATCCTTCAAACGTTAATTGATCGATCAACCCTTGTCTTGAAAAAGAGGTGTAGTCAAGATAATCCTGCGCCATCATAACCGCCTGCTCCTGCCAATCCACCGTAATATTCTCCACAGCAAAAGCAGCTTCCTCCTGGCTGAACCCCTCAAACACTAACTGTTCCATCAATCCAGACTTGGAAAAGGCCGTGTAATTAAGGTAGTCTTCCGCCATTGAAATCGCCTGTTCCTGAGAAAGAGTTAAGCTGTTTTCTTCCGCTTCTGCAGCTTTACGCTCCTCTTCAGCCTTTCGTTCCTCCTCTTCTTTCCTGGCTTGCTCTTCTGCCTCCTTCGCTTCCTGTTCTTTCTTTGCCTGCTCCTCTGCTTCCTTCGCTTCCTGTTCTTTCTTTGCCTGCTCCTCTGCTTCCCTGGCCTCCTGCTCTTCCTGCTTTTGTTCTTCAGCTTCCTCAGCCTCTAGTTCTTCCTGCTCCGCCTTATCTTCCGCCTCCGTATCCTCTTCAGAAGCATCCACTGCTGCATCTTCAGAAACAGGAGAATCTTCCTCCATGGATCCAATAACAAACACCAGGACTAATACTGCTAAAAGGCAGCCGCCCGATTTGGCGAAGTTACCGCGTTTGCTCCCCTTGCCTGCCAATGCCAAGACAACAAAGAATACCACACCGGCTAAAGCAGCTAACAATAAAAGTACTAAAAACGTATCCACTGATCCATCTCCCCCCATTAGAAATGAAACACAAATACAACTATGGATATATATGCTTACGTCATTGAGAAAATTAAAGGAAAAGTCCCCAGAAGTTCAAGGAACTTCTGGGGACTGGTTATAATTCTCGTATTTTATCTTAATCGCCCATAGAAAGGTTATATGAATAACACCTTTTCAAACAAGGGTTGGCGGAAAGGTTACATCATGCCGCCCATTATCCCCTTTACTGTAATATCTTTGGTTATGGTTTATTAGCGCGCGTCAGAATAGGTTTTTCTAAACTAGGCTTGTAACATCATTAAGTTTGTTTCACTTAAAATCAACGCCTTATGTTACTCGTATGTTACCCTGAAAAGTTATCATTTGTTATCATTCTTCATCATTTATCATCAATTTTTAAAAATTCACTTAAGTCACTCTTTAAGTGAAAAACATTTATCTGTCAAAAAATACAGTTACGCTTCCATAAAAGTAAAAACTAATGGGTTATAAACGCGGGTCTGAGAATCGTACCATACGCTCATAGTCATACCATACTTTTCCATGGGGAGGAAACTTTCCATCAGAAAGATTTTCACCCACTTTGTATGTTGCTCTATCTCCAATCATACTTAGTACTTCATTTATTCGTTGTTTATACATTGTCCTAATAAGATCTCTTTCCTCTTTAGTAAGATTATCACCCATGTTTGGATAACCTCCCCATGCAAGAATTATCTTATGTGGTACATTTCTTATAGAATTTAGAACCTGCATAATCACTTCATTATTTCTTTCATTATTTAACTCTTTACCTAGTAGTACATTGGGGTCGTCAATAATCAGACTTTTAAATGTAGGTCCAAAAATCGGAAATAGATTTAAAATAATAACTTTAGAAAAATCAAACGAATCTTTATAAAGATAATCACAAACTTTGTATATAGTATCATCCGATATCTTTCTCTTCATTTTTGCGTCATGAATACCTGCTCTACTTGGGTTTTTCATAATTACTACCGCTACTCTATCACTTAATCTCGTTTTAAAAGGAACAGTTATTGAATATCTATAGTGATTGCCTTTAATACTTAAATCAATTTCTTTTGGATTAGTAGAAATACCTTCTTCATCTATATACGAAGAAAACCAAATTTTTTTACTAATATTATCCCTCCTAGTATATTAAGCGGTTTCAAAAGACTTAGTAACCATATTCGCCCAATTAATAATGTGAAATTTCCCATATTTATAGTAGGATATTAATGTAGAAAGGATGTGACCTATAATGTATTCAATCGGCATTAGAGTATCACCGAACAAAGTCTCACCTAAGATTTATTACACTGTAATTTTACTTACTGACGGTGGTCGATTCGATATTGTTAGATCTTCAGAACTAAATATCCCAACGACCCTTGATTTACCTGAACAGCTAGCATATTTAAGGACTAACTTATTAGCAATTATTCTTGAGTACAATATTATCTGTGCAGGATTAAGAATTTCAGAAACCATCGCAAAGACACCATCGATTTATAGGATGAATATAGAAGGTGTAATACAAGAATTATTTGCAAATAGTTCAATAGAGAAATACTCAGTAATGAAAATAGCTCAAATGAGCAAGTATTTAGAAGATGGTGATATTAAATCATATTTAGATGGTGACCTTAACTTTGCAGAAATAAAAGACTGGGATCAGTTAAGATTAGAACTACGTGAAAGTACAGTTACTAGCTTAGCAGCAACTTGTATATAAGGGGAGTACAACATGTTAATGGTTAACACTTTATTAAGGGTAAGTTTGGAAGAGGATATAGGACAAGAAGGCAGGAATTCAAACGTTCACATAGCATTCGATCCACAGCTTGATGCACGCTTAGTCATCAAAAAAATTCCCAAGAGTGACTTTACTCAGGCTGAAGATTTTTTTAATGAAGCTAAAATGTTGTATGCTACTACTCACCCAAATATTATGGGGGTAAGATATGCCACCCAAGATAAAGAAAACATCTACATATCAATGGATTACTACAAAAATGGGTCATTAAATTCCTTAATGAGTAAAAAACACTTAACGGTAAAAGAAATAGTACGTTACTCATTAGAATTTCTCTCAGGTTTGCATTTTATGCACACTAAAAACTTAGTCCATTTTGATATTAAACCAACAAACATACTTCTAAATGATGCTAACAGGGCAGTAGTAACAGACTTTGGCTTGGCAAAATACTTAAATGAGAACGGATTCGCAAATCCTGATAAATCGTATCCACTTCATATACCTCCTGAGACATTCAAATTCAACAAGTCATCGACCTTTTCAGATGTATATCAGGCAGGCTTAACAATTTATAGAATGTGTAATGGCAATGAATTTTTCCACGATCAATATCGTAAACTAAATATAACAAATAGTGATGAATTAGCAGAGGCAATAATAAAGAATAAATTCCCTAAGCGAAATTCTTTTTTACCCCATATCCCTAACAAGTTTCAACAGATAATTAAAAAAGCAATTAATCCAAATGTTGAAGAGAGATACGAATCCGTTCTAGAAATGATGAATGATTTAAGTACAGTTGATTGTAAGTTTGATTGGCGGTATAATCAACATACAAACACACATTCGTCTTGGACTCGTGAAAATGAAACACATATTTTCGTTTTAGAACTAAAAAAAGATGACGATGAATGGTTCACTGAAGGGCGACGAATTAGAAAATCTGATAATAAAACAAACAAAATGAACAAATGTTTCACTAATGGATATAATACTAAAGATGAAGCTTTCAAAAGCGTAAAAGCTCTCTTAGAGGTTTAGCTTATTAAAAAGGAGGTACACCATGGCTAAATTTGTTGTAAGAAAATCATATACAAATCAGTCTGCTGCCCCTTTTCCTCTTGATACGCTTAAAGAGCGTCTTATTAAAGACACAGCCGTTGATATGCGAGATAATTATAAAATTATGGAAAAAGACAATGGTTATGTTAAAGTATTTCCTATTGATGAATCAAAACTATATAAATAATTTTTCCAGGGTGTCCCTTAGAGGATGCCCTATTTTTTATACAAGTCACGTAGCAAACAGGCTAAATATATAAGTTAGGATATTAAAAAAACTTTTATTACTTTATCACATAAGTGACTATCAACTTGTTTAGACAAAATATTTTTTGTCCCAATAAAGTCTAAAGAGTTCCAAATAAAGTATATGTATTTGGAACTCTTCATATTTGTTTATTCTAATTTTACACTTCGTAGACCCTTAGCACTTCATCTCCATAGTAATTTATTACCTTTACAGCTATTTTACCTGTAGGTGGTTTAGAAAATTCTCTACTTTTAGTTGAATGTATAGTTTCAAGTACGTGTGGTTCGATTTCAGCTTTTAATGCTTTCTTTAACTTAGTTAACTGTTTATCATTACCAAGAAAGTATGCATGCCTTACAAAGAAGCTCTCTCCATTGTATGAAGTATCTATAAACCAACATGCTATGTCACTAACTGAGCTACTCTTTACTTGGCCTGTTGTAGGATCATAAATATCTAGCCCATTAATTTCGACCGAAATTTTATTCCCATCGTTTTTGAGGATATCAATATCCGGCTCACCAAAAACAGTGAATAGATTACCTGCACCAGTCTTCTTTAGTTTATTTTCCATAAGAATATCTGGATTCATTCTAGTAATCAACACTTTCAACTTACCATAATTATTTATTTCATCGTTAACGTAGGGATCAAATGCAAAACCACAAACTATTAGAATATCAAACCCAATACCTTTTACAGCTTCCTTAGCTGCTTCTTTTACAAGCTCTGTTCCTACAGTTCCATTCTCAGGGCCAATACATATTGCTGCTCTTTTTATTGAATCTTTTTCGTGATACTCTCCTTCAGCGTTGATATAAGTTCCAGCGTAAGGTTCGAGATATGAAAATTTAAGCCTCTCATCTTTCTTAGTATTCTGCACTCCTGCAATCTTTAAGTTATCCAGAACGATTTGCTCATATTGTACACCACTATCAGTCTTACTTTTCGATTTGTTAATTGAATCATTTCCTTCTTGAAAATCTGATATTATTCTGTGGGGTGATATACTTTCAACTGTGAATGGCCCTGAAACTCTTACTTTTTTTCTATTTTCATATGGCTTATCAATACGGTATCTAACCCCAGCAGTCTCTTGTAAAAGAGCAGTTAATTCTCGTGATTTTTCTTCTGTTTTTTCTTGATATAACTCTAGTATTTGTTTTGCTTTCTGAGACCAATTTTTTTCAGGCTCTTTAGGGATTTGCCAAGATTTAAGGTTAAATTTTAATTCACTATTAAGATTCGCAACAATATCGTTCAGCTCTTTTTCCCATTTATCATTAATTTCATCTATACCTTCATTATTAGATATTTTTGATAAAGTGGTATACGGAGATCTCTTATAAATAAACCCCTTTGAAATATCATTACTTACTCCTGTAGAGTTTGGAGCTTCTCCAGAAATGGATTTTTCCTTTTTAATACCTTCATTTGAGTCAGCTAATAAGTAATATGGATATTTAGCGTTCATTAATCTAGTTCTTGCAAGGGTTAGTGCTACTCTACTAGTATCAATGCCTATCCACCTACGTCCCCACTTTTCTGCAACAAAAGGTGTTGTCCCGCTACCACAAGTAGGATCTAAAACTAAATCTCCCGGATCCGAGCTCATTAATATGCATCTCTTTACAACCTCTGTATTCGTCTGCACAACATAAACTTTATCGTCTGCACCTACAGTGTCAAACCAAGGGGTTGTTAAAGATTTAGCTGTATTTTCATCTGCATACATAATAAACGTAAGACGGTTGCCTTCTACTTGTAAACGTCGCATAGCTTTTAACCTATCCATACCTTGTTTGTTTGTAGCGTAACCATTCTTTGGATGCTTATATATATTTCCCTCAAATTCATAATCAAACATTCCTGAGTCCATCTTTCCTGATGGCTCTAAAGATTTCAGACGATAAACTCTTGCGTCTTCAGGTAATAAAGCATGATTGTCTATTTCCCGCTGAGTCATTCTATGTCTAGTTCCATCTGGTAACTCATACCAACAATGATGAAACTCTCCTTCAACACTTTGATCTACATATAATTGATTATACTTAGCATGTACTTTCCCTTCAGAATCAAACTTGTTTTTAGAATACCAAATTATAAAATCTCCCATTTGTTCTAAAAAGTTTGCACCAAAAGGCATGGTTTTCTTTCTAAAAGGAATTAATGCGATGAAATTCTCCCTTCCAAAAACTTCATCCATTAATGACCTTACCAAATGCTCATTTTCATCACTTATTTGAACGAATATACTACCGGTTTCCGTCAATAAGTCACGAGCAACTGTCAACCTATCCCTAAGGTACGGAAGGAAGGAATGAATTCCCAGTTGCCAAGTATCTCTATAAGCTCTAATTTGTTCAGGCTGTCTAGTTAAGTCTTGTTCCCTTCCATCTTTTACAACTTTATTTCGAGTATCTACTTGCCAATTTGAATCAAACTTTATACCATACGGTGGATCTAAATAAATAGTTTGCACCTGACCAGAAAGTCCTTCTTTTTCTGCTAAACTGTTCATTACTGTTAAAGAGTCTCCTAGAATTAATCTATTACTCCAATTCTGATCATGTTTATAAAATTCTACAAGGTCTTCGAAACCTATATTGTTAAACTCTGAAAATAAATCCATTTGTTCCTCAGCTTTAACACTTTCTGTTCTCATCCCCTCTATAATTGCTTGAGGGTGTATTTGCTCATGAATATAAATAGGATAAGTCGAAACAACTAAGTCTTCTTTATCCTGAGAATCTTTCCCCTTCCATACAAGCTGTGGATCCTTTGCTATATTTCTAGAATAAATAATATTTGAGGAGTTAATATCATAAGGTGTCATAAAATCTCTTAATTCTCCTGTAGGAATATTTTTTCTTTTGTTTTTATACTTTATAGAATCCAGATTACTCATTCTAAATAACCGCCTCCGTTGTATATTTAAAAATTAGGATGATATTCAGTCAAGTATTCTCTAATTTGTTCAACCGGATTGTCCCAAGGGTCAGTTATTTCGATAAAGCCCCAACGTCCAAATTCACCATAATTATTAATTGACTTAACCCATAAGTTTTTTGCTGTACTAACCTTTATTTGTTTGTCTTCCATCTTTTGGCCAGAGACCTCTACAATTAAGCTAAGTTGTTGATTGTCATTTCCTATTTTAACTATAAAGTCAGGAACATAGTTTCTTTGGTGACCACCTATTGTATAAGGAATTGTAAATCCCAAATTTTCATTTTTAACATATGATCTTACCTCATCCATATCTTCAAAGACTTGTGCCATTTTCTGCTCCCAAGAATTTGTATCTGCAACAACATGTGATATATGACATTTTCTTTGGTCTGTTTTGTAAGTCTGTTTTGAAGTTCGAAAGTCAACTTCTTTAGTAGAACCTACATATTCATACGGTTTTAAGATAGGATTTAAGATTCTTTCACCTTCTTCTGAAGCAATAATTGATAAATAAATTTTATCCACCGCTCTATAGGCTAAATCCGTTAAAAGTAATAATTGTGGAAAGGTATTATGTTTACAGATTAAAGAAGAATCCATCCACTTTTTTGTTATCATTAATAACTGTGGAAATAACCAATGTTTTCTATTTTCAGCTTCTTCCTCAAAATATTTTTCAAGAGTTATTTTTGTTAACTTAAAAGCGACCTCTTGCAACCTACGCTTTTCTAGGTCTTCTAAGCTGTGATAACTGGATTTTCCAACGATAGGAGCGGATTCGGTAGTTGTAGGAAAATCTCTTGTTGTTAATACCAATTCAGTTTCCTCACTAAATTCTGCATCAATTTTGTTCTCGGTCAATCTATACCTGTACCCTACTACTTTCGGGTATTCAATCATGGAGTCTCTTCTTTCAGGGATTGAACGTATGTGTGTATAATTCTTATTTCTTTTTCTTCTCTTAATTGAACCATTTGTAGGAATAAACGAAAAAGGAACACCGTATACTTCTGCGTACTCAGGTTCAAACATACCGTTCTCGTCTGCAATATAATTAAATCTCCTTAAGGCTCGTCCAACTACTTGCTCGCATAATAACTGGGAACGAAATGCTCTTACACCTAAGATATGAGTAACATTATTGGCATCCCATCCTTCAGTAAGCATAGAAACGGAAATCACACACTTAACAGTTTCACCTAGCTTCCCTTTTTTTCCTACAGTATTCATTACTTCTCTTAATAGGTCTTCATCTTTTAGATTACGAATATCTCTTCCTGGAAATCTTTTTTTATATTCAGCTTTAAAGTCCTCTATTTGGTTGTAAGACAACTTCTTAAATTCATCTGACATAGAATTACCTGATTCAAGTTGTTCGCTATCTATAAGTATGGTATTAGGTTTTCCAGACCAATTCCCATTTTCTTCGTTATTAAATATGGGTAGTTGACCGGGAACCACTACAGTTGATTCATCAGTTAACTGTTTCTCCCAACCGGACACATAATCATAAATTAATTTTGAGACTGTAGTATTATTACAAACAACAATAAAAACTGGAGGAGGATCTTCCGTTAAATTTCTCTCTTTATCAATTTCCCAATCACGATAATATTGCTGATAATTTCCATATAAACTGATTAATGCAGCCTCTAGCTCTTTAGGTAATTTGGGATCTCCTGTTATATCGTTTTTCTTCCTCCCTTTCTTTGGTAAGTCATCACTTATTCTAAACCACAAGTCTCTATATGTAGGTTGATCACCGACCATAGAATTATCTGACACAGGTACCCTCGGAACCTTGACAATACCACTTTCAATTGCATCGATTAGTGAAAAATCTGTAACCACCCAAGGAAAGAGCTTACCTTCAGGATATCCAGACCCCTTTAAAAAAAAGGGTGTAGCTGACAAATCATACACATACTTAATCCCTACTATTTTATTTATAATTTCAAGACCATTAAACCAAAGTTTTGCTGCCTCATTTTGTTTTTTTGCTTCTTCCTTCTCATCATTATCAAAATAATCCTCTTTTGAATCAGGCTTGCTATGATAACAATGATGAGCTTCGTCGTTTATCACAATGAAATTTTTACCTAATTCTCTACAAACTCGATTTACCATTTCTTCAGGAGTTTCTTTATTGAAGCCACTATCTTGTTGACCTGATACAATTTTCGCAAGCCTGCTTCCTTCACTCAAATCTTTCATTGCGAAAGTATGATAATTGGTAACAACTATTGTTGCCTTTCTCAAATCTGACATCCATTGAGTAGGAACTATATCCCTTTCCAAATAATAATTATTGCTATCAGTAGGTAGCAATACTCTTAACCTATCTTTAATTGTTATTCCAGGAGTAACTATTAGAAACGACTTTGTAAATCTTTTATCATAAGGATTAGAGATTTTATTAAGAGTTTGCCATGCGATTAACATTGACATAACTACAGTTTTACCAGTGCCTGTAGCCATTTTAAATGCAGTTCTATATAACGAAGAGTTCACATTTCTCTGCTCATTTATTAACTTTTCTTCAATAAATTTTCCATCATATTTTTTTGCTACTTCTGCGATGTAGATAGCTGTTTCAACAGCCTCTAGCTGGCAATAAAATAGTTTTTTGTCTCTTTCTTTATTATTCCAATACTCTAATAACCTAGCTGTAGTTCTAGTGACACCTACATATCCACCTTTTCTCCACTTGTTTACTTTTTCTCTCATTGTATTAATAAATGTATGTTCTTCTTTAACATGAGACTCAAACATATCATCTTCGTACATGTTTAATTGTTCATTAAAAACATTACTTTTTTTTCTAGAAGAAGGTATCGGAACAAAATATGAGCTTTTTCTTCTTGTATGTATTATTTCATTTGTTATTCCGTCTTCATCAAAATGAAAATGTTCGTTTGGTTCTAAATAGGGTGAATTAATAACAGGGTTCTCAATTATTACTTTTTCCACTAAAATTCCCTCCAACATAATACTGTATCTAGTATATCATGTACGTACTTACCGTTTTTTTAGATTACATTAAATAATAAATATAGGATAATTTCCCTGTTAAATAGATTCAACAAAAAATAGGATTTTACCTCCTATGTTTCAAAACACAGAAAATCAACAGCCCCATAAGAGATATAATATCAGGCTGTTGATTTTCTTATATTAGAAGTTTTCTAGAATTTCTGTCTCTATAAAACATGACTGATACGATGATCTGGCCCTTCTATGTTTACGATCTTAGCCTTATTAAACATTCTTGACAAAATTCTCTCTCCCTGAACCTCTCCATATTTCTTTTTTAAGTCACTACTAGAGTAATTCGTATTAAATAAGTTTTTACCATTTTGCCTTTGATCTAGTATCTGATAAAGGATATCTCCACTCCATGTTTCAAATCCATATGGGTCAGCTTTTGATCTTTCTCAACCAATTTCATCTAATATAAGGTAGTCAACATGAAATATGGTAGTAAGTATTTGTTGCTCTCTTAAACCGCTCCCATTACTGTATGTGCTTTGTATGACTTTCATAAGCTTGGGCACTTTTAAAAATAAAACTGTGTGCGGGACTTGGTACATATTGCCATCCTCTTCATATACAAATTTCTGCTCTTCAAGATTTCTAACTGCACACCTAAAAAGGTGAGACTTTCCAGTTCCAGGCTTCCCCTTGAAAACAATTGATGAAAAATTAGTGTCGCCTGCCTTGCTATAGTGAGTTATTACATCTAAAGCTTCTTTTTGTGATTTTGTTTTTGGAATATAGTCACTTAGAGTGACATCTAATAATTCATTGGGAATTTGTTGAATTTGCTGTACACGATTTACTAGTTCCCTTCTCTTAGGAGGAACATACCCTTTCGACTTTTCTATTGATAGCTTTCTATGATCACATTTCATACATACGCTAATTCGTTGTCCAGCACGCTCATATATCGGTACTTCATTTTTGCAAACTTTACATGTTCTTAATCCGACTTGGTTAATATTTATAATACTTAATAAGTTAGTTTCTTTAGGCTTTTTAAACCCTTCCACCTCTTAGCCTCCTAGACTAGTTTGTCGTATGGATTATCTTCGTTTCTATCTGTTAAATTAGATAAGTTCCGGCTTTTACGGAATTCAATTATAGATGCTTCTGCGTCTTCAATAGACCTAATATTGCTATTAAGCCAGTTATTTAATATTGCTTTTGCATACCCCCAGTGCTTTTGCTTTTCAAGAGCTAATTTTAATGCCTTAAGTACTAGAGCATCAGACAAATCATTACAATAATTCTGTATCTCTTCCGCAATGAAGGGGTTTAGTGGCCCTATATTACTTTGATAGAAACTATGAGGACTTTCTAACGCGATATTTAATGAAGTTTCACTGTGATTATTATGTTTTTGTTTTTGTTTTTCTTTTTCTTTTTGGCTACGAATCGTCGACGACTCGTTAACGTGTCGTGAAAATTCCTCATAAACAGATTCTTGCTTTATACTTTTCATAATTTCTAGCAATAGCCTCTCATCTCTTACTTCATTCAATTCTTTGTGCACGCAATCTATAACCGGTTTCCCAGCTTTATTAAGGTTATATTTACCCCAATTCTTAACAGCTAGCTCTCTAGTTTCTTCATTAGAGCACAGTAATAAGCTGGGCGAAAAATAATGAAGCTGAAATTTAAAAAATGAAAGCCAAATTGAAGAGTAAATAAGGGGTGATAGGAAGATGAACCATATTTATAGACCGCGATGTAAATGCAAAAATAAAAAATGCACCTGTGGAGCTAGTTGGGCTTACATCGTCAACATTGGAAAGGAACCTAAAACAGGGAAAAGAAAACAGAAGAAGAAAAGTGGTTTTAAAACCAAGAAGGAAGCTGAAAAGGCAGCCGCTTCTCTTTTAAACGATATGAACCAAGGGACATATATCCAAGAGTCCCACATATCGTTTGAGGAATTTTCAATAGGATGGCTTTTAATATATGAGAGCACAGGCAAAGTAAAAGAAAGTACTATACGGGTTCGTAAACATGAAATAAAAAGGCTTCTGGACTACTTTGCGAAGCTAAAATTAAAAGATATCACCAGAAGACAGTACCAACATGCTTTAAATGACCTTAAAACAAGAGGCTTTGCTCAGAACACTATTGATGGAGCTCACCGAACAGGGAGAATGATTTTAAAAAAAGCTGTTGAAATGGAACTCATAAAAAAAGATCCAACAGAGTTCACTTATGTCCCACAGAAACAATTAACCATTCAAGAATTAGAAGGGCAAAAGACTATCCCAAATTATTTAGAAAAAAATGAGTTGCATCTTTTCCTTCAGACAGCTAAAGAACATGGGTTGGATCAAGACTATCCAGTATTCTTATTGCTTGCTTACACTGGATTAAGGGCAGGTGAACTATGCGCGTTAAAATGGAAAGATCTTAAATTCAGGTGAACAAACAGTCAACGTCACTAAAACGTATTACAATCCTACAAATAATAAAAAAGAGTATAAGCTACTAACGCCAAAAACATTAACTTCTGTACGGGAAGTGGATATTGATGAAAAGGTAATCAGTGAATTGAAACATCATAAGTCTTTTCAAAATAGCATCAGTATGAGATATCGAGATAAATACCATAAAGAGGACTTCATATTTGCACACGTGGATGGAAAAACCCCCGGATATCCTCTTTATATTAAAAAGATAGAAAATCGGATGAAACGCTTGTTGAAGTTAGCAGATTTAAACCCTAAGCTTACTCCTCACTCGCTTCGACACACACATACCTCTCTACTTGCAGAAGCGGGTGTTAGCCTACCACAGATCATGGAGAGATTAGGTCACAAAGATGAAGACACTACCAAAAACATATATCTTCATGTGACTAAAGAAATGAAAAAAGAGGCCTCCCAAAAGTTTAAAAAACTAATGGAAAACCTCTAATTTTAAGCATTATAAGGGTGAAAGTTACCCGAATGTTACCCCTCAAGATGAAATCCAGATAACATTACTATTAAACCAAGGGATATTAGGGCGATATTACATCATGCCGCCCATTCCGCCCATGCCACCCATATCAGGCATGCCGCCGCCTGCATTCTCTTCAGGAATGTCTGCGACTACCGCTTCTGTTGTCAAGAACATAGCGGCTACGGAAGCTGCGTTTTGAAGTGCAGAACGCGTTACTTTCGTTGGGTCGACGATACCTTGTTCGACCATGTTCACCCATTCGCCTGTTGCTGCGTTGAATCCTACGCCTACGTCTTCGCCTTTCAGACGTTCAACGATGATGGATCCTTCCAGACCGGCGTTGTGAGCGATTTGGCGGACCGGCTCTTCCAAGGCGCGAAGGACGATGCTTGCACCAGTCGCTTCATCGTCGGAAAGCTCAAGGCCTTTGACAGAGTTAATGATGTTGACTAGAGCTGTACCACCACCGGCAACAATACCTTCTTCTACAGCTGCTCGTGTAGAGTTAAGGGCGTCTTCGATACGTAGTTTACGCTCTTTCAATTCTGTTTCTGTCGCTGCTCCTACTTTGATGACAGCTACGCCGCCGGAAAGTTTAGCAAGGCGCTCTTGCAGTTTTTCTTTGTCGAATTCAGAAGTTGTTTCTTCTGACTGGGCACGGATTTGTGCAACGCGGGCAGAGATCTGCTCTGGGTTGCCGGCACCTTCGACGATAGTAGTGTTTTCTTTTGTGATGACGGCTTTGGACGCGCGCCCAAGCTGGTCGATTGTTGTATTCTTCAGATCAAGTCCAAGGTCTTCTGTGATCACTTGGCCGCCTGTAAGTGTCGCGATATCTTCAAGCATCGCTTTACGACGGTCACCGAATCCTGGAGCTTTGACAGCTACAGCGTTGAATGTACCGCGCAGTTTGTTGACGACGATCGTCGCAAGTGCTTCGCCTTCTACGTCTTCAGAGATCAATAGAAGCGGCTTGGACTGCTGGACGACCTGCTCAAGGACAGGAAGAACTTCCTGGATGTTGTTGATTTTCTTATCTGTAATCAAGATGTACGGATCTTCAAGAACCGCTTCCATCTTGTCTTGGTCTGTGACCATGTATGGAGAAGCGTATCCGCGGTCGAACTGCATACCCTCCACCACTTCAAGCTCCGTGTTGAATCCTTTAGATTCTTCGATCGTGATGACACCGTCGTTACCAACGCGTTCCATCGCTTCAGCGATCAGCTGGCCTACTTCGTTGTCGGCAGCAGAGATGCTCGCTACCTGTGCGATAGACTCGCGGCCTTCGATCGGCTTGGAGATTTTGCGAAGTTCTTCTGTAGCAACAGCTGTTGCTTGTTCAATTCCACGGCGGATTCCTACTGGATTCGCACCGGAAGTGACGTTCTTCAGTCCTTCACGGATCATTGCTTGTGCAAGAACGGTCGCTGTAGTCGTACCGTCCCCGGCTACATCGTTTGTTTTGGAAGCTACTTCAGAAACGAGCTGTGCTCCCATGTTTTCGAACTGGTCTTCCAATTCGATTTCTTTCGCGATAGTCACACCATCGTTCGTGATCAGTGGAGAACCGTATTTTTTATCCAAAACGACGTTACGTCCTTTTGGTCCGAGTGTTACTTTTACAGCATCTGCTAATGTATCAACACCACGAAGCATGGAGCGTCGTGCGTCTTCACTAAATTTGATTTCTTTAGCCATTTAAAAATGCCCTCCTCATTAAAATCGTATTTCTAAGTATTTATAGAAAGAAAGTGACTACTGGATGACAGCCAGTACATCTGATTCGCGCAGAATCAAGAATTCGCTGCCTTCGTATTTCACTTCTGTACCTGCGAACTTGGAGTAGATGACGCGGTCGCCTTCTGCAACTTCAAGCGCTACTTTTTCTCCGTTTTCTGTCACACGGCCGGAACCGACAGCGACGACTTTACCTTCGAGCGGCTTTTCTTTCGCTGAATCCGGAAGTACGATTCCGCTTGCAGTAGTTTGTTCTTCCTCAACTAGTTCAATAACAATACGATCACCAAGTGGCTTTAACAATTAGGACACCCTCCTTGATATGGTTGTTTCAAATTTTTTGTCGTTTATTAGCACTCGATGTTGGTGAGTGCTAACACAGTTATTATAATAATAAATCTGCCTTCGTTTTTCAAGTAGGAACTACACAATTTTTTTGCTTCTTTTTCGACAATATTCGTACGATAACCCTTATTTCTTACGTGAGGTTTTGAAACTGTGATAAAATACATAAAGTATGGATATTGAGGTTCACGGGCGGACGTTGTCTTGACCCGTTTACTGTTATATAAAAGGAGCCGTGAATTTATGCCAAACCGTTATTGGTATATCATTCTGACTTATGTTATTACACAGTTATCCGCCCTTGCCGGTGCACCGCTTCTGGTGGCTCTCGGTATGGGAAGGTATGATGCCGTCGCCGTCTGGTCCGTCGCCAGCTTCACGATCGCGACGATCATCATCTTGATTCTGCTGAAGCCTGATCTTCGGGAAGAAATGACGAGAAGCGATCGTTCTTCGGCCGGGTCTGTCGTGCTTTGGTCGATTGCGGGTGTATTCCTGGCGTTGTTCGCCCAGGCGATTGCAGCTACGATCGAATCGCAGCTGTTCGATGTGCCGGCAGGGTCCGAGAATACGATGGGATTGATGGAGATTGCGCGTCAGTCGCCGCTGTTCATCCTGCTTCCGGTCGTGTTTGCACCGATTACGGAGGAAATCCTCTTCCGTAAAATCATTTTCGGGTCGATCTATAAACGAACGAACTTTTTCTTAGCCGTTCTCGTATCGTCCTTGATCTTCGGTGCTTTTCACTTTGATTTCACCCACATGCTAGTCTACTTCTCCATGGGAGTCGTATTCGCCTTCCTGTATGTCAAAACAAAACGAATTATTACACCAATCGTGGCACATATGGCGATGAACTCGTTCGTTGTCATCACGCAGTACTTCCTCACGGAGGAAGACATCAGAAGGATGCAGGAACAATTGGAGACCATCTTTATTGGAGGCTTTTTATAATTATGAGAACATCACCAATGTTCATGGCCATGCTCTACCTTTCCATGGGCGTCGCCTTCACGTATATTGCGGCCCAGTCGGCCGGTGAGACCGTGTGGAATGCGATGACCATCATCCTGGCGTCGGTCGCGACCGTCAACATCGCCGTCGCCATCCGGCTGTTTAATCTTCACAGGAAAATACAGCAGGCAAAAAATAAGAAAGAATAACAAAAGCAGGAGCTGCGGAGCTCCTGCTTTTTTATGTCTTGTATAGTGGGCATCAGACGTGAGAAGCGGGCTCCGGGAAAGGAAAGGCTTTCCCGGAGCCCTTTATGTCAAACACAGCACCACAATACCAGTTCCTGCCCTTCGCTATCTTTATCTTCATACCTTCCAAAACCTCCTATTCCTTCGAGTCGGCCTGTGCTCCTTTTAGTATAAAGGAGAAAGGAATGGCAAGGACGAGGACGACGCCGGAGACGAGGAAGGCTTCATTCAGCGTCTGCAGCGTGGCGGCCTGGAGGTCGATGTCGGAAGCCGCCTGGATCTGCGCCCTCCGCACTTCATAATAGACAGAGAAAAAGACGATGCCTATCGAGGACGACATCTGGCGGATGATGTTGTTCATCGCGGACCCTTGCGCGACGAGATGATCCGGGATGCTGTTCATGCCGGACGTCGTCGCCGGCATATTGCCCATCCCCATCCCGACGCCGCGGACTGTATTCAACAACAGGATCAGCCAGTAGGGTGTCGACAGGTGAAGGAAGCCGAGGGCGAACGTCGCTGCCGCCATGATGGCAAGCCCCGGCGGGACGACATAGCGCGGCCCCTTTTTATCAAGGATTCTTCCTCCGAGCGACATGAATACACCGCTCGCAGCCGCTGCCGGCAGGAATAAGAGCCCCGTCATCACTTCACTCCAGCCGTAGACGTTCTGGATCAACAGCGGCAGCAGGAAGATCCCGGAGAAGAGTCCGATCGAGGCGGCGGATGTAACGACAATCGACGCCGCATAAGTCGGGACCCGGAACACCGACAAGTTCAACAGCGGATCGTCCTGTCGGTTCTCGTAGAAAACGAACAGCACGACGGCTGCGAGTCCGACGACGATAAGGACGATGTTGATCGGGTCCAGGAGATGATCCAGCGTCCTCCCTCTTCCGAGTGCAAACAGCAGGCCTCCGATGCCGAGCGATACAATAAGAAATCCGACAAGGTCGAATTTCTTTTCGGGATGGGTTTCCGTCCGCTCCAGGTATTTCGAAGAGAGGACGAGTCCCGTCAGGCCAAACGGAATGTTCAAGGCGAAGAGCCAAGGCCAGTCGACGTATTGGATGAGAAACCCGCCGATCGTCGGTCCGATTGCGGGGGCGACCATAGCGGCGATGCCGTACACGCCGACAGCAAGGCCCCGTTCGTGCCTGGGGAAGGACTGGAAGATGAGCGCCATGGCGATCGGCAGCATCAGACCACCGGCTATGCCCTGGATGGCCCGGGAGACGATTACCATCGAGAGCGTCGAGGAGAAGAAGCCGCACAGTGAGCCGACAAGGAAGAGACAAAGCCCGGACAGGTACACCTTTTTCTTCCCGAACCGGTCGCCGAAGTAGCCGGTCAACGGCATCGTCATCCCCATCGCGACCATGAAGATCGTCAAAATCCATCCGACAGAGACGGCATTGGAATCGAATATTTCTATAAAACGTGGCAGAATCGGATTCAGCATGCTGTTGTTCAGAATGACGGTGAAGGTTCCGAACAGGACAGACACGACGACGAGCCACTTATTAGGTAATCGTTTCATCGTACCTTACCTCCTTAATTACCTAGTTACTATACCACCATCCTGCAACTCTAATCGCCGCTCGACCGATTTACGAGAGCGGAATCTTTTTTTCTTTGTAATCGCTTCCCTTCTCCCGCCTATGTTTATAACGTTTTTCAAGGTGGGTATAACAAAGAAGAATCACACAAGGAGGCGAACCATTTATGGGACGTTTAGATAACAAAGTAGCTGTCGTGACCGGTTCTGCGACAGGAATCGGAGCGGCAACCGTGAAATTATTCGCAAAGGAAGGCGCGACGGTGGTCTGTGCCGACATCAATGTCGATGCCGTGAAGAAGACGGTGGATGAAATTCATAACGAAGGCGGCGAGGCGGAGACGTACACGCTCGACGTATCGAAAGAGGACAGCGTTTCAGCATTTGCTGATTACCTGAAGAAGACATATGGCAACATCGATGTCCTGTTCAACAACGCAGGGATCGACGAAGAAGGCGGCAAAGTGCACGAATATCCTGTCGATCTCTTCGACCGGATCATCGCTGTCGATCTGCGCGGAACGTTCCTGACGAGCAAATACCTGCTTCCATTAATGATGGATAACGGCGGATCGATCATCAACACATCTTCCATGTCCGGAAGAGCTGCTGACCTCGACCGCTCCGGCTATAACGCGGCGAAAGGCGGAATCACGAACTTCACCCGTGCGATGGCAATCGACTACGCCCGGGACGGCATCCGCGTCAACTCCATCGCTCCCGGTACGATTGAGACACCGCTTGTAGACGGCCTTGCCGGTTCGAAGGAAGATAAGGAAGGACAGGAATTCCGTGATGCCAACAAGTGGATCACTCCACTCGGCCGACTTGGAAGCCCGGATGAAATCGCATCCGTCGCCCTTTTCCTCGCCAGTGACGACAGCTCCTATGTAACCGGAGAGGACATCACGGTCGACGGCGGCATCATGGCCTACACGTGGCCGGGTAAAATGCTGATCGATAAGAAATGGAAAGAAGAAACCGAATAAGAATAACAAAAAAAGATGCCGGAGCCGGCATCTTTTTTTCAATCCTCTATTTTTCCATCCAACGGATAATGCTTCAAAAAGTAGACGAGCGCTTGAAGCTCAATCGCAAGATCGATATGATGCACCCTCACATCAGACGGCACGTTGATCCGGGCCGGCGTGAAGTTCAGGATACCCGATATTCCGCCCTCGACGAGACGGTCGGTGATCGCCTGCGCCTCTGAGGCAGGAACCGTCAGAATCGCGACCTTCAAATCGCCGATCTTCTTCTCCAGATCATCGATGTGATGGACCTCCACCCCGCCGACTTCACTCCCGATCCGATTCTCACTCGCATCGAAGGCAATCTCGATCTTTGTATTATTGTTCTTCGTGAAATTGTAATTAAGGAAAGCCGTTCCCAGGTTCCCGACACCAATCAGCGCGACACGTGTCGTCTCGTCCTGATCCAGCGTCTTCCGAAAGAAGGAAAGCAGGTACTCGACATTGTAACCATAACCTTTCTTCCCGAGGGCTCCGAAATAGGAGAAATCACGGCGGATGGTTGCGGAATCGACTTTGACCGCCTCACTCAATTCTTTCGATGACACCCGCAGTTTCCCCTGGCTGTGCAGGTTGTTCAGGAAACGGTAATATAACGGAAGCCGCTTCGCTGTCGCCTGAGGGATTTTCGCTTGTTCTATATCCATTGTCGTCTCTCTGCTCCTTTACTCGTCATTTCTTCGGTAATCTCCGTTCTTCCCTCCGGTTTTCTCTGCAAGGTAAGTCGGACCGATGACCATGCCTTTATCTACTGCTTTACACATATCATAAACCGTCAATGCTGTGGCAGAAGCGGCCGTTAGCGCTTCCATTTCTACCCCGGTGCTTCCCTTCGTCTTCACGGAAACCTCGATCAGCAGCTTTTTCGTTTCCCCTGTTTCCCAATCGAAGGATACATCGATTCCCTTCAAGGAAAGCGGATGACACATCGGAATCCAATCCGACGTTTTCTTCGCTGCCATGATTCCGGCGACTTGGGCGACCGCGAGCACGTCCCCTTTGGCCATTGTCTGGTTGGTAATCTTCTCGTATATTTCTTCCTTCACTTCCACACTCGTTCTCGCAACAGCCGTCCGGACCGTATCGTTTTTCTCTGATATATCGACCATCCGTGCCCGGCCCTGCTCATTAAAATGACTGAATTCCGCCATCTCCAACTACCCCTTTTATGTGATTGGTCATGCCGCAGGCGGCAACACTAGTTTCATTTTAACAAAAAATCACAGGGAAGTCGTTAAAGTTTTCACAATCTCGCGAGGGCTTCTGTTGCTAGCAGGCTCACCGATGATATACACTTGATTTATCGAGGTGAAACGACATGATTCTCATGCAGTTGAATCAATTGGAAAAGCGTTTCGGCGCTGAATTGATTTTATCTAATATTAAACTGGAAGTACAAAAGAACGACCGGATCGCCATTGTCGGCAGAAACGGTGCAGGAAAGTCGACCCTGCTGAAGATGATGGCCGGCGAGATGAGCTATGATGAAGGAAACATCTTCATGCCGAAGGAAACGACGCTCGGATATCTCGCTCAAAACACAGGCCTGCAGTCCGACGAAACGATCTGGAATGAAATGGAGAAAGTCTTCCTCCATCTGAAGGACTTGGAGAAAGAGCTGCGCGCGATGGAAGCGAACATGGCAGACCCTGACCTGATCTCGGATCAGGAGCGCTACCAGCAGTTATTGACCGATTATGACCGCAAGCAGGAATACTTCAAGAACGCAGGCGGATACCAATACGAAGCGGATATCCGCTCGGTACTGAACGGGCTGAATTTCCAGCATTTCAACTGGGATACACCGATCACGTCCTTAAGCGGCGGCCAGAAGACGAGGCTGGCACTCGGGAAGCTGCTGTTGAAGAAGCCGGACGTGCTTATTCTCGATGAACCGACCAACCACCTGGACATCGATACGATCTCCTGGCTCGAAGGGTACCTGCAGGGCTACCAAGGTGCGGTCGTCATCGTTTCCCACGACCGCTACTTCCTCGATAAGATCGTCAACACGGTCTACGAGATCGCCTTCCAATCCTCTAAGAAGTATCACGGCAACTACAGTAACTACCTGAAACAGAAAGAAGCCGACTTCGAGCAGGAAATGAAGCGATTCGAGAAGCAGCAGGAAGAGATCAAACGGATGGAGGACTTCATCCAGAAGAACATCGTCCGTGCGACGACGACGAAGCGCGCCCAGAGCCGGCGCAAACAGCTGGAGAAAATGGACCGGCTGGAAAAACCGAAAGACGATAACCAATCCGCGAAGTTCAGCTTCCAAGTGGCGAAGCGCAGCGGAAACGATGTGCTGAAACTGAGAGACTATGCGTTCCGTTATCCGGACAGCGATACGAACCTTTTCGACAAAGTATCCCTTGATCTGAACCGAGGCGATTCGGTGGCCCTCGTCGGTCCGAACGGGGTCGGAAAGACCACCCTCCTTAAGACGATCATCGGCGATTTGGAAGCCGTCAAAGGAGACAAGCTGATCGGCACGAACGTCCAGATCGGTTACTACGATCAGGAACAGAATAAGTTGAATTCCACGAAGACCGTTCTGAATGAGCTATGGGACGATTACCCGATGAAAAATGAGAGGGATATCCGGACCATTCTCGGAAACTTCCTTTTCTCAGGCGAAGATGTCCTGAAGCCGGTCTCTGCCTTGAGCGGTGGAGAGAAGGCACGTCTCTCCCTCGCCAAGCTGATGATGCAGGAAGCGAACTTCTTGATTCTGGATGAGCCGACCAACCACTTGGACCTCGACAGTAAAGAGGTGCTGGAAGCCGCACTCGTCGACTATCCAGGAACGTTACTGTTCGTCTCCCACGACAGATACTTCATTAACAAAATCGCGACACAGGTCGTCGAGATGAATCCGGAGGAAACGAGACTGTTCCTCGGAGATTACGACTACTATGTGGAGAAGAAACAGGAAGAATATGAACTCGAGCAGCTGGAAGCCGAAGAGCGCCGCCTGAAAGAGCCCGCCAAGCACGAGCCACAGGCCAAGAACAGCTTCCAGGAAGATAAAGCTGCGAAGCGGGAAGAGCGGAAGAGAAACCGCCGTATCGCTGAAATAGAAGCGGAGATTGAACAGATCGAGCAGCAGCTGGAAGAGAATGAAGCCTTACTCTGTGATCCGGAAGTCTACCAGGACCATGAGAAGTCCCTTCAGCTCACGCAGGACAATGCCGAAAAGCAATCTGCTCTCGAGCAGTTGATGGAAGAATGGGAAACGCTGCACGATGAATAAGAAGAGAGCATCCACAGATGGTGGGTGCTCTTTTTTCGTCCTTATTTCTCTACAGATTATCAACAAAGTTACTAACAGCTGTGTATTTGATTTATCGGTTTTCAACAGGGTTATGCACATTATCCACAATAAAACCCGACGTTATCCACAAAATGGTATCGCTTTCTTTTAAGATCACACATATCCACAACCTGGAAACCAAACGCATACTTATACACATGTGGATAAGAAAACAAAAACCCTCCGTGAAGGAGAGCTTTTGTCACCTCTTACTTTTTCCTTGCGCCGAACTGTTCTAAATCGAGCCCAGGGTTCGCATTGAGATCCCACTCGGACCGATGTCCTTGGTTAAAGGCAACTGCCCCTGCTGCTGCAATCATTGCTGCATTATCTGTACACAGCGACAGTGGAGGAATGAGCAGTTCTGTATCGATATCCACAAACTTCTCCTGAAGCGCCTGACGCAGCCCTCTGTTTGCAGCCACGCCTCCGGCGACGATCATTTGCTTGACGCCGTATTCCTCAGCCGCGCGGGCCGCCTTCGTCGATAAGACATCGACGACGCTCGCCTGGAAGCTTGCCGCTACATCGGCATCCTTCAGCACTTCTCCCCGCTGCTTCGCTTTATGAAGCCGGTTGATGACGGCAGATTTCAAACCGCTGAAACTGAAGTCGTACGAGCCTTCTTCCAGCCAGGCACGAGGGAAGTCGATCGTCTCTTCTCCTTCTTGTGCCAGCCGGTCGATTTGAGGGCCGCCTGGGTATAGCAGCTTCAACGTACGTGCCACTTTATCATAGGCTTCCCCTGCGGCATCATCCCTCGTTTCTCCGATGATTTCATAGGAGCCATGCTCTCTCATCAGGACAAGCTCGGTGTGCCCTCCGGAAACGACCAGGGCGAGCAGCGGGAACTCGAACTCTTTCTCCAAACGGTTGGCGTAGATATGGCCGGCGATATGGTGGACGCCGACGAGCGGTTTCTGCTTCGCAAAGGCGACGGCTTTTGCTGCATTCACCCCTACTAAAAGGGCTCCTACCAATCCCGGTCCTTCGGTAACGGCGATCGCATCCATGTCATCGATCGTCATCTCCGCCTCGTCCAACGCTTCTTCCAGTGTGATCGTCATCTGTTCGATATGGTGTCTTGAAGCGATTTCCGGAACGACCCCGCCGAACCGCTTATGGCTCTCGATTTGAGAAGCCACGACGTTTGCTACCAGTTCTCTTTCATTTTTTACGATGGCGACAGCTGTTTCGTCACAGCTTGTCTCAATTGCCAGTATATATTGATCCTTCGTCATTTTAATCCCACCCACATTACTAACGCATCTTCTCCGTTGTCGGAGTAATACCGTTTGCGGATTCCACCCGGTACCAGTCCGAACTTCCGGTACATATGCTGCGCGGCTGTATTTGATACCCTCACTTCAAGGGAGAGTTGAATCGCTCCATGTTCAATCGCTTGTTCGCACGTATGGCGGAAGAGGTTCTCCCCGTGCTTTTGTCCCCGGTAGTCCGGATGGATGGCGATATTGGTGACGTGTGCCTCGTCGATGATCAGCCACAAACCGCAATATCCGATAATCCTGCCCCCTTCTTCGACGACATAATAGTGGGCGTACGGATTATCATCCATCTCCTTTTGAAAGGTTTCCTCCGACCACGGGACAGGGAAGGAAATCTTCTCTACTTCCATGACCCCTTCCACATCCGCAGGCGTCATCTGTCTGATTGCTGCCATGTCACTGCTTCTCCTGCTGTTCCAGCCATTTGACTTCGGCCTCCGGCAGACGCAGATAATTCGGTACCAGATCATGCAGCGCCCCAGGTTCCCGGTCCACTGCGACGTCTGCAAGGATGGATGGACGAGCAAATTGGTAGGGAGCAGCCGGGATGACCGCTTTTTCCCCGAGGACCTCTTTAATCCTCTCTTCATGGACGGCGATATCCTGACTAAGGAACAGAACAGGACGATCCAATTCTTTCAATTGGTTCAGCCAGTCTTCCATAAGTATGTTCGTCTCCTCCATCACGACCGTCATGGATGAATCGTAAAGCCCTGTGTACACAAGACCACGGCGCGCATCAAAGAAAGGACATACATATCCATCAAAGAATGCGCCTTGACGGGCAACAGCCTCCAGACTGGAAATGCCGACTACAGGAATGCCGAGTGCCCATGCCATCGTTTTCGCCGTCGTAAGACCGATACGCACGCCTGTGTAAGAACCGGGTCCGTGTGCGACAGCAATTCTGTCCAGCTCTTCCGGTTTCGTACCCGTTTCCTCCATCAGCTGGTCGATCGCAGGCATGAGGCGGATCGAATGGTTTTTTTTCATATTCGTAACATATTCACCAGCGACGGTGCCGTCTTTCAGAACGGCCACCCCCATCACATAATTGGACGTGTCGATCGCAAGTATATTCATAATAAAATCTCCTTACATATCGCATCGAAATGTTCCGATTTCGCATCGAGTTTAATGGAACGGGTCGATTCGTCTTTGTAGTGGATCGTGATGTCGAGACGCTCCTCCGGCAGGTACTCCCGGATGAACTGCGCCCATTCGACGACCGTGACGCCTTCGCCTTCAAAGTACTCTTCAAAGCCGAGGTCTTCCTCGCTGTCCTCCAAACGATAAACGTCCATATGATAGAAAGGCATCCGTCCCTGGTACTCCTTCATGATCGTGAACGTCGGGCTGTTTATATTCCTCGTTACACCGAGGCCTTTTCCCAGTCCCTTCGTAAACGTCGTTTTTCCAGCGCCGAGATCTCCTTCCAGCGTCAGCAGATCTCCAGGTACA
Organism: Halobacillus sp. KGW1; assembly: GCF_001592845.1. Taxonomy (NCBI): domain Bacteria; kingdom Bacillati; phylum Bacillota; class Bacilli; order Caryophanales; family Bacillaceae; genus Halobacillus; species Halobacillus sp. KGW1. The sequence goes on from NZ_LSOC01000004.1 coordinate 533,029, forward strand.
AGTCGTTCTCCAAGCCGCTCTGCAAGGCGCTGCGTCTCTTCTGCAGAAAAGCTGATGCATTCATATATAGCCATAGGTTCATTCACTCCTCAAATGCGTGTAACCGGACTTTTCCAGCCGTTTTCTTTGTCCATGTTCCTGTAAATAGACAGAAGCTTCCGCCTGACGTTTGGAAGTAACACTTCCAACCCGGGTAATACGAAGTTTCAGCTGCTCCGCAATCTGCTGAACGCGTTCCCAATCCTTTTCCGGGACGGTTCCGAGCAGCTCAAAATCTTCCCCGCCGGAAAGCATCCACTCTTTATATCGATCCGGATATACATGCATCAATGCATCCGAATACGGGAGATAGTCCGCATCAATAATCAAATCGACATCACTTGCTTCTGCTATTTCATTTGCTTCGTTGGCAATACCGTCACTGATATCGTTCAACGCCACTCGTTCCAAATTGGAGAGTCCTGCTGCGAAAGAAACCCTGGGTAACGGCATCCGGTGTCTTTCCACAAGAAAAGCCGTCTCCTTGTCCGGATTCTCCCCTTCTTTAAGGAGCCATTCGAGTCCTCCGCGCGAATCTCCGAGCGTACCTGTGACGAAGACAACATCAGCAGGCTGAGCCACTGAACGATACCTTGCTTTATTTTTATCGACCATCCCGATCACCGTAACCGTCACAGATAGCTCCTGCCCGGAAACCGTATCCCCGCCGATCAAATCCATATGATAACCAGCAGCAAGAGCATCCATGCCTGCATACAAGTCATGAAGCTCCTGCTCTTCCCAATGGGAAGGGATCGTGATGGAAACGAGATAATAAGCAGGCGTACTCCCCATTGCAGCCAAATCACTTATATTGGCTGCCAACACCCGGTGACCGACATGATAAGGAGCCATTGTATCTTTCGTGAAATGGACCCCCTCCACCATCGTATCCACCGCTGTTACGATATCACTTGCGGGAGCGCGAAAAACAGCCGCATCATCCTGAATTCCTTTAATCAGAGAAGACTGCCGATAAAACTTCGGTTGAATTGATTGAATAAACGAAAACTCATCCATACATACGTCCCTTTCAATAAAAAAGTCTTTCTTCTTCTATTATACCAACAGGACGCTTAATATAAAAAATTCCATAATAAAAGCCTTAGGAAAGCATCCTAAGGCTGGAAGTTTAATTTTAAATAGTGGCGGTCCGGACGGGACTCGAACCCGCGACCTCCTGCGTGACAGGCAGGCATTCTAACCAACTGAACTACCGGACCAAACATTTAAAGACTAAAGTAAAATCGACACAGTGATCGATTTAAATTGGTTGCGGGGGCAGGATTTGAACCTGCGGCCTCCGGGTTATGAGCCCGACGAGCTACCAGACTGCTCTACCCCGCGATATTGTGGGAATATATATCCCATTATAATGGTTGTAATGAATGTGGCGACGTCCTACTCTCACGGGGATCTACCCGACTACCATCGGCGCTGAAGAGCTTAACTGCTGTGTTCGGCATGGGAACAGGTGTGACCTCTTCGCCTTCATCACCACATCAATATACATTTGAGGTGAACCCTCAAAACTGGATAAGGAAACATCTTTATCGAAAGAAACGTTTTTCACGCGATCTATGATCAGATAGATAAGTCAT
>NZ_LSOC01000005.1:0-115158 GCF_001592845.1 Halobacillus sp. KGW1
GTGCTTGTTTGAATTCTCTCTATATAATAGAAAGAATGTTTGACGTACTGGTTGGTTCGTTCAGTTTTCAAAGATCGATTATACATTCAATGGTGGGCCTGAGTGGACTTGAACCACCGACCTCACGCTTATCAGGCGTGCGCTCTAACCAGCTGAGCTACAGGCCCCAATGGTAGTAAAATTAATGGAGCGGGTGAAGGGAATCGAACCCTCATCATCAGCTTGGAAGGCTGAGGTTTTACCACTAAACTACACCCGCATATTACATTTTCAAACTTTCGATGGTCGGGAAGACAGGATTCGAACCTGCGACCCCTTGGTCCCAAACCAAGTGCTCTACCAAGCTGAGCTACTTCCCGTTAAAATGGCGCGCCCGAGAGGAGTCGAACCCCTAACCTTCTGATCCGTAGTCAGACGCTCTATCCAATTGAGCTACGGGCGCATGTATTAAAATGAAGCGACAAGGAACATTGTATCACAACTTGTTTTCGAACGCAAGAACTTTTTTTGAAAAAGTTAGTGCGGCCGAGAGGACTTGAACCTCCACGGGATTAACTCCCACTAGGCCCTCAACCTAGCGCGTCTGCCGATTCCGCCACGACCGCAAGTTGTTATTCACAATTCAATGCTGATCATGTAAATGGAAAGTGCGGGTGGAGGGACTTGAACCCCCACGCCGTGAAGCACTAGATCCTAAATCTAGCGTGTCTGCCAATTCCACCACACCCGCATAAAATGGTGAGCCATGAAGGGCTCGAACCTTCGACCCTCTGATTAAAAGTCAGATGCTCTACCAACTGAGCTAATGGCTCGCGTAAAAGGAATCTATTACACTTTGAAAATTATTTTTGCGCTTTCTGTTTTTCAAGCACAAGAACAATCATATAACTTATTCGTTTGTTTGTCAACCCTTTTTTCAAAGAAAAATGGCTGGGCCAGCTGGATTCGAACCAGCGCATGACGGTACCAAAAACCGTTGCCTTACCGCTTGGCTATGGCCCAACGACAATGGCGGTCCGGACGGGACTCGAACCCGCGACCTCCTGCGTGACAGGCAGGCATTCTAACCAACTGAACTACCGGACCTATGTAAAGATTGAAAGTGACCCGTACGGGATTCGAACCCGTGTTACCGCCGTGAAAGGGCGGTGTCTTAACCGCTTGACCAACGGGCCATTAAGATGAATGGCGGAGAAGGAGGGATTTGAACCCTCGCGCCGCTTACGCGACCTACACCCTTAGCAGGGGCGCCTCTTCAGCCACTTGAGTACTTCTCCGTAATGGCTCCAACGGTAGGATTCGAACCTACGACCGATCGGTTAACAGCCGATTGCTCTACCACTGAGCTACGTTGGAATAGTTATTATGTTTCGTTGTCGTCGTTTATCGGCGACGTTATATATATTATAACAATTCCCTTTGCTTGTCAAACCTTTTTCAAAGAAAAAATTGTTGTTTTTCAATGAATGTTGGTTCGTTTTTCTAGGGCTTATTTAATTTAACATGGACATGTTCTGTTCGTCAATGTATTTTTTACTTCTTTTTTAATTTCCCTTTACATTTGCCGCAACGGTACTTTCGGACGTCCATCCGTCTTTGGCGGTAGTATGATTGTCCGCATTGTGTGCAAACATATTGATGAGAGGTTTTTCGCTGGGAAGGCAGCGGTGCGCAGTGTCTTGGTGAGCCTGTTTCCTTCAGCAGTGCTTTAAAGGCTGGATCGCGGTGGGTGTATCCTTTTCCTTCTATATGAAGGTGATAATGACAAAGCTCATGTTTGATGATGCCTTCTAATTCTTTCCCATCCAGTTCCTTTACATACTTCGGATTGATTTCGATAGTTCTTCGGGATGGAATGTACCGCCCCCCTGTAGTACGGAGTCTTGAATTAAAGTAAACCTTGTCTGGATAGGGTTTGTGGAAATACGTCTCGGAAAGCTGCTTCGTCCATTGCTGCAATTCTTGATCGGTCATCATCAGCGGTCACACCTCCTCTGTCTTCTGCATACTTTATCATATCCATGAAAAAATCGAAACGGAAAGGAGCGACTTCCATGCCGTCCTGGTTGAAGAAACAAATGGCAGATGCTTTCTATAATAAGGATAAATATCAAATTAAAGTGCTGAATCAATGTTGGTACTACTACCAGCATCTATATAAATAAAAACAACTACCCGGCGAGCGCTCCCTCCCAGGTAGTTGTTCGTTTTCTTATTTTTGGACCATCGTCAAAGCGATTCTCTGCTTCTTCGCATCCACTTGTTCCACCCACACCGTCACGACATCCCCGACAGACACGACGTTCATCGGATGCTTGACGTAGGAGTTGGATAACTTGGAGATATGGACAAGCCCGTCCTGTTTCACTCCGATGTCTACGAAGGCACCGAAATCGACCACGTTACGGACGGTCCCTTCCAGTTCCATTCCCTGCTGCAAATCTTCCATAGAAAGAACATTCTTCTTAAGGATCGGTTTCTGTAAATCATCTCGCGGATCTCGCCCCGGTTGGACGAGAGACTTCAAAATGTCTTCCAATGTAAGTTTACCGATGCCGGATTCTAGAGAGAGCTCTCCTGTATCCAAACCTTTGACTGCTTCGGACAACTGCTCCGTCCCAATATCCTCTGTTCTGTATCCGATTCCGGCAATCAGCTGCCTTGTGGCCTTATAGCTCTCCGGGTGAATAGACGTTCTATCGAGAGGATCCTCTCCGTCCAGTATGCGGAGGAAGCCGATACTCTGCTCGAACGTCTTCGCTCCCAGCCTCGGAATATCCTTAAGCTCGGAACGCTTCGTGAACTTCCCAAGCTCCTCCCGCTTCTTCACGATGTTATTCGCTACGGTCTTACTCAGTCCGGATACATACTGCAGAAGGGAACCGGAGGCGGTGTTTACGTTTACCCCTACTTGGTTCACCGCCGTCTCTACGACGAAACCAAGGGAATCATTCAATTTCTTCTGACTCACATCATGCTGGTATTGACCGACACCTATCGACTTAGGATCGATTTTGACAAGCTCCGCCAACGGATCTTGGACGCGTCGTGCGATCGATACAGCACTTCTCTCTTCGACTTGAAAATCAGGAAACTCTTCCCTTGCCAGTTTAGAAGCGGAATAAACACTTGCGCCCGCTTCGTTGACGATCATATAAGCAGCATCAAGGTCATGCTTCTGGATCAGATCTGCTATGAACTGCTCCGTCTCCCTGGAAGCCGTCCCGTTTCCTATTGCCATCAACTCGACCCCGTATTGCTTAAGGAACTGAAGAACCTTCTTCTCTGCTCCTGCTGTATCGTTCCTCGGTGCCGTCGGATAGATCACCCCGATATCGAGCACTTTCCCCGTTTCATCCACAACAGCAAGCTTACACCCGGTCCGGAAGGCCGGATCGATGCCCAGCACTACTTTCCCTTTTAACGGAGGTTGCAGCAGGAGGCTGCGCAGGTTGCTTGAGAACACTTCAATGGCCTGCTCCTCCGCCTGTTCCGACAGGGCATTACGGATTTCCCGCTCCACGGAAGGCTGGATCAGGCGTTTGTAACTGTCCTGAATGGCCGCAGCCAACAGCTCCCGCATCTTCCCTACCGTATTCCGGTGTATGACATTCCTCTCCAAGTACTGAAGGATCGCTTCTTCAGGAGGATGGATCGATACTTTCAATACCTCTTCTTTCTCGCCGCGGTTAAGCGCAAGAATTCGGTGGGAGACAATAGACCGTACAGGTTCCTGGTATTCATAGTACATCTCGAAGATACCCTTCTCGTCTTCTTCTGTCTTCTTGCCGGATGATTCGATCGTTCCCTTATCACGTGTCTGCTTGCGGACGCGCTCCCGGTAACCCGGATCTTCAGAAATCCATTCCGCGAGAATATCGTTCACTCCGGCTTCCACATCCTCCAGAGTAACAAGTTCCTTCTCCTCTGAAAGGAAGGCTTCCCCTTCCTTCTCAAAGTCCATGCGCTGCTTCTGCTCCCAAACCATCAAGGCGAGCGGTTCCAGCCCTTTCTCTTTAGCGACCGTGGCTCTCGTTCTTCTTTTCTGTTTATACGGCCTGTACAGATCTTCCACCCTCTGAAGCTGGGACGCCGACTCAATGTCCCGCTTCAATTCATCGGTTAACTTTCCCTGCTCTTCAATCAATCGGATGACTTCTTCTTTTCGCTGCATCAAATTCGTTACATAATTCCACTGATCCTCAACAGCTTTGATCTGTACTTCATCCAACCCGCCTGTCATTTCTTTTCGGTAACGGGCGATGAACGGAACCGTGTTTCCTTCATCTAATAATGCGATTACCTGCTTAATCGTTTTCTCATTCATTTTGGTTTGTTCGGCAACCAGTTTCGTTACTTCCGGCTGCACCATTACATCACTCAAAAAAAGACCTCCTTCAATGGCGTCTTCTTCATTGTATCAAATTACGCCGCTCCACACGCCACCGCCGCCGGAAAATATAGACAGGTACACAAAAACCCCTAGTCCCGCCACCATGGGATTCCAGGGGTTTAATCATATTCCATGACAATCAGTGTCGTATCGTCTTCCCGAAACTGTCCATACAGCTCTTGATAACGATGGGTAATCTGTTCCACACTTCTTGTTCTTGTCAATTCACTCGACAGCCGACGATCGTTGACGCCGTCTGAAAACATCAGGAAGAACATACCTTTCTCTGCTTTCCCGCGGGCTACCCGCAGTGTTCGGGGATATCCTGCCAAATAGCCGGCAAGCGGAATATTCCTGCTTCTCTTTCCATCCGCATCAATCGTAATGACACCGATGTTGCCGATCGAAGAATAAGAGTAGGTTCCTGTATGAAAGTCGATCCGGAGAATTCCAAGAACGACTCCGCGTTTGCCGACGAGTGCTTGATTACACTTTTTCACAAGCGCTTCAATTCCTAGATCAGGATTCCATTGAATAACCTTCATAACAGCATCCGCTGATTCCTTTGCCAACTCGCCGCTTCCTAATCCATCTGCGAGGGCGCAAAGGAAACCATCTTCCGTCTCTATATAGAAATAACTGTCTCCGCAGTGGTAATTGCCTTTTTTCGCTTTTTGAAAAACAGATAAATTCACGCGCTTACTCTCCTTTTCCACTAGAATACCTCTATGGATTCAGATTGCAAGGCTTCCCTCAACTTACGGAGTGCTCTTCTTTGCAGTCGGGAAACATGCATTTGTGATATTCCCAGTCGCTCTCCGGTGTCTTTCTGGCTCATGTTCTCAAAATACGTACACTGCAGTATTTCCTGCTCTCGTTCGCTCAGGATCGGGAGTATCTTCTCAAGCAGCATCTTTTGGTCGATGTTCGAATATCCATCATCCTGATTCCCGATTAAATCGAGAATGGTAACGGTACTCCCGTCGGAATCGGCTTCGATCTTCCTGTCGACGGACAAGGCTTTGTAGCTTTTGCCCATTTCCATCGTTTCCAGAACATCTTCCTCCGAAACTTCCAGATAATCAGCGATTTCCAACACAGAAGGAGAACGCTGCAGCATATTCGTCAATTCTTCGGCCGCTTTCTTAATCTTCGGGCCGAGTTCCTTAATCCGCCTCGGTACATGGACACTCCATGTCTTATCGCGGATAAACCGTTTGATTTCACCGATGATGGTCGGAATCGCAAAGGATTCAAAAGACTTTCCGAATTCCGGGTCGTACCTGCGGATGGCAGCTAGCAGACCCAGCATGCCCACCTGCACCAAATCTTCGTGGATCGTACTGTTCTTGGAATACTTCCGAGCGATGGATTCGACCAGGTCTTTATAAACAAGAACGATCTTCTCCTGTATTACCTCATCACGCGGGTGTTCTTGTAAATGTGCTATCCATTCATATACTTCTTCATTGTGGTGTTGTGATTTGGTCGCCATCTTGACCCACCCCAGTTTCATGGAGGTATTTCGTCATTAAGACGATGACTCCATATTTACTGTTGATTTCAACTTTGTCCATCAATGCATCGATGAGGAACAGGCCGAAACCACCTTCGCGGAGCTCTTCAATATCATCATCCTGCTTGTACGGGCCGATGTCTTCTTTCACCTCGCCCAAATCAAAGCTTCCACCGTGATCTGCCACCATGACTTCCAAGCGGTCCTGATATACTCCAAAGCCGATCGTAATTTCGCCTTCGCCCGTTTCTTTATACGCATGCTTGACGGCATTCGTAATGGCTTCTGATATCGCCACCTTCAAATCCTCGATATCTTCGTAGGAAAAACCCATACGGTTGGCGATCCCTGACGTACTCAGACGAACAACCCCGATGTATTCTGCTTTGGCTGGTACTTTCACTTCGACAAAATCAAATGGTTCCATTATTACATTCCACCTTGCACTGTAGAATCAATCGTCATGATTTCGGTTAAGCCGGTGATTTTAAACAGACGATATACCCGGTCCTGCATATGGATAAGTCTCATTTCCGTTCCATGTTCCTTCGTGGACTTCAGAGCACTGATGAACACACCGAGACCTGTAGAATCCATATAGCTGACACTTCCAAAATCCACTTCGAGTACCTGACCTTGTTCTTTCGTCAAAGGAAGCAGCGTCTCCTTCAATTTAGGAGCGGTGAATGCATCTACCTCTCCGGATAAAACAACGGTCGTAACACTTTCTTTATTCGTAACATCTATAGTTAAGTTCATACCATTTACCCTCCTAAGATCCTAAAAAAGTCAATCACATCGATAGTACCCGTCCCAACAGGCCGTTAAACATTACGGCGCAGGATAATCAACGTGAAATCATCGCGAAGCTGGAAGTCCTGCAAACGCTCGAAATGCTTGTACACATGGTCTACAATCCCTTGAGCAGGCAGGTGTGCGTACTGTTTGATGACGTGGAGAACTTCTTCCTGTTCGATGAACCGCTCCCCCTGACGGCATTCGGTCACACCATCTGTCAGAAGAATGATCATGTCTCCCTTTTCCACTTTCTTTTCATATTGCGTGTAAGTGACATCCGGCGAAACGCCGAGCACCAGGCCGGGAACGTCAATTTCCTCAAATTCGTCCCTGTCACTATGGTAATAGAAACCCGGTTCGTGACCGGCCGAGGAATAAGAGAAAGTGTGATCGTTGGTATCGTATAATCCGTAGAACATCGTAATGAACATGCTCGCATCGACGTTGCGTTCCACGACGCGGTTCAGGCTCCCAAGAATGACGCTCGGGTCCGTCCGCATTTCAGGAAAGCTGTCCATCGAATATTTGATCATCGACATACACAAGGCCGCCGGAACCCCTTTACCGATGACATCAGCAATAGCAATTCCGAGACTCCCTTTTTCGTCATCCACGAAGTGATGATAATCTCCGTTCATCTGCTTGGCCGGAACGCTCAGGGCTCCGACCTCTACTTCAGCAAGCTCCGGCTTAACTGTCGAAAGCAGCGTCTTCTGCATATTGGCAGCTACCGATATCTCTGATTTCAGCTCCAGCTGCTTTTCCCTGAGAGACTGATACTCCTGATAGGCAAGACCGTAGGAGATCATCGTTTCCAAAAGGAAGTTCATCGAAGATTGAATATACTCGGGCATATCCGGGTATATTTCTTGTAACGACTGAATGTGGACATTGATGATTTCTTCCGGTGAAATATTCTGCTGCATCGAATGCTTACTGAACTGCTCTGCCTGATACAGAGCCTGCTCATCTTTCGTCTTAATATACTCCTGCAAAAGTTCCTTATAATTCTCCAAATCGAGCTTCAATGTACTCATCAGTTATACCTCCTCTAACGGAGCCATTTAACAACTCTTATTTCCGTACCTTCCCCTTCTTCCGAAACGATATCGAAATCGTCCATCAATCGTTTCACTCCGGGCAATCCGGCACCAAGCCCTCCGGAAGTCGTAAAGCCGTCTTCCATCACCTGGCTGATATCTTTAATTCCGGGACCGCTGTCCATCGCAACAATCCTGATTCCTTTTTTGTTCATATCTTCCATCACTTCAAAACATACTTTCCCCGTTCCAGCATATAAGTATATGTTCCTTGCCAGTTCAGATATGGCAGTGGCAATCCGCGCTTGATCAACGGTGCCGAAACCGATTTTCCTGGAAATGTCCCGGCCCAGTTGTCGTGCCCCGACGATGTCCCACTCCTTTTTTATATTGACACAGGATTGGAAGTCCATACTCACTCCTCCAATTCCTGGCGAAGTTTAATCAGACCTTGTTCTAAGTCTAATGCTGTAGGAACGTCTTGGAGATGGATACCCAAGTCTATCAGAGTCATGGCAACAGCCGGTTGGATACCTGTCAGTACGACCTTGGCACCCATCAAGTCGGACATGGTCACCACATCGCCGAGTACTTTGGCAATAAAGGAATCAATGATGTCCACAGACGTCAAATCGATGACGACCCCTGTCGCACCACTTTCATGGATCTTACTGAGCAAGTCTTCTTGAAACTGGATAGCTGTCTGATCATCCAAATCGATCTGGATAGAGATCAACAGATAATTATGAAGCTTCAGAATCGGTATTCTCACTGTTCTCACTCCTTATCTAGCGAATCAATCAATTTCTCAATATCCTCGTAGGTGTTTTGTGTATCTTCGATCCGGCGATTCGTTAATTCGAGCGCTGTTTGAAAACCTTTTCTCAAGGAGCTCTTCGTAGGGAACTTCCCTAAATCGATACCAAGATTGACGATGGTCTGGGCAATTTCCGGACGTATCCCTACCAATATGCAGCGGGAACCGATAAGACGGACCGCTTCTGCCGCCTGGATGATGTGGTGGGCAACCATTGTATCGACGACCGGAACTCCGGTAATGTCGATCAGCACGACTTCCGCATTGTGCTTGATGACCCCGTCCAGCAGGTTCTCCATAATGAGCTTGGCACGTTCTGTGTCGATCGTTCCGATAAGCGGCATGATCGTAATGTTTTCCATGACAGGAATGAGCGGAGCTGAAAGTTCCTGAAGAGCGACACGTTGAAGGGAAACGATGTGTTCCCAGCTCCCGGAATACTCATTAACAAGGCGGTTGATGATCGGATCCACCCAACCGTCCACTTCCTTCAGTACCCTGGAGAAATAATCCGAGTCTATTTGATCCGACTGGTTCAGGATGAAGCCGGTCACCACGCGGCGGAATACCTGCATCCCATCTGTCAGATAGCTCAGCGGCCAGCCTAAGTTAATCAGCCGCTCCGAGAAATCGTCCAAATCGGAGGACAACCCCTGTTTTTCAATGCTGGAGAAAATGACATTGACGAATTCCCTGTTTGTACTTTCGAACATTTCGTCGGAAATCGTCGACGTATAGTCGTTCTGCTTATGTGCATTCACTTCTTCCAACCACATTTTTACTATGTCATCACTATACTCGATTACTACGTTCTTCAATCGTTCGTCCATTTTTTCAAACCTCCGCCTGTATTACCCTTCTATAATTCCGTTCTAATAATATTTGAATATAATATTAACAAAAATAAGCGAATTATCATACCTTCACGCATTAAAAAATCACGCCATCATCATTACCCTTATAAATCTTATTATAAACTATAAACGTAAAAAAAAATAAAGTTACCTTTATCCAGGCAACTTTATTATGGAATAGCTTAGACGGATCAGAAATCGATCAAACCGAGACTGATCTGCAAGGATTTGTTCACTTGCTGCATCATCGGTTCATCCAGTTGAGTAATCTTGTCGGTCAAACGCTGTTTATCAATCGTTCTGATTTGTTCCAATAGGATCACAGAGTTTCGTTCGAACCCGTATTTTTCTGCGTTAATTTCTACGTGTGTAGGGAGTTTGGCTTTTTGTATTTGCGCAGTAATCGCGGCGACGATTACCGTAGGGCTAAAACGATTACCAATATCATTTTGGAGGATGAGTACAGGACGAACCCCGCCTTGTTCGGATCCCACGACCGGGGACAAATCAGCGAAATAAACGTCTCCTCGTTTGACTATCACCGGCTTCACACCCCGCTCACTAATTGCTCCAGGGTGTGGTCTGCCTCCTCTTCAGCTTGGAACGCTTCTGAAGCGATGTTGAGATTGATTTTCGCCATTTCCATGTAGCCTCTACGCATGGATTCTCTTATATGACGCTGTTTCTTTTCACGCAAATACATTTTCGTTGCTTGACACATGAAATCGCTCCGATCACTGTTTTCGAGTTGAATGAAGCCATCCACTTCATTGAGTAGGTTATCCGGAATCCGGATGACAATCTCCTGCATGCTATCGGACAAAACCATACACCTCCACCATCTTCTCTCAAAAGAAACCAGTCAATTAGTCCACTCTAATCTTATCAAACGGGAGTGTCCATTGCAAAGGAGTGTTGGAATTTTTTCGTGAATCATGGAACCTGTTATCCTTACATAGGGAGAATTGTCCAATCCGCGTCAGAGAGCGTTTTTGACATCTACGATCCTGCCATCTTTCACGTACACACGCGGTACCCGGCTGCCGATCATACAAGGCACCTCGTAATTGATGGTATCCAACCTGGCGGCTATGTCATCTGCGGAGATCTCCTGATCCTCCTGTTTACCAATTAAGGTAACCTTTGTCCCTATAGGATATTCCTGATCCAGCCGAATCATGAGTTGATCCATGCAAATTCTTCCGACAATCGGATGGCGCTTTCCGTCAACCAGCACGTCCATCCCCTGCAATTTCCTCGTCCAGCCGTCCGCGTAACCGATCGGTACGGTGCCGATCCACTCGGTTTCCTGCGCCTTATACGTGGCACCATAACTGACTGCTTCACCGGCTTCCAATTGTTTCACGTGAATCAATTGACTATGCAGCGACATCGCGGGCTGCAAATCAATCGGACGTTCCCGCTTCACATCCTGCGACGGATATAAACCGTACATGCTGATACCAAAACGGACAAAATGGGCCGTTTTTTCCGGAAAGCGCATGCTCGCTGCGCTGTTACTCGTATGAATTTCGACATTTTCCTGCCATTTTCCTTCAAAATGAGCGAACAATTCATCAAAGCGGCGCTGCTGCTCCTCCAAGTATGTCGTATCTGCTTCATCAGCTGTCGCAAAATGGGTGAAAAGCGCTTCTAATTGGAAGTTCGGCTGCTCATCGATATAAGGAAGGATTTCATCCAGCTCGGCTTCGGATCGTACTCCGATGCGCCCCATCCCTGTGTCCAACTTCAAATGTATACGGAGCGGCCGTTCCAATGCCTGCTCTCCAGCCTGAGCCAGCCACTCCCGCTGAAATACGGTGACGGCGATATCATGGACGGCTGCCAGTGCCGCATCTTCCGGACGAATCCAGCCCATGACGAGCAGCGGGGCTGTCACACCCGCTTCTCTTAGTTTCAACGCTTCATCCAGGATCGCGACGGCAAGTCCTTCCGCTCCTGCTTCCAAGGCAGCCTCTGCCACCTGGATATCTCCGTGTCCGTAGGCGTCCGCCTTGACAACCGCATAGATTTTCTTTGAAGAGCCGAGACGCTCCTTCAATTGATGGATATTCTGTGCAATATGGTTCAGATTCACTTCTACGTAAGTATCTCGATAGTAACTCATTGGCAAAACGTCCGCTCCTCTGCAACTAATGTATCTTCCTATTATTGAATGATTGCCGGGGACTGTCAAATCGCATAAGGGGGAATCTTTGGAGGTACGGAAAATAAAAATAAAGCAGACCGTTAAGCCTGCTCCAACCAGCGACTATTTCACCATGTCTCCATTATAGATGGAGCTTGCTACCGAAATCATTTCATCCTTCGTCAATTCATCGCTGGCAAGCTGATACGTGGTTCCGTCCTGCGTCCATTCCAGACGGTTATTCTCCATCGCACCGATCACGCCGCCTTCAAGCTGAACCGGGTCACCGTTCACCTGTACGGAGAATAATGCGCTTGCGGCTTCCACCTCTGCTTTCTCCTGGACAAGCGTGAAATTCTTCTCGCCGGCATAGCTCATAATGATCCGCTTGCCGTCATCTGTTTTGACTTCCTGCTCTTCTGCAAGTTCTGCACCGAATGTCTCTTCCGGATACAGCACTTCTTCAAGCTCTTGTCCTTCCATGTTCGCAACAGGTGCTTCCGTCGGTGCCATCGCCATATTCTTATCTACATCAAAGTCCTCTTTCTTCAAGGAATCATCTTTGGCGAAATTGGCGAATTGGACTTCCACCAGTGCGTTCATATCCTGATCAAATACTTGAACCATGACGGGCTGGTAAGACTTTTTGTCGAAGAAGATCTTCTGATAAGGGAGAGTCTTATTGTTTTGGTAGTTGGTCTTCGTCTTGAATTCATAATATTTATCCGACGTCGTGAATTCGGCATCATCATCTGCCTTGATGTCATTCAACAAAGACGCATATAAATAAGGCTGGCTCGTGTTCTGCGGCCATTCACTCTGGAACTTGAAGCTCTTGTTCAAGGCAGGTGTCAACACATAAACGCCGCTGTCATTCTTCAGGATGATCTGGCTTCCCTTCTCATCCTTGTCGCTGTTCAATTTCACCCGATAGAAATCATCTTTCTTATGCCACACTTGAATATGGTATTTCTGCTCTGCCTTGCCGGTTTTCATCTTCATGTTTGCTTCGGTCTTATAGCCTGCCATTTCCTCCGACTGCTTCTCCAGCTTCTTGACAACATCCTCTTTAGACTGGGTGCCGCAAGCTGCCAGTGTACCTAAGACGAACAAACTGAATAGTAGAATCAGAAAACGTCTTTGCATAAGACACAACTCCTTTGTCTCTACTTAAGGACAAAGGGAACGAAATCATGAGAATGTACGAAACGTTCGGGACAATCCTTCAATGACATCCGTCGCAAGCAAATCGACATTCGATCGATCTGATTCCACAAGAAGGTCTGCTGTCCGGCCGTGAACAAAACAGCCGTCACAGACGGCATCCAGCACATCCGCCCCCTGCATGATCATAGCAAGCAGGATTCCGGACAAGACATCACCACTGCCGCCTTTAGCAAGACCCACATTACCGGAAGTATCGACACGCTGCCGCCCGTCCGGTGACGTAATGATAGTAGAAGGGCCTTTCAGAACAAGATAGACGCCGTATTTTTCTGCGAATGCACGTGTAAGAGAAAAGGGAGATTGCAGCACTTCTTTTACAGACAGACCAAGTAAATGCGCAAATTCTCCTGGATGTGGAGTCAGTATCGTCGGGTACTGCCGGCTTCCTACCGCTTCAAGAAAAGCTTTGGCATGGTACAAACCGTCCGCATCCAGAAGCAGAGGAGCTTCCGCATGCCGGATGATTTCACCTACAAGAGATTCTTTGGAATCCTCCCTGCCAAGCCCCATGCCGACAGCAATGCCATCATATCCTTCCAGATTATCTTGGACTTGTCCACGGAACAAGTCTACGAATGTCGCCTCTTGGACGAAAGAGGCAATGGCTGGAACGGCTTCTTTTTCGGTACCGACAGCTACCAACCCCGCTCCGCTGCGCAGAGCAGCTCTTGCCGACATGGCTATTGAACCCGGCATGAGCGCAGATCCTCCGATGACCAACCCTTTTCCATGTGTTCCCTTATGTGCATGAGCATCCCGTTTCGGCAGCGTCTCTTGAACTTCCTGCTCCCTCCACCATCTACGCCGGACATCCGGAAGCAGCGGTTTTGGAAGACCGATTTCGACGACAGACCATTCGCCATAGAACGGCTGGGTCTGCTGCAGGAACGCACTAAGCTTCGGCGCTTCGATGATGGACGTATAGTGAGCCCGGTACCCGTCGAATTCCTCGTCCGTTTCACCTGCGGGGACTCCAGTAGGAATATCCACTGCCAATCGCAGGACGTCTGCTTCGTTACAGAGGTGGATGATCGAGGCGATCGGCTCTTTCAACCGCCCTTTGACCCCTATACCGAGAATCGCATCCATGCAGATATCCGATTCCTCCAGCAGAGCTGCAATCGCAGCCGTTTCCGGACAGACCGTACACCTGTATCCGGACGCCTCGAACAACCGTTTATGTTCCAAAGCGTCGCCACGGATCTTATCATCCGGCACCACCTGCACGACCTCCGTCTGACAGCCCAGGTTCATCAACGTCCGGGCAATGACGAAACCGTCTCCCCCGTTGTTTCCACCTCCGATTAAGACGACAACCTTCTGTTGAGGTTCGATCCGTTTCAGAAAGTCATAAGCGACGGCACGTCCTGCATTCTCCATCAACAGTCTGCCGTCTATTCCCGCTTCCATCGCCAACCGATCCCGTTCGTACATTTCATGTGCGGTCACAATATCCAATTCGTTCCCTCCTACCCGCATTACAATGTTATGAGACAACCTATGTAATTATGTCTTATGCCTATACCTCACGTGTTCCTTTCCAAAACCACCTGAGCAATGGCGTGCTGACTGCTGTGGCTGATCGACACCCAGATTTTCAAGTGCTCCATTCCCCGAACCGATGCTTGAGGAGCCCCCGTCTCAGCCGAAGAAATTTCTATATCTTGAAAGCCTGTTTTTCCGATTCCCGTTCCCAGTGCCTTCGCACAGGCCTCCTTGGCAGCAAAGCGGCCGGCAAGAAATTCGACGCGTCTTCCTTCATTCAGCATTTCGTATCGCTGATATTCGTTTTCCGTCAATATTCTTTGAACAAAACGGGGATTTCGCTTTATACTTTGATTAATACGATCCAACTCAATGATGTCTATTCCAATTCCTTCTATCATGCCTGCATCTTCCTTTATCTTCATTCTAAACACAGTATACCCGATGATGAGGGAGATAAAAAAAGAATACGAAGTACCCTATATGACTACATTGACAATAAGAAGGTCTTTAAAAGGAGACGAATCGAATGTTTGTACGTACAGAAAGCTTTAAGGAATTTCTGAAATTCTACCCTGTCATATCATTTCTAGTCGGACTCCATCTCGTCCTATGGTTACTGATGGACTTCCTGCAGCTGGGATTCGCTCAAGAGTGGAAAGCCTGGGGGATGGGAGTGAACGTCTTCGTTCTTAACGGAGAATACTGGCGGCTGGTGACACCGATCTTTCTTCACGCCGGCTTCGCTCACGCATTGTTCAATTCCTTTTCTCTCGTCCTCTTCGGCCCTGCGCTGGAGCAGATGCTCGGGAAGGTGAAATTTATCGCTCTCTACCTTTTCGCGGGTATCGCCGGGAATGTCGGAACGTTCATCGTTGATCCTTCCGCCTACTACGCCCACCTTGGTGCGTCAGGAGCGATTTTCGGGATATTCGGGGTCTATATCTTCATGGTCTGGAACCGAAAACACTTGATCGATCAAGCCAACTCTCAAATTATCGGTGTCATTGTGGCATTAGGTTTGTTTATGACCTTCGTCCGACCGAACATTAACATTCTCGGCCACCTCTTCGGATTGATCGGCGGATTCGCCATCGCTCCTGTCGTTCTCCGGAATGCCCGCCCCTTCTCCATCTGGCAGGTAAGGCGCAGCACGAACCGGAACGACGGCGACATTCATTTCGATCCGGACCGCTGGCGCAAAAAGAAATTCAGCAGCAGGCAGACAGGGAAATATATCGTGGGGGGAATCATCCTGTTCCTCGTCCTCATAGCCCTGCTGAACAGATAAAAAAAACGATCAGCACCTCTCTCAAGAGGGCTGATCGTTTTTTTATCAGCTGCGGCCTTTACTTTGGAAGCTGCGCTGTTTTCCGCCTTTACCGTTGAAGTTACGGTTGCGGGATTTATTCTTACTGTTGAAGTTACGGTTACCGCCACCACGGTAGCCGCCCTTCTTCTTGCTCTTATCACGCTGGGCGTTCTTCACGCTGATCGGTTGAACATGAGATAGACGAACCGGAACTTCACTGCGTTCTTTCGTCATCATCTTCAGTGCTGCAGCGATCAGGTCTGTGGAATCATGCTGTTGAAGCAGCTCATCCGCCGCCTGCTTGTAATTCTTCAGATCATTCTTCTCGATCATTTCCAGAAGCTTCTCGACCGCAACTTTCTGCTGCCCACGCGCTGCTTCTTCAGAAGAAGGAACTTTCAAACGTTCTACTTTCTTCTTCGTGATCTTTTCGATCAAGTGCAGCTGGTCTTTCTCTCTCGGTGTGACGAAAGAAATAGATTTACCTTTACGACCAGCACGTCCTGTACGGCCGATACGGTGAACATAGCTTTCCGGATCTTGCGGAATATCGAAGTTGTACACGTGAGTTACATCGGAAATATCCAGACCACGTGCTGCTACGTCTGTCGCCACAAGGATTTCAATACGTCCGCGCTTGAATTTGTTCAATGTGGACATACGCTTTCCTTGAGTCAAATCTCCGTGGATTCCTTCTGCACTGAAGCCGCGTGCCTGAAGACCGTCAGCAACTTCGTCAACACGGCGTTTCGTACGGCCGAAGACGATTGCCAAAGAAGGATCATGGATATCAAGAAGACGAGTCAAAGTATCGAACTTATGCTTCTCCGGAATTTCTACGAAGAACTGCTCGATGTTTTCCACAGTCATTTCTTTTGCTTTAACTTTTACTTCTTCCGGGCTGTTCATCAGCGTTGTCGCGATATCACGAATCTCTTTCGGCATAGTTGCGGAGAACAGAAGCGTTTGGCGTTCTTCCGGAAGGGCCTTAAGAATGTCACGGATATCATCGATGAAGCCCATGTTCAGCATTTCGTCCGCTTCATCAAGAACCGCTGTGTGAACACTTTCCAATTTAATCGTTTTACGACGGATGTGGTCAAGTAGACGACCAGGTGTCGCAACGACGATGTGGTTGTTCTTCAGGGCGCGGATTTGGCGTTCCATGTTGGACCCACCGTAAATCGGAAGGACACGGACACCTTTTCCTTTACCTAGTCGGTTCAATTCCTCTGCTACCTGAATAGCCAGTTCCCTTGTCGGGGCGATGACAAGACCTTGAACGGCTTTCACCTGTTTGTTGATTTTCTCCAGCATCGGAATACCGAATGCCGCCGTCTTCCCCGTACCTGTCTGCGCTTGGCCAATAACGTCTTTCCCTTCAAGTCCTAGAGGGATGGTCTGTTCTTGGATTGGTGTGGTTTCTTCAAATCCCATCACATCTAATGATTTTAGAATGGGGTTTGATAATCCTAGTGATTGAAATGTTGTCACAGTAATTTCATACTCCTTTGTTTTTAAATCTTCTACCTATATACATGTAAAAAAAGCCTTCTGCCACAGGAAACGGGAGAGGCTTCTCTGGTATCTGCCTGATAGATTCATTCATCATAACATATATAACATCATTAATTCTACACATTTCCGCTGTGCTTTTCAAACCCAATAATGATAAAATTAGTAAAAATCGATGTGTTATGAAGGAGGATTCGCTTGAATAAACCTCCGTTTCATCCTTATTTAATTGTATTCATCGGTGTTATTTCCATTTCCACTTCCGCCATATTCGTAAAGGCGGCGGGTGATGCCCCCGCATCGATCATCGCTTTTTACCGACTGCTGATGGCCGTATCCATCATGGCCCCTTATGTAGTATGGAAACATATAGATGAAATCAAACACCTTCACGTGAAAGAATGGCTTTTGACGACTATTTCCGGTATTTTCCTTGCCTTCCACTTCATTTTCTGGTTCGAATCACTGAACTATACCAGTGTGGCAAGCTCCGTCGTCCTCGTATCCCTGCAGCCTGTCTTCGCCTTTCTTGGTACCTTCCTTTTCTTCAAAGAGAGGTTTACGACCGGAGCGGTGATGAGCTTGATCATCACCATCACAGGAAGCGCTATCATCGGGTGGGGGGACTGGCAGCTGAGTGGACAGGCCCTGTACGGCGATTCGCTGGCACTCCTCGGAGCGGTGATGGTGACTGGGTACTTTCTGCTCGGCCAGAAATTGAGACAGAGGCTTTCTTTAATGGCCTATACCTTCATCGTGTACGGAACGGCTGCCGCTACATTATTCCTTTATAATACGGCCTTCTCTTTTCCCTTCACCGGGTACGACGGTCGGCAGTGGACGGTTTTCTTATGTCTCGCCATCATCCCAACGTTCTTCGGGCATACATTGTTCAATTGGACAATCCGCTGGCTCAGCGCCGCAACCATATCCATGGCTGTCTTATTAGAGCCGGTCGGCGCGGCGGTTCTTGCTTATTTCTTCCTTGGAGAACTTATAACTTGGTCTCAGTTCCTTGGAGGCAGCATCGTCCTCTTCGGGTTAATGTTGTTCCTACTCAGCACGACCATTACGTATTCCAAGCGCATCAAACATAAGACTGGAAAAAGCTGACCTTTGCAGGATGGCGCTTTCATGTCAGAATAGAAAGACGATAAATTCGAGAGCAGGTGACTATATGACGATTCAATTGATCATTGACGGCGGCGGAGATGTTCCGCAGGAAATGATGGATCGATACGAAATCAAATCCGTTCCTTTGAACATTCATTTTGGAGAAGAAAGTTATAAATCAGGGGTGTCCATCGACCTCCCTACCTTTTACGAGAAGATGAAACAATCGGACGAGCTCCCCCGTTCTTCCTCCCCGAGCCCGAATGACTTCTATGAAACGTACAAAGAAATCGACGCGCATCGGCCGATTCTCGTCCTCTCGATGACCAGGGGACTCAGCAGCACCTACGACAGCGCTGTAATGGGGAAAGACATGCTGCTTGAAGAGCAGCCGGACAGGGAAATCAAGGTTTTGAACACGAAAACCGCTTCCTGCGGCATCGCCCTGCTCGTTCATGAAGCACAGCGGAAGATTGAGGAAGGACTTTCTTTCGAAGCAGTCGTATCTCATATGGAAGAACGAATTGAGAAGACGACGACCTTGTTCCTTTTGAAGACACTCGAAAATGTCATCAAAGGCGGACGATTGGATAAAATGAAAGGCGCAATCGCTAAGACGTTAAACATCAAACTCTTAATGAGAGCCAGCGAAGACGAGGGATCGGTGGAAGTCACAGAGAAAGTCCGCGGCGATAAGAAAGCCCTTCGTCGGTTCATCGAGCAGATTGGAGAATATGCCCATAACGTCGAAGACCGCATCATCGCTCTTTCCCATTCCAATGATGAAGAGCGTGGACGGAAAGTATTAGGCGCCATCCAGGACCGCTATCCGTTCAAGAACAGTTTGTTCATGGACGTCGGACCTTTGATTTCCACCTATGCAGGAGAAGGCGGTCTCGTTATCGCATTCTTCCGCGACTAACTATCGTTGACCGGGAAAAACCGGGCGCGGAAAGCGTCCGGTTTTTTTTCATGCTTTCAAGAAGCTTATCCCTTTCAGGAAAAACCGATAAATCCACTCCATCAATATGAGAATCTACAGGTGAAAGACCGGTGCGGCCGGTCACGAAGGTACAGTGCTTCTAGGATGGACAAAATCGAGCACTTCATCGAAAAGTTCCTCCTGATCATCGCCATGACAGATCAAATGCTTCGATTTCTTTAAGAATACCAATTCCTTCTCCACCGACGGTATTTCTTTCTCTAAGTAAAGCGCCGCCTTCTTCGGCACCATGCCGTCCAGCTCTCCCTGAATGATCAATACCGGACACCGGACATGACGAAGGTACGGCCTTGTAAACTGGACACACTTCATAAACTCGAAGGTGGAAAATAAATAAGTATCCTTCAACTTCTTCTTATATTGAAGGAACAGCTCATTAGAGGAAAGGACTCCTTTCCACGCATCGAACACCATTTCTGCCACATCCTTATACATCTGCGGCAGGCTGACATACTTCCCCGCTGCCGACAGCAGCACAAGCCTGTCAAGACGGTATTTAGCCGTCAAGTATGCCGCAATCATTCCTCCCATCGAAAAGCCGATAATATAAACTTTATCATTGCGTGTCATCATATCAAGCAGGGTGAGTTCCGCCGTCGCAATCCACTCCTGATAATAATGCCCCTCCAAATCCAAGTCTTCTCCGTGCCCGGGGAGTGTCGGATTGGCTATTTCCCAGTCCGTGCGCTTCTTCAGGAAGTCAACGAGAGGTTGTACCTCCTCCGGGCTTCCCGTATATCCGTGGATACACAAACATCCGATAGTCATCATCTTCTCCTCCAGATTGTCATCATATTGTATAGAAAAAGACGCGCACTGCAGCAGCGCGCGTTACTTGAAGCCTTTAACGAATGAGCCGAGACCTTTGACTATCGGACTCACCTGCTGCATCGTTTTCACGACCTGCCCGGTCGTCGACATCATCTTATCGAAATCAAGCTGCCCTTCTTCATTCTGAAAATACCCCATGACTCCTTTAGGAATCGAGGAGGCGTCAAAAGAGGCGGTTTGTTCTCCGGTCTCAGTATAACCCGGATAATTGTAACTATTCATGAAGGGCTGTTGCTGCTGGTACGGCATATAGGAAGCATCTGTGTACATCGGATAACCCCAGTTACCTCCCTGGTTTGAATACATCGGATAATTATTCTGACGATAGGCGGTTTCAGTCGGATAATAGTACCAACCATTGGAATAGGTTTGGTAAGGATCTTGGTACATGTCAGGTCCCACCTTTACATTATTTACTTCAGCCTATGTCAGAAGACGAAAAAAGTGTAAAAAAAACAAGTGATTTCCCATCACTTGCACCACTTCAAGAAAAATTCATGGAATCTGTGTCCACGAAGAAAGTCTCGTCTGATCTTATTTTCAATGCTTGCTTCAGCTTACGTTCCTGAAAACCGAGGATCTTCTCACCATCTATGAAAGTGGCAGGCGTGCCATAAATCTTCTTGCTCTGTAATTCTTTGAAGTACTCTCTGTTCTCAGAAATGTTCTTCTCTTCATATTCGACATTCCAATCCGAGAGCTTCTCCAGCACACGCGCACAATGGGTACAATCATTACTGGTATACACGATGACGTTCCGCTTACCCAAGCTTCTCCCTCCTTACATCTTTCCTTACGCCTATTAATTCATACCCGTTCCGTTTAGCTTTAAACATGAAATCCCTTCCTGAATTCCCATAGAAAAAGACAGAGGGTAATCCCCCCTGTCTCCCTATCCAAGCCATCTTTCATAAAGATGATCGATTTCCGTCTGCAGCTTTGCTGTTCCGGTATCCTCTCCGCCCTTTCGCTTTCGCTCTTCCAGCTGCTGCTCCAACTGCTGAATCTGCTCTTCCAGAGGGAGTTCCACCTTCTCCGGCTGCGATGGTTGTGTCGGGTCTTTCTTTTGTTTCTCATCCAGACTTTCCAGCCATTCGTTACGTGTTTCCTCATACGTGCCGATCCGGCGCTTTAACTGTCCATTCATCATGTACGCTGTTTCTGTAAAGCAGCGGTTTAAGAACCAACGATCATGAGAAACACCAATGACCGTCCCGTCGAATTGATTCAACGCCTCCTCCAAAACCTCCTGCGATTCCACATCCAAATGATTGGTAGGTTCATCGAGGATCAAGAGTTGGATATCCAGATGCATGAATACAGCAAGCTTCAGACGCATCTGTTCTCCCCCGCTTAAATGACGGAGCTTCCGAAATACGTCGTACCCATAAAACAGAAATCCAGCAAGATGATGACGGGCCTCTCCTTCTGTCACACGAATCTGCTCCCTGTAGAAATCAATAAGACGCCGGTCACCGTCCACCCCTTTTAACGGTTGCTGCGGCAGATAGCCGATTCGAAGGTCCGGCGCCCGCTTGATCTCTCCATGATCCGGCTTCTCTTCTCCTAACAGCATTCTAAGCAGTGTCGATTTCCCGCTTCCATTCGCCCCGACAATCGCCAGTCGGTCCTGATAACGGACATGCAGATGAAGGTCCTCCAGGATGGTATCATTCTGATATGCTTTATACAGGCTGCGGACGACGAATACATCTTTCCCTGATCGGTCTCCTGCATCAAGGCGGAGCTTCATCTTCTTCGGATCGAGAATCGGTTTATCGAGTTTTTCCATCCGTTCCAGCGCCTTCTCCATACTTTTGGCTTTCTTGAACAATTTCTCATTCGGAGGATTGGCTTCATTCGCCCATTGTCTGAGTCTGCGGATGGCTTCTTTCATTTTCTTTATTTTCTTCTGCTGCTCTTCATATTGATGGAATTCGGCAAGCAGCTTCTCTTCCTTCTGCTTTTCGAAAGCAGAGTAATTTCCCTTATATACATCCACCGCTCCAGCTTCCAGATCCATGATATCCGTGGCGACCCGGTCGAGGAAAGAGCGGTCGTGGGAAATCGCACAGACCGTTCCGCTGTACTGGAGCAAATAGGACTCGAGCCATTCGATAGCAGGGAGATCGAGGTGGTTCGTCGGCTCATCCAATAATAGAACGTCCGGCTCTTCGAGAAGCAGTTTAGCGAGACCGAGCTTCGTCTTTTCTCCTCCGCTTAAATCATTGACGCTCCTATTAAGAAGAACCGTGATTCCAAGGCCGCCTGCGACCTGTCGAATGGAGGAATCTATACCATATCCTCCAAGCCTCGTGTACTCCTCCTGCAAATCCCCATATTCCTCTATGGCCCGTTCCAGCTTCATCGGGTCCGTCATCTCTTTTTCCAGCAGCTTCATTTTCTCTTCCATTCGGATCAAGGATTGGAAGGCTTGGCGCAGGTAAGATTCCGCTGTATCTTCCCAAGCGGATGGAATCTGTTCCAGATAACCGATTTTCAACCCTTTTTGGATGAAGATATCTCCGCCGTCTATATCCTCCTGTTTCAGCACGATCCGGAACAGAGTGGATTTCCCACTCCCGTTCCTGCCTACGAGTCCGATCCGCTGCTGCGCCTTCCATTCCATATTCAAACCTTCAAACAATACTTCGCCACCGACGATCTTATTTATATCTTTTAATGTAATTATCATCATTACGTTCCTCCTAAAGACAAATGAAAAAAGCACAAAAAAAGCCAGAGGTCCCGTTACCTCTGACTTTGGCTTTCTTATATGATCAGATATGAGACGTTACATTCCTTCCTATTCAGCTGTTTTTGGACATACGTGTCCCTGTGGCAGCTGAATCATGAATAATTGCACGACGCAGATAATTCAATTGGTAATCAAGCGTGTGCATCTGTAACATCTTCATACCTCCTTTGTCTTTAGTCTACTTGCCATTTTACAAAAGAATCAGATAATTGTCTACTCCTGTTGTGCGTCGGCGTATTTACCGAGCTTCTTCAGAAGGTCGATCGCCTGGCGTTTCTCCTCATCGGTCAAGCCTCCGAGAATCGACTCGATCCGCTTCCAATGGTCAGGAAAGATACTGTGCAGGAGCTCTCGGCCCTTGTCCGTAATGGAAGCGAAGGTGATCCTTCTGTCGTTAGGACACGGCACCCGCTCCAAGTATTTCTTCTTCTCCAGCTTGTCCACCACATAAGTGATACTGCCACTCGCGAGCAATATCTTCTCTCCGATTTTCTGGAGCGGCTGCGGTCCTTGATGATAAAGCAGTTCCAGTACCCCGAATTCCGTCGGGTTCAATTCGTAGCGTTGTATATCATCCTTCACCAGATCGGATATCGTCCGCTGTGCTTTTGACATAACGACAAACAGCTTCAGCGAAGGGTCTTGTTTCTTTTCTTTATATAACTCTTGTTCGTTCATGACGTCCGCCCATCCTTTTCCATGATCAGGCTTTCCGGTTCCCGCTCCTCATCGTCTGCGGGGACTGAGAACACGATGCCTGCAATAGTAGATAGTATAAGTTTAACAAATTTGCTCTGTCAAACCATCCCACCTTGGGAAATAAATATTCCGGTCAATTTCCCGGGCCGATGTGCAGCGCCTCCGGTCCCCCACCGAGAAAAGTGAAATGGGCAGGCAGGACCTCTATGCTCGTCGGTGTTTTTCCCTGAATTTCCCCGTCCATATCCACCGCTTCCTCTGCTTCCGTTTCTATCTTGATTTCCCTGCCTTGTCGATGGAAAAGCTCCTGGAATTCCCGATCTTCGGCCGAAGGTTTACCCGCGTTCAACAATTCCCGGAAAAACGTCAGATTCGAGTTCTTCACGATTAACACATCCAGTTTGCCGTCCTGAAGATGGATCGTAGGAAGCGGCACCCGTCTTGTTCCGATGAACTGCCCATTCATGACCAGCACCATTACTGCTTCGCCATCGATCTCTTCCCCATCCACCGTCACCTTGAAGCGGAATGGGTCGGCTTCATTCATCGTCTTGAAGGCACTGATGAAATAGCTGAGTACACCCAATCGGTTCTTCTGGTTCGGATCAATGTTCGTTGATGTCTGTGCAACAAGACCGATCCCCCAGAAATTGATGAAATACCTGTCGTCCGTCTTCCCGGCATCCACCGACAATTCCTCACCTGTTATGATCGCTTTCGCTGCCTGCTGCAGCCTCTGCGGAGTATCCAATACGCGGCTGAAATCGTTGCAGGTGCCTCCCGGCAGCACACCGATGACCGGGCGCTTTTCCAGTTCCGCCAGGTGATTGATACATTCGTGAACTGTCCCATCCCCACCAAAGATGAGAAAGACATCCACTTCCTCTCCGAAGCGGCGGCATACTTCCCCGACTTCTTCCACCTCGAACGTCTGAATGACACGAAGCTCTGCAATTTCCCTGCTTAAGGAAGGAAGCGTCTGCTGCAAAGCCGTATCCAGTTCCGCTTCCTCTTTATTTCCATTATATAAGAAAATACCACGCTGATATCGAGGCATGACTATCCCATCCTTCCTCCTATCATAATTGACTATTTTCCATCCTTTGAAACCACTCCCTCTCTTTTTATCGCTTCCCAGAACCGCTCCGGCTCATCCAGGGTCAGGTAGATGCGATCCACCCGCTTCTTGAGACCGAAGAAAAGGTGTATGTCCACAGCGTCTGCAAGCTCCAGCACAAGCTGCGGAGGCACCGGTTCGAATCCTGCCAGCCCGAGATGAACAGCGCGCTTATCCTTTCGCCAGTGTTCATCACCCGCTTCATATACAGCCAGTTCCTTTATATCAACCGTATCGATCACTGTATGGAAACGAAGTCCTTTTTGAATGTGGAGACGGTCATCCTCAAGGATAACCGGAGACTTCCGGATTGCCTGGTAGTCTCCGATCAGGAAAAGCAGGGCATACATATCAAGCACCGTCGCTATCCATGCGGCCGTGTGGCTGTACTGCATCAGCATGACGTGCACGGCAATAATTTCAATCAGCATTGCGTGGACGAGCATGAGAAACACCCCGAAGTACTCACTTCGCTGGTGATAGCTGAAGCTGTTCGGCGCAGGAGGAACGCGATCGAATCGAGGAAACAAAGCGTAACGAACAGCAGAGACGTCTGTTGCAAGAAATCCGCTTAACCGGGAGAAGGTACGGCCTCTCCCTTCCAGATCGAAGGTCCGCTTATTCGCGGCGAAGATGCGTGGAAGGAGATGAGGATATTCCTGGGATGCTCCTTGAAAGTGACGCTTCCATTCCGGGTATTTCTTTACGAACAAGACGATCATCCCTATTTCAAAGAGGACGACAGCCGCCTCCAGAATCAAGACTGATACATTCAACAGGAATAACTCTTCCTTTGCGTAATCAGGAACAATCCAATGGATGAAAAGAAGACCGAGTAAAATCATCGGCGCAAATACAGACAGCGTCGGTTTCCTTCTCAATAGAAAGGTGAAGACGACAACAGGCAGAACCACCATGATGTCAAGCACCGTCCCCCATACGAGCAGGGGATCCACCCGCCCCGTCCATTCCCATTTTTGAATAGCTATATTGGATCCAAGCAGCAGGAAAATAAATACCAAAGCGATATAGAAGGACTTCGATTTACGCTCTATTAATCCACCCATCTTCTGCCTCACTCCTTTTCCTTCATTTTACAATAAATCCATCAGGAAATATGTGTACAAATACCTTCTATTCGTTAAGCACAAAGAATCAGGCGGGAGGATTGCCTTCTCTCCTGTTCTGATTTATACTTCTATTTGTTTAGGGGGCTAAATAAATGGAAAAGAAAAAACAAATTGATCATTCTCTGGGATATAACATCCACATGGTATCCCATTTTCTAAAAAACATATATAACGAAAGACTCGGCGAATACGGATTGACACACGCCCAGGCGAAAGTCATCTACTTCCTTGCGACATCCGGGGAACAGTCCCAGACAGAAATGCAGAAGAGACTCCATATCCAGGCCTCTTCTATGAACGGACTCATTGAATCGTTATTAAAGCATGAGCGTATTTTGAAACGCCCAAGCGAAACGGACAAACGGACAAAGCTTATTTCGCTTACCGATCAGGGCTTGGATCTCTACGACACGATCCTCCAGATCATCGACGAAATAGAAACAGAAGCTACAGAAGGATTGTCCTGGGAAGAAGAACAGGTGATGAACGCCTGGCTGAAAAAGATGCAGAACAACTTGAACCGCGACCTTACAAGGAGGGACGGCAAATGAAAGAACAGAGTCAGCGTTTAGGTACACAGCCGATTCCGAAGCTGCTGGCCAATTTATCGATTCCCGCTATGGTAGGAATGTTCGTCATGGCCTTATACAACGTCGTCGACACGCTATTCATCGCCCGCGGCGTCGGCATTCTCGGCGTTTCCGGGGTGAGTATCGGATTTCCTGTCATGATGATCATCATGGCCATATCCGCTGCTGTCGGTATCGGGGGTGCTTCCGTCATCTCAAGACGTCTCGGGGAGAACAAGCCGGAAGAAGCGAACCACGTCTTCGGCAACGTCCTGTTCACCATCGTGCTCGTCAGCGGCATCGGTCTGATCGGTGCCTTCACCTTTCTAGAACCACTGTTAAGACTGTTCGGTACGACCGACAACATCATGCCTTACGCGCGTGATTATTTGTTCCCAATCATGGTCGGATCGTTCTTCTTCTCGTTTGCGTTTACAACGAACAGCATCATCCGTTCGGAGGGGAATTCGAAGTTCGCCATGATGACCATGATCATCCCTGCTGTCATCAACATCATTTTAGATCCAATCTTCATCTTCGGTCTTGATATGGGCGTGCAGGGGGCGGCGGTTGCAACCGTGATTTCCCAGGCGACCGTCACCGTCGTCATTTTAAATTACTTCCTTAAGGGAAAATCCTCCCTTGCCATAAAAACGGCGTACCTGCTCCCTGTATACAAAGTGCTGAAAGAAGTCGTGACCATCGGCTTACCTGCCTTCATTCGGCAGGTGGCAGGGAGTGCGATGATGATTGCGATCAACTTGATGCTTATTAAATTCGGCAGCGAGTTCGAAGTCGGTGTCTTCGGTATCGTCCAGAAGCTGACGATGTTCACGATCATGCCGATGATCGGAGTCCTTCAGGGCATGCAGCCGATCATCGGGTACAATTACGGCGCGAACAATGATGAAAGGCTGAAGGACACCATCAAACTCGGAATGAAGGTTGTCACGATAATTTCCGCCCTCATCTTCATTATTATGATGGTCTTCCCGGAAGGCTTGATGAAGATTTTCACCGGAGACCAGGCGACGATCGATTC
This sequence comes from Halobacillus sp. KGW1, assembly GCF_001592845.1. Classification (NCBI taxonomy): domain Bacteria; kingdom Bacillati; phylum Bacillota; class Bacilli; order Caryophanales; family Bacillaceae; genus Halobacillus; species Halobacillus sp. KGW1. The sequence goes on from NZ_LSOC01000005.1 coordinate 27,369, forward strand.
CGGTGCTCATGCCATGCGGATCATGTTCTCTCTTGCTATATTAATTGGTGCTCAGGTCGTAAGCGGCGGTTTGTATCAGGCTTTGGGCATGGCAAAGCCTGCGCTGATACTTTCCATGGCACGCCAGGTTTTATTCCTGATTCCGCTCGTACTGATCCTGCCGAACTTCTTCGGCGTGACCGGCGTATGGCTTGCCTTCCCGTTATCTGACCTGTTTGCGTTCACCCTGTCTATGTTCTTCCTGTACAAAGACAGGAAGCTCTTCTTCCATACGAAGAAGAAACCAGGAAACTATGATACAGCAGCCACTTAACGTATTTCCGGGCGCTGGAAAACGAGAAGGCTTCACACCTGCCCTCCCGTCCCCTTACGGGCCTGAAAATCAATACTGAAACAAACAAAGGTGCTTCTTTGGAAGCACCTTTGTTATATCCTTGAAAGCTGCCTCTTCTTTCCGATGGAGTCCACCATTTTCAGGATTTCTCATTTTTCCAAAGATTACAATCCTTTATAGCAACTGGTGACAATTTCCGTTAAAATAAGACATAGCTTTAATTTTGCTGCCAAAGGATGGAGGACATGACTTATTCAGTAAATCTCATTAAGTTGTTCACCCGCCGGGACGATCATTTATTTCGTTTGAATGAAGCCGAGCGGCTGAGGAACGTTTGGAATCTATTATTCTTCACTTTAGTATTAACAGTCCTTACATACACATGGACGGCTTGGCTCGGACTCGGCACGGATGCGATCTCTGCCAATATGGACGGGTTGACCCGTACAGAATACGAACAGAGGAAAGCCTGGTTTCTGATCGGCCGGACAGCGTTCGCCCTGGGAATCTTCCTATTCGTCCTGTTCATCTCTTCCTTTTTCTTCTGGTTATTTAATAATGTATCTTATAAGAAACTGTTCATCATCCAGATGAACGTATTGTTGATCATGCTTTTGGAACGGATCACATGGATTCCGCTCATGGTCTACGCAGGTATCGACTGGTATGTATCCCCTCTTTCCTTCGGAGTGATCGCTTCCTACATCACTTCCATCGAGTGGATCATTTATTTCTTCGGAGCGATATCCATTTTTCAATTGTTCATCATCTGGTATCAAGTCAAATGTCTCACTTGGTTGTCTACTACGAGAAAAGGGTGGATATGGACTGGAGTCATCGTTTGGCACATCCTCTTATGGGCCGGTACCTCCGCCCTTGCCCACTATGATTTGTTCCTACTTTATCTAATCAGGTAAGAAAGCAGCAGGTGGAAATACTATGGCAAAAGTTAATGTGAAAGGGCGCATCCTGGGATTATTAATCGTCGCATTTATTGTGGCAAACGCTCTCCTCATTTATTTCGATGAGGAAGAGAAGGTCGAGCGAAAATCCTACGTCCACGACTGGTCACAGACAGTAACAGAAGATTTGGCGGAAACGCTGGAGACAAAAGGAGTTTTCACTTCGGAAACGACTACCCCTGTATACTTGGATGAGGAGCTTGGCAGCTTCCAAGAGTTTCTCGTTGAAGAAGGAGATACCGTCGCAGACGGCGATGACCTGTACACTTATGCTGTATCAGATTATTACGCCCAGGAAGCACAGCTTCAGGGAGACATCGACCGCATCGAGCAGGAAATCTCCGCGACAGAAGCTTACATAGAAGAATTGGAAGACTATGAAATTCCGGAGCCGTCCGAGTCGACGTCCGGAATGAGCGCTCCCAGCTTTTTCGGGGGAGGAAATCCGGATGAGACGGAAGAAATGACGGATCGTTCACCTCTGCAGCAGGAGGACACTTCCTCCAATGCGGAAGCAGAATACTTGAAGCAGGAGAAGCTTGCCGAACAGGCGTCGGAACTTATGAAACAGGAAGCGATGCTCGAAATGAAGGAAGACCAACTCGACCAGCTGCAGCAGGATGGCGATCAGATTACCGTTACAAGCACCTTCGCTGGAACCGTCACGGAAATCTCGGAAGAGCTGGATGCTCCGCTGCTTACGATCGCTTCCACCGATCTGATTCTCTCCGGCACATTAGATGAGTCGGCGCGTACGACTGTGGATGAAACAATGCAGGCAGACATTAGAGTACCGGAGCTGGATATGGAAAGCACCGGTTCGATCAGCTCCATCGATACCCATCCGGATCGTACGTCTGTAAAAGGAACGAGCCGGTATCCTTTCACCATTGCCATGGATGACTTGAACGAAGACGTTCTACCAGGGTATCACGCTGAAATAAGCATCATTACAAACGAATCTCCAGGCGCTGTCACCGCCGCCGATGAAGCGCTCAGCACAGAGGAGAATCTCTTTGCCTGGGTGATGAATGAAGACGGTGAAATGGAGAAGCGGGAGATTGAGAAAGGCATAACCGAAGACGGCCTCGTCGAAATCGTTCAGGGCTTAGAGGAGAACGAATGGCTGGCCGTTCAGCCGGAAGATGAGTTCCGTAACGGAACGGTCTTCTTCACACCGATCCATATCGATGATGTCCATGCTAAGAAATTATTCAAGCTGGATAAGCAGACGAAGTTGACCTACGGTATGCTCGGGTTTCTGGCCAGATAAAGCACGTATGAAAACGCAGGCCCTACGCCTGCGTTTTTCTTTCTTCTGCTTACCCCCTCCAAGCTTTTCCCACAGGAAATAGAGGCCTCCTCCCTTCTCATAAAACCCTCTGCGCAAAAGGCATATCCTTTGCATCTCCCCTCCACTCGTGGGACGATAGTCATAGACATAACCACCAACAATGAAGGGGGCAGGCAGATGAAATTAAGCATACTGGATCAATCCCCTATCCTATCCGGGGGAAGCCCGCAGGAAGCACTAGCACAAACATCTGAGCTTGCAAAATGGACAGACGAACTTGGCTACCATCGCTTCTGGGTGTCGGAACATCACAGTACGGACAGCCTTGCAGGGTCCGCACCCGAAGTATTAGCCGCCCATCTCGCTTCACAAACCAAGAAGATCCGCATTGGTACTGGCGGGGTTCTTCTCCCGCACTACAGCTCTTACAAAGTAGCGGAAGCCTTCCGCATTCTGGAGACACTTCACCCGAATCGTGTGGATGTAGGTATCGGCCGGGCACCAGGAGGAAAACCGAACGTGAACCTTGCCCTGAACCGCGGAAAGCTTCCTAATACAGAAGGCTATCCACAGCAAGTGGAAGAATTAATGGCGTATCTTCACGGATATGACCCGCACGGTATGGATATATATGCGTCACCGAAAGGACAATCAGCGCCTCCTGTATGGATGCTCGGTTCCAGCGGGACAAGTGCTCGGGTCGCAGCTGATTTAGGCACCTCTTACTCGTTCGCCCACTTTATTAACGGCCGGGGCGGGACAAGAGCAGTCGATCGATACAAAGACTATTTCACTCCATCTATGCAGCAGGATAAACCTGCTGTGAATGTATCTGTTTTCGTCATCTGTTCAGAATCGGATGAGAAAGCCGAGTATTTGGCAACAGGACTTGATTTAGCCCTTCTACAAATTGAGCGCGGAACCGATATGAACCATTTTCCGACACCGGAAGAGGCACTCTCCTATTCTTATTCCCTCTATGAAGAAGAGAAAATCCGCGAGAACCGGCACCGTATGATCGTTGGATGCAAGGAGAGAGTAAAAGAAGAAATGGTCCAACTCGCCGACGACTACGGGGTCGATGAGTTGATCGTCAATACCATTGTTTCTCCATTCGAGGAACGCATGCGGTCGTATGAACTACTGGCGGACGCCTTCTCTTTGAATAAGGAATACTCCCGACACTAGGAACTCTGTTCCTGGTGTTTTTTGTATGAATTTTTATATCCTGCTCAACAAATAGATCGGCTTACCGATTTAATAGATGTCAGACATCATACAAAAGGAGTGGCTAACGTTGAAAGTTCGATTGCTCGTGTACATGTTTCTTGCTCTATGGATCCTTACCGGATGCAGTGAAAACTTAGAAAAGGCAACGGCACAGACCTTTTCTGCCGGACTGCTCGTTACAGAAAGCGGTCTTGGAGATAACGCCTACAGTGACTCGGCATTTCAAGGATTGGAACAGGCCAGGGATGAGCTTGGCATTACATTCGATTACAGAGAACCATTCGATAGAGACTATGAGGCAAAGGCGGAAGAAATGATTGAACAGGGTCACGACGTGATCATTGGACTCGGATACAATTCCCAACCTGCCATTGAAGCCTTGGCGGATAAATACCCGGAGCAGAAATTCGTGTTGATCGATGCTGTATCTGAAAAAGAGAACGTCCGATCCATCCTGTTCAAAGATGAAGAAGGCAGCAGATTGATAGGCATGATTGCCGGTTCCAAAACAAAATCCGATGTGGTCGGATTCATCGGAGGAGAAGAAATGCCTGTTATTCAAAACTTCGAAAAGGGATTTCGGGAAGGAGTAGCGGCCGTGAACCCGGATGCAAAGGTTCTGACAGGCTATACCGGCTCGTTCGATGACGATGAAGAAGGGGCCCGATTAGCTGCTGATATGGCGGATAAGAACGCGGATTTCCTTTTCCCTGCTGCAGGATTTGCCGGAATTGGAGTGTTGAAAGAAGCACAAAATCAGGGGATCTATGCCTTCGGTGTCGATACGGACCAATTCTTCGTAGCGGAAGATGCCGTTGTGTCTTCCATGTTGAAAAACGTCAACGTGGCGTTATACAGAGTCATGAAAGAACTGCAGGAAACCGGTGAAATCACTACAGGACCGGAGACGCTCGGGATCAAAGAGAACGGAATCGGCCTTGCACCTGTCCGGATCATCGAATGGACAGAAGCAGACGAACAGATGATCGACGAGGCGGACGGGAAGGAATAAAGGAGGAGAACGATCATGACCATTGCGAAACGATTATACATAATGACGCTGATCCCCCTGTTCATATGCCTTATTCTGATCGGCTTCATCGTTTTCCAAATGATGAAGTTGCAGCAATCATCGAATCAGGACGTGCAGATTCTATTAGAAACGAAAGAACTGCACGGAGGACTTGTCACAGTGGAACAAGCGTTAACTACCTATGGATATAACCCATCCGCTGCTTTCCAGGAAGATGCGGAAACGCAGATCGCCCAGATGGAAGAGTCATTCAAAGAAGTAGCTCCCCTCGTCACAACAGCTGCTCAAAAACGCTGGTACGAGCAGGCAGAAGCGAAATTTGCTGATTGGAAGACCCGGGCACAAGAGGCACTGGCGGACAGCGATGTCAATGAGGTACAGCGGCAGGCTTCCAGAACGGCCGGAATAACGAATGACGTGTACATGCTGGAGCAGGAAGGGCAATCCTGGTATCAGAACCAAATAGACAGGCAGAAGGATGCTATCCGTCAGTTGATTACATTTACCATCATTGCTGCCACGGTCCTTCTCGTCCTGACCATCCTGTCTACGACCAGACTGACGAAACACATCGCCAAACCGCTTCGCGCGCTTGCCGATAAAGCAGCAAGCATTGCGGACGGTGATTTGACGACGGAGCTCGTGGTCATGGACAAAGAGAAAGATGAAATCGGGCAATTGAAACGATCGTTTCAAACGATGGTCGATCAACTCCGGGGAACCGTGTCTTCCGTTCACCAAATCAGCCGCCAAGTCGGTACATTCAGCGGGAGATTGAACGAAGAAATGCATGCCCTTACGGAAGTCTCCGACCAAGTTACTCAGTCTACGGACGAGTTGGCCGCGGGAAGCCAGTCCATATCCAATGACATGCAGGATGTCGCCTCCTTAATGGAGGAACTGCACCACAGCTTCTTGAAAAACACAGAGCTGGGATCGGCTTCGAGACAAGCAGGGAAACAGGCGCGGGCGTTTGTCGAAGAAGGAAGAGAAAGTGTCACGAGTCAACGTTCGTTAATGGAGGAAAGCAGCGCTTCCCTCTCTCGTGTCGAGAAATCGGTCACGGACTTCATCCAATACACCGACCGTATCGATACGACGATCAAAGTCGTCAATGATGTAGCCGAACAAACGAACCTTCTTGCTTTGAATGCTGCCATCGAAGCGGCCCGCGCCGGGGAACACGGGAAAGGCTTCGCTGTCGTTGCAGAAGAAGTAAGAAAACTTGCTGATCAATCGACCAATGCTACGGCAGATATATCCGACATGGTCAGCCAAATACGAAACGGTGTCCGGAGCATTGAAAAGGAGATGACCGCTGCTCTCTCCCTGGCAAAGGAACAAACCGGTGCTTCCGTCAAATCAGAGACCGCATTTGAAAGGATTACTGATCAAGTAAAAACAATAGATACCCGATTGGAAGAGCTTGTCGATGAACTCTCTCACTCTAAAGACCGCAGCGAGAACGTCCACGCTTCCATGGAGAACGTCAGCAGCGTCATCGAACAAACAGCGGCAGGTACAGAAGAAATTTCTGCATCAACCGTGGAACAGCAGTCCGCCTTTGAACACTTACGCAAGGAGGCGGCCCATTTGACCACCATGGTGACAGAGCTGAACGAACAAATCGATCACTTCCGCTGGGATAAAGAACAAGCATAAAAACAAACCGCTCCTCAATGAGGAAGCGGTTTTCTTTATCTTCTCTTCGGTCTGCCTGCCGGTCTTTCCAACGAAAGCAGGTCCTCATCGATGTTCATTACCTTCTGTTCTACCATCCGTCTGGCATCCGTGATACCTTTATTGTAAAAGATCGGACCTGCTTCCTCTGCCATCCACTGGACGAAGTGATCGGCCGCAAGCTCTCCGAGCACCTCGTTCCGCTCCATTTCAAAATGCTGCTGCACCTGATCGATCAAATATTCCCGTTCTTCTTTCGTCAACGATTTCATGCTTCATCCCTCCTCCCCCATCGTAGCATACTCTCACGCCATTCCTGTCACGCAGACGGCATCGTTCGGTTTTGCGTCACGGAGATGGATGCGAACCTGTTGAAACCCAGCCTTGACCAGCAAGGCCTGCAGCTGGCCGCCTAACAACTCTGCTGTATCATCCCCCGCTCCGTCCTCGTGCGGGCGAATGGTTAACGCGATTTTCCCGTTTCTCCGCATCAGCCCCCGCAAATAGAGGAGCGTCTCCAGCGGCTTTTCCCAATACGTACTGTTATTGACGGCGTAGACTTTATCCAGCGGCTGAGTGAAAGTGGTCACCTGAGATGCTTCTCCGTGATAGAGGCAGACATCTGCAGTACTCTCCCGTTTATGTAGATGGCGCAGTGCCGTGTATACCATCGCTTCCGATGGATCGATTCCGAACAAATGGATTCCCGGTACTTCCAATGCCTTTTTCAATGCCCCTCCCGAACCGAAGCCGATCTCCAACACCCGGTCCCCCTCTTCCAAGGTAAGAAAATGGATGGTCCATTCATTCAACGCTTCATTCTCCCGTTCCATATACTTTCCAGCGAGCTTACCAATCCATCCTTCCGGTTTTGCGAACTGTTCATACAGCATGTCGACACCTCCTAGTCCTTTCATACCCCGGGAAGCCCCTCCGCATGCAGGAAGCAGGAATAGTTTCCTTCCTGTCTTTTTGTTTGTATGATAGAAAAGAGTCCAATGGATGATAAAGATGGAATAGATAGAGGAGGAATTTCATGAACAAGTTTTTCAGTCTCATGCTTTTTCTGGCTGCCCTGGTCTTCTTATCTGCGTGCAGCCAGGAACCGAACAGCACGGATTGGTCGGACCAATCCTGGCAGGCCATCGAATCAGCTTCTGAGAATACTACCGTCCGTTTACATATGTGGGGTGGGGATGAAAGCATTAACCAATATATCGACGAATGGGCAGCTCCCCGCATGAAAGAACAGTTTGGTGTAACGTTGGAGCGCGTGCCGATGGACACACCGGAAATTCTGCAGAAGCTCCAAACCGAAAAACAAGCCGGCAAACAGGATGGATCGATCGATCTTATCTGGCTGAACGGCGAAAATTTCAAAAATGCTAAAGAAAACAAATTATTGAGCGGAACGATCACCGACGGTCTGCCCAATTTCCAGAAATATTATGATACGGACTCACCAGCCTTTCAAAAAGATTTCGGCACAGAGGTGGATGGAATGGAGGCCCCATGGGGAAAAGTTCAATTCGTCTTTTTCTATGATTCCGCCAAAATTGAAAACCCGCCGGAAACTTTTGAGGAACTGCAAACGTGGATCCACGAAAACCCAGGTAAATTTACGTACCCGCGCGCAGAAGATTTCTCCGGCAATGCCTTCCTGCGGCATATTTTGTACGCAAAGGCAGACAAGCCTTCAGACATCTATGATCAGCCTCTCGATGAAGAGAGCATCAAGCCGACAGCAGATCAGACATGGGATTATTTAAAGGATATAGAAGAAGATCTTTGGCGGTCCGGCGAACATTATCCGAATGACCTGACTGAATTGGACCGTCTATACAGCGAAGGCGAGGTATGGATGACGATGGGGTACAACGAAGCACGCGCAGAATCATTAATCGAAGACGGCGTATTTCCTGAAACAACGAAATCCTTCGTCATGGAGCCGGGGTCCATCGGAAATACCCACTTCCTGTCTGTACCGTTCAATAGTCCGAACAAACCAGGCGCTTTGACGACCATCAATTTCCTGTTGTCTCCGGAGGCACAACTGGCCAAGCTTCAGCCCGATTCCTGGGGTGACAACACACCGATCAGCCTCGACCTGCTGCCGGAAGAGCAGAAGCAACAGTTTGAAGCGGTTGATCGGGGCGATAGTGTCCTTCCTGTAGAAAAATTGGAAGAAAGCTTTCTGCCCGAATCAGCAGCTTCTTATGTCGAATGGATGACGGAAGAATGGTTTAATGAAATCGTTCAGGACTAAGAGCCTGTGGTTGCTGCTTCCATCCCTTCTTTTTCTGGTCATGCCGTTTTATGGATTGGCAAACGGCATGATCCAAAGCCTGATGGATGACGGAAGTGTGCGGCTTACGCACTATAAAGAGCTTGCAGACAACGGGAGATTCATAAGCTCCATCAGCTTCAGTGTCCAAACGGCTTTCCTTGCCACGTCCCTTTCCATGGTCATCGGGCTCGTGATGACCAAGTATTTCTATACCTATCTCAAGAAAACATCGTCACGGCTCCTCGTCTGGATACCAATGCTCTTCCCTCATTTTGTATGGGGGTATGTCGTTCTCCTGCTCTTATCGGAATCGGGTGTGGCGGCTCAAGCATTGACTTCTTTTGGCCTGTTGGCCGGCACGGAAGCTTTCCCGATTTGGACACGGGACCCGAACGGGATCGGCATCATCATTACTTATGTATGGAAAGAACTCCCGCTTGTCATTCTGCTGCTCTTCCCTGTGTATGCAGGAATAAACAGGGAGTATTATGACCTTGTCGAAACGATGGGCGGCAGCGGCTGGCAGAAGTTCAAAACAGTGGACATACCAAGCCTCACCCCCGTCTTGATCGAGACGTTCCTCATCGTCTTTGCCTTTACCTTGTCTGCATATGAAGTGCCGGCATTGCTTGGAACGACTTATCCAGAAATGGCAGCGGTATTAAGCTATGACTGGTTTTATGGAAGCTCTTGGGATGATCGTCCGCTTGCGTTTGCTGCAATGATTTCTATAAGCCTTCTCTTGCTGGCTCTGGCTGTCGTCGGTTATGCCTTTGTAAACAGAAGGAGATGGAGAAGAGCGAAAGGAGAATCTTTATGACCTTGAAGAAAACATTGTTTTACCTGGTCACAGGGGGAGTATTCGTATTTCCTCTGTTCCTTTTGCTTTTACAGAGCATCAGCGCTCCATTCCGGTTCCACACAGGAAATGGGATCACGCTTCAATGGGCGAGCTATCAGCGGCTTTGGAATGACCCTTATTTGATCGAAGCGACAGGGACATCCGTTCTAATAGCTTTCAGTGTGCTTGTCCTCAACTTCCTGATCGCCCTCCCCGCCGGAAAAGCTCTTGCGACGACAACTTTCCGCGGCAAGGCGATTCTGGAAGCATTCCTGCTTGCCCCCCTGCTTATTCCCGTTCTTGCCATTACCATGGGCCTTCACCTTTGGATGATCCGAATCGGGTTGGCAGACACAGCAGCAGGCGTCATACTTATTCACCTGATCCCGACGGTTCCCTACAGCATCAAGATTTTCCATAACACCTATAAGCAGATCGGATCTTCCATGCTGCAGCAGCCCGAAGTATTGGGAGCAGGAAAGCTCCAGCAGCTGTTTACCATTGAACTGCCCCTGATGAAGCCGGCGATCCGGAGCACGACATTCCTGACGATCGTCATCAGTCTCAGTCAGTATGCGATAACTTCGATCATTGGGGGAGGACAGGTACGGACCCTTCCGATGGTTTTCTTTCCGTTCATGGAGAATGCCGATCCGTCCCTGATGTCCGCCTTCTCCATTTGGTTCGCACTCGTACCACTAGCTATGTATGCCATAGTGGAAGGAATGATTTCCTTCCTCCCATATACTCATACACGATGGAGGAATCAACGATGACAAGCCCAGCTCTGGAAATTCAACGGATCACTAAACAGTTTAAAGGACCGGTCGTATTGAGTGAACTTTCCTTTACCATGGAAAAAGGTCAGATACTCAGTGTGGTCGGACCATCAGGAAGTGGGAAAACCACCCTCCTGCGTGTCCTTGCCGGCCTGGAAAAACCGACAAGCGGAACAATCCTGATGAACGGACAGGATATTACGAGGCAGAAAGCCAATCAACGGGATATCAGCCTCGTCTTTCAACAACCGCTCCTGTTCCCCCATATGACTGTGGAAGAAAACATTACGTACGGAGCGAAAGTATCCAAAAAATACACGCCCGAAAAGATAAAGCAGCTGCTTGCTGCCATCGGAATGACAGATTACCGAAGCCACTTCCCATCACAAATATCCGGCGGCCAGCAGCAGCGGACCGCGCTCGCCAGGGCTATGGCGACAGAACCGGAAGTTATATTGTTCGATGAACCATTCAGCAGCCTCGACCCTCATCTACGCCAGGATCTGCGCTATTGGGTGCGTGACTTTTTAGTGAAACGGAACACGACCGCTTTGTTCGTTACGCATGACCTGGAGGAAGCTATGATCATGGGGGATCGGATCGCCCTCTTTCAGGATGGAGCCTTTCAGCAGATCGGGGATGCGGATACGCTCCATGACTATCCTGCCAACATCCACGTCGCATCCTTCATGGGTGGCCACTTTATCATTGATGACCGGACCTACGTGCCTTTAAAGCATGTAAGATTTCACTCGTCGGAAAAAGAAGAGGATAGCTTGACTTTTCAGGGAAGGGTGGAACACATTACGTACAACCACGGCCATCCCATCGCTCATATCGAGCTTCCTGAGCTGGAGAAGAAGCTTGCCATCCCTCTCCAGGACCGCTCGCTTATAGAAACGGACGTACTTCTATATGTAAACAAGGCGGACGTGCGTACCTTTCAGGCGGGGATACAGTGAGCAGGAAAAGCATCGGCCGGGCTCTCGTCGTTTTAACTGTGTTCCTCTTCGCAGTCTTTATCGTGAGGAGCCAACTGAACGTATCCCCGGATCATATCCGCTCCTACATCCTATCCTTCGGTGCGTGGGGGCCGGCCCTCTTCATTTTGCTGTATGCCGCCGGTCCGATCATTGTTTTTCCGACTTCGATCCTTTCGCTCGCCGCAGCCTTCGCTTACGGATTGTGGCCCGGAATCCTTTATATCATCATCGGAGCGACAGCAGCATCGATCACCGGCTATGCGATGGGGCGTTTCTTCGGAGATTCCGTCCTGAAATTCGAAGAATCCAAATGGGCGGCAGCGGTCTATCCGAGGATGAAGCGTCAAGGTTTTCTGTATGTATTCATTCTGCGCCTTATCCCACTAGTCGGTTTCGATATTTTAAGCTACCTTGCCGGAATGACAAGAGTCCGCCTCTCTGCTTTCCTGCTCGCTACCGTCATAGGGATGCTTCCCGGTTCTTTTGCCTACAGTTTAGTAGGTACAAGTCTGGCCAGCGGGAACCGCAGCTTGATCATTGCAGCTTTCAGCGTCGTCGCCTTCGTCCTCGTTCTTACTTTCTTATTCCGCAATAAAGTGAAAGAATGGTTAAAAATACGCTAAAAAAAAGTCTTTGACGAGTCCTGTGCTGAAGGACAGACGTCAAAGACTTTTTTATTGATATTTGGCCATGAATTCTTTGTCTATTTTATGCTTCATCTTCCAAGCCTGCCGGTTATGGGCACTGAGCGGTCCATAGATAAGGAATCCCCGCTTTCCGCCTGTCGACAGAATATACATGGCATTTTTCTGAGGAGAGAAATGCTGCAGTTCTTTCCCATCCAGATAACTTCTTAGATTGTTAAACAACACCGGCCCCTGCTTTACCGCATAGACACCACTTTTCGGCAGATCGGGATGATCCATCATGGTGACACAATCGCCCGCACCGAACATGTAATCGAACCCTTCGAATTGTAAGGTCGAACGAACGTAAGCAAAACTCCGTTCATCCACTTCCACACCCGAGCGTTCAAAGACGGTATCACCGAAAGCTCCGCCCAGCCAGAGCACACCTGTGTGGCGAACCTGATTGCCGGTAGCTGTATGGACATGGGAGTCTGAAACCTCCTGTACACGTTCCTGCTCCCAGACTCGCACACCCTTTTCCCTCAACAATCCTTCCAGCTTCGTAGAGACCCACTTTGGCGCATCCGACAAAATGCGACCGGATGTAATGATACGTACCTGGCCGGGAATCCCCTGCATCTCTTTATAGGCCTGCATCGACAGAGCCAGCTCCGTCCCGGCCGCTCCCCCACCGATAATGAGCGGCATCGGTGTTTCCCGCAATTCCTTCATTTGTTCAATGAATTCGTCATTCGGCTTGACCGAGCGCGCAGGCGACTCTGCAAAATCAGGGGGGAGACTCCCAGAACCGATATCAAAGCTGACGACATCGAACGGATAAGCGGATCCATCTTCGCAAATGATTTTCTTATGACGAACGTCGATCCTCGCTGCTTTCTTTTGAATCCGGTGAACACAGGCATCTATAGTCAGCCTCCTGAGATCTACACGTGTCTCTTCCTCTTCATAGATACCCTCTGTAAAACCGGAGAACATTCCTGAGTAATATTGGTAACGGTTTGGCGAGATCAAACATACTTGTACGTTCGGAAGCGGATTCTCCTTCCACTGGCGCAACACTTCTAAATGGGCATGACCCGCACCAACCAATAACAACCGTTTGTACAAATGGCAGAACCTCCTTATAGAAAACGTCCACATGGGGACCATGTGGACGTACCGATTAAAGACTTGCTTTCAAAAACTCCAGCACTTCTTCGGGAGTCTTCGCGTTCGCACTGTGAAGATGTGCCTGTTTATTACCGTTCTTGAAAATCAAGAGACTCGGAATGCCCATGACTTCATATTTCTCCGCCATTTCCGGAAGTTCATCACGATTAACATCGTACCATTGATATCCGTTGTACTCCTCGAGAATATCTCCGATAAACATGTCCATACGGCGGCAATCCGGGCACCAGTCCGCTTGGAACTTCACAATAACCGGCTGCTCGCTTTCAATGATTTCGTTGAATGTATCAACAGTATGAATAGATTCCATATCTTCCATTCTCCTTTGTGCTTCAATCTATCTTCCATCTTAATAGAATCTGGAACTTTTGTCTTACGTTCTGCTTATTTATATTCGACTCTTCCGAGCAGCCACGCCGCTGCCAGACCTGCAAGGAACGTAACGATGCTGACGATCCACATGACACCGTTCTCCGGAACTCCCGGGAAGATGACGAAGACGGACCCGATCACCAATCCGATGATGACGGCAAACGTCCCAGCCGTATAATTCTCCAGGAAAAACTTGACGATTTTACTCATCGTTATCAGTCCGATCAGAATTCCAATACCGACCACGGCAATGATGTCGATCCGGAAATCAGAGATACCGCTGACAACCGTCGAATAGATACCGATGATCAGCAAAATGAACGATCCGCTGATGCCCGGCAGAATCATAGCACTGCTGGCAATCCAACCCGAGAAGAAGAGCAGCAGATACGTTGAAGCTGTCATGTTTTGCAGCGGCTCGGATTCTCCTGTCTGGAAAAACACCATAGAAGCGACCGCGGCTGCACCGATCAGAAGCAGCAGGTAATGCTGAGCTTTAAAGGTATGCTTCATATCCGCTTTATGCGCTAAATAAGGCAGGACTCCGATGATCAGACCAAGGAAGAAAAACTGGGTCGGACCAGGATAATGCTCAAACAACCATTCAATTACATTAGCAAGCAGGACGATCGATATACCAATACCGATTCCAAGCGGGATGAGAAAACGAAGATGCCGTTTCCATTCCCTGCTGAATATTCCATTGATCGCTTCAATCAGACGATCATAAATACCTAAAACGACCGCGATGGTTCCTCCACTGACTCCCGGAACGACATCACTCGCTCCCATCAGCAGTCCGCGGTATATGTTCTTCCATTCCCACATCATCCATAACTCCTTTGCGACATGCATAGTCACTCTCTATTCTATCAGAATTCGAATCTCCTTAATGATACAATTTCATGAAAATAATTAAAAAACAGTGAAAAAGCGGTTACGGATGAGTGGAAGACAAAAGCTGCCGGTTAAGCGGAATCCTTTTCCATTTGTTCATTATCCCTTTCTATCGCCTTCTTATCGGCACGCAGCGCCTTGTACAAGGATACGACCATGAGAATCATGACGAAGGAAAAGGGGAAAGCGGCTGAAATCAAAGCATTCTGCAGTGCCTGCAGTCCACCTGAATAAAGCAGTACCGCAGCCATGGATGATTGGATCAGTCCCCAGACGAACTTGACCATCGTTGGCGGTGTCAGTGAACCGTTCGTCGTCTGCATTCCGAGCACGAACGTAGCGGAATCTGCTGATGTAATAAAGAATGTACCGATCAGACACATCGCGATAATCGACATAATCAAACCGAGTGGATAATTGTCGAAGGAGCCGAATAATACCTGCTCTGTCGCTAATTGGGTCAGGTCTGCATCTCCACTTCTCTGCACTTGAATGGCAGAGGAACCGAATGTGGAAAACCAAAGGAATCCGATGGCTGACGGGACGAGCAGGACACCGGAAAGGAATTCCCGAATCGTCCGCCCTTTAGAAACACGGGCGATGAAGATTCCTACAAATGGAGACCAGGCAATCCACCAGGCCCAGTAGAAAACCGTCCAGTCATTGATCCAGGTTCTGCTTTCTTCACTGTTCGGCGCAAGACGGAAACTCATCCCTGGAAGGTTCTGTAAGTATGCACCGATTGTATCTGTGAACATATTCAAAATGAATAAAGTCGGTCCGACAATCAGCATCACAAGCAGGAGCAGACCTGCCAAAATCATATTCGTATTACTTAAGTACTTGATCCCTTTACTTAGCCCTGTATAAGCAGACATCATGAACAGCACCGTAACAATCAGGATAATGGTCAATTGGATTCCAAAAGAATCCTCAATGGAAGTCAGATACGTAAGGCCGCCGTTGATCTGCGCTGCCCCGAACCCAAGTGTCGTTGCCACACCTACAATCGTTGCGAATACAGCGATGACGTCCACCAGTTTCCCCCACGGCCCCTTCATTTTCTCTCCAAAAAGCGGTTCCAGGGTCGAACTGATCAAAGCGGGTGCTCCCCGGCGGAACTTAAAGTAAGCGAGCACAAGCGCGACGATGGCATAAATTCCCCAAGCATGCACACCCCAGTGAAAATAAACGAACCGCATCGCTTCGTTAAGAGCGGCATCAGAACCCGTTTCCGACAAAGGTGCGTCGGAGGCAAAAAAAGTTGTCGGCTCGGCCGCTCCCCAAAAGACGAGTCCGATCCCCATCCCTGCGCTGAAAAGCATTGCAAACCATGTGGGATAACTGTAATCCGGTTTATCTGATGGTTTTCCCAATTTGATTTTCCCGTATGGGCTGATGATCATGTACAGACAGAATAGTACGAAACCTGTGACAATCAATAAATAATACCAGCCGAAATGGACAGAAATGTAGGTTTGAATACTACCTGTGATCTCCCCTAAGTTGCCGGGTGCCACCGCCCCCCAAACGACCGACAATAGTGCGATGGCTAATGTGATCCAAAATACGGATGTAACCTTATTCATCATTCGTCTCCTTTCCGACCTGGTGAGATTCCCGGGTAAGAGGCATCCTCCGGTCATGGAAGTTCTTATAGACGAATACCCATACTTAGAAAATATAAACAGAAAAGCGGACTTTCTTCCTGAGCATAATGACCGTAACGCCCGTCACATTAAAGTTAAAGCCTTTAATAATTTTATCCCGCAGCTATATAACAAACATCAATACAGCAGCCGGATTAACCAATGATGCTGCGGGCGATGATGCATTAATCCTTGTTTCAGCCATTCTTTTTGATGCTCATTCAAGTGAGGATACAGCAACTTGAAATCTGCTTCGTTCTTTTCCGTATCAGAAAATGCTTTATACAAAAGGACAATTTCCGGATTTAAGTAAGGCAGCCCGTTCTCCGAGCGCAGATGCATGGAAGATAGATCATAATGAACAGCTGCGGAGAAACGAAACCTCTCCTTTTCCTGTTCCTGCAGCCACACATCTACTTCCTCCCCTGTAGGAGCAAGTACACGGAGACTTCCACTGGGAGATGTCCCAAGCGGGGACCAATCGCGGAAGAAGCTGCTGTCCTCAGGCTCTATTAAAGCAATATCCACATCATGATGATGACGGGTCTCTTCTCCTATATGAAGATCCACTGCCCAGCCTCCCGCCACCCACCATCTACCAGGAAAGTCCCTCATCCAGTCTCCAATATTTCTACACGGCTCAAACATGCTTTTCCCCCTCCTCTCTCTCTATGTTTACCTATCCCGGCCCATCCTAGCCCACCCTTACAAACCTATCCTTGTTTGGTAGAATGAAGAACCATAGAACGGAGGTGGAACGAAATGCTTACAGGAAAATCCTTAGAATTACGACCTGTTTCAGGGGAAGACTGCTTCGGGAGGAATAAGAAGCATCGTATGAAGAATGCTGATGTTTCCTGCAGGAAAATGTAGGGAAGGCTATATTGAATGACCTATTATCTGATTCATGAAAGGGGAGTATGATGAAAGAACAGTTAAAAAATCCAGTTTTTCTTATTTCAGCAACCGTCGTAGCCATTTTAGTCGTGATCGGGGCCGTCAATCCGACAGGGTTCGGGAACGTCGCCGGCACATTATTCGATTTCACAACCTTGAATTTCGGTTGGTTTTACCTGATTTCCGTATTCGGATTCGTCCTATTTCTTATTATTTTGAGCATAAGCAAGTACGGCAAAATCAAAATCGGTCCTCAAGACTCCAAACCGGAATTCCCATTCTTCACATGGATCGGGATGCTGTTCTCCGCAGGATTCGGGGTAGGAATCGTCTTCTACGGAGTAGCAGAACCGATGAGCCATTTCTTTGAGACCCCTTTCTCTGACCTCGAACCACAAACAGAAGAAGCAGCCAGAGTCGCTATGGGATATTCCTTCTTCCATTGGGGTGTCAGCCAATGGTCGGTGTTCGCCATCGTCGGTCTGATCATCGCCTTCCTTCAGTTCCGGAAGGATAAGAACGGCCTGATTTCTACGGCTCTCGAACCTGTACTCGGCAAATCCAAAGTGGTCAAAAACACGACAGACTCCCTGGCCGTCATCGCTACGGTAATGGGAATTGCCACCTCTCTCGGACTCGGCATCCTGCAGATGAACGGCGGGTTGAATGCCGTATTTGATGTTCCGAACAACACCACAAGCCAATTACTTATCACCGCCGTTCTGCTCATTCTATACTTAACCTCTTCAAGCACAGGATTGAATAAAGGCATCAAATGGTTGAGCAACCTGAACCTCGGTCTGTGTCTTCTTCTCCTGCTGTTTGTCTTTATTGCAGGCCCTACTGTTTTCATCCTGAACAGTTTCACATTGGGACTGGGAGACTATCTGAACAACTTTGTCAGCTACAGCTTGAGGCTTACGCCTTATCAGGGAAACAATGGATGGCTGCAGGACTGGACGATCTTTTACTGGGCTTGGGCCATTGCCTGGTCTCCATTCGTCGGAGCATTCGTTGCGAGGGTTTCCAGGGGACGAACAATCCGGGAATTCGTTTTCGGTGTGCTTGTCGTGCCGCCATTAATCGCCTGCCTATGGATCGCCACTTTCGGTGGTACGGCATTGAACAGTGACCTTAACAGTGGAACATCGATTGCATCTGCTGTTAGTAACGACATCACCGTCGCTTTATTTGAAACATATGAATACCTTCCGTTGACAGGAATCATGTCGATGCTGTCTATCTTATTAATTGCAACATTTCTTATTACATCGGCAGACTCCGCCACTTATATCCTTGCAAGTATGACGACGAACGGAAGCCTGACACCTTCTCTCCCGATTAAAATCGTCTGGGGTGTACTAATGGCGGCTATTGCGGCTGTTCTACTCGTCGCAGGAGGACTGAATGCGCTGCAGACGGCCTCTCTTGTTTCCGCCCTGCCGTTTACCATCATTCTGATCATTTTCGTTTACGCCTTTACGAAAATGATCCGTAGAGAACCTCTACCAGAAAGAAAACGGAAAAAATAAACAAGAAGACGCCTCCTTGTTAAAGGAGGCGTCTTCTTGTTAAAGGAGGCGTCTTCTTGTTTAACCCATGCCGGGATCGCCCGGATCTTTGTCAGGATGAACGGAGCCCATACCAGGGTCGCCCGGATCTTTCGCATACGTATGACCATCTGAAAACGAAGCACCTGCGGCCGAAAGCAATACAAAAAGGAACAGCAACGTCAGCATTTTTCTCATGAAAAATCTGCCTCCAATTATGATTGTATTCGTTTCAAGAATTCCAAAGGTACACGTGCAAAGAAATGGTCCCCACGTTCGGTAATAAATCGTTTATGTGCAAGATTCAACCGATCTTCATCCCGCTCGGCAAGCCCCATGTAACTCTCTTGAAAAGGAGTCAGCACAGGAAGCGTCCGCAGGAAATCCTTCGCCCGCTTCACATCCCCTTTCACAATACAAAGATGTGCATTCTCCACAGGGTCCGGTGTAGTGACTCCCTCCGTCTTATGATGGAAAGCCGAGATGAACGGAAGCGATCGGTGAAGAACGGAGTCAATGAGAGGTCTTTCGTTGATTCTCTCTGCGATTTCCAGAGCTTTACTGAGCGGCTCGATGGCAGAATTATATCCGTCAAAGAGTAGACATAAGGCCAGGTGATGATACATACGATACTTCCGCTTCGGTGAAAGTTCTGTATTGATCATCTTATAAGCGTACCGGCTGGCGAGAATAGAGTTGTCTGTCTTCCAATAATGCTGGAAAAGGAGCTCCTGGTACCTCTGATTCAAATAATAATACATGAGGGGTTCATCCACGGCTCGAAGCGCAAGCTCACAGTCATCTAAATATTTATCCAAGGCTGTGTACATCTTCAAATCATAGTAGGAATAAACGAGGGTGAAGAGGTGAAGACAATGCATGGAAGGGTTCGTAAACCGGATAGCCTTCAGTTGATGAACGCGGTCCATCGTTGATTTTCTTTGGCGGCGATCCATCAAGATACTGTAAAGAAAAGACACATCTTTCCTGATGCCCGGCTGATTCATCCAACATGTTAGATCATCGAACAAATCATTCATGTAGAGAAATTCCATCGAGGCGATCTGTTCGGATAACTGATCAGGAGTATGGGCGAAGATGAAATCCCGTGTCTGATTAAGTGCTTCTATTCTGGAATAACGTTTCAAGTTATTTAAATAGATGGTATATAACGAAGAGCTTCGGTTCATTTGCAGACTTGTAAGCGGACTCGGCTCAATCAACTTATAATTCACCATAAGCACCAAGACTCCTCTCTTATGCTTATTTACATTTTATTGAATAAAATTCCACCTGTCCAGTACAAACCAATTGGTATGCCGCTATATTACCTAAAATACACCTAAAGATAACCGCCCCTGAGAAGGTTGCTGCTTCTCGAGAGGCGGACGATCAAGTATTACTGTATCAGTTTGTGCTGCACAATTAAAAAATGATGGAGGTCAGAAACCATACATTCCAGAGTACCAGTCCATATATCAGTACCTTCTCCGTACTGGAACCCGTCTTAAATGTAAATAAAAACTGTACGTACTTTTTAGATATAGGATACCCAAGAGGGATACCCTGTTTTGTTATGTAGTCCCCGAAAAGGTGGGATACAACACCGATCATCAAACCTCCCAGGTAAAACCATGGGATATTCAACGTTTGTTCCAATATGTAACCATATAATGCCAGCAGACTCACGAACAGGATCGAGTGGGTCATTTTCCTATGACCGCGGATCATAATTAGAATGGGCAGCAGAAGCATGACGAAGATCTTCAGCTCATCCCTGTATGTATCCAAGTACTGAGGTGCAAATAAGTAGCAGAGGAAAGCGAGGGTAAACACCGTCATCAATCCTCTCCAGAACTTACTGCCAAGCGTGGATGTCGGTGTATCGATATCTGGTAATAAGGAACCGAATAAAACAAAGACAAAATATAAGATCGTTTGAAATGGTCGCTCGGAAACCAATTCAAAGGAAGGAAGCAGCGTCAAGGCACCCACCCCGAAAGTGAATCCGACGACCTGGTGTCCACGTGCCATCATGATGTTTCGAACCTCTCTCTGTTTAAAAAATAAACCCACATCCAGCTGGATAGTGGGAAGTCAACACTCTTTTTCCGGTAGACCGCTTAATTGAAACTTCGGTCCTTCCATCGTCTGTTTGCCTTCAATCGTTAACGTTTCCGTCAGATGCATGATCCGCCCGTCGATTGCAACGGGGATATCGTTGATCTGATGCAGTTCGTCATCTGCCTGAGGTTCCCCGATCGTCATTCCGATATCAGGTTCCCCGCAGCCGTACCCGGCAAAAAACAGGCGGAGACAACCGGCTTCTTCGTCTTCTAAGATCTGATGCAGTAAGTCTCTTGCTTGATCGGTTATCTTCATGACCTTCATCCCTCCGCCTCTAAAATACCACACTTTTCCGAATCGATAAAATAACAGGATTGCAAACAAAGAAGCACCCGGAAAACGGGTGCTTCTAAAGGTATGACTTATACAGCTCTTGGCTTAAGTTCTACTTCGATGTTACCACGAGTCGCTTTGGAGTATGGGCAGAATTCGTGGGCAGCTTTCGCAAGCTCCTCAGCTTCTTCCTGCGTCACTCCCTTAATATCAACATTAAGTACAACGCCGATTTTGAAGCCGTTGTCCGACTCATCTTTCAACAGACTTACGTCAGCAGTGACCTCTGAATCGATGTCTTTCTTCTGCTTGCTTGCCATTAGGTTCAATGCACCGTCATAGCATGCAGAATATCCGGCAGCAAACAGCTGCTCAGGGTTGGAACCTTTTTCATTTCCTTCACCCGGCTGGACCAGGTTCAAATCGATCAAACCATCATCAGAAATGACATGGCCGTTACGTCCACCTTTAGCTGTTGCGTGTGCTGTAAACATTGCTTTACTCAAAATCACCACTCCTCGACTGATTATTTAAAATCATTCACAATAAACTCATACCTCATAATTCCCTACATTAAACCTTCCTAATCCTCCTATACCTCATATTCTTCCTTCAGCGAATCCGGAGCCATCCTCACCATAAGCTGTAGAACGAACGTCAGGACAGCGAGATCATCGATAAAACCGATGACCAAAAGGAAATCAGGTATTAAATCCCACGGAAAAGCGACATAGCCGAGCAAAAACAGCAAAGAAAGCCATTTTTTCCAGGGGGTCACTTCTGCCGATCGAAAGAAACGGATGAGGAAAGGTATCGATTTTCTTATATGTAGAAGGAACTTGATCCGTCTGAGCATTTTGATCATGATCTTCACTCCTCTACCTCATTATAACGGCACCTAAGCCGCTGTACCAGCGTCCGCTTACGATTGCTTTAACTTACGTGATACTTTACCATGAAATGGACGGGACCGGCACTTCTCTTATTCGATATAGTCGGTCCATCGACCGTTTCTACACAGGCATACATATCAGCACTTGTTATAAAGCCCACTTCATTCATTTTTGCATACGCTATGTTAGGTTCTAGAAAATAAAGGAGAGAACGTTGATGAGGATCTTATTGTTGAATGGAACAATCGTCGGTAAGAAAACGAGAACATTGTTAAATGAAATAGAAGGATATATACAAAACCTTCCGGACACCCACGACACCCAGATCGTCGATTTGGAGAATTATGACCTGCAATTCGTCGATGGGAGGCCTGCGGACGAATATAATGAAGATATGCAGGCGCTTATTCAGGCCGTAGAAAGTGCAGATGCCTATGTAATCGCCACACCCATCTTCCAAGGATCCATTCCTGGAACGTTAAAGAATGTTTTCGATGCAGTATCCCCGCTGGCCATGCGTTATAAGCCCGTTTCGATCGTAGCAAACGGCGGTACACTGCAGCACCATCTCGTCATCGAGAATCAATTGAAACCGATCTTGAATTACTTCCGCTGTATGGTGACACCGAACTATGTCTACACCCACACGAACCACTTCTCCACCCAGGGAGAACTGATCGATGAGGATGTGCGCAACCGTTTAAAGGAAATGACCGTCGTATTTAATAAATACATGCAGATGAGCCGGCATTTAGAGCCGGATAAATAAAAAACCTGACCGTCCCACATAGGGATCCGGTCAGGTTTTTTCATGTTTTGGCGAGGACTTTGCCGACATAATTCTGTGTCTCCCGGAAAGGTGGAATACCGTTGTACTTGTCCACGTTTCCCGGACCCGCATTGTAAGCTGCCAGCGCAAGCTTCTTATTTCCATCATAGCGGTCCAGCATCTGCTTTAAATATTTCGTTCCACCCATTAAATTATCCTCTGCGTCGAATGGATTCTTGACTCCCAGTGCTCTAGCTGTCGCAGGCATGAGCTGCATGAGTCCCTGCGCACCAGCGTGGCTTGTTGCATCTGCTTTAAAGTTCGACTCTGTATGGACCACCGCACGGACAAGGCGTTCATCTACACCAAATCGTTCGGCAGCTTTCGTAATCAACTGATCGATGGAACTCGGTGCCGTGCTTTCCTGCACTGCCTCTTTCTCTACCGGTTCCGGCTGTGGAGAAGGAAGAGAAGAGAAGGACAGCGGGACAGTGTTGTACGCATTGGAACCAACGGATAACATCGGAGCCTCTCCGCCTTCATCATCCTGACTGCCGAACGGAGAAGACATAGCCGCTTGGAGCAGGCTTTGGAACGTCGGCCCCTGCATCAAGCCGGACGTTTGATTTATACCGCCGCTCATCATTGACATTGCCTGCAGCTGAATCAAGTACTGATAATTACGGATATCCACCTTTTCATTCCTCCAACCTTTTATTATCTATTATTTTACATCAATCCCAATGAGTCGACAATCTGCCATTTGATTGTAGTGAAAAAAGTCGAAAAAACACACACTTTTCCAGAACAAGTAAAAACTTGTGAAAATACTTCGACAAAAGCCCAAACCATTAGCACCTTCCATCTTTACTTTTCCCAAAGCGGATGACAGTCGGAAAATGTTACAATATAGTTAACAAAAGAGATCCTCGTTATTCACCGTGCCGGGCGTGTTCTGGTTGTCCACGTTCTGCACATTTGTCTGATGAAGGACCGAATCCTTCATCATCGGTATAGGTACTCTCTTTTGTCTCTTACGTCGAATCACCCTACTATTTTTCCCCGCCAGGAAAAATAGCCTGTAGATTTCATGGTCTGCTTCCCTCAATGAAAAGTACGTGCCATCCCCCTTTCCACTATGGAAAGGGGTTTTTCTTTATGCCGGTGGACAAGCTGTCGAATTTTATGGAGAAAAGATAAATAATGGTTCTCCCTCCTGCATATATTGGTGAGGAGAGGAGGTGAAAGACATGGTGGATTTGAAAGCTGATGGTCGTGTATTCCTTTATTTATCTGTACTGATCGCCGGGTATGCTTTGTTCAGCATCGGTGACACAGCCGGTAATTTCTTCGATCAATTCCTTTACTATGCCGGGTACATTGCAATGATTCTATTTTCTTTCGCACTTATTATCCTTGGCTTATCAAGACTGTTCCGACAGTTTAGGTAATTGACAGAAGAAGCATCCGTTCTCGTCCTCCTGTGAAGTCAATGTCCGCTTCCATTCAAAAAGACTGCCGAGCACTTCCTCGACAGTCTTTTTTTTAGTCTATGGTCTGAAATTAACCCTGTCCTTTTTATTCCGAAGGTGGATTTTTAAAGAAAGGTATAAAAAAATAAAAGACGTCCTCCACGTGGGGGACGTCTTTTTATTTACGCTTTTACCTTTTTCAGCTTTTGCAGCACTTCTGAAGGCTCTGCACGGTCCTTATAGTCAGATTTAGTATATTCATAAACGATCGAACCATCTGTATCAATGATGTAAGTCGCGGAAACTGGAAGCGTCCAGGAATCGTCTCCGTTATGTTTGTCCACGTTCAACCCTTTGTCCTTATATACTTCAACGAGATAGTCCGGAAGCTTGTAAACGAGGTTGAACTGCCGGGCTGATTTGTTTCCAACATCACTCAATACATGGTACTGCAGGTCATTTTTCTCCTGGGTCGTCATGGACTGGTCCGGAGTCTGCGGGCTGATGGCAATTAGTTGAGCCCCTTCCTTATGGATGTCATCCAGGATCTCCTGATACGCACGCAACTCCATGTTGCAGTAAGGACACCACCCGCCACGATAGAAGGTCACGATGACAGGACCAAACTTAAGCTGTTCGGAAAGCTGAACCTGACCGCCTTTAGCATCTGGAAGGGTGAAGTCCGGTGCTTTTTCTCCTTTGGAAAGACCGTTGCCTTCTTCAGAGGCTTCCAATTCATCGATGGCGTTACTCATCTTGTCCTGAATTTCCTTAGAAGTATTTTGTTTAAAATTCTTGATATATTGCTCAAACTGGCTGCGCATATCAGTTGTCATTCGAAAAACTCCTTTTGGATCATTTTCGATTTTCATTTTACTTGGAATCTTTCTCAACATAAAATGATACGTCTTCATACAATCAGCAAAAAAGGCCATATCCTATCCACATCCATAGCAGCAGTCATCGATGTGCCTGGGATGGCTTCTCTCCTAACAAGAGGATGCGGGCAGGCTTCAACAAACCGAACGAGACGTATACGCACGGTCTCCCGAGCCTCCGCCCGGCAGTCGTTTTCTTCCTTACTTTATTCCTTCGGCTTAAAAAGGGAACGCATCCACCCTTTCCAACCTCGCTGGACACTTTTTTCTTCCACGCCAGTTACGGAAGGATTAACCGTTACATCCTCCAATTCCACAGGATAATCAACGGTCAGGACAAGTCCTGTATCCGTATCCGCTTCCTGGTTGGAAACCATGGTATGATGGATGCTCTCCTCTTCAGCAATATCCATGTATGGACTGAGAAAGCGATAACTCACTTCCCCGTTCAACAACAGAGTCGCATCCTTATATTGCTTCATCCGGGATGAAAGCTCCTTCTTTGCCGTTCCCTGCATAACCTGTCCTTTCGTAAGAACAAGAATCACTCGTTCACGGATGGTTCCTAAGTACTGCTTCCGTTCGGAAGGTTTGGTTTCCGGCGTCCCGTATATCCCTTCCTGCAAATAATCATCGACGTTACGTTTCTTCATACGTGCACCTCATTCTCCTGCTGTATCTGTCGCCGTCCTGTTCCATCAAGGAACAAGGACGTCAATGTGGGAAGGAAGAATCGCCAGTTCCACCGGCAGACCCGCCCCCTCTTCTCCGTCTACGTTTGTGACAAGCTCCGCCTCGGAAGTCAGCCTTACTTTTTCTGCTGTAAAGTAATGGACACCTTCCACACTCTTCAAGTTGCCCCTCATGATTGCCGTTAGTATCGAACCTAGACGAATCATGCTCACTTTCGGAACGACATAACAATGAATGACACCGTCATTCACTTCCGCCTCCGGTGCCATCTTCTCGAATCCGCCTGTCGAGTTGGTCAATGCAGCGAGAAAAAGAAGTGCCTCCCCTTCCCAGGCCTTATTGTCGTAATCGATTCTGAGCGGGTAGCTTGAGTTGGCGGTGAGGGTTTTCACACCCTCGACAATATAGGCGAAAGGACCGAATTTTGTCTTCAAATCAGGGGAGACGTCATAGACGGCTTCTGCAATGGCTCCCGCCGCGACAATGTTGACGAAGTAGTCCTCATTGAACTTCCCGATATCGACCTGTTTGGTTCGATCAGAACGGAGCACTTCAATCGCTTCCTCGATATGAAGAGGTATATCAAGCGCTCTGGCGAAATCATTCACCGTCCCGAGTGGTATGATGCCAAGCAAAGGCCGATGATCTTGGTCAACCATTCCATTGATGGTTTCATGCAGGGTACCATCTCCTCCCATCGAAACGACCAGACGGAATTCGTCTTTACAAGCGTCCTGACAATACTTGGTGGCATCCAATTCTTTCTCTGTCTGCACAACCTTCGTTTGATATCCTTTCTCTTCCAAAATCTCCTCGATCCGTTTCACATGATCCAACGCTTCTTCTTTCCCAGATGAAGGGTTCACTATAATCATCGCTTTATCCATACCTGTCTTCCTCCTCCGCTTGCCTCTGCTCTCTTCTTTCCTTTTCACAGAGGAGAAGAAACGCATTCTAACGTGAATTTTTCTGGAACGAATAAGTTGTCTGCACCGGGCAAAAACCGACGGCCCTTAGAAACCCGTCCAGGCTGCGTTGCAGATCGAATGGTGGCGACACCCGCACATCGCTGACATTTTGCTCGTCCATCCAAGCCAATACTGCCCGGCAGAGGTGGGAACCGATCCCTTCCCGCCGATAAAATTCGTCCACATATATTTCTTGAATTGTACCTTGATTATTGTCATCCATTCTTCCAAGCGCATACCCTGTCATCCGTCCCTGAACTTCAGCGACGTACAGTTTCTGTTTCGGATCTTCAGAGAGGAAAACGTCGGCAGCCCAGAATTTCCTTTCTCTAAGCTGCTCCGCTCTCGCTTCCTTGGTTGTCTCCCTCTCTTTCATCACATGAAGAAAATCGATGCTGTATCTTGTAAAATGCATCAAGTCGCGCTCCAAAGGCTCACGGACTTCCATGTATTGCTTCCTCCTTCACTCTTTCCAAACTACATGATACTCTGGTGTACTTTTTATCACATCGTATGCAAACGAGCAAACAGGATCTACCTTCTTCTTCTCTTTTCTTGCATAGTTGACGACGTGATCAACCAGATCTTTTCCGAGTCCCTGCTCTCGCTGGGCTGGTGTCACTTCTGTACTTGTGATGGTGATCACATTTTCATCCTCTTCAAAAAACAACTGGGCATCAGGGCTGTCCACACCACCGATATAAAATTCTCCTTTGGATTCATGTATTATTCTGTCCATTGTTATCACTCCTTTTATAAGAGCATACCCATTTTCCACCTGCGAAAAAACACCTGCCGGAATGATCCAGCAGGTGTTTATCTTTATGCAGTCGGTTTCAGTTCTTCCTCCAGCGGAATATTACGATTCAATCCTTTCCTTGCGGCGATAAAGAATGCCGCTACAATCGCTACCGTAATGACGGCGGACAGGATATAGGAAATATTGATAGAAAGCCCGAAGCCGATCGGTGCATTAAGAATGTACGTAAAGGTAGCCATTGTCATAAATGTTGCCGGGATAGCTGCAATGAAATAGTTCTTCCTGGCAAGGAATAAATACATTGCTCCAACCCATAAGGCAATGACGGCCGTCGATTGGTTAGCCCAGGAGAAGTATCTCCAAAGCAGAGTGAAATCGACGCGGGTCAATACGAAGGAGATAACGAACAGCGGCAGGGCGATCCACAACCGGCTCATAATCTTCTTCTGGGAAATATTCAGGTAATCAGCAATGATCATTCGGGCACTTCGGAAAGCAGTATCTCCGGAAGTGATCGGGAGAATGATGACACCAAGGACGGCAAGCGTTCCGCCGACTGCTCCAAGCATAGCGATCGACACTTCGCTTACCACCGCAGCAGGTCCACCGGAAGCAAGCACTTCATTCAGACCGGTAGAGCCGTTGAACAAGCTCATGGCTGCAGCGGCCCAGATCATGGCGATAATTCCTTCTGCAATCATCATGCCGTAGAAGATGCGGCGCCCTTGCTTCTCCTGCTGAGTCGTACGGGAAATGATCGGCGTCTGAGTAGCATGGAAGCCGGAAAGAGCTCCGCAGGAAATAGTAAGAAACAACAGCGGGAAGATCGGCGCATTATCCGGGTGCATATTCGTAAGGCTGAGCTCAGGAATTGGTGCTCCTGTCACAATCAACGAGATGCCGACACCAAGAGCACTGACAACTAGAAGGGCGCCGAAGATCGGATAGAACCGCCCGATGATTTTATCGATCGGAAGCATCGTCGCCAACAGATAGTAAACGAAAATAGCTGCTAGAATTACAGGTAGAGACAACCAGCTGCTCGTCATATTGTGCAGAAGATCTGCAGGGGCGGTGACGAATACCGTTCCCACAAGGACCAGCAAAAGAATAGCAAAGGCATTCACCACATGCTTCATCACTTTACCAAGGAATTTACCGGCAAGCTCAGGAAGGTGCGCACCACGGTTACGGATCGAAATCATACCTGTCAAATAATCATGGACGGCACCGGCAAAGATACAGCCGAACACAATCCATAGAAACGCAACAGGACCGTATAAAGCACCAAGGATCGGACCGAAGATGGGACCGACACCGGCGATATTCAGTAATTGAATCAAGGAATTTCTCTTCTCTCCCATCGGCAGATAATCGACCCCGTCGCCGTGGGAATAAGCAGGCGTCTGACGTTTTTCATTGACACCGAAAACTTTCTCTACGTACTTACCATATGTGAAGTAACCGACAATTAAAATAGCAATACTGACCAGAAACGTAATCATGGATTTTCCTCCCCATCATTGTAATCGCTTACAAATAATGTACCAGGATAACGCTTTCATGAGTCATTTCCAGCTTAAGATGTCGAATAGGCGGTCCAACACGTCAAATACCCGTACTGAAAAACAGCACGGGTATTCCTATAGCTCTAATTGTTTACGCAAGCCTTTCACATAGTTTCTGCTGACAGACAGACGCTCCTCGGTTCCTTTCAATTCGAGCTGATACGCTCCGTTGAACCATGGAGTCAACCGATCGATATAGTCCAAGTTAACAAGATAGCTTTTGTGAATCCGATAAAAGGAATAAGACCGCAGCCGCTCTTCGATTTCCTTCAAAGGAGCCTTCGTCTCGTAGGTGCCGTTTCTTCCTGCAATCTTGGTCACCCGCCCATCGCGGTACACATACATGATATCTCCGGGGTCGATGTAATCAATACGCTCCTCCCCCTCGACAGCAAGCCTTGACGGGCCGGTTTGAGACAAAGTTTCCGTTTCCGGCTGCATCAGCCGGATCACCCGTTCCACCGTCTCGTTCAGGCGCTCTTCCTCAAACGGCTTCAATAGATAGTCCACCGCCTGGTGACGGAACGCTTCGACAGCAAAATCGGGATATGCCGTTGCAAACACAATAATGGGCTGTTTCTTTAATTCCTGAACAGCTTTCGCTACTTCCATGCCGTCCATCTTCGGCATCTCCACGTCCAGGAATAATACGTCCGGTTGAAGCTGGAGCGTCTTCATCACCGCTTCTTCTCCGGACCCTGCTTCTCCTACCACTTCGAGCTCTGGGTATTGATCCAGAAGAAAGTTCAATTCTTCTCTGCTGAAACGTTCATCATCAACGATCACTACACGTATTTTCTCCATCATCGTGTAATCTCCTGCCTTTCCACGGGCAATAAAAACGTAATTTCCGTACCCGCTCCATGCTCACTTTTAATCGAAAGTGTGGATCCTTTTCCATGCATGTGCTCCAACCGTCTGTTCACGTTATAAATACCAAAGCCGGTACCATTATGTGAATCGACGTAATCTGTTCCGAGCGTTTCCAAGCGTTCGGGATCGATCCCCGTGCCATTATCTTCTATGGAGACACGGACGCCGTCCTCCTCTGCTTTGACAGAAATCCGGATAACCGCTTCTCCATCCTGATCTTTAATTCCATGCTTCATACAGTTCTCCACTAAGGGTTGAAGCGTCAATGGGGCTATCCTTGCTGTCAAAGCAGCTTCATCTACGTCGTAATAGACGTGGAGCCGGTCCACAAATCGTGTCTCTTCGATCAACAGGTATGCCTTCACATGCTTCAATTCTTCTTCTAAGGTAATCCAGGTTTTCCGTGTCGCATTGAGGTTCTGGCGGAAGAACTTAGAGAGCGCTATTAACAAGGAGCGGGCACGGTCCGGCTCTGTTCTCGTCAAGGATACGATTACGTTTAAGGAATTGAACAGAAAATGCGGATTCACCTGCGCCTGGAGAGCTTTCACTTCCGCTTCTCTAGCAAGTTCCTGCGCTCTTTCCGCATCGGCAAGTTCCAGTTGTTGGCTGAGGAGCGCACTCAACCCTTGAATCAACTCAATCAGTACATTGGATATATCCTTTTCGGAACGCACATAGAATTTCAACGTGCCCACTACTTCCTGCCGCTTCATCAGCGGAGCGATGACTGCCGCTCCTAATGGGCATCCTGCCGTTTGACAATGAATCTCTTCGTGACCTGCTATCGCCATCTTTCCGTCTCTGATGACCTGCTTCGTCGCATCTGTCTGAATCGGAACTCCGGACTTATGATGATCATCAGCAAGACCTACATGGGCAAGGATATCATTCTTATCCGTCATGGAAATTGCGCTGACATCCACTTCTTCATAAATGATACGGCAGGCCTGTCCTGCCGACTGGGCAGACAATCCTTTTCTTAAATGAGAAACGGTGGACTCCGCCAGCTTTAATGCTTTCTGAGCTTGAAGAGCTCCTACTTTCTCTTCTTCATGAAGCACATTCCGTATGATTAACAGGAACAATGCAGCCCCGACACCGTTCGCGGCAATCATGGGTAAGCCGATTTCCTGAACAAGCCCCCACGCTCTTGAAAAAGGGGACGCAGTAAGGAGAATGATGCCCATCTGCACCGTCTCCGCCAATGCACCGACGAGCAGGGCCGTTGTCAGCTTCAATGGTCTGTCTTTCTTATGGAACAAGCCGGCAAGGAGCCCGGCCACGACAGCAGAGATTCCGCAGGCAAGACCGGTGAAACCACCAAGAGAAAACCGGTGCAGCCCCGCGATTACGCCTGCGCCGATTCCAATCCGGTACCCTCCGAATAATCCGGCAGCCACAATTCCGATGACTCTGGAATTAGCAAGCGCTTCCGATTCTCCTAAATTAAAGGCCCACCTCCCGAAATCCAATGAATTCGTATTGTAGGTAATCCCTGTATAGGTGCCGATGATACCGAACACCCCGAAAAAGACGACAGCCATGAACTGCTGTCCGGAATCCAAGGTCTTTTTATCGATCAGTTCCCGAAAAAAACGGAACCTCGTTATGATGAAAGCGACGGTCACGATGATACCGAGTCGCTCCAACATGGGAAGGAACAGTTCAAACATCGCTCGCCTTCCTCTCTGTACTTTTTTCACTTATTGTACCATGTTTGAAAACGGTTCATGTAAAGGAGCAAAACGAGATATATTCAGAAAATACAGGCAATCCCCCGCTTTCTTTGGTACACTTTTGGAAATGAGGTGATCCTAATGATGAAGAAAATAGCTATTATTCAAATGAACATTGTACTTGGCGACCCGGAGGCAAACCGGAAAGCGGCAGCTGTAAAAATCAAAGAGGCAGCTGAAAACGGGAGCTCTGTAATTGTGTTACCTGAACTATGGACGACGGGTTACGATCTATCCCGTTTCGATGAACTTGCAGAAACGATGAGTGGACCAACACATCTGTTAATGAAAGAAATGGCATGTGATTATGAAGTGACCATTATGGGATCGGTTGCCGAACGGGAAGATGACGTCTTTTACAACACATTTGTCGCGTATGACCCCTCGGGTGAGCGGATCCTGTCCTATCGAAAAGCCCACCTGTTCCGACTGATGGACGAAGAAAAGTTCCTGGAATCAGGGAACGAGAAAGGCTTGTTCCATTTGGAGGGCGCTCCGCTGGCCGCCGTTATCTGTTACGATATCCGCTTTCCGGAATGGCTGCGTTCCCATATGATTCATGGAGCCAAAGCACTGTTCGTCACTGCCGAATGGCCGAAGCCGCGCGTGGATCATTGGCGAAATCTTCTGATCAGCAGAGCGATTGAAAACCAGTGCTTCGTGATCGCCTGCAACCGTGTCGGCTCTGATGAAGCCAACACATTCCGCGGCCATTCCGTCATCATCGACCCATGGGGGAAAGTACTTGCCGAAGCTGGGTCCGAAGAAGAAATCCTATACGCAGAAGTAAATTGGGAAGCTGTAGAGGATATCCGAAAACAAATTCCTATTTTCCAGGACCGACGCCCGGATTTATATGAATAAAAAAGAACCTTGCATCGATTACTCCGGTGCAAGGTTCTTCTTATAAGCAGGTTCCTGATAAAAATAGTTCGGTGTTTCGATCCGGTTCTCATAACTGGAATGAAAAATGTGCGTCGAAGCAGGAGAAACCGGCGGAATCAGCCAAGACCAATCGCCGGTGACTTCACGGCCGCATTGGTGCTCTTTGTTCTCAAAGAGCTGGAATTGTTGAGCTGCCGTATGGTGATCAACCACGCTTACCTTATCTTCTTTGTAAGAATGGAGGACTGCCTGATTAAGCTCAATCAAGGCCCGATCCTTCCATAGCGTTCTATTCCTTTTCGTATCGAGCCCCATCGCTTCTGCAACAACAGGAAGCAGATTATAGCGGAATTCGTCTGCCAAGTTTCTGGCCCCAATTTCTGTTTCCATGTACCATCCGTTAAACGGCGCCGCTGTATAATGGATGCCGCCTATTTCCAAGCGCATATCGGAAATCACAGGCACAGCATGCCAACGAAGACCAAGGTCTTCGAACCACTCCAACTCCGGGTGACGAAGAGACACTTCCAATATGCTTTCCTGTGGAATATCAAACATCTCAGGTTCCTGATCACCGATTTGAACGAGAAGAGGCAGGACATCGAACGCCCCCCCTGAACCGGACCAGCCCCGCGCCATACACTCTTTCGTTATATCGATGGAAGCAGGATCCCCGACAATACCGCTTTCCTCTTCATAACCAGCGTATCGGATCAGCTGGTGATTCCATATTCGTACGGCTCCCTCTTCTTGTTCCGGTCGAAATATAGTGATGGTGGAGCGGATTCTTCCGTTATTCGTAGCATAATCCAGATGATCAATAAGAGCATGGAAGATATCCTCTTCTGTATTCAGGTGACGACGGTCAAACACCTTCAAACTGTTCCAGAATAATCGGCCGATACACCGGTTGCTGTTTCTCCAAGCGGCTTTCGCACCGTACTCCAGCTCTTCAAAAGTGTGGGTATAGGTCCCTGTCAGGCTGATCTCCTGTTTTATCTGCTCAAGCCTCTCTTCCGAACCGGTCGCCCCTTGTTCATGGTAGTATTGGCGGATGAACGATTCCGCTTTTTCATATAGATCTATATTCACAGCTTGAATCCTCCTGTACGTTCCTTACTGCTTTTATCCTACCATAAATGGTGGAACCTCTAGTAAGAAACGCTTATTCAGCTCGACGGGAAGCCTGTTGTATCGGATCCCATACGCTGTTGAACGGAGGAGCATACGATAAATCCAGGTCCTGAAGATCATCCACTGTCATGTCATGATAGAGAGCGGTTGCAAGGACATCCACCCTTTTATCCACACCCCTTCCTCCGATGATCTGCCCGCCGAGCAGACGCCGGGAAGACTGGTGATAGACGAGCTTTACCGTCATCGGATCATCCTTGGAATAATAGCCGGCTGCATGGGTGGAATCGATGGTGACCGACAAATGAGGAATCTTCTCCCTCTCTGCTTCTTTAGCACTTAAACCTGTTCGTCCAAGGGACAAGTGGAAGAATTTCAGAATAGAGGTCCCGACAATTCCGTGAAACGACTTGTGCTGGTCAACCATATTCAACCCGGCAATCTGCCCCTGTTTGTTCGCATGCGTACCAAGGGGTATATAATCAAGCTTCTGTTTGACCCGGTGGTACTGCATAGCGCAGTCACCAGCAGCATAGATGTCGAGAATACTTGTCTCCATAAAGGCATTGACCGAAACAGCATCCTTCAGACCCTTGAAGATGCCTGTTCCCTCAAGAAAAGAAGTATTAGGCGTCACACCGACTGCTACGATGACAAGGTCCGTGTCATACTCCCCTTGATCTGTACAAACGGTACGAACCCGCCCTTCCCCGCGGAAGGCTTCTACCGACTCATTAAGATGCAGATCCACTCCGTGCTTTTCCGCTTCCTCATGGATGGAGGAGGCCATTTCCTCATCAAACATTTCACCGAGCTGGGACCCCCGCTGAATCAGGCGGACTTCCTTACCGATCGTTACGAAACTTTCCGCCAACTCAAGTCCGATATAACCGCCCCCAATGATTGTCACTCGTTTCGTATCGGGAGTCATGTCTTTCCTAATGGCCTCCACATCCGGGATCGTCTTCAAGGTGTAAATGCCGGGAAGATCCTTTCCCTCCCATGGCGGCAGAACAGGAGAAGCACCGGAAGCAATTAATAGCCTGTCGTACTTTTCTTCAAAGGCTTCCCCGGTTCTGTCGTCGGTTCCATGGACGACCTTTCGATCACAATCCACCTTCTCGACCAAGTGGTTCGTCCGCACGTCGATTCCGTATTTAGACCGAAACGTCTCCGGGTCACGTGCGATTAAGTCTTCCGCATCGTCCACGTCTCCACTCAGTACATAAGGCAGGCCGCACTGACCGTAGGACGTTATTTCTCCCCTCTCAAACACGATGATTTCATGACCTTCACTATTGCGTACTATCTGCATCGCTGCACTCATCCCCGCAGCATCTCCTCCGATGATCAGTAACTTCATCTGCTTTCACCTCATCCTTATCTGCTTTCCTATTCTTTGCACCTATTGTTCCCACACGCGTCATCATCATGTTACACTATCTTTAATGTTTTTTTGTTCGACTTTTCCAACAACTAACCGAGGTGATACCTATGAAACAATTCCCGCAATCCAAAGCGTTAAAGCGTCTTCCTGATCAATTTTTCGCTACACTGATCGATAAACTGGCCGCATTTGAGAAAGAAGCGACCATGGAGGTCCTTAACTTGGGACAGGGAAACCCAGACCAGCCGACCCCGAATCATATCGTAGAATCGCTCCAGCAAGCTTCTGAAAATCCGGAATATCACAAATATCCACCCTTCCACGGTTTCGATTTCCTGAAAAACGCCGTCTCCGAGTACTATCAGCGGGAGTACGGGGTCGATATCGATCCAAAGACAGAGGTAGCCATCCTCCCTGCCAGTAAAACCGGCCTGGTGGAATTATGCCAATGTTTACTTGATCCGGGTGATATCGCGCTGGTTCCAGATCCCGGGTACCCGGATTATTGGTCTGGAATTGAAATGGTCGGCGCGGAAATGAAGTCCATGCCCCTTCTGGAAGAGAACGATTTTCTGCCGGATTACGACCAGATCGATGAAGAGAGCTTCCAAAAAGCGAAAATGATGTTCCTCAATTACCCTAATAACCCGACCGGTGCGATCGCCGATCGTGAATTTTTCGAACGGACCATTGCGGAAGCCGAGAAAAACGATGTCTGTGTCATCCACGACTTCGCCTACGGGGCGATTGGATTCGACGGAAAGAAACCTCTCAGCTTCATGGAAGTCGATGGTGCCAAGAACGTCGGAGTCGAAGTATATACCATGTCCAAAACCTATAACATGGCCGGGTGGCGTGTCGGGTTCGCTGTAGGCAATCCAAGTGTCATCGAAGCGCTTGAGCTTATTCAGGATCACTACTTCTGCAGCTTATTCGGTGCCTTACAGGAAGCATCCGCCACCGCTCTACTCAGCTCCCAGGCGTGCGTCCATGAACTGAGAGATACGTATGAAGAGCGACGTGACCTCCTCGTTACCGGTTTAAAAGAAGCTGGATACAACGTCATGCCGTGCAAAGGGTCCTTCTTCGTATGGCTCAAAGTCCCGGAAGGATACGACTCCCAATCTTTTGCAGATGCCCTTTTACAAAAAGTCGGGTTGTTCGTAGCTCCCGGAGTCGGATTCGGTACTCACGGGGAAGGATACGTACGGATCGGACTCAACAATTCCGAAGAGAAGCTTCAGGAATCTGTCCGCCGATTCGAGGAATTCCTTTCCTACACGGAAGCATAAAAAAAGACGAGCGCTTATATGGAGCGCTCGTCTTTTTATTGTCGCTGCAGCGGCATCGAGCAGCATCGGAAAGACCCGCCGGATTTAATGATCTCTGAAAAATCGACCGGGACGACTTCAAAGCCTTCCGACTGCAGGACCCCGTTCAACCGATCGTTTTGAGGAAGACTGATTACTCGTCCTTCTCCGATGGAAAGCACATTCGGTCCCATATAAAACTGCTCTTTCTTTGTAACAGGTATCAGTCGAAAGCGTGACTTGATCTTCTCCAGTCCTTCTTTCGTGAATGCGGGAGGATAAATGATCGCTGTCTCAGGGCTTATGATATTAAAAACACAGTCCAGATGAAGGATGTCTTCCTGCAGGCAGAGCGGCTCCATGCGATAATCCGGAAGGCGGGCGGCCAGTTCACTTGCCCCTTCTTCGCTCGTCCTCCCGCTTATCCCCACCCAGATCGTATCCTCGTCGATGATGACGTCTCCGCCTTCAATAGAGGACGACAACGGCCTTTCTGCAGGGATACCTTCTTGTGTCAGCCACTTCGATAACGCTTCGGTTTCGCCTCTTCTTACGGCCTGTTTCATGGAGGCGATGAAAAGCCGGTCGTGAATGGTAAAGGCAATATCTCTTGTAAACACCTGCTCATTCAGCCGGTGTTCTGCTGGTATTTCCAACACTTCTACACCGAATTCCTGCAGGACACGGGCAAAGGCTTCATGCTGCTTTAAAGCAATGCTGGTATCGATACCAACGTCACCATAGTGCTTCTGCGTTTCGTTAATGACCTCTCCAATTTTCATATAAGCCGGTTTGCAAACAAGTACTTTCTTAAGTGTCGCATATTCCGTCCTGCAACCCACTTTTTCACTTTCCGTCACACCTTCCATCTTGCCCACCCTCCAATTTCTACTTATGCTCAACCATTCCCTTATCTTTCTTACGTTAACCAATTATTCGACAAAACATGTTTGAAATCCTTTGAGGAACGTTGCCCAACCCTTTTTCATAACTTGTGGAGGAAGCGATGATTCTTTCGCTGGAACAATCCTTGAAGGAGGGGACGGACATGAATCATTTCAAGAATGACCTGCAGAACTTGAACGTCGGGGAATACCGTGCTCAACCATTAACACCAAACGATCAGGCAAATGTGTACGGCAACGACGCCCGCTTGTGTGTATTCGGTTGTTTCGGATGCTTTAACTGCTTCCGATGTGCTGGTTGTGGTGGTTGTGGCGGATGCGGAGGTTGTGCCGGTTGTGCAAGATGCGGCGGGTGCGGTGGATGCGCCCGTTGTGGCGGATGCGCAAGATGCGGCCGTTAAGGAGATGAGATTGATCGACCCCTGCTGTGTTCGGTGCAGGGGTTTTTTCTATTCATAAGAGACAAACAGCTCTACATAGAATCAAAATGGAGTATGGTTTACGGACGAGGAGGAGGAGAATGACTCAATTAGCACCGTCGATGCGGCCGAAACTGAAAAAAGGGACCTTTTATATGCCGGAATCCGAAGACATTATGTATTTCCGTAACAATAATGGATCATTTCGTATGGAAGGGGGAAGCATCACGACCTGGATCGATAAACTGGTTCCCATGTACACGGGGGAACACACCCTGAAGAGCCTGATGGAAGGCCTTCCTGAGGCGTATGCACAGCGAATCCACGACATCACCTCCACCCTTTTCCACAATGGGTTTCTACGGGACACGGCATCGGACAAATCTCACCATCTGCCTGTTCACGCAGCAAAAAAATTCGGCTCACAGCTGGAGTATTTGGAGACTCGTGCAGATTCCCCGGGATGGCACATGGAACAATGGCGAAGGAAGCGCGTGCTTATCCTTGCAGAGGGGCGCAAAGCCACTACCCTTACTACCGCCCTGCTGCAATCCGGATTGACGTCCATCCATGTCCATATGACCGAAAAGAATCAGAAGGAGTTCTCGAAAATGAAAGAGCTCGGAACCAGGGAAGCAGCTAACGATCCGGACATAAACCTGCAGATTTCCTTCTCTCAAACGGGCAGCTGGAAAAAGTTCATCCATGACGTTGATGCCGTTTTGTTTGCCGGTGCAGCCCAAGAGCGCGAAAAATGCGAATCCATCTATAAGTTCTGTTGTGAACATGAAACTCCATTCTTTGCCTTGATTGATTTAGGAAGGAAAGCGATGGCCGGACCCGTCATCCACTCTGAAGACGGAGGATGGACATCGATTTGGAAACACCTCCCGGCGGATTGGGTCAGCGACAATGCCCCACCGTTCTCTGGTGTGACGGATGGACTCCTTGCCCATTCCCTGGTCTTTGAATGGTTCAAGCATGAAGCAGGCATTAACGAGCCTTATCATTCGAACTATTTCTATATCCTTGATAAAGAAACGCTGGAAGGTGACTGGCACTCCTGCAAGCCGCTCCCCCGTATGATGCACTCGAAAATCATGAGGAAAACGCCGACCACCAGGACAGAAACGAAAGATCTGCTTCTTTATTTCCAATCCTTAGCGGAATCCCCTCTTGGGATCTTTCATTATTGGGAGGAAGGGGACGCAGAGCAGCTTCCTTTATCGCGCTGTACCATTCAGGTAAAAAGTGCCGGCAGCGATTTCCCCGCCCTTCTTCCAGCGGTGAATGTCGCAGCCTTAACCCATGAAGATGCAAGGTGTGAGGCGGGGCTTGCAGGAATTGAACGGTATCTCCACTCCATGCAGTCTCAAGGAGAGCAGATGTCGATCGGAGCGGGCGGCTCGATACACGAAGCATCCCTGCGCGCTGTGCATTACTGGCTTCAGAAGCAGACGTTCCGTAAACGAGGAGAATACTTGGTTTTCGACGATGTAAGCGATCCGGAATGTCGTTACTACTTGAGAGCTTTACAAATGGTCCGTCCGGAAATGGAATGGATATTGAGTGAAAGCGAAGCCGGTTTTCCTGTCATTTGGCAGAAATCCAAAAGAGGTGC
The DNA here is from genome assembly GCF_001592845.1 of Halobacillus sp. KGW1. Lineage (NCBI taxonomy): Bacteria > Bacillati > Bacillota > Bacilli > Caryophanales > Bacillaceae > Halobacillus > Halobacillus sp. KGW1. The sequence goes on from NZ_LSOC01000005.1 coordinate 66,651, forward strand.
CTGGCATGGGTGCAGCGGCGCAAACCTGACACTGGCCATACGGGAAGCGGGCAAACTCGCCTTGTGCGAAGACATACGTCCCCCTAAGGGTACTTACGAACAAATAACCGCTGCATCAACCATTTCCGTAAATATTCCGTCTATCCATGAAGAGAAAGTTTTAATTGATCAAGTAAACCAAAGCTTGGAGAAGAACGGAAAAAAACTGGAATTCGTAGAAGTCCATGCTTCTCCGTTTACCGAAGACGGAGTCGTAGCCGTCTGCGGCGTTGTAGAGAAGGAGGAGAAGACATGACTCCATCGGTTACCCTTATTGGAAATGGAAGGTTGGCGGCGTGTATTCAGGAAGAATGGAACCTTCCGAATGATCTTCTGTATATGTCTTCCTGGCAGGAGAATTGGACACAGGAAACAGACTTATTGATTCTTGCGGATGACCACTGGAATCCAAGACTGCATCTTCAGGCAGAAAAAGCCGCAAGAGAAAACCACATTCCATGGGTGCGTTCCTTTTTTTCCTTCGGAGAAGGTATAATTGGTCCATTCGTTCAGCCGGAGAGAAAAGGATGCTCCCAATGTGCCGATTACCGCCGGCGTATGGCTTCTAATCATCGAAGAGACCTCTCTTCTATAAAGCATTTTCTTGTTGAAACGGGAAGAACTACCGAAGAATGCCCGGATCCGTTCCGTATCAGGAGCATGGCCATTATGCTGATAGAAGAGGTTAGAGCATGGGCGGAAGACAGACCGTTACGCACCACAGACCATATTGCCTTGTTTTCCACCCAAACAATGAAGCGTTCTTTGCATTATGTTCTTCCGGATTCGAATTGCTTCGTCTGCGGCACGGTTCCGGTTGACGACAGGGAGAATGCAAAAATCGATATACAATCAAACAGAAAAATATCGAGCACCACCTTTCGGACGAAGACGATGGAAGAACTCAGCCGATCCCTTTCAAATGATTACCTGGATACTCAGACCGGCTTACTTAACAGTAGAATGATAGAGCTTGACACACCGTTTTCCGATGTCATCGTCAACCTGCCTCTTCCACACGCAGATGAAGGGTCGGCAGGAAGAACCAATTCCTTTCAAATGAGTGAGAATACAGCGATTCTTGAGGGACTGGAACGATTCTGCGGAACAGATCCAAAAGGAAAAAGAACGACGGTTTACGATTGCTTTCAGAACCTTCCTTCCGCAGTCCATCCATTTTCATTAGGGGTGCACGCCGCAGAAGATTATGAAACAGAAAACCACCCGTTCACTCCTTTCGATCCTGAACGGAAAACGAACTGGGTATGGGGGTATTCCTTCCTTCGCAAGGAACCCGTATTGGTTCCGGAAAGGCTCGCCTATTACAGCACCGGTTGCGGAGATGGATTTGTCTTTGAAACATCCAACGGCTGTGCGATCGGGGGAAGCAGAGAGGAAGCGATTTTTTACGGAATCATGGAAGTACTGGAGAGAGATTCTTTCCTCCTCTCCTGGTATGCCAGGCTTCCACTTAAGAGGATAGATCCCTCCACTATACCTGATCAGGAATTACAATGGATGCTGCTGCGATTAGAAGAGATTTCGGGTTATGATCTCCACCTCTATGACGCAACGATGGAGCATGGAATTCCGAGTGTATTTACAATCATTAAAAATCGAAATCAAAAGGAGGAGCGACTGAATCTCCTATGTGCCGGCGGTGCACACCTCGATCCGATCAAAGCCATTAAAGGGGCATTGTTTGAAAGTGCAGGAATGATCGAACCGTTGAACAAAATATTCCGCCGGAATAAAGCATCCTATATGCCGATGCTCCATGATGATGCATTGGTTAGAAGTATGGATGACCATGGCATGCTGTATGGGGTGAAAGAAGCAGAAAAACGGCTGGATTTTCTGCTCCAGCAAAAATTGCCAGGGCATACATTCAGTGAATGTTACTCTCCTCCGCCCCGCCGGGAGGACTTGAAAGAGGACCTGATGGATGTCCTGCAACGTCTGCACCTTAACGATTTAGATGTCATCGTTGTGGATCAAACAACGGAAGAAATACGAAAAAACGGGCTTCATTGTGTAAAAGTAATCATACCAGGGGCACTCCCAATGACATTCGGCCATCACCTCAGAAGAATCACTGGTTTGAAACGAGTATTAGAAGTACCGAAAGCCTTGGGATACAAAGAAAGAAAATTAAGATTGGAGGAACTGAATCCTCATCCACATCCATTTCCTTAGCAATCGACAGGAGGAGCTTCTATGCACCCCGAGTCCTTTCTGTACCGTCTCCATTTTCAAAGCCAGGCGGTCATCCCTTCCGACTGGGAGGTAGATTGGGAAGATGCCCCCCTTCCCTACAAACTGTATAAAGAACTGCCATCCTTCTTACTGGATCACCATATCCCTTTGAACCCAAGCCCTCTAGGCAGAAGGAAATTAGAAGGGGCGGAATGGATCGGCCATTTTCTTTGGTTCGCATATGGACTCACCCAGTTTGCCCACACGGCGACGCCGGCAGACTCGGAGGAGAAGACATCTACATCCTTCCCTTCGCTTCGCCGCTTCGCACCTTCAGGAGGAGGACTGTATCCGAGCGAGCTGTATCTTTATGTAAAAGAGACGCCTTTTGCACAAGGCGTCTACCATTATGATGCCGCCCATCATCGTCTCGTATTAATAAGAGAAGGAAACTTCGATGACTATATAACGAAAACCCTTGGACTTCGTCTGGATGTTTCTTCATGCAAAGCCGTATGTTTCATCACAACGGTATATTGGAAGAATTTCTTTAAATACCATAACTTCTCATTCCGGCTGCAAGGCTTGGATGCGGGGGCAGTAATCAGCCAGACAGAGGAAACAGCACGTCAATTCGGCTTGCATTCACGTGTCCATCTTTCGTTCCTTCATAAGGCAGCTGATCACCTGCTCGGCCTCAATCGTCTGGAAGAAACGACGCTGGGCATCCTGGCGTTATCGGAACAAGAGATACCTGCTGCAACTGGGAAGGAAGAGCTTACAGGTGCATCTCTAATCGAGGAAATCCCAGCGGTGCAGACAACGTGTTACCAACGGTCGAAACATATAAAACCACACCAGGATATCCTCCAGCTCCATGAAGCAGCCGTTCTATCTTCTTCTTCCCTCTTCCGTACCAATGCATCCGTACCGCAGCAAGAAAAATACGGTAAAGACATTTATCCACTCTCTGAGTCGCGCGCCACCACCTCTTCCTTCAAAGATGCATGTATGAACCGCTGCTCGCCCGAAGGGGACTTTATAGATAGATCTATGGATGCCGGGAAAATAGCGGCCCTTTTGAAACAGTCCACTCTTCCGGATGTATCATCCATTTCCATCTATTTATGTATAAATGGTACTGACAGAATAGGTGCAGGAGCATACGAATACGACCCTGCCTCCCACTCTCTTCTAACCATAGAAAAAGGAGATTTCCGCCAGATGCTGCAGTCCGGGATGACCATGCATAACGTCCCGCTTCACCATACGCCTTTATGCATTCATGTGGCAGGAGCAAGGAATGTAGACGCAGGCGGTTATCGGATGCAGTTGATTCATGCCGGAAGGGTGATGCAGCGAATATTACTGGCAGCGAGCGCTTTAGGAATGAACGGACACCCCCTGCTTGGATTTCACGTTCCCATTCCCGACTCGATTTATCAATTAGACATCCGGAACCAGACGACACTCATCCAGATTCCGATCGGTTACCATACCCCGAAAAGCAGACTGTCCGGTGTTCTCCATGCCTAAAAAAACCCTGCGTCTTTGTCGGACGCAGGGTCTCCTTATTAAAATGGGTACTCACGGTATCCATTCATAACACCAATCCATTTGACAGTCGTAAATTTATCCAATGCCCACTCGCCATTAAAACGGCCGAGCCCGGATTCTTTTTCTCCGCCAAAGGCGACATGAGCTTCATCGTTCACTGATTGATCATTAATGTGAATCATACCGGTTTCAATTTGCTTGGCAACCTCCACTCCTCTGTGGATATCTGTCGTAAAGACGGAGCCGCTGAGACCATAGGGAGAACCGTTGGCTATTTCAATCGCTTCTTCTTCGGAAGACGCCTTAATTACTGCTCCCACTGCTCCAAACACCTCATTTTGAGCAATCGGCATATCATTGGTCACTCCAGTAAGGATAGTTGGGTGAAAAACATTCCCTTCCGCTTTTCCGCCTGTAAGGATTTCCGCTCCTTGCTCCACACTCGCGTTCATATCTTTCTGAATGCGTTCTACCGCATCTCTGTTAATTAAGGGACCGACCACTGTATCTTTTTCTCCCGGGTCGCCTACCTTCAGGCTTTCCACCTTTTGCTTAAACTTTTCAACGAATTCATCATGGACACGTTCATGAACAATGATCCGGTTTAACGACATACAGATCTGACCCTGATGCAGGAACTTCCCGAATGTCGCCGCCTGAACCGCACGATCGATATCCGCATCCTCTAATATGATCATTGCATTGTTACCACCGAGTTCCAACGCCGTATCTTTAATATGCTTTCCAGCCAATTCACCTATGTGGCTCCCTACCTCTGTCGAACCAGTGAAGGAAATTAATTTTGCATAAGGGTGTGTTACAAACGCATCCCCGATTTCCGATCCGCGCCCTACTACGACATTGATCACTCCTTCAGGGAATCCCGCTTCTTCAAAGAGGTCGGCAATCAAGAGCCCCGATGTCGCCGGCGCGTCAGAGGCCGGTTTAACGACGACTGTGTTTCCCGTAGCAAGTGCCGGCGCAATTGAACGAACAGCTAAATGAAGCGGGAAATTCCATGGACCAATGACACCGATCACACCTTTAGGCGAACGGTATATCCTATTCTCTTTCCCCGGAGTATTAGACGGAAGGATCTGTCCAGCCATACGGTTGGGGAACGTAGCCGATTCCCTGATAATTCCTACAGTCGCTTGAAATTCCACCTCGGCTTTAACCATCGTACTTCCCGATTCCTTGACGAGCCAGTCGACTATTTCACCTTTTCTATCTTGAACGACCTCCAGCAGGCGGTCGAAATAGCCCTGCTTTTCCCTTGGGGTTGTGTTCATCCAGTACTTCTGAGCTTGATAGGCAGCTTCATATGCTTCGTTCAAGTCTTCCTCATTTGCTGAGGGGATAGAAGCGATCGACTGTTCTGTGTAAGGATTAATATTTTCGACAAATTTATCGCTGGACCCATTCTTCCAGCGTCCGTTTATAAACTGTTTCGTAAATGTTTTAGGGCTCATTCTATTCACACTCCATTTCAAGATTTCCACAGGAGTATGATACCCTCGCATCAGATTATCCAAACGGCAGCCAACGTCTCAGCCGCCTGCTGTCTGCTTTATCATATCGACATGCGGGATTCCATCCTCCAAATACACGTCGGATATTTCCTCAAAGCCGAAGGATCCATAGAAGTGGCGCAGATGTTCCTGACCATGAAGAAAGATCCTTCCAACTTTCCATTCTTCCTCCAACACACGAACCGCTTCCGTCATCATCGCCCTCGCATATCCTTTCCCCCGATGGTCCTCTGTCACCAGGACACGACCAATCGTGTAATGGCCATCCACATTTTCCGGAGAAATAATCCGGCAGTATGCCGCTATCTCCCCATCCACCTCCAGCCACAGGTGCAGAGAATCTTGATCTCTGCCGTCGACTTCCGGATAAGGGCATGCCTGCTCCACGACAAATACAGCCACCCGTGTCATTAAGATCCGGTATAATTCCTCTTTGCTAAGCTCATCAAATGATTTCCTGACCCATCTCATCTTCATCCCATCCTCACCTTTTTTCCTTTACTATATCGAAGCGGACTTTCCCATACAAAGAATTTTTTACAATTTCTTTCCGAATCGTTTTATCTGAATAATTTCAGGGAACCCGGCAATGGAAAAGGAATTAGGAGGATTGGTTATGTTCAGCAACATGCTTCCCATATCATTGAAAAAATATCTTCAGATGCCAAAGAGGCAGAGGAAGCACGAGGTGCAGATGGCTATATGGTATATGCCGTTCATCTATATCATTATGTCCCTCGTGGTCGTCGGGATCACCCTGACGCTTGATCTCGTCGTAGAAGTCAATCAATATACTCAAAACATATTTCAGATCAACGCTGAAGTTACCCGCATGCTTGTCAGTACGCTGATCGGGGGCATGCTGACGTTAAGCGCATTCACATTGAACTCCCTGCTTGTCGTCCTCACGACATTCAGCGGCCAGTTTTCACCAAGGATGCTTCTAAACTTCGTTTCGGATAAACGGACACAACATGCTCTCGGGATCTTCAACGGCAACTTCGTCTATGTATTGATTACCTTCTTATTTATCGGAAATGCCCAACGTGAATTCTTCGTAGCCGTACCGATTATTACCGTCCTGCTCACCTTTATATCTGCCGTCACATTCGTGTATTTCATCAACCATGCCACGACATGGATGCAGGTCCACAACATTACAAGCACCATGAAAAAAACGTCAGAAACAATGATTAACCAAACGCTGCATAGAGACCTTGAACCATACCGCAAAAAGAACCCGGAAGACTTGTTGGAAGCATACCAGGATGATGCCCGTCCGATTAAATCACCCGTATCCGGCTACATACAGCTGGTGGATTATCGGGAAATGATTGAACAGGCGAGAAAAGACGACATTATCGTCCATCTTCACGCCCAAGTCGGCGACTATGTATTGAAAGGGAATACACTCTTCAGCTACTGGGGGCCCGGCGCAGCGGGCAACGATTATAAAGAATATTGTTCTATGGTACATATCGGTCATAAGGAGACGGAATTGCAGGACATTCAGATGGGGATGCATAAACTGGCGGAAGTAGCGATTAAAGCACTGGGAAATGACGATCCCAAAACAGCGACCAACACGATCCATCAAATGGCCGATCTCATGCTTACCGTGGAGGACTACATCACCTTCACCCCTTATTTAATGGACCAAGAGGAACAGACGAGAGTCGTGCTTCTGTCTGAGTCGTTCGAATCCTATATTTACAGGGGATTCGGATTTATACGACATTATGCGCGCAGCAACCACCTTATCATTACGGAGTTGATCAGAGGTCTTGGGATGGTGGCAGAATCCATCGACGAATCTAAGCACCAGATGCTGTGGAAGTTCGCCTGCGATACGCTTGACCATATCGAAGAAGAAGTCATTTATACGCTTGATAAGACTTTTCTGCTGCAGGCGATGAACCACTTAGCAGAACTTACAAATAATACATTGGACTATTTCGCTATCGAACGCCGCTTTTACGACGAACTTCCAACTTCTTAAATCCGGAAAAAATAAAAAAGGAAACCCCGGACTGTAACAAGTCGAGGTTTCCTTTTTTGTATCCTTTTACAAATCAAGCGTTGCAGGCGTATCTTCCCCTTCGTTCATTAGACGAATGCTTTCCGGCATAATTTCAAGGACAATATAGTTCGGGTCATCCTTCCCATCAAACCAACGGTTCATGCGCTCCGACCACAACTCTTCTTTAATTTCCTGGTCTTCACGGATCTTCGCCTGTCCTTCCACTTCCAAGTACGTATCCCCGTATCCTTCGCCTTCATAGCCGATCAGAATATGGACATTCGGATTCGCTTCAATTTCATCCGCTTTATGTGTGTCGCTGTTCGTAGGAGTATAGAATGTGAATTGTTCATCATTCCAGAATGTCATATAACGGGTATGAGGTTTGTCATTCTTTACGGTAGCCAACGTACCGATTTTATGTTGTTCCATAATCTGCTTAATCTGGCTCTTTAATTCATCTTGTGTCAATGCAAACAAGCTCCCTTCTCCATATATGCTGCTCTGTCTTTCATACATTTCCAGTTTTCCCCGATAAACGAGAGCTAAACACAAAAATATGCCGTCGGTCATGACACAGCTCTTTAAGGGCAAGCTAAGAAGACCCGTTTCTGCACATGGATGCGCAAATTTGCATAAAATCGTTTTATCCAAAGCCTTCCTTGTTTTACACTGAAGGAAAGACAGGATTCGGGAGGAACAACCATGACTTTACAAATGAAAAATTGGAAATGGCTTTATATTGCATTGGGTTCTATATTTGTAGGGCTGCTCATCCTGATGATCAATTCAAAATCGAGCAGCTCGGAACCGTACCCGCGCGAAGAAGTAACACCGACCTTATTCATTCACGGGTTCAAAGGGGGGCCGAGGAGCTTCCAGACCATGATGGACCGGATGCAGTCCATGAATTGGGGAAAAAAAAGGATGACGGTCTATGTAGCGAACGATGGTACCCTCTCCATCCAGGGAAGCTTCCCCCAGACAAAGAACCCGTTTGTGCAGATATTGTTCGAAGATAATCGCGCCAGTATTTCCAATCAAACAAAATGGGTCGAAAACGTGATGATCCAGCTTCACTCCCGCTACAATGTTCAACAAGTAAATATTATCGGACATTCCATGGGCGGGTTAGCGTCGATCAATTATTTACTGAACGAACCTGCGGACGGCGTACCTGCCGTTAAGAAAGTTGCTGCTATCGCCAGTCCATTTAAAGGCATTCGGAAAGATTCCTATTTTGAATCCAATTACGGGGCCGCAACCGTGGATTTGAGACCAGACTCTGATGCTCTCCAGGATATGGTTAAGAATAAGGATCATTTCTCAGATAATGTAGACGTCCTTGCGGTGGCCGGAATCATCAACAAGGAGTCCCCGGAGCAGGAGCACTGGGATGGTCTTGTCCACGCCTCAAGCGTCCACGGACTGGAAGACATCGTTCCATTCGGCCGTTACTACGAAGAGAGAATTTACCAGCCTCAGGCAACCCACTCCGGCCTCCATGAGCTTGCGGAAGTCGACAGAATAGTGGCTGAATTCTTGTGGGAAACAGTACCCATGCGTTCGACAAGCGGTGAGCATCCTTAATCCAACAAAAAAAGTCCGGAGTTTGCTCCAATGCGCCTTGATGCATTGGTAAGCAACTCCGGATTGTTTTATTCTTTTTCGAAAATAAATACCCACATGAATGTAAGTGCCTGCTTTAATTCTTCTTCAAGCCCCTCCAAGAGACTGTCCTCGACACCACGCTTGTAAACCCCTTGTCCAGCTATTGATCTCCACCCTGTCTCTTCTGCCATCTTCTTCAATTCCCACGGCATCATCGTATTGCATATGACTTGTTCCCCGAACAAGCGGCGATAGCTGTTGGTCCTCGGCATTGCCGTCGGACCAAGCAGTGCGATACAAAGTCTTCCCCCAGGCTTCAGTATCCGCTTCATCTCATTAAGCCCCTGTGAAGGAATCTCCGTCCATTCCAATGAATTGACCGCCATGGCACTATCAAACGAATCATCTTCGAAAGGTAGAGCAGTTAGATCCCCCTGGACGAAGGTAAGTCCTTGTTCCCTGACTCTGGCATTCGCCTTATCAATCATGTCTTTCGACAAATCAACCCCTGTGACCTCATATCCTTTCTGCCAAAGCCGGAAAGATCCATAGCCGTCTCCACAGCCGAGGTCGGCTACTTTTCCTTTCAGGATATGATTCTCAAGAAAGGGAAGGATCGTACTTCGACTTCCTTCGTCCCACATTTCCTTGCTTTTTGAACTCCACATCCCGGCACGGTCGTCCCACTGCCTTTCTGCTTCTTTATGCCAATCGAACTTAACCATTTCCTCACTCGCCTTTCCGCTTCTTATATATATTTCTTCTTATAAAATTATACCTTACACCAATGCGCTGTGTCTGGGTTTTGATGCTTGGAGGTATTTGTTGTAGAATGGAAAAGGCTTGAATGTTATTTCGTTGTCCGTTATGATAGAAACACAAGATAAGCTAATAAAATTAATCTGAACAACTACATATAGTATTTGCGAACAGAAGATGCCACAAGGCTTAATAGGGAATCCGGTAACCAATCCGGAGCTGCCCCCGCAACTGTACGCATCCGCGAAATGGAAGATTCCACTGTGCCGCGCACGGGAAGGACCAGAGTAAGATCGGATGCCAGCCAGGAGACCTATCTTCGTTCGGCAGAGTTTCAACTTCTTCGGGGATTGAGAAGATGAAGCGATGGAACGAGGACTTTTTTGTGTCTCGCATCGTTTCATGGTTTCATCCACTCCCTTTCCCGGAGTGGATTTTTTTATTTTATATGTAGATATCAGATCAAGGAGTGAAACCATGAGCGTATCAGCAATTAAAGACCAATGGAAAGAAAGATTAGAAGCTTGGAAAACCGAGTTCCCTATGCTTGATCTGGATCGCATCATCCATAAAATTCCTAACTTAGGTTTTGAACATATGACGGAACAGGACCAGCGCCACGCTCTTATTCTCGAGTGTCTGGCTGAGGTCGATGAAATGGAACCGGATTGGACATTTGCAGCCAGCAGAATGCTGCTTGAGCAGATGTATGAGGAAGCTTCCAGTAACCGCGGAACAAACAAGGAATATGAAGATTTTCATGGTCTAATCTGCACGTTGATTAAGAAAGGCATCTATTCCGAGAAGCTGCTTACATATTACTCAGAGGAAGATATATACCAATTAGAAAAAGCACTCGCCCCTGAACGTGACCATCAATTCACCTACATTGGTTTGAAGACATTGAGTGACAGATATATTGCAAGAAGTAAAGAGAAAGAAGTTTATGAACTTCCTCAAGAGCGCTTTATGATCATTGCAATGGTCTTAATGTCACAAGAAGAAGCACCAAAACGGTTGGCACTCGTAAAAGAAGCCTACTGGGCTTTGAGTCATTTATACATGACTGTAGCCACCCCGACTTTAGCAAATGCGGGGAAACGTTATGGTCAGCTGAGCTCCTGCTTCATCGATACGGTAGATGACAGCCTTCAGGGCATCTACGACAGCAACACAGACATCGCCAATCTCAGTAAGCACGGAGGAGGGATCGGAGTCTATCTCGGCAAAATCCGCAGCCGCGGCAGTGATATCCGTGGATTTAAAGGGGTTTCCTCCGGCGTCCTTCCTTGGATGAAGCAGTTAAACAATACAGCCGTGAGCGTCGATCAGCTCGGACAGCGTCAAGGTGCCGTCGCTGTATATCTTGACATATGGCATAAAGACATTTTCCCGTTTCTTGACAGCCGATTGAACAACGGAGATGAACGGCAGCGGACGCACGACCTGTTCACAGGCGTATCCATTCCGGACATCTTCATGGAAGCAGTGGAGAATCGGGAAGACTGGTACTTGTTTGACCCTCACGAAGTACGCAAAGTCATGGGATTTTCGCTGGAAGATTATTTCGATGAAAAACGCGGCGAAGGCTCTTTCAGAGATAAATACCAGGCATGTGTAGAGAACCCGGAGCTTTCCAAAGAAACTGTGCCCGCCATTGAAATTATGAAACGGATCATGGTTGGACAGTTGGAGACCGGAACACCATACATGTTCTATCGGGACGAAGTAAACCGGATGAATCCAAACAACCATGCCGGCATGATTTATTGCAGTAATCTGTGTACAGAAATAGCACAGAATCAAAGACCTACCACTCAATCCGAACAATACGTGGAAGACGGGAAGATCATTACCGTCCATAATCCTGGTGATTTCGTCGTGTGTAACCTTTCCAGCATCAATCTGGGCCGTGCGGTTCCAGCCGGTGTGCTTCCACGTTTGATTGCAATCCAAGTACGTATGCTCGACAACGTAATTGAACAAAACACCATTCCTGTACTACAGGCGCAATTGACCAATCAGAAATATCGCGGCGTAGGTCTAGGAACCTTCGGCTGGGCCCACCTGCTTGCAAAGAAGAAGATTGCCTGGGAATCAGAAGAAGCACTCGCCTATACAGAGGAAGTGTACGAAGCGGTTGCTTATCACGCGATAGAAGCAAGCAGTGAGCTGGCTCAAGAAAAAGGAAGCTACCCTCTATTTGAAGGTTCTGACTGGCAGACCGGGGAATTTTTTGTTAAACGATCGTTTGACCAAGACCGCACATGGAACTGGAATGAGCTGAGAAATAAAGTAGCGACACAAGGAATGCGGAACGGATACCTGCTCGCTGTCGCTCCAAACTCCAGCACTTCCCTGATAGCAGGAAGCACAGCAAGCATCGATCCGATTTTCAAAAAGTTCTACTCAGAAGAGAAGAAAGACTACAAGATTCCAGTAACCGCACCAGAGCTCGATCACACGACTTACGGGTATTATAAATCCGCTTACGATATTGATCAGCATACTAGCATCAAGCAGAACAGTATCCGCCAGCGATTCATCGATCAGGCCATTTCCTTCAATATGTATGTAAGAAATACCATTCAGGCGAAAGAACTCCTCTCCCTGCATTTGGATGCATGGCGAAGCGGGATGAAGACGACATATTATACAAGATCGACTTCCAGTCAAGGCGAATACGACGACTGTGAATACTGTTCATCATAATAAGGAGGGACACCTATCATGCGCACAATAAACAAAAGAAAACTGGTGGATCATGAAGCTCCCAATGCTTCAACAGGTATTGTTAACGGCAGAAGCTCAAACGTATTGAACTGGGATGATACCCGTTACGCCTGGGCTTACCCTATGTATAAGAACATGCTTTCGAACTTCTGGATACCAAACGAAATCAATATGAGCAATGATCTAAAGCAGTGGCCCGAACTTACGGAACAAGAACAGGCTTCCTTCAAGAAAATCATCGGTCTCCTTGCTTTTCTTGATTCTATCCAAACCGATTACTCAGGTAAAATAGCCGACTACCTTACAGATTCCAGCCTGTCTGCACTCATGCAGGTCCTGGCCTTTCAGGAAGTCGTTCATAACCAATCTTATTCCTATGTCCTGTCCACTCTTGTCGATCAAAGGGAACAGGAAAATATATTCGAATACTGGAAACATGACGAAGTTCTCTTAGAGCGGAATCAGTTCATCACGGATGGATATCAAACTTTCGATGAGGACCCTTCTGTTGATACCTTCTTACGTTCCATCGTTTATGATGTCGTTTTAGAAGGACTATTCTTCTATGCCGGTTTCGCGTTCTTCTACAACCTGGCACGAAATAATAAAATGGTTTCTACAAGTACGATGATCAATTATATCAACAGGGACGAACAGATCCACGTCAACCTGTTTGCAAGAATATTTAAGGAAACACTGAACGAGAATGAAGAACTGGATAAGGAAGAATACCACCGCTTCGTCACGGAAACCTTTAAAGAAGCGTCCGAGTTGGAAATCAAATGGGCCCATCATATCATCGGTGACAGGTTCCCCGGCATTCCGATCCATGATTTAGAGGATTATATCCGTTTCATGGCCAACAAACGGTGTCAACAGCTCGGAGCAGAGAAGCCTTTCCCTTCCTATAAGAAAAACCCATTGAAATGGATTCGCGCTTATCAGGAAGTAGATGAAGGAAAATCCGATTTCTTTGAGCAGAAGTCCAGACAATACACGAAAGTTTCCGATACGAACGGATTCGATGACTTATAAAGCTGACCGGGCCTTGTGCCCGGTTTTTTATGTTAACTTTTCTTACATAACACTAAAAAACGCTCTTGATTTTTCAGAATATTTCATTTATAGTTATATTTATTCATTACCTTAAGTGTTAGGAAACCTAACATGATTCTAAAGGAGGACACTATTCATGAAGAAAGTAGAGGCGATCATTCGGCCGGAAGCGTTCCAGACACTACGCCACAACCTCGACGAACTAGGGGTGAAAGGACTGACAGTCTCAGAGGTGGCAGGGTGCGGACAACAGAAAGGCCAGGAAGGAATTTTCCGCGGCAACCGCTTTGAAATCAAGCTCTACCCGAAAGTGAAAGTGGAAATGGTTGTGGAAAATCATGAATTAGGTGCCATCATAGACGCAATCATGGAGTGCTGCGCAACAAACGAAGTCGGCGATGGGAAAGTGTTCGTTTCTACCATCGATGAAGTATTTCGAATCCGGACAGGAGAAACCGGAAAAGAAGCACTGGTCTAAAACCATTTTAGAAAGGAAGAAGATTATGAAAAAAATTATTCCTATATTCTTTATCGCACTCCTGGGCTTCCCTGTCGTCGCAAGTGCAGAAACGGCAGTCACAGCTGACTCTGTCCTGCAGTCCCTCGACATGGCCTGGATTATGATCGCAGCATTTCTTGTATTCTTCATGCATGCAGGATTCGCCATGGTGGAGTCGGGGTTCACACGCTCTAAAAACGCACTGAATATCCTCATGAAGAACTTCATGACAATGTCCATCGCAGCCGTCCTCTACTTTATTGTCGGTTACGGAATCATGTTCGGAACTTCAGGTGGCGGCATCATAGGTACAGATGGATTTCTCCTCAGCGGACAAGAAGATCAAATCGGATTCTTCGTTTTCCAAGCTGTTTTCGCAGCCACGTGTGCCACCATTATTTCCGGCGCCGTTGCTGAACGCATGAAACTAGGCTCTTATCTTATACTTACCCTTTTCATGACAGGTTTGATTTACCCGGTTGTAGGACACTGGATTTGGGGCGGCGGATGGATTTCCGAGCTCGGTTTCGTAGACTTCGCCGGTTCTACAGTGGTACACATGACCGGCGCTGTAGGAGCACTTGTTACCGTCCTGTTCCTGGGGCCTCGACTCGGCAAATACAGTGGAAAGACAGTGAACGTCATCCCTGGTCATAACATTCCATTAGGAGCACTTGGTGTATTCATTCTTTGGTTCGGCTGGTTCGGATTTAACGGAGGGAGCACACTTGCTGCCGACCCTTCCCTCGTACCTTCCGTCATCGCAACCACCCTGCTGTCAGCTTCTGCAGGTATCATCGGATCAGCCTTCTATTCTTACGCGAAATTTAAGCGTATCGATGCATCCTTAACTCTGAACGGAGCACTGGCAGGTCTTGTAGGTATCACAGCAGGGGCAGCCAACGTTTCCTTAATCGGTTCTGTTATCATCGGTTTAATCGCAGGCGTCATCCTTGTTGAATCTGTTCAATTTCTTGACCGCGTCGTTCGTGTGGATGATCCTGTAGGAGCCATCGCCGTTCACGGTATCTGCGGGATTTGGGGAACACTCGCTGTAGGCTTCTTCTCTATTGAAGGGGGATTGTTCTACGGGGACGGCTTCCGTTTACTGGGTATCCAAGCCGTAGGAATCCTCGCGGTAATTGCATGGACAGTTGTCGCAACCGGCATCGTTGTTTTCCTTATCAAGAGCACAATCGGCATTCGCGTCTCCCGGCAAGAAGAGATTTCCGGGCTTGATTTTGTCGAACATGGGTCTTCCGCTTACGAATCCAGCAGAGGAATCTTTAACGAAAACCCTGTCCTTGATAACGATTTTGGAGTAGGGCTTCTTCATCGCCTCGATGGATTACAGAACGAACAAACAGCTCCTCCGAAAGAAGAAAGAACAGCTCAATAAACCCACCCCGCCCTCTCATAAGGGGCGGGATTTTTTAGTTCCTATTATCTATTTTACGAACGTATGTTCTTATTTTAATCATTTTGTGGTATCCTTGTACATAGATACCGTTTCCTTCCATAGGTAAGGACGACCGTAATAGAAAGGGAGTGAGGCCAGCGATGAGTATTTACGAAGCTTTGATGACCATGTTGGCGTTTGGAACCTTCATCATTACACTCCTTGCGCTTATCATCAAAATCAATAAAAAATAGACCTTCCCTCAGGAAAGGCCTGTGTCTATCAAATTTTAGAACGGTATCCTCCGGCGACAGTAGCCGCTGTTGCCGGTTTCATTTTTATTATAGCACGCCCACAAAAGAACCATCCACCCCATTTTCGATCCCCGGAAACCTGATAAGACCCTCAACACCGTCGCCTCCCGGAGGATTTATTACTCCATTAGTCGAATGTATGTAAAAAGGTGTTTTTTAAAACCTGAGAACGATGTGTGTCGTCTATATGAAAGAGGTGGGACATTGTGATACGAAAACAGCACTCCAAGTCATCCGGCCAGGAAGCACCCGTTGTCGACCAAGCCCTTGTGGAACAATGGATTCAAGAATACGGCCACGATTTGAAATGGCTGGCTTTTTCGTACGTCAAGGACTACTCTACTGCCGAAGATATTGTTCAGGAAACGATGATCAAAGCTTACCAAAAGTATCCGACATTCAAACAAGAATCCACCACAAAAACATGGTTGTACAAAATAGCAATTAACCTGTGTAAAGACTATTTAAAGAGCTCTTACGTTAAAAGGGTCATCAAGCGGGGAACAGAAATGTTCCGTCACCTGCCGTCAGGAAGACACACCCCGGAAGAGACTCTATTACAACGCAGCGAGGAAGAAGCCTTGTTGGAAGAAGTGCTGAAACTCGACGACAAATACAGGGAAATGATCGTCCTTTATTACTTTGAAGAATTCGATGTCCACGAGGTGGCACAGGTGTTGAGAATAAGTCCAAACACGGTAAAAACCAGACTGAGGCGCGCGCGACAAATTCTTCAGGACCGTTTGACTGAGAAAGGAAGTCTCCGACATGAGTGATATAATGGATCGTAAATTAAAAAAGATCACACAAGAGCTCAAGTACGACCAAGTCCCTTTCGATGGACGCCACATGAAAAAAACTGTTCTGAAATCCTTACGTCAGGAAGAAAAGACTCCCTATAAGAGGAGAATGCTTTTCCCATTATTAGCTGTGTTCCCGACGGCTGCTCTCTTATCTCTATCCTACACAGAGAGCCAAACTCCAATGACAGCTTCCACGTTAGTCGGACAGACCATAAAAGGCGACTTCAAAACAGCTGGAAGCATCGAAGACGCTGAATTCGCAAACGCCGGAGCAGAACACAGCACCGACATAAAAGTATCTAAAATGATCCGCGCCACCTACATCATTCACGAAGGAAAAGCCTACATCCAAACAAATAAACAAGTATCCCCGAAACAGCTCCACGAGGTCATTGGCACAATGGAACACCTACCCTCCGCCAAGGATAAATTAAAGTCTGTGCCGACGCAGACGACAAAAACTTCTATTTACAGCATTAAGGAGGAAGATCCAAAAGAAAAAATTGCGATTCAAAGCTGGCGGGACGAAGGAACAGCTTCTACCGGTACCGGGAAACAGGGATACTACTTATTCCAAAACGCAGAGACCCATCCACTCCCTGACGTTTCCCCTTAATCTTCCTTATATAGATGTCGTTTCACATCGTCTAAAGATTGTTGTATAGTCGGCTTGATTTTCGGGTTATAGAAGACAGCTGCGGGGTGATAAAGAGGAATGACACGATAGGCTTTCTCCGTTTCACACCACCTAGGTCCGCCTTCTTTTGGACGATACTTCAGCAATGGTGTTTCCATCAACTGTCCGACGAGAACACTAATTTTGCCTTCTTCACCTGTCAGCCTTCGCAAGGCAACACCACCCAACACGAGGATAATATCCGGATCCACCTGTTCCACCTGGTAGTCCAGCAATGGTGCATGGGCTTCTATTTCTTTTTTATTCGGCTTTCTATTTGCTTTTCGCTTCCCCTTTTTGTTGGAATCCACCCATTTGTACGGGCGACTCCTTACTACGCTTGTAATGTACAGGTCATCACGTTCCAAACCAAGATACTCCAACTGCTTATCCAACTCTTTACCCGCCCGTCCAATGAATGGAACCCCTTCAACCGCCTCTTTCTCTCCAGGCGCTTCCCCTACCAACATAATTTCTGCGTTACGGTTTCCCTTACCAGGAACAAATCCTTCCACAAGACACCCTTCCATCCTTCGTTCTGCATCTTTTAACATCGATTTCGGCCACTCCATTTCCAGCATCCTCCTAACCTTTCCCGTTACATCTATGTTCATACAAAAACAAAAAGCGGCCGGCAATGCCGACCGCCCTCCGCTATTTTTGATGAACTGCTTCTGTCTCATTTTCCTTAATTAGATCAGCAGTCAATTGACCAGACAGCGTGACCATCGGTACTCCACCTCCAGGATGGGTGGACCCCCCTACAAAGTACAAACCCTCAAAAACCTGACTCTTCGAAGGGATCTTGAAACCGCCATTCGACTTACGATCAGCAGCAATACCATAGATAGATCCACCATTCGGTCCATATAAACGCTCTAAATCTTCCGGAGTAAAGCGATATTCGAATTCAATGGAATCTCTAACTCCTTCCATCCCCATCCGCTCCAGCTTATCCAGGACGGTCTCGCGATAAGCATCCCAGTCGACCGGCTTTCTTTTCTTATTTTCAAGTGGTGGAACGTGTGTCAGGACAAACAGGTTATCTTTACCTGCCGGAGCCTGCGATTCGTCTGAACGGGCGGAGATACCAATATAGATTGTCGGGTCATCCGCTGGTTTTCCCTGCTCATATATCTGCTTGAACTCCAGCTCTGGATCTTCTGAAAAGAAGAAGTTATGATGCTTAAGGTTGTTAAATTTACGATTTGTGCCAAGGAGGAGAACAAGACCTGAAACCGTGGGATCGAATTTCTTCTCCAGCGACTTTGTTTCTTTCTTCACTTTGGCCGTTTGCGGTGCAAGCTTGCGATAAGCAGGAATAGCCTCTAAATTGGATACCACAACATCCGCTTCATGCACCGTGCCATCTTCCGTCTCTACGCCGATTACGCGCTCATTTTCCACAACAAGCTGACGAACAGGAGAGTTAAATTGGACGTCCACACGCAGCTCCTCCATTAAACGTCCCATAGCCTCCGCAATATTATAGAGACCGCCTTTGACATAATAGATGCCAAGCCCCAGCTGTACATAGACAAGCTGATTAAGAATAGCCGGTGTTGCGTATGGGTTCGACCCCACATACATAACGAAGTAATTGAACAACTGCTCTAGATATTTGTTATCAAAGAACTTGCGGGTGGATTTAGCGACCGTGTTCATCGGATCCATTTGTAATAGTTCACTGAATTTGTGGTGACTCTTTAAATCTTTCAGATCTGAAATACTGTATTTATAGAAGCTCTTCATACAAAGCTCATACATATCTTGGCTGTAGGAGAGAAAATCCGTCAACTTCCTGTTCGGCCTGTCCGTTACTTTAGCCATTTCTTCCAGCATATTTGGAAGGTCACTCGTAACATCAATCGACGTCCCGTCTTCAAAGAAGGTTCTCCATTGAGGCTCCACCCGTTCCACTGTTATATAATCATCCAAACGTCGGTGGACGCTCTCAAACAGCTGTTCCAACACCCACGGCATAGTCAGGATCGATGGACCGGTATCAAAGGTGAATCCTTTTCCTTCTCTCTTATTCAACTTTCCGCCAAGGTTGCTGTTCTTTTCAATCACTTTCACATCATATCCGTCTGCAGTCAACCGAATCGCAGCAGACATCCCACCTAAACCAGCACCTACAACAACAGCTGTTTTCTTTTTCAAATGATCCACCTCCGAATTTAATAGACAAAAGGAATCAATCGGTATCGCCTGCGACACCAATCTTTGTACTTCTCTCCATGCTCCTCAACCAACATCGCTTCTTCCAGGCGGATTCTATGTAGTAATGCAGAAGCAACCAAAGCTCCGCAGACAAAGGCTGTGTATATGTTCCCTACACCTAAGCAAAAGCCGATGATGATGGAAAATAAACCTGTATAGAGGGGGTGCCTCAGCCAGCGGTAAGGTCCTGTGCTGACAAGCTTGTCTCCTTTTTTCACAGAGACATCCCTTGTAAACTGGTCCTTAAGGTGCATAATGCCCCAGTAACGAAGCCACACACCAGCCGCGTAAATAAGCAGACCCACCCACCATACCCAGCGGATAGACAGAATACCGAAGTTCCATTCACGCATGATCAACGTTGCGCAAACCGCCAGTAGAACGGTGATTAGAATGATCGGGAAGGAGCGACGTTCCGCTTCACCACCACCCTTTGTCGAATGATGGTTGCGGAACAAAGCAAACTCTCCAATCCAAAGAATTGTGACGAATAAAAACAGAAGCTCAAAGAGATTCATGCTTCCGGAAAGCCGTCCATTCTCACAGAAAGCCCCCTCCTTCCCATCCATTCTTCTTTCATAGCTGCTATCTATCATTATTCCCCCATTCCTCATTCCATAAACAGGAAAGTAGATACATACCGTGGTATGATAGGGCCGAGGGGGAAGGAAAACATATGGAACAATTTTACTGGTTTTTCATCATCAGCGTCATCCTGGCTACTTTTTTCATGATTTTCAGGAGATTGACCATCAAGACATACGTACTGATTACCATACTCGTAGTCTTGTATATCACGGTTTTGGTTTTAAGTTTTGCCGCCGACCTGCTATAGTTATAAACCTTTCCGCTGTTTATTAATTGCTTCCCTGATATGGTAGAGTTCCGCGTACATGGCGGTGGAGTAAACACTCATGATACTGAGGAACATCGATATTACAAATATGGAACCGTCTAAATCGAAGCCCAGCACGGCCGTAAAACCGACAATGGCACCGATGATTACTCCGATCCCTGTTAAAAGCAGGATTTTCTGCAACGTTACTGAATAAGACATTCCACTCACTCCTCCTAAGTTAACTATTTTCTACTATACCCATGAGTCTCCGCATCTACACGTCCATCCTCCTCGACAGCCTCGTCCAAAACTGGAGCTAACAAAAAAACAGGCAGCCACAGCTGCCTGTTTTTCATCATTATAATCCTGCACTCAAAATTACTTCCCCCTGTGGTGTTTCACTTGAAGCATCAGGCTCTTTGGAGACAGCGACCATATCCCACTCTGTATCTTCAGGCAGCTGTTCCATATTATACGTAACCGCTCCTTCTCCACTTTCATTAGCTTTAAAGGTACCGGCCCTGTACGGCGTCTCTCCATTGATCAGCCACACCTGATACACTTCCTCACCGTCCAGAGGCTCCAGTTGATCTGCCTGCAGACTGAGGACTTCCCCTTCTGACTGACGAACCATTGCTGCGGATGCGCTTGCTGTCGTCGTTTCCCCCTGAAGCGTAACTTTGCGAAGGACTTCGTCTGTACTGTCCGAAATTTCTTCAGGTTCCTGTTGCACTATCTGTTTTTCCTCATTCATTAAAGCCCATACGTTACCGGCAAGCGATACAATCAACGCCGCCACGAGCCCTCTGACAAACCACGAAGATTTCTTATTCCTCTTCACTTCTCCAAATGCGTGTTCTTTCTTCTTCGAGATCGGAAGGACATTTTCGGAATGTTCTTCTATAACAGAAGAATCTCCCCTTCCATCCTGCTCATGCTGGAAGACTTCTCCTAAAACACGTGCTTTCATGTCATCCGGAGGGGTGATAGGATCAGAAGCAAAAGGAAGCTCACCGGTTAACTCCTGCAATTCTTCCAGCTCTTCTCTACACTCGCTGCATGTATTCAAATGTTCTTCAAATTCCATCTTCTCCTGCTCACTAAGATGGCCATTGAAGTAATCCATTAATTCATCGCATAGTCTAGACATCACGAACCCCTCCTTTCTCTGATGATAACTGCCTCTTCAGGTGTTTCAACGCTAATCGCACCCGTCCTTTTACCGTTCCCAAGGGGAGACCGGTCTTTTCTGCAATCTCCCGCTGGGTCAGTCCTTTAAAATAGAATAATTGCACCATATTCCTTTGCTCTTCCGACAGAAGGCTGACGGCTGCCCTCACTCTGTCTCCACGTTCTTTCCATTCCACCAGATCTTCCGTCGTTTCCGTACCTCGGTCCGGTACGTCCGTTTCTTCTTCTAAAGAAACGTGCTCTTTATTTGTCTTACGTATTATATCAATAGCTGTATACCGAGTGATGGTAACGATCCAAGAGGAGAATTTCCCCTTCGATTCCTCGTATCTTGCTTTCTTTGTCCATAACTTTAGAAATACTTCCTGCAACACTTCTTCGGCTAATGTTGGATCACCCGACAGCTTGATGACAAAGGAGTATAAAAGCTTTTCATACCGATCGTAAATGGCTTCCAGTGCTTCCTTATCCCCTTCAAGCATTTGATGATATAACAGAGAATCACGTTGGCTCATAGCACACTCCCTTTATGGTGGTTATCAACATCATAGCATAGGGAGCAGGTCAATATCCTATGATAGAGTGATGCTGTACAGCTATCGTATGAAATAAACGGATGGATCACTTTTCTCCATAATTTACATAAAGAAATGGTTTATCCCCCTTCCATCAAGGGTACACAGACATACTAACAAAAAAAGAGCAGCCTAAGGCTGCTCTTTTTTTTCGTATCGATTATGCTTCTACAGCACGCACAGGTTCTTCTTCTATTCCGTGTTTCTTCTCTGACTCTGCTACAACGACCGCACACGCAGCATCACCAGTGATGTTAAGCGCTGTACGAGTCATATCAAGAAGACGGTCAATACCAATAATCAAGGCGATTCCTTCAACCGGTAGAGACACTTGATTCAATACCATAGCAAGCATGATAAGCCCTACACCCGGAACTCCGGCTGTACCGATACTAGCAAGCACGGCAACCAGGACGACCATAATCAACTGACCGAAGGACAAATCCGTCGCATACACCTGGGCGATGAAAATAGTTGCAACACCCTGCATAATAGCCGTACCATCCATGTTGATCGTCGCTCCAAGAGGCTGTACGAAGCTGCTGACCGGTTTTGGAACATTCAAATTCTCCTGAGCCGTCTTCATCGAAATCGGAAGCGTCGAGCTGCTGCTGGACGTACTGAATCCGACCGTCATGGCAGGGAAGAATCCTTTGAAGAACTTAATTGGACTCATCTTACCGAGAAACTTCACCGCTCCTCCATATGTCACAAGGCCATGGATGAATAGAGCAAGTATTACAACAAACATGTACATAGCCATCGCTTTCATTCCGTCAATTCCCATCGTTCCGATGGCAGATGCCAAAAGACCAAAGGCACCATATGGAGCAAAGCGCATGATCAAGTTAACAAGGTACATCATAATTTCGTTCCCCTGCTCGATCACTTTCAATACACCTTCCGTTTTCTTACCAAGCATCGCAAGGGCAAAACCAATAAAAATAGAGAAGGCAATGATTTGCAGCATGTTTCCTTCAACCATGGACTGAATCGGATTGGTCGGAATAATACTTGTAAATGTTTCAACGACGCTAGGCGCTTCCTGCGACTCATATTCGGCGCCGGCCGTATTAATATCAATATTTCCTGGTTGGAACAAATAAGCAAGACCAATAGCAATCGCAATAGCAATGGTAGTCGTAATCAGGAAGAAACCAATGGTCTTCCCTCCGATTCTACCCAACTTCTTCGGATCTCCTAAAGAAGCTGTACCGAGTGTAATAGAGAAGAATACGATCGGTACGACAAGCATTTTAATCAGATTCAGGAACACAGTTCCCAAGGGGCTGAATACATACGTATCAAGCGTTCCAAATAAATCCGGTGCAGCTATGTGCAGTGCCAGACCTACGATGGCACCAAGAGCCAAACCTATGAATATTTTCGTTGTCAACTTCATGGCGTTACCTCCTAAACATTATGAAAACGCTTTCCTATTATTTTATTATAAATACAAGTCGTATAAAAATGATAGAAAGCTTAGTGCTGCAAGCACGATGTGAGATACATGATATAAAAGGGGTTTTTCGTGATTCGGGCCATGAAAGCCCGCAAAGAGATGGTTGCAACCAACGTGGGTAGAAACATGCTACTATGGATTATAGCATATAAATTGTAAATGGTGAATAGAATTTGCTGGTAGTTTGCTATACAACTAAATGAACATGAATGATAATCTCCCTTCACCGGCCGGCGAAATGCTGTCATGACTAGTCCTAACCATATTATGAGAATTTTTTAAATTTATCACAAGTTTATGACATTCCATTGGAACATGCATATACTTCGATGCCGTTGCATAAAAAAACACCCCGGAAATCCATCACAGATATCCGGGGGGGAGATTACAAGGCCTGTTCGACAGAATGGGTGAGCTGAGTAATGATATCCTCACTGTCTTCAATTCCAATGGACAGTCGGATAACATAGTCATTAACGCCGATCTTTAACCGCTCTGCATCGGAAAGTGCACGATGCGACGTTCGGATAGGATAGGACAAGGTTGTCTCCACCCCTGCGAGTGTCGGAGCGATTTTGATCCAACCGAGGGAACGGAAGAAGGCATGTACGTCTACGCTTTCATTCAGTTCAATTGTGACAATGGCCCCATTCCCTCGTTCGGATACATATTCGGGATAGAAGACTTTCGCAATACCTTTATGTTTCCGGAGCGCCTCCGCTACCTGCTTCGCATTCTCTGACTGTTTCTTCATTCGCAGACCGAGTGTCTTCGCCCCGCGTTGGGTGAGCCAAGCTTCAAACGGACTTAAGTTTGCTCCGAGTGTGACGACTTTTTTCGCAGCTGCTTGAATGAGGTCAGCATCGCCGACCAGGACGCCGCATGTAGCATCACTATGACCGCCTATATATTTCGTTCCGCTATGTACGACGAGGTCGATCCCCATAGAATATGGCTGCAGTAAGTAAGGGGTCGCAAACGTATTATCAACCATTGTCCTGATACCATGAGATTGAGCCAGCTCTACCAATCTTTCCATATTCTCCACCCTCAAAAATGGATTAGAGATGGATTCAGTATATAACAATTTGGTTTCCTCTCTAATGGCTGCTTTCACACCCTCCAAATCAGTGAAGTCAAGCATCGTCACTTCAATCCCGAAGGTTGCAAGCTCCTTCGTAATCAAAGAGTGCGTACCGCCGTAAAGATCTTCTGCTGCAATGATGTGATCACCGGGTTTAGCTGCGCCGAGAATACCTGCGAGAATAGCCGACATACCGGAAGATGTGGCAACCCCTGCCGGTGCACCTTCTAATTCTGCTACCGTACCGGCAAGTTCATCCGTGTTTGGATTCCTTTCTCTGGAGTAGAGATAAGGACTTGCTCCTTCATAATAACTTTCTAAATGGTCAAGATCTTTGAATGTGAAGGCAGAAGTCTGATAAATGGGGGTGCGCTTACTATTCTGCACCTCCGTCTGATCTTGTTTATAATGAACAACTTTTGTATCAAATGAAGTAGGTTTCATTCACGTTTCCTCCTCTTATACCGCTTAATCACAAATTATAGCGATTCAAAAAGATTATTGTCAAAGTTTTTCGACATATCGGTTTATAACAGACTCTATAAATCGAAAGTAGCCCGGTTCATGAGGTACGAACGCTTCCTTTCCCGCATGACTAACGTTCCCGGATAAAAGAGAAACAACCTCTTTCTCCTCTTCCAAGCCCGCAGCCAATGATTTAAAGTCATGAAAAGAAAGCCTGACAACGTCCTGCACTTCCTCCCCGATCATCCAGGCAAGAGGCTCTTCTACTACATAAAGAAACACCCGGCATATTTCTCTGTCTATAACGGTCCCGTCTATAAGCACTTCTTTAAAGGAGCCAGAATTGATCAAATCATCCGGGGCTATGTCCAACCCAAGTTCTTCGTTAATTTCCCGGCAACCTGCCGATAACAGTCCTTCTCCCGCTTCTATATGCCCGGCCGCCGTTATGTCGTAGAGGCCTGGATAGTCCTTTTTATCATCAGAACGCCGTTGGAAATAGATCGATTTCTGCTTTGGATCATAAAACCAGCAATGGAACGTTTCGTGCCAATCCCCATCCATATGGACGAGAGCTCTTTCTTTTGTTCCTGCTGTATAACCATCTTCATTAAATATAGTAAGGTATTCTTTCACTGGACCTACCCCTCTTCTTTATGTCTATCCCTATTAATAGTAGCAGACGCCGGCTGTGTACTCTCCATAAAAAATGCGCAAGCCTCATAAGCTTACGCATTCCGCTGGGACTGGTTTACTGAAGAAGTACCCCTGATAGTCATAACAACCCTTTTCCTGCAGGTACACAATATGTTCTTTGCGCTCCACCCCTTCTGCTATCACATCAAGGCCGAGACTCTGAGCCATACTGATAATGGCATTGACGATCACGACCTCGTTCCTGTCGCTGTCTATCTGATTAATGAAAGATCGATCGATTTTGATCGCATCTACAGGAAGACGATGAAGGTAGCTGAGGGAGGAAAATCCGACACCGAAATCATCCAAATGAATGGAAATCCCGCTGTTTCTCAAGGTGTTCAGCGTCTCAATACTGCGGTCGAAGTCCTGGAGTACCATCGTTTCCGTAATTTCTATGATCAGGCTTTCCGGAGCCAGGCCGGAGGCAGTCAATGCCCCCATGATCTTATCGGTCAAAGCCACATCAGCAAACTGATAAGCGGACAAGTTGACGGCCACCTTCAAGTGGGGTTCTCCATATTCCTGCCATTGCTTCGCCTGTCTGCAAGCTTCCCGCAGCACCCATTCTCCAATATCCACAATCATGCCGGTCTCTTCAGCAAGACTAATGAAATGATGAGGAGATAGAAGGCCGTGCTCGGGATGATTCCAGCGAATCAAAGCTTCAAACCCTTTAACTTGAAGCGTTTCTCCGGAAATCTGGGGCTGATAATAAAGAAGGAATTCCCCCTCTTCAAGCGCCTGGTGAAGGGCCTGCTTCAGTTGAAGTTCCTCTCTCATCTGTTCTCCCATCCTGGAATCATAAATTTCATATCGGTTCTTGCCGTTCCGCTTCGCCTTGTGCATGGCTGCATCAGCACGTCTCAGCACTTCCTCTGCATCACCGGAATCGGGCGTGGAGGTTGCTATTCCTATGCTTACGGTCGTATAAAACTCTTTTCCTTCAATGATGAAAGGGCGACGCATGGAATGAATGATCTGTTCTCCAAGCAGGCAAACGTCTTCCAACGTAATCGATGACCGAATAAGGACAGCATATTCGTCACTGCTGATTCTGGACAAGACACATTCCTGTTTCGCAAATGTCTTCCTCAAATAGCTGGCGAACTGACGGAGCAGTTCATCTCCTTTTGCATGTCCCCAGGAATCATTGATCATTTTGAAATTATCAATATCAAACAACAGAAGGATCGCCGATTCTTCCAACGCGCCGGGCAATATATCAGAGAAATAGTTTCTAGTGAGCAGCCCGGTGAGAGAATCATACCGGGAGAGCACTTCCAGTTTTTCTTCTGTTTGAATCCTAGACATCTCGTTTGCAATACGATCTGCAAATATCTGAAGCAGAGGACGGATCATTGGGTTGTTCGTCTGTTTCCGTTGATCCATAACAGCTAATACTCCGATGGGTTCTTGATCTGAACTCATCAAAGTTTTGCCCAGGAAGCTTTCTACTTCATAACGCTTCAAAATACTTGCGGAAGGAAAGTATTCCTGAGCCCTGCTCGGGTAAAAACAGTCGACGGAAGTAGCAAGCAGTTCCAAAGGCGATTCCTCTACCTGGTATGTATCTCCATTAGACGTCTCCCCTTTATGAAAAATCGAAGAAACGAACAATTCGTTTTTCTGCTGCCCCTTCCATTCCCCGATAAAGGCAGTATTAACCTGGAGAACGGCCGCTAAATATTTCACGAGGAAATCAAAGAACGCCTGCCCGTTATAGCGCAGGAACCCTTCCCCTATTTCGACGATAGCGTTTTTAATCCGGCCAAGATCCATTTGATAAATCCGGTCCGTCGCTCCTATACCTGAATAGCCGATCCTGTTTCCGACCTCATTATAAAAAGGATGAACGATATCCTTGAACCAATGGCTCTCTCCTCCGTTACTCCAACGGTAGTCGAATTCCAAAATTCGTTCCGATCTTTCCGAACGTGCCAGTCGCTCAAAGTATGACCAGTCCTCTTCATGAAGCTTCTCCTTCACCTGCTGTTTATCCATGACGGCCAATTCTATTCCAAGCATTTCCTGCAACGGTTCATTCAAATATATCTTCTCATCACTAAGCTGATAGAACCAGACAGGTATGGAAAGCTGTTTGAGCGTCTTCCACGGGTGTTCCGCAATCTGAGCCATTACCGTTCACCTACTCCGAAAGATATTTTCCTCACATTTTACTTATCGGAATTTCCAGATGGAAGTTTAATCACATCCGGTGAAGGAATACTATAAAAAAGGAGGATCACCCATGAATAACAAACCTAAGAAACAAAAGGAACAAGAAACGAGCAATGAGGCAGCAGAACTATTCAACAAGAAGCCCCGGCTGGACAAAGCATTTGCTCCTGATGAAGAAAAACAAGCGGAAGATCATTCCGAAAGCGACGCTCTCTTTCATCATTATTCCGATAAAGAATCGAAGTAAGCGGCTCTCATAGAGCCGTTTTTCTTCTGGCCGGCGTGAAACATAAGAGGTTATAAAAGAATAATAAACCTCCTACATATATGGAAATGAATATATTTAATATATAGAAGAACAATTCTCCACAGCCCGACCTCCCCGATAAAACCACTTCTTGTTTTCTTCCCTCACACCTGCCGGTTTCTGATAAAATAAAGGTATAAAATGGCAGGAAGGAGACCTTGCGGATGAAGAGATTTCAGTGGATGCTTCTATTGGCAGCAGTGCTCGTAGTTGCTGCAGGAGCCTATTGGATGGAGGGAGGGACAATCAAAGTCTCTCACGAAGCAGATTCCAAACCAATGAGGAAAGCAAAAGATGTGAATTTGGATGAACTGCCGATCACTTTACCCGAAGTAGACAATGAAGATGCTGTCGATCATTTCTACGAGCGTCTAAATCCCAGCCTCAAGACGGCCAGACAGAACGGATTAACTGTAAAGGAAGCGCAATCGTCTCCTGTCCCCGGCAGAGATGGAAGAATGCAGATCAATGAGGTGTGGCATAACGGCCGTACCATTACAGTTATGTATAGTCTGGATTTGTCCGCACTAATCGATAAAGATTCTAAGAACCACAGCTATTCTCCAATGATCGAATCCGTTACGATTCAAGGGAATAAGGCCATAGATACCCAGACGCTTCCCGGTTTATCAGTCCCGATTGATTCCGACAATGCAGTAATCTTCCAGAATCGCGTCTATGGGTCGTTACAATTACCAGCCATTTCGAAACAGGACTGGGGGTATGAGAACATCCCGGAAGAAGTACATGATTTCGATGAAACCCTGAAAACTTCTATCGGTATTCGGATAGGTGGAGAACGAATAGAAACCGAAGCGATGCCGATTCGTTATCTCCATGACAAAGACAGCCATTTGCTCGCCACTTATGAAACAACCGAGTCCTATACGGAACATGGTGTAACGTTCACTCCAATGGAACTAAAAGCCGGCGTCCTGTCTAACAGCATCCGTTTCCGCATGGAGGACCCGGGAGCAGCGTTCAATGAGTCCCTGGAGGGGATCATCCAAACAAATGCAGGGGAATCTTATACGATCGTCCCTTATATTCATCGTTTAAAAGAAGGTGTCTACGAGGGTTATTTTCCACCCTTCTCAGAAATTCCAGACGAAGTTACCTTCCAATTACAACAAGTACACTTTAAGGAAATCCATCCCTATTCGTTTGAAGTGGATATGAATAAGTTTAAAGGAACCTCGGATCATGAGACATGGACCGCCAACAAGAAGATAGCAGAGATTCATGATACAGACATCATTTTACGCCGAGTGGACAAGCACGGGAATGAGCATATGAACGCGGAACTGTTCTATGATCCCCATTCGAAGGACCAGCCGTCCAAAGTTATCGGAGCTATGTCTGAAAACACAGGTCCGGAAGCTGCCGAACAGCAGAAAGATGTTTTTATAAGCAGTGAAGATGGAAAATCCATCGACGGATTCCTGCATGGGTACCAGGATGAAGGAAATATAGATTTCGGCCTTCATGAATTCGATCAATCCGACCGTTTAAAAATCACCGTTGAAAAAGTAGTCTACACGCAGAAGCTGGACCATTCCTTCACTTTCCATCGGAAATGACGGATGATTGAGGTGTGCCAAGACCTTTCACAAAATGCCGAACCTCATCATTGAAGCGGTCATAGTGAGTGGCGGGAGTCTGGTGATAAGCATTTTCGATGACATACATTCTTGCGTTGGGACATGGGTGATAGTACTTGGAATGTTCACTTATCCAAAATTCCTTACTACCGTACACAAGGAGCATCGGTTTATCGATCAGGCCGACACGGTGACTGCAGTCATAGTGAAGCGCACGATCGTAGAACGAGTGCCAGGCAGAGGGGTTGGACTTCGCCATGTGGTCATTCAGCTCCTGTTTAATGGTTTCATCACGGAAATGAGAGTGGCTGAGAAGTCGGGCAAGGGTTTCCGGGCTTTTCTCCACCCAGCTCATTCCCCCGTAGAATTCAAACTTCAGACCACCTGTGCTCACTTTTGGGAAACCTCCGGCAAGGATGAGGGCTGTCAACCGTTCCGGGTAAGTCAATGCGAACTCCTGCGCAACCATCCCTCCACAGGAATACCCTACAACCACAGCCTGCTGAATCCTCAAATGATCCAGAAGCTGCAGGATTTCTCCTGCATACCAGCTTATATCCGGTCGGTCTGTCGCCAGATCAGAATCTCCATTTCCGCTCAAATCAGGAAAAATCACTCGAAAGTCACAGGAAAGTTCCTTTTGGAATTTAAAGACTTTCCTCCCCATCCCGGGCGGATGGATGAAGACAAGCGCCTGCCCCTTCCCAACCTCTTCATAAAATAAACGAACTCCTTCTTCATTCGTATAATAAGGCATGGTTTCATCCCCTAATCATATAGTCATGGAGCCTTAGTCTTCCTTTATATTAGAGATTTTATGTTGCCCGCCGGAACAAAATTGACACCTGTTTTATGCTGTGCTTACATAAACGTATGACGTAACTGGAAGGGGAACATCATGAAACGGCGCCTGTTTATCTTCGTGTTGTTCGTAGCCGTACCAGCATGTATATTCGTTGCCTGCGGCTCCAAACAATTGGAGGATACATTAGATATAGAAGTACAATCATTTGAAGGAAAAACACAAGAAGGAAAGGCCTTTTCCACAGAAGAAATGAAAGGCAAGGTGTGGCTGGCCGATTTTGTCTTCACAAGCTGCGATACGGACTGCCCGCCGCTGACACGAAATATGTCAGAGGTACAACAGCAGTTGAAACAAGAAGGTATCGATGCAGAGATCGTTACATTCAGCGTCGATCCCACTGTCGACACACCGGATAAATTAAAAGAATTTGCATTAAAAAACGGTGCTTCCCTCGATAATTGGACATTTGTTACGGAGTACACCCAGGAGCAGATCGCAGATTTCGCTCAGGAAAGCTTTCAGACCCCTGCTGTTAAAACAGAAGGAAATGATCAAGTCACCCACAGCAATGCTTTTTACCTTGTTGGGAAAAACGGAAAAGTCCTGAAAAAATATAAAGGAGACGTTGCTGTTCCCAAAGAACAAATCCTAAAAGATATAAAAGCCATTACCTAAAAAAGCCCCCCTTGCCGGGAGGCTTTTTCATTTAGATATTTAACTGAACAGATTACGGAAGAAATTGACGATCGCTTCCAGGAAGCTGAGAATAGCATTCTTCAAGCTTTCCCAGAACCCTTCATCCTGAACTAGGTCTTTGATATTGCCTGTAAGATCGTCCAGTTGGTTCTTCACTGCGTCAAAATTGATGTTCAAATCCCTCATTTTCTCAAACAAATCCGTGAGCCGCTGCCGATCTTCCGGACTGAGTTCGATGTTCAGGGAGTTAAGTTTCTCCTCTACGATTTGTTCCACTTCTTCTTTCGTTGCCGGGTCCTGCTCGGCAATCTCTTTCTTAATCTCTGTCAATAATTCACTGATTTTCGCTTCGTCTACTCCGGATTCCTTGGCAATAGATGTAGCGACATCCAGTTCCTCACTCGCTACCTGCATTCTTTCCTTATCAAGCTTGACGCCTTTGGCATCATACGCCTTATAAATACCCGTAAGTGCGGAATGTCCAGATACTTTCACAGAGGATGCAACGAGCACATCTGCGTTCTCCACCCCTGCTGTCAGTAAAGCGTTTGTGTACATTTCTTTCGTTACTTGTGTTATGTTATCAGGTGTTACGATTTCCAAATGAAGGCCGGAATCTTCTTTGTGGATAATCTTCACGGACGAATACATATTCGCATTCGGATTTCCACCAATATATTCATTAAGATCCTGCCCATTGACCGTAAACTCGTCCACCTGATCATGCTGATCGACTTCAAGCAGTTCTTTTACTTCCGCTTTCTGCTCCGGGGACAGCGCCTCCCCGTAAACGACGATCGGCAGACCTAGTTTTTCGTTAATTCCCTGGTCGCCTGTCGACGCATAACTGGTCATAGGTAGTACTGCAAGCGTGAGCAACGTGACAATCGTGAACCATATACCTATACGTTTTATCATTTTTCAAGCTCCTCATTTCCGATGGTTATCCCTCCATTGTATGTGGAGATCCCCAACGATTATACCCGCCCTCCATTCCAGCATAACACGGGCTGCCTAAGTAGACGTATGATACATAGAAAAAGTTTCACTACCTATATAATTATTCTGCAGAGGACGTGATACAAATGTTGAGAAAAATCGGTTTATACTTGTTCGCTGTCGCTTTTTTCTATGCGGGTGTCACGCACTTCATTTACGACCATGGATTCGCCCGCATGTTCCCTTCCTGGGTCCCCTTTAAGCTCGAGCTGGTATATATGTCCGGAATTACAGAGTGGCTTCTTGCACTGCTTCTTATTTTCCCACAGACGAGAAGGGCAGCAGGCTTTGCTACCGCCATCTTCTTAGTAGCTGTCCTTCCCGCCAACATCTATGCTGCTATTTATGATATCCCTGCTCCTTGGACGGACGAGACAACCTCTACCGCCCTGTGGATTCGTCCCTTTTTGCAGCCTCTTCTGATCTGGTGGGTGCTTGTCGTTTCCAAAGATTCGAACCAACAGAAAGCGTCTGGTAGAATGGATAGGGAGTAAACAAAGGAGGAAGACTGATGCGTTTATCGAACAAGAAGGTTATTGCTTTCGTAAGCCCGGACTTCGAAGACTTAGAGCTTTGGTATCCCCTTCTCCGGCTTCAGGAAGAAGGAGCCGTCGTCCACCTGGCTGGAGAAGAAGCGGGGGTGGAGTACCCGGGGAAATACGGCGTACCTGCCACTTCCGACTTATCCTTTAAGGATATCGATCCAGCAGATTACGATGGTGTGCTCGTCCCTGGTGGTTGGTCGCCTGACAAACTCCGCCGCTACGACAAAGTTCTGGAGATCGTCCGCCATATGGATGAACACAAAAAGCCGATTGGACAGATCTGCCATGCCGGTTGGGTTTTAATTTCTGCCGGTATTTTGAACGGAAGAAAAGTGACGAGTACTCCCGGTATAAAAGACGATATGACTAATGCAGGTGCCACGTGGTATGACGAACCTGTTGTTACCGACGGCCACCTGATCAGTGCAAGACGACCGCCTGATCTGCCACCCTATGCAAAAGCATTTGCAGATGAGCTGGCTGAAAATTAATAAACAAGCGCGAAGCCTCCTGGCTTCGCGCTTGTTTATTACTCAGAATCCGGATGGATCGCCTTACCAGCCAGCATGGATATAGTTGAATCATCCATCGGCGGGTTGTGCAATCCAGCTCGTACATCCCGGTAATATTTCTCAAAAGGATAATGTTTGGAAAGGCCACGCCCTCCTGCAATCCTCATTGCAAGATCAACCACTTCCGATGCCGCATTTGTTACGGCAAGTTTGACTGCCGACAGCTCCGGCTGCATGTGTTCCCGTTCTTCCGGCTCCTCATCCCATCTTCGCGCTGTGGCGTAAAGAAACGAATGCGCCTGGAGCAGCTTCCATTCCATTTCCCCGATCTTATCCTGAATATGGGATACCTCTGAAATGGGCGTGTCCAAACTGTTCGGTTGAAAATTGCGGGCGAACTCAATAGCAT
This sequence comes from Halobacillus sp. KGW1, assembly GCF_001592845.1. Taxonomy (NCBI): domain Bacteria; kingdom Bacillati; phylum Bacillota; class Bacilli; order Caryophanales; family Bacillaceae; genus Halobacillus; species Halobacillus sp. KGW1. The sequence continues at coordinate 100,434 of NZ_LSOC01000005.1, forward strand.
CATTCCTGGCAGCCACGGCAATTCCCAGATAGCACGCAGGAATGTGAAGGAGCCATCCCTTCGGTTTAGATTTCCCTTTGACAGCTGTCTCTACCAGATCTTCCACAGACAGTTCGACATCTGTCAGTACGAGATCATCGCTTCCTGTCCCTCTCATCCCAAGTGTGTCCCAAGTTTTCTCAACCGTTACACCCGGTTGATGACGATCGATTAAGAACCAGCCGACTTGATCCAAATCCTCCACGTAGGCTGATACAATGTAGTAGTCGAGAAGTTCTGCCAGGGAAGTGAAGGATTTTCTTCCATTCAGGATATAAGCATCCCCGTCTCTTACCGCGGTCGTCTCCGGTACTCCCCCGCGGGTCGGGCTGCCTGTGGCAGGTTCTGTCGCTGCTCTGTTAACGACTTTCTGGTCCTGGACTACCTCTTTAGCCAAACGATCAAACTGCTCCTTCTTCCATAGCTGTTCCTCTGAAAGCTCCATCATCACACCCATGTGCCAGCCGATGGACAATGCGACCGAACCATCCCCTTCAGCAATTTTTTCCTGCATCAGAATAAGTTCGTACAAGGATACCGCTTCGCCGCCGTACCCAGTAGGCAGGGCAAGTGCCGGATACTCTTCCCGCTTGATTGCAGCAAGCGTCTTCGGGGAAAACGAAGCCGTATGATCGGCATCCTTTTTATGCATTCGCGCTTCCTCTGCAATCGCTGCCGCTTTATCAAACAAGCGCTGCTGCCGCCCATTCTTGATCCATGGCTTCCATATATCTCCCATCACATTCCACTCCCTCTTCCATTGTTCTACGTTAAATCATACCCGACAACTCGGAATAACGCGAGCGCCTTGCTTCTCCTTTTAACGATACCCTCTAAGTGGAAAAAAATTCTTCGTGAATGTTCCATTCTTGACCTTCACTTCTTTTCCTTGCCCGATCATTTAAAAAGGAAGCCGCCAAAAAAAACAAGGCCTCTCTTTAGGAGAAGCCTTGCTTCTATTTTGTTTCCACATTCAAATGCTGCAACGCTTGTTTAACAGACGCGTAGGTCTGTAAGGATAACTCACTAAAGTCCGCATAAGGTGCGCTTTGAATAGCGAAAGATGGTTTTATTCCTGTTATGACCAATTTAGTACCCATGAGATCGAGAAGCTGATTCATCTGGTAAATTCCCATATGTATCGCTTCGTTATACGAATAAACTGCCGACATATCCATAATCAGGTAGTCCTCTTTCGATTCTTTCACATGGTGACTGACTGTTTCAAGCATCTGCTGAAGCCGCTCATCATCCACTGTACCAATCAAAGGAAGGACAGAAATATTATTCTCAATCGGAACAATTGGTGTAGAAAGACGCTTGAGTTCAGATAAGTAATGTCCGATCAACTCTTCCTGCTCCCGACGTTTTGTCACATCCTTCTGAACACCGACAAAATATGTCTGGTCCATCTGTTCGATGTACACCGGGAATATTTGCAGCTCGTTCCAAAACAAGGATCCATCTTTCCGGTAGTTCCTCAGCTCCACCAAGACAGGCTCCCTGTTAGCCAACCCCTGTCTGATCAACTTTATTTTCTCCGGTTTTGTTTCTTCTCCCTGCAGGAAACGGCAGTTCTTCCCTAATATTTCTTCAGGCTGATAGCCGGTCAATTCCTGGAAACCCTTATTGCAATAAATCATCGGATTGTCTTCCTGTTCCGGATCTGTAATAACGACACCGGCCCCGACGCGGTCGATCGCCGCTTTGATGAATTCGTTCTGCTGTATTTCTTCCAGCTTAGCAAATGAGATTTCACTCACTATGAACAATCCCCTCTAGTATGGAATGAATACTATCATGATAAAATGAATCCCTATAGTTGTGCAAGCGACACCCTGCATGAATTTCCAACCAATTTCGACAAATAAATGGATTCTACCTGTTTTATCCTAAGAATCCTTGAAAAAAATGTGCAGGTGTTCGATGTAGGCCCGCACCTGCGGCAGTTCACTCATATTTTCTTTCGTGCATGCCCACGTTTCTCTTGCTGCGATTTCTCCTCCCACCATCAGCGGTTTATGATGATAATAATCTTTCTCATTTTTTATAATGCTTTCCGGCAGCACTGTAGCACCAATCCCGCGCTTCATCATCTGCTTCGCCGTTTCGAATTGATCCACTTTAAACGAACGTTTGATGCCAGGGTTTTCTGCCAACCACTTATCGAGGAGTATCTGAAATCCCTGGTCGCTCTTAAACTCGATAAACGGCCGCCCCTCCATTCTTTCAAAGGGCAGAGAATCAAACAAATACAAACGATCATGAAATAAATGATGTGTTTCGTAGCCGGGAATCGGATCTCCCCGGACAATACAGATATGAAAATCCTCTGCCGTCTGCCTAATTTCTTCACTTGTGCCGGTAACTAGGTCAATCGATACATCCGGATACTTATTCATGAATGATTGAAGCTGCCCCGCGAGGAAATACTGGCTGAACAAAGAGGAGGCACCAATGGATACTGTCCCGGCTATCTCTCCTCTGGCAGCAGCAAGTTTTTCATGAATCTTTTTTTCTGACTGGATCATAAAATCCGCGTGTTTCAGCACCAATTCTCCTGAGGGGGTGGGGATGAGCTTCTTCGGCGTCCTTAAAAAGAGCGCACTTCCAAAATACGCCTCTATGTATTTTAACCGCTGAGTAACTGCCGGCTGGGATATCAGTACTTTTTTTGCTGTCGCATGAATGGTTCCATACCGTTTCAAAGCCAGGAGTAGTTGGAAATCTTCCAGTTTCATCGCTATCCCTCCATAACTTTTACTTATCACTTTTCATTATAAACCAGTATTATTCAAATACCTATAAAAGCAGTACGATAAAGACAGTATTTAGGAGGTGCGGAAATGGATCGTTTTCTTACACAAAAGCTGATGAGCGCTTACTTTCTCTATGAGTGCGGCAGAGCTATGTACTTTGTCCTGATTACCTGGTTCCTCTATCAGTGGACAGACAATGCTTTATATACTGGTCTCCTCGTAAGCTTCGGGTTCGTACCAGGGTTATTTTCCAATCTTATTTTCGGAGTAATCATTGATCGCGGAAACCGGAAACGCCTTGCCGGAATTGCAGGCTTGCTCAGCGCGTGTTGTTTGTTGGGGTTATGGAGTACGTTTTTCTTCGGATGGATGCACCTATGGATATTCATTAGTTCTCATATGATCATGCAGACACTCGGTTCGTTATTCAGACCTTCATTACAGGCACTTGTTGCAGAAGTCTATCCAAAGGAATCGCTGCCGCGGATATTCTCATGGTCCAATACAGCGACGATCACTGGAAGTTTGACAGGAGCTTCATCAGGAGGGCTTCTGGCCGGCCTGGTAACCATGAACGTATCCATAGCCATCGTACTCTTTCTTTATACAGCTGGATGGATCGCCGTCACCCGCCTTGCTTATCAGCCTTTGTACGAGCGAGGATTAAGACCTCCATCCTCCTTTTTGAATGAGTTGAAAGGCGGATTCATTTACGTCCACGCCAACAGAATGCTTTACGGCCTGTTTGTTATGACTATGATCGGCCAACTGACCTTTCATACGACACTCGGTTTTCTCAGTGTGTATACAAGTGAGCACCTGCAGCAGGATGCATTCGTTTATGGACTTCTGGACAGTGTATTCTCCATTGGAGGAATCACAGCCGGGGTTCTGGGCACGTGGTGGTGGTCTACTTTCAGGAACCGCCTGGGTATCATGTCTCTGCTGCTTATGGCGGCAGGGCTCCTCATCGTTGTCTGGACCCAGCAGGTCTGGGTATCTTTTATCGGATTCTTTCTAATCGGTCTCAGCACTTCCTTTGTCCGCGCCTTGCTGCAATCCATCCAGCAGATGGTGACCGATGCTGACTTTCATGGACGAATGTCGAGTTTACGCATGCTCTGCAACCAGACATCTGTCGTCGTGACAGGGCCGATATTCGGCCTCATTGCAGAAGGATACGGCGTCCGTTATGTTTTCCTCATGCTGGGTATTCCGGTTGTTTTCGGCATCGTCTGGTCTGTCATTCAATCGAAGCACCCGGCATTCCTTGAGATCACAGCTAAACAATCCGCTTGAACAAAGCAAAAAAGGTATGCCTCGGGATAACCCGAAGCATACCTGCTATTGGATGTCTTTATGTTTGTAAGATTATCTTATCTCGTCTCTTCCTTCGGTGTGCGATAAACCTTCTCTACCTCAACTCCCAGTGCCTTCAAATAGTCGACGATCTGGTCTAATCTTTTCATTTTTTCACCTCAGTATGAAATAAGATTTGGTCTACGTTCGTAAAGATTCATCTGTCTACCATTAAGTACGTGCGGGGACCGGGCGGCGTTTCAATTTTTTATACTATTCTTTACCCTCGGATCATCTTCGTTATGCCATTCTTTGCACATTTGGACATTTTTTATCGAAATGCCTCGAACGACCTTTGTTTGTTCCGCTACTGCTGCAAATCCGTGACTCTCAAAGAAAGGAACAGCAGGGAAGCTTGCTTCGGTTGTTAACAAACACCTACGCTGTTGAACCGCTTCTTCCATCAGCTTATGAAGCAAAAGGGAAGCGACCCCTCTGCGCCGGCTGTACTTATGGACATAAAGAAGGTCCACGACGTCTTTGTACAGGCTTCCAAGGCCGATGACACGCCCGTTTTCCCTGACCACCCACGTACTGCTTTCCTTTAACCGTTCGCACAGCCCCTGTGTATCAAGGAACCCCGCAGCCCAAGCCTCCCGTTGTTTTTCCGAATAAGGAGAACAGTCATCGTCGCAAATGGTCTCTCTGATCATCTGGATAATTTCCTGTAAATCATCACCCTTATACCATTTCTCTACGTTCAACCAAATCCCTCTCTCTTTCATCTTATCAGAATAAGATGCCGGTAAATTTAATAATTCTTTGACAATTGGTGGAGCGCTCGCACTTCCTCCAAGAACTTGTCCACAGAATCGCTGATTTCTTCTCTGTTCATCGGAGTGACGATAGAAAAATACCGCGTCGTTGTTTTTATATAGGGAAGCTGCATGATCAGGTGTTCGACACCTGTGTGACAGACAACTGTTTTAGATAAAAAGGACAAACCAAGACCCGCTTTCACCCCTTGGACAACTCCGTGATTACTTCCGATTGTAATCATCTTCTTCGGACGAATGTTGAAGCTCTCCAACATGGAATCCATCATCGCTCTTGTACCTGATCCTTCTTCCCGGGTGATCCACGTCTGATCCTGGAGATCAGCGAAAGTAATAGACGATTGTTTTCGAATCGGATGGGCCTCCGGCACGAGGACGACCATTTCATCTTCCATGAACGGCTCCGAGCTTAAACCATGCTGGGTAACCTTCCCCTCTATGAGTCCCACATCCAAGTCATGGTGCTGGACGGCCTCATTAATCCGCTTCGAGTTTTCAATTCTTACCTGTAAATCAACAGACGGGTAAGCCTGATCGAAGGCTTTTAAAATAGGAGGAAGAATGTATTCCCCCACCGTATAACTCGCACCGATACGAATCAGTCCACCAAGCTCCCGCTGGTATTCTGATACTTCCTGAACGGCCTTATCAATCAAACCGATTGCCTGCCTTGAACGCTGATAGACAATCTCCCCTGTCTTTGTCAAATGAAAACGCTTCGGCGATCGATCAATCAACGTAGCATCAAAATAACGTTCTAAATTCTTTATGTGGGAACTTACTGTCGGTTGGGACAGATTTAAGCTGGCTGCTGCTCTTGTAAAGCTTTTTTGATCCACCACTGCCACAAAGGTTTTCATTGCTTCAAAATCCATAGTCTCACCCAATCATTATGTTTTTTAATTATAACTATTATAAAGTTTTATTTTACTAATAGATAGTCCGGGCGTATGATGGGGAATGGTCAGAAGGAGGATACACCTATGAATCAACAAATAAAAAATTTCCTTCCCGGAATTGTTTTTACCGCCATCCTTGCTGCTGCAGGATTCCTTGTGGCTGAGCTGCCGCTTGTTAACCAAGTGGGGCCGTTGGCAGCAGCAATTGTGCTTGCTGTCATTTACAGACACTTCTTCGGATATCCCGAGCGACTGCACACAGGAATCCGCTTTTCGACGAAGAAGCTGCTTCGTTTAGCTATCATATTATTCGGTTTAAAACTGAACATCGATGTCATTCTTCATGAAGGATTACCTTTACTATTCCGCGGTACACTCGTTATCCTGTTCGCTGTCGGCTTGATGATGCTGCTTGCGAAAATCTTCAAAGCAGACAAATCGCTTACTTTGCTGCTCGGTATCGGCACCGGCATATGTGGTGCTTCCGCAATTGCAGCGGTTTCTCCAATCTTGAAAGCGAAGGAAAAAGACACCGCTCTAAGCGCAGGTATCATATCGGTGATCGGTACCCTGTTCGCCATCGCATACACGATTATCCGCCCATTATTGCCGGCAGACGCAGAGACCTACGGAATGTGGGCGGGCTTGAGTCTTCACGAAATCGCACATGTCGCACTTGCAGGAGAGCCTGCAGGAGAAGACGGACTTGCCATGGCTCTCCTTGCCAAGCTCAGTCGTGTCTTCCTGCTCGTACCGGTCAGCCTGATTCTCGTATGGATCATGAACCGAAAAAAAAGGAATGAAGAAAGCGGCCGTGCTATCGCTTTCCCATGGTTCCTTCTGGGGTTTATTGCTTTGAGCTTGTTCGGCAGCTATATAGATGGAACGCTGTTTACAATACCCGCTACTGTTATGAACGGTATATCGACAGGAACGTCCTTTATTTTGACAATGGCGATGGTTGGTCTCGGCTTGAATGTGAGTCTCTCTGATGTGAAGAACAAAGCATGGAAACCGACGCTGTTGCTGCTTGTCACATCGGTACTTCTTTCCTTATTCACCTATTGGATCGTTGCCTGAAAACAGGTATCTCCCAGCGAAAAAAGAACCCTCGTGTGGGTTCTTTTTTTCTTCCTGCGATTCATGCTCGTCCACTATGTGCATATAGTATAGGGACACTTTTTTGAAGGAAGGAATATCATTCACATGGGAATGTCTCAAACAAGGGCCGGGGCCTCCTTTTACGCTTTCCTGTCTATTACATTCTGGGGGATCTCTTTTGTATCCACGAAGGCCGTCTTGGATAAGATGGATCCCTTATCGCTTCTCGTCGTACGGTTCGGAATCGGGTCCCTTTTCTTATTTCTGCTTATTCTTCTTTTGAGAGAACCATGGAAGGTCCGCATCTCCAACCTTCCGCATTTAATCATCCTCGGGGTTCTGGGTGTATTTATTCATCAAGTTATCCAAGCATCCGCTTTATTAACTATCCAAGCATCCGATGCAGGCTGGCTCATCGCCTTTTCCCCAATATTCACTATTTTCCTCTCCTTTCTATTTCTTCAGGAGAGGATCACTATAGGGAAAGTTCTGGGAATCACTTTATCCGTCACTGGAGTTCTGATGATCACGACTTGGGGACGGGGAATGAGTCTGGAATTCTCTCTATCTATTGGATATATTCTAATGATTCTAAGCACACTTAATTGGGCGGTTTACACCATATTGCTTCGAGCACTTGCCGTCCCGCTGCCACCTCTCGTCCTCACCTTTTATATGAGTATGATCGGGTTTATTCTTACCCTTCCCTTCTTTGTCAGAAATAACGGTATCCAGCAGCTTTACGGTCTCACATCTGCTGATTGGAGCCACCTTCTTTTTCTGGGCATCTTCGTTTCCGCCGTCGCTTATTGGTACTGGGCGAAGGCTCTTGAAGTCATGAAGGCTTCTCAAGTCTCCGTATTTCTATACTTTGAACCACTGGCTACTCTTGGTGCAGCGGTTCTCATCTTAAATGAACGATTAGCTCCTGCTTCTATCGCAGGAGGCTGTCTTATTGTTTTCGGTGTCATGATTGTACAAGGAAGATTTATCAATGGGAAGAATTAAGGAGGAAGAACTAATGAACCTTTTGGAACGTATGAAGAGAGCGTTCTCCACCATGTCTTCATGGAAGCCGGAAGAGATCAAGCAAACACTGCTGAACCTGGATGTATCGTTAGAGGAAGTGACTGCTTTTCTCCGAGATCCGGCAGGGAAACCATACGCCCGGAAAGTCTTGTATCAGGACGATCATGTAGAAGTGATCGTCATGAATTGGAGTGCCCTAGCTTGTGCACCGCACGACCATGGCCAATCAGCCGGATGGATCCAAGTCCTAAGCGGCCGGACCAAACAGACCATTTACAGAGTGGAGAACGACAGTCTTCCTGAGCCGCTTTTTACAGAGACGCAAAATAAAGGGTCTTGTTTCTTCGCACCTGTGCGGGGTGTCCACCAAATGGCGCAAGAAGGGGGAGAGCCACTCATCACGCTTCACCTTTATTCCCCACCCATCCGCGGAATGAAGGTGTACGATCTGGAAGCATGTGCTGCCTGTATTGTATCCACTGACTGCGGCGCATGGTGGCCGGATGATCAGAAGCAGAAAGTAAAAGAAATCCAATTAAAAAAGAAGCGGACTTGAGGCCCGCTTCTTTTAATTTATTGATCCAGTTTATACTTATCTTCATCCTCCGCAAAGCGGTTGTACCGTGTCTGCAGCCAGTAAAAGATATGGGAAACGAACACTTTAAGAATGGCATATCCCGGTATGGCGAGGATGATTCCGACTACCCCGAACAAATGGCCTGCCGTAAGCAAGACAAAGATGATCGTAACCGGATGGATATGCAGGCTTTTCCCCATAATCTGTGGAGAGATAAACTTCCCTTCAAGCAGTTGGACCACTGTCCACACAATGGCCAGCTTCAATACCATAAATGGTGATGTCACGATGGATATGATCAAGGCGGGCGTAATTGCAATTGCCGGTCCTAAATATGGTACGACACTTGTCACACTGGCGATTGCTGCAAGTAAAAGAGCATAATCCAAGCCGATAATCAGGAACCCGATGTACATCATCACTCCGATACAGAAACTGACGATGATCTGGCCTTGAATGTAAGCACTAAGCTGATGATCAATGCCCTGAAAGACACTCTTCACTCCGGGACGAGCTTTCGGAGGAAACATACGGAGAATTTTCTCCGGCAGATGATGCCCGTCTTTCAGAAGGTAGAAAAGGATGAATGGAAGCGTAACTAAAGCAACGACCACACTTGTCACCGTGGATATGATGTTCGTAATCCCTTCGACCGTCTGAGAAGCATAGGATGATATATAATCAGGTACCTGGTTCAACAACTCATCTACATCATTGAACATATTTGTGTAGTAGCTGGAGAAGATGGAATTCTTCAACCATTCATCTGCTGACTTGATCATATCGCCAAGGTACTTCGGTAAATCCTCCGCCAGACTGATCAGCTGTTTCTCCAGGAACGGAATGATCAGGACAATAAGCAGCGTGATCAGACCTACCAGCACAAGCAGCGTCATCAAAATGCCCCATATCCGTTTGATCCGCCAAGATTCCAGTAAATTAATGATCGGACGAAGCAGATAGTAAACAACTACAGAGAGAATTAACGGCAGTGCCACCGTTTTTACAAATATGAAGAAAGGCTCGAAAATAAAGCCGACACTTGAATAAATGAAAATGTTCAAACCGATTAACAGCAAGATCCCTAAAACATATAATAATTTCCTGCCGCCGAAAAATCGGATAAACGGTGTGGAATCCCAACGATTCATAATCATTACCCCTTCACGAATAAACAACTCTTCTTTATTTTTCCTCAGTTTATCATAATAGAAACCCCATAATGAACACTTTTGATTCACCGGTCGAGCGATTCTTCCTTTTACTCTACCATTGAACCAAAGACCTTATCCCTATATGGAATCGATTCCATATAATCTATAAATAACGAATAATTTACAAAATCATACAGAAGAGTCGATATTATTATCTCATTTTTTTCTTTAGTTGGAAACCTTTGCATAATTAAAATTAAGCTTAAGACCCTTGGTACATCCCCTCTTTCATTTTAATTCCACTAATGGCTGATACTTTTGGCCTGCATTGACCATATGGAATCCATTCCATAAAGTTAACCATGTGCTCCGGAGCATAATACTACTACATATTAGGAGGCAACAATGAAACGTACTTATTCTTCTTTATTATCTAAAATTGCGTTAACCGGTCTTGTTCTCGTTGGAACATTGGCACAAAGCCCTCTTCAAGCAAATGCACAAACAGACGAGGACACTCCAGTTTGGTCGAGAGAAGACGCCCAAAACTTCCAATTGACGGAAGAGAATACAGCGCCTAATCTCGATTCTTTCACTGATGTGGCACCTGACTACTGGATATGGGATACCTGGCCTTTAAGAAACCGTGATGGTTCTATTGCGAAAATCAAAGGTTACTATGTTACCTTTGCCCTGACTGCAAGCAAGGATTATACGTGGGGCGGACGCCATGATCACGCCGTTATTCGTTACTTCTATTCCAAGAATGGAAAAGACTGGACGATGGGTGATGTTCCTTATGATCAGGAAAAAGCCTTTGGTTCCCGTCAATGGGCTGGATCTGCAATGCTGGATAAAGACGGAAAGGTCCACCTTTTCTACACAGCTACTGGACGTAAAGGGGAACCGACTTTCGAACAACGTTTAGCAAAGACAACGTTTGAAATGGATGCCAAAGGGAACTCCGGCGTCACTGTATCTAACCAGGGGGAACATCAAATCCTGGCAGAGGCAGATGGAAAATACTACGAAACACAAGAACAGAAAACCGGTGATATCATTTATTCCTTCCGTGACCCTTGGTTCTTCCAAGACCCTGAAACAGGGGAAGAGTACCTCATTTTTGAAGGAAACAGTGGTGGGTTTGATAAGACATTGAAGCAGAAGCACATCGGATCTACAGGTGAGGATGTTCCAGCCGGTGCAGAGAACTATAACGGGAACATCGGTATCGCTGAAGCGACAAACGATGATCTGACTGATTTTGAACTCCTTCCTCCACTTCTGGAGGCAAACGGGACAAACCAACAATTGGAGCGTCCGCATGTTGTGAAGAAAGGTAATGATTACTACCTGTTCACGATCACACATGAATTCACCTTCGCCCCAGGTCTAAAAGGGCCGGACGGGCTCTACGGATTCCATGGTGAATCTCTATTCGGAGATTATGAACCGATGAACGGAAACGGTCTTGTTGTGGCGAATCCGAAAGAAGATCCATTCCAAACCTACTCATGGGCTGTTTTACCACACGGACAAGTCATTAGTTTTGTGAATGAATTTTATGATGAGAATGGAAACTTCCAATTCGGCGGCTCTTTTGCCCCAACCCTTAAGATTAACCTCAAAGGGGATACATCCAAGATCACTAACGTTATGGGTGAAGGTGAAATCCACGGATAATGAAGAACCAATGGAAAGAAGCTAGGTTTTTAAGCAAAACCAGCTTCTTTTCTTTTAAATAAGGAGGTAAGACTAATGGTATTTAGAAGAAAAAGCTTGAAACATATCGTTATGGCGACTGTATTGAGTATGGGAGCGGCCGGCTTCGCGGGAAGCGTCTCTGCACAAGAAACACCAACATCCAACTGGACGATCGAGGATGCTTTGAAAATCGAGCGTACGGATGCAACCACAGCTCCTTATATCGAACCAGACTTTGAAAAGATGGCACCGGAACTCCACGTTTGGGATACTTGGCCATTACGGGAGAAGGACGGATCACTTGCTAAGGTAAACGGAAATTACGTTATCTTTTCCCTTACAGCACCGTCTGATCTGCTACCCGGAAAGCGTCATGATGTAGCAGCTATCCGCTATTTCTATTCTAAAAATGGTCAGGATTGGACGCTCGGCGGAGAAGCATTCCCTTCCGAAGATGCTTATGGTTCAAGGCAATGGGCTGGTTCCGCCATGATGGAAAACGGGAAACTCCATTTGTTTTATACGGCGACAGGCCGTAAAGGAGAAGAAACATTAACTTATGAACAACGCCTTGCACTGGCAACAGGCGATATAAAAGCAGATGGAAATGGCGTTTCCTTTACAAACTTCTCCCATGACATAATCCTGGAGCCGCATGGTAAGTATTATCAAACACAGGAACAGTCTCAACAAGGCGATATCGCTTATACCTTCCGCGATCCATGGTTCTACGAGGATCCGAAAAGCGGTAAGGATTACATCCTTTTCGAAGCGAATTCGCCCGGAGCTCCAGCAGAGAGAAGTTTAGATAAGGCATATATAGGCAGTGATGCATTCAGCAGCACCCATGAAGTATTTATGGAGGATTTCGCTAAACAATTCAATGGAAGTATCGGCATTGCGGAAGCTAAGAATGACGCCTATACAGAATTTGAAGCACTCCCTGCTCTTCTTGAAGCTAATTACGTAAATCAGGAGCTGGAACGCCCTCATATCGTGAATAAAGGGAATAAGTACTATTTATTCACAAGTACACATGAACATAAGTTCGGCCCAGGCGTGGACGGTCCTGACGGGCTTTATGGATTCACATCGAATTCCCTATTCGGAGGTTATGAACCTCTAAACGAAAGCGGCCTTGTTCTTGCTAATCCGGATGGCCATGACTACCAGTCGTACTCTTGGACCGTCATGCCCAATGGGAAAGTGATCAGCTTCTACAATTTCCATGACTTAGATGGGAAGAACATAGCAGATTTAGGAGGAACCACACCGGAATACCAAATGTCGCATTTCGGCGGTACGCTTGCACCTACAATCAAGCTGTCCATTCATAACGACACTACAAAAATAAATGGAGATTCAAAACCTGGAAAAATCAGATAATAAGTATATTCTTATCATAAAGAAGAAAGAGGCCCCGTATAGGGCCTCTTTCTTCTATCACATATTAGTGACTGCTTTATAATCCGACTCTTCCACATACCCAAGGACCGCATCTACATAGTATATATCTCCATAACATGCACCATACTGTTCTGCTTCTTCCCTGATACAGCTGTATATCCCGGTGTCTCTCAATTCGTCGTACTTTTGTGCGGAAAACTCGATGGCAAGTTCCTGCGTGTACTCGCCCCCTCGTTCCATAACAAATTCTATAAATCCAGGTCCGAAATTATAGGACTGCAAAGCCAGCTTCACATCGTAATCAGCACGTTCCAAAACATCACCAAAATAGCTTACCCCCTGTTCAATGGAGCATTTTGGCTCTGTAATGCAGCCAACCTCTCCGCACAAGGATTCAGATGCCTGCATCGGATCGTTTCCCCGACCTCCTGATTCCTGCATCATCACAGCGAGAATAACTTCTGTATATGGTTCAATCCCCTCTTTAGCCGCATACGATCTAACCTCTTCCTCGTAATCAAGCACATTTGTAGACAGCTTCGGTTCCTTTTCCGTTCTCAAACTGCTCGCAATCTCTTGACCTATATCATAATTATTCATTACATAGAGAAAAATCCCAGCGAGAAGAAAGGGGAGAAAGAACATCAAGAAGCCGGCTTTTTTACTTTTGCTTTTGCTTTTGTTTCTGACAGACAATTTCTCCCTTCCTTCCATACGAAAATAACACTTTCATTCTATCATGTTAAAAGATCATCTTCCTGTATAATGAATCGGTAATACGCTGGATTAGTTTGATTATTCTGTCATTTACGGATTATAATTACCTAAAGGCAATAAACGACTGAATGATACGGATAATTATCTACTTAGAGACATAAGCTTCTTCGTATAACTTAGAGAATAGCTGGTTCTTTACAAACCAAACCTTAGAAAGAAGGGATCCCTATGAAGAAAAGCCTTGTTTTACAAACAGACTTCGGTTTAAGTGACGGTGCTGTCAGCGCCATGTACGGGGTATCTCTTTCCGTAGATCCTGATTTAAAGGTTTTTGACTTAACCCATGATATCCCTGCTTTCGACATTTGGGAAGCATCCTACCGCTTGTATCAAACGATCAGCTACTGGCCCGAAGGTACCGTTTTTGTATCTGTCGTGGACCCTGGAGTAGGCTCGGGCAGAAAAAGCATTGTCGCTCAAACGATGGGAAACCACTATATTGTAACCCCTGACAATGGTACGTTGACTCATGTCAACAAGTATATAGGGATCAGAGAAGTTAGAGAAATCGATGAGAGAATTAACAGACTTCCTAACTCCGGGGAATCCTACACCTTCCACGGGCGGGATGTCTATGCCTATACTGGTGCCAGATTAGCTTCAGGAGCTATTTCCTTCTATGGCGTAGGCGCTTCCCACCCCCACGACCGTATCGTATCCCTTCCTCTTCAAACGGCACAGTTGGATAATGGTGTCATTCAAGGTTCCATTGATGTTCTCGATATACGATTCGGTAACTTATGGACAAATGTAAGCAGAGAACTTTTTTCACAGTTGGACGCGACGCATGGAGATGGCTTGGAGGTTACGATTGATAATGGAACGAGACAGACTTATAGGAACAGCATGATATTTGGTAAATCTTTTGCAGATCGTCATATAGGTGAGCCGATCCTTTATGTGAACTCGTTGGATAATCTGGGCATCGCTATCAATCAAGGCTCTTTCGCAGATGCCTATCATATACAGCCAGGCCCGAATTGGACAGTAACCGTCCGAAAAGCATCGCACAATAATTTTAATTAACAAAAAAACCTTCAGGATAAACCTGAAGGTTTTTGAATTGACGTGGCAGCGTCCTACTCTCACGGGGATCTACCCGACTACCATCGGCGCTGAAGAGCTTAACTGCTGTGTTCGGCAT
>NZ_LSOC01000006.1:0-89929 GCF_001592845.1 Halobacillus sp. KGW1
CAAAGATCAAAATGTTGTTTGCCGCTTAACAGCGACTTAACTAATATAACATGTTGTTTCGTTTCCGTCAACAACTTTTTATATTTTGTTTCGTTAAGTTCTGTGCGGTGCGCCGCTCTCTTAACGCGACAAGTAATAATATATCATGGCTATAAATCTATTGCAATACCTTTTTCGATATTTTTTTCATAGTATGCTAGTTCAACAAAAAGCTTCTATATTATATAAACAAAAAAGCACACCCGGATAAAGGTGTACTCAACGATACCTGCTTCTTCTTTTGCGCATAATTTTCCTTATGATCGGATAGATGATCGGTCCATATTTGAAGATGCGTCTTATTAATCGCTTCATATAGTTTCTCTCCTTGTAGACTGTCGTTACATTTATCTTTCCCCTGGAAAGATAAAAAGAAACCGATCAACCTCCAACTATTTCATAATAGAGCTTCTTAGCATCTATGACATCCTTCGTTCCATGGATGAGCACCCTTCCATCTCTAAAGAAAACCATACGATGATGCTTGCCATGGTCGTATGATAGTAAAAATGGATTCTCTTTCACTTTCTCTGAAGGTAATCGACGCTTCAACTCTGCAAAGTCACGCTTCATCGTTCCGGAAGGGCGTATCTGCACGGTATCCCGACCACATAGAACAGCAAATTTAGTAGCATTGTCTTCTTCTAAATATGGATAGACGGGAGAATCACCACACGAGGGACAATCTTTCCTTCTGGCGTTCGAGACTTTAATGGAGGTCCTGTCATTATTCCATAAGTCGAAGGTCATCAAAGCTGGATTAACGCGGGCGAAGTCCCCGGTCAGTATCTTTAACGCTTCCGCTACTTGTAATGCTGTAACCATCTGCACGGCCGGACTGATCACACCGACAGTATCACAAGTCGCTCCGCCCAGAGGTACACGTTCCAACAAACAACCTAAGCAAGGGGTTTTCTCTGGAAGAATGGAAAACACAAGACCGTTGCCTCCGACACACCCACCATATATATAGGGGATATTATACTTCTGGGCCACGTCATTCATCAGCATTCTTGTTTCAAAGTTATCGGTACCGTCCATCATTAAATCAACACCATCTGCCAAACGGAGCAATTCTTCCCGCTGAACATCGGCAATCACACCTTCTATAGAAACCGTTGAATTAATACTGGACAACCTCCGTTTAGCCGCTTCCGCTTTCGGAAGGTGTGCCGCAGCATCCGCTTCCGTATATAATTGCTGCCTTTGCAGATTACTTAGTTCTACATAATCCCTGTCGACAATTGTCAGCTTCCCCACTCCGGCCCGCACCAGCTGTTCCGAGCTGCTCGTACCCAGAGCACCCGCTCCAATAATGAGTACATGACTCCCCGCCAGCTTACTTTGTCCCTTTTGCCCAATCGGTCGAAACCGTTCCTGTCGTGAATATCTTCCATCACTCAAAAAAAAGCCCCCTCCATCTACCTCATTACACTTCCACCGGAAATCTTCATGGATTCTCCTACTATATTAAGCGAAGCATCTGTCAATAGATAAACAATGGACCGCGCCACTTCCTCTGCCGTACTCAACCTTCCAGAAGGAATCCCTTCCTCTGCAATACGGCGCTGCTCCTCGTAACTCTTCCCTTCCCTCTCACCTTTTGCACGTATGGATGCCTGTCCCATAGATGTATCCACATAGCCGGGGCAGACGGCGTTCACTCGAATTCCATGTTCAATCGCTTCATAAGCAAACGATTGGGTGAAGCCCGTGATTGCGAATTTTGATGCACTATATGCCGTATTACTGTGTGTGCCGCGCAAACCGGATAAGGAGGAAAGGTTAACGATCGATCCTTTTCCAGTTGTCTTCATTTCATTATAAACTAACTGAGTAAAGAGGACCGTCGCAAAGTAGTTGAGTTCCATTACTTTACGCAACTCATCTTCATTCAACTCTTCCAATGCTCCACCGCCGATAACACCAGCAGAATTGACAAGACCATTTATCGGCCCCATAGCGCTCGCTGCTTCGCGAACAATCTGCCTTCTGTCCTCTTCTTTATTCAAATCTGCCTGAACGACGTAGACTTCCGCATCTTCCCGTATGGAGGCAAGAGACTCTTTCCGTTCGTCCAGTTTCCCACCATTTCGTCCAGTAATCGTCACATGACCTCCAGCACGGACAATTTCTTTCGCCGCTTCGAAGCCGATTCCGCCTGTAGCACCTGTAACAATAGTATGTGTTCCTTCTAACGCCTGTTCAGAAAAAATGTTCATCCCTATCTCCTCCTTAGCGTCACGATATCCTCTGTACGACAGCACTAAACCTATGTAATAAAAAATCAGCGCTTAACGAACGGATTCCGTCGTTGAAGCGCTGATCCACGGGACAACTTTTTTAAGAAAGTCTGCCATGTTTATTCTTTTCTTGTTTCTTCTCATAGCTACCTACACCACTTCTAATGTTATTTCCGTTTGTTCTGCTTCCGGAAAGACAATAGAACCTTTCCACTACGTGTACGTTTCAGACCTTTTGACTTTTCCTGCGTTTGACCTTCCGGGCTGTTTTTGTAGTCCTGGTCGAAAAGCTCACGAGCTTTTGAATAGAGCAGAGTCATAGTGGTGTCCTCCTTTTCTTTATGGGATTATAATTCGATTCCCCCTGATAATATTAGTAAAACATCGTAAAAGCAAGAGATTTTTATTATTTTTATGTTTTTTTATAAATGAACCATCTATAAGCTCATTTTTCGACATATATCACGGTCTTTTCGCGTATTTCACAAAATATTCCCGCCTGTATTTATGATCAAACATAAAAAAAAGACGACACGTAAAACGTATCGTCTCTGCATCTATATGATTAATTCAAAACTTTAACTTCTACTGTTTTTCGTCCGAAATCAAGTGCATCTGATTGTTCAGGTACGAAGACATCAATACGGTTACCTTGGATTGCACCACCAGTATCGGCAGCGATTGCTTTACCATAACCTTCTACATAGACTTCAGAACCTAATGGGATGACATCAGGGTCGACGGCTACAACCTTCTGATCAGGATTAGCACGCAAGTCTACACCTGTAGCTGTTGTACCAGAGCAGCCTTCACAGAAAGCAGTGTACGCTGTAGCTTCCATCGTCAATGTTTTCGCTGCTTCTTCTTGAGCAGGCTCACTGGATGTTGGTTCTGCTTTCGCTTCCTGCTTCTCTGCTTCAGCAGGTTCAGGAGCCTGTTCCGGTTGTTCCTTCTCTACAGGTTGGGAAGCTTCAGGAGCTGCGTCAGCTTCGCCATTACTATGAAGCTTGAGTTCATCTCCAGGGAAAATCAATGCAGAATCCAAACCATTCCATGCTTTCAGATCACTCACACTTACATTATTAGCTTGTCCAATGCTGAAAAGCGTGTCTCCTGGTTTTACTGTGTGGACATCCGCAGATTTACTTTGTCCGTCGACAGAAAGGTTCTGATCGGGGAAGATCAAGTTAGAAGTTAGTCCGTTTGCTGCTTTTATATCTTCAACAGAGACTCCATTCGCTTGGGAAATGGACCAAAGCGTGTCTCCTTTATTTACTGTTACCTCTTCTGCACTTACTGAAGTTGCTGTTACTGCCGAAATCGAAGCGACCGCCGCCAAAGATACTACTGTTTTTTTCATAATTGTTATTTCCTCCTTGGGTAAACAGTCTTGCTAAACGATTTGTTTAGGCACTGTTTAAAATCACAAGTACTACTCTAACATGTGTATCGGAAAAGCCAATAACAGGACAGCAACAATATCATTGCAAACATTACAACGACTTTACTTCCTTGTCATATAGTATAAATCCTTACATTTCTGCATAAAAATAGACCTCTGCATCCGCAGAAGCCTATTTTTCTGAACTTACCTCTTTCCTTAACCTCTTTGTACATTACAATAGTGCACGATAGCATCGTTTAGAAATGCGGGGTACCCCTCTCTCCATTTCTCAAGATTGGAGCGGAACCGCTCATCGTTTACATACATGTCGGCAAGACCGCGGAAGATCTCCAAGGTACATTCATAGAAATAGTCTGTGATATGCTGCCGCTTCTTACCGATCCACTTTTGAACCTCCGCATCTTCCGGTCCTTTATCCATGATAGAAACCAAGTGATGGTCGATGGCATCCATATCCTGTTTCATCCTTTTCCAGTCTTCTTCGGAATAAGATTTTGTCTTCCTTGCTGATTCCTTGTACGCAGCTGTGTTTCCCCAGCGATTGTTTACTTCCTGCTCATATTTCTTTTGATGCTCCTCAATTGAACGACTGTCAAAGGGCTCTAAACGATCTTTATTCTCCATAACCGTTCCTCCTTGAATTGAGGCAAGCGTGCGGTCGACAGATTCAATCATCCGATCCAAACGGTGTCGTTTCTCCACTAACATGTACCGGTGATGAGCAAGTGCCTTTCGCTCATCAAATTCGGGGTCGTCTAGTATCTGTTGAATCTTTACTAAAGAAAGATCCATTTCACGGAAGAAAAGAATTTGTTGAAGCCTCGCTATTTCACTCTCCCCATAAAGTCGATATCCATTAGAAGCGATGGTCCTTGGAGAAAGCAAGCCGATGTGATCGTAATGATGCAGCGTGCGCACACTGCATCCGGCCAGATCCGCTACCTCTTTTATTTTCATCATAGGTGATCACCTCTTCTTAAGCTTATGATATGACGTCACGTCAAGGTCAATAGCTTTTCTTGTCATTAATTGTAGTTTTATGATCCGTAGAGGGTTTTGACGGGCAACTGAAGAATTATTAGCTATGACATTCTTTATAAGGTTGTGTTCCTATGAATATGTACTGCCAGAGTGCTTTCCACCAATTAGAGATCGTGATCGCTTCCATATCAGAAATGGTAGGCCAACTCTCGGAGGATGACCTCAAGCTTCGTCCGACGGAAGGGAAATATTCCATTGGAGAACTTCTTGAACATATCGCTGTCATTCCGGCAGCAGACGGAGCAATTATTGAAGAGCGGTCCAAAGATGAGATGGAACAGTTCTATGAGTCAATATCCCTTAAGAAAAAAGAGGCCATTCTGGAAAAGCTGTTTGAACATTTTTCCCAATTGAAATTTCAATTTGAGCATTATACGGAGGAGCATCTATACACGGAAACAACTTCATGGTGGGGAGTATCCCACACCCGTTTTGAATGGCTCCTGCAAATTATCGCTCATATGTACCATCACAGAGGGCAGCTTCATGCGATGCTCGTCCACACGTATAAGAAGGATCCGGAAATCATGTTATTCGAATAAGCAGACGGAAAGTGCGAATTAAAAGCGAAAGAAACCGACTTCTCCTTTCCTATGAAAGGTCTGAAGGCCGGTTTCTTTGCCGTGGTTTCGAACCACATCTTATTTTCTGCCAAGATCCGTCTGAATGTCCTCTTTGTACGCATAAGAGAAAAGTAAAGAAACTAAAATGGCTCCTCCAATTAAATTACCGATACTCGCGGGTACCAAATTGAAGAAAATATATTCGTACCACGTGTATTTATCAGATACGAGGAAACCCATACTGAAATACCCCATATTCGCGGCGCTGTGCTGGAAGTTACCGGCTACGAACAAGACGACAGGGAGCATAGTTCCAAGAATCTTCCCTGTTATATCCCTTGCAGCAGTCGTAAGAAATGCGGCCATCCCGATCAGCCAGTTCGCCAGGATCCCGGAAATGAGAACCTGAAACCACCCCAGGACACCATGATCCATGAACTTCATTTTATTCTCCAGGTACATAGTCAATTCCGGATAGAAGGTAGAAGAAAAGGATCCGGACAACTCGATCAGCACGGCTACCAAAAAAGCCCCGATCAGGTTACCAATGTAGGTGGATGCCCAGAACTTATATATATTCCCTTTCATTAACCCTGACTTATTAAATAAATAAGACGGTAGAAGGACGTTGATTTCCGTAAACAAAACGGCTCCGGATATAAACACCATCGAATACCCGGCTGCAAACCCGAGACCAGCAAGCAGGTGGAACAGCCCTTTCGTTTCCACCCCTTCGGAAAGCAATATGGAAAAGACAGCCCCGAAGGTCATGAATGATCCTGCCGTCAATGCTAACAGGAATTGAGCCCGGAAAGGCTTACTTAGGTGATCCCTACCTTTTTCACCAAATCCGTCAACGATTTGCGAAGGGATATAGAACTGCCTGCTCGGCTCGTCCTTTTTCTTCTCTTCTATATCTTCCGATTGATTACGGTTTTTTTCGTCATTATCTGCCATTTATCATCCCTCCAATGACATAACTATTCCCCATCTGACTTTTTCTGTAACCTTTCTGTATAACATTCCTGCTTTGAAACAGGTTAATAAGAAAAGGTAAAGGGGGAAGCTCATGGCAAGGGATCTACTTTGTCTCGCTTGTAACGGGGAAGGTCTGCTTATGGATGATGAAGAATGGCGGTACACGTGCAAGATTTGCGGGGGAAGCGGGATGCAGCCACAGAACAGCACCGTGTACGACAAACAAGCCGCCGATGTAGACGAAACAAACCGCACCTTGGACTAGTTCATAAAAAAACACCGCATGCTGTTGCATGCGGTGTTTCTATTCAGGTCACTGTACCATCCAAAGGCTTCCTCGACTTTCTGACAAGAGCTACGATTCCAGCTACCAGATAAGCAGCGCCTCCGAAAATTCCAAGGAACAACGTCGCTAATGTCAGAACTATTGCGGAAACGATCAGCATGATCCCTGCCGCTTTCGGCTTCTTGTTACCGATAAGGAAGATCAGAGCAAGGATTCCGACTGCCAGACCGACGATGGAAGCAATCAGGACAAATTGACCAAGCGACTCGAACATCGTCAACAGCTGCCCCGACGTAAAATCCTCGGCCCCAGGCTGTGCTTGGAATTCGGAGGAATTTATGAAATTCTCCACGCCTTCTCTTACTCCGGGATCATCTATTCCACCCATGATCACAGTACTGACAAACAGAGGGATTCCGAAAAGAACCATACCAATGACCGTCAATACGATTTCAACCGTTCGCTTCACCATTCATTCCTCCTGATCATCAGGCTCCAGCAACATCCCTCTTCGTAAAGAATGTCCAAGCGAGCACGATGAATATGATGTAATATACGGCCAGTACAGCAACGGAAAAGCCTGCTGTCAAACCTTCCAACATAGGTGTGCCCTCTAAATATACCGTCAAATCCGTGTTGGCAAACAGAATATACTTCGCCCAATCTTTGTCTGCAAGGAAAACAATGATCATATTTCCAGCCATCATCAAGAAGATTGCTACACCAATGGCCAGCGCACTGTTACGGAAGACAGCAGATATCATAAAGGCAAACGTTGCCATAATAAGCAGGTTAACAGAACTTAATAAGTACTGCTTAAGTGTATGGGAGAATATTTCCGCAGACTGCATTTCTCCACCTTGGCTGAAGACATACGCCTGTGAAGGATCTCCGAAGCCGAACAATACCGTACCTAACAAGAAGGAAAGAACGTATAAAACTACGAGTGCAGTAAGAGCGAAAATCAATACCGATACATATTTAGACAACAGTATCTTTGCTCTGGAAATCGGACGGATCAACAGCAGCTTGATCGTTCCCCATCGGAATTCGTTGGCTGTGATTCCTGCCGCTACAATAATCGTCAATAAGCTTACTACAGAAACAAGACCGCGATTCTCCTGAACGAAGGACCAGACATTGTATTCCACCGGTTTAATATCATTATCAATGCGGTACTGGTTCTCTTCTACATCATAATAATTAGGATACTTGATTTCCGGAGCCTGGCCGCTCTCTGTCTCCCCTGTCAACTGCGCGTTCTGCTCCTGAAGTTCTTCTTTCCAGTTGTCTCCTGTCGGCGCATCTCCACCTGTGAATGACTCGTCCACTTTAAGCAGCGCGCCGAACGCTATGACAAGCACACCTAAAACGATAAGCATGATCCATGTCGCTTTCTGGGCATATAACTTCATTTGTTCATTTTTAACTAACTGTATAAAATTATTCAATCTTTCCCTCTCCAATCAAATCAAGGAATTTATCCTCAAGCGTCGAACGATTCACGTTCACACTGTAGATGTTGATATTCTTCGCTACAAGACCGGCAATAACGCGCGGGATGTCCTCTTTCTCAATCGTAAGGGTAAGCTGTTCTTTAGCGAGTACCGTCTTCGTATCGGTCAGTTCATCCAAAGCCGCCTTTGCTTCCTCCAACGGCTCCGCCTCGATCGATACTTCCTTCTTATCCGTCTGCTGCAAAGCTTCATTAACGGTCTGAATGGAAATGAGCTCTCCATTCTTTATGATGCCGATTCGATCACACATCATTTCCATTTCAGAAAGGATGTGACTCGATACGATTACCGCTACACCTTCCTCTTCGGCTAGACGACGGATATAAGCACGAATCTCCCGAATGCCCGAAGGGTCCAATCCATTCGTCGGTTCATCGAGGATCAGGACAGAAGGATTATGTAAGAGAGCTTGTGCAATTCCTAAGCGTTGTCGCATCCCTAGAGAATATTTGCCTACCTTATCCTTCATCCGACCTTCCAATCCGACGAGGCGGACCACTTCTTCGATCCGTTCCTTCGTAACACCCGGAATCATTCTTGAATAGTGAAGCAGGTTCTTCCAACCGCTCATAAACGGATACATTTCCGGATTCTCCACGATACCACCGACGTGACGGATCGCATCTTTGAAATCGTTACGGACGCTGTGCCCTTTAATGATGACGTCTCCTTCCGTCATCCCGATCAAACCGACCATCATTCGGATGGTGGTCGTTTTCCCTGCACCGTTAGGACCAAGGAAACCAAATACTTCCCCACCGTAAATATCAAAGTCCAGTCCTTTAATAATCGGCTTCTTCCCTATCGTTTTCTTCAAATTCTTTAACTGCATTACGGGTTCCGTCAAGAAAACCCCTCCTTTTTCTTCGACACACCTAATCTACGACATCAGACAACAAAAGTTTCACTATTTAAGAATTTTTTTACAAAAAACTCCTTCTCGGGAGCTCCTGCATAGAAGCTGTCGTCTATCTTTGTTAAACTAGATAAAGAAATGAGCGTTTAGGGGGAATGATAAAGTGAAAATCGTATCGATCGAACCGACGCCCAGTCCAAATTCAATGAAAATCAATGTAAATGAGAAACTGCCGGATGGTAAGGCTCACAACTATAAAAAGGGAGACGATTTAACAGATGCTCCCGATTTTATCCAGCATTTATTTGAGATTGAAGGAGTCAAAGGGATCTATCACGTGACCGATTTTCTTGCACTCGAACGAAACGGCCGTACAGCTTGGGAAGATATCCTCCCGAAAGTGAGGCACGTATTCGGTTCTGTCGTTCCGGAGCAGCCGGAAGAAACAAAAGGCGCCGGGAATGATGATCCGTTCGGGGAAGTCAGAGTTTACATTCAACAGTTCCGGGGCATTCCGATGCAGGTGAAACTGGAGGAAGGCGAAGAGGAAATCCGTGTCGGTCTGCCGGAACGTTTCATGAATGCAGCGATGAAAGCAGCACCAGCCTCTCCGAATATGATCATGGAGAGGAAATGGATCGAACAGAATCCGAGATACGGGAGTACAGAAGAAATCGGAGAGCAGGTAAAAGAAGAATTATCTGCAAGCTACGACGAGAAACGACTGGAAGACCTTGTTAAACAAGCGTTTGATCAAGAAACGAATCCCGTCGAAAAGCATCCTTCCGAGTCGAAAATCACACTCGAAACACTGGACGATGCCGATTGGAAGGTTCGCTATGCAGCCCTCGACCGTATGGAACCGACAGCAGACGATTATGAAGTTCTCGACAAAGCGCTGGATGACGATAAGGCATCCATCCGTCGTTTGGCGACCGCCTACTTAGGCATGATCGAAGAAGTGGAAACACTCCCCTACCTCTATAAGGCTCTGCAGGATACTTCCGTAACAGTCCGCCGTACTGCCGGCGACTGCCTGTCAGATCTTGGCTTCAAAGAAGCGATGCCTCCGATGATCGAATCTTTGTCCGATGCCAACCGCCTGGTCCGCTGGCGGGCAGCTATGTTCCTTTATGAGCTTGGAGATGAATCTGCCCTTCCGGCTTTGAAGCAAGCGGCTGATGACCCTGAGTTCGAAGTAAAAATGCAGATTAACATGGCCATCGAACGAATCGAAGGTGGAGAAGAAGCCAAAGGATCCGTCTGGCACCAAATGACACAGGCAACGAAACAAAAAGAACAATAGGAGGCAAAAGTGATGAACCCATATGAAGCCTATATGAAAGAAATTTCCCAACCGATGAGAGATGAATTAACTAATGCCGGCTTTCAGGAACTGACGACACCAGAAGAAGTGGATACTTTTATTAGTGAGACAAAAGGAACTACGCTTGTCGTCATCAATTCTGTCTGCGGATGTGCAGCAGGACTGGCCCGTCCTTCGGCCCGAGAATCACTCCATAACGAGAAGCGGCCTGAGAACCTTGTAACCGTCTTTGCCGGACAGGATAGGGAGGCGACCGCCCGAATGAGAGAATACTTGGAAGGATATGAACCTTCCTCCCCTTCCATGGCATTACTGAAAGATGGACAAGTCCTTCACTTTATCCCGCGGGAGGAAATTGAAGATTACGAAGTAGAAGAAATCACAGCCAACCTGACCGGGGCATATAACAAGTTTTGCTAAATACAAGAAAGAGCGGAAGCCTTTTGTGCTCCGCTCTTTTTTATATGCGCTAAGCAGGCTGCGACCCCTCTTCCTCGCTTTTTCCTTTCACCAGAAACAGGACCAGCAAAAGCAGAACCACGCCGATTGCTCCACTGACAATGTAACTGACATTCAAATAATTCTTCATTAATAAAGACATTAAAGGCGGGCCGGCAGCAACCCCGATAAAGCGGGAGGAACTATAGAAGGAGGTAATCGTGCCTCTTTCTTCTTTCTCGATTCCCTCCGTAATAAGCGCATCGAGCGTCGGCAGCATTGACCCGATTGCAATACCAAGCACACTGGTGACTACGAGCAGCAGAACCAACCTGTCACTGACAAAGCCTACAAAGCATACACTGGCTGCGATCATGCTTAAGGATATGGAGAGCACCCACTTCATCACTTTCGTGTCCCCTTTTATTTTCTTACCTGTTATGAAAGAAGCCACACATAAAGTGAATAGAGGGATGGCAAGGATGAACCCCTTCTTCACTCCTTTAATATCATGGACCTTCTCCAACATATCCGACATGAAGAAAAGTACCGCGAAAAGAACGAGCATAGCATAGGCTCCGAGCAGAAAGGTCGGATACAACCATTTCCCCTCTTTCCCGAAGATCTCCTTCGTCTTGTGAATGAATTGCTTTAACGGCTGCGGTTCCGCCTTCTCATCTTTCGGAACTTTGATGAAGAAGAACACAAGAATGATGGAAATCAAGCTGAAAAAAGAGATTGAAAAAAACGGTAAGAACCATAAGAATACTGCGAACAAGGATCCGAGAATCGGACTTAGTACTTTTCCGAACGTGTTGGATGTCTCAATGATTCCGAGACAGGCACTCGTCTTCGTGTCATCGTCTTTATACAAATCACCCACAAGCGGCAAAATAATCGGCGTTGCTCCTGCTGCTCCGATCCCCTGCAGGATGCGCCCGATAATGATCCAAAAGAAAGGATCACTCCCTTTCCAAGAGGCGAATCCCGCAATGATTCCACCGACCAGCGCAAGAAACAGACTGGGAAGAATGATGATCTTCCTTCCAAATCGATCGGAAAGGTACCCGGCGACCGGTATCAGGAAAATAGCCGCTACGGAATAACTCGTAATGATGATACTGGACTGGAACGGGCTGATCCCCACCTTCTCCTCAAAGATGGGAAGAACGGGTATCAGCATGGAATTGCCAAGCGTCATCACCAAAGGGATGGACGCCATACTTATAAGACACCAACGACTCACTTTGTTTTCCATACCTACACCTCATTTACATTCTTATAATTATGGTGTCCAACCAAGCGAATATCTTGCTTGAAAAATAAAAAAAGACGCCCGGGCGGGCGTCTTTTACTTCATCCGCCATTTAGACGGCGGCTCTTTTGTATATTTAGACAGGGAAGAAGAACAGTTAGGGCAGATGACAGCCTGACTGGGAATAGACAAACAGCAGTACGGGCAATCCTTCTTAGTCATAGAGAGCATCGGGTCCTGATGCGGCTTCTTCCATCTGTTTAATTGCCACACCACAAGAAAAACGGCAAAGAGAACGATCAGAAATCGCACAGAAGCCGTAAGGAAAAGGCCGTAATTTATCGTGGGCGCTCCGGCTGCTTCCGCTGCTGATCTGGAAGAATACGCTGTACCATTCAGACTTATGAACATATTCTCTATGTCCATCTTATGATACAGGAGACCGATGGGAGGCATGAGAAGGTCCTTGACGAAGGAATCAATAAAGCCACTGAATGCTGCTCCCAGCACCATCCCTACGCCTATATCCACCGCACTTCCACGCATTGCAAACTGTTTAAACTCCCTTAAGAGACCCATACACGCCCTCCTTCCTCACCAATGTATGTAAGGAGGAGACAAGCTATGAATCGATCTACAAAACAGCCTTTTGACAGACTTCCGGTACCGAACCAAGCAAGTCATAGGTCAAGCAGATGGGACGGTTCGTCCGGGGATCCTGGACTACTTCCGCGTCGATTTGGAATACTTCCTTCAGCACGTCTTTCCGAATCACGTCTTCAGGAGTGCCTTCTCGAATCACTTTCCCTCCGCGAAGGGCCACGATATAATCAGCAAACCGTGCCGCATGATTCAAATCGTGAATGACCATGACGATCGTGCGTCCTTCTTCTCGATTCAGCTGCTCCAAAAGCTTTAAAACTTCCAACTGGTGGGCAAGATCCAAGTACGTTGTCGGCTCATCAAGAATGAGCAGTTCTGTTTCCTGCGCCAGTGCCATCGCAATCCACACCCGTTGCCGCTGTCCGCCGGATAAGGCATCGATGGAACGGTTAGAGAATTCTTCTACTCCGGTGATTTCAAGCGCCCATTGGATCACTTCTCTATCGTGATCAGACAGCTTCCCAAACCCTTTTTGGTGTGGATACCGCCCATAAGAAACCAGCTCTGAAACAGTCAGACCGCTTGGAGCTTTCGGTGTTTGCGGAAGAACACCCATCTTCTTGGCTATTTCTTTCGTCGACTCTTTTTTTATGGCTTTCCCGTCCAGATAAATGCTTCCTTCCTGAACGGAGTGGATTCTTGCCAAAGCCTTCAGAATTGTAGACTTCCCGCATCCATTCGGTCCGATGATCGTCGTAATTTGATTTTCAGGTATATCCAAATCTAAATCCCGGACGACATGATGGTCTCCATAAGCGATACCTACCTGCTCTGTCATTAGCTTTGCCATGCTGGAATCCTCCCTAAGTGTGAACGTGAAACTATCTCCGACAATGAAAATCATTATCAATATTATATAATTCCTTCCTTTTTTTCGCAAGCAGCCCCTCTTTCAGGCATTTATAAAAAACATCTTTACGTTTCCACTTATTCGCTTATAATAAGAGCACTAACTTGAATGGAAGAAGGTGTACGGTAAATGGAGAAGAAGAGAACGGAATTGAATCCTCCTCAAATTCTAATCCTGGTCTTTTTATTCTTTATTACATTAGGAACATTTCTATTAATGCTTCCCTTCTCTACTACGGAGGGTATTACATTAGGGGATGCTTTGTTTACAGCAACCTCTGCTATGACAGTAACAGGTCTTGCCGTTGTCGATACCGGGACAGCATTCACATTAGTCGGTCAGTGGGTCATTCTTGCGCTTATTCAATTAGGTGGATTAGGAATCATGACATTCGCTGTACTTATTTTCATGGCTCTCGGTAAGAAAATAGGCTTGAAAGAGCGAATGATTATTCAGCAGTCTCTAAACCAGACGGCAGTCGGTGGAATCATCCTCCTTGTTAAGAAGCTGTTGATTTTCTCCATCAGTATGGAACTGGTCGCCATCGTCCTGTTGTCCTTTCGATGGGTGCCTGAATTCGGGCTGTCCAGAGGAATTTATGTCAGCACGTTCCATGCAATTTCAGCCTTCAATAATGCTGGATTTTCCGTTTGGTCGGACAGCCTGTCCGGATATGTTACCGATCCAGTCGTCAATATAGTCATTTCCTTTTTATTCATTATCGGAGGGGTAGGTTTCACGGTCGTCTTTGACTTGTGGAAAACCAAAGATTTTCATCGACTTTCCCTCCATACGAAGACGATGCTTGTCGGAACGATTGCCATCAATGTCTTCAGCATTCTCATGATTTTCGTTTTGGAATTTAACAACCCGGAAACAATAGGAAATATGTCTACGCCAGGAAAGCTGATGGCCTCCTACTTTCAGGCGGTAACGCCGAGAACAGCCGGATTTAACACCATTGATATTGGAGCGATGGAAGACGATTCGCTTTTCTTCATGCTCATGCTGATGTTTATCGGTGGGGGGAGCGCCTCTACCGCCGGAGGTATTAAACTTACTACAGCTGTGATTATCATCGTTGCTACCCTTGCTTTCTTCCGCGACAAGGAAGATTTGACTCTCTTCCGCAGAAGTCTGCGCCCAAGACTTGTCATGCGGGCTCTTGCATTGACGGTAGGCAGTGTGTTTCTTGTCTTTACCAGTACCTTCTTTTTAAACATGACGGAGGACGCTTCCTTCCTTTCCATTTTGTTTGAAGCCATTTCAGCATTCGGCACAGTCGGTCTTTCCACTGGAATTACAGGAGACTTGACCATTGCCGGAAAAATGATCCTTGTGTCGTTGATGCTTTTTGGTAAGCTGGGGCCGCTTACCTTTGCATTTGCCTTTACAAAACCACGGCCGGATCCGATCAAGTACCCAAAAGAAGAAGTATTGACCGGTTAATCAATCAAACACCCTGCCAATGGCAGGGTGTTTTTTCACACAAGGTTGTGTGCATGTATGGTTTTCTTTAAAACTGTTGCAAGCCCCTCAACTTCCTGCCTTGTGTGGCTAGGATGGAAAGAGATTCGAATGAATGTCTTCGCTTCTTCTTTCGACATTCCCATAGCAGTTAGGGCATAAGGCGTCTTACCTGCTTGACAGGCGCTGCCGGTTGAAAAGGCGTAGCCGAGTCTATTCGCCTCCAGCATCGCCCACTGACCTTCCACTCCTTTCAAACAGATTCCCACCACGGCATTCCCATTGCCGACGACACGGAATGACTCCCGGCATTCCTGCATCCTCTCAAGGAACCAGCGCTTTCTCTCGCTGATCTTCCGTTGATTTTCAATAAGATTGTCTACACTTTTACCGGCTGCTTCTGTAAATGCTGCCACTCCTGGTAAAGGAACCGTCCCTGGTCTCATGCCGGATTCGTGTGCAGGAGAAGGTGTTTTAGGCGGGACGTTCAAGGAAGGCTTTATGTAGACAGCACCGATCCCTGTTGGACCACCTATCTTATGGGCAGATAAAGAAAGGCTGTCTACCACCTTTGATACAGCACGTAAATCTTTTTTCCCGAAGGATTGTACACAATCACAGTGCATAAGAGCACCATATGTATCACAAAGTTGGTTCACTTCTTCCACCGGCTGTGTCGTACCGATGTCTCCGTTTACGTGCTGCATGAT
Organism: Halobacillus sp. KGW1; assembly: GCF_001592845.1. Lineage (NCBI taxonomy): Bacteria > Bacillati > Bacillota > Bacilli > Caryophanales > Bacillaceae > Halobacillus > Halobacillus sp. KGW1. The sequence goes on from NZ_LSOC01000006.1 coordinate 15,639, forward strand.
AACAAGCCCTGTCTCGTCATTCATGGTTGCTTTCAAGACCGCCATATTCAATACACCGTCTTCTGTAAACGGGATTCTCGTAACCGAAACGCCTTCCTCCTCCCATTGATCTACGAGATACTGAATGGAAGCATGCTCGCCTCCCGCTATTATCACACTCCTGTTGGGGCGGAGTGCCTGCAGCGATCTCAACGCTATTTCATTGCTCTCTGTTCCCCCGCTCGTGAAGTAAATACCTGCTTTCTCTACACCCACCATGTGAGCGATCCGTTCACGGCAGTGTTCCAATAAGCGTTTCGCATCTGTTCCAATATCATGAAGACTTCCGGTATTTCCAAAAAATTTTTTAGAAGCATGGATATAAACACTCAATGCTTCCTCTTCAATTGGGCAAGCAGCCGCGTAATCAAAGTAGTGCACACTCATTCCCCCTCATAAACGATAAATAAAATTTCACTTGTCTTTCTATACATCTTATGTAAATATTAATGTCAATACAAGTGTAAAGACAGTAGGTGCTGAAATGAGTATAGCAGACGTAATTATTATTGGCAGCGGCGCCTCCGCCCTCCAGCTTGCGAGACATCTTCACAGGGATAAACATGTGATAATTATCACAAAGTCCCATTTACAGCACGGAAACTCTCGTCTGGCTCAGGGAGGAATTGCTGCGGCGTTGGATAGCGAAGATCGTCCTTTCTATCATTTCGAGGATACGATGAAGGCCGGATGTTCCATCAGTGACGCCCAAGCGGTACACCATTTAACCCAACAGGCTCCCGGAGTAATGAAGAAACTATCAGCAGAGGGGTGCCCGTTCGATTTAAAAGAGGATGGGAACTTCTCCCTCGGCAGGGAAGGAGCTCATTCTTACAACAGAATTCTGCACAGCGGCGGGGATCAGACAGGAAGGTACTTGATGCAGTTCCTCGCCGAAACCCTTCCTCCCAACATTTCTGTTTATGAGCATCAGCATGTGTTCGAACTAATAAAAGATTCATACGGACGTTGCTGCGGGGTCCGAAGTAAAGATCAGAATAGAAATGTCCATACTTTCCTCGCTGCCCATATCGTAATGGCCACAGGTGGGTGCGGCCAGGTTTATCCGAATACTTCGAATGCCTCTACCATTACAGGAGATGGATCAGCTCTCGCCTATCATGCTGGTGCACAACTGTCAGATATGGAATTCGTTCAATTTCACCCGACCATGCTTTACATAAACGGAGAATCCAAAGGCTTGATAACGGAGGCAGTCCGAGGAGAAGGAGCCGTACTGGTTGACGAATTTGGAAATAACCTGATGGATGGTGTCCACCCATTAATGGAGCTCGCACCTCGTCATATTGTTGCACAGCGGATCCACGAGGTGCGAAACGCCGGCCGCAGCGCCTATTTAGATATTCGTGGTGTTTCCGATTTCCCTAATAAATTTCCAGCCATTACGAAACGATGCAGGGAGCATGGCCTGTCTATCAAAGAAGGGCTTCTTCCCGTAGCTCCAGGCTGTCACTTCCAAATGGGGGGGATTCAGACAGATACGGTTGGAAGAACGTCTTTGGCCGGATTCTATGCTGTCGGTGAAGCTGCCAGTAACGGTCTGCACGGAGCAAACCGTCTAGCAAGCAACTCGTTATTAGAATGCCTGGTTTACGGAAAAAGACTGGCGGAGCACCTGAACAGTCTTCCCCACGTGCATCCCCGTCCCCCTGTTAAACGGAAAAAAAAGAAACAACCGATGAGCATGCCGGAGCAGAGAACGATCCAAACGCACATGATGGCCAACGTCGGCATCATCCGCAGCAAAAAATCCCTGCAGAAACAGTTGGATTGGTTTTCATCCTACGAGGTGGAAGACCTTGTCTTCTGTGACCTTTCCACCCTGTCTGTCAGGCAGACCGAACTGTGCTTTCTCATGCAGACCGCATGGCTGATTACCAAATCTGCATGGGAAAGAGAAGAAAGCCGCGGCGCCCATATACGCACCGACTATCCGGACACGAAGGACGCTTGGAGCTCGAAACAAATTATTCAAGTATGGAAGAAGGAGTGGAAAATAGACGATGAACCGATTGAAACTGAAACACTGCCTGGAAACGTTCCTGCGGGAAGACGTCGGGGATAATGATTGGTGCGAATCTTTATTCGACCAAGAAACATACGGAAAAATGATTATACGAAGTAAGCAGACAGGCTGTTTTTGCGGAGGACCTGTCATCACCGAGGGATTCCGGGTACTCGATCCTTCTATTACTGTAGAGATATTGGCAGCTGAGGGAGAAGCACTTTATCCAGGCCTGGATATTGCCTCTATACAAGGCCCTCCGTCCGCTCTCCTTCAAGGAGAGCGCGTAATTTTAAACCTGATCCAAAGAATGAGCGGAATTGCTACAACGACACAGCAGGCCGTCCAGAAACTGAATAGTGACCACACGCGGATTTGTGATACTCGAAAAACAACACCGGGTCTTCGAATGTTTGAAAAATATGCCGTTCGGACAGGCGGTGGATACAACCATCGCTTTGGTTTATATGATGCCGTCATGCTTAAAGACAACCACATCGCCTACTTCGGTTCCATCAAGACTGCCGTGAAGCAGTTGAAAGACCGAGTCGGACATATGGTGAAAATTGAAGTCGAGACGGAATCCGCCGAACAAGTACGGGAAGCGGTAGAAGCAGGAGTCGATTGTATTATGTTCGATAACCGCACACCGGAACAAGTGGCCGCGTTAGCCGGCTTGGTACCGCCGGACATCATCACAGAAGCATCCGGCGGTATTACAATGGATACTCTTCACACATACCGAAACACAGGCGTGGACTACCTGTCACTCGGCCTGCTCACCCACTCGTATCAGGCCGTCGATATCAGTGCAAATGCCTGCACAGGAAAGGAAGTGAAACGATGAATTTATTCGATCAATTAGCTGTTGAGACACCTTCTATTCCATCCATGTATAAAGAAATGACAAGGAGAGAGCTGGAAGATCGGGCGATTGCGGTCAAACAGAAACTTGGGGCGAGAGTGTTCCTCCCCGGCCACCATTACCAAAAGGACGAAGTAATTCAATTCGCCGACACGAAGGGGGACTCACTCGTTCTGGCTCAACAGTCCGCATTGCAAAAAGAAGCAGAGTCGATCATTTTTTTAGGTGTTCACTTCATGGCAGAAACAGCAGACATTTTGACAGGGGAACATCAACGCGTCTATCTTCCAGATATGCGGGCTGGATGCTCAATGGCAGACATGGCGACAAAGGCGCAGACGGAGAAAGCATGGGAGAAACTGAACGATGTGTTCGGGGACTCGATTCTACCACTGACCTATGTGAATTCCACAGCAGCGATCAAAGCATTCGTCGGGCGGCATGGAGGAGCTACGGTAACTTCATCGAACGCGGCTGGAATGGTGAAATGGGCGTTTACACAAAAGCAGCGCATCCTGTTTCTACCCGACCAGCACCTTGGGCGAAATACTGCTTATGATTTAGGAGTACCTTTAGAGAACATGGCTGTTTGGGATCCAATGAAAGAAACACTGCTTTTTGACGGTGATTGGAGTAATATACAAGTAATCTTATGGCGGGGGCATTGTTCCGTCCACGAAAATTTCACCCCCTCTAATATTGCACAAGTTCGAAAGGATCACCCGGAGATGCACATCATCGTTCATCCGGAGTGTACAAGGGAAGTCGTCGCCCGTTCAGATTCTTCCGGGTCCACGAACTTCATTATCCAAACGATTGAACAAGCCCCTCCCGGAAGCGCCTTTGCCATTGGTACCGAGATGAATCTCGTCAAGCGAATTATCAAGGACCATCCGGATAAACACATCATCTCTTTGAATCCGAATATGTGTCCCTGCCTTACCATGAACCGAATCGATCTCCCTCACCTCCTCTGGTCACTTGAGGCACTTGATGCAGGACAGGAAATAAACAGGATTACCGTTGACAAGTATATCGCCAATGATGCGAAGAAGGCCCTTTCCAGAATGCTGGAGCGAGTATAAAAAAAGGATCGTTTGAATCGCTCTCCCATCTAATCATCGCTTCCTGTAGATACGAACGCCTTATATAATAGAGGCATTTCGTTCGACATTCGTTTATAATCGAACGTAGAACGAATAAATGGAAGAGGTGCCCCCCTGATGGAGACGTTAACAAAAAAAAGACTGCAGGCATTCCTCATTGATACTGCCATATCGACTGCTGCAGCACTCACTGCGGAATATTTCCTACGTAAAAAGGTAAAAAACGAAGCATTCCATACCATCGTCACTCCCACCCTCATGATGTGGGGGCTGGAGTACATCCAACTACGCCGCTCCGGCCAAACGATCGGCTACAAGAAGACAGGACTCAAACTCGAACATGCAGACGGGCTTCCACTAACATCGGCTGTAATTGCAAAAAGGATCGGCTATAGAGATACCATCAGCACCATAGATTATATTAAATCCAAAGAATCCTTTGAAGCGGATGGCGGCGCCATTTTCCCTCATGATCGTTATGCCGGCACTGTTGTACGCAGGAAATAAGTAAACAATCCCCTGAACAGTTGTTCAGGGGATTGTTGTTTTCTTTATTCCAATGTTCTCTCTTTACTACTCTCAGCCGGAAGAACGAAAATCAGGAAAGCAGCAGCGGCAATCAGTTCACAAATGATGATTACCAGAGCCATGGGCATGCCTGATGTTCCGTCCCCAAGCCCAACAAGCGGGGAAACTACGGCTCCAATCAAGAAAGGCAGCAGCCCCAGCAGAGCGGATGCACTGCCAGCCTGCTCCCCCTGTGTTTCCATAGCAAGGGAAAAGACCGTCGTATTGATAATACCTACGCTTGAAACAGCCAGGAACAAAGCAACACACAAAAAAATTACGGACAAGGACAGAAAGATTGCAAGGAACAATGCTAACCCACCGGCTACCGCCTGCACCAGACCATATCGCAGCAGACTGCTCTCCTTTATCTTACCGGCAAGTCGACCTGTGACTTGTGTGGCGATGATCAGACCAAATCCATTAATCGCAAATACCAGACTGAACATTTGCGGGGAGAGACCGTATATATCCTGAAGGACGAACGTGGATCCTGAAATATAAGCAAACATCGATCCCATTACGAACCCTTGCGTAAGCATATAGCCGGTAAATATACGATCTCTCAACAGGAGTCCGAATGTTGAGACCGCCTCTTTCCATCCACCTGATTTTTTATTGGTATCCGGCAGTGTTTCCTTAAGTCCAAAGAGAACCGCCAGAAACATGAGTGCACCGAGAACCGCCAGAACGCCAAAGACTCCTCGCCAGGACATGACTGTGAGTAACTGTCCCCCTGCAACAGGAGCCAGTATCGGCGCAAGACCGTTGACAAGCATTAGCAGGGAAAAGAACTTCGTCAATTCCGGACCGGAGAACAAATCACGCACGCTGGCGCGGGAAATAACCATACCTGCTGCACCGGAGAGACCTTGGACAAAACGCAGGGCGATAAACACCCAGACAGATCCAGCGAACATACACAGCAGCGATGAACTGGTATAGATCACCAGAGCCGAAACGAGAGGGCCTTTCCGCCCCTTAGCATCAGAGAATGGTCCGACAAACAACTGACCGAGAGCAAGACCGATCAAACAGGCAGTCAGGCTCAGCTGAGCAATGGACGCGCTCGTGCCGAGATCATCAGCAAGTGTCGGCAGGGCCGGCAGGTACATATCGATCGTTAGTGGTCCGAATGCACTCAAAGAACCTAGAATAACAATATATACGTACAAATAAGACCGAGAGAAAATAGGATGGTCACGCACTTCTGCATGTGCCATGGTACAACACCTTCTTTCACATAATGTTTTCCATCATAATGTCTCCATCCACTGGAGAGTCAAGCATATCCTGCTTTCCCTCTCCTTATTTGCCGGCATATACAAAAACCGGATGCCCCCCTATTCACATGAGGGCATCCGGTTTTCTTTTTTACTCAAGGATTAATAACGGTTCCATTCCATAATGTCTTCCATCGGCAGGCGTGTTTTCTCAAATCCTGCTTTTGTTCCTTTACCAAGAGAAATCAACATGATAGATTCAAAGTTTTCCGGCACATGGAAAGCTTCCATGAATTGATCTACATCGTATCCTCCCATCGGAACGGTATCATAACCTTTGGCTTTCGCAGCCAGCATAAGCTGGTTGGAAATAATTCCGCCATCGATATTGGCAATCTTCGTCAAGCGCTCCTGCGGAAAGTTTCCGTACGTGTCATAGATGCTGTTTACGTACATCTCTTTCACATCTTCCGGCATGTTTCCTTTTTCTGCAATTTGATTATAGATACGACCAGCATTCTCATAGGCGTTACGATCGCTCAACACAGCGATTACGACAGAAGCGTCTACAATTTGCTGCTGATTATTAGCGATAGGAAGCAGACGTTCCTTCTCCTTCTGGTCTTCAATAATCAGAAAGCGCCATGGCTGCAGGTTACTGGATGAAGGAGCAAGAGAAGCAGTCTCCAAAATTTCCTTTATTTCTTCACGGTCTATTTTGTAATCCGCATCATAGTGGCGGACGGAACGGCGCTCTTTTGCCACCGTCAGGAAGTCCGTATCCGGCAGTTCTTTCGGCGCTGCATTGGACGGACCCATATCCTTTGCTTTATTTAGGTAATCTTCTTTACTCATTGTTTTTTCAGACATTGTATATATCTCCTTCATTAACTGTATTTAATACAAGAACAGTATAATCTTTTAACTGTTCTTTTGTCAATTACAGTTGCTTGTTAAAGTATAAAAAAAACGAGGGCTTATCCGCCTCGTTTTTTACCGCTTTATATAGTCCGCCAGCGTTCGATCGCTCAAACCATTCAGAATCCAGTCTTCCATATCATCCCTTAGTTCAGATAATGTCAGCTGCGTTTCCGGAACGAAGCAATCTTTGCTGTCCGTTTCAAATAGATCTTTCGGAATCGTTTCCGCCTTCACCGCTTCATAGATTTCCGATAGTTTAATCTCTTCTGGACGCTTCACTAGGGAATAACCACCATCTCGTCCCTCTTTCGCCTGAATCAATTCGGCTTTTACTAAATGGGTCAATATTTTTCTAAGAAAAACGGACTTGGATTCCAGCTTCTCAGCAAGCTTACCGCTTGGGCACAACCCTTCGTTACTTGCAAGGACAATCAGTGCTTTCAAAGCCATCCCGAACCACTTAATACTTGATACTTTCTCCGCCATTGTCTCACCTCTTTACCTACCCCTTATTTTGAAACAGCTATGCACAAAAGTCAAAAAAACCGCCGGTATAATTGGAAAAAGCCCGGGGACGGCCCCGGGCTTTTTCTTTATTGCTGAATAGAGAGTTTAAGCTGGTTCTCTCCTACGGTGTACTCTTTCATACCTTCTTGTTCTTTCATGTTCAATTCATTGACAAGTACGTTCTCACGAATTAACGATTCGTTCTGTTTGATGGCTTGTTGAACATCCGCATCCCCGCTCAACGCGATATTGACACGAAGGTCAATCGGGAGATCCTGCTTTTTCCGCTCATCCTGAATGGCACGGATGACTTCACGAGCAAGACCTTCCAGACGAAGTTCATCCGTGATCGTTGTATCAAGAACCACATGGAAGTCTTGGTTCGACCCCATAGACAGCCCTGCGTCTGCGACACGTTCTACGTTCAGTAGATCCATCGTCACTTCCACATCGCCATCCGCCGTAGGAACGAGGACTTTCTCTTCCCGTACTACTTGAGCTGCTTCCTCCTCGGACATTTTCTCGAGGAAGCCTTTGACAAGACCGACATTCTTTCCAAGCACCGGACCGGCAGCACGGAAGTTCAGCTTCACGTCATAACGGACCAGATCTTCAGAAGATTGCTTCACTACCACATCCTTCACATTGATTTCATCACGGATGATGGAGCTGTATTCTTCCAAAGCTTTTCCTTTCTCTGGATTAACCGGAATGACCGCTAGCTCAGACAAAGGCTGCTTCGTCTTAATAGCTTCTGTGTTACGGACTCCACGTGCAAGCTCAACTACCTGCAATACAGCATCCATGTCCTCTTCCAGCTGTGTATTCATAACGGATTCATCCACTTTCGGGAAGAAAGCGAGGTGGACGCTTCCACCCGTCAAGTTATGATAAATATCATCAGCCAGGAATGGTGTATATGGTGCCATCAATTGGCTTAGCTGTACCAATACTTCGTGAAGCGTATGGTAAGCGGCCTTTTTGGACTCTGTCATTCCCTCTTCCCAGAAGCGATCACGGGAACGACGGATATACCAGTTACTGACCTCATCAATGTACTTCTCCAGCGCTTTCGCTGCTTTTGTAAAGTCATAAGCATCCAAAGCTTCATTGACGACAACCGTCACACTGTTCAGGCGGGAAAGCACCCAGCGGTCAAGAAGGGTTTTCTCTCCTGTTTCCTTTTCGTTATATTCGTAGCCGTCGATGTTCGCATACAACGTGTAGAATGCGTGTGTATTGACAAGTGTATCGATAACTTTCGATTTCGCCTCAATGACGACACGTTCCGAGAAGCGCTTGTTGTTCCAAGGTGCACTATCAGCAAGCAGCGCCCAACGGAAAGCATCCGCTCCGAACTTATTGACAATATCCATCGGGTGAAGGGCGTTCCCTTTACTTTTCGACATCTTACGGCCTTCCTCATCCAGGATGTGACCAGTGGAGAGGACGCGTTTGTACGGCGCTTTACCTGTGAACAGAGTGGATACAGCGAGCAGACTGTAGAACCAGCCGCGTGTCTGGTCAATTCCCTCACAGATGACATCAGCAGGGAACTGCTTCTCAAATTGATCTTTGTTCTCGAACGGATAGTGCTGTTGCGCAAACGGCATAGAGCCACTGTCAAACCAAACATCAATGACTTCCGGCACACGGTTCATCGTCCCGTTACACTTCTCACATGTCAATTGAACGCGGTCCACGTACGGTTTGTGAAGCTCTACATCCCCGATATCACCAATTGCTTTTTCTTGAAGATCTGCCTGGCTGTTCGGAGCATATTGGTGATCGCAGGAATCACAGATCCAGATTGGAAGCGGTGTTCCCCAGAAACGGTTACGGCCGATGTTCCAATCCACCATATTCTCAAGGAAGTTACCGAAACGACCATCCTTGATATGCTCTGGATGCCATTCGACCTGCTGGTTATTCTCCAGGAATTTATCCTTCATTTCTGTCGTTTTAATAAACCAGCTCTCGATTGCATAGTAAAGCAACGGAGAGTCGCAGCGCCAGCAGTGCGGATAGCTGTGCTCATATTTCTCTTTATGGAAAAGAAGACCTTCATTGGCCAGGTATTTGACGATATCAACATCGCAGTCTTTAACGAAACGACCTTCAAATGGAGGTACATCCTCCGTATAACGTCCTTGACCATCAACAACGTTGAAGAAGGACAAGTTGTGTTCTTTCACTAAGTTGTAGTCATCTTCTCCGTAGGCAGGAGCGATGTGAACGACACCCGTACCGCTTTCCGCGTTAACGAAGCCCGCTTCCACTACGAAGTGTCCTCGTTCCGGCTTCACAAACGGAAATGGTGCATGATATTCCGTCCCAGCGAATTCGCTTCCTTTATGTTTGGAAAGAACGTTATATTCTTCCCCAAGGTTTTTCTCAGCTAATGCTTCGGCAACGATATATACTTCCCCGTTTTGTTCCGCTTTGATATAGTCCAAATCCGGATGGACGGCAAGCGTCACGTTGGCAGGAAGCGTCCACGGAGTCGTCGTCCAACCAAGGAAGAACTCATTCTCGGACCCTTTGACTTTGAATTTCGCCGTGGCCGAAAGGTCTTTGACGTCTTCATATCCTTGTGCTACTTCATGAGAGCTCAATGTCGTCTGGCAGCTAGGGCAGTACGGCGTTACACGGTGACCCTTCGTCAAAAGGTCCCGTTTATGAAGATCACTCAGGATGTTCCATACGCTCTCGATATAACGGTTTTGCAAGGTAACATATGGATCATCCATATCAAGCCAGTATCCAATTGATTCTGTGAATTCACGCCATTGCTTTTCATAGTTGAAGACACTCTTCTTACACTCTTCAATGAATTTCTCTACCCCGTATTCTTCGATCTGCTGCTTTCCGGAAATACCCAGTTGTTTCTCGACTTCGAGTTCTACCGGGAGACCGTGGGTATCCCACCCGCCTTTACGAAGGACCTGATAGCCCTGCATCGTTTTATAACGGCCGATGAAGTCTTTGATGACACGGCCGAGGACGTGTCCGGCGTGCGGAAGACCATTCGCTGTCGGAGGTCCTTCATAAAAGACAAACGTCTCGTTTCCTTCCCGTTCACTCATAGAGCGACGGAAGACATCTTCCCTGTTCCAATAATCTTTGACGCGATTCTCACGGTCGAGAGCCGCTTCTTTCGTATTAACACTACGCATTCCTTCCACCTCTTACCCTTTTTTTATTTAACATGACAATCCCTAACCAGAAGCGTATGACCAATATAAGAAAGCATTAAAAAATCCGCCCCTGCTTCTACTAGAAAAACAGGGACGGATTGGAATCCGCGGTACCACCCATATTCCGCAAGTATTCTTGCGGCACTCGGTAATCACAACGGGTAACGGTCGTCTGCCGGTCCTGCTTACTCTGAACATTTCAGCAGTACTTCTCGGAGATGATCTTCAGCTGAACCTGCCATCGCTTCCCACCAGCCAGCGACTCTCTAAAGGCAGCATATCACGCCTACTCTTCTCGTCAACGAATTATACGTATCTTCTCCATATAGTACATGGGAATCTTTCGGATGTCAAAAGGTTGTTCCTCCCATCATCGCCCACTTTTCCCGATCCTATACCTGCGGCAGAATAAGCATTTCTTATTCCCCTCCATAATAAAACGGTATTACCAGCCTCTGTTTTATTCTTATACAATAAATGTAATCCAATGAATAAAGAAAGAAGGAATGAAGATGACAGAGGACAGAAAAGACCGGGTAAAAAGAAACTTCACGCGTAGTAGAGAATCGTATGTACAAAGCAAGACCCATAATAATGCTGGTGACTTACAGGAGTTAATTCATCAACTCTCTCCCCTTCGTTCGTGGAAAGTGCTAGATATTGCAACCGGAGGCGGCCATGTAGCAAGGACCTTGTCTCCATACGTCCAGACCGTCTATGCCACCGACCTTACGAAGGCGATGCTCGAGAACACAGCTTCTCACTTGCAGCACCTGGAAAATATTGAGTATATCGTCGCAGATGCCGAACAGCTCCCTTTCCTCGATGAAAGCTTTGATGCCGTCACATGCAGGATTGCCGCCCACCACTTCCCTGAACCGCTGTCTTATATTAAAGAGTGTTATCGGGTATTGAAGCCGGGCGGTACGTTTCTGATGATCGATAACACGGCTCCGGATAAGGAAGAGCTTGACCGTTTCTATAATACGTTTGAACAATGGAGAGATGACAGCCACGTCCGGGCCTGGAAAATATCCGAGTGGAAGCAATGGCTCCTTCATGAGGGCTTCCTCATTAAGAAAGAAAGCCTTAAACAAAAAACCCTTCCTTTCCGTGACTGGGTGGAACGGACATGTTCGGATCGTTCCATTCAGAATCAGGTAGAAGCTTATATGATGACGGCCCCCGCCTCTACTAAGCAGTACTTCTCCATCCAAACATCGGAAGGTCATGTCGATTCTTTCTCCATTGACGAATGGATGGTTGTCGGAGCAAAAAGTTCCTGACAGTGTATAAACTTCCTCCTCCTAGGAAAAATAAGCGGAGTATTGATGACTAGTGAGGTGGGATTGGAATGGATGTCGTTGTAATGGCCAGAGCCTTGTTCGGAACGTCGCTTGGGTTTCACATCATCTATGCGACGATCGGGGTCGGGCTGCCAGTCATGATCATCATCGCAGAAGTGCTTTACTTTATAAAGAAAGATTCTGACTACGCATTGATGGCACGCAGGTGGACAAAAGGATTCGCGATTCTTCTCGCTGTTTCCATCGCCTCCGGGACAATTGTCGGTGTCATGATTTCTTTGCTGTTCCCTGATTTCATGGAGATTGTCGGGCAGGTAATTGCCTTGCCGTTCCAAATGGAAATCTTTGCGTTTCTTATTGAAGCAGTATTCATGTCGATCTATTTGTATGCAGCGGACAGACTCCCGCCTTCCTTAAGACTTACCAGTATTATATTCGTAGCTCTTGGAGCGACCGCTTCAGCGATTCTCATCACAGACGTGCATGCGTGGATGAACACTCCAGCCGGCTTCCGTATTACACCGGACGGCGAAGTGACGGATGTGGACACATGGGCGGCCTTCTTCAATCCGAGTTTCGGAGTGACCGCGATTCACACGACCCTATCCGCTTATATGACCGTAGCTTTCTTAGTAGCTTCCATTGCCGCTTTGCGTCTCATGAGGAAAAACATTTCATTAAAAGAACGAAAATACCATAAGAAAGCGCTGATGATCGCCATCTACTTCGGTGCTCTTACTTCTCTCGCCACAGCGATTAACGGACACGAAACAGCCCAAGTATTATATGAAAATAATCCACGCAAGCTTGCAGCAGCAGAAGGTTTGTTTGAAACGACCCGCTATGCACCGCTTTCGATCGGTGGATATACATCGGCAGCTGAAGAGCGGGTCAAATATGCCATTGAAATACCCAGCGGTCTAAGTTTTCTTGCAGGAGACCGATTTGACACGGAAGTCATGGGATTGAACGAATGGCCGGAAGAATTGTGGCCCCCTTTATACGTCCACATCCTTTTTAATGTCATGGTGGGAATCGGCAGCGTCTTGATATTTGTAGCGATGATCGCCCTTTTCTGGAAGCATGTTCTCAAGCGGGAGTTCCCGAGCTGGCTTCTCGCTTTGTTCGTCGTAAGCGGTCCCCTTGCAATGATTGCAATTGAGAGCGGTTGGTGCTTCAGCTGTATAGGAAGACAACCTTGGACCATTACCGATGTACTCCGGACCGGGGATGCGGCGACAAAATCCAGCAGTGTCGGATTTCTGTTCTATTTATTCATTACGCTCTATATCACCCTGTTGTTCGTCACCGGCTTCGTCCTTCGTTATTATTTCAAGAAGCATCCAGTGACCAAAGATCTGGAACCTTCAGAAACCACTTAGAAAGGAGAGGGATGAGTAATGGAAGCATCTACATTGGCGGTTACTATCTTATGGAGTTTACTATTTGTCTACGCTATGCTGGGTTCCCTCGACTTCGGGGCCGGTTTCTGGGGAATGATTTACAGTAAGAGCAGGCAAACCGGCGCCTCTCAGATTGCCAACCGGTTCTTATCACCGACATGGGAAGTAACCAACGTTTTTCTCGTCATTTTTGTTGTCTCCGTTGTAACCTTCTTCCCATTTGCAACGACGCTCTTAGGAAGTATTCTGCTCGTCCCGGTCGCTCTGGGTATTTTGCTCTTGACCATCCGAACGACGTTCATGGTTTTTCAGCACCATACCGATCGATTTAAGAATACACTTCGTATCACATCGGGATTCACAGGTTTGATCATTCCTGCGCTGCTCGTCAGTATCCTCCCTATCACATTAGGAGGATTCATCGACTTCGATAATGATTACCCCCGCCTCCATTATGGAGAGCTTCTGTCCCACCCTACTTTATATATGCATATCGCTTTCGGGTTGACGACCGAATTATTCATCTCGGCCGTCTTCTTGATGGATTATGCAAAAGAGGCAGACGATTGGAAGGCGTATCACACGTTCCGGAAGCATGCCATTTGGCTTGGACCGGTCAGTATTGCCGTGGCCATGTTGACCATCGGTACCTTCCCGGAAGAGGCGGCATGGATCGTTGACAATATCCAGGCGAACTGGTTTACGTTCGGATTATCTGTTCTTTTCTTCCTGATCGGCTATACATTTTTGTTCATCCGCCGGAAGAATGGACAGCGTGGACTATCACGACTTGCCGTCCTTGCGATCATCATTCAATACGGCATCGCTATCTATGCCTATGGCAATGCGCACCTCCCCTATCTGATTTATCCTGATTTGACTATAGAAGAAGGATTCACAAATCCGGACATCTTCTATCAGATGCTTGTCGTCTACGGTATTGGATTCGGAATTCTGATTCCTGCTTTCATCCTGTTCTGGCGCTTGTTCCTGAAAGACCGCCGTTACTTGAAACAGGAATAGAAGAGCGGCAGCTTAAGCTGCCGTTCTTTTTTATATCGTTATCCTTAGGACCGTACGGGGTACATAGAGACAAAGAGAGGTGAAACTATGAAGAAGTTGACCAATCAATACTTAGAGGAAGCAATCGAAGACAGCAAACCGTACGCTTCCCATGGAAATGTCAATATGACCATTCCTCATTTCGATGAAACAATCAAAGATCACTTAAGTGTTTCCATCCTCACAACACACGGGGAGTCCTATTCCGCCGGTGGAGACAATCAGCACATTCCTATGCAGAGCACTTCCAAAATCATCGGCCTCATGCTTGCCCTCCAGGATTTCGGGAAAGACCGCGTCTTCCAAACCGTAGGAATGGAACCGATGGGTGATTTTTTCAACTCGATCAGTCAACTGGAATCACATGTGACCCACAAACCGTTTAATCCAATGATCAACGCAGGAGCTATTGCGGTCGCCTCTCTCATTAAGGGGCAGAATACGGAAACCCGCTTCGACCGATACCTTACTTTCCTTCGCCGCATCACAAGTAATGATCAGCTGGAGATGAGTGAAGAAGTCTACGAAGCAGAAATAGGCAACGGAGCAAGAAACCGATCTCTCGCATACTTTATGCAAAGCAACGGGACACTCGTGACAGATGTAGAAGAAGCACTCGACCTTTACTTCCGAATGAATGCAGTCATGATGTGCTGTACAGACTTCGCGAAGGTAGGACTCTTTCTGGCAAAAGGCGGCGAAGACCCCGCAAGCGGAGAGCGGCTGATCCCACCCCACCATCTTCGGACTGTGAAGGCGATCATGATGACCTCCGGCATGTACAATTCATCCGGCCACTATGCAGTAGAAGCAGGGTTCCCCTGCAAAAGCGGTGTATCCGGCAGCATCATCGGTTCCGTCCCCGGCCGGATGGGAATCGGTGTCGTCGGGCCTGCCATTGATAAGAAGGGGAACAGCACAGCCGGCGGAGCCTTAATCAAAAAACTGTCCAAAGATCTCGGCTTAAATATGTTCGGGGTGGAAAATACAGATGCAGAGGAGGAACATAATGGCGTTTGACTACGACCTTGATTTCGACCATATCAATTTCAAAGAAAACCCGGGAAAGTACCGGGTCGGTAAAGGAGAGCAGGGGGTCCTCCTTGTCGAGCCTTACAAGAGTGAGATCCTGCCGAATTGGCGATTCAAAACACCGGAAATTGCTAAGGAATCTTCCGAGAAGATTTATGAGCAATTCCTTGAATATAAGAAAGCAGAAGATATTGTAGGTATGGATATGGCCCGTAAATTCCTCCAGATGGGATACACACGCTCCAGACGATACGCCAATTATAAAGGCGGAAAAAAGTACGGCGATGACGGTAAGGTGAACGAACGGCAGATCGATGAAGAAAAAGCGGAATCGGCACGCATCTTTGAAGAAAAATGGAAGCTGGTGCGTGAAGATGAAGAGTATCTGAAGCAAAAAAAGAGACACCAAGAAAAATACGGATAAAAGTAAAAATTTCTACAAGGTATATTGTCAAAAGTTTCTGAGTAGTGTAAAGTAGTCAACAACATTTACATTTATACAATTGAATCTCTTATCAAGAGAGGCAGAGGGACTGGCCCTGTGAAGCCTCAGCAACCCCTGGTCTAACCAGAAAGGTGCTAACTCCAGCAAGTTGTCTATTCAACTTGGAAGATAAGAAGAAGAGCGGAAACGTCAAAGTCTTCTTATCTAAGAAGGCTTTTTTTATTTATATACAAGATTACTAGAAATGAGGAATGTTCACATGTGTCCGCACACTGATACTAAATTCGTCCAAACTGGAAACCAGAAAGAAGAGCCCACAGGCGCGATAAATCCCCCTGTTTATTTCTCTACCGCATACCGTCATCCCGGCTTAGGGGAATCCACAGGCTTCGATTATACCCGGACAGGAAACCCGACCAGGCAGGCTCTGGAGAAGTCCATTGCTGATATCGAAGGCGGCGAAGCCGGGTTCGCCTTCAGTTCCGGAATGGCTGCCATCCAAACGGCCCTTTCTCTATTTAAGCAAGGGGACGAAATTATCGTTTCAGAAGATCTATACGGCGGGACATACCGACTCTTCGAGCATATGAAAGAACGCTACGGCCTGAATTTCCACTACTGTGACAGCAAAGAGCTGGATAATTTGACTGCTTACATCAACGATCAGACCAAAGCCATTTACATTGAAACACCGACAAATCCACTAATGCATACAACAGATATCCGAGAGGTATCTAAACTGGCAAAAGCACACGACCTGCTCTTGCTTGTCGATAACACGCTCTATACTCCCGTCCTGCAAAAACCGCTGGAAGAAGGGGCGGATGTCGTCATCCACAGCGCAACCAAATATCTTGCGGGTCACAACGACGTACTTGCAGGTATTCTTGTCAGTAAAGGAAAACAGGTCAACGAAACGCTGGAGTTCCATCAGAATACATCCGGCGCCGTCCTTTCCCCACTTGATTCGTGGCTGCTTATGCGCGGAATGAAGACCCTTCCGCTGCGAATGAGGCAGCATGAAACAAACGCGAAAGCCGTTGTGGATTATTTAAAAGAGCACCCTGCGGTAACAGACGTCTTCTATCCGGGGCGAGGCGGAATGATTTCTTTCCGTCTGCAGCATGAGCAGTGGATCGACCCGTTTCTGCGCAGCCTGAACTTGATATGTTTTGCAGAAAGTCTCGGGGGGGTTGAAAGCTTTATTACGTATCCGGCTACACAAACGCATGCGGATATACCGGAAGAAATCCGCACGGGATACGGAGTATGCAACCGTCTGCTTCGGTTCTCTGTAGGAATTGAGCACATCGATGATTTACTGGAAGATTTGGAACAGACCTTGAGCAGCTTACTGAAGGAGGAGATTGTACAATGACCGACCATTCCATTCAAACCCGTCTACTGCACAGCGATTATAAATTTGATCCGCAGACAGGTGCCGTCAGTGTTCCAATTAACCAAGCATCCACGTTCCACCAGCAGGATTTCGATCAACCGGGCGACTATGATTACAGTCGTTCCGGCAATCCGACACGAAAAGCCTTGGAAGACACGATCGCCGGGCTGGAGAGCGGCACCCACGGCTTCGCCTTCGCATCCGGCATGGCCGCTATTTCCACCTCTTTCATGCTTTTATCGCAAGGGGATCACATCGTCATTACAGAAGATGTGTACGGGGGTACGTTCCGCATGGTCACCAACGTGCTCGATCGATTTGGGATCGATCACACATTTGTCGATATGACAGACTTGGATGCAGTGGCACGAGCCATCCAACCGAACACGAAGGTTCTTTATATTGAGACACCATCCAATCCCACCTTAAAGATCACTGATATACAGGCGGTAACGAAGCTCGCAAAAGCCAATGAATGTTGGACGTTTGTAGACAACACCTTCATGACACCGGCCCTCCAGCGGCCGTTAGAATTAGGTGCCGATCTTGTCCTTCACAGCGCTACAAAATTTATTGCAGGCCACAGTGACGTCGTAGCTGGTCTCGCTGTTACCGGCTGCCCTGAAATTGCTGAACGTTTGGGATTTTTGCAGAATTCATTCGGATCGATCTTGGGCGCACACGATTGTTGGCTCGTGCTTCGCGGCCTTAAGACGCTGCACACACGACTCACCCAGTCTTCCCGCTCGGCGGAACTAATTGCAGAGCAGCTGCAGAAGCATCCGTTGATTGAAGAAGTGTACTATCCAGGGTTCTCCTGTCATCCGGGCAGTTCCACCCACTCCTACCAAGCGGATGGTGCGGGAGCGGTACTTTCTTTTCGATTAAGAGATGAAGATGCGGTCCGACAATTCACCAAAGCGGTACAAATCCCTGTCTTTGCGGTGAGCCTCGGAGCAGTAGAATCAATTCTCTCCTATCCTGCACGCATGTCTCATGCTGCCATGCCGAAAGCAGAACGGGAAAAGCGCGGCATCACCGATGGACTGCTCCGCCTATCCGTCGGATTAGAAAACCCGGAAGAGCTGCTGGCTGATTTCTATCAAGCACTCAAACAGATTCAACCATATGCATTTACTACGAATGGGAGGCCGAGCCATGAACTTACGTGAAGCATTACAGAACAAAACATTGATCGGTGATGGTGCTATGGGCACCCTCCTCTACTCCTATGGTATTGATCGCTGCTTCGAAGAACTGAACCTCTCCCATTCTGAAGAAGTTCTAAACGTTCACCGCGCCTATGTGAATGCCGGTGCAGATGTTATTCAGACAAATACCTATGGAGCAAACTATATTAAACTGACACGCTACGGGCTGCAGGAACAAGTAAAAGAGATTAACACTGCTGCCGTACGACTTGCAAAACAAGCGGCTCATGAAGGAACCTATGTGGTCGGAACGATCGGCGGCATACGCGGTGTCCAGAAGCAGAGCGTCAGCCTGGAAGAAATCAAACGCAGCTTCCGCGAACAGCTTTATTGTTTATTGTTTGAAGAAGTGGACGGCCTTCTCCTGGAGACGTATTACGACTTGGAAGAGTTGAAGGCAGTGCTGGAGATTGCACGAAAAGAAACCGATCTTCCTATTATTGCGCAGGTGTCCATGCATGAAGCCGGCGTTCTCCAAGAAGGCACCTCCTTATCCAACGCCCTCCAGCAATTAGAACAGCAGGGAGCTGACATTATCGGGGTGAACTGCCGCCTCGGTCCTTATCACATGATTCAATCTTTGGAAGACGTTCCCCTTCCCGATAAGGCCGTCCTGTCCGCCTACCCGAACGCTAGTCTCCCTGCTTTCCAGGATGGAAGATTGGTCTATGCGACCGATCCGAATTACTTTGAGAAAAGCGCAAAGTCCCTCTACCAACAAGGAGCCCGTTTGATCGGAGGGTGCTGCGGAACAACCCCTGAACATATCGAGGCGATTGCAGCTGCAGTAAAAGGGAAAGAGCCGATTCGAAAGAAGGAAGTTCCTGTTAAACAAGGGCACGGTGTATCCTTGTCCTCACCGGAAAAGAACTTGGAGCATTTACATGAACGCGCCAAAAGAGGAAGGTCCATCATTGTCGAGCTCGATCCTCCTAAGAAACTGAACACGGATAAGTTCCTTGAAGGAGCAAAAGCGCTTCAGGATGCGGGTGTTGACTCCATTACGCTTGCCGACAATTCCCTTGCATCACCGAGGATCAGCAATGACACGATGGCATCGATTATCAAAACCAAGTACGACGTTGATCCGCTCGTCCATATCGCCTGCCGGGACCGGAACCTGATCGGCCTCCAGTCCCACTTAATGGGTCTGCATACGCTCGGCATTCAGCAGTTGCTTGCTGTGACAGGCGATCCAACGAAAATCGGCGATTTCCCTGGTGCAACATCGGTCTATGATTTATCGTCCTTCGACTTAATCCATTACATCAAGCAGCTCAACAAAGGGATCTCCTTTTCTGGTAAGTCTCTTGGAGAACGTACTTCCTTCTCTGTCGCTGCAGCCTTCAACCCGAACGTACGGAACTTGAACAGGGCAGTCGGAAGAATGGAAAAGAAAATGAAATACGGTGCAGACTACTTCATCAGCCAGCCTGTATTCAATCATGAGCAGATCGTAGAGGTTTACGAAGCAACGAAACAT
Source organism: Halobacillus sp. KGW1 (assembly GCF_001592845.1). Taxonomy (NCBI): domain Bacteria; kingdom Bacillati; phylum Bacillota; class Bacilli; order Caryophanales; family Bacillaceae; genus Halobacillus; species Halobacillus sp. KGW1. The sequence continues at coordinate 35,432 of NZ_LSOC01000006.1, forward strand.
ATTGAAGCTCCCATCTACATCGGTATCATGCCGTTAACAAGCGCACGGAATGCAGAATTCCTCCATAATGAAGTGCCTGGAATTCAGCTTTCTCCTGAAATTCTTGCGAGAATGGAACAAGCAGGAACTGACAAAACACAAGCTCAGGCCGAAGGCATCAGCATTGCAAAATCATTAATAGACACCGCTATGGATTTGTTTAACGGCATTTATTTAATTACTCCATTTCTGCGCTACGAAATGACTGTAGAATTAACGAATTACATTAAAGAAAAGACCGCACAACGGGAAAGGAAGGTTACTGATGGCATCCACTTGGTTTGAACGACAGCTGGAGAAACGCATCCTGATTCTTGATGGAGCCATGGGCACAATGATTCAAGATGCTGATTTATCCGCAGAAGACTTTGGCGGAGAGGCCTACGAGGGCTGCAATGAATACTTGAATTTGACGTACCCTGATCTGTTGGAGAAGATTCACACCCAATACTTGGAGGCTGGTGCCGATATCATCGAGACGAACACTTTCGGAGCGACTGACCTCGTTCTTGATGAGTATGATCTGGGGCATCTGGCTGAAGAAATAAATATCGCCGCCGCAAAAATTGCGAGGAAAGCTGTCGACCGCTTCTCATCGGAAACCAGTCCCCGATTTGTTGCAGGCGCAATGGGACCCACGACGAAGACACTCTCCGTCACGGGAGGCACTACTTTCGATGCGCTTGCCAAAGGATATGAGGAGCAGGCGCGAGGACTTATCAAAGGCGGCGTCGACCTCCTGCTTTTAGAAACGTCTCAGGATATGCTCAACGTCAAAGCCGCATTCGTCGGTATAACGAAAGCAAGTGAAGCTACGAATACGAAGCTTCCTCTTCTGATTTCCGGAACGATTGAACCGATGGGAACCACCCTTGCCGGGCAGAGCATCGAGGCATTTTATCTCTCCCTTGAGCATATGAACCCTGTCGTCGTCGGACTCAATTGTGCGACCGGTCCGGAATTCATGCGTGATCATCTGCGGTCTCTGTCTGATCTTGCTACGTCTGCGGTAAGCTGTTATCCGAATGCAGGGCTTCCCGATGAAGAAGGGAATTATCACGAAACGCCTGAATCACTCGCCCAAAAGGTCGCTGGTTTCGCCGAAAAAGGCTGGCTGAACCTTGTCGGCGGATGCTGCGGAACAACCCCGGACCATATCCGGGCCATTGCCGATGCCGTACGACCGTATCAACCGAGAGAACGAAAGGATTCCCATCCGCACGCCGTCTCTGGAATAGAGCCGATGATTTATGACGACCCTGCCGACCGTCCCATCTTGGTCGGAGAACGGACGAACGTTATCGGCTCCCGTAAGTTCAAACGTTTGATTGCAGAAGGAAAATTCGAAGAAGCGTCCGAGATCGCCCGTGCCCAGGTTAAGAAAGGTGCCCAGGTCATCGACATCTGTCTCGCAGATCCGGACCGCGATGAAGTGACAGATATGGAAGCCTTCATGAAGGAAGTCGTCAATAAAGTAAAGGTACCACTCGTCATCGACTCCACCGATGTTAAAGTTATTGAAAAAGCACTGAAATATTCCCAAGGGAAAGTCATCATTAATTCAATCAACCTGGAGGACGGAGAAGAACGCTTTAAAGAAGTACTCCCACTTGTCAAACAGTACGGTGCAGCTCTCGTCGTCGGAACGATCGATGAAGTCGGAATGGCTGTTACAGCGGAGAGAAAGCTGGAAATCGCTAAGCGTTCGCACGACATCCTCGTAAAAGAGTATGCCATCGATCCGCGTGATATCATTTTCGACCCGCTCGTCTTCCCTGTCGGTACAGGAGATGAACAATACATCGGTTCTGCCGAGGCAACCATAGAAGGCATACGACTGATCAAAGAACAACTACCCCTTTGTCAGACCGTCCTTGGCGTAAGTAATGTCTCCTTCGGTCTGCCTCCTGTCGGAAGAGAAGTCCTAAACGCGGTTTATTTATACCACTGTACAAAAGCAGGACTGGATTACGCGATCGTGAATACCGAAAAGCTGGAAAGGTTCGCTTCCATCAATGAGGCGGAAATCAAGCTTGCAGATGAGCTTCTCTATCAGACGAACGAGCAGACTCTCGCCGCATTCACAGCCTTCTACCGCGGGAAGAAAAAAGAAAATAAAGTACCGACATCGACGATGACATTAGCAGAACGACTCGCGCACTATGTCGTAGAAGGAACGAAAGAGGGATTAATTCCAGACCTGGAATTGGCACTCGCTGAATATCCAACGCCTCTGGATGTAATTAACGGGCCTTTGATGGAAGGAATGGCGGAAGTAGGCCGCCTCTTTAATGATAACCAACTGATCGTCGCGGAAGTGCTGCAGAGTGCAGAAGTCATGAAGGCATCTGTCGCTTTCCTCGAGCCTCATATGGAGAAGGGGGACTCCTCCAACAAGAAAGGAAAAGTGCTGCTCGCCACCGTAAAAGGAGACGTGCACGACATCGGCAAGAACTTGGTAGAGATCATATTGAGCAACAATGGGTTTGAAGTAGTCGACCTGGGTATTAAAGTCACTCCAGTCGAACTGATTGAGCAGATCAAGCGGGAACAGCCGACGATCATCGGTTTATCCGGATTGTTGGTCAAGTCGGCTCAGCAGATGGTGTTAACGGCTCAGGACTTGAAGCAGCAGAACATTTCTCTTCCTATACTTGTTGGCGGGGCTGCACTTTCACGGAAATTCACCCATACGAAGATATCACCGGAGTATGAAGGGCCCGTCTTGTATGCCAAAGACGCCATGGACGGATTGTCCATTTCCAACCAGTTGAGTGATGAGAAAAAACGACTTCCGTTTCTTGACGATCATGCGCAGAAACAGGCCGCTGCCCTATCCAAAGCAGCCGAGGCACAGGCGCAGGGAAACACGGCAACAGCGGTAGCAACAAAACCTAAGTCGACGGTTTCCTCATCGGTTCCAATCTATCACCCGCATGATTTCAACAAGCACATCATAAGGAATCATCCAGTAGCACATATTGAGCCTTATATAAATATGCAGATGCTGATCGGCCACCACCTTGGATTAAAAGGAAGGTTCTCGAAACTAATCGAAGAGAAAAATGAGAAAGCCCTCCACTTAAAGAGCGTGGTCGACGGCCTGCTTTCAAAAGCGAAAGCGGAAGCCTGGGTCCAGCCCGCCGCCATGTATAAATTCTTCCCAGCGCAATCGGACGGGGACGATGTCCTGATTTACGACCCGGAGAATCCAGGACGTATCATTGAACGCTTCTCCTTCCCCCGCCAGGAGAAAGCACCATACCTGTGTCTGGCTGACTATTTAAGACCAGTATCGAGCGGGGAAATGGACTATGTCGGCTTTTTCGCTGTAACAGCAGGTAAAGGCATTCGTAAGCGGGCAGCCGCATTGAAAGATGAAGGGAAATACTTGGAGAGTCATGCCGTGCAGGCACTCGCCCTGGAAACGGCGGAAGGACTCGCCGAACAGGTGCACCAACTGATGCGTGATAAGTGGGGATTTCCCGATCCTACAGACTTCACCATGCAGGAACGCTTCTCGGCTAAATACCAAGGGCAGCGCTTCTCTTTCGGCTATCCTGCTTGTCCGGAACTGGAGGATCAGCGTAAATTATTCAAGCTGATTCAACCGGAGGAAATCGGAATCGAGTTGACCGAAGAATGCATGATGGAGCCGGAAGCTTCGGTTACGGCAATGGTTTTCGCCCATCCGGAAGCGCGTTATTTCAACGTCCATTAAAAATAATTAAATCCCGCAGCTTTCTTTGCTGCGGGATTTTTCATTGGGTATGTTTGTATATAACCGTACTGTAAACCTGTGATTTAGCCTTCGGATCCAAATATATGGCAGCACTGTTGACAGCAGCCATTGCTTCATTGAATCCCGATGCAATCAGCATTGTTTTGTTAGGATAAATAGCTGCATCACCGGCGACATATATTCCCTCCCTATTTGTACACATATCCGTTCCCACAGGAATCCTTCCTTTCTCGGTTGTGATCCCCCACTGTTCATATAAACTCTTGTCAATTTGCAACCCTTCATATACGAGTAGATGATCGACCTTGATCTTCTCCCCATCACGTAAAGTAATGTGAGAAAGCTTATCTTCTCCATGAAGACGTTCCAGTGACTGATGGTAGTGAACATGTATACTCGATGCCTCTAGTTTCTCAACATCCCCTTCGTAAACAGCTTTGAACTTATCACCGGCATTTATCAAATGTACCTCTTCTGCACAATTTTCCAGAGCAAGTGCCCAATCAACCCCCACTCGGTTTTCGGAAACGACCGCTACGCTCTTTCCGGCATATCGCACTAAGTGTTGAATCGTGTAATGAATACAAGTATCCGCATATTTCTCTGCTCCAGGTACTTGAAGCGGCTGCATTTCAAATGTTCCCATTCCTGCAGCAATAAGAATGGTTCGGGAATAATGCTCCCCTCCCCCTTCTTCCTTCAAAACGTAAGTACCATCGGAGAGCGCATCGATACTCGTCACTTTTACTCCTGTCACTATTTTCGGTTTCACACTTTCTGCCTGTGCCTGAACGTTGGCTACGAGATTCTCCCCGGTCACTCCCGGAAAACCGCCGACATCATATATCTTTTTCTCTGGATAAAAGAAGGAAACCTTACCTCCAACATCCGGCTGGTATTCCATCACTTTTGTCTTTAAACCCCGCATCCCGCTGTAGAATGCAGCATACAAACCAGTCGTTCCTCCTCCTACGATCGTCACGTCAAACATTTCTGCCATGATGGTCACTCCTTCTCCGTTACTCTGTTTTCATAAGTAAATAAATGAAATAAGGGGTACTGACAATGGATACGACAATCCCGACAGGAATTTCTGCGGGTGCGATGATATTCTTTCCAATTGTATCTGCAAGGACCAGAAGCAAAGCACCGATCAGACCCGCAGCCGGCAGCATGTATTCATGCCTTGGACCGACGATCCTTCTTGCTATGTGCGGCGCTACGAGGCCAAGAAAAGCAATCCCTCCGCCCGCGGCTACGCTCAGACCAGCAAGCCCTACTGCAGCGAACAGCAATTTACGTCTCTCTCTTTCCACCATTGCACCAAGTCCGATCGACATTTGATCGCCGAGGCTCAGGACATTCAGCGTCGTAGACTTATAAACGGCGTATGCTGCAACCACGACAAGGACAGGAGCAACAGCGAGGACCATTTCCCAGTTCCCCATCCATATATCCCCTGCAAGCCAGACGAGGGCTTGATTGAAGTCCTGCGGGTTCATCTTCACCTGGAAAATGACAAGTGCTGCACTAAATCCCGCATTAACACCGATTCCGACAAGCAGCAAACGGACGGGGTTTACCCCTTTCTTCCAAGCAAGCATATAAACGAGTCCAGCAGCCACGAATGCTCCGAGTAGTGCGAACACCGGCAGGATATAGATTCCGAGTCCACCGACGGACGTCATTGATTTCTGGAAGAAATAAATGTAGAGAATGACAGCAAAACCCGCTCCGGTGTTGATTCCCAACACGCCTGGATCAGCAAGATCATTCCTAGTGACCCCTTGCAGGACAGCACCGGAAATACCGAGACCTGCACCTATTACAAGTGCAAGCACCATTCCCGGCAGACGGAAGTCAAAGAGAACCAGCTGCTGGCGATCGGTACCGTTGCCAAGCAGTGTCTCTAGTACATCAAGAGGAGCAATCGTCACTACACCTGTATTCAAACTGACGGCCATCGCGGCCAAAAGACCGATGACCAACACGGCCATGATGATTACATATCGCTTTTTTTTCATTACATTCCTCTCCCTTCACCGCGGGCAAGGTAGAGAAAGAAAGGAACTCCGATGCAGGCAGTAATGGCCCCGACCGGAGTCTCAAACGGAGCATTAACAAGCCTTGCCCCTATGTCTGACACCACGAGCAGCAGAGCTCCGAAGACAGCGGATACAGGGATGATCAGACGGTAGTCCGAACCGACAAAATATCGAGTGATATGAGGAATGATAAGACCTATAAAGCCGACCGTTCCAGCCACAGAGACAGCAGCTCCTGTGAGGACAAACACAACGATGACACCGAGCGTCTTAGCGACCCATACATTTTGTCCGAGACCTTTAGATACCTCTTCTCCAAGACTGAGAATTGTCACGGCGCGGGAGAGGAGAAGTGCCAGAATTAAGCCGAATGCCCCTGCGACTGCAAGAATTTGAACGGACGTCCAATTCGTTGCAGCCAAACCGCCTCCGTACCAGAAGCTCATCTGTTTTGCCACTTGGAAATGCAGAGACAGCGCAGAGGATAACGAGCTGAGCATCCCACCGACGGCAACGCCGGCTAAGGCAAGTTTAACCGGTGTCAAACCTCCCTTGGACAGAGATCCTACAAGGAACACGAGAACAACACCTAAACCGGCACCGATAAAGGAAGCAGCGGTCAGTCCCAAATTAGTGATACCAGGGAAAAATACAAGAGCAAGAATAAGCGCAAACGCCGCTCCATGAGAAACCCCCATGATAGACGGGGATGCAAGCGGATTTCTCGTCAACCCCTGCATCACTGCCCCGGAAACGGCAAGAAATGCTCCGACTAAGGCTGCCGCTGTCGTTCTCGGCAGTCGCAGCTCTCTTATCACCTGATGGCTGGTAAGGGTAGGATCGAAGTCGGTGACCGCCGCCCATACCGTCTTCCATCCGATATCTGTCACACCTGAAATGACAGATGCGAAAGCCGAAAATACTAATAATAATAGTCCGACGGCGATACAGATCGCAGCGCTCCCATAATGAGTGCGCAACCCTTCTAATTCTTTTCTTTTTCGCCCCTTCTCCTCCACGGCATTCTACCTTCTCTCTATGTAAACTCTATTATTGAGAATCATTATCATCAAACCAAGTATATAGGCAAATAGTTGAGGATTCAAGCATCACCACATTGACACTTTATTTGAAAATGATTATCATTATCGCATGAATACTTTTTTAGGAGGACGAATGAACGTGAGACGAAATAAATGGCTTGTCATGATCAGTCTGTTATTTGTACTGATTATTGTAACCGCTTGTAATAGTGACACAGAGAATGCAGAGAAGGATTCGGAACAGGAAGCAAAAGAACGTACCATGACTCATGCGATGGGGGAAACGACGATTCCTGAAAACCCGGAACGTATCCTGGCACCATATTTGGAAGATTCCTTAGTAGCTCTTGGTGAACAGCCTGTGGCTCAATGGTCTATTGGAGATTCCGTACTCGACTACTTACAGCCTGAATTAAAAGACATACCTAAAATCGGTTGGGATCTTCCGATTGAACAGACTATTGAGCAGAATCCGGACCTCATCATCTTCAGTTCCCCATCCGCACTCCAGAACGGGAGCTATGACGACTACAACAATATTGCTCCTACCTATGTGATGGAGGAAGAAACGAATGCGGACTGGCGTGCCCAGTTAACAGCAATCGGAGAAATTTTTGATAAGAAAGAGGAAGCGGAGAAGGTACTTAATGACTTCGATCAAAAAGTAGAAGATGCCAAATCTTCACTTAAAAACAGCATCGGCGACGAATCCGTTGCTTTTGTTTGGACGACAGGTGAGCAATTCTATGTCTTCGATAATACCCGGTATGCGGCGGAAATTATGTACGAAGACATGGGTATCACTCAGCCTGAATTCATAAAGAATTTACCAGAAGGAGAAGAGCAATGGAATCCGATTTCCCTGGAGAAACTCGGACAAATGGACGCTGACCATGTTTTCTTAATCGGAGCAGAAGGAGAACCAGGGCTGGAAATCCTAGAGAACAGTTCCGTCTGGCAGAACACCCCTGCTGCAAAGAGCGACCAAGTTTACCTTATGAATGAACCAAGTCATTGGACGATTGACGGTGTTATCGCTCACGAAATGACTATTGATAAAGTAGTGAATACACTAAGTAAATAACCAGTAAAAGGTGGAGCTGTTAGAAGCTCCACCTTTTTTCTTTTTCATCCTGTAAGGTATATTCTTAACCCGGAAACATTAGGCACAATGAACCACCTTTTGTCTTTTCTGAGGTTATTTTGTAAAAGATTCTAATATTGTGCAGGAAGTTCTCTATTATAGTCGAACACTATCACATGATGAACACATGAAGGGGGTTACGAAATGGCTGAAGAACAAACTAGATATTCCCGCCTGGCACAAATTACGAAGTTGATCAACACGAAGCTGGATCTGCGCGAAGTATTAGAACATGTCGTCACAGCCATCTCAGAAGAAATCATGCGATGTGACTCCGTCGGCATTTATTTACCAAGAGAAGACGGTACGTATCAAGGGTATGTCGGAAAACCGGCGCTGATCAACGGTATGACTCTCGACATGCATATCGTCGATCCGGAGCAGGATAACCTTGCTAAAGAAGTTATTGAAACTGGAAGAGCGATCTATATACCTGATACATCTAAAGATGAACGTCCAGATCAACGTGCAGTGAAAGCTTTTAAGATCAACTCCCTCCTCGTAGCACCGATCTCCTACGCAGAAGAACTCTACGGTCTTGTCTTTCTTTTCGATTATGGGACACCAATGAATTTGACAGAATCGGAGATCGAAACGGTTCAAGCCTACATTAATATGGCTGCTGTAGCCATTCGTAATGCGAACAGCCTCTCCAGGAAGGAAAGGCTGATTGCTGATAAGCAAATGCTGTTGAACGTGACCAGAGAATTATCCCACTGCTCCTCACTTCAAGAAGCACTGGATAAGTGTTTCCATTACTTGGGGGGGATTTTGAATAACCCGAATATCGGCGCCCATTTCATCGATCCGGCAGCGGAACACAACCTGCAGCCGGCAAGTCTGAGTAAAGACAGTGAGTGGACTGAGGAAGATTGGAAGAACACGCACACGAGGGTGGCGTTCAACCACAGGGAAGATGCCGTATTCCAGGAAGTTATTCAAACGAAGAAATCCATTTTCATTCCGGATGTGGACAAGGATGAACGTGTCCATCATGAGATTTGCAGGCAGTTCGGGATACGTGGTCTCTATATGATCCCACTTGTCTCTCTCGGAGAGGTGCTTGGAGCGATCGCTGTCGTCGACTTGACCGAAGAGCGTGGTGTTTATTCTGCTTCTGTACGCCAATTGGCCGAGTCCATTGTTGATGCTACAGCCCCCGTCCTTTTCAACTTGATTTATATAGAAAAGCAGGAAATGATCATCCATGAACGGACCTCGGAGCTTTCCAGCAAGAACGCAGAACTGGAAGAAGCAATCACGGAACTCAGACAGCTCAGCAGGGAGAAAGATTTAATCCTGAATTCTGCCGGAGAAGGAATATTCGGTTTGAACTTGGATGGGAGAATCACCTTTGCCAACCCTTCTGCGACAAGTCTCCTCGGGTATAAGGGGGAAAAAGAAATGATTGACCTCCCCTATTCTCACATATTTGCCTGGGAAGCTTCAGGAATGGAACCCCCGGCGGAGTTTATTGAAATGTATGAAGAGAAGCGGGACCAGCTTACACAGGATCACTTCTTCTTTACGGTAAACGGAACGATTTTTCCTGTTGAGTACGTTATTAATCCACAGAAAGAAGGTCAGAAAACGGTCGGATATGTCGTCACTTTTAAAGATGTCACGTCACGTAAGCAAATGGAAGAGAAAATTAAATACCACGCTTACTATGACAGCGTCACAAATGTTCCGAACCGCGTGCTTTTTCAAGACCGCCTCTATCAGGCATTGAGCTACGCACAATCCAACAGCCGCCCTATGGCTATTTTATTTCTCGATTTGGACCGTTTTAAGAAGATCAACGACACATTCGGACACAGCTTCGGAGATTCCGTGCTTAAAGAAGTAGCGAAACGTCTCCAGCGGGCCATCCCGAAAGAAGCCACCGTATCCAGGCAGGGCGGGGATGAATTCACCATCCTGCTTCCTGTCATTGAAGGAACGGAAGATGCAGTGATCTGTGCCCAGAAAATTCTCCGCTCTTTCGACGAACCCTTCCTTATACAAGAACAGGAAGTAGCTATGAAAACGAGCATTGGTATCAGTATTTACCCGGATAATGGGGAAAACGCGGAAACGCTGATCAAACATGCCGATGCCGCTATGTACAAAGCAAAAGGGCTGTCCGGAAATCAATTTCAGTTATTCAGCGCTGGCAGTGACACCAAAGCCATCGAGCAGATTCAATTAGAGAATGACCTCTTTAAAGCACTCCAAAGAGGCGATGAATTCGAACTTCACTACCAGCCAAAATTCGATCTCCGCACAGACCAGTTGATTGGAGCTGAAGCGCTCATACGCTGGGATCATCCAAAGCTGGGACTACTGTCTCCCAGTCAGTTCATTCCGTTAGCAGAGGAAACAGGGCTCGTAACTATTCTGGGAGAATGGGTTATTGAGCAAACGTGTAAACAAATGAAGAACTGGTACGACTACGGTCAACAGTCATTGGTCATCTCTGCCAACTTATCTCCACAGCAGATTAACCAAAAGGCCCTTGTCCCTTTTGTGGAGATGGTATTAAAAGATACCGGCCTTCCTCCTCATAACCTGGAGCTGGAGCTTACCGAAAACTTGATTATTCACAACACGGAACAAACGCTTAAAACCATAGCCGAATTGAAAAATCTCGGTGTGCAAATATCGATTGACGATTTCGGGACCGGATACTCTTCGCTCGGCTATTTAAAAGATTTCCCTGTTCACACTCTGAAAATTGATAAATCTTTCATCGATGACGTCACTACAAACCCGAACAATGCTGCTATTACTAAGACCATTATTACATTAGCAAACAGTCTTCATTTGAACGCAATTGCAGAGGGTGTGGAAAATGAAGCGCAGGCACGATTCCTGAGGGAACACGGTTGTAATTGGGTTCAGGGCTATTACTACAGCCGCCCCCTTCCGGCAGACAGATTTGAGGAAAATTTCCTTCAATTATTAAGAAATGAGGTGGATTGATATGAAAGCTGTGAAAGCCGTTATGGATTATCTCGTAAACGGTAATGTGACGCACGTGTTTGGTATACCCGCCGGTTCGGTCAACGCCTTCTTTGACGAGCTGTATGATACACCTTCCATAACTCCAGTAGTGACGAAGCACGAGGGGGCTGCTTCCTATATGGCTGCCGCCTACGCTAAATACTCCGGCTCTTTAGGCGTATGTATAGCAAGCAGCGGTCCGGGGGCAACCAACTTAGTAACAGGTGCTGCCAATGCCATGAGGGAGCACCTGCCCGTATTGTTTCTGACTGGTGCCGTCCCCGTTGATACAGTAGGTTTAAATGCGTCACAGGAATTACATGCTGATCCGATCTATCAATCCGTGACGAAGTACAGCCAGCGAGTAGACCGTGCGGAAGAACTGCTCCCTGAAATTCATAAAGCTGTGGAGATCGCCATGACCGGAGTCCCCGGGCCAGTCCACATCTCCATGCCTATCGATGTGCAGTTGGAAAGTATTGCTCCACCTTCCATCCCTTCGTTCCCGCAGCGTACAAAACTTCTTCCCCGCGATGAGTTGATTGCTGAGGCTGCTGATAAACTCGCGGATACAAAGAAAGGAATGATTTTGCTCGGGCAGGGGATAAGAGGCGCGGTTAAAGATGCTCTAGAATTAGCCGAACTTCTCCATTGGCCGTTCATCACAACGCCTCAGGCAAAAGGGTATATTCCTGACGACCATCCGCTCCATCAGGGTGTCTTCGGATTCGCCGGTCATGAGCAGGCAAGCACACTCGTCCACGATTCTGAAGTAGAAACGATTCTTATATTAGGCAGCAGTTTGGGAGAAACCGCTACAAACAATTGGAACCCACATTTGACGAGAAGCAAGTACACGATTCAGGTCGATTACGATGCGACGGTCTTTAACCGCAGATACAATGTGGACCTTCCTTTACACGGAGACCTGGATGTAACGATTTCTTCCCTGACGACCGCTTTGAAATCAGGAGATTATAATCCTGCAGAGGTTGCTGTTCCTGTTCGGGAGAAACATAGGAACGACAGAGATGAGTACAATACTCAGAATGTATTACACGCCCTCCAGGAACTACTACCCGCCTCTACAAGATTCACGATCGACATTGGCGAATTTATGTCCTATGTTATTCACCATATGCCGGTTCGGTCTGCCGACTCTTTCGATATCAACGTCCACTTCGGTGCTATGGGAAGCGGAATAGGCAGTGCCATAGGCGCCAAGCTTGCCGATCCAGACAGGCCTACGGTGAGCATTACGGGGGATGGCTGCTTCTTCATGCACGGAATGGAAATTTTGACGGCTAAGGAATACGACATTCCCGTATTATTCATCGTCATGAATAACGCCCGGCTGGGGATGGTCCACCACGGCCACGCTCTTCAGTATAAGCGGGCGCACGAACGCTTCGGCCAAAAGCCTGTCGCTATCGCGGAGATGGCTGCCTCTATGGGTATTCCAAGTGTTCGAATAGAGACGTTGGAAGATATAGATACAGAAACCATAGCGAAAATTCTCCCTGCAGACGGTCCCTCTCTTCTTGAGATTTCCTTAGTGGATGACAACATTCCGCCAATGGGTGACAGGGTGAAATTTTTGTCTTCTTTCGGGAAATAATGCCGTTTTATAAGATTGCGATTGCTTTTTAGAAGTGACCCTTCTTATGATGGAACTATCCTACCTCAGAAAAGGGTGCCTCCTATTGAAATCACTGAAACTGCTTACTGTCAGCTTTGCTGTCGGACTGTCTCTTTCCGGCTGCTCTACATTAGAGGAAGAATCAGAGACGGAACAACACACCCATGAAGAAAAAGCGATGCACGTCAACGGCGATATCCGTGAAACAACAAGTTCTGCCTCCAAGCTTCCGAATTTTTTAACAGAACAGCCCGACAACATTCAAACGATCTATGCAGCCGTACCGGCGTATCGAGGATTATTGGAATCCATGCCTTGCTACTGCGGATGTGGCGAGAGCGTCGGACATACGAGCAACTACGACTGCTTCGTCCACGCCCAAGAGGAAAACGGTTCGATAGAATGGGACAACCACGGAACGAAATGCGGTGTTTGCCTGGAGATAGCCGCCCAAGCTATCGTCGCTTCCGAAGAAGGAAAGTCTGTAAAGGAAATTCGCTCGATCATTGACGAAACCTACAACCAAGGCTACGCAGAGCCAACGCCGACGCCGGATATCTAGTGCTGTCCACACTTTTCAAAGAAAAAAATCCGAACGCATCCGTGCGTTCGGATTTTTCAGGCTGTCGAGAAAGAGCGCCCGTCAATATTATAACCGTACTAGTCAGGCAATTTCCCCAAAATTCCATTCCTCTGTCATCTTTCCTTTAACAGCTTTTCTGGCTCTGTGTAATCGGGACTTAGCAGCGGAGAGGGAAATATTCAACTCTTGCGCAATCTCCCCTTCTGACATTTGCCGGGTTACATGGAGCTGAAAAACATCGCGGAGCTTCGGAGATAACAAGCTGACACGTTTCCTTATCCCCTCTTCCATTTGATGAAGGACGCAGGTATGTTCCACTTCCGAGAATGGGGATTCTTTGGAAGGCTGTGTCAATGCTTCTTCCAACGGAACCACCTGTGTACGTTTCTCTTTCCGGAGGTAATCAATAGCCTTCCGATGGGCAATCGTAGCCAACCAGGCACCTGCCTTGCCTTGATCCCTGATTTCTTCCCATTTCTCATGTGCTTTCATGAAAGTCTCCTGAAGGATATCCTCCGCCGCACAAGCATCCCTGGTCACTTTCAAAGCTGTATAATAAACCCTTTGGTAAAAATGTTCATACATGTCACGGAAATCCATCCTCATGTCTCTCCCTTATTCAAAGTGTTCCTTAACAAAATCAGGAGCTTCCGCTTCCTCCATACTTAAGTACACCTTGTTTTCCGAATCTTCCCCTTTGAGATAATAGACGAAAAGGTACCCGTTCTCTCTCCAGTTTTCGTCTGCATTCATGACAGCTTCTATTTGATCCGCACTGTTCAGGGTCATCGGAGTATATCCTTCTCCTTGAAGCGCCATTGCATAGCCTTCGAAATCGTACGTGTCATATTTATCATTTCCAAGCGGATACACTTCCACTTTATCCACCATGGATGAATCAACCATTACCTCTTCATAAAGATCTTCTTCCTTCAGCCATTCCATTGTATGTTCGTAGGAAGGATAGACACTGGTAGACAAGAAGCCTCGATTCTCCATTCCGGACACCGTAAAGTCAATATTGGTTCCAAACCCTTTCGGATCAACCATTTCTTCATAAGTAAGTCCTTCCAAGTCCTTCCGCAATGCTTCAACGAAACCACTGATTTTTTCCGGATCGTACAACCTCGGCATCTCACTGCCATTCGTTACAGGATATAGATCCACCTTCCCAATATTTGATATATCTGCTTGAAGAATTGGATAATGCATATTTTTATATTCTTCTGTTTCATACAATTCCTTCAAGCCTTCCGTAATCTCTTTTCTGTCCACGTAGTACTGGCGGAGCACTTCTTTGCCATTGTCCAGTTGATAACCGATAAAGAAGTCTTCCCCGGATTTTTCAAGAGGTTCGCTTTCTGCTATTAACGATTCATGGACAGCCCTCACCTGCTCAATGGCTTCCTTCGAACGGACAAACGAGTAATTGCTTCCTTCCCGCTGGGATTCTTCATATTGGTAGTAGCCGTTTCCGAAGTACACTTTCTCCACTTCCCCGGCACTTGGAATATAGGATTCATATCCCTTCCAAAGGAATGGAATGACAGCAATCATCACCGCGGTGATCAACGCATAGCCTGCCCAGCCTTTCGCATGCTTCCAGATAAAAATTCTCCAGGTCTTTTCAATTAACATGACGATCAATAAGTATCCGATCGTTCCTCCGATAACGAACCCTGCAATCATCCAGGAATGAGAATTCTGCGTGAGGCCAAAGTACATCCCTCCAAACAATGCGGAACAAAACATTGTGCCAAACTTAAAAACAGGGTGCAGGATCGGAGACGCCAAGGCATTGGAAGCAGCTTCCAGCGGTCGCTTTTTGTACAAATACAGGGCGGCAAAATAGAAAAAGACAGCCGCTGCTCCGTATATAAGCAAGCTCATATTGGCAACCGGCAGTTCCCCTGCGACTTCTCCTTCACCAGAAACATAATAGCTTCTCTCAAAGACAACGATGTCCAAAAGCGGTGAGAACTTATCCAGCGATTCATTAAGAATGACGTTTTGTGAGAAACCTTTTACAGTTGATGACAACAGGTACGAGATGAGAGCATAAAGACCTGCCGGAAGTAAAAGGAATATGTAACTCAACACTCCCTGGACAGCAGACAATCCTGTAAGCATTCCGATGAATACCGTAACGCTGAAAAACAACAGCGTTATGACAACCATTAACAGAAGCCAGTAACCCAGATTCCCCAATGTGTAATACGCACTTACATCCGCTGCAAGAGCTGTCACAAGCAGAAGAATGTAATTCAACAGAAGCGGTGCAAGCAGTAAGGAGGCACCGGAAAGGATGTGATGCATAAACAATGCGGGACGTTTTACCGGGAAGCTGTGCGCAAAGTCTGCCGCTCCTCTCACTTGTATATAGCGAAATAGAAATATGGCCATCAAAACCGGAAGAAGATAAACGAAGACGACCTGGGCTTCATACAGAAAGGCTCCTTCGAACATTCCTGTGCCGTTATAGAAGTCCGGCTCCTTCTGACTCATACTCATCCACACCTGCATCGGTCCGAAAAAGAAAAGACCGAAGAAATAGACAATAGCAATCCAGCCGACGTTCCGGTAATCCTGCTTAATAATTTCCCGGTTAAACGAGGATGTTTTCAAAGGCATATCCTGCACCTCCCATTTCGTAGATGAAGATTTCTTCCAGCGTTAAAGGCAGCCGGTCATAGATGAGCGCATGCTGCGCTCTTATCGAACGCTCGACCTCTTCTTCTTTACCGCGGACGATCAATAGATTCACACTGCCGCGCTTTTCGTGATAAAGGAGATCCAGTCCGATAGATGTAACGGAGGTTTCTTGATCGCGGAAGGCTACCTGGATTTTATGGACATCTTCTTTCAAATCATCTAAGTCTCTTTCCAGTAAAAGTTCCCCCTTATGCAGAATACCGACGTGATCACAGATATCTTCCACTTCTCTTAAATTATGAGAAGAGATAAGCACGGTCATCTGCCGCTCGGCAACGTCCTGAATGATCAAACTTCGTGCTCTCTGCCTCATCACTGCATCCAGACCATCGAACGGCTCATCGAGAATAAGCACATCGGGGTTCGAGGACATCGCCAGCCAAAACGCAACCTGTCGCTGCATTCCTTTGGAAAACCGGCTTATTTTCTTGTGCTCATCCAAAGGGAATACCTCTTTCAATGCTTCATATCGCTCTTCACTCCATGCCTTATACATGGACCGGTAGTAATTAGCCATCTGACGAGTCGTATACTGAGGATGAAAATACAAAGAGTCTGATAAGAACAAGACTTTCTGCTGTGTGTCCTCATTTTCAAACACCTGCTGTCCACCTATCTGTACAAGCCCGTCACTCTGCTTCAGTATTCCGGCCAAGATCCTCATCAGGGAGGTTTTTCCAGCTCCGTTGGACCCTAAAAGGCCGTAAATCGATCCCTCGCCTACTTGAAAAGTAACATCGTTCAAGATCTTCTCCTTTTGAAAGGATTTATGTAAACCCTTCACATTAATCATTCTGTTCACCACCCTCTACTTCACGAAGAAGGGAGGCTATTTCTTTCGGTGTCATACCGAGATACAATGCTTCTGCAAACAGCTTCTTCAACGCTTCCTTCATCTTCCTCAACTCCTCATCGTTATTTACGTTCCGCTCCGGATGGACGAAACTTCCTTTTCCCTTTAAAGAATAAATGTAGCCCTGGGATTCTAATTCCCTGTACGCCTTCTGAATGGTATTAGGATTTATCGTCAGTTGTTGAGCAAGTTCCCGTACGGAAGGAAGCTTCTCATCTCCCTTCAGGACTCCACGGATAATCAGCTGTTTCAGCTTCTCCACCAACTGTTCATAGATCGGTTTACGGCTTCGAACATCCAATTCAAACATTTATCCACCTCCATTTCTTAGGTGTATTAACTGTATTACTACTCATAATACAGTAGTATAAAGCAGAATATGTCATTTGCAAAGTGTTTTTTTGTGAAAGGTATTATCCATGGCAAGAAAGGCCGGGCAGACGCCCATAAAAAAAGATCGTGCGGAATACCGCACGATCTTCTACTAGGAAGGAAGGTCTGAATTAGGAAGAGAGTAGAAATCCCGAACCATGTTGTAATTCCCACCCATTCTCCCTACAGGTCGGAGCTTCTCCGGGTCCACTTTATCCCCTTCCATGTACACCTCCTCCTCCACGTGGTAACCAACCAATTTCCCAAGTACTAAATGACCGGCTCCTATCGTTATAATACGGTCTAATTCACATTCCATGTGGACCGGAGACTCTTTGACCCGGGGAACGCGGACCGTTTCTCCATTTTCTGCTTCCACTTCTGCCATAATGAATTCATCGACTCCGGCATCATAACTCTTGCTGCTTTCGTGCATGGCATTAGCAAGTCGTTCCGTAACGATATTAATAATGAATTGACCTGTTTCCTTAATATTTGTCAGTGTATCCTTTTCTCTTTTCCCTTCTCCAACCGAAAAACATAAAGTCACCGGATCCATAGACGCTACCGTGAAGAAACTGAAAGGCGCCAAGTTACGTCCGCCTTTGCTATTGACGGTTGATACCCAGGCAATCGGCCTTGGTACGACTGCGCCTTTAATAAGTTTGTTCATATAATGGTCCTTAAAGTCTACCTCTTTAATTAACATAATTCTTCCTCCTTGAAAAGACTTGTATAATACAATGATAAATTATATTCTAAATTTTCACACTCCTATGAATTCCTGTTATTGTTTAACAAATTAAAATAAGGGAATATATGGGTATCTATTGATATGGAGAGGAGACAAAATCTTGTTAGAGACATGGAATAGTATCAAGGCAGGAATCGCAGCCATTTCCGATTTCCTATGGACTTACCCGCTCGCGATCATCCTTATCGCCGGCGGCATTTTTCTCACTATCCGTATCCGCTTTTTTCAGTTCCGTTTTTTCGGACATATTCTTCATCAAACAATCGGACAGATTTTCAAGAAGACGAAGAAAAAAGGGACGATTACACCCTTCCAGGCATTCACTTCCGCACTCGCCTCTACGGCAGGTGCAACCAATATTGTTGGGGTACCGGTCGCGATTTCTCTCGGAGGACCCGGCGCACTGTTCTGGATGTGGGTCGTAGCTCTGATTGGAATGGCTACGAAGTACAGTGAAATCCTGATGGGAATGAAATACCGCGAAAAAAATAAAAATAACGAATGGGTAGGCGGCCCGCAATACTACATAAAGAAAGCCCTAGGATGGAAATGGGTCTCCACCGCCTTCGCCTTCTTCCTGATGATTGAGTTGATACCAAGTGCTATGGTCCAATCGAATTCGATTGCTACCCAAACGGAGGGTGCCTTTGGATGGCCGGTTTATATCACCGGTGCTGTCATGTGTGCAGCCATCGCCCTTGTAGTATTTGGCGGCATTAAACGTATTGCCAAAGTTACAGATAAAATGGTTCCAGGTATGGTTCTGGTGTATGTAGGTATCTGTTTATATGTTATTTTTGCAAATATCGAGCAGATTCCTAATGTATTCAGCCTGATTTTCACCCATGCATTTACTCCTATTTCCGCTACCGGAGGATTCGCGGGTGCCGGAATTGCCGCAGCACTCAGATGGGGGATTGCCCGTGGATTGTATTCCAACGAAGCAGGCCTTGGAACAGCACCAATCGCCCACGCTGCTGCTAAAACCGATCATCCATCCAAGCAAGCGATGTGGGGCATGGTCAGTGTCTTCGTCGATACAATCGTTATTTGTACAATTTCGGGCTTAACCGTACTCGTAACAGGTGCATGGAGAGAAGTGGAAGGAAGCGATGCATCCAACATGATCAATGTCGCCATCGGCAGTGAATTCGGAGATGCCTTTGGAAGCAGCTTTATCAGCGTCTTCCTCATTTTCTTCGTTATTACTACGATAGGTATTCTCGTTTTCTATGGAGAGAAACAAGCGGAATATCTATACGGATTGAAAGCTGCGAAGTTTATGCGGATCGTGTATATTCTCGCGGTTTTTGTCGGGGCAATCGGCGGACTGCAGTTCGTCTGGAACTTCCTGGATCTGCTTCTGGCATTTGTCCTGCTCGCCAACATCATCCCGCTGCTGTTCCTTCATAAAGAAGTGGCAGCATTAACAGACGATTACATCGACCGCGTGTATAAAAAACGCCGAAAGAAAAGAGAAGTGGAACTCTTTCACGAAGAAGACGCCAGCTGATCCTATTTCTAATAAACAAAGAAGCACCCCTTACAGGGTGCTTCTCTGTTATCTCATGAACACGTGGTTACCGATTACTGTCGTTACTTCTTTCTTACTCAAGTAATCACTTTGTGCTTTATCGGGGTTATAGAAAAAGATGGATTCGCGGTCATAACCTTGGTAATCCAACGCCTCTTCCACCGCACGCTTGGATTCTTCACCAGCAGGCTGCTCAATAGTCCCGTTCAATACCGGAGAGAACTGGTACCCATCATAGATGACGTTATACAGCGTATCCGGAAAAATATCGCTCTCGATCCGGTTCAGAACAACCGTAGCTACAGCTACCTTACCAGCATAGCTCTCCCCTTTTGCTTCTGCTTCAACAAGACGGGCCAATAAGTCTTTTTCCCCTTCGTTGAGCATCACAGGAAGCTTCAACTGCTCTCCAGGATGGATTTCGTCTCCCTTTTTATCATTCATAGCCGCCAACTGATCGGCTGAAATTCCATAATTTTGGGCAATCTTATAAATAGAATCGCCCTGCTTTACGTTATGCATCTTCACTTCGGCAGAACTCAGCTGTGGGAATGACAAAGCAAGAACGCCGACAGCGGCGATTCCAGACATCAAAACTTTCTTAAACACTATCCTTCTACCTCCTTGAATTTGATCTATTACAAGGTAACATAGAGGTCAGATGAATTCATTATTAATTCTTTCCAAGATTACCAGCCTTGTGAACCGTTGAACACTCCAGTCGAAGTCTAGGGACGGATGCTTTTGGGTAAAGAATATGGATTAGATAAAAGTAGGTGTTGTCATGTTAGATACTCACGCAAGGAAATATGTAGAACCAGTCATTAAGAAGACAGCTGAGCAGCTCATACATATGGGCCGAACCCCCAATGAAGTGACCATTGCGGCACTCGTGGCAGGCGTAGGGACAAGTGTCCTTTATGTCCTCGGGCAGCCGGTCATTGCCGTCCTTCTCTTATGGCTGTCCGGGTTTCTGGATGCCGTAGACGGAACAATGGCTCGAAGTACGAGTAGTTCGCCATTCGGCACAGTGATGGACGTAACCTTCGACCGGATTGTGGAAATCGGGATGATACTGGCTATCGCATACGTTCACCCTGAAGTCCTATGGCCGCTCCTGTTGTTAAGTGTTTCGATCATTATCTCCATGACTATCTTTCTCGTAGTTGGAGCGGTATCGGATAGATCCGGGATTAAATCATTCTACTATCAAGCAGGCTTGGCGGAGCGGACGGAAGGTTTCATCCTTTTCAGTCTCATGCTCCTCTTCCCTGACTTCCTTCTTTGGTCGACGCTCTTATTCATCGGCGTCGAACTGTTCACAGGCGGTCAACGCTTCATGGAGGCAAAAAGGATTTTAAAATAAGAAAGGAGCCGGCTTCGAAATGCCGGCTCCTTTTTTTATATTTATCGAACGTTCATTTCAGAAGGTTTCGGACCTTTACGCTCACCACGGTCCAATTTATTAATTGCGTCCATATCTTCCGCAGTCAGCTCGAAATCGAAAACATCAAAGTTCTCTTCAATTCGGGAAGGTGTAATGGACTTTGGAATAACGATCGTATCGTTCTGCAAGTGCCAGCGGATAATAACCTGCGCCGGAGTCTTGCTGTGTTTCTCAGCAATGGCCTGTACGGAATCATTTTTCAGGATTTCTCCGCCCTGCATCAATGGACTCCATGCTTCCAGGTGAATGCCGTGTTGACGGCAGAAGTCTTTCAATTCGTTCTGTGCCAGGTAAGGATGGCATTCCACTTGGTTGACGGCAGGCTTCACTTCACATTCATCCAACAGACGCTGCAGATGTTCGATTTCGAAGTTACACACGCCGATTGCTTTCACTTTGCCGTCTTTTTGCAGTTGTTCCAGTGCTTTATACGTCTCTACATATTCATCAAATTCCGGAGTCGGCCAGTGAATCAAATAAAGATCCACGTAATCAAGACCGAGTTTATCCAGGCTTGTTTCCAGTGCTTGAATCGTATTGTCATATCCTTGGTCCGTATTCCAGACCTTGGTTGTAATGAACAGCTCGTCACGGGAAACGCCGCTTTGACGAATCGCTTCGCCGACTTGCTTCTCGTTCCCATAAATGGCAGCTGTATCGATGGAACGGTAACCCGTTTCGATCGCTTTCGTAACAGCAGGTACTGCGTCATTCTCTTCTACTTGCCAAACACCAAAGCCAAGCTGCGGCATTTCAATGGTGTTATGTAACGTAACTGTTTTCATTGTCATTCTCCTTTTCTGATCAGGGTTTCATTCACGAATATTGTAGCACACTAGTTCCGTACCCATAGATGAATCTGCTCAAACAAAAAAGCACCTGCAGGATCACGCCTTGGCAGGTACTTTCGGATAGACGATAATCATTTTGTACATAAAGAAACCGAAAATAATCAGAAATAACAGGGCACTGTAACGATCAGGCACCTCCATATATTTCAGAACAACGCTTAGAATCAATGGCAGCGTGACAGCATAAGCGGACAATTTCCAAAGCTGCTGATAAATGAGTTTTCTCGAAAGCACTCTCCTGAGCAGCATACTCGCAGCAGCCAGCAGGGAAATGCCGACCAATATGATAAAAATGATCAACAATGGGTAAAAGACTAAAAACTGAACCACATACCGCCCACGGGAAATCTCCGTCAAATTCGTTTCCATATGAACGATTGTTGCAACCATATCCGGCAGGAACAACAGGGCCAGAAGAATAAATAAATAGCCGATCGTGTGGGTGATCCCTTTTCTATTCAAGCGGAACATGGCTTCTTTCTTCGGTAAACGCAGACTGTTCATCAAGGAATCAAGGAATCCCATCGTCTCATCCCGCCTTATTCAGCGTAAATCGCCAGTTCTTCTTCAATTTTTCTGCGGATTTTATCCAATGCTTCTTCGGGTGTCTTACCGAATACCCTGTGGCCGTTGACAATGGCGTAAGGACGCACGGCGCACATACCGCAGAAAGATAGACAATCATTCATGAGTACAGCCACTTCCGGGTATTCGGACTCGATCAGACCCTCAATATCCAATTCATTGATCAAGTTCCCGTCACAAACTTCTACGACTACAATCCCCATCGTGCGTACCCCTTTCTAAGATGTTATCAAGCTAAACCTAAAATGCTTCGTGCTTCCTCTTCGTCGTGCTTCATCTGTTCGACGAGTGCATCCATTCCATTGAAATTCACTTCATCTCTGAGATGACGCAGAAATTGCACCGTAACTTCCCGACCGTACAAGTCACCGGAGAAGTCCAGCAAGTATGCTTCGACTTTATAAGAATCCCCGTTCACGGTCGGGCGGTAACCGGCACTGATTAACGTGTAGTGATACTCCGGCTTGTCCCATCCGATCTGGACCGTTCCAAGATAGACGGCCGGTTTCACATTCACGTAAGCGTCAATCCCACCTACGTTCAACGTCGGATACCCGAGCGTACGACCGAGCTGCTGGCCTTTTTCAACAACCCCTGTTACTTCAAAGGGGCGGCCGAGCATCGACTGGGCAGCTTCCATTCTGCCTCCCATCACATGATTCCGGATATCTGTACTGCTCACTTTATCCCCGTGCATCAGTACACCCGGAACGATAGAAACTCCAATGTCGATGGATGCACAGAGTTCTTTCAGCCCTTCGGCGTCCGATCCTCTGCCCTTCCCAAATCGGAAATCTTCCCCGACGACGACATGTCGGATATTTAAACGATTTAAATGTTCCAAAACAAATTCTTCCGGAGACGTTTTGGCATATTCTTTCGTAAAATGAACGTGATAGTACAGCTCGACACCATAGGCATTGAGATAACGCTGTTTATCCATATCCGTGGACAAAGAGGCTTTAAATGCTTCATCACCGCGGAGTACCCATTTCGGATGATCAGAGAACGCATACACGGCCAGCTTCTCTCCTTCGGCTGCCAGGCTCTTCGCTTCTCTCAGCAGTGCCTGATGACCGAGATGGACGCCGTCCATTTTACCGATAATGAGTACCTTCGGTTCGGAACTTTCCGGCGGTCGTCCCGTGACTTCGATAGTTTCCATTAGCAAAGCATCCCTTCCAACTTGAATTAAACCTGTCTATTCTATATTATCTCCTTTTATTTAATCAACCAACACCTGATTTTGCAATGATTCTGCCCTTATAAAACAACCTCCCATAAAAAAACAAGCCGATTCCCCTTTTAAAAGAGAATCCGCCTGTTTTAACGTAGGACGGAAGCATAGAATTCTTCAATGATTGCTTCATCAGAATGAGGGATTTCTTCCCCTCTAACGATTTGCGCATTGTTGATACAACCGCTTGTCAGCAATACGATATCACCGCTTTCTGCAAGGGATAGAGACTTTCGAACGCCTGCTTCCCGCGTATTTGTTCTATGAATATGAACAGCTTCGGGATTGGAGAACCCCGTCATGACCTGATCGACGATAGCAGCAGGGTCATGGTATCCCGGATGATCGACCGTGACAACAATTTCATCTGCCCGTCCATCTATAGTCGCAGCCATCTTAGGCATTTTACTGAAATCACGAATTCCAATTCCTGCAATCATGACAATCAAACGTCTGTGCTCCAAGTTCTTCACTTCCTCCAACAGTCTGTCCAGCGCAACAGGAGTATGGGCGTAATCCAATATTATCGTCGGACCATCTTCTATGGGAATAACTTGAAATCGCCCTTCCGGGCCTTCCAGTAAGGGGAGCACACGAAGAATAGCTGGAAACTCGTACCCTAAATGAATAGCTGCAGCGATAGCAGACAGGACGTTTGCAACATTGTAAGAACCGTAAACAGGAACGGTAACCGTCTCGCTCATTTCTTGAAAGGACAGGCGGAACCTTGATCCTTCCTGCATCCTTTCCAATTCGGAAGCGTGAATATCTGCTTCCGCTCCGGTGATACTGTATGTCAAACGGTGCTTTCCATCCATCTCCAGCAGATCCTTTGACATGCCTTCATCATCAACATTGACAACTGTATGATCAGCTTGACGGAACAACCGGAGCTTACAGGCTTTATAATGTTCCAGTGTGTGATGATACTCCAGGTGCTCCTCCGAAAAGTTGGTGTGGATAGCTACATCAAAAACAATTCCTTCCACGCGACATTGATCGAGAGCAATGGAAGATACCTCCATTACGGCGGCTTCGTCCGCTTCGTTACGAAGATCACAGAAGATACGGTGCAGGTCTATCGATTCAGGCGTTGTCGGTGTACTTTTCTTATATTCCAATTTCCCTCGGGATGTCCATATTCCTGTTGTACCGATCGACCCTGTCCGCATTCCAAGCAGGGTTAAGAGGGAACGGACATAAGCAGCAACCGTCGTCTTTCCATTTGTCCCCGTCACACCGATTGTCTTCAACTCTTGATCAGCGTGGTTATAAAATACTTTCGCTGCCACGGCCATTGCAGAACGAACTTCTTCCAACACCACGAAAATGACAGACGGCGCCTTTCCCTGCCACTGTTTTAACAATAAGGGGGCACTGCCTATAATCATGGAAGCTCCTGAATTCAACGCATCCTCTATATAAGCATGCCCATCAAAGTTCTCCCCTCTAATACAGAAAAAAGCCGTATTCTCCTTTACTTGCTGAGAGTGGAAAGCAAGAGAAGACACCATTGCTTCCTCCGGTCCGTACCATTCGAGTATATTTAATTGTTTGAGATGGTCCCTTCGTATAATCATCGCTTCATTTCCTCACAAAATGTTATATGCTTTATCGTCGTCTTTTCGTGTGAAAAGTATGTACAGAAGGAGCGTAGAATAAGCGGAAACCTCCCCACTATTTTCCGCGGATATAAAAATCCCGCTGCACGTCCCGGCAGCGGGTCCTGTTCAATCCTTTGTAATAAGAACGGTCAAACTGATCAATGTCACCAGGATCGTTGCACCCATATCCGACAATATAGCCACCCATAAGGTCAGCCATCCCGGGATCGTTAACAAGAGAGCGATCAACTTAAGGCCGAGAGCAATACTTATGTTCGTTTTCACGATCCGGTTCACCTTCTTGGCTATCCTGACAGCGTTCGGCAGTTTTCCTAAATGGTCCTGCATCAACACGATATCCGCTGTTTCAATAGCACTGTCCGTCCCTTTCCCCATAGCTATACCAAGATCCGAAACGGCAAGTGCAGGGGCATCATTGATACCGTCACCAACCATAGCTACTTTGCTTGACTGTTTCCAAGCCTCCACTTTCTCTACTTTATGTTCCGGCAGCAGTTCGGCATGAACATCGGTGACCCCTACTTGTGCTGCGACTTTACGGGCCGTCTGTTCATGGTCCCCTGTCAGCATGATTGTGTGTTTAATGCCTAGTTTGTGAAGCTTGCGGATAAGACTTTTGCTTTCCTCTCTGACTTCATCCGCTACACCGAACATGCCTAAAATGGATTTTTCATCAGAGATGATCACAAGCGAGTAACCGGAGCGCTTACACTCTTCTATGTCATCCTTCTGCTGCCGGGTGACATCCAGTTCCCGAAGCGTCTTTTCACTACCTACATAGTACCCCCTGCCTTCAATCATGGCATAAACGCCTTTTCCAGGAACGGCCTCTACAGAAGATGGTTCTAAACCTCGGGCTTCGCGAACCTTGGGATCGGCCAAAACGGCACGAGCAATCGGGTGCGAGGACTGCGACTCCACTGCACGGGCAATCTTATAGAAGCGTTCCTCGTCATATACCTCGACTGACTGTACCGTCGGCTCTCCTTTCGTCAGCGTTCCCGTTTTATCAAAAGCGATACTGGTGACATTTCCGAGCTGTTCCAGAATGGCTCCGCCTTTAATTAATATTCCGTTTCGGGCGTTCTTTGTTATCCCCGATAGAATGGCAATCGGTGAAGATAAAATGAGGGCACACGGACATCCTACGATCAGTACGGCCAGCCCCTGGTAGAATGCATCTCCCCAGGCAACGGAGAACAAAACAGGTGGAACAATCATCACAAGCAAAGAAACAGCCATGATCAGCGGGGTGTAATATTTTGCAAAACGATTGATGAAGAGCTCTGTGGGTGTCTTATTTTCCTGTGCTTTCTCCACCAACTGAAGAATCTTAGCTAAGGAGGACTGATCATAGCTTTTCGTGATTTCAATCATCAATGCCCCTTCATTGTTGATACTCCCGCCATAGACCAGATGGTCCGCTTCCTTCTCAACAGGCAGCGATTCACCGGTGATGGCTGCCTCGTTGACGGAGCTGTATCCGGAGAGGACCTTACCGTCAGAAGGTATTTTCTCACCGGCCTTAACAATGACCCGGTCCCCCTTTACCAAGTCTTCAATTGAAACGACTTGTTCAGAACCATCCTCCATCAACAGCGTCGCCTGTTTCGGGGCAACCTTCAGCAATTGTTCCATCGAATTTCTGGCCTTCTCCATCCCAAGGCCTTCCAGATACTCATTCAAACCAAACAGAATTGCAACAAGGGTCGCTTCCTTCCATTCTCCAATAGCAACCGCTCCGACTAAAGCGATGGTCATCAATGTATCAATGTTGAACTTCAGCTTAACCAGGTTTTGCGCTCCTTTAAAGAACGTCCTGTACCCGCTCACCGCTATGGCTGCCAAGTATAAGAAAGTCAATAGAGCAGGAGGAAGAACGCTACCTCCGGCAAGCGCTGCCGCAAAGATGAAGCTCGAAAGGAGGACGAGGTGCAGCATGTTGGGACCGGAGGACTCCTGTTTTCCATCTTCCATCATGGACGCACCGTCCGACCGGAGTATTTTTCTGACACGATCCAAATCGACCTGTTCACTGACGACCAGCTTACTCGAATTAAATAGAAGCTGTGCATCCTGACCTTTATCCAGCTTCTTTATCTCTGCTTCCATTTCCGCGGCACAGTTGGCGCAGGATAAACCCTGCAACTTGTATTCCTTCATTATCAAACTCCCCTTTAATGGTGAAGCGCATGGTTGATCGTTTGCTGCAGGAGGTCGATCACGTGTTCATCATCATTTGAATAGAAAAGCGTAGTTCCCGATCTCCTATACTTCACCAGACGCAGATTTTTTAAAAAACGCAGTTGATGAGAAACGGTCGACTGTCTTAATTCCAATGTTTCTGCGATTTGGTTTACGGGCATTTCCTGTTCACAAAGCAGATGGAGAATGCGGATGCGGGTAGGATCAGATAACGCCTTAAACGTCTGGGAAACAACAAAAAGCGTTTCCTCATCCAGTTCCTCCACCTCTTTATCAGGAGCGGTTTCTTTATTATGTTCTTTGCTCACTATTCGACACCTTCCTTATATGCGCATATATTCATATACTCATCGTATGCCGGCTCTCCATTTTTGTCAATGCGGTACGAGCCTGTTTTATAATTGCTGTTACCGGGTAAAAATAGAACAGCCCCACCTGTTCAAACAAATCATTTGTCATGGAATAGAGTTTGGGATTAGAATATGAAGTCCATTCGCTACCAAAGAAGGAGGAAATGGAAAATGTCTAAAAAAGTTTTAATGATTGTAACGAACCACGATCAAATTACAGAAGGAAAAACCACCGGCATTTGGTTATCCGAGTTCGGTGAAGCATATAACGAATTTAAAAAACAAGGATATGAAGTGACTGTAGCCAGTCCGAAAGGCGGCCTTTCTCCAGTAGACCCGGCAAGTGTCAGTGAGGATGAGCCACAGGAAATCCTTGATACGAAACCGCATCTGGAGGATACACTACCACTTTCCGACGTAGAAGCGGACGGTTTTGATGCTGTCTTTCTTCCGGGGGGACACGGGACGATGTTTGACTTCCCGGACAATGAGAAGCTGCAGCAACTACTACGCAGCTTTTATGAATCGGATAAGACAGTCGCAGCTGTCTGCCACGGCCCGGCGGGACTTGTAGGAGCGACCTTGTCCAGTGGTGAGCCTCTTGTAAAAGGGAAGCGTGTCAGCGCATTTACAGATGCAGAAGAAGCAGACACTACGCTTGATGCGTACATGCCGTTCCTGCTTGAAAGCAAGTTGAACGAGCTTGGAGCTACGGTGTTAACCGGCCCGAATTGGTCCACTCATGTTGAAGTAGACGGCAATCTGATCACAGGTCAGAACCCACAATCTACCGAGGCAGTAGCTAAAGAAGTAGTCAAACACCTTAACAAATAAGACAAAAAGGCATCCCATTGGGATGCCTTTTTTCAAAGTGTTGAAGAGGCACCATCCTTAAACGAGGGTGCCTCTTCCTTATGATGCCCGTCTATTGCCGCTTACCAAACAAGTACCCATACAGTTTCTGGATGAGAATGATATAAGAAAGCAGCCAAAGAACGAACAGGCTGACGACCATCACAGCTTTCCAAATCGTCCATCCGGTTACCAATGTGTGAAAGACTGCACCAAGCAGCGTTATCGTCACGACAATATAAAAGACCGCCGAAGAAACAATTTTCAAACTACGATTGATCCAGGCAGGCATAACTATTCACCTCCCATACCCTACTCTATGTAGATAGAACTAATCAGCTTGTACGTTTGTGCTTTCTTCTCGTAAAAGAGGCGGGTCATTCGAATATGGTAGAATAATAAGCATCATCAGCATACATAAAGGAGAATGACACATGGAGAAACGTTTCGATCATATCGGTATAGCCGTACGAAACATCGAGGACAGTATAACTTTCCATACAGAAACCCTTGGGGGAAAGCTCATAGATCGGTATCGTAACGAAGCAGAAGGCGTGGAGAGTGAAATTGCAATCATTGATATTCACGGGCAGCGCACAGAGCTTTTAATGCCTACGAACAACACTACTTCTCCCATCGCACGCTTCATTAAACAAAAGGGAAAAGGCGTTCATCATGTTGCCTATGATGTCGGCGATCTGGACGCTGCATTGAAGGAATTAGAGCAGCAGGGAATCCGCACTCTGGATGGGACGATGCGGACAAACAAGCACGGTCGCCGCTTAATCTACTTAAACCCGGTGGATACAGAAGGTACCATTATTGAGTATTGTGATTATCCAGACACAAAATAACCCCCGCGCCGTTTCGAACGGCACAGGGGTTTCTTTTTTTATTTTTCGCCGATTGCACCTTGGACATCAAAATCTGCAGGATCCAGCTCTGTCTGCTCTCCTAAGACAAGGCGTGCAAGCTCAGCTCCGAGGTAAGGACCTGAGGTAAGACCTGAGGCTCCAAGGCCATTAGCTGCATACAATCCTTCGTGCGAAGGCAGGGCACCGAATACAGGCAGAGAGTCCGGCGTGAACGGGCGGAAACCGACTCTTGTCTCCACTACGGTTCCATCATAAAGGCCGGGTGCTACGTCAAGCGCTTTATCGAAGATATAGTGAAGCCCCCCTGCAGTGACTCGCGGGTCGAAGCCTGCTTTCGTTTCATGCGTAGCACCAACGACCAATTTCCCAGCTCCGAAAGAAAGCATGTATTGATTGTTTGGCGGCATGACCACAGGCCAGTCCTCCGTTCTCTCCTCGCTGAGCTTTAAATGAACAATCTGTGCTTTCTGGGGATGCACGAGAAAGTCGATTCCCAGCGGTTCGAGCAGGTCCTTCGCCCATACACCGGCCGTAACGAGTACAGCATCGGCCTCGTGGAAATCACCATTCACGTGTACACCATCCACACGCTGCTCATCATAGGACAGTTGTGCCTCACCTTTGATCCACTCCGCTCCATGCTTTTCTGCCGAAGCAAGCAGAGCATCACGCAGAGCACGCCCGTCCACCCGCGCTGCTCCACTTACATGAACGGCTTTGTATCCTTCTTTAAGGGGTGGAAACAGACGCTTCGTCTCTGCCTCGGAAATGATTGTAACTTCCCCCATTTCAGGAGCATCTTCTCTTCTTTTCAATGCTCGATCCAACGTTTTTTGCAGTTTTTCTTCGTCAGTGTGCAGACCGATTGCCCCGACACGACGGTACCCGGTTTCTGTCTGCCCATCCGCTTCCAGACGACGGATCAATTCCGGATAATAGGCGGCACCGCCCTTAACAAGTTTATACCATCGTTTATTTCTTCTTTGAGCAAGCCACGGACAAACGATCCCGGCCGCAGCATCCGTCGCCTGCCCACGGTCCTTCCGATCTACAATCTTCACATCTGCACCGGCCGCTGCTAAATGATAGGCCGTCGAGGCACCAAGGACCCCGCCGCCTACAACAATGTATTTTTTCATTCCTCCAACACCTTTTTCCTCTTTTATTAAAACCAACCCCATTGTATAAGAGGATGGGAACCTGCTCCAATGCAGGCGAACAAAAAACCCGGAGGATTCCGGGTTTTCAGCATTTCTTTTATTCCGTTACTGTTTCTACCTGCCATTGATCATTGACGAAGAGGCCGATTACTTTCAACTGGAGGTCCCAAGAATGAACCAAATCCACAGCCTTCTTAATCTGTTCTTCCTTCTCTTCACGAGGGCAAGGGTTACCGGCACAGTCATGGTGACCTACGATGGCAAGTACTCCGGAACCGTGGTTTTCTGCAGAAATGCGAAGCTTGGCTTTAACGGCAGCCAGCTGGTCTTCTGTCCCTTCCAACAGGTATTTGGTCGGTCCAGCTTCTGTAATCATGTCGATATACGGAGCACCATACTGTTCCTGCATCCATTTGATGACAGGAAGTTGAACTCTTCCATCCATACAATTTATTGCTGTAGCAAATTCTGACATACAAATCCCTCCTATAGTTATCTGTTACCCATTTTACCACATAAAAAAAGCAGCAGGTACGATCAACCTGCTGCTTCCGTTTATTGTGTAATTCCCTCGATCTGCATCTCTTCTACGGTTCCTGTACCATTCTCACGAACACGCACCTGCATCTCGACCTGGTCTCCCTCTTTCAGGAATATGGCGAGAGGCGCTTTGCTCGTCGTAACGGTATAAATCGTCGTATCGCCTTCTAGAAGGAATTGCACCGATTGACGGGACTCCGTGGAGGTAACCAAGACCCGGTTGATGACACCGCTCTTTTCTGACAAATCAACCGCTTCGCTTCCCTCCACATTACTTGGATCCTGTGCAACCTGCAGACGATATGCATTCAAGGTCTGCTTCGCTGTATCACCGAAAACGGCAAAATCGGAATCAGATGCTTTGATGTACGCATACTGTTTGAACAAACCGTTCGGATCCAATACGTTGACGATCCAGGTTGGTTCTCCGTCTACGTTATAGAGCACCGGCATCGTTCCGGTCCATTTCTTCTCCGGATACTGCTTATCTACAATTTGAATAGCACCTTTGCTGTCCATGATCCCTTGATTTTTTTGACCATTGTAGTAAGTCAGCTCACCGGTCCTGGCATGAATAAGCGTATAACCAAGCGCGGAGTCGATGTTTTCTTTCGGTGAGGCCATGTCGGTGAAATAGAACATTTCTCCCTGCTCGTTAAAGATCGGAGTGACGCTGCTTTCTGTTCCGGATTCATTCGGGATTTTGACATCTTTCTTGCCGAAAATTGAGTTTAACCAACCATTAATGTATTTACCAAAGTATTCGTTCTCCAATGCCGCTAACTCCGAGCTGACAGATCCCTCTATGAATTCCGGCGCTTTTGCCGAGTCATAGGTTTTCACATTACCGGATACCGGATCGACAACTGCTACTTTAATCTCGTCCATATCCGGACGATTCGAGAAGAACAACGGTTTGTATATGGTTTGGACATACCAAGGTTTCCCTTCATCGTCCACCTCGATTTGCGCTTCTCCACTCTGAATGTAATTCGGGTGTTTATTATATACCGCCCGCTGCACGTTGTGTTGGAAATAGCTGGAGTTCGTGTACCGCATCTTACTTTCCACAAATTCCGGCTGCGCATTGATGTTCGTCGCTGAGATAGAGAAGTAGCCTTCCGTTTCTTTTCCTCGGAAGTATCTCCAGAAACTCGAGAATTCGACAGGTGCGATATAAACGATTTCTCCATCTACCTGTTGAGCCTGTAGTTTTCCAAGATCATAAAACTGTGTGTTCGGAACGACACTCATCGCTTTTTGAACTTTGTTCCGCGCCGATTCAGGTGCTACGGAAATCGGCGTGTTTTCTTCATTCAACGGCTTCGCTTCTTCCTCTTGGGACTGCGTGATCGTATCGTGAGACGTCTGCAAAGCGATGATGCTGTATACGAATACAGCAAGGATGGCCACAGCAACGAGGAGAACGACCCCTCCGGTAAGCGACCGGGTTGCTGCCGGCATAGAAACCGGTATTTTCGCTCCCCCATAGACAAGAGGTACGAGTACGATGGCGACAATCGCATTCAGTACTAATAGATTTGGAATCGTAATCGTAGGCATGAAAACATAAACAACGATGACCATAACAACCATACCGAACACGAACAGGCCGATGCCTGTTTTCATAATCTTCGTTCTACGCATTCTGTTTTTGAAATAAGCAATGATCGTCAGTATGAAATAGAGAATAAATGATAATACCGACGCAAGTAACATACCAAGCATATGTACTTCCCCCTTTTATATATTTATTTACGTTTCATCCCTCCATGAAGTTTCACTTTTCACATGAAAGCAAGTACGAAAAATCCGAACGGCCGCCCACTTTTTTGCGAATTGGAAGGACCGTTCGGATTATCGCCATTAAGAAGAACCTGTTTGTTTCCCTGTATTCATCCAATAGTCAGCCAGTCCCATGGCGCATACTTCCATATCCAATTTCAATATAGTATAGATGTGATGATCGTCAGGTATGCCGTGTTCTTTTAAGAATGATGAAACTTTATTCATCAAGGAGGTTTGAATGTCCAGTACTCCTCCTCCATCACTAAGAATCTCATAGGAAGTATTCGTAAATACGGGAAGCCATTCAAGCACTTGGTCAAACGTTTGATCAGGATCTTCTCCCTTCCCGAAATGGCCGAAATAAAGCCTGTCTGGATTTAAATCCCGAAACATTCTTATAGATTGCTCCATCGCTCCTGGGTCGAACTGGTTCGGAGAGGTTGTCGGTAAGTGAAAGATCAATCCGTGATCATCTGTTTGATGGTAACGAATCCCGCATGTATCGCCGGTAAATATTCCGTTCGTCAGCGAATCGTGAATACCAAGATGATGTTTGGCATGTCCCGGTGTATCGTAGAAGGTCAACACCCGTTCGGGCGACAGGGGCATTGTTTCTCCTTCTTTTTTTACACACAAACGATTTTCCGGTATTGGTACGATAGGATCGAACAACTCATTAAACTTGGTTCCATAGACCATTTTTGCACCTTGGATCAATCGGGATGGATCGATTAGGTGTCGTTTCCCTTTCTCATGGACGATCACTTCCGCATTCGGGCAGTCTTGCAACAGGAGTCCTGCCCCACCTGCATGGTCCAAATGAATATGTGTAAGTATGATGGTCTTCACACGATCCAGGGAAATATCCAACTCCTGCAGCCCCGCCTTGACTTCCTTTACGGACAAACTCGCTCCTGTTTCAACTAAGACGATGTTTTCTCCTGTCAGCACATATGTACCTGTGCGACCTTCCAATCCCATATCCATACCATCAATGACATACGTATCTTCTGCAAGTTTCCATGGACTCTTCATTTACCCCTCTCCCTTCCAATCACTTCCATTCTACAAAAAACCATGTCACATTGGTAACGTTTTCTCTCAGAATACGTGTCACACTTCCCGAACTAGGTGAATATCATGGTTTCTGAGGAGTTGGTGAAAGTGAAGCAAAATCAGAACATGTCCTCCCCCGAGCAAATGAAACCTACTTATGAACAATGCACGAGGTACCAGTACTATCACGTCAACGTCAAACTGAAGGACGGAAGAACGTTAAACGGGATCATCACCGACGTCACTCCGGATCAGGTGACGATGCTTGTCAGTGAAGATGTGGATAGGAATGAGGGGCAGGACAACACCGGTGAACGCCAGTACGGCTATTGGAGAGCCCGCCGCTTCCAAAATGTCCTGCTTCCATTGGCCGGACTCGCTACCCTCGCGCTTATACCCTATTACGCACCGTATCCTTATTATTCCTACCCGTACCCATACTATTATTGACCTATCTCGTCCTATGAATCTTATCTCCATTATAAAACCCCCTCCGCTTCCAAAGCCGGAGGGGGGTTTTTTGGTATTACAAAAAGATGTCCTTCTCTACCTGCTTCCATTCGTAAAAATGTCCGCGTTTTCTCATTAATGTCTCATAAGACCCTGTTTCTATCACCATACCCTGGTCCATCACTATGATTTGATCCATCTTCTCCAGGCCGGACAGACGATGGCTAACAAGGATGACCGTATCACGCTCGGCTTTCTGATAGAGATGCTTATAAATAGATTGTTCTGTCAAAGCATCAACGGAAGAGGTTGGTTCATCAAGCATCCACCACTTCTCCCCTTTCAAAAATGCTCTGGCAATTGCAAGACGCTGTTTCTCTCCGCCGGACAAGTTTTCCCCTTTTTCAAGAACGACCTGTTCAAGAGAAAAATCCAGCCCGACATCTTTCAAAGCCTGCTTCATCTCCAACTGTGTCAAACCGTCCCTTGCAATGGCCAAGTTCTCTTCGATTGTGCCATAAAAGTAGTGGTTTTCTTGTAGAACCACATTACTCCGCGCCCATACGCTTTCTTCCTTAACCTGCTCGATCGGCACGCCGTTCACTTTTACACCCCCCTGATCTGGCAGCTGAAAGTGAAGCATAAGCTGCAGTAATGTAGACTTCCCCGACCCACTCGCTCCGACGATGGCCGTCTTGGATCCGGCCGGAATAGAGAGGGACACGTCGGATAAAGCCTTTCTTTCTTCATTAGGAAACGTGTAATCGACATGTTCAAATTCGATGGCTGGAGCACCTGATTCAACGTTTAACTCGGACGTAGTAGGTACACTCTCTTCCTCTGTGATGGTAAAGAGTCGTTCAGCTGCACGCTTGCTGTCATCCAGATGCGAAGGTAGAACGGCCATTGGTGTCGCATTTTCAAAAACCGTCAACGATATCATGACAAGCATGGCAAGGAAAAGACCATTGAGATCCCCTCGGGCAACAAGATATGCCCCGACGCCTAGCACAACCCAGGAGACGATAAGGGATACTCCTGTGTTCCATGACAGACTGGCAAGCATCGCTTTTCCGTCCCGTTCCTGTTCATGAATATACGTTCCCGCTGCCTCACGCAAGCTGTTCTCTCTTCCTTCCAATTGCTGATAAATCTTTAAATCCCGGAATCCATACAGAAATTCTGTCGCTTCAGTGGACAGAGCCCCGCGAGCGGTTCGCACACGGCTCCCTAACTTCCGCTGCTTTACTGCATACCAGGACGGGATGAAGAGGCCGGTGACAACAAGCCCCCCCAACAGAACAAGCGCCACAGGCAAGCTGAAAATAGCCGTGAATACGATCGTTGCAAGGAAGATAATCACAAGGACGACCGGCGGATAGTAAACGCGCAGAAAGAAGTTCTGCAGGCTTTCAACGTCCCCGACTATTCTGGCTAATAAGTCTCCACTCCGATATCTCCGAAAAATCCGGGGTGCATGAGGCTCCAGTCTTTTATAGAATGCTAAACGGATATTACTCAATATGGTAAACGTAGCCCTGTGTGAAAAATACCGCTCTGCATATCTGCCAAGCGCTCTGGCGAAGCCGAACAGTTTCAAGAAAGCAATCATGACAGTCAAGGCGTACAACGGTGGAATCAGTGCTGCACGGGAAATTAGATAGCCGCTTGAGGCAAACAGACCCACCGCGGACATTCCGGCAAGAAATCCGAAAAGAACAGATAAGACGATGTCTCTCTTTTCCTTGACGACCAGGTGGATGACTTCTCTCAATTCTTTCATCACGTGCTGTCTCCTTTCTGTACAGTCACCATCCGTCTATATTCAGGAACCTCTTGAAGCAGCGCTTCATGGGTCCCGAGGCCAACCTGTTCCCCTTTATCAAGAAATAAAATTTGGTCAGCGTTTTTGATGGTGTGCAGACGGTGGGCCACTGTAATGATCGTAGAGTACTCTGCCAATGCAGCTATGGAATGCTGAAGAACCCGTTCCGTCTTTAGGTCAAGGCCGGTTGTCGGTTCATCAAACAAGATGATCGATGGTTTCTTCAGAAAAGCCCGTGCGATTGCCAGCCTCTGTTTTTCCCCGCCGGAAAGGCCGCGTCCTCCCTCTCCAACAGGAGTGTCATACCCTTGATCCAGCGATTCAATTAAATCTGATATACCGGCCTTACGCGCCGCTTCCCTGATCTCTTCCATCGAGTGACGACCGTTGTCACCGATTGCGATATTCTCTGCCATTGTCCCGGAGAATAGATACGGATTCTGGGAAATGTAACTGACACGTCTGAACCAATCTTCCTCATGATAAGAAAATAATGATTTTCCATTTACAATAATTTCGCCCTTCTGAGGTTTTACGAGACCCGCAAACATATGGAGAGCGGTCGTCTTTCCTGCGCCACTCTTTCCCACGATCGCCAATTGCGTTCCTGACGGTAATTTTAAGTTAAGGTCCTGGAGAGAGAACCCTTCCCCGTATTGAAAAGAGACCTCTTTGAACTCTATAAGCGGAGGAGCATCAGTGACCAGCCTTTCTTCTCCCCAGTTCAAGTCCTCTTCCTCTTTTTCCAGTTCCGCAGCCAGTTGATTGGCGGCACCGGCACTCCCTCTCCCTGTATGGAACGCGCTGCCGAAATCTTTTAATGTTAAGTAAAACTCCGGAGCAAGTATAAGAATGAAGAAACTGGAGAAGAAGGATATTTGTTCATAAACGACCAATCGAATTGCAATTTCCAATGCAATCAGTCCAATGCTTAACATAGAAATAAATTCGAGCATCAAAGAGGATACAAACGCCACCTTCAATACTTCCATCGTGGCATCCCGAAAACCGTGACTGCTTGTTTCAATTTCCTTCACCTGCTGTTTGGAACGTCCAAACAATTTAAGCGTTGTAAGACCCTGCAGTGTATCGAGGAATTTCCCGGAGAAGGCAGACAGCTTCTCCATTTGTTCTTCCGATTTCTTCTTCGTCATCACGCCGATAATCGCCATAAATAATGGAATAAACGGTGCGGTAATGATCATGATCAATCCAGAATATAAATGTTCCGCAAATACAACAATCAAGATCATAAAAGGAATGATCATCGTCTGAATCATTTGTGGCAGATAACTACTATAATAACCGTCGATTTCATCTACGGAATCCATAAGGACACTTACTTTACGCCCGGATTGACCTTCCATTGCGGACTGCAGCGGATTCCTGGTGAACTTAGACAGCACCTGCCTGCGAAAATATCGTTTCGAATCTGCTGCCATTTTCACTCCAATTCTTCCGTTCCACCATGTGAAGAATGTGCGTCCTGCCAACACCAGTAATAAGCCCGCAAGAAGCGGCACAATCTCCCCGAAGCTTTCGTTACCGAGAAAGATCCGGTCGACAATCGCTACGAAGAAATAGGATTGACCAATAATGGTTGCCCCGATCAGGAAGGAGGTTACAATCAATGCCCATAGCACACCTTTATTACGAAAAGCTACACGGCTTAGTTGCTTCATAGCTGTTCATTAGCTCCTTATATGCATTTTTGTGAAAAACTTCACATTATCTACATTATAATTCATATCTTTGACGGTTTCTAAAGAAAAGGCGCCGGATTTTGTGACAATTCTGTATCATCGTCCCCTTTTCCAAACACTGTCATACCTTTCTTTTCCCTTTACGAATAAAAGGGGGAATGGGAGGTCATTCTACAGGAAGTATTTATCTTTTTTTATGATTTTTCATGCTTTTTTCGACTATTCCCTATTCTTTTCGACATTATCAGCTAATTTTTTGCAAATTTTCAACATTAACATGTTTATAATTTGCTGTCAAAGGAAAAATAAAAATGAATCTTGCATAACCTATGGGATAGCAAGGCTCAGTACATATTCAAAAAAGATTAAATTTTGACAAGCAGATTATATTCGTTAAGATAAGTTTGTAAAGAAAAAATTTAATGAACTTTACTGCATGCGTGGCGAGGAGGTTTTTAATGACCAAGAATCATGAAGATGACTCCAGAGACGTCATCGAGAATGCCAAAGCCTTAGTCATCGACTCCATAGCAGAAACGATGGATTTGTATGGCGTGACGCGGAGTGCCGGAACCCTTTATGGAACGATGTACTTCGAAAAGGACATGACCCTCGATGAAATGCGTGAGAAACTCGGAATGAGTAAGCCGAGCATGAGCACAGGAGTGAAGAAGCTCCAAAGCTACAGCATCGTCAAGCAGACATTCCGAAAAGGAACACGCCGTCAGACATTTGTCGCAGAAAAAGATTTCTTCAACTTCTTCTCCAATTTCTTCTCAAGAAAATGGATCAGAGAAGCGAAGATCAATATGGATGCCGTAAAAAAGGCACAAGCTGAACTGGAAATGATCATGAATTCTACGGATATTGATGAGGACACCAGATTTGAAGCAGAGCGGATCCACCGTCAGTTGGAAGGATCCAAGCCTTATTATAAATGGCTGTTGAAGTTAGTCGATTCCATAGAAAGTGGAGAGATTTTCGAGTACATCCCTATTGATTCTGAAGAATAATTGTTTCTATGCGCCTCTCAAAAATAACAGAACATGTTATTTCAGGGGAGACGTATGCGCGCTGTGATTTGCAGAAAATTCAAAAAACTACAAGGAGTGATATCATTGCAACCGTCAAATCAATCGAAGTCCTTCTTGGCTAAGAACGGACCGGCTATTTTGCTTGCAACACTGTTAGGTATATTTGTCCTCTACATCGCCTTCACAAATGAAAACATCCAATGGGGCGGATTCATCGCCATGATTGCCTTTTATGCCCTCGTTTACTACATCGGTGCTATCTTCGCTACTAAAAAATCCGGATCTCTCGAAGACATGATGGTCGCTGACCGCAGCATGCCGCTCGGCGTCGCCATGTTTACAATGGCCGCTACCTGGGTCGGTGGTGGTTACATCAACGGGACGGCGGAATCCACTTATGCCGACGGAATCGTATGGGCCCAGGCGCCTTGGGGCTATGCACTAAGTTTGATCATTGGTGGTATCTTCTATGCCCGTAAGATGCGCCGTTATGAATTCATGACCATCCTCGATCCACTTGAACAACGTTTTGGTAAGAAAATGGCAGGTGTTCTGTACCTACCTGCGCTCCTTGGTGAGATGTTCTGGAGTGCCGCTATCCTGACAGCACTTGGTACAACGTTTGGAACCATTCTGAATATCGACTTCACTACCTCTATCATTCTTTCCGGTATCATCGCTATCGCTTATACTGTAGCCGGAGGTATGTGGGCCGTTGCTTATACAGACGTGTTCCAAATGGCTATTCTGCTTATCGGTCTTATCCTGGTCGTGCCTTTCACATTAGGACATGTAGGTGGACTGGATGCCGCATGGAGCGGTTACAAAACAGAGTTCGGAAGTTACGCCAACCTGTTCCCTCCGCTGAACGGCTGGCAGGACCCTGAATGGGGCAATTACTTCTGGAACTGGATCGACTACGCATTGCTGCTTATATTCGGTGGAATTGCCTGGCAGGTATATTTCCAGCGTGTCCTTTCCGCTAAAAGTGAGAAGACAGCTATGTGGCTTTCCATCACAGCAGGTGTCATCTGTATCATCGCTGCCATTCCAGCTGTGTTGATCGGTGTCGTTGGAGTCAATATCGACTGGGCATCCATGGGTATCCCAACGCCTGAAAACGCATCTGTCATTTTGCCGCACGTTCTTCGATATCTGACTCCTGAACTGGTATCAGCCATCGGACTTGGTGCACTTGCAGCTGCTGTTATGTCATCCATGGACTCCTCGATCCTATCTGCCTCTTCTATGGCATCCTGGAACGTGTATCGTCCATTGATCAACCCAAATGCAGACTCAGACAAACTGAAGAAAGTCATTAAGCGTACCATCATCATCGTTGGTGTCGGATCCATGATTATCGCCTTGAACGTAAAGAGTGTCTACACTCTCTGGTATCTGGCCTCCGACCTTGTTTACACAATCTTGTTCCCTCAACTGACAATGGCATTGTTTTATAAGAATGCCAACCTTTACGGATCGATCGCCGGTTTTGCGGTTTCCCTCTTCCTTCGTCTTGGAGGCGGAGAGCCAGCACTAGGTCTCCCGGCATTCCTACCGTACCCGATGATCGAAGACGGCATCGTCCTCTTCCCATTCCGTACGACAGCATGTATCGCGGCCTTCCTTATGATCTTCATCGTCTCTGAATTGACGAAGAAGAAATGTGCTCCGCGGTCACTCATCCTGCCGGAACACAAACGACAAGAAAATAACGCGTAACAACAGAAGCACCCGGGTTTCCGGGTGCTTTTTTATATCACCTGATGAAATATTGAACATATCCCACCAATATACATACAGACGCCCACTCCACTCTTTCTTATGATGGAGATGAGGTGAAGTTATGTATCGAATACTATGGAAAAACAGAAATGTGCGTTTTTATTTATTAGGCGGAAGCATATCACGACTTGGCGACAGCTTAGCTGCAATGGCCTTTTTGTTTCTTGCCCATGACCTGACGGGGTCCGCGGCCCATACGACAGCCATGGCAGCAGCAGAAACCGCTCCCTATTTACTTTTCGGATTAATCGGCGGAGCAATAGCGGATGCCCTGCCCAAGAAGAAGCTGTTGATCATCCTGGATCTCCTCCGTATTCCCTTGGTCGCGTCCATCCTGCTGCTCCATTATGCAGATGCGTTGTCCTTCGGCGCCCTTCTTATCATCAGCTTTCTTCTCCAGTCAATCGGCTGTTTCTTCAATCCGGCACACCGTGCTGTCCTGCCTATGATTACAAAGGAGGAAGAACGTTCTGCCGCCAACAGCCTTTACGACACCATGACTAGAGGCGTTACAATAGGGACGCCTCTTCTATCGATCCTCATCATTGAAACCATGGGAGTGGTCCACTTCTTCAGTTTAGATGCGTTGACCTATGTATGGAGTGTCCTATGCCTTGCGCAGATCATAATGGTAGAAAAGCGAAGTACAAAGTTCTCGATCCGTTCCATCGCACCTTCTATCGGGTCCTTTCTTAAGTGGGCGGGAAGAATGCCGACTATCCGAAGCCTTTTTTTCTTCACGTTTTATACGGTGTTTATGAATACGTGGGTATGGCAGGTGGGATTGCTGCTCGCCCTTATGGAGGCAGGACCGGACGGGGAGCTGTGGTACAGCGGAATTCAAGGAGTATTCGGTGCAGTCGTCATTATAACCAATCTACTCGCCCCGCTATTCATTCAGAAATGGGGGCTGCACCACTATGTAATCGGTGCAGCCGTTTGGGGAACCGGTATTTTGTATTACGGCGCTTTCTATAAACCGGAGCAGTTTGTCATTGGCACGATCCTTATCGGCATCGGTATTCCTGTTGCAAGCCTTTCCCGGGTCTATTTACTGCAGAAATACGTGCCGGAGTCCAAGATGGGAAGGGCATTCAGTACAAATGCCGTTC
The DNA here is from genome assembly GCF_001592845.1 of Halobacillus sp. KGW1. Taxonomy (NCBI): domain Bacteria; kingdom Bacillati; phylum Bacillota; class Bacilli; order Caryophanales; family Bacillaceae; genus Halobacillus; species Halobacillus sp. KGW1. The sequence goes on from NZ_LSOC01000006.1 coordinate 77,357, forward strand.
TACTGTATGCCGCAAATACCATTTCCCTTGCCTTCTTTGGACTGCTCTCGACTTTCCTGTCCATTCAGACACTTATGATTATAAGTGGCTGCTGTATCGTCTTTTTATGTGTGGCTTCGTGGTTAGGTAAAGGCGTGCCGTTTACGAAACTGCGTCGGCGTCTGATGATAAATACGTCTAAATAATTGATTATAAACCGCAATGCTTGAGAACCCGTGTTCCGTTGCTATCGTTAAGACGGATCGTTTCGTATGAAGCAGATCCTGCTGACTTCTGAACAAGCGGTACATCTGAAGCCATGAATAAGGAGAGACCCCGCTCTCCCGCTTAAATAGATGAGAGAGCTGGTATTTATCCATACGAGCGACTTCCGCTATATCTCCAAGCGTCCAGTTCTCGCGGTAGCCTTCCTTCAGTGCATCCATCACCCGGTTTAACGGATCAACGCTTTGTGTTAAAACTACGTCATGTCGGTGAGAGCCAAGTCCATACTTAAGCAGGAGGATGGCAAGCTGCACCATACTGTTTTCCACAAACAGGGAGCTGGAATCTCCCCCCTCCGACTTCAAAAATGACCGGACGAATGATACCCACTGATGAACGGGCTCCTGCCGATAAGGAAGAGCGGCGAATTCCGGGGATTCCGATGGGTAGCCAAGCTCTCTAGCGGTCTCCATCAAAAATTCAGGACGGATTTCTACAAGGAACTTTTCTTCCTCTGCCTTCCACTGCTTATGTTTCATAGTTGGATTAAACAGGACAAACTGCTCTTTATCAATGACCAAGTCGCCCGATTCTGTCTGGTAGCAGCTCTGCCCATATGGAGAGAAGACAAACTTATAACAATCGTCTCTCCTCCAACTTCTTTCTCCCAATCCGTCGTACCTTTGAAGAAATAACCCATGCGCATTCTCTACAATCATGACAGCTCCTCCTCCGCTCCCACATTCTGTCATCATTGTATCATTCTTTATGTGGAAGAGTCTCCGGTTCGAGAAGGTTCCTCCGTCCTATTACAAGAAGTTTCTCGTAATTCCGCCTCCAGGAAACGTTCGGCATCAAGGGCCGCCATGCAGCCGGTTCCTGCCGCCGTTATGGCCTGACGGTATTTCTGATCCTGCACATCACCGCATGCGAATATTCCCGGAACATTCGTCTTTGTCGTTCCAGGCTCAACCAGCAAATACCCCTTCTCATCCATATCCAATTTTCCATGCAGGAAATCGGTGTTAGGATGGTGTCCGATCGCCACAAATATTCCGTCCGCTTCGATCATTTCCTCCTTGCCTGATTCGTTATCCTTCACTTTCATGCCGGTAATTTTGGCCCCGTCCGAGATCATCTCCACCGGTGTCTTATTCAGCGCCCATGTTACTTTTGCATTCTCTTTAGCCCGGGTCTGCATAATCTTCGATGCCCGCAGTTCTTCCCGTCGGTGAACGACTTGGACGTGATCCGCAAATTTCGTAAGAAAAGCGGCCTCTTCCATGGCGGAATCCCCCCCGCCGATAATGAGTACCTTCTTGCCTCTGAAAAAGAAACCGTCACACGTGGCACACGTACTGACCCCTCGACCGATGTTCTCTTTCTCTCCAGGAATTCCAAGCAGCTTGGCAGAAGCGCCTGTGGACACAATCAATACCTCTGTCTCCAATTCTCCTATTCCGCTCACTTGCAGCTTAAACGGCTTCTGATCCACTTCCACATTTGTAACCCACCCCTTCTGGAAAGTTGCGCCGAACCGTTCCGCCTGTTTCCTCATATGGTCCATGAGAACAGGTCCCATAATTCCATCCGGGAACCCTGGGAAATTTTCCACTTCCGTTGTCATGGTAAGCTGTCCCCCCGGCTCCGGACCTTCTATGACAAGCGGCTTCATGTTCGCTCTCGCCAAATAGACGGCAGCGGTCAACCCTGCAGGTCCTGTGCCTAATATTATTGCTTGATACGTCATGAATGCTCCCCCTCTTCTTTTCCTTTTTGTCCACGATTCCAATATGAACCTCATCAGAATTAATGTATGCATCTGAAAAGGAAAAGACCCCTCCGTCAACCGTTTATACCAATGACGAATGACCATGCATCCCGCCTCTATTTTCATATACTGGGAAGGAAGACCCGAGACTTGGAGGAGAAAAGCATGCCAAGAAAAAGAAAAGATCGCAGGATTCGAAGGCCGGGGTTTTGCGTTTTTCCAGGATACAGGTACTGCGGTCCGGGGTGCAGCGGACCGGGAGAGCCCATCAATGCCGTCGATGCCGCCTGCAGAGCGCACGATGAGTGCTACCGGATAAAAAAAGACTACTGCGCTTGTGACCGTGCATTTCTGAAACGACTAAAAAAACTTCAAACACCGGAAACGCAGGAAGGCAGACATGCTCATACCTTGTATCAATATATGAAGGTTCAGAAGACATTCACTTGTTTCTAAAGGCAGGAGCCGGAAATGTGGTCCTGTCTTTTTTTATTGCGTCTCCTCTTCACAAAATTATCAATTATAATAGAGGAAGGAGAAACGAGCCTACTTTTCAAAAAGGAAAGAAGTGCTTATAATAGAAATCAGTATGCATATTTTTGAATGATTTGGTTTCGTCAACACGAGAGGATGTATAACTCAATATGAAGTTTGAAGAAAGGTTTGATTGGCAGCTCTTCTTTATTGCTTGTTGTTTTGTCGTTGTCAGTATCGTCGCCTTATACAGCGCCCAGCAAAGTGGACAATATAATGAAAACTTTGTCCTTAAACAATTGCTGTGGTATGGACTGGGAGCTGTCGTTATCGGCTTCATGCTCCTCGCTGACCCGGAGGATTTCAAGAACATCAGCTGGTATTTATACGCATTCGGCGTGCTCCTGCTGTTTCTTCTCGTTATTGCTCCTCCATCAATCGCACCCGTGATCAAAGGACAAAAAAGCTGGTTTGTTCTTCCTGGTTTAGGATCGATGCAGCCGGCCGAGCTGATGAAGATCTTTACGATTCTTGCCCTCGGCAGAGTCGCCGTCAACCACAACCAAATACACCGTGTATCTACATTAAAAAGTGATGGTATTCTCCTGCTGAAGCTCGTTGCGACGACAGGTCTTCCATTACTGTTGATCATGCAGCAGCCCGATTTAGGGACAGGCCTTGTGTTCATCGCCATCTTGTCCGGATTTATTCTTATTTCCGGCATTCAATGGAAAATCATTCTTCCTATTTTCGGATCCATTGCTGCACTGGGAACGACGTTGATCTGGCTCGCTCTGCAGGCACCACAGATCTTGGACAAATACTTAGGAGTAAAATCATACCAGTTGGGAAGGATTTATTCCTGGTTCCAACCTACGAAATACGAAGATTCAACCGGTTACCAGCTCGTCAAAGCGATGAGGGCAATCGGTTCCGGTCAGTTGTATGGAAAGGGATTTGGAGAACGGGAAGTATATCTGCCGGAATCACAGACGGATTTCATTTTCAGTATTATTGCAGAAGAATACGGTTTTCTCGGTTCTTGTATCGTCATCATTCTGTTCTTTTTCCTGATCTACAGATTCACGACGATTGCGTTCCGCGCCAACAGCAACTATAGTTCCTACGTCATGGTCGGTATCATTGCTATGATTGCCTTTCACGTATTCCAAAACATCGGAATGAGCGTGCAGCTCCTGCCGATTACGGGTATCCCGCTTCCATTCATCAGTTATGGAGGTAGTGCCCTGCTTGGGAATCTGATTGCGCTAGGTGTTGCATTTTCCATATCGTACCACCATCGAACCTATATGTTTGGAGATTAAAAAAAGCTTCGGAAGCAAATGCTTCCGAAGCTTTTTGTTTTATTCTACTGTTACACTCTTCGCAAGGTTACGCGGTTTATCAACGTCACAATCACGGTGTAAAGCAGCATAGTAAGAAATCAGCTGCATCGGGATTACAGACACAAGTGGTGTCAGTAATTCGTGGACATGCGGGATGACGAATGCATCGCCGGATTTATCCAAGCCCTTCATACTGATAATCATGCTGTTAGCCCCACGTGCTTCTACTTCCTGAACGTTACCACGGATGGAAAGGTTCACGTTCTCCTGGGTAGCCAAAGCGATAACCGGTGTACCTTCTTCAATTAAAGCAATGGTACCGTGCTTCAACTCTCCACCTGCAAAACCTTCCGCCTGGATGTAAGAAATCTCTTTCAATTTCAAGGACCCTTCCAAGCCTACGTGGTAATCCAAACCACGGCCGATGAAGAAACAGTTACGCGTTGTCGCAAGGTAATCACGAGCTAATTCTTCCATCTTCTCTTTCTGCTCTGTCAATGCCTCCATTGTGTTAGCTACGATACCAAGCTCCTGCATCGGATCGAAATCAAGCTTCAATCCTTTCGCACGGGCAGTATCCACGGCAAGGATAGCAAGGACAGCCATTTGTGCCGTATATGCTTTCGTTGATGCAACGGCAATCTCAGGACCTGCATGTAAGTGCAGGGTATAATCCGCTTCACGGGAAAGGGTGGATCCAGGGACGTTTGTAACCGTCAACGCCGGATGACCAAGTTTCTTCGTTTGGACAAGGACAGAACGACTGTCTGCTGTTTCTCCAGATTGAGAAATGAAAATGAACAACGGTTTTTCTGATAGAAGCGGCATGTTATAGGAGAATTCACTCGCTACATGTACCTCTACCGGAATGTTGGCCAATTTCTCGATGAATTCTTTTCCAAGGAGACCGGCATGATAGCTGGTACCCGCAGCAATGATATAAATGCGGTCACACGCTTTCATTGCCCCGCGGATTTCCGGATCCAATTTGATTTCATCATTTTCGTTCTGGTATTCCTGGATGATTTTACGGATTACGAAAGGCTGCTCATCGATCTCTTTCAACATGAAGTGAGGATAAGTACCTTTTTCGATGTCTGTAGCATCCAATTCTGCTGTAAATGATTCACGGGAAACAGTAGAGCCGTCAAGCTTCTGGATTTCTACACCGCCGCGGTGAAGAATAACTGTTTCTTTATCCATCAATTCCATGAATTCATTCGTCACATGCAAAGCAGCCATGGAGTCACTGGCTACGACATTGAAGCCTTCACCAAGACCGACTAGAAGCGGGCTCTTGTTCTTCGCTACGTAAATGGTATCTTCATTCTCACGATCGATCATCGCTACTGCATAAGAACCTGTGAGCAGTTCAACCGCTTTACGGAAAGCAGCTGCTACGTCTTTCATGTCGTTATACAGCACTTCGATCAATTGTACGATGATTTCAGTATCGGTCTCACTCTTCAACTCAACATCCGTCAAGTATTCATCGCGGACTTCCACATAGTTCTCGATGACACCGTTGTGTACAATAGTAAAACGGCCGGAAGTACTTTGGTGAGGGTGTGCGTTCTCTACGCTTGGCGCACCGTGTGTCGCCCAACGCGTATGCCCGATCCCCATTGTCGCCTTCACATCTCCGTCGACTGCTTCTCTCAACGCAGCGATACGGCCTTTCACCTTCGTCACTTCCACACCATCATTATTTAAAGTAGCGATACCAGCAGAGTCATATCCGCGGTACTCAAGCTTCTCAAGACCAGTCAAAAGAATTTCCTTCGTATCTTCTTGTCCAATATATCCTACAATTCCACACATAATTGTTATCCTCCTATAAAAAGAAGAAGGGCAACGAATATGCCGTCTATAATCCAAGGGGCGATTCGCTGCCCCTCTCCCGATCATTGTTTTTTTATGATGTACTTGGTTCCCATGTGTTGTTCGAAGAGTCACCTCTACGGTTTACACGGAAACAGACGGTCGAAGTACGCAACCGGGAGGCATCCGCCGAAACATCGATGAACCTCCACCTCGTCAACTGTGTTTGCTTCGTTCGTCCTACACAGTCCTGGCGCTTTATTGTGATTCTCAACCTGACAATCCTCCTTATCTATCTCTAAATTCGGACGTCCAGGAATTGGGTATTTCCCTACTTTTTTTCAAAATTCAAGGACTTCGTTCATTTTACCTGAGAGAACATCAATTGGTCAATATAATTATTAGACCGTTACAGAAATGTAAGTTCTCTGTAATAACATATGCGCAGGCTCCACCATTGTGAAACCTGCGCATCATTCATCTTACTCTTCCATTCCAAGTTCTTCTTGAACGACTTGGACTACTCTGTCTACATATGTTTCACATTGTTCTTCCGTCGGTGCCTCAACCATGATCCGGACAAGTGGTTCCGTACCTGAAGGCCTTACAAGTACGCGGCCGCTGTCGCCCATCTCTTCTTCTACAGCTTGAATAGCGTCTTGAATACGCGGATGGGTCTGAACACGGTTCTTGTCGATAACTCGTACGTTTTTCAATACTTGCGGGAACTGTTCCATTTCACCAGCAAGCTCAGAAAGAGGCTTGCCTGTTTCTTTCATAACGTTGACCAATTGAAGTGCAGAAAGCATTCCGTCACCGGTAGTTATATGATCAAGGAAGATGATATGACCGGATTGTTCACCTCCAAGGTTATAGCCGCCGCGACGCATCTCCTCCATGACATAACGGTCGCCTACTGCCGTCTTGTCACTCTTCATACCATTTGCTTCTACAGCTTTGTAGAAACCAAGGTTACTCATGACCGTGGATACGACAGTGGAATGGTTAAGCGTTCCATTTCCATTCATATGTTTAGCACATATGTACATGATACGGTCGCCATCTACGATATTCCCTTTCTCATCGACTGCAATCAAACGGTCACCGTCTCCATCGAAAGCCAGTCCTACATCCGCTTTCTTTTCTTTGACCAGGTCCTGAAGCAGTTCCGGATGAGTCGATCCGACACCTTCGTTAATGTTCAGACCGTCCGGGGACGAACCGATGGAAGTGATGTCTGCTTCCAAGTCCGCGAACAAGTGGGACGCAAGCGAAGACGTAGCTCCGTGAGCGCAATCCAGCGCAATGTGAAGACCATCAAAATCATAGTCCACCGTCTGTTTCAAATGCTGCAGATATTTCTGTCCACCTTCAAAGTAATCATTGATTTGTCCAAGGTCCGCACCAGAAGGACGTGGGAGGTTGTCCTCTTCCGCATCTATCAATGCTTCAATTTCTTTCTCCTGGTCATCCGTCAGCTTGAAGCCGTCCGGACCGAAGAACTTGATTCCGTTATCCTGTACAGGGTTGTGAGAAGCAGAAATCATGATCCCTGCTTCCGCTTGAAGTGCCCTCGTCAAGTAAGCGACACCTGGTGTAGAAATGACACCGAGACGCATGACTTCCGCTCCAATGGAGAGTAAACCTGCCGCAAGCGCCCCTTCCAGCATTTCTCCTGAAATCCTTGTATCACGGCCGATCAACACTTTCGGCCTTTCCGCACCTTTCGTCACTACATATCCACCGTAACGCCCCAATTTAAACGCCAGCTCAGGCGTCAACTCTTTGTTGGCGACGCCGCGGACGCCGTCCGTACCAAAATATTTACCCATTTCAAGACCCCTCTTTCTATTCTTACCAATTCTTTATTTTCTACGAATTATTTTTCTTTTACTCATGCTTTCAGAGCTTCAGTCGCCCGAGTCTGTTGAAGTATCCACATCCACCTGAACTTCCAGATTCCCGGGGCTGACCTCTGTCACCCCTTCAGGTACCGGGATTTCTACTTCAACAGTATCGTCCTCTGTAATATCAGACACATCCACTGGAATGTCCGGCAGTTCTTCCATGCTGTCCAACGCCTCTTTTGAACCGGAAACGGTAACGGTCTCTGTCTCTGTCGTAACAGAATTAACTACGACACCATCCGGCGCTTCGCCCTCTGGAACGACATTCACACCGACCTCTTTCTGTCGTTTTGCAATCGGCACGGTCACATTAACTGTCGTCGGTTCGACAAGGACATTCAATTCATTTCCTTGGTTGTCATACACTTTAACAGGAGCTTCCTGATTTTCAATAGTCTCAGAAGCGTCTCCCACGTCTATAATTGCTTTAACGGAAGCGACTCTTTCCATGACGGAAGAGGCACCGGTAATGGAGACAGCAGCAGGATCGACTTCCGCTTCTCCAATTTCCAAGCCCGGGTTCATCTCACGTTCATTAATGTAATCGACATTGACCTCATAATCTTCGGTAGCCTTCTCTTCAATGGTCACTTCTATCATCTTCGGATCCAGCGTTACAGCCAACTGATTTGAAATACCGGAATGTTGAAGAGAAACTTCATGCGTACCTGGACCAAGACCGTTTAAATCTGCAAAGACAGTGAAGTTCCTCTGTCTTTCGACGGGAGCAACTGCTCCTGCAGGACCTTCCACCCTAACAGAGACTTCCTGAGGCAGGCCGCTGACTACATACTCTTCACTATCAAACCGGATCTCCAGTGGTACGTCATCCATCACTTTCATATCCGACGATGTCTGATTAAAGAAAAGAGAATCAGAATCCATGTTACTTTCGACATTGACTGTCACCCAAAGCAGCACGGCCAGAATCAACGAAATAATCCGGATAAACCAGACACTTTTCAGCCAATTATCCATTCTTTTTCCCCCTCCAGTTCCAGCTTTTCACCGCGGGGGATGAATGATCCAATTCTGTTCGTAATATCTCTTCCAGTTTGACCTGATCGAGGTCACGGTGCAGTTCACCGTTTTTGGTGCAGGATATAGCCCCTGTTTCTTCCGATACGACGATTGTAAGTGCATCGGTCACTTCAGAGATTCCCATCGCCGCGCGGTGTCTCGTTCCAAGCTCTTTGGAGATGAATGGACTCTCCGACAATGGAAGATAACAGGCAGCGGCAACGATCTCATTGCTTTTAAGTATGACCGCTCCGTCATGAAGCGGAGTGTTAGGAATAAATATGTTGGTTAACAACTCGCTCGACAAGTGGCCGCCGACACGAATACCTGTCTCCACATAATCGTTCATCCCCGTGTCTCTTTCAATAGTAATCAAGGCACCAATTCTACGTTTTGCCATGTAATTACATGACTTGATAATCGCCTGCAGCGTCTTCTCCGCGTCTTCTTCTTCTGAATTATTCCGACTGAAGAAACTGCCGCGGCCGAGCTGCTCCAATGCTCTTCTCAATTCCGGCTGGAACAGTATGATTATAGCCAGGAATCCCCATGTAATTGCCTGCGACATCAACCATCTTAACGTGGTAAGCCCAAATAAATTACTCAGCAACCAGATTCCAAGGACAACGAAGATCCCTTTCAACAACTGAACAGCCTTCGTCCCCTGAATCAGCATGATTAATTTATATACAACAAACCAGACAAGGGCGATATCAACAGTAATCAGAAGGTAATCTAACACATCTAATCCCCCATCAAGCATGCCTACACTTCCTTTTATATAAGATAAAGCTTTTTAAATTTTTTCACGGTTCCCATTATATCACATAACTTTTTGCTAATATATAATCCCGTCGTGACCAGCGACTTTTCCACACCTATAAAAAACAGCATGACTGGTGTCATGCTGTCTCACTGCTCATCAGAATTAAATGAGAAAATATCTTCCACCGTTTCTTTCGTGTGGTACCAAACCCACTCATACACCTGATTGACTTCTGTGAGTTCTCCAGAGTACGCACGCAGATTATTGGAATCCAACCCGGAATCAACTTTCCCTTTCGGATTTCCCTCGAGAATGTCTCCATTGATGATTGTTACATCACCGTTAATCTTTCCATCTATCTGCAGATCTCCATTTCGCACAACGAGGTCCCCGTCTACGGTTACTCCTTCTGGTACGATCACGGTTTGATCACGAATCTCCAAGTTCTCCTGCTTGGACACGGTTACTTGCTGATCCTGATTCCATGCCGTAAAGATCCCGCTGAACATCAGAAGGAAAAACACGGCAGCAGCCGTTAAAATAGGATGCTGCTGAAGTTTCCGCAAGTATCCTTTCCGCTTCTTCTCTTTTGGAAGGTTCGCCATGACATTCGCAGTAAACCTTGGAGGAGCAGAAACCAGTGTACTGTTCTGTATCAACGTCGTTGTCTTCTTCAATTCATGAAAGTGATGCTGACAAGCTTCGCAGCCCTGCAGATGGTCTCTCAGTCGTCGTTCATCTTCTTTATTTAATTCTCCATCCAGATACTGATGCATGAGTAGCACTGCTTCTTTATTACAACTCATTCCCTCTCAACTCCTTCACACATGTCGAAGCTTCTTACGTAACGCTTCTCTACCCCGATGGACCCTTGTCTTCACTGTTCCTACAGGAATATCCAATACTTCTGCAATTTCCTGGAGCGCCATCTCATCAAGATAACGCAGGACAATGACACTTCTATACTTCGGAGGCAGTGCAAGTATTTCTTTGTGGATGTAGGATTGAAGCTCCATAGTCTCCACCTCTTCTTCAGGCAGCGCCTGATCAGCGGCAAGCTGGGAGTACATATCCAGTCCATCCGTTCCCCTCACTTCGGCATCGAGATGGTAATCGGGTTTTTTCTTACGGATGCGGTCAATGGATAAGTTCGTAGCAATTCGATAGAGCCATGTCGAAAATTTACGGTTCTCATCAAATTTATGAATATTGGTGTAAGCACGTATGAATGCTTCCTGTGCCAAATCTTCCGCTTCATAAGAATTCCCTATCATCCTGAGACATATGTGATACACTTTGTTCTGGTAAAAAGATACGATATCTTCAAAAGCTGCCTGATCGCCCTTTTTCACCTGTTTTATTTTCTGTTTGATCATGGTTTCCATCTACTATACCTCCGCTGCATCTGCGGTCGATACCCTTTACGGATGACCTCGCCCTAAAGTTTCAAAAAAAAATACATTTTTTTGTCTAATATAAGTTTAACTTTTTTTACTATCGGTTATAAAGCTGTAAATGTAAAAAATTTAGGAGGACAAATAATGATAAAGCGTTTGACCGCTCTGACAGAGGAAATTGAAGCCTGCCGCCTGGAAATGACACGCCTTGCCCGTTCCCATCAATTAAGCTCTCCAGAGGTTGTGCGTGTCAGCGTGCAGCTCGATCATCTACTTAACGAGTATGAACTGCTCCATAATAAAAAACAGCAGCCAGCCTTAAAGAAGGCCAGCTACTGTTAAGGATAATGTATGTTACTTTAAGCTTTCACCAAATAGAGATCCCATCAACCCTACCGCTACGCTAGCGGTTTTATTTTTTTCATCTAAAATTGGGTTGACCTCCACAAACTCTGCAGACGTAATCATACTCGATTGATGCAGCATTTCCATAGCTAAGTGGCTCTCCCTGTAGCTCAACCCACCGATAACCGGAGTACCTACACCTGGTGCATCATTTGGGTCCAATCCATCCAAATCCAAACTCAAATGGACACCATCCGTACGATCCTGCAGGTATTCTATTGTTTCTTCCATCACTTTTGTCATGCCCATTCGATCCACTTCGTGCATCGTGTACACCTTGATTCCTTTTTCTTTAATTAATACACGCTCTCCTTCATCAAGGGAACGAGCTCCGATGATAACGATGTTTTCCGGCTTGATCTTAGGCTCATACCCGTGGATACCTGTCAGCTTTTCATGACCGATACCAAGACTCACTGCCAGCGGCATACCGTGAATATTTCCGGATGGGGAACTATCCGCTGTATTAAGGTCACCGTGTGCATCGTACCAGATGACACCAAGGTTCTCATAATGCTTTGCCACGCCCGCCAGTGTGCCCATCGCTATACTATGATCGCCACCCAGCACGAGTGGGAAGCGCTCCCCTTTAATTACCTCATCTACTTCCGAAGCCAAACGCTTACTTCCTTCTGTAATTTCATCCAAGTTTCTCAAGTTATCCTGTTTTACTTCTTGTTTATATGTCGGACGAGGAATCTCGATGTCCCCGAGATCTTTAATATCGTAGTTTAATTTCTCCAGCCGTTCAATCATTCCTGCGTATCGGATGGCGCTGGGTCCCATATCCACACCTCTGCGCATTTGACCAAGATCCATCGGAACACCAATAACTGAAAGTTGTTTATTCATCAAAGCTCCTCCTTTATACTCTATACCAATTGTATCCGTTTTTACAGCAATGACTCAACCAGACATCATTATGTATATATATACGCATATACCGGGTAATCAGGGGTTCCTTCTGCATGTTTACAAGTCTATCCAAGAAAAGAGGTATCCCGTTTCTCCACACAAAAAAACCTGACAATCACCTGTCAGGTTATGTATGAAATATCACGTTAGTTTATTATTTAAATGGTGGAGCCTAGCGGGATCGAACCGCTGACCTCCTGCGTGCAAAGCAGGCGCTCTCCCAGCTGAGCTAAGGCCCCTTTAATATGGAGCGGGAGACGGGATTCGAACCCGCGACCCCCACCTTGGCAAGGTGGTGTTCTACCACTGAACTACTCCCGCAAATAAGAATGAGCCATGAAGGATTCGAACCTTCGACCCTCTGATTAAAAGTCAGATGCTCTACCAGCTGAGCTAATGGCTCATGATGTCAAAATGTGTGCTTACAATTAGTAGAGGATCTTACTATACGAAAGACACTAATTGAAAATGGCTGGGCCAGCTGGATTCGAACCAGCGCATGACGGTACCAAAAACCGTTGCCTTACCGCTTGGCTATGGCCCAATG
>NZ_LSOC01000006.1:89939-90684 GCF_001592845.1 Halobacillus sp. KGW1
GTATAGAAATAGTATAAACGTTCTTCTTCATCTTATACATCATGTCTATTTAATTTCATAAAAATAAGCTGACAAATAGCTATCAGCAACTATCACACAGAAATAAAATGGTGGAGGGAGTAGGACTCGAACCTACGAACCCGATGGGAGCGGATTTACAGTCCGCCGCGTTTGGCCAACTTCGCTATCCCTCCACTAAATATTAAGTGGTGCCGGCCAGAGGACTTGAACCCCCAACCTACTGATTACAAATCAGTTGCTCTGCCAGTTGAGCTAGGCCGGCGATATAAAGTTAATGGTGGAGGATGCAGGGTTCGAACCTGCGACCCCTTGCTTGTAAGGCAAGTGCTCTCCCAGCTGAGCTAATCCTCCGAGTGGTGACCCGTACGGGATTCGAACCCGTGTTACCGCCGTGAAAGGGCGGTGTCTTAACCGCTTGACCAACGGGCCATTAAAACATTCTACAGAGCTTCCAGCCGGATTTGAACCGGCGACCCCTTCCTTACCATGGAAGTGCTCTACCACTGAGCTATGGAAGCAAGTGGCTCCAACGGTAGGATTCGAACCTACGACCGATCGGTTAACAGCCGATTGCTCTACCACTGAGCTACGTTGGAATAATTGAAAAACTTTTTCAAATAAAGCAATAAGGAAAGAGAATTGATGTGGCAGCGTCCTACTCTCACGGGGATCTACCCGACTACCATCGGCGCTGAAGAGCTTAACTGCTGTGTTCGGCATGGGA
>NZ_LSOC01000007.1:0-47790 GCF_001592845.1 Halobacillus sp. KGW1
ACAACTTTTTTATATTTTGTTTCGTTAAGTTCTGTGCGGTGCGCCGCTCTCTTAACGCGACAAGTAATAATATATCATGGATATTAAACCTTATCAAGCGTATTTTTGTAATAAAATAATTCAGATAATTTACCCTGTATATAAGAAAAGCCCCCGCTGAAAACGGGGGCTTAGATTTGTAATTCAATCTTCCTTTATTCTTTGTTTCTCATTTGAGGGAACAGCAGTACATCACGAATAGACGGGGAGTTCGTCAACAGCATAACAAGGCGGTCGACTCCGATACCAAGTCCTCCTGTAGGCGGCATACCATATTCCAATGCCTCCAGGAAGTCCTCATCCATCATGTGTGCTTCATCGTTACCTTCTTCTCTTTCTTTCAATTGAGCTTCAAAGCGCTGGCGCTGATCGATTGGATCATTCAACTCGGAGAAAGCATTCGCGTGCTCTCTTCCTACAATAAACAATTCGAAGCGATCCGTGAAGCGTTCATCTTCACGGTTCTTCTTAGCCAACGGTGAGATTTCGATCGGATGCCCGTAGATAAAGGTCGGCTGAATCAATTTCTCTTCTACACGCTGCTCAAAGAATTCATTTACAATATGACCGAAAGTCATCGTATCCTTAATCTCAATACCATGCTCTTCAGCAAGTTCTTTCGCACGTTCATCAGACATCTGTTCCCAGAAATCTACGCCAGTATATTCTTTAATAGCGTCGACCATATGCAGACGTGCCCATTCAGGCTCCAGGTCAATCTCTTCATCGTTGTACATCACTTTAGTCGTTCCCAGCACTTCTTTCGCTATGTGAGCAACCATATTTTCAGTAAGAGCCATGATATCCTGGTAATCCGCATAAGCCTCATATAACTCGATCATTGTAAATTCCGGGTTATGGCGGGTAGACACCCCTTCATTACGGAAAACTCGACCGATCTCATATACCTTCTCCAATCCTCCCACGATTAGACGCTTCAGATGAAGTTCGATAGCGATACGCATGTACAGCTGCATGTCCAAGGCATTATGGTGCGTGATGAATGGACGTGCCGATGCACCACCTGCAATCCCGTGCATAAGTGGTGTTTCCACTTCCAAGAAGCCCAGGCCGTCTAAGTACCGGCGCATAGACTGGATGATCTTACTGCGCAGCACGAATGTATCGCGGCTTTCCGGGTTGGTAATGAGATCAAGATAACGTTGACGGTAACGCTGTTCCACGTCCTGCAGACCATGAAACTTCTCCGGCAATGGACGAAGTGACTTAGTCAGTAGTTGGAACTCACTAGCTTTTACCGAAAGCTCTCCTACGTTCGTTTTGAACATAACGCCGCTGACACCTACGATATCTCCAAGATCGGCCGCTTTGAAAACGTCGTACGCTTCATCACCGATTTCATCTTTACGGACATACAGTTGGATTTGGCCGGAAAGATCCTGGATATGAGTAAATCCAGCTTTTCCTTTTCCGCGTTTCGTCATAATACGGCCCGCTATAGTAGCAGGAAGCTGTTTCTCTTCCAATTCATCTTTCGTAAACTGGTCGTATTTCTCTATAAGTTCTTGAGCAGAATCGGTACGTTCGAATTTGTCACCGAAAGGATCCATCCCTTTCTCACGGTGTGTATCCATCTTATCGCGCCGCACCCGCATATGTTCATTTAGTTCTTCCGCCATTATGATCACTCCATTCTTTATCTTTAGGTTAACTCCGTTACAATAATAAAAACTGCCAGTATTGGACTGGCAGTATCTAACTAAGATTTAGTATAAAAAAGTCCTATGGTCGTGTCAACGATTCAAGAGGCACGAAAAGCGCAAACACGGTTTCCGGAAAATGTATCCTTCCATCCCGAGCTGCTGTTTATGACTGTAACTCTCAAAGATTCCCCCACCTTTTCACCTCTGCTCGTTCTGTCTCTGGAATTTGATCCAGCACATCCTGAGCCTTGCGGTTTAAATGAGGAAGAACAACATCGCAGCTGATATCTACGAGAGGAACCATCACAAAGGCCCGATCTTGCATATATGGATGAGGAATCTTCAAGTGTTCCTCGTTCACACCTTCCTGATTATACAACAAAATGTCAAGATCGATCGTCCTCGGCCCCCATTTCACTACTCTCCTTCTGCCCAATTCTTCTTCTATCACCTGGCAGTATGCCAATAAGGGAGAAGGAGCAAGATCTGTTTCCACTCGGATGACCATATTAAGAAAGTCCGCTTGATCCGTGTACCCCACAGGGGCAGTTTCATAGACGGCGGACTTATTAGTAATTTGAATCGATGCGTGTTCATCCAGGAGAGTCAGCGCGTCCTGAAGGAACTCTTCTCTTGTATTAATATTGGATCCTAATGCAATGAAGGCGATATTTCTCATGAATGGCGGCTCCTGTGAATCTCAACGGCAACAGAGTCATAATGCCCCGGGATCGGCGGGTCCGGTTTGTACCCTTTGACCGTACATGCTTCTAACAGGTCGAAAGAGAGAAAGAGTTCCGCAGCTATTTTCTCTACCAGCGTCTCGACTAAACGATATGCCTCCCCTTCCACAACCTTCTTCGTCACTTCATAAACAGCGCCGTAGTCTATAGATTTGGTCATATCATCACTGGTCGATGCCGGTTTCAAGTCCAATTCCAGCTGCAGGTCGACATAAAATCGCTGTCCCAATTTATTTTCTTCCGGAAAAAGGCCGTGATATCCCCAGAACTCCATTTGATTAAGATAAATTTTATCCATTCTTCTTCACTCCTATCATAGCATCCATCATCTTCGTCATTTTCACTATTGGCTCTACATCATGGACACGTACCATATGTACGCCTTGCGAGATCCCAAAACAAACCGTTGCACCAGTTCCCTCCATGCGTTGATCCTTCGGAAGATCCAGCACCGTTCCAATAAAAGACTTTCTTGATGTGGCAAGAAGAATCGGATAACCCAGCTCGTGAAAGTCATTTAAATGACGCATGACTACAAGATTATCTTCCTGCGTTTTGGCGAAACCGATACCTGGATCAAGAATAATCTGGTGGTCTTTTACGCCCGCTTCCTTCGCGATGGCCACACTCTGTTTCAAATCTGATTTCATATCTTCGATTAAGGATCCGTACGTTTTGTCTGTACGGTTATGCATAAGGATAATCGGTACATCATAGCGGGCAGCAACGTCGGCAATTTCCGGTTCTTTCTTTGCGCCCCATACATCATTAATAATGGAGGCCCCTGCTTCTACTGCCTGTTTAGCCACTTCCGCCTTATACGTATCAATAGAGACCGGAATATGCACAGCGCGAGTAACAGCTTTAATAATCGGCAACACCCGTGCCAGTTCTTCTTCTTCTGAAACAGGCGCATGCCCTGGGCGTGTGGATTCGCCCCCTATATCAATAATATCCGCACCGGCTTCTTCCATTCTGACTGCTTGTCTTACAGCATCATCCATATCATTGTATAGTCCCCCGTCCGAAAAGGAGTCCGGGGTTACATTCAATATTCCCATAACATGTGTCCGTTCATTCAACGTAAATGTCTTCTGAGGTGTCTCTAATGTAAAAGCCACGCTTGATTCCCTCGTTTCCAAATAATTTCTTCCCCTATCTTACAACATTTTTTAATTTCTATCAGGAACTTCTTATATAAAAAAACTGCACCCCTTCAAAAGGAGTGCAGTTCCCATTATTTACTCTTCGTCGAATTGATAAAGTGGTGTAGACAGGTAGCGCTCCCCATTACTCGGAATAATCGCTACGACTTTTTTTCCTTTACCAAGCTTCTTCGCCACTTGTTTGGCTACGTGAATCGCAGCTCCGGAAGAGATTCCGCCAAGGATTCCATCTTTCCTTGCAGCATCTCTTGCTGCAGCAAACGAATCATCCTTCGACACAGTGACCACTTCATCATAAACTTCTGTGTCCAAGATGCCGGGAACAAAACCTGCTCCGATTCCCTGAATCTTGTGCGGCCCCGGGCTCCCTCCGGACAATACCGGAGACTCTTCCGGTTCAATAGCATAAATCTTAATATCCGGATATTTTTCCTTGAGTACTTTACCAGCTCCGGTGATTGTTCCTCCAGTACCAATCCCTGCAACAAAGGCATCCAACTGATCGCCCATCTGCTCCACGATTTCCGGTCCTGTCGTTCTTTCATGAACAAGTGGATTTGCTTCGTTATTGAACTGTTGCGGCATGAAATAACCGTGCTTCTCTTCCAGTTCTGCCGCTTTTTTAATCGCGCCCTTCATTCCATCACTACCAGGAGTGAGAACAAGATCCGCACCATACGCACGCAGTAAGTTACGACGTTCTTGACTCATCGTATCAGGCATAACCAGAATTGCTTTGTAACCTTTAGCTGCAGCGATCATCGCAAGACCGATACCAGTATTACCGCTTGTCGGTTCGACGATGGTATCTCCAGCTTTCAGACGTCCGGCCTTCTCGGCCTCTTCTATCATAGAAAGGGCAATCCGGTCTTTCACGGAACTCCCGGGATTCATGTACTCAAGCTTCAAGTAAACGTCTGCACTGTCTGCATCTGCGCTTCCGTTCAATTTAACTAAAGGCGTTTGTCCAACCAACTCTGTAACATTATTTACGATTCTCATACATTCACTCCTAAAACCAAGTATTTTTATAGGATTTAAACCTAATGTACTTAAAAAATCGTCAATTGTCAAACATTTCAATCATTATTTCGACTTATTTTTCCTTTGAGTCAAACTGCATTGCATGGTCCATAAGGAGCGCTTCTCCTTATAATAAAAGAAATGGCGGATCACAATCACCCGCCATTTCAAACTTAATATTCTCCGGTACGAATTATGAATCAGAAGACGTTGATTTCAATGCTTCTAATTCGTCCACGCCGAAGTGATATTCCTCATTACAAAAATGACACTTCGCTTCGGCTCCTTTATCTTCCTCAATCATACGTTCAATTTCTTCGTTACCAAGACTTGAAAGCGCCATTTCGACACGCTCTCTTGAGCAGTGACATTGGAATTTAATCGGCATCGAATCCAACACACGTACATTTTCTTCCCCTAGAAGGGCGTACAGAATTTCTTCCGGTGATTTCCCATCACGCACTAGAGAAGAGATTGCCGGCATTTCCGACAGTCGTTTCTCAATCAAACTCGTTGTCTCTTCATCCGCCCCAGGCATCATTTGAATAATAAAGCCGCCCGAAGCAAGGATGGTGTGGTCTGTATTCACTAATACTCCAGCGCCTACAGCAGAAGGAACTTGTTCCGATGTTGCAAAGTAATACGTGAAGTCCTCACTGATTTCACCGGAAACAATAGGAACCTGACCGGTGAAGTGATCTTTCATCCCCAGATCCTTAACGATACTCAATGTACCGGATGTACCGACCGCACGGCGCACATCCAGCTTTCCTTTTTCATTCAAATCGAAATCGACATGTGGATTTTTAATATATCCACGGACTTCTCCTTTGGCATTGGCATCTGCGACGATTGGTCCAGCCGGGCCGTCTCCTTCTACTTTAACGGTCAGTTTGTCTTCCCCTTTGAGCATAGCACCCATCATGGAACTGACTGTCAGCGTTCTTCCCAGCGCGGCAGATGTCGTCGCCCACGTGTCCTGCCTGCGTCTTGCTTCTTCCACTGTATCTGTAGACTTAACTGCAAACGCTCTGACCTGACCGTCAAAAGCTATTGCACGCACTAAATAATCGGACATGCTGATCATTCTCCTTTAAATACTTCTTTTTCTTTGTTGCGCTGATATATCTTATGCAGACCTTTCAAAGTCAGATAAGGATCTACATGGTCGATCGTCCGGGACTGACCCGCAATTAAGTTGGCTAGACCTCCCGTTGCGATTACCGTAGGAGTTTGTTCCGCTGTTTCCTTCATCCGCCTTACCACTTCATCCACTTGACCGACATACCCATAAAACACACCGGACTGCATTGCTTCAACTGTGCTTTGGCCGATGACTTGTTCCGGTTTCTTAATTTCGATCTTAGGAAGCTTGGCAGCCTTGGCATACAATGCCTCCATGGAAATATTTATTCCCGGGGCAATAGCCCCTCCCAAATATTCCCCTTCCGCATTAATGTAACAATACGTCGTTGCCGTTCCGAAATCAATGATGACCAGCGGCAGCTCATATTCGTCTTTTGCACCGACAGCATTCACGACCCGATCCGCTCCGATCTCTTCCGGGTTCGGGTATTTCATCTCAAGGCCGTGATCCACATGACCATCTCCGATGATCATCGGCTGCTTTTTAAAATAATAACGAGACATGCGCTCCAGTGCAAACATTATGGGCGGAACAACAGAAGAAATAATGACTCCGTCCATATCTTCAAAGCGAAGACCTTCATGATCGAACAAAGACTTGATGAGCATTCCGAATTCATCTTCTGTTTTATGACGATCCGTCTTGATCCTCCACTGATATTTTAATGTATCCCCTTCGAATACACCTAGTACTGTATTGGTATTTCCCACATCAAGGACAAAATTCATACGTATAGCCTCCCGCATCGTTTCCTTCGGCTACCATCATATCACAACAACGGTTCCCGCGCGCTTCTGCGGCACAGGAAAAGCCACACCGCTCGGGTCATGAGCTGGTGTGGCCTGGTTAAATCAGATTAAGAACGACGGTCTTCGGAATCAGGGGAATGGTTATCTCCCTCTTGCTCCGCTGTGTCTGCTTCTTTTTCCTCTTTCACGGTATCTGTTTCCTGTACATTTTCCTCATCTTTAGACTGGATGTTGACGCGTACGTCCTCATCAACAGAAGAGGTGTTATTTTTTATCTTCGCATTGTTTTCCTGTGCAAGTGCTTCCAGTTCTTCATCCGTAGGTAAACGCCCTTTGTCGAAAAGGGAACGGATTTGGACAGCATCAAGCGTCTCAATATCCAACAATGTCTGCGCGATTAACTCCAACTTATCCTTGTTCTCGGTAAGAATCGTCTTCGCACGGTCATAGCAATATTCAATGAAGTTTTTAACTTCCTGATCGATTTCATAAGCGATTTGATCACTATAGTTCTGTTCATTTTGGATATCACGGCCCAAGAATACTTGACCGCCTGAATTGGAACCGAACTGAAGCGGACCGAGTTTCTCGCTCATTCCGTACTCGGTAACCATCTTACGAGCGATGTTAGTCGCACGCTGGAAGTCGTTATGAGCACCTGTACTCACTTCACCGAAAATGATTTCCTCAGCAACACGTCCACCCAGCAAACCTGTAATCTTATCGAACAGTTCCGGCTTCGTCATGAAGTAACGATCTTCTTTCGGAAGCATTACGGCATAACCGCCGGCTTGGCCACGAGGAACGATGGTAACTTTGTGAACCATATCGGCATCATCAAGCACCATACCGATTACCGTGTGACCACTTTCATGGTGAGCAACGATGTCACGTTCTTTCTTGGAAATGACACGGCTCTTCTTAGCAGGTCCTGCAATGACGCGATCGATCGCTTCATCGACATCATCCATATCAACCTGTTTCTTATCTCCACGGGCAGCTACAAGAGCTGCTTCGTTCAAGAGGTTCTCAAGGTCTGCACCTGAGAATCCCGGTGTACGCAATGCAATCGTCTTCAAGTCGACATTTTCAGCCAACGGCTTGTTCTTCGCATGAACGCCCAAGACTGCTTCCCGACCTTTGACATCCGGACGATCTACCGTAATCTGACGGTCGAAACGACCTGGACGCAGTAGTGCAGGGTCCAGAATATCAGGTCTGTTGGTAGCCGCGATGATGATGATTCCTTCGTTCACGCCGAAACCATCCATCTCTACAAGAAGCTGGTTCAGTGTCTGTTCACGTTCATCGTGACCTCCACCAAGACCTGCTCCACGCTGACGACCGACTGCATCGATCTCATCGATGAAGATGATACCAGGTGCGTTCTTCTTCGCATTCTCGAACAAGTCACGAACACGGGAAGCACCGACACCGACAAACATTTCAACAAAATCAGAACCACTGATAGAGAAGAACGGCACTCCCGCTTCCCCTGCAACAGCACGGGCCAGCAATGTCTTACCAGTACCAGGAGGCCCCACTAATAGAACCCCTTTAGGAATACGCGCTCCGACAGCAGAGAATTTGCGAGGGTCTTTCAAGAAGTCTACGACCTCTACAAGCTCCTGCTTCTCTTCATCTGCTCCGGCAACGTCTTTAAATCGTACTTTTTTCTTCTCTTCGGAATACATCTTCGCCTTGCTCTTACCGAAGTTCATAACACGGCTTCCGCCGCCCTGAGCCTGATTAAGCAAGAAGAAGAATAAGATGAAGATAATGATGAACGGAATAATGGAGGTCAAGAATGTCACCCATGCACTAGGCTGCTCTTCTTCTTCCACATTCAGAACACTTTGTTCCTGAGCCGTCTGTGTAATGTTCGAAATCACTTCATCGTTAGCAGGGATGTTAGCAGTGAAGGATCCTTCCCCTTCAGCCGCACCTTCTAACTGACCACTGACACGAAACACCCCATTGACAGGCTGGATCGTCATCTCCTCAATATCACCGTTATTCAATTTATCGTAAAACTCATTGACATTTAACTCTTGTTGCGCATCACCTTGCCCTCGGAATAGACCGACTACGCCGATTACAACGAGGAAGATAAGTAAATAAAATAAGGTGTTACGAAATATCCGGTTCATTGCCTACCTCCTCCCAAACGAGAAAAACTATAGTAAATACTACCATACAAAAAACGGACGATACAACTAATTACCCTTGATGACAAAGAGTTGACGCTCTGCGAAAAACTACTACGATCAGCCGCCATAGACTTCCGGCTTCAAGACACCTACATATGGAAGATTGCGGTATTTCTCCTGGTAATCCAATCCGTATCCTACGACAAACTCATCAGGAACACGGAACCCTACTGTATCCGCCTTAATGTCAGCACTTCGGCCGGTCGGTTTGTCCAGTAACGTTACAATTTTAATGGATTTGGCTTTGCGGTACTTAAACAGGTCCACTAAGTAAGCAAGTGTTCTTCCACTGTCGATAATATCCTCAACGATCAAGATGTCGCGACCTTCCACTTTCGTGTCCAAGTCTTTTACAATCTTGACTTCTCCGGAAGATTCCATACCTCCGTGATAACTGGAAACATCCATAAAGTCCATTTCCAGATGCGTTTCTACACGTTTCAAAAGGTCTGTCAGGAATGGGGTTGCACCCTTCAGGACTCCGATTGCCAGCGGAAAGCGCCCGTTATATTCCTCTGTCAATTGGGCTCCCAATTCTTTACACTTCTCCTGAATCTCCTCTTCGGAAATCAAGACCTTTTCAATGTCGTTATGCATGATTGCTCCTCCTACGTGTCTGCTTTGTTTTTATAATGTAACCGAAGCCATGTACCTGATGAAGGGTCTACGGGAGTCCCGCTTCCTCTTAGACCTGCCACCCATATGATCTTTCCGGTCTGGTCCGTAACAATCGGCCAGGAATCACGCAATGCAGCAGGAACCTTCTGATCGATAAAAATATCTTTTACCTTTTTCGATCCGTCCATTCCTTTCAACCTGATCCGATCTCCATTCTTCCTGGAACGGACGATTAACGGCAGCTCTACGTGAGCGGTATCACATATGTACATAGTATGACCTTTAGTATCCAACGTTTCTGTCCACTCCGCCTCCACCACCGAGCCGTCGGGTGTAACGACATGCCCGCCGGGTTCCAGCTGGAACCGATAGGGGGCTGATCCGCTTTTCTTTTGGAAAGAGAGCGTGACTTCATCATAGGCACGGACAACTTTCAAACCGCCCGGGAAGTCCAGCATTACGTTTGATTTTTCACCTTTTAACAGGTCAAGAAACAGATCTTCATGCAGGTAAGATATGTCTTCGGTCTGCTTCACATACAGATAGTTCAATATTAGATGAAAGGCAGTCCTTTGTAAAGCTGGCGGGAAGGTTTTGAATGTTCGCACAGACAATTGTACGAATTTCTCAACATTTGTAGAAAAATGTACGGTTTTCAGCACTTCTTCGGCCTGTTTCCTTATGTACGTTCTCTCTTCCCTCGCCCTCTCACTCCACGCCTGCATGTGTTCATGCAGCTTCGGGTTCTGCTCTTTCATGAAGGGCAATACATACTTACGAAAAGCATTCCGTGTATAATCCGTCTGTTCGTTTGAAGGATCGTGCTTCGCCTCGATACCGTGCCTATCCAGATAAGCGGCAATATCCTGTTTGGATACTCCCAGGAGCGGGCGGATAATTCTTCCCGTACTGAAAGGCCGCTCAAGCGGCATCCCCTGGAGTGCTTCCGGCCTTGCACCCCTGACCATCTGCATAACCATCGTTTCTGCCTGATCATCCCCGTGATGCCCTGTAGCAAGCACATCGGCATCATGTGCTTCCATCATCTCCTCGAAAAAACGATAGCGTAAATCTCGCGCCGCTTCCTGGGTTCCTTTCCCTGTCCATTCTTTGTACGTTTGTACATCCACGGAAGTTCCGACAAATTCGATTTCCCACTCCCTGCATATACGCTCCACGAACAAGAGGTCCTCCTGAGACTGGACCCCTCGCAGGCCATGGTCAACCGAAAGCGCCGTCAGCCGGAAAGGGATGTCCTCACGCAGGAGATTCAAGAAGTGCAGAAGTGCCAGAGAATCCGGACCGCCCGATACAGCTGCCAACACCACTTGGCGAGGCTGTATCAACTGATGTTTCGTGATGAATGCACGAACATTGCGATCCATGACATGTACCTCCTGTCTGTAATTTCAATCTAACTAATCCTATCGTATCACTCTTCGATCTATCTGCAAAAGAATACCCACTAAATAAAGAAACTTATTATCGACACCCCGAAAAGAAGAGCAGATACGAGGGAAAATACGGTCCACTCCTTTGTTTCCACATCCTCTTTCTTTCGTCTGACATAACGTGTCTGGTTGTTTTGAGCTTTCTTGCTGCTCATCAATACGCCAGAAAGAGCCTGCTTCATTTCCCGGGAATTAATGTATCTGCCTCTCCAACAATCTTGTATGAAACGCCGATATGGTTTTAGAAGATCTGCCTGCTGCAGCTTATGTTCCAGTGTCTTCTTTGGACTGGAGCCTCGTTCGAACCGCTTCGGGTACGCCATCTCCATCATAATCATCGTTACAGCGAAGAGGTCGTAAGATGGTTCCGCCCTTCTCGATCCCATCCCCCAGTACCCCCTGTCATAAAACTCGGTATACTCCTTGATCGCTCTTCCCAATGCTGTCACACCTCCTACATCGATCCAACGAACTTTGGAAGCGGACATAAGGAGGTTGTCCGTTTTTAAATCGCCAAATACATAGCCTGCCTGATGGAGATGATCCAAATCACTGAGAAGCTGCAGTGTACATATACCGATCCAGTCTTTCGTCTTTCCTTTAAGGAATTGTTCTAAAGGAATTCCGTCTATATATTCCATGACATAGAAAGGCATAGCCTTTCCGCCTATTCTTGTCCAATCATCGACGTCAACAAAAGAAGGCCCAAGCTTGACCCCTTGGACCTTGCTGAACTTCTTCAGCATATTCACTTCCATCATCATGCGCGAGCTGTCCTCGCCCGCCTTCAAGGCGTACTTGCGCCCATTTTCATTCCGGCACAAAAAAACCGTACCACAAGCACCCGAGCCCAGCTCTCGGATGATTGTGTAGGTTTTTCCATTCCACTTTCCTGTCACCTTCGCTCCAGGTTGAAGATTAATTACCTGTTTCTTCATAAGGATCGACCTCATCTCGCATCGTACGGAATAATGGCTTTTCGGCAAACGCATAGATCGCCTCTTTCAGTGCAGGTCCAGTCGGTGTGTACCCTCCACTGTTCAATTTGGAGAAAATGCCGTTGATTTCCCCTAGTTCCGGCGTCCAATCCACCATGCGTTTGATGGTTCGCTTCGGATCAGGGAACGTGTAGACGCTGAACTGATTCGATCCGGTCCTTGCATTCAAACTTAAGGATAAGTCATACAATGCATCTTTGACCGTCGGCAGCTTGTGATGCATGCTTGCACTCGTGTCGACAAGCACGAGAACTTCCAAATCACAACTTTCTCCAAGCTCATCCACCACCTCCACGACTTCCCCCCGCTGTTCCGGAGGTAATTCCTCAATCGTCTGGCTCTTTCCGAGGATCTCCTGCAATTCTTTATTAACGACTCCTTGTATCGTTTGGGTCATGGCTTGTCTCGTCACCATCTGCACGGTTTGGGACAAACTTTGTTGATAAACAATTTGACTGACGCCTCCACCCGCCTCTGCAATGGACTCTACTTCCTCAAGCCCCTGAGGTTGTCCGTTCTGACGATCGTCAAGAACGCCAATCACATTGACCGTTATGCCCTGATTCCTGGCAAGTGCTGCTACAGCAATCGGGTCTTCTCCGTGGTTTGAGCAACCATCCGTTAATAAAAGAATCTGCTTCAGTCGGCCTGGTTTCATGTTGGATCCCTCCTGTTTCGTTGCTCTCAGCTTCGCCGAAACGGAGGAAATATATACTAAATCACGCCTCTTTTTTCTCTGCTGGAATGGAGGACCACTCCGGCATATACCGATCAATTCTGGCGACGATAATCGTCATATCATCATCGATCGTTCCTGCTTGGGCGCGAATAACTTCTTCTAATAAAAGATCCGCGATAATCTGCGGGTCTTTCTCTGTTATACCTTTGATCCGATGCTTGAGCCACAATTCCACATCATCCAGCTGTTTCGGACCTTCCAAAATCCCGTCGCTCATCATGATAAGGAAATCTCCCGCTTTCAATTGTTCACTCGTCATATCGACGTCGACTTCCGGGATAATTCCCATTGGCAGGTTTCCTGACTCCACAGTAAGGATCTGCCCGCCTCGTTTGATAAAGCTCGGTGTGCTTCCTACCTTAATAAATTTGGATGTCGCCTTATGCAGGTCGATCACCGCTAAATCGAGAGTAGAGAAGATTTCATCATTCGTACGTAGAGATAGAATGGAATTAATGGACTGGATCGCGACAGACTCCTGAATCCCTGACTGCAGAATTTGTTTCAGCAGCCGGAGCGTTTCCATACTTTCTTCATGTGCCCGCTCCCCATTCCCCATCCCATCACTGATTGCAAGGGCATATTTCCCTCTGCCCAATTCCATCATGGTGTAACTGTCACCGGATATGAACCCTCCTCCTTTTGCCGCGTGTGCGACGCCTGATTCAATCGAATAATGCTTTGCCGAACCAAAAGATAAATAACACCGGCCGTTCGGATAAGGAGAAATCTCCTCCATCGTCACAACAATCGTCTCCCCTAAGATATCGGACAATACCGGCGCAATGATCTTGGATCCTTCTCCGCGGTAATTCTCAATTTCTACAATTAACTCCAAGTCCATGTTTCCTTCATCAAGCGAGTAAATTTCAAGTTTCTGAATAATCATCCCCATTCGTTCCAGTGCATGATAAATGATCTGTTCTTTATGTTCGTGCTGCTCCCGCTCCTTTACAATCTCTTTGGCGAAATTATTCATGACCTCTGATACACCCTGCAGCTGCTCCGCTACGAATTTGCGGCTCTCCATCACCTGCCGCTTCAGCTGCTTATTAGCATGATAGAAAGATAATTCATGATTCATCGTATCGATCAGCTTCTGTGATTTCACACAGTGCTGGTCTACATTTTTCCTTAAGAGCCGGCTCGGTTCCCCCTTCTCATCCAGCTCATGCATCAGATCAGTCATTAAATCATGGGTGTCGTCGAACTTACTCACCCAGCATTTCTCCTTCTTAAAGCACGACTGACACGTTTTCTCCGTTACATGACTGAGAAAATAATCGACCTCCTCCGCTTGTCCTTCGTCTACTTTCGGCTGTTCCAATGTAAAACTCTTCGATAACGCCTGAAATACGTCGGAAAACTTTCCGACGCGTACAGCCGTCACATCTCTAACCTTCTGCAAATATTTTTGCTGCTCTGAATGATGTTCTTCCGTTCCCGGAATGTATTTCGATAATTGTGTCACCCATGAATTCGGAGTCAATATAAACAAAGCCACCGCCCACGCAGACGCCCACAGAGAAGACGGCAGACCTGCCCCACTGTTCATATAAAAGCCGATAAGAAGGGTGCCGACGATGAGCCCAGCACTCACCCCCAGCTTCTTCCCTTCTTTCAATAAACCACCCAGCAAGCCCGAGAATGCAAGCAGGCTCATTTGATAGATATGATCCAAGTTAGACAAACTTAATACGAGTCCTGTCACGACTCCTACCGTCGACCCGATCGCCGCCCCCGCGATATAGGCCAACAAAACAACTAAGTACCGTGCAAATATATCCACAACTGCTACCCCTTGAATCTGCCAACCGATCATGCCTGTCAATACAGAAGCTAACAATATGATCAAACAAACAATCTCTTCATTCTTTAACGTAGGTTGATATCTTTGTGGTGTTAAAATCGGAAGACTCTGCATAAAGATTAGTACAAGGATGAAGCTCAATACCCCTTCTGCCGCCATTAATGTAATTTCGTAAAGCTGCCAGCGATCGAGCAGTGCCAGACTGACGGTCCTTGGTATGAGACTGGCAATCAAGGCGAGTGCCGGCAGCCATCTCTGGGGGTGACTTGTTTTGCGCACTCCCAGACTTAAGAGCAAAAAAGCCAGCGACGCTCCGACGATAAACCCCGCATGACTGTAGCTGTATGTAGAAGCTCCAGCAGCCATCATAATGGTGACCGGTATAACCAGCGGCCGCTTCAACCACCAGATCACGGCCAGGAACGCAACACCGAAAGGGGCCATGGACGATAATATAATCGCTCGTCCCAGTAGTAGTGCAAGAAGCATGTGGAACACGCCTTTGTTCGCCATGAAGGAGAACGTTCCGAAAGAAACCTTCTGTAAACCTTGTACAATTCCTGATCCTCGAACAGCCTGACGACTTTCCCGTTTTGATACAGTACCCAACATCTATCACCACTCCTTTGTGAAACCTATTAAACCACAGCAAGAACAAGCATTTTGTCAAAACAACAGGAGAGCAGAAACAAAAACTTCGATGGTTTTCCCACGAACGGATGGAGTTTCTACAAAATGTCTCAGGTCCAACCCCCTTCTCCCCCATAAACCTCCTTCATTCCCTAGCGAAATAGACAGACTTATCTGATATTTTTATTTGTTGTTGACACTTTTTTTATCATGGTGTACTATATTTCTTGTGCCTTTGAGATAACTATTTAAAAATATGGCGGTGTAGCTCAGCTGGCTAGAGCGTACGGTTCATACCCGTGAGGTCGTGGGTTCGATTCCCTCCGCCGCTACCATTATTTTTTCAAATACATAAAGGCCCGTTGGTCAAGCGGTTAAGACACCGCCCTTTCACGGCGGTAACACGGGTTCGAATCCCGTACGGGTCATCGAAAGCATTCTTGTCCTAAAAAAGCACGTCTCCCTATGGAGACGTGCTTTTTTCTTTCGCATAGAAAGATAAGCAGCAAAAAAGCAGATCCGCCATGGGATCTGCTTTTTCTATAAGTTATGAAGACGCGCACCTTTTACTCATTGTCCTAGACAGCAAGCTATCCTCTTTTAGCACCTCGACCTCCACGTTTGGATTCCGTGTGCTTTTTCAGTGATGCTAAACGCTCGTCGCTATCCTTGATAAAACGGTTCATCTTCTGTTCAAAAGACTCTACCGGTTTACGAGGTTTTGGCGGACGACGATTCTGGTTCTCTTTTGCCTTTTTTATGGAAAGGCCGATCTTACCGTCATCTCCAACATTAATGACTTTCACTTCCACCTGGTCGCCCTGGCTCAAGTGCTCATTAATGTCTTTGACATAGTTGTCGGCAACTTCACTAATGTGAACTAGACCCGTCTTACCATCTGGAAGCTCGACGAAAGCTCCGAAATTAGTGATTCCCGTTACCTTACCCTGCAGCTTGCTGCCTACTTCAATTGACATAAAAAAAATGCTCCTCCTTAAGTTTTCGATAAAAGTATCGTTCCTACATATTATATATAAGCTTTGAAAAGAGTGTCAATAAGACGGGTCCTCATTAGGCATTTTAAAGATAATTTCGCCTTCTTTAGAGAAGAAATAGTTCGTTCTGGCTATCTGAAGGACATAATCTTCATCATTTAACAGCTCGATCTCCTGTTCCAGCCCATTTTCCTCTTTTTTCAAAGCGGCCATCTCTTGCTGAAGTTGTTCGTACTGTTCGTTCTTTTCGGCATACACGGATTGCTGTTTCCAGTGATACACACCCATGGAGCCGGCAACGACCGTCACTAACAAGGCAAACATAACAAGACGACGAATCAAGCGTTTCTTCTTACGCTGGTGTCTGTCCATGTAAGCATCGTAGTGCTTCATGTATGTAGAATCCATGCGTGCTACTGACTCCGACTGTCTCTTTGCCATGCAGGCTCTGCCTCCTTTACCTCTTTAATCGTTTTATCCACTTGTTCCATGTATTCTTTATTTTATCCAAAAAACCTGCTGTTTTCCTTAAGTAATTTTTCATGTTTTTCGGCACAAGTCGCCAAATCACTCGTAAAATTAACCGGATCGGATAAAATATGACAAGAAACAATAGAATGATACCCTTTAAAAGTATCTTATAAACGCCAAGAAGTAAAGAAATAATAAGGAAAATGATGGATTTCGATGGAAGGAAAAGCACATAGTACACCAGCTTTTTCACAGCATTCCAAATTCCGAGCCATAAGCGGATCCAAGCTTCAAGCGCTCTTAAGTAAACCTTCTGAAACAATGCACGATAGGCGGAAAATCCACAGAGAATCGCCAGGAATACATAAACTCTAAGCTCACCATAGTTAGCCAGGTACAGCAAATAAAACAAAAATACCGCCTGAACGAACCAGAAACCAAGCTGATAAAAAACCTCCCGCCACGCGCGTTTATTACGTCGGCCGAAGATGCGCTCGAATGTGTCCATGGAGGCTCCCACCCCCATCCCTCCCACAATCATAGAGAGGATGGTGATGAACTGTACCGTGAGCGTCATTTGAAGAGCTTGCTAAATAGTCCTTTAGCTTTCTCCCCTTGGTGTTCGTCCAGGTATGTCATCTCATGCATTTTACCCTTGATGGCCACCACACCGGAGTCCAAATCGAGATTCTTCATTTGTAGATTCTGCCCGCGGACGACGAGGTATCCCATGGATGTCTGAAGTAAGAACTCCTCGCTGTCGAAGCTGTCCACTTCTTTCACACCAGTGATTTCTATATTTCTCCGGTTCCAAACCTTCACATTATGTTCTGCCTGCTGTGTGCGCATACCATTGTTCTTATCGTAACCTTCCATTGATTCACACCCTCCTTCTCTAGTACAACCTATGAAAAGAAACAGGAGAATAGAACAGGAAGAAAAACCCGCCGTCCTCATGGACAGCGGGATAAGAACAGCATTATTGTTTCACCGGTTCTTCTTTCTTAATTTCATAAAGTGTCGTCGCTTCATCCTTTGTTACGTTTTCCTTGAGAGACTTCACTTCAATGGTCAAGATTTTCTGACCGAACTGGATCGTCAATTCATCGCCGACGGCTACGTTGCTTGCTGCCTTGCTTTGAGATCCATTGATGCTGATTCTGCCTTGATCCGCTACTTCTTTAGCCAGTGTACGCCGCTTGATCAACCTGGAAATCTTCAAGAATTTATCTAAACGCATCTGTTATTCCGCTCCTTTATTTTTTGCTTTCGCTTCTACCCACAATGCTTCCAGCGAATCAAGATCGTAGTCTTCCAGCTTACGCCCCTGCTGACCAGCCGCTGTTTCCATTAATGACAGCCTCGTCCGGAACTTGCGGTTGGTTCTCTGAAGAGCATTCTCCCCACTTATCTTGTAATGCCTCGCCAGATTAGCGATTGCAAACAACCAATCACCGAATTCCTTCTCCATCTCTACTTCATCCCCGGCATCACGCGCTTCGAGGAATTCCGCCCATTCTTCGTTCACCTTCTCTATTACGGGTTCCGCCGAATCCCAGTCGAATCCAACCTTGGCGGCTTTCTTCTGGAGCTCTTGTGCCTGCAGCAATCCAGGGAAGCTCTCCGGGACACTATCCAGAATAGAGGCAGGAGCCGCTCCCTTCTCTTCCTGTTTGATTGCTTCCCAGTTGGTCAACACTTCCTCCGCATCCCGAGCTTCCTCATCAGCGAATACATGAGGATGACGACGGATCATTTTATCCGTTATGGATATAATTACGTCATCGATTGTGAAAAATCCTTCATCTTCTCCAATTTGACTGTGAAGCATGACTTGAAGCAGGACATCTCCGAGCTCTTCAATCATATTCTCATCATCCACACGATTAACCGCGTCTATAAATTCATATGCTTCTTCAATCATATATTTGCGCAGAGATTCGTGCGTCTGCTTCCTGTCCCAAGGACAACCTTCCGGACTTCTTAAAATGCGGATCACTTCCCGGAGGCGGAAGAATTGATGGTTAAGGCGCTCCCTCTCCAGAGGAGGAACATAGACACTCGTAAGGTTGTCTACTTCCACATGGCGGTCCAGTTCCTCCAGAGGTACAGTCGTAAGCTTCTCTGCAGAGCTTCCCGCCGCCGTTACCACCGTCACGGGATGACTGGCAGGCAGGTCTTCCAGCAGCGTCAGTTTCACTTCTGATGCAATCATACTGTCGTAGACCTGGCAGAGAATAATGTGATTTAAATATTGCAGTTCTTCCCGCTTCAAAGCAGTGGCATCCAGAAATTGAAATCCTTCTACAGGATCGATTTCCAGTGCCGAAAAGGTAGCATCCAGGTAACTCTGTCCCCCCAGTATTTCTACAGCGATGATTCCCGCTTCCCTTTTCTCCAAAAGGAGCTGAGTCGTTCGTTCTGCAAGCATTGGATGTCCAGGTACCACATAGAGAAGATCCCCTTCTGCGGATGCCTCGACCAACCTGTCTACGATTTCCTTGTAGACATCCCCAAACTGCTGATGAGACTCATATACATCATCAAAGCTGCGAAATGCCAGCCCCTCCTTCTCCAATTCGTGGACGACCGGGTGTTCTTTCGTCCTCATATAAACCGGTGATTCGGCATGGATCAACGCACGGTAAATTCCGAGCGGGAGCTGATTCAATTCCGCAGCACCAAGCCCGATTACTCTAATCGTGTTCATTCTTTCATTCCTTTCGGCAACAATTTCATCAACCATCTCCGGGCCGGCAGTGCGGCCACTTCCACTCTTGTGAAACATCCGCACTTAAGCAGGAGCAATAAGTAAAGAGCAGCACCGACACCTACTCTCACAAGCACAAATAATAACAGCCAGATACGGCTTCCTGATATATTCACATATGGTAAAACAGCATCAATAATCCACAGACCGACAACCATCCCGGAAGCAGAAACAAAGACAGCCCGCCAAGGTAATGCGAACCATTTCCTCCATGGGATCTCTTGCCTTAAGAGTACGATATTTCCCACTAAAACGAAAGCAACAGCTATTATGGATGAAACCGCTGTGCCATAGACACCGAACGCAGGTATCCACACTAAGTTGCCAAGCGTCTTCACAACTACCCCTATCACCAGGATCCCAGCTGTCTGCCTCATATATCCCAGCCCCTGCAGGATAGAGGACAGGGTGATGATCAACGAACTGAAAATGATAACAAACATAAACACTCGGAGTGGACCGGTTCCTGCTTCATCCCGAAAGAAGGAAATGTTGATGTCCCGAAACAGATACATCAGTCCCACTGCTGCGCCTGCAGCGATTATGAGAGTAAATTTTACTGCCCGAAACGCATCCCTTTCTACCGCGCTTTTTTCTTTCTCCCATCGTTTTCGATTGATGGACGGCAGAACAGCGAGTGCAAGGGAAGATGCAAGGACCGTCCCTAACTGAACGAGCGGCTGGCCGCGGTCAAAGACCCCTTTTGCCTCCCGGGCTTCCGTTACACTGAATCCGTTGTCCATTAGACCAGGTATCATGGTAAACGCATCTATGAGCTGAAGAGATATCAATAACATATAATTCAAACAGATGAAAATCCCGTTGAGCAGGATCCTCCTCCCCATCTTCGGGTCGACCGAAGAACGCTCCCACGTCCAAAAGGAAGGGGTCTTTCTAAACCATACGTACAGAAGCACCGCAGCACCAAAGGCACCAAGCATGGATCCAGCGGCGGCACCAAGCCCGATCCGGTACACTTCTCCGCCCCTCATTACAGAAATAGCGGCAGCGAGAATAAGCCCTACCCGCAAGAGCTGTTCTGTAATTTGCGAAATCGCCGTGGGCCCCATGTTTCCCCGCCCTTGAAAGACGCCCCGGAAGATAGCTGCAAAAGGAACAAGCAGGAATACGGCAAAAGATGCGCGCAGCGCGGAAACCAGGCGCGTATCGCCCATCACCGAAGCGAGATCAGATGCCATTAAATAACCCGCACTAAAAATCAACAGACACAAACCCGACATGTACCCAAAAACCGGAAGATAGAAGGAAGGAATCGACAGCGGCCGTTCTCCTTTTTCAGCAACTAATACAGAAATAGCCGCAGGAAATCCATAGAGTCCCAGCAGAAGTGCAACACCCAGAATAGGGTAAACCTGCTGATAAATATAAAAACCGATATCTCCCGTCAAATTTTGAAGAGGAATTCTGTAACCTGCACTGATGACTTTGCTGATCAAACCGGCAAGAGTTAAGATGAAAGCTCCTTTTAGAAAGGAGTTGGAACGTGTATGAGTCATTGCGAAACCTTTCTTTCTTATGTATATTCGAAGCTTTCATTATACCATATGAAAAGGTCAGATCCCTTAACCCGCTCGGACCTGACCCTGTTCACTACTCCATTTGTTTCGCCAGAAAGCTGGCAGCTGTCTGCAGCGCTTTTGTCATACTTTCCTCCATTGGTGATCCTTCTTTATTAAAGGCAATCACACATCCAATCGGGTCTCCCTGGGCGATGATAGGATAAATAATGTAGGAAATAACGTCTTCTTCCTGCCCTTGGACAAACTCAACCGGATCCGGATGCTTTTCAAAAGACATCGTTCTGGTATCCATAATTTCTTCGACTTTACTCCCAATCGAGCGATTCATGTACTCCTTCTTCACGCCTCCGGCCACGGCTATAAACTCATCCCGGTCGCAGATCAAGACAGGAGATTCCAACGATTCACTCAGCGCTTCCGCATATTCCTTAGCGAAATCACCCAGCTCACTAATCGGCGAATACTTCTTAAGAATAACTTCTCCTTCACGGTCAACGAAAATTTCTAAAGGATCCCCTTCACGAATCCTCAATGTGCGGCGGATCTCTTTCGGAATAACTACACGTCCTAAATCATCGATACGGCGTACTATACCAGTTGCTTTCATCCTTTATGCTGCCTCCTTTTCTGTGATGAATTCCATTCTTTCTCCTGTTGAAGCGCAAGCAGAATGAGCGGGTGATTAAGGATAGTATGATTCAGCAGAAAAAACCTATGCACCCTTGGTATGGTTTTTTAAATAAATTATGTAAAAACCCCCACTTTCCATGGGATAAGTGGGGGTTCTTTCAAGCTGTAGTCGTTTCACGCATCATTTCCGGCAGTTTACTGATAAACTCTTCAACTAATTCATATTTGTTCCAATCGGCTTTTCGATTCCAGCTGATGGTCACCTTCAATTTCGTTTCTTCCGTACCAAGTTGAACCATCCGCCCATACTTGTTAGCAAATTCGAACAGCTTCGCACCATCAACCTGCTGACTTTGTTCGGATTCCATCAACAATTCAATCTTCTGCTTACGTTCTGTAATGGCTTCGATCCGGGCTCGTTTGGCATACAGACGTATGGAAGAAACGCGGAACAAGTTGTCAACCTCTTCCGGATAATCCCCGAAGCGATCAATCAATTCATCCCGGAGGTCATGAATGTCCTCGACAGATTCAATCGCTTGGAATTGTTTGTACATATCTATTTTCTGCTTCTCATCCTTGATGTATTCTTCCGGAATATACGCATCGACCATCATATCCAGTTCCGGCTGGAATGGTTGGACCGCTTCCGGCTCTTTCCCTTGGCGTTTCGCTTCGATCGCATCCTTCAGCATTTGGGAATACATATCGAATCCGACAGAATCAATATATCCATGCTGTTGGGCTCCGAGCAGATTACCTGCACCGCGGATAGAAAGATCGCGCATGGCGATTTTGAATCCGGAACCGAGCTCTGTAAATTCTTTGATCGCCTGAAGACGCTTCTCCGCCACTTCTGTCAGGACCTTGTCTTTTTGGTACGTAAAATAGGCGTAAGCTACCCGGTTGGATCGTCCGACTCGTCCCCGCAGCTGATACAGCTGGCTGAGGCCCATTCGATCTGCATCGTAGACGATAAGCGTATTTACGTTCGGTATATCCACTCCCGTTTCGATGATCGTCGTACTGACAAGCACATCGAATTCCCCTTCTAAGAAGGAGAACATGACATTTTCTAGCTCGGTTTCGTTCATCTGCCCGTGAGCGAACGTTACTCTTGCTTCCGGTACCAGTGCGGAGATCTCCTGCGCCATCCGCTCTATATTTTCCACACGGTTAAACAGGAAAAACACCTGACCGTCACGGGCCATCTCCCGTTCCACTGCTTCACGAAGAAAAATCGGATTGTACTCCAGGACGTAAGTTTGAATCGGGAAACGGTTGGCAGGAGGGGTTTCTATGACGGACAGATCCCTGACGCCGAGCATAGACATATGCAGCGTACGCGGAATCGGCGTCGCTGTAAGGGTCAGTACATCGACATTATTCTTCAACTGCTTGATCTTTTCTTTGTGTTTGACTCCGAAGCGTTGTTCTTCATCGACAATCAACAGACCAAGGTCTTTGAACTCTACATCTTTGGAAAGGATGCGGTGGGTACCGACGACGACGTCCACCAGTCCTTTGCGTAAACGATCAGACGTCTCCTTCAGCTGCTTCTTCGTACGGAAACGGCTCATCAGCCCAATGTTAATACCAAATCCCTGGAAGCGCTCCTGAAGCGTCTCAAAGTGCTGTTGAGCAAGTATGGTAGTCGGTACAAGCAAGGCTACTTGTTTGCCGTCTACAATGGCTTTAAATGCCGCACGAATCGCAACTTCCGTTTTTCCATAACCAACATCCCCGCAGAGGAGACGATCCATCGGGCG
Organism: Halobacillus sp. KGW1; assembly: GCF_001592845.1. Lineage (NCBI taxonomy): Bacteria > Bacillati > Bacillota > Bacilli > Caryophanales > Bacillaceae > Halobacillus > Halobacillus sp. KGW1. Next base: position 23,164 of record NZ_LSOC01000007.1, read on the forward strand.
AATTTGTTCCATATCCTTTTTGATTTCCTCAATACACCGGATTTGATCTTCCGTCTCTTCATAAGGAAATGCTGCCTCAAATTCCCGCTGCATCTCCCCGTCTTCACTGAAGGCATACCCTTTCGATGCCTCACGCTCCGCATACAGCTGGATCAAGTCATCCGCAATGTCTTCGACAGAGGATTGGACTTTGCTTTTGACTTTCTTCCACTCGCTGCCTCCAAGCTTATAAACTTTCGGCTCTTTCCCTTCCGAACCGACATACTTCTGGATCAAATCGATTTGGTCAATCGGCACATACAATTTGTCGTTTCCAGAGTATTTAACCATAAGGAAGTCCTTATGGTTGCCCCCCATTTTCAATGTTTCTATACCAAGGTACTTCCCGATTCCGTGGCTGGCATGGACGATATAATCGCCCACTTTCAACTCCTGGTAGCTCTTGATCCGCTCCGCATTGGACATCTTCTGCTTCTTACGCTTCGGCTTGGCCGTACGTTTTTTGAATAACTCATTCTCTGTCAGCACCGCAAGCTTGTGCATCGGCCACTCAAAGCCACTGCTGATATTCCCTTGAACAATCGTCGGTTTGACTAATGGGAGCTTCACTTCTTCTTTACTGACGACGGCTTCCATGTCGTAATCGTCCAGGACACTTTGGATTTTCTCCTGACGTTTCTCATCAGGCGCCAGAATAACGACGGAGTATCCCTGCTTCTCCCATCGGTCCATTTCGTTCTTCAACAAATTCATCTGACCATGAAACTGCTGCATCTGTCTGCTGGATATGTTCACAACATTCTGGGGCTGTGTATTCGGAATATGACGCATAAACACAGACATATATAGACGAGGCTGCTCGATCTTATCCCACGTATCCTGCCAGTCGAAGGATATGTTCAGATCCCTCACCGTTTGATTAGCCTCCAGCAAACTCTGATGCCATTCCGCCTCTTCCTGATCCAGACGGGTGGCTGTTTCCTGAATCCTGCTCATTTCATCCAGAATGACAAGGCCGTCTTTCGGAAGATAATCCAGTAAGCTTACCGGCTCTTCATAAAAGTACCCAATATACTTATACATCTCCTGAAAACGTTCCTGTTCCTTCAGTCTACCAAGGTCATGTTCCACGACCTGGGCAAGGGTTTCTTTCGCCTCGGATTTCGTCAACTTTTTCAACGATTGACTCAGTGCCGTTTCTAAACGATCGTGGGAACGGGCATAATCCTCTTCCCTCAACAGAAGCTCTGCTGCTGGCCCAACGACAACGGAATCAAGCTTATCATGGGACCGCTGCGTTTCTGAGTCGAACGTGCGAATAGAATCGACCTCTGTATCAAACAGCTCAATCCGATACGGGTGCTCCGATGTCAGCGGGTAGACATCTATAATGCCGCCCCTTAACGAGAATTCTCCGGGACTTGCCACCATTTCCGTCCGGTCGTAACCCATACTTATAAAACGGGTTAAGTATTCATCAAGATCCACTTCTTCTCCAACACGAAAAGGGAGCTGGTTATGCTCCCAATACTTTTTCGACGGCATGATTCGTTTCAGAGCGGCTACCGGTGCAATCAACACACCGGACTTTTGATTCAACCACTGGCTTAGCGCCTCGATGCGCTGACTACGCAATTCTGGACTTGCGACGGCAATTTCAGATGCAATCAATTCGTTAACCGGATACAGATGCACCTGCTCCCCGTCCGTCAATTCCTGCATGTCTTCATATAGCTGCTGTGCTTGAATCAGCTGATGGGTGACGAGAATAATCGGCCGTTTCAACGATTCACGCAGCATCGATATTAACACTGTTCTCGATGCTCCGGAAAGGCCGGCAACCATCTGTTCTTTCATCCCTGACTCATAGCCAGCTATCACCGAATGTATATCATCTTTTGGATATAAATAATCCTTTATTCCCTGCATATCGAATTCCTCCACCATCCGGATCTTCCATGATGGAAGATCACGATTTACTGAATGAAAAAGTCTAGCTCATGATAGTGTGGATTCTCGTCTAATGATTCTTTGCATGAATCACAAATCGTCCGTATATCCATATGCCCGTCCGTTGTCATGCGGACCATCTGCTCCTGGTCGGTGTCATTTAAAAGATCAAACCCCAACTGGGAGACATCCACTTGTGCAGCGTCCAATTCTCCAACTTGGTTCTCGCAGTGACGACAAAAATAACGTATTTTCATGTCCATCCTCCTCTAGGTTGATGGTACATAGTTTTACCGTCACAGGCGGGCGTTATACGGTTATCTGACGAGAGGCGACGATCATTTCACATTGTAATCATTCATCACTTCATTGAAAGGCTGATTGAACCATGCTTCGCACGCTTGGACAGACTGTTCGATACTCTCTTCCACAGCCTCCCACTCTTCCTTATAGAAATCCCCCAACACGTGGTCAATTACAGTCTGGGACCCATTCGGTCGGCCAACTCCTACACGAAGTCGTTTAAATTCTTTCGTACCAAGCTGGTCAATGATATTCCGGATACCGTTATGACCGCCGTGGCCGCCTTTCTGCCTTAAACGGATCTTCCCGGGAGGAAGATCCAGGTCATCGTAAACGACCAAAACATCCTCGACATCCATATCGTAATATTCCATCAATGGACGAAGGGACTCTCCGGAAAGGTTCATATACGTTTGAGGTTTCAACAAAACGACCTTTTCCCCGTCTACACGTTCCATCGTGAAGAGGCCGTTGAATTTCTTCTGAGTAAGTGTCCAGCCATTCTTCTCTGCCAGCTGGTCGACAATCATAAATCCGATATTATGACGTGTCTGTTCATATTTCCTGCCTGGATTACCCAGGCCTACGATACATTTCATACATAACTTCCTTTACTGTCTTTGTACTATTTCTCTATTATATCAAAGCATGGATAAAAATAATGTCACAATTCTTGGTCATTGAAAAAAGACGAAATACAAAAGAAGAGGACGCGCCTTCCGGCTACGCCCCCTTATCCTATTCCGTTGTTTACTCTGATTTCTCTTCGGAATCCCCATCTTCATCTTCTGATTTCTCATTGATGACTTCCGGTTCTTCGTCTGCATTATCTGTATCCGGCTCTTCCGGCATTTCTTCCGGTGGAGTTACGGAAACAATTGTCGTATTATCATCTTCTGTGATTTCATAACCGCGGGACTCTTTCAAGTCGCTGACCATCACACTGTCACCGATATTCAATTCAGAAACGTCTACGACGATTTCTTCCGGAATATCCGCTGGTTTAGCACGAACCGCCAATTCATAAAGCGGTTGTTGTACGACACCGCCTTCTCTGGCGCCGGCAGCCTCCCCTTCAAGACGGACAGGAACTTCTACATCCATCTCTTCTGACATGTTAACGATATAGAAATCTGCATGAATCAGCTGGTCCTTCAACGGATCGACTTGATATTCATGTAGCATAACATCCACTTTATCTTTTCCATCGATATCAAGGGAGATAATTGCGTTCTTCCCTTCATCACGCACAGTTTTAAGTAACTCTATGCTGTTAACAGCAACCGTGATCGGCTCTTTTTCTTTACCGTATACTACACTCGGCACATTGCCGTTAAGTCGCAGTTCACGAGTAGCAGACTGTTTGAGATCTTTTCTTTGATTTGCTTTAAGAGTAATAGCCAAATTAATCAACCTCCAGTAATTTACCAATCATAATAACAGTTTCCCGTTAAACAAGAGAGTTAAACCTAATTTTATAAAAAATTAGTCAAACAAGATGCTGATGGATTGACGTTCATGGACACGAATAATGGCTTCACTAATTAAACCGGCAACAGAAAGTTCTTTAATCTTCTCACTGGATTTCTCTTCCCCTAAAGGAATCGTGTTCGTAACAACAAGCTCTTTAATCTTGGAATTATCGATGCGCTCAATCGCAGGACCTGAAAGCACCGGGTGCGTACAGCATGCATATACTTCCTTCGCTCCATTCTCAACAAGAGCGTTCGCAGCAAGCGTAATCGTACCGGCTGTATCAATAATATCATCGATCAAAATAGCTGTTTTCCCTTCGATGTTTCCGACGATATTCATCACTTCCGCTACGTTCGGACGAGGACGACGCTTATCAATAATGGCAATCGGCGCTTTCAGGCGATCGGCCATTTTGCGTGCGCGGGTCACTCCACCATGGTCAGGGGAAACGATGACGAGGTCGTCAAAGTTCTTCTCCTCGAAATAATCCGAAAGAATCGGCACACCAACAAGGTGATCGATAGGAATATTGAAGAAGCCTTGAATCTGCGGGGCATGCAGATCAAGCATCAGCACACGAGTCGCTCCGGCTGTTTCCAACAGATCCGCAACCAATTTCGCAGTAATAGGTTCACGCGGACGGGCTTTACGGTCCTGCCTTGCATATCCGTAGTAAGGCATAACGATGTTGATGGTTCTTGCAGAAGCTCGTTTCAGTGCATCGATCATAATCAGAAGTTCCATGATATGTTGGTTGACCGGTTCACACGTGGATTGCACCACATAAACATCACAACCGCGGATACTTTCTTCGATGTTGATTTGAATTTCGCCGTCACTAAAGCTTGTGACTGAACATTTCCCTAAGTCTACTCCGATTTGGTCGGCAATTTCTTTTGCCAGCTCCGGGTTGGAGTTTAGTGAGAATACTTTCAGTTTTGAATCCTTATATCCAGTTGCCATGGAATGGAACCCTCCGTTAATCTTTTTTGATCGATTTCATTTTAGTAGCGTAGCCTTCTTTATTCGTCTGGCGGGAACGCGCGATGGAAAGCGCTTCGGACGGGACGTCTTGATTGATCGTCGAGCCGGCAGCGACGTAAGCTCCCTTGCCGACCGTGACAGGTGCAATCAAGTTGGAGTTACATCCAATGAACGCATCATCTTCAATAGTCGTCAAGAACTTATTCTCTCCGTCATAATTCACTGTTATTGTACCACATCCGATGTTGACACCACTTCCAACTTCCGCATCACCGATGTAGCTTAAATGAGAAGCCTTGCTGCCGTTACCGAACTGCGCCTTCTTCACTTCCACGAAGTTACCGATTTTGACATCATCGCCTAGAGAAGATTGCGGACGGATGTGGGCAAATGGTCCAATTTGGACTCTTGCGCCGATTTTGCTGTCAGCAGCAGCACTCTGCTTAATGCTCGTTTCTTTACCGACATGGCAATTTTTAATTGTCGTATGTGGACCAATAACGGCATCATCCTCGATAACCGTCTCCCCTTCCAACACAGTTCCAGGGTAAATCACCACATCCGGACCAATGACGACATCCGGACCAATGTAGGTTTGATCAGGGTCCACCAATGTAACCCCGTTTCTCATATGCTTCTCATTAATTCGTTCTTTCATTAATTTCTCTGCTTTCGCCAATGCGACACGGTCATTTACTCCAAGGGACTCCGAAAATTCAGGTGTCTGATAAGCGGAAACCGTCTCCCCGCGGTCTTTCATAATTTCCACGACATCCGGTAGATAGTACTCTCCCTGGACGTTATCATTGGAAACATTCTTCAGCGCTTCAAAAAGCATAGCGTTATCAAAGCAATACGTTCCTGTATTAATTTCCTGTACGGCCTGCTCTTCTTCCGAGGCATCCTTCTGTTCGACGATTCGCTCCACCTGACCATTGCCACCACGGATCACGCGCCCGTATCCATGTGGATCTTCCGCATGGGCAGTCAAAATGGTTGCCTTCGCCCCTTCTGCATCATGGTGGTCAAGCAGTTTCTGGAGCGTCTCCCCCGTAAGAAGAGGAGTATCTCCGCAGACAACAACCGTCGTCCCCTGCTTGTCTGCCAGGATATCGTCTGCCTGCAGTACAGCATGTCCTGTGCCAAGCTGTTTTTCCTGGACGACATAGTGGCTGTCCTCACCCAGTTGATCCTGAACCTTCTCTGCGCCAAAACCAACAACAGTGATTAGCTCATCTAATTCCAATGTATTTAATTGATCGACAACGTGCTGTACCATAGGCTTCCCACATACGGGGTGCAAAACTTTATAAAGTTTCGACTTCATACGTGTACCTTGGCCAGCAGCGAGAACAACAGCGTAACGGTTAGTCATGAACGTACCTCCATCCTAATTATCCACTTTGAATCATATCTCAAACGTAGGGTGATTTCAACATTTGAGCCGGTGGGAAAAGGTAGGAATCGACATTTCTCCCTATCAAAAAAAGAGCCTGACCGCAGTGGTCAGACCCTTTGTTGTGCTTTAAGTATTACGAAGCTCCGGCTTCTTCAAATTCCACCCCTGCTTCGTCTTCTTCACCGGCCTGGTGGTAGGCTTCAAGAACAGCGTCCTGAATCTTTCCACGTGTGCCGGAATTGATCGGGTGTGCAATGTCTCTGAACTCCCCGTCCGGGGTACGTTTGCTCGGCATTGCTACAAACAACCCATTGTTGCCATCAATCACCCGTATGTCATGGACAACAAACTCCTGATCCAAGGTAATAGAAGCAATTGCTCGCATTCTTCCATCGGTATTCACGCGTCGCAGTCTCACGTCAGTTACTTCCATTAAATTCACCACCTTTATCCAAAAGGAACTTATGTTAAATAAATTCCACAAAACGGGAATAATTCCTGCTTATTTTTCTAAAAAATTTTTCAAATCAATTAATTTTTCACAAACAGGTATAGAAAAGGCCCCCATCACAAGGATGAGAGCCTGATTGACAGTCCTATATATTTTCCAGCAAGTTCCCAGGTCGTACTTCAATGGAGAATTTCCGTTCATCCGCATTGACGATTTGAACTAAGGAAAGGTAATCGTCCACGACACGATCCTCTTCATCGTCTTCGGCTTCTGCCAATACACCGATGCCGGCAAGCTCTGCGTCGAATTCCTTCAAGAGATTCCGCATGCCGTTGATCGTTCCCCCGGCTTTCATGAAGTCATCAATGATACATACGCGTGAACCTTCCTGCAGAGAACGCTTGGTTAATACCATCGTCTGGATCTTCCGCGTCGAGCCTGAAACATAGTTGATACTTACCGTCGACCCTTCCGAAATTTTAGGGTCTCTTCTAGCTATAACAACAGGAACGTTAAGATAGGAAGCGACAGCGTAAGCAAGCGGTATTCCCTTAGTGGCCACTGTCATGACGACATCTATGTCTTTATCTCGGAAAGCGGAAGCGAATAATCGACCGATATTCCTTGTCGTCTCGGGATCACCGAGTATGTCACTCATAAATAAGTATCCGCCCGGCAGAAGCCTCGCCGGATCCTGCAATCGTTCGCACAATTCACGAACAAACGTCTTACTGTATTCTTCTGAAAAAGCAGGGATATATTTAACGCCGCCAGCTGCTCCCGAAATCGTCTCCAGGTAGCCTATCCCTTCATGTTGAAACATTTTATTAATAATACCTAGATCTTCGCTGATCGAGGATTTTGCCGCTTCATACTTCTCCGAGAAGAAAGGAAGGGAAATCAATTCTCGAGGTCGATCAAGGATGAAATGGGTCATCGCAACTAGTCGCTCACTTCTTTTCATAAGAGGACACCTCAAAATCCGAATATTTTCATTAAATATAACAGATTTGTACGGATTTTATCAAGTGTTTTCTCTATATCCCAGCATCCGAACCATATATACTTCGGTACAGAAGCCTTTTAAACTGTTATAGATCCGTTGGGCGCGTGCATCCTGCTCTACAAGCGAAAACACGGTCGGTCCGCTTCCACTCATAAGCACAGCATCCGCTCCGGCCTGGCGCATCTGCTCCTTGATCTGCCCCACCTCCTCATGCAGCTTAAGCGTCACACCTTCCAATGTATTTCCTACATTGGCACAGATTCCTTCGTAGTCCTCTTCCTGTAACGCCCGTACCATCGCTTCCGTATCAGGGTGTTCCGCCTGGGAAACGTTCAGACCCTGATAGACCGTTTGTGTAGAGACACCGATAGTCGGCTTCGACAGAACAACCCAGCAGGGCGGCGGTGCTGGCAGGAAACGAATCTGCTCTCCTCGCCCAGTAGCAAGGGCCGTTCCTCCATAAACACAGAACGACACGTCTGATCCGATTTCCGCACCGAGTTCGGCCAGCTCATCGTCAGAAAGCCCAAGGCCCCACATTCGATTGACACCACGCAGAACAGCAGCGGCGTCACTGCTGCCTCCCGCAAGGCCCGCTGCGACAGGGATATTCTTTTCAATAAATATGTTAACCCCTTTATTTACCTTAAACCGGTCCTGGAGGAGTTTCGCCGCACGATAAGCTAGGTTACGCTCATCATTAGGGACGAAACGGCTCTCTGATTCGACCTTAATGACAGGTTCGGAAAGCAGCGTCAATTCAATCCGATCTGCAAGGTCCACCGTTGTCATGACCATTTCCACTTCATGAAAACCATCCGGGCGCTTATACAGGACGTCCAGTGACAAGTTTATTTTGGCAGGAGCTTTTTCAAGTATTTGCATGCAAGCACCTCATCTTCAAGATTATCTTACAGCATTGTACCATATTTATATGAACAAGAAACGTTATGTAAAAAACCCCTCTGTTATGCACAGAGGGGATTCATTCACCGCTGGTTGTCCGCCAGCTGTTCTTCTGCCATTTGTATCGCTCGTTTTACCATGTTACCTGCATCACGCGTGGTGATGCCACCCCATCCATCTTGCTGCACCTTGTCGTAAAACCCAAGTTCTTTCGCGAGTTCCTCTTTAAACGAATCGGACATGATACTTCGCTTACGTCCCATCGCTTTCAGCTCCTTTCGCATTCACTTAGTTACGACAGTCCTAGTATGTGTCTAGACGGATGAATTATAGCGGGGAGTTGTATGTAATTGTTCCATAAAATACATGGGAACGCTTTTTATATTTCATTGAAAAAAAAGACAAAATAAAAAAGCAGTAAACGAAAGGTTCACTGCTCAAGAGCCATAGTCTGTAGGTCGTCGAAGTTCAATTCGACTGTCTCTGTAAGAACATCTGCATAGCTGTACGATACACGTTCAAAAGCATTTTCATCTTGGTCAAGTTCAACAATGAACACGGCAGGATATGTCTCTGCCAAAATTCCAGAACGCTCAATCGTCTTACGACGGCCGCCATTCGCCTTTAATGTTAAACGCTTGCCAATTTGTCCTTCTAAGGATTGCTTAATTTCTACTAATGTTTTAGCCACTGCACTCCACCTCACTAAAGATTAGTTTACCATAAGACAGGGACAAAGTCAAATAAAATTATTAATTATACCAATAGCCGCTTCACATTGCAATAGAATGACGTAAATAATGCGTTGATGTTTATGTTATCCATTAACAGGAAAAATATGTACACCCCCTTGGAAAAGAAAAACCGCTATCGTCGTTCGATAACGGTCAATCTTCTTCCTGATCCTTCGTGTACGGCATTCCGATCCGTAGCAGCCCTTTTGTTTCCACGCCGCCAAGTCCATCTTCTCCACTAATCGTGTTTCTGATGACCTCCCATACATTTATATGCTCTGTAAAGGATGTATATGCCACCCTTGCAGCTACATAAACAGGATCGATCGCATGAATATTGACGCGGGCCGGGGAACTTGCGAAATTGGCTCCTGCCCGGATGATGGATTCAAAATGGGACTGGCAGGCTCCTGCAAAAATGACCATTTGATCGAAATTAGGGTGCTTCTGCCTTATGTTGCGTACGGCCTCTACAAAATATTTGGAGTGTCTGTAAGAGTCAAGGGCTCGAATAGACCCCTTAGCTTTTGAGTATGCATCATGGCCTGTAAGAACCACAATTTGAGGGTGAACCTTCTCGATAAGAGGCATCACTTTGTGAGGCATTTCTTTTTCATGCAGATACTGGCCGTGTACCTGAAGACCGAGCTGTTCATACAGCGCAATACACTTCTTTAGAAACAACGGGTCCCCGTCAATATGAAGGATCCGGGGGGGCAGTTGGAAATAGTTCGTCTCCGATTCCTTCGTGTATCCGGTTCCCGCTTCTGCGTCTCTTTTCTCTTTCAGCAATCGGTAATCCTGACGAAAAAGCCTGTAAGAATAGGCTTCCTGCTCTTCATATTCATTTCTGATCCGGTGGTATGCTGCACCTGTTACTTTTTCCAGGTCATCGAGAGGTGCATCAGCCTCAAGGCGTACATGTTCGCCCATCAGCTTCACAACCGTTTGAGCCTGTGCCATCACTCGGAAGATGATATCGTGCCGATAGGACTTCCGTGTTACAAGATCTCCGTTTGCTATCATAACTCTCCACCTCATTCCAAAACACTACTGTAGTGTATGTGAAGAGGTGGGCTTTGTGCCTTCAGAATTCTGTTATTTATAAAGAATGTTAGCTAAGGAGGCGAATTCATCCATCGATAGAGATTCCCCCCTGCGCTGAGGATTGATGTTCACCTCTGCCAGGCGGCTGCGGATCTCTTCTTTATCTAATGTCCCCTTAAAATGCCTTGCCAGGTTGTTCATCAATGTTTTACGGCGCTGACCAAAAGTAGCTTTTACAACATCAAAGAAGAAGGACTCATCATCGACATGAACCGGCGGCTCTTCTCTCATCTCCAGATGAAGAACAGAGGAATCTACGTTGGGCTGTGGCATAAAGACGGTTTTCGGCACGTTCAATGCCACCCTGGCCTTCGTGTAATATTGAACAGCTATTGAAAGGGAGCCGTAACTTTTCGTATTTGGTTCCGCAGCCATCCGATCAGCAACCTCTTTTTGAATCATGACCGTGATGCTGTCTACAGGCAGACGATCCATCAACAACTTCATGAGGATCGGTGTCGTAATGTAATAGGGAAGGTTTGCGACGACGCGTATTTTCTGACCTTCTTCAAAATGTTCATCAATCATCCCGGCAACATCCGCTTTCAGGATATCTTCATTGATGATGTGGACATTGTTATATTCGGAAAGCGTCTCTCCCAGAATAGGAAGCAGGCGCTGGTCTATCTCAAACGCCACAACCTTGTCGGCATGCCTTGCAAGTTGTTCTGTCAACGCGCCGATTCCAGGTCCGATTTCGATAGCTGCTGTTGTGTCGTCAATCCCTGCTTCTGCAATGATATTCGTCAAGATGTTCACATCGATCAAGAAGTTCTGACCAAGACTTTTCTTGAAGGAGAAACCGTAATTCTTCAATATTTCTTTCGTGCGTGTAGGTGTTGCAATGGCTTTGTTATTCATTATTTTCCTCCTGCATGATCTGCTTCATCGCTTCTCCCAATTGCTGTGGCGTGATGTGGAACATATTCAGTCGCTTGAGCAGTTGTTTTCCATTAGTCTTTCCAATTCTTAAGTGCAGCCCCAGCTGTTCTCTAAGATCCGTCGATCGGGAGCCTCCGATCAGTCCGAGATCGATCAAATCCTGCTTCGTTATCTCTCCCTCTATCCCGTCCACCAGTTCATAAACCGATGAGAGGGCAGTTCGGATATCCTGGATAGATGCATGTTCGATACCAATCCCTTTATCTCGTTTGGCCCTCGCTTGGTCCTTCGGAAGAAATGCATGCTTACAATTCGGGACATGCTGGTCGACTATATGTCTGATTCGCTCCCCTGGATAATCAGGGTCTGTGAAAATGATAATGCCACGTTTTGACTGGGCATGTTTGATGCGGTCGAGAACTTCCTCATCGATGGCAGAGCCGTTCGTTTCGATCGTATCTGCATCTACAGCCGCTTTGATTTTCGCTGTATCATCTTTCCCTTCAACAACGATCACCTCTTTTATTTTCAATACCTTATCCTCCTGTACGTACGTGTCCATCTTCTTCTAGCATACCATGAGTTTACAGACGAAAAAAGCAGAGGTATCCCCTCTGCTGTCTCCTTTAATCCAGTATTTTGACCGTTACTTGTTTTCTCCCATAGCTGTGGGCCTGACTCTTCGATGGAACGAATAAATCAATGCGTTTCCCATCGATGGCTCCCCCGGTATCTCCAGCAATGGCTGTGCCATACCCTTCTACCCACACACGGCTGCCGAGTGGAATGACATCAGGATCGACGGCAACAACTTTTCTATCAGGATTCTCTTTCAAATCAATTCCTGTAGCAGTCACACCGGAACAGCCGGCGCAATTTGCCGTATAGGCAGTCGCATGCATTTGTAACGTCTTCGTATCATCCTGCTTATCAGAAGGTTTGGCTGACGCTTGAACAACACGAGCTTCCTTCTTATCAGAGGAAGCAGAAGCAACCGTTACAGGCGCTTTTTCCTCTTCCACTTTCGTACCGAGCGCTATGATCTCTTTCCTGCTTTCCTTCTGCACCGTTTCTTCTATCAGCTCTCGGCTTTTCTCTTCACCGTTCTCAAGAATGACTTCATATTTTTTCGTGACGAGGCCGTTCTCCCCGGAGGAAAGAACTTTCCTTTCCCCTTTCGGCAGAGACTCGTCCCGCCTTGTTTCCACCGCATACTCCATATCTTCTTCTACGGTGTCCGTCATTTTCTCAATTCTGGTAATTTTGATAGGAGTGTCTGCCTTGACGATTTCCTCCTCGGAAACGTTCAACTGATCAAGGTCGCTGAGTTCAACCTGCTGATCTTTCAGTAAGTCTCCGACAGTTGTAGCGGTTGTCCATATCTTCTCTTTTTCTCCCCCATCATGGAGGGTCACTTGGAATGCTTTCTGTACTTCAATATCCATCCCTTGTTCGATCGGTGCTGCTAAGTCATGAGACACCTCGTCCCGTTCTTGGAACTCCAGACCTTGTTCGTCGAAGAATTCACCTACTGTAGAGGCTGTCGTGTTGTATTGTTCTGTATTGGAACGATCAATGGCTAATTGAATACGCTTCGATGCTATGTAGTTTACATCCATACCACGTTCAATCGGATCGGATAACTTATGGGATAGTTCATCATGCTGGTGTACAGTAATTCCCATTTCGGACATAAGTTCTTTAACAGTATTGGCATGAGTGCGAATTATTTCTTTCTGTCCGTTTTGAGACACTTGTACAGGCTTTTTAGTAAATTCATAGGAAGCCATTACTAAAAAAGTGATGCACAGGACGGATACGGCGGCGACCCAAATATAAATGGATTTAGTCACTTTTTCCTTGTTCATCCTTCATCCTCCTTTCAAAAGCATGCGTTCTATTCTAGTCAGACATAGATTCGATGTCAAACGGACTGCTTTTTTCACAACATTTTCCTGTCATAAAAAAAGAAGTCAGATGATAGAATCACTGACTTCTTACATTATGCTATTATACCTAGACAATTAACATAACAAACATGTTACAGTTCCTAAACAATTACATCTGTTTTGTAACAATCATGACACAATTTTACTTTGATTCTATGCCGAAGAACCGAAGCGCGTTAGCTGTTGTCGCTTCACTGACTTCCTCATAAGTCAGCTCCTTCAAATCCGCAATCTGTTCAGCCACAAGCTTGACATAAGCAGGCTCATTGCGCTTTCCACGGTTCGGGTGGGGAGCGAGAAACGGACAGTCCGTCTCAATAAGAAGGTGCTCCAGATCGACAGCTTTAGCGACCTCTTTAGGCAGTTTCGCATTTTTGAATGTAACAGGTCCACCGAGTGAAATCATGAAATTCATCTCAATACATTCTTTGGCGATGTCAGCAGGTCCACTGTAACAATGCATGATGCCGCCCACTTCCGCTGCATTCTCTTCTTTCAGTATTTCGACGATATCCTCCGTCGCTTCCCGGTTATGAATGATGATGGGCATCTTTACCTTCTTCGCAAGACGGATCTGTTTACGGAATACTTCTTTCTGGACTTCCGCCGGAGACTTGTCCCAATGATAATCGAGCCCCATCTCGCCGAGAGCCACGACTTTGGGATGATCGGTAAGCGATTCAATCCACTCCAGATCCTCCTCTGTCATATCAACGGCATCGACCGGGTGCCATCCGACCGCAGCATAGATATGTTCGTGATTCTCAGCGATTTCCAACGCTTTTGGAATCGTCACCCGGTCGAAGCCAACGACCGTCATATACGTGACCCCTGCTTCACGGGCCCGCTCGATCGTCGCTTCTAAATCCTCTTCAAACTGATCTGCGTTCAAATGTACATGCGTGTCAAAGAGCATGTCTATTCCACCTTTCCTATTGAAAAAAAGGGAAAGCTGTATGGATGCTTCCCCTTTTTTCCTCTTGTTATTTCACTTTCGTTCCGTTCGCAAGTGTTTGATCTACTGAAGCGAGGGCAAGCTTGCCTTCGTCTTCTCCGGCAAGGATCATTCCTTGAGAAAGCTCTCCGCGAAGTTTGACAGGCTTCAGGTTAGCGACACAAATGACCTTCTTGCCCACCAATTGTTCCGGTGTATAATGTTCTGCAATTCCAGAAACAACCTGGCGCTGCTCATAACCGAGATCCAATTGAATCTTTAGCAGCTTATCGGCTTTCTTCACTTTGTCCACCTTCGTCACTTCTGCAACACGGAAGTCCAACTTCATGAAGTCATCGATGGTGACTTCTTCTATTTTCTCTTCCTTCTCGACCTTCTTCTCTTCTTTCGGAGCAGAAGATTTCATCATGTCTTTAATCGCTTGTGTTTCCTCTTCTGCATCCAGACGAGGGAAGATTGGTTCACCTTTGGCTACGTGTGTACCCGCCGGAACAGCACCGAAGCTTTCCAAACTGGCCCATGCTTTCCCAGCTTCCCCTTCAATACCAAGCTGCTGGAACATACGATCCGGTGTACGTGTGAGGAAAGGTTGAAGCATGACGGCGATTTGGCGTAGTGACTCTGCCAGGTGAGCCATTACATTTCCAAGGCGGGCGCGCTTACTCTCATCTTTCGCCAGCACCCACGGCTGTGTTTCATCAATGTATTTATTCGTACGGCTGATGAACTTCCACAGGTCTGCAAGAGCAACAGAGAATTCCATGTTTTCAAGGGATGTTTCCACCGCGTTTTTCGTATCCGCAGCAAGCTGTTCCAAACTTTGATCGAATGCATCTTCCCCAAGGGTTAATGCCGGGATTTCCCCATCAAAGTATTTGCTGATCATCGCGACTGTACGATTCAGCAGGTTTCCAAGGTCGTTCGCAAGGTCATAGTTGGTACGCTCCACGAAAGCCTCTGGTGTAAATACACCATCTGAACCGAATGGAACTTCTCGAAGAAGGTAGTAACGAAGCGCATCAAGACCGTAACGATCGCTGAGTTCGACAGGATCGACGACGTTTCCTTTGGATTTGGACATCTTTCCGTCCTTCATAAGAATCCAACCGTGTGCGAATACTTTCTTCGGCAGCGGAAGATCGAGCGCCATCAACATAATCGGCCAATAGATGGTATGGAAACGAACAATTTCTTTCCCGACAAGCTGCACATCTGCCGGCCAGAATTTCTGGTAACGGCTGTCATCTTCACTGTCGTAACCCAGTGCAGTAATATAGTTCGTCAGGGCGTCGATCCAAACATAGATGACGTGCTTCTCATTACCAGGTACGCCAATCCCCCAGTCAAATGTCGTACGTGATACGGCCAAATCTTCTAATCCCGGCTTAATGAAGTTATTGATCATTTCATTTTTGCGGCTTTCCGGCTGAATGAACGTCGGATTCTGTTCATAGAATTCCAACAACTGATCGACATATTTACTCATCTTAAAGAAGTAAGATTCTTCTTTTACTTTTTCAACGTCACCGCCACAGTCCGGACATTTGCCGTCTTCCAGCTGACGTTCGGTGAAGAAGGATTCACAAGGTGTGCAGTACCATCCTTCGTACTGATCCAGGTAGATATCCCCTTTGTTCTTCAAGTAGTCAAAAATCTTTGCAACAACTTCTTTATGACGGTTCTCTGTCGTACGGATGAAATCATCATAAGAAATGTCGAGTTTGTCCCATAACTGCTTAATTCCGCTCACAATATCATCGACATATTCCTGCGGGGAAACGCCTTTTTCCTCCGCTTTCCGCTGGATCTTCTGCCCATGCTCGTCCGTTCCAGTCAAGTACATGACCTCGTATCCCTGCAGACGTTTGTATCTCGCCATTGCATCTCCGGCAACAGTCGTATACGCATGTCCGATATGCAAATTCCCACTTGGGTAATAAATAGGTGTGGTGATGTAAAAGGTGTTCTTATCCTCAGCCATGCTGTTCCCTCCTAAAAATCTTCCATTCTCATGCCGAAAACGGCCATGTTAACATTCTATCGATTTATTTACTTTATTTCCATTCCTAACATTAAAATATACCGAACAAAAGTCGAAACTGTCAAAGATTGGCTTTGTCGAATTCCACAACTGTCATGACTACAGTAAAAAAACTTGTCCATACATCCATGGATAAACTAACCAATTTTGGAACATAAGGAGCATTAGAAATACAGCTTTAATTCGGCTAATACCCTGAAATGAAAGGATATCGTTATACCCCACGATGTATTAAATGCTGGAAAAGAAAAATCGGTTATTAGTAATTGACACGTCTGGGAATGGTTGGTACTATTATGTCGAGACATATGTCGAATATTGACGATTTTAAACTTTTGATTGAGGGGAGACAGAAAAATGAAATCTACAGGTATCGTACGTAAAGTCGACGAACTAGGTCGTGTAGTAATCCCGATCGAACTTCGCCGCACATTGGGAATCAACGAAAAAGACGCATTGGAAATTTATGTTGATGATGATCGTATCGTCCTTAAAAAGTACAAGCCGAACATGACATGTCAGGTGACAGGGGAAGTTTCAGATGACAATATGAAACTGGCCAATGGCAACCTCGTCCTTAGCAAAGAAGGCGCACAAATCCTTCTTCAAGAGCTACAAGACAACCTTAAATAATTATTATAGAGATAAAAACAAAAAGACGACAACTGGTTACAAAGAAACAGATCAACAAGACATATGTTCAAACAAATCCCTTACTGTAGTACAGTAAGGGATTCTTTATTAATCCTCGATATGATAGGCCTGATACACATCCCGTTTCGGGATTTTCCGATCGAGGGCTGTCTGTTTGATGGCATCTTTGTTCTTTTTATTCTCTTTCCTAATATAGTATTCGACATGTTCGACTAAAGACATTGCCGACCACCACAATTGATCCTCTGTGACCGCTTCATCCGTTCCCTCCACAAGCACAACGAATTCGCCGCGGAGCTCCTGTTCCTGAACCCAGCCGCTTAACTCTTCCAGCGTACCGCGCGCATATTCCTCATACCGCTTGGATAATTCACGTGCCAGGGCCGCCGGACGTGCACCAAGCAATTCGTATAGATGAGCAAGCATCTCTTTTAAACGGTGGGGAGATTCGTAGAAGATTAGTGTTGCTTCCATTGTTTTCAGACGATCCACAACCACTTTACGATCTTTCTTTTTTCGTGGCAAAAAGCCACAAAAATGGAATTCTTCTGTAGGCAGTCCGGAACCTGCTAAAGCCGGCAGGGCCGCGTTTGCTCCCGGCAGTACGACGACGGGTACGGCTGCTTCCACAGCCAATCGCACCAAATCTGTACCTGGGTCAGAAATTCCCGGCATACCTGCATCACTCACCACAGCCAGGTCTTCTCCGGCAGTCAGACGCTCAATCAGTTGAGGACCTCTTGTCTGTTTATTGTGTTCATGATAGCTGACAAGCGATGTGTCGATGTCGAAATGATTAAGCAGTTTTTTCGTATTGCGCGTGTCTTCTGCACCGATTGCCTCTACTTCTTTCAAGACCCGGACCGCTCGGAACGTCATATCCTCCAAATTCCCAATAGGGGTAGGAACGATATAAAGCGTACCGGTTTCATGGTTTTCGAAACTTTTCTGTATGTTCATAGTCATCCATCCTCGCTTTCCGCTCTGTGATCCACGCTTCCTTCTCGCCCTTCGACAACTGCTTCAAACGATATTCTTCACGAAGTGCCTCGCCTCTGCTTTCATAAGATTCAAATGCCTCGAGGAGAAGCGGGCCGCGGCCGCGAGTGTATTTTGCCCCCTTGCCGGCACGATGCTTCTCCAGGCGGGCGGACAAGTTGTTTGTATAACCGGTATATAGTGTATCGTCCTTGCAGCGGAGCATATAAACACAGTGCTCATTCTCCATCAAGGATCTCCCTCAATTCATCCGTGTAGGAGCCGTCATCCTTTAAAGCGTAGAACGGCGGGAGAATCTTGAGACCAGGCTTCCCGTCTCTTACTCCTTCCACCAACAGAATATTCGCTTCTTTTCCTGCTTTCGGATATACGAGCTGCATTCGTTTCGGTTCCAGTTTATATTTCTTGAACAACTCAATGATTTCCACCATTCTGTCCGGCCGATGGACCATAGAGACTTTCCTTCCGGATTTAGTCAGCTTGCTGCACGCTTGTACGACATCTTCCAGCGTGCAGTATATTTCGTGCCGCGCAATGGTCAGATGCTCATTGTCATTCTGCTCTTCTTTCTTCGGCGTTGGGAAGTATGGTGGATTGCACGTCACCAAATCAAATTTATTGTTCCCATAATAGGCCGGCATGTCTTTCAGATCCCCATGAATCATCTCCAGTTGATCTTCAAGCCCGTTCAATTCGATATTCCTTACCGCCATATCGTAAAGCCGCTCCTGGATTTCCACCCCCGTAATCGGCACGCTCGATCTAGTAGATAAGAAAAGGGGGATGACGCCATTCCCAGTACAAAGATCTAAAATCTTTCCTCTCGTTTTCGGAACATAGGTGAAATGCGCAAGCATGACCGCATCAAGAGAAAAGGCGAAAACACTGGGACTTTGAATGATTCGTTTATCTTTCTTTGCTAACAAATAGTCTATCCGTTCATCACCATATAATGAAACCATCTTCCTCTAACCCTTTCTTCCTTCTATATAAAGACAGCCCTTCCTCGGACGAGCAAGGAAAGGCTTGGACCTGGAATTATTTCTTTTTATTTAAGAATGATAGACAGAACAAGCAGTCTTCGTCTCTCGGGCTGCCAAAATGCAAATTACAAATATGAAAGCCTTCTTCGTAAAGCCTGGCGAGGTTGTCATAACCTTCACCGACGACGGCGCCCTTTTCCTGTTTAGAGGGGGAGGAAGCTGTCTGTTCTTTCTCATTTTCTTTCTCTAGTCGTTGCCGCAAATGATGATTCTCAAGCGATAAGTGCTGGTTCTCCTCCAACAAATAGGCAAGCTGCTTTTTTAAATCGCCCAGCTGTTCATACAGCTCGCCGATCTGACTTTCAAAATGGGATACTTGTTCAAAAATGGCTTTCTTGTTCACGCTTGACTCCACCCTTTATTCTGAAGCTTCTGCTTGAAGGACTCCTTCGTCAATCAGCTCTTGCAAAGAGTATTCCAATACCCGCTCTTGATCGCGGAATTCGACCTGGATCAGCCGTTCCAGCATGTTCAGCCCGACAACTTTGCCCTTGCCGACAGAAGTCGCAATACTTTCACCAAGGTCTGGAAGCTCTTTCTTCGCATGTTCATAATCATCATTCTCATATTTGAGACAACACATTAAGCGGCCGCACAATCCGGAAATTTTCGCTGGATTCAACGATAGATTCTGATCTTTAGCCATCTTAATGGATACCGGTTCAAAATCTCCTAGAAACGTCGAACAACATAACATCCGGCCACACGGGCCGATGCCGCCGAGCATTTTCGCTTCATCCCTCACACCGATCTGGCGGAGCTCAATCCGTGTCTTAAATACGGATGCCAGATCCTTTACAAGCGTACGGAAATCCACGCGTCCATCGGCTGTAAAATAAAAAATCACTTTATTACGATCAAACGTATATTCCACATCGACAAGATTCATGTCCAATTTATGTTCTTGAATTTTCTTCTCACAAACGCGGTAGGCTTGGAAAGCGTTATCTTTGTTTTCATCCACCGTTACTTTATCTTTATCATCTGCAAGCCGGATGACCTTCTTGAGAGGTAAAACAACGTCTTCTTCATCTATGGATTTATTAGCAATGACAACTTTCCCGAACTCAATCCCACGGACCGTTTCGACGATGACATAATCTTCCGTCGTCATACGGATTCCGCCTGGATCGAAATAATATACCTTACCCGCCTGTTTAAATCGGACACCTACAACTTCGATCATTCGATCATCACCTCTGTAGTTGAAGGGTAAGTTGTTCCATCACTAAATTAGGATGGACATTTTGATTTATCTTTCGTTTCGCCTCAAGTATTTCAGACAAGCAGTTAGCAGCTGACTGACGGGACCACCGCATACTCGCTTGGTTCAATTTCTCTTTCTCTGTCATGAAAACGATGGATTCTTCCCGGTCCAAAAATAGGTTGATAACATCCTGGAACCAAAGCATCAAGACGTCTAGCCCACGTTGCAGCTGAACGCGTTCTTTAAAATGAGGCATCCACTGATGGTTGATAAACAAAAGTCCTTCATTTGGTTTATTTTGAAGCACTTCAACTAATTGTATCACTAGTTTTCGCACCTGCGCAAACCACTCATCATTATTCATATCGAGCGCTTCACTTAAATTATTCGTCAAAGAAGCGAGCAGCCTGGCATTGGATGCGGAAACGCCTTCTTGGATTAATTTTTTCTCGACATTGTGAGGATTGAGCGGTTGAAAAGCGAGGAGCTGGCATCGGGAACGAATCGTATCCAATATCGTCTGCCCGCTTTCTGTCAACAGCATCGCTGTCGTCTGCTGGCTGGGCTCTTCCAGGAACTTCAACAGCCTGTTTGACGCATTGACGGTCATCTTATCTGCATCCACAATAATGTAAACTTTCCGGTTGGATTCCATACCAGTATAGGCGAACTCCTTCTGCAGATGAAGGATCTGTTCTTTCTTAATGGATTGGCCGTCTGGTTCAATCCAGTGAAGGTCCGGGTGGTTTCCAGAATCGATTCTGTGGCAGTCCCGGCAGTTCTGGCAGGGTTCCGGACCTTCCCTCTGTTTACAGAAGATGCTCTTCGCAAATAGAAGACTCATCTCCTTTTTGCCTGTCCCTTTACTTCCCTGGAACAGATAGGCATGGGAAATGCGGTCTTTCTTAAAGCTGTTTCTTAACATTTGTGCCGCCAAAGGCTGGATCTCTTGCATAGTTGTCCAAGTCTGCATATGGCTTTTCCGTCCTTACGTATATAAATTGATGAGCAGACCTTTGATTTCACCGATCAAGCCCAGCAAATCAATAGAGTTGGATTCTTGATCCATGACAGCCTCGGTAAGCTCTACCAGTTTTTCGTCAACCGTTTCGACGATAGTGAGCTTCCTCGTCTGTCCGTGGAGGTTCCAACTGTGTGATTGTTTCTTTTGATAACCGTAACTGACTGATTCCTTCAGGAAATCACGGACCAAGCGCTTATATTTCGCTAAATCACGGAAGGAGCGGGAGCGGGCCACGCGGTCCCCCTGCGACGCAATCGTCGACATCAAATGGTTCAGCTGGGTCTGCTGCAACTGCTCGGTCTTCGTTTGAATGACGCTGTGGAAACTAGACTTAGCCTTCCCGGACGGAACCATCTGTTTCCCTGCTCCATCCACCTGCGTACGTACATCCTGCGTAATTTTCATACGAGTATCCTTCCTGAATTAAAAATGGAAAAATGATTCGACGGGAAGGACAAATACCGTCGCACCGCCGACTTCCACTTTGACAGGCTTCGGTATATAGGAATCGGCATTTCCTCCCATAGGGGAGATCGGTGCAATCATCTGCTCTCTTTGGCTGCAATTCTTTCGAATGATATCCAGTGTCGGATCAACCTGATCATCATCACAGCCGATCATGAATGTCGTATTCCCCTCCCGAAGGAAACCGCCTGTCGTTGAAAGTTTTGTTGTCTTTATATCGTTTTCCGCTAACGCATTCGTCAAGCGGTTGCTATCTTTATCCTGAACAACAGCAATAATCATTTTCATAAGCAAAACCCCTCCTATCGGGTGTTATCTATAGTATAACAAATGATGGAATCTTATGAGGAAGTCAAAAAACGGTCCAACACACGTTGGACACTATTTCTTACCTCTTCGAAGGATTTTCCAGCGTCAATGACCTTAATGCGTTGTTTATGAGCTTCTGCAAGCTTATGATAGGCGTCCCTGACTGTCTTATGGAAAGCGATATGTTCCAAGTCAAGTCGATTCTGCTCTCTTCCCTCATTAGCTTCGATTCTCGAAAGACCCTGCTCCGGTTCAATATCAAACAGCAGGGTAAGGTCCGGCATGTGATCATCAATGGCAAATTTGTTGATGTCATAGACTTCTTCCATCCCGAGGCCGCGGGCCGCACCTTGGTAGGCCAGACTCGAATCAATGAAGCGGTCACATAGAACAACCTCTCCCCGCTCTAAAGCAGGGAGGACTTTCTCGATCAGGTGCTGCCTTCTTGCTGCAGCATATAATAAAGCTTCTGTCCTTGCATCCATTTCTGTATGGGCAGGATTAAGTATTACCTTTCTAATTTCTTCTGCAATCCGGATACCCCCGGGTTCTCTTGTCTCTAGAACTGCATATCCCTGATCACGCAGCTCTCTGCCTACTTCGCGAAGGATGGAGGATTTTCCTGCTCCTTCTCCACCTTCGAATGTTACAAACAATCCCTTCACGTTCATTCTCCTTTAAACACTCGTATCCCATCTTCCATTCCTACATTATGAAAACGCGCCCCCAGCGATAGAAGGCGGCGGATTTCTGACACATGGGCCTCCATGATCCGCTCTCCTTTCATGAGGATCGGAATACCAGGCGGATAAGGAATGACCGCCTCTGCGGCGATTAAGCCCACTGCATCTTCCAAAACTGCCTGTTCCTGCTTTCTATCCCGCATTTCTGTATACCGCATCTCTAAGGTTTGGATTGGTGGAAACGTAATTTGTTCTTCTGCTATTGTAGCACGCCCGGGGGCCTTTTTTAATGCGGAATCTACTTTCCCAATACGTTCCTTTAACTCTTGAAGAGAGAAATGAGGACGCAATCCTAGAATAAGCAGGACCTGTCTGCTCGTAGCGAGCTCCGGCACGATTCCCTCCTTCTCCAACGCCTCAGCAAGTTCGAATCCGCTCCCTTCAGCGGGTTCCAATGTAATCTTAAATGGATCATCCCTTGGCCCCTGCTGCAGGACATGCCAATAGGGGGAGGATTGAAAGACATCCCGTACCTGCACCGCCCAATGCAAACCGGCTTCTCTTTCTTCTTCTCTCCAAGTAGATAAGAACTTCCGGGCGAGATCCAAGCTTGCCATCAATGGGTAAGATGGGCTGCTTGATTGAAGCATTTGCAGGTAATGACGCAATACGTATTTATCCACCCTTTTCCCTTGGACATGCATATAAGAGGCCATCGTCATCGCAGGAGCCATTTTATGAGCAGACTGAACGACGACATCTGCCCCTGCTTCCAGTGCAGGAACAGGCATTGGATCACCTAAATGAAAATGAACCCCGTGCGCCTCATCAATGAGTAAAGGTACACCTTTGCTGTGAACAACCCGGGCAATCTCCTTCAAATCGTAAGCACGGCCGAAATAGTCGGGATACGTCAATAACACACCTTTGCTGTCCGGGTGCTCTTTCAACGCCTGCTCAATGCTGGACGGAGTTATGCTGCTGTATCGTCCTGTTTCTTTCTCATACGCGGGACTTATTACCACCGGGGATGCATTCGCAAGCTCCAAGCCGTTCCAAACGGATTTATGACAATTCCGTTGGACAATAAGTTTTTCCCCCGGCTTACAGACCGCGTGAATCATAGCCAGATTCCCAACCGTCGTTCCATTAACAAGGAAAAATGTTTCATCACTTCTAAAAAAAGAAGCTGCTAAGTGCTGTGCTTCTTTTATGACCCCTTCCGGTGCATGCAGATCATCCAAACTGCTTACCTCCGTAGCGTCGATCCTTAGAGTTGATGGCAGGATACCTTCCGCTTCTCCCGGGAGAATCCTTCCATATTTATGCCCGGGGACATGAAACGACATTGGATCCCGGTCTATATTTGCTTGAAGGGCCTCATATAGAGGAACCCGTTTATAATCATTCATTTACTCCACCTCTTCCAATAGAAAGCGTACAAAAAAACCCTTCTACAATCAATGGATTAGTAGAAGGGTTGGTTATATCTTAAATAAGCTGAAATACCCTTATTATTTTTTTATAAGACCCATATACCAGGCACTCTTTTCAAGAAGGAATCATCGAACGCTGCGCTTTGGACATTTGTTTTACAAAATACTCATACCTTGGATCATCTGCCGGCGTCTCAATCATTTCTGCTTCACAGGACGGACAAATGTAAACTTTCAACAAGTAAATTCCTTCACTCGTTTCTTTTGAACAAATGCTGCACTCATGCTTAGCCATTTTGATTTCCCTCCCCTGTTACTTTCCATATCCTTAACTCTAGTTTCTCCGAAACTACGAATAATATACATCTCTTTTCAAAAAGAAGAAGTACTAGATAGAAAGAAAGCACACGAAGGATACACAAAACCCCTCCAGGATAACCTGAAGGGGTTTCAAAGAGACGTGGCAGCGTCCTACTCTCACGGGGATCTACCCGACTACCATCGGCGCTGAAGAGCTTAACTGCTGTGTTCGGCATGGGAACAGGTGTGACCTCTTCGCCTTCACCACCACATCTATATATGAATGAGGTAAACCCTCAAAACTGGATAAGGAAACATCTTTATCGAAAGAAACGTTTTTCACGCGATCATTTGATCAGATAGA
>NZ_LSOC01000008.1:0-34970 GCF_001592845.1 Halobacillus sp. KGW1
CAATACTTATTGCAGTTGCAATCTTCTTCTTGATTAATCCATAGTGACACAGTATTCATTTTTGTGCTAACGGAAGCGTTGGTTGAAATTTTGCTTAATATATCTTGAATTAAAGTCTTAATGAAACGGGGGCAAATTCTCAATAATACCCGCGCATATTGTATGTGAAAAGATATAATATTTAATAAATTCAATCAGAAAAGAAATGGGGACTTGAAAGTATGACTGAAATTAAAGAAATAGGATCTTTATGTTCTTTAGACGAAAAAGGTTATATCATAAACCAATCTGAACACAAAAAAATCAATAATAAATTTCAAGAAGTCATCCGACTTATAAACGATAGCTGTCTTTCCGCTTTACCAAAGGAAATTCACAGCATTTACATAAGAGGCTCTGTACCAAGAGGGTTAGACATTGAAGGTGTGTCGGATGTGGACGTAATAATCATAACCTATACCGATCCTGAAGAACTTGACCTAGATTGGGTGGAGGACAGGGAACAATTTATTGATCAGAAATTTTCTTTTATAAACGGCGTAGAATTAGGATTTAGTCCTTTAAGTGAGGTTGAGGAGTCAAAATATTGCTCCATGATCCCTTTCATTCTAAAAACCTATGGGGTTTGTATTTATGGAGAAAACCTAATAAGTAAACTCCCTGATTATAAGCCCGACAGCTCCTTGGCGAATGAACACCTCATTCACCTAACATCTCTTATTGATAAAGCCAAGTATGATTTAATGGGTAATGACGACATTGAGGACACTAAGGATTGCTGTTCATGGATTATGAGAATTATTGTGAGGGCTGGTGGTGCGCTTGTCATCGTTCAAGAACAGTCGTATACAAGAGATTTATACCCAGCTTATGAACTATTTTCGAAGCATTATCCTGAAAAAGAGCCAGAGATGAGAACAGCTCTTTGGTACGCAATCAACCCCTTATCAAGCTCAGAAGAAATATTGAAATTCTTGGATCACTTTGGAAATTGGATAGAGAAAGAAACAGAAAAGTGGCTCGATGTTTATAATCCAACAAGGGCAATGCATCTACCACTTTGATAATATAATTACTGTATCTATTTTATATAAATTGAGTTACAAAAACCAAAGTTATCTCGAATTCAAGTCTTATAAAAACGGAGGCTAAACATAAAAAAGAGGAGGAATAAATATGATACGTTTATTAGAACCAACAGATGCAAAAGATTATTGGGACTTAAGATTAAATGCTCTAAAAGCTAACCCAGAAGCTTTTGCAATTAGCTACAAAGAAGCCTTAAAGAGAGAAGATCCAATTGAGGGAGTAGCAAAGAATCTTAACAATAAAGGAAACTTTACATATGGAGCATTTGTTGATGGTGTACTTATTGGTGTGATAACAATGCTACAGGAAAGTCCATCAAAGCTTAGCCATAAGGCACTTATATTAGGGATGTACGTGAGGACTGAATCAAGAGGGAGTGGTGTTGGAAGGTCCTTATTGCAAGAAGTGATAAAAAAAGCTAAGAATATAAAAGAAATTGAAAGACTAAACCTAACTGTAGTAACTAGCAATAAAAGGGCAAAGAAATTATACTCCGATTTAGGCTTTAAAACATATGGTGTGGAAGAAGAAGCACTTAAATTTAATGGCCAGTATTTTAACGAAGCACATATGACTTTAAAAATATCTTGAAATCAAGTCTCCCAGAAACGGGGGCTTTTCTTTAATAATATGCTTTGAAGCAAGTGAAGATAAGAAATATAGGAGGTATTTTCATTGATTAAGGGTCTATACGAAGCACATTTGCCGGTAAGTGACTTAAATAAGTCGATTGAATTCTATGAAGGACTAGGGTTGAAGTTTGACCATAAAGTGGAAGATAGATTAGCTTTCTTATGGATTGTAAAAGACCAAAGTTGGGTTGGCTTATGGAAAACCGATAAAGTTGAGGTAGAGTATCATCCTTCAATTAGACATATAGCTTTTGAAGTATCTTTAGATGGTTTGAAAAACTCGGTTAACTGGCTAAAAACTAAAGGTTATAAACCGAGAAAAGCTTTTGGTTTTGATCCTATTGAACCATTCGTGATGCCAAATCCTAATGGAGAGTTTGCCCATGCAAAGGTACATTTTAATGACCCGGATGGAAATAGTTTAGAGTTCATTTGTAAAATTAGTAATCCTAACAATTTGACAGAGAAAATGTATCTAAGTGAATGGGAAGAATCAAATAGACTAACGAAGTAGTATGCAGCATAGACGATACATATGGAGACTAAAGTAAAAGAAAAGCTATGATATATCTCAATATCAAGTCTTTCTGTATGGGGGTTATCCTTTAATGCCTTCTATTAACGATAGGCGGTTTTGCTTTAAAATCTTCGCAAAAAGTGAATTGAATGTCTAATAAACACTCGCTCTTTTCCAGAAAGGGCGGGTGTTTTTTGTATGCAGATTAGTGGAGAATTCAGTACCCAGTAATTATGGTAGAAGAAACAGGACCGGGGGTACTTTGTTCGGTTTTTTTTTATATTTTTGTAAGATATTTGAGTTTATCGCGTCTTATATGTAAGGAGGTGAGATGGTGACACAGAAGAACCGCCAGTAGATACCGATATAGCTCCCTTAAGGAACATACAAAATACGTTGCGAAGGAAAAAGCTGCAGACGATTATATTTTCAGTCATGGTAACATTGGTTTTGCAGTGGTTACAATCGCTTATCTGACAACGCCGGCATACCTATCTTATAATGAAGATGCAGTTTCAATCATGGAAAAGGATGACGGAACTGTACGTTTGAATTTTAGTGAAGAAGTCGCTGGATTTGATGTAACCGAATATCCAGCAGCGGGCAATTCAGGATATGTCTATGATATAACGACGTGGGAAACGATCTGGCACCAGAAAATAAGCAGAAACAACGTAGAAAATACGGTCTTAAACCCGAATGGGGAAACGGTCGCTTCCGTCTACTATTACAATACCGATGGAAGTGAAAATACTTTAATTTATGGGGATCCCATAACAGATGGTTCTGTTATGACGTTACCTCGGGTTGTTTTAAGTTATTATCTGTTGTTTGCTGTAGGTTTTTCACTTATTTGTGGAATTGGATTGGTCCTATTCCGTAAGAACGAGAAAATAAGAAATGGACTAGAAAAGATTATTCTACTGCCTATCTCTTACCTGTTTGCTCACTTCCTTATAAAAGGTCTTCACTCTTCCACTTACCTTGCTGGACGAGACTTTTATCTAATATTACTAGTCACCATTCCTTTATATTTTGCGTTGTCAGCTGGACGGAACATATTAAAAAAATTATTAAATAAAAAGCCGAAAATCACTTCATAATAATGTTTTTTGGATTGAAAAGGGAACCCATTTTTAATGAGGTTCCCTTTTCAATCCAATATTAAATGTTGTGAGTAACAGCGTAGGGGAATTTCTCGACGATTGGAGAGAGGCGGTAGCTTTATCAGGTTTCTTTCATGATATGGCGGAAAATCAATGGAGCGAATAAAGAGAAGAGGAGTACACTTAACGTTACCCACCAACCGACCGATTTAAATGTGTCTTCGGGAATGATGAATGTGTATCCCAAATAGGATAAGAACAAAACACCTTGAAGCACTTTCAATGTTTTTGCATCGGCTTGATTCTTCTCCGCTACAAGTCTCTCATCCGTCTCGGATACAATAATTTTCGGGTTCTTTTTTATTTTCATTAGTTTAAGGAAGGAAGTCAGTGCTGCACTGAGAGGAATAAGTGATAAGGCTAAAAAGGCTTTGCTGTTAGGAAAAGAAATGGACGTTGTTTCGAGAATAAACCAGGTGATAAACAGGGCTAAGCTGACAAATAACGATATACCAATGGTTAATTTAGTTTCTTTAACTAATTTTTCAGCACGCATTGATCATTCCTCCCAGAATAAATCATCTAAAGTTTTATTTAATGCTTTACATATGGCCGTACACAATTTCAGACTCGGGTTATAGTTTCCAGATTCGATTAAATTAATGGTCTGCCTTGTAACCCCTACAATATCTGCTAATTTTTCTTGAGAAACATCGGCTTCAACACGGGCGATCTTCATTTTTTTGTTTTTCAAAAAATATCCTCTCCTCCTCCTACATTTATATTATTCAATACATTACAAAATGTCAATTATAAATTACATTTTGTAATGTGATTTGAGGAGGAGTTTCATCATTGGTTAGAAAAGCATCTGGGGAAACTGGAATTTTGGATTCGAGGTATAGGGAGGGGCTGTCGTTCAATTAGAACCATCACTTTTCATTAGATGTATATGGTTGTAATTTCCAAATTACGGCAAGTTTGATAGGATGTATTTAATTACCTATCACAGATTAAATTGCTTAGAACATGTGAAAGGAAATAGCACTTGCGGAGAGGAGAAGGTGGATGTTTTCAAATAGGAAAACCAAAAAAGGAAAATGGCTTGCTTACTTAGGTACATGGATTTTCGCTGTTGGACTAGCATTTAGTGAGATTTTTGATTTAGATGGTATGCCCAAACTATTAGAGGCTGCATCGATCCCTATGTTAGTAACAGGACTATTGATGATCATTACATCCAATTTCTTTAATAAGAAACGTTCTATAAAAACACTAAGGTGAAGGTGGTGTCACTAACGATGGACGATGTAGTAAGGTGTCCTGAATGTGGTAAAGAGTTGAAGCAAGGATATATTTTCTCGCCTCGAAGAATTTGCTGGTCCGACTCGCCTGATTCGATCTTTGCTGATTTTGGAAGTGAAACATTAATAGATGACGCATGGTTAAAAGTCAAAAAAAATCCAGCCTTGAGGTGTCAGGAGTGCAGCATAGTTATTTTTAAACATAAGGAAAACAACGATAAAAGATAGGCGTATTTTCTTGAAGAAACATGTTTTAGCCTTTATTACACTCATCGTGATGACTGGATGCAGTAATTAATGAAGGATGGAGACTTCCAATTTTAAATCGTAAAACCACAACGGTTCGTTTTTGCATGAACGAGTTGTTTCGTAGGATGGGAGTGGAATGTTCGGGATAAGCCAAAAGGACTTCCACAAAAATAAGAAGTCCTTAGTTATGGGTAATATCAACATTACGCTTCAGCACAGCCGAAAAAGCAACGATTTCATTAGGATAATGTGGATTTAAGGTTTTTGAATGGTGACGGTACCTTCAGGAGAGGATTCTTCAGGTCATTACGGGATACTCCTTGATAGTTTTCCTCCTATTATGCTGGTTCTTCGCTTCGTTTTACTGACCTATCAATGGATAGGTGCTGCTTTCTTTCAACGTATCATTTATTATTTGAACTTCCCATGCATGGAAGTCAAGCGCCGCCAATTGAATCGCATTCTCAAGTACAGACTGATCCGCTTCCGTTACCATGTCTTCATCCATTGTGTATTGCACCGCAGCCACACCGTTTGTAAGGGAAGACTCGACAATTTGTATCCCTTCGACAATGGCTGACGAGTAAAACGAATCGGCATGATCTATGGTGCCCATCGCATCTATAGTCTCTGGAAAAGTGAGGGGCTCATCGTTTTCATTTACCACTTGCTCCTCCAGCTCACCACCAGGGAGAAATAGGGTTTCTTCTAATGCTTCGTCATAAATCGTATAGTAACCGCGTGTTAAACCTTTTTCATCTTTAACGTCAATCGATTCATCGACGGATCGCTCAGCTAATGTCAAACCTTTTTCACCATCAGGGTTTAAAAAAGTAATCTCTTCAACTCCATAAAGATCACTGATCCCATATAACGCGTCGAAGAATAAGGTGCTTTGAGTAGAGGTTGTGGATAATTCATTCCCATCTTCATGGAAGTGGATGTATAGGTGCGGCCATTCAAAGGATAGATCAGCGTACGAGCGGAGTATATCCTGCTCAGACGGGTCATTCTTTAAAAGTGACATTTCCAGGCGTTCTTCAGGTGAAAGTGCTTGTTTTTCTTCCTTATCACGGTGTATAGCGTATGCTGTATAAAACCGACTTCCCTCATCGAATACTTGAGTATCAATAAAATAATCAGGATTCTTTTGTGCTCCGCTGTAAACGTCTGTGCTGCTCTCGTCATCATTAGAAGTTTCAGCTTCACCTGAGGAGTCGATACTTTCAGCGTCCCCATCATCCGCGTTATTTTCGCTCTCAACATCGTCTCCTGTGCTGCCGTCCAGCGATTCCGAACTTTCATTTTCAACAGGTTCAGAGGTTTGCCGATCTGCCTCCTCCTGTGAGCTTTGACATCCAGTAATGAGTAAAAGCACAGCCGTCAACAAGAATACTTTCATCGCTTTTTTATCCATTAAATCCCTCCTTATCCATATATACCCTTTAAGTGGTTGTTTGAAAATCATTCGAATGGTTGTTTTCTCGTCCTTATCGCAGTCAGCTAATGAAAAACAACTCAGGAAACACAATGAAATTGCTGGTTAATAATTGAAAAAGTCTGTCGAGTTCCGATATTAATGGGGATAATCCACACCATAATGGGGGAATGATTGTATGCGGAATCGACGGACCAGATTAAGAAGTAAAATGTTATGGGCGCTGCTGCCGGCTATTGTTCTATCACTCTTGCTTGTTACGTTTGCCTCGTATTACCTTTCTAAGGATCAGATGGAACGGGAGATCGAAGCGAAAACCGAAGCTACGCAAAACAGCATCATTAATGATATGAATAACCGTTTTAATAAACATGAGCAGGTGGCTCATTCCACGGCCGCTGTTGTAGAAGCGATGGGGAATTCCCTGTCCAGGGAAGCGTATATATCGATATTGGGAAATGCGATTCAGACCAATGAGGATACACTCGGGGCGGGTGTCTGGTACGAGCCTTATACATACGAAGAAGACGAACAGTATTTCGGCCCCTATGTATATAAAACGGAGGATGGCGTGACCTCTACTTCGGATTATGAGAACGCCGACTACGATTTTCCGAATACGGATTGGTACGAAGCCGGGAAAGCTGCGGAAGTCGCTGGCTGGACGGATCCTTATTTTGATGAATCCTCTGGTATCACGATGGTGACGACGGCGGTTCCTTTTTTCAATGAAAACAAAGAGTTCCAGGGCGTGATTTCCAGTGATATCGATTTAACCAGCATCCAGAAGATTGTAGCGGATATCGATATAAGTGAAGAGGGGTATGCTTTCTTAACAGATGCGAACGGGAAGTATCTCTCATCTCCTGCTCCGGATAAGATGATGAACGCTTCGATCACGGATGAAGGAGATTTTGGAGTCCAAGGAGAAGCGATACTCTCCCAAACGCAGGGTTCCTTACGTCTGTCTCAGGACGGAACCAACCAAAAAATCTTTTATACTACTGTTCCAAAGACTGGGTGGAAGCTTGGGATCGTCATCCCGACAAAGGAACTGTATGCTGCATCCAATCAACTGCTTGGTCAGGTATTGATTATTGTAGGTGTGGTCATCGTAGTAATGGTTGTCGTTATTTTCCTGTTCTCCAGAAATATGACACGGCCGATTGAAGCGCTCGCGGAACAGACGAAGAAAGTTGCAGAGGGCAGGCTTTCTGTGGGGCAGGATTCGAATCGGACGGATGAGATCGGTCAATTAACGAACCACTTCAACTTGATGGTGGAGAGCATGAGGGGCTTTATCCTGAAAGCGAAGGACTCGGCAGCGACGGTAACGGTGTCGGCGGAGAACTTTAGTGCAGTCTCCGAGGAAACCACCGCTTCCAGTGAGGAAATTAACAAGACGGTGGGAGAAATCGCTTACGCTTCTTCTACTTCAGCAGAGGATATCGAAGCAACGAAGCAGCAAATGAAGAGTCTCGCAGCCCGGATGGACCATGTCACAGAGTCTTCTCATGAAATGAAGGGCAAATCGAAGGATGCCTCACGTGCAAGTGAAACAGGCTTGACGCAGATGTCCGATTTGGAGAAGAGCTCAACGGAATCCAACGAAAAAATCGATGACGTAGAAGCGTTGATCCAATCCCTTTCCGCACAAATAGAGAAAATAAACACTGTGATCGTCAGCATCAGCCAGTTTTCCGAACAAACGAACCTTCTGTCCCTGAATGCAAGCATCGAAGCGGCAAGAGCCGGTGAACACGGTAAAGGCTTCGCCGTCGTGGCAGAAGAAGTCCGTAAACTCGCTGACCAATCCTCCCAATCGACGGCGGAGGTGCAGGAGATCATTGAAGAAATTCTGGAAAGCTCCAGCCGAGCGGTAGAAAGCATGGCAGCGACGAAAGAGATATCCAATCGCCAGAAAGAGGCAGTCACACGAACCATCGAAGTGTTCCATCAAATTGGGAACAACGTACAAACGATCGATCAGAGTATCCAGCAGAACGTAGAAGAAGTTGCGTTAATGAATGAAGATAAAGAAGAAGTCCTGCTGGCTATGGAACGTATTTCCGCGAATATACAGGAGACGGCAGCTGCGAATGAGCAGGTCACTGCGACGATTGATGAACAGGTACAGGCCATGCAATCGGTATCTTCTTCGGCAGACAGCTTGAGTGCATCCTCCGAGAATCTGCAGTCGATCATCGATGCTTATCAACTGGAAACGGCGGAGGAAGAACCGGACGCGGTCAGCGGAGCGGCAATGAAAAACGAATGGACGGATAAAAAAGTAAGCTGACTACAAGAGTCCCAACACAAGAGAGCCATAGCTCAGAATTGTGGCTCTCTGAACATACCGCTGTTATTATCGGGAGAAAGCGCGGAAGTCATAGAAGCGTCTGGAATTGAAGTGTTGAGGGACAAGTCGGGCAATGATGACAAGATAGATATTACTTGTCCAAAACGGGCGCCCGCTTTATGCTCATAATAAGAGGATGTGTCTGCCTTGAAATATAGGACATCTCTCCTCGAAAAGGAGTGTGCTTAAATGTTTAAAAAGATCATGAAAGGCATTTCGAAAGAGTTTAGTAAGCGGGGAAGCAGCAGCGGCCGCAGAAGGTCTTATCGTCACGGCTCAAGCAGTGGGAAGCGGCGTAAGTATTATGGAAGCAGCAGCAGCCGACGTGGGCGGAATCCGCTTTATGGTTCGCACCGTTATAAAAAGAAACGACATTATTCCAGCAGCTGATCGACATGCAGAAGACTCCGTAGGGTACGGAGTCTTTTTTAATGGCGGGAAGAGATCCGGGCGAGTACCTGCTCAAGCGCTCCCAGTATCTCTTCCCCATTGTTATACGGAGGTCCCATCTCAAGCAGTCGCTTCAACAGCTTGGTGGTGAGCGGGTGAAGGGTGAGTTCTTCCGTCCACGGCCGGTTCCTTTTGGTGTCGCCTTCGTAAGACGAGTAGAGGAGAAACAACAGGAAATCACCGACATCAAAGAAATCATCCCGGGCCAGCCGTTCACGCTGCACGTGGTCCTTGGTGTCCAACGTGTGCGCCAGGCCGAAGTCGATCAGATGCACTTCTCCTTCATGAAGGAGGACGTTCGGAATTCGGATGTCTCCGTGAAAGACGTCGTTTTGATGGATATAACAAACGATTCCCATCAGCTTTTGCACAAGCTCCAGACATTCCTTCTCCGAGTATTTCTGATTGGATGCAAACAGCGTGTCCTCGACGTTTTTCCCCTCGATAAATTCCATGGAAAAGAACGCTTCTCCATCAAAGGAGAAGGTTTCGATCAATGCAGGAATCCCGGGGTGCTTCAGCCGCTGGAGAATCGACGTCTCTTCCTCGTAATTCTCTTTATTCTCCTTCCCCTTGCTTTTACGCATCTGCTTGACTACACATGTATCCCCGGCGTTCAAATCTTTACAAAGATAAATGATGCCGTAGCTCCCATTCTGCAGCACTTTCTTAATCTGATATCGTTCCGCCAGAACCTCATTCCTTCCATAGGGACGATCCATGAGCTTCTGACGGACCCTCTTCCATAACCAATGTACCGTTTCCATACGCACCTCTTTGTTTTGTTTGTTTTATCATATCAAAGGAAGCAGGGAGGAGGATAGGAAGGATATTTGAAAAGCTTTCCAGTTGAACCTTGAAGTGGTAATCTAGATAAACAAACGCAGTGGAGAGTATTTTCTGTGAAAAGAATACCGTTCGATAAAGAGGGAAAAGGGGAGCGGATACGTATGGACATAGAGAAGCATTTAAAAAGAATGCCGGAGTTTGAAACAGAACGAATAAAGCTGAGAAAGTTAGCCTATTCAGACGTCGAGGATGTGTTCGCCTTCTGCTCCAACCCTAACGTAGCAGGGCCGATGACATGGGAAGCGAACCGTACGAAAGAAGATACAAACGAGTTTCTGCGTATGGTCATCACCGGCTATGAAAAAGGGGGTTCCGGTGAATGGGCGATAGAATGGAAGGAAAGCGGCCGGGTGATCGGCGTGGCAGCATTCATTGATTGGAGCAACAAACACAAGTGTGTGGAACTGGGGTATTTTCTTTCTGAGAATCATTGGGGAAAAGGCGTAGCAACAGAAGCGCTGCAGGAACTCATCCACTACGGTTTCAAGGATCTGGAGCTGAATAGAATCGAAGGCAGATCCGATACGGATAATTTCGGCTCTCAGAAGGTCATGAAAAAGTTGGGGATGCAGCATGAAGGAACATTGAGGAAGAATGAGTGGATCAAAGGTGAGTTCAGAGATACGGAAGTGTACGGCATGTTAGCAGGTGACTATGATTCGAACCCGGATTATTGATCATACAAACATGGAAGTTAGTATGACTTTACAGACTTTTTTTATAATCACGAGGATAAACAGTGATTGGATGAATACACCTTCTCCATTGCCTATTGGAGAGCAGATCAACTCATGGTAAAATGGAAAAATGAGGTTGTTAATCAGCGGTTTTTTATGAAAATTGTGGGGGAAACAGTGGGTACGGAGTTGTTCTTCTCTCCCTTCTGTTGGTGTGGGACCACCCGGTTTTATTTGTAATCGGGGTCGTTGCTTTGTCCGTGCTGGAAGTATGGATACATAAGAAAAAGCAGGCATAGCTGTACATAGAAAAAAAAGCCCGGACGGGGATGCATCACGTCCAGGCTTTTCTTTGTATGGCTCGAAGAAGATAAAGGGGGGGCATGGTTAGTGAAACGTGTAGACGTTGCATACGCCTTGGTTTTTGACGAGGTCGAAGAAAAAGTATTGATGGTGAAAAATAGAGGCCGGGACTGGTCCCTTCCCGGTGGTGCTGTAGAAAAGGGAGAAACCTTTGCGCAGGCCGCTATTCGCGAGTGTAAGGAAGAAACAAATGTGACGATAGAAGTCGAAACGATCGTAGCTGTGAATGAAGCGTTTTTTGAAAAAGAAGCCCATCATGCCTTGTTCCTTACTTTCAAGGCGAAGGTTGTGGAAGGATCGATCCGAGTCGTACATAAAGATGAAATCGAAGAAATAAAGTGGGTCGATTATGAAACGGCAGACGGATGGATGCCTTATCATGCGAATGGTGTGGAGCGGCTGCTTCAAGCATCTGCACCCTATACGTTTCAAGGATAAGGGGACAATTTAAGAAGAAAGGGGGGGC
Organism: Halobacillus sp. KGW1; assembly: GCF_001592845.1. NCBI lineage: Bacteria > Bacillati > Bacillota > Bacilli > Caryophanales > Bacillaceae > Halobacillus > Halobacillus sp. KGW1. The sequence continues at coordinate 11,500 of NZ_LSOC01000008.1, forward strand.
GCATCATGTCCGAGTTTACCATCGTTTTTCTTTTGTGTCCGTTAATGGTACTCGCTGCTTCGGTAATCGGCCATGCCGTTTTCCACAAATGGGCGGTCATGCCGACAGCTGTATTTGTCGTGTTTACCATTCTTACGTTCACCGTTTTCAATTCGAGCTTTTTCATCTGGGTGATGGTGTATACGGTTCTTTCCATCATCGTAAGCCTTCTGATGAATAGAAGGAAAGGAAACCATGCTTTTTGAAGGATAAGAAAATCCCGGGAGGAATGTTAATGAAGAAGGAAGCGGGCACGATGATAAAACCGAATACTTTACGAAAAGGGGACAAGGTTGCGGTTATTGCACCGGCCGGTCCTCCGGATCGAGTGCTGCTTAATCAAGGCATAGCCGCATTGGAGGAGATGGGGCTTAATGTATTCATCGGCCGTCACGTGTTCGATGGGGAGGAAGCGGGAGCGCATCTTATCCAAAATCGGGTGGATGATGTCCATGCAGCGTTCCGCGACCCTTCCATCCGAGCGATGTTTTGTGCGAATGGCGGATACGGGTCGGCGAAACTCGCGCCGATGCTCGATTACCAATTGATGGAGCACAACCCTAAGATTTTCTGGGGGTATAGTGACCTTACTTATTTGCTGGAAGCCATTCGTAAAGGAAGCGGTCTCGTTACCTTCCATGGGCCGATGGTGGCGTCCGACCTGAATGAGGCACAGAGAACGAGCGGAACCCTTACTTCCTTTTCCCCTTTGTTCACGGGGGAAAGCGTGACCTTTGATTCCAGGAACTCGCAGCTGTTCAAGCTGGCTCCAGGGACAGGGACGGGCCGTATCGTCGGCGGGAATCTCACGCTTCTCACCAATGGGATGGGCACACCTTATCAAGTGGAAACGTCCGGGGCGATTCTTTTGATCGAGGAAGTCGCAGAGCCCGCCTTCCGCATTGATTTGATGCTTCTCCACCTGAAGCAGGCAGGAGTCTTTGACCAGGTGGAAGGAGTCATTTTAGGGAATTTCCAAGTGGAACAGGAGGAGGAAGCACGGGTGAGTCAAGTGCTGGAAGACTTCTTCGCTTCCTCGCCGTTTCCAGTCGTCGGGAACTTCCCGTTCGGCCACTGCTCTCCGAATTGCGGCATTCCGCTGGGTGCGAACGCGACCTTGTCCACTTCTCCATCTCAATTGGTGATCGAATCGGGGGTCGTTTAATTTATGAAGAGGTTGAACCGAAAAGCGCGTCTTTTGCAGTGGACATTCATCGTCCTCCTACTTGCTGCGTTTGCGTTGATGCTTGCGGGTTTACGAGAGAGCGTGTCCTTTGTGGGGGCGACGGCCGCTGCGTTTATCGTCACTTTGTACTGGGCGGTTATAGAGCATAAGCGGAAACGGAAGGAAAAGGAAAACAGGTAAAGAGGAGGGGAAAGGGGGTAAAGATAGGAGGTATACAGTGGTATACCATTTAACGACCTTTCATCGGTTGCTTTTTACCTGAACGACTCCTCAACAGCTCATCAATGACGAAATAAAAAACTGCTATCACAAGAGAGTAAAATGTAAAAGTCCATAATATAAAAAGCGGTAATATTCCCGCAAAAATATGAAAGGCATAAGAAAAAAAGAAACGTGCTGCTCCCCATTTTTTTGTAATTAAATCAGATACTATTGAAATAGGTAGCCCATACAAAAATACGCCAATAGATATATATCCAGCTACAATGCTAAAGCTACTCATGAATCCAGGAGATTGCTGCTCCCCTAAAAGCATATGGGGTGGAGTAACTAAAGTGACAATGATGGATGCAATAACCGTGGTAATCAATGCAGATAATAGCTTTCTTCTTAATAACAACACCTTCACACACCCCCCTTAGTTACTATTCCGTCCAGAGAGTATGAACGGATAACGATTTGTTTTCTGTCTTGCTTGGAAATTGAAAAATTCGAGCTCTTTCTATTTTGGAGTACACTCTCCATTCTTCACTAAATTTCACTTTCATTCTTAAACCTTATTTTATAAACAAGCCCTCTATATAAAATACCATTATTTGTTAAGTGTTATAAAGCAATTCTTGAAGTACCATAAAGATTTTCTAAAGACAGCAGCTTCAGTAAAAAGAGGAGAGATGAAATGGTTAATCGTGCGATGAACGTTATGGTCAAAGACTACGAGGAAAGCTGGCCGGTTTTGTTTGAAGAGGAGGCCGAAAAGCTGCGAGCCGTTTGGAAGGGAGAACTTGCTGCCATTCATCATATTGGCAGTACGGCCGTTCCCGGACTGAAAGCGAAGCCTGTCATCGACATCATGCCGGTGGTGGAGCAGATAGAAAAAGTGGATGACTACAATGAATCGTTGCTGGCATTGGGGTATGAGCCGCTCGGCGAGATGGGGATTCCGGGGCGGCGTTATTTCAGGAAAGGCGGCGAGAACCGGACCCACCAAATCCACGTATTCCAAAAGGATAACCACCACGAAATTGACCGGCACCTTGCCGTCCGTGATTACCTGCGGGCGCACGAGGAAGCGGCGGCCGCCTATGGCGCGTTGAAAGCGTCCCTTGCCCTTGAGTTTCCGAAGGATATCGCCGGATACAGTGCCGGGAAGGACGACTTTGTAAAAGAGTTGGAAAGAAAAGCGCTGGATTGGAAAAGGAAGGATGCATAACCATTTCGTTTTTCCCATTCGGATGGTTCTTTCTAACCGTTTTATGTGAATCTATCACATTCATCTATACAGGAATCTTTTGCAGCCATACATTATATCAAACCTGGATGTTATGTAAGACAATCAGGTTACTATAATGAGGAGTATGAAAAATGAATGATTCAAATAATCATGTGAACGGCTATGGAAAATCCTGCTGCCAGGGCTGCGGTAATAACTGTCCACCCCCGTGCAGCAGGGACAAGTGCTGCCGTTCCTGTAACGTACATGACGACAAGAGATCCTGCCGATGTTCCTGTAAAGACGTTTGTGTTGGAGGCGGCTTGGTGAATGTGAATATTATCGGATTCAATACCAACGGTTTTACGTATGTCATCAGCCAGGGGGGACAGCAGGTTGAACGAGCCGTATCCCTTAGTGCATTTGGGATCGACTTTAACCCGTTTGGTCCGCGGATGATTTCTGGAACAGTTCGAAGCGACGGCACGGTGGTCACTGGTGGAGAGAACTTTTCCGTTTCGCATGAGGCGTGCACGGGTATCTATACCGTTACGTTCAAAAGGGCTTTCACCATTGTCGACGCGGAAAATCAGCCGCCGGAAGTGACGGTTATTCCTGAACCGATTAATGTTGGAGTCGGGGCACCGGTGGGGAACGTTTCTGATATTATTACTGGATTGGTGGATGCTCAAGGCCGGATTCTTGACGGTACAACACTTGGTACTAGTGACGAGTACGCCTTTACCATTGTTAAAAACCCGAGCGTGAATGGATACTACAGGATGCGTTTCCGCCCGGAGTTAAATGTGGAATTGCTTCTAGAGGGCGGAGTGCAGATAGAAGTGTTTGAAGACTTGATCCCACCGCAGGAAAGCTGCTGCTGTTCCTGTACCTGCTGCGAGAGCGGAGCCAATGGAGACATTCTCGGCTATGGTGTCGATTTAATTAATGTGGACAAGACTGGGTTCATTTACCGTCCGTATGAGGAGACGATTCTGGGGAAAAATTATCGGGATCTGCCGGTTAACTTTTCTGTATTGTTTATTCGAAAAGAGTCGTAATTATTGTTAAACGATTAGGAAACCATTCTGATCTCCAGAATTCATCCGTTTTATTGAAGAGGAAGGCCGGTTGATAGAAACCGGCCTTTTTTTGATCATGCTTGTTCTTTCTTCAGGCTGTGGTATGCTGATTTGTAAATCATTAACTGTTTCATGCTATTTTCCAAGAATTATAGAGAGGGGAAACCACATGCCTGGCTTACATATAGGAGATAAAATCGGTATCTTCACACCATCCTCTCCGGCGACGGTTACAGCCAAAGTCCGGTACGAGCGGGCGAAAGCGTTTCTTGAAGGGAAAGGATTCACCATCGTAGAAGGACGTTTGACAGGAAAAACGGAAGGTTACCGTTCCGGTTCGCCGAAAGCACGGGCGGAGGAGCTGAATGAGTTGTTAAGGGACCCGGACATAAAGATGGTGATGGCATCCATCGGCGGGACCAATTCCAACAGCATGCTTCCCTACATCGATTACGAAGCATTCCGCACCCGCCCGAAGCTCGTCGTCGGCTATTCCGATGCGACGGCGGTCCTGCTCGCTCTCTATCATAAGACGGGGATGACGACCTACTACGGCCCCGCGCTCATTCCATCTTTCGGCGAGTTCGAGCCGCTTGTCGAAGACACGTATCGATATTTCGAAAACTATTTCCTGAAAGACATGAAGCTTCCCTATGAGGTTCCAATGCCTCCCTATTGGTCGGATGATCCAGTAAATTGGCTGCATCAGACAGGAAAGAAGAAGCTGTTTGATAATGCCTGGATTACGAGGAACGAGGGAACCGCCGAAGGACGCCTGATCGGGGGCAATGTCAATGCCATGTACGGATTCATCGGAACGGAATATTTCCCTCTTGTGAAAGAGGGGGACATCCTCTTGATAGAAGATTGCATGAAGGATGCATCCACAGTGGAAAAGAACTTCGCGATGCTGAAGCTGCACGGCATCTTCGATCGTGTTTGCGGCATTCTCTTAGGAAAACACGAGCGGTACGACGATCTCGGCACGGGAAAAGAACCGATCGATCTGCTGATGGAACAGCTCGACGGCCGGGACATTCCGGTTATCGGTGAGTTCGACACGAGTCATACCCACCCGATGCATCCCCTCGCCATCGGGAAAAAGGTGCGGATGGACACGCAGACTCGAACGGTGCAGTGTGTGGAGGCGTGGATCTGACATTCTATAATGGGTGATCTGCCTGCTGCTTATACGGAATAGCTTGACCAGCTATTCCGTTATACTATAGTGGTAGTAAGTAATACTTAATATCTGTATCACATAGTACTGGAAAGGAGGTACACATGAGTAATTTCAGAGAAATGATGAAAGGGGTCCTGGAAGGGTGTGTGCTTGAAATCATCAGTCGCGGAGAAACGTACGGCTATGAAATCACCCAGCAGCTGCGCAAGCTCGGCTTCACCGACGTTGTGGAAGGAACCGTCTATACGATTACGATGAGGCTGGAGAAGAACAAGCTGGTGGAGATTGAGAAGAAGCCTTCCAATATGGGGCCGCCGCGGAAGTTCTACACCTTGAACCGGGCCGGAGAAGAGCAGCTGGAACTATTTTGGGAGAAGTGGGGGTTCCTCTCGTCAAAAATCAACGAACTGAAAAAGGAAAGGGGAGAACAGCAATGAGTATTTTTGAGAAAATGATCGGGAGTATGCAGGACAAACGGGAATGGAGAGCAATGGAAGCGCGAGCCAAGTCACTGCCGGAGGAATACCATACGGCTTATAAGGCGATTCAGAAGTATATGTGGACGACCGGCGCACCGACGGATTGGGAAAGCACGCACCGCATCTTCAGCGGCATCCTTGATCTTTTCGAAATGGGGGCGGCAGAAGGGAAGAAAGTCACGGACCTTACGGGAGAGGACGTAGCGGCCTTCTGTGATGACCTGGTGAAGGATGAACAATCTTGGAGAGATAAGCACCGCCGGCAATTGAATGATACGATCCGCCGTGGTGAGTGAGGGCGGTTTTGAACAGGGAAGGGGCATGTCAGTTGGCTGATCATGGAGAAGAAAGACTCGCCGGAGGAAACGTATCAAACGTGTACCGGGCAGGAAACACCGTCCGGCGGGAGTGGAAACCGGAAAGCGGACGAATCCACAAGCTGCTGCTGCATTTGGAAAAGAAGCAGTATCCATATGCCCCGAGGTTCCTCGGGGTGGACGATCAGGGCCGGGAAGTTCTATCCTACATCGAAGGGGAATCCGGTCATTACCCTTTGAAAGGATACATGGGATCCGATGAAGTGCTCACAGAGATCGCAGGGATGCTGCGCAGGTATCATGATGCCGTCTGTGACTTTCCTATCCCGGAGGAGTGGCCGTCGCTCGATCGGACGCCTGCGCCGAGGGAAGTCATCTGTCACAATGATTTCGCCATGTACAATATCATTTTCCATAACGAGCATCCCGCAGGAGTCATTGATTTTGATGTCGCAGCTCCGGGGCCGCGGATGTGGGATATCGCCTACACGTTATACACGTGCGTCCCATTGAGCCGCAAGCACGATGACGCAGACGGTAATGCCGTCCCCTATCGTTTTCCGGAAGATGCCGAGCGGATCAAACGAAGGGTGAAATTGTTTTTTGCAGGCTACGGAATGGAAGAAGAAGGATACTTGGAGATGGTCGAGCTTCGTTTAGAAGGTCTTGCAGCCTTAATGACGAGAAAAGCGGCCGAAGGAGACGCTGCCTTTCAGAAGATGATAGAGGAAGGACATCTGGAACATTATCAGAAAGACATCGCCTTCCTCCGCAAGCACGGGAAGGAATGGATGTAAGCAGGGAAAAAGGAAGGGGAACGTATCGGTTCCCCTTCCTTTTTATGTTGTGAAATAATGGTGTAGTGGGCGGGCTCCGGAAAATGGGATGCTTTCCACGGGGCGGCCGGTGAGCCTCCTCATCGCGATGCTCTTCCGGGGTCTCACCTGTTCCGCTAATCCCGTAGGAGTCACCCATTTTCCTCCGCCCTTCGCCATATTATTCTAACACTCCCCTTGTTACAGAAGTTCTCCGTACGCTTTACGCAGCCGGTTGTAATAGAAAGTATTTGATAGGATTATGACGAAAATCCTCCGTCGGAATGGATGATTTGTCCGGTGATCCAGGCGGCTTCGTCACTGGCGAGGAAGGCGATCAGCCTGGCTGCGTCCGCAGGTTCGCCGATCCGTCCCATCGGAAACTTCGTCCGCAGCGTATCTTTCAGCGTCCCGCTCATCCAGCCGGTGTCCGTCGGACCGGGATCGACAGCATTGACCGTAATGTGGTGGGTAGCAAGCTCCAGCGCAACGGATTTCGTAAACGCAGATACGGCGCCCTTTGTTGCTACGTACGCCAAGTTCCCCGGCTCCGGTGATTTGTCCTGACCGGAAACCATATTGATGACCCGGCCGCTGTGCTTCCACTCGATCCGGCGTGCGAATTCCACCGTCAACAGGCATGTGCCTCTCACATTCACTCCGTAATGAGCATCAAGGATGTCCGCCTGCATGGACCGGAAATCGACATCAACGGAATGGGTGGCGTTATTGACGAGGATGGAAGGGGAGCCGAGTGTCCCGCTCACGGTATCCAATAATTCTGCCGCCGCATCCGGTCGGGACAGATCGAGCTCCATCGATGCACACCTTACGCCAAGGCTGCGGATTTCTTCCATCAGGATGTCCGGCCAAGCGGCATCTTTTTCTTCCGAGTAATCCATCGTACGGTCGTACGCGGACCAGTGGGTGAAGAAGATGTCGGCTCCTTCCTCAGCAAGCGTCCTGCATATGGCGGTGCCGATTCCGGATTCCCGGCTGGCCCCTGTTATAATGGCAATGTTATGAATGAGTCGTGTCATAAAAAGCATCTCCCTTTATGGAAACGCTGAGCAGACGGCTATCGGAGATGTTAGGTTTACGCACGTATCCTTAATAGAAGAACACCGATGCGGTAATAGCAGAAGCCAGCGATCCTGTAATGGCATACGAAATAAACGTCCCTTTTGATTAAAGGAACTCTCTTTTTCATCCCGTACCATTAAAGGATATCGCCCATACCGATCCATGCTCCTTTCGTCCATCTCCTTTCTTCATCTAACCATAATATCCAAATGTAGTAAACCTCTTCTGCAGCCGTTCCTTTCATGATACACTGATTGTAATATTTTTCTATTTGGAGAAAGGGGGCGTAAGGATGTTGAAAAAGAGCCTATTCTTTTCTGTCCTGGTCTTGTTCCTGCTTGCTGCCTGCTCGGAAGCCGAGGGGACGGAACCATGGAAAGCAGCCGTCATCGGGAAGCTCCCTGATTTTTCCGATGAGACGGTGGATTTCTCCTCTTATTCCTTGAAGGAATGGACGGAGGACGGTTCGCTTTCCGACCAATACGATGCGTTATTTGTGATGCCCGATCAGTTTGCGGAAGCTTCACAGGATAAATATGTTTCCATGTTCAAAGAATCATCGGTGCCGGTAGTTTTCGTGAAATCGGAAAAGCGTCATCTTCCTTTTGTAACGGAGGGAATGGATTATGAAGCGACTCCGGATGCTGCGAAGGCTGATTACTTCGCCACTATTTATGAGTGGACCGGCGGGGAAGAGAACAGGGAGGATGTTTGGTATATCGAGGATACAGAGGACGATTCCGCCAATTATCAGCATCTTCTGGAAAAGCTTGCTTCGATTCAGTAAGGATGGACATAAACGAAAAGGCTGCCGATGGATAATCGGCAGCTTTTTTTACAGCTTGTTCGGTGCGGTCGGGCTGCGGAAAATGGGATGCTTTCCTGATTTCTCGTCAGCCCCTTCTATTCAATTATTGGAATTGCGGTCGACGTAAGGAAAAATCGGATCTTTCAGATGGAACTCATAGGTGTTTCCGTCTACGATGCCGACTACTTTGTCACTGTCGTAAAGGTCCAGCAGGAAGTGGGCCATTTCTTTGGATGTATGGTACTTAGGCAAAGCCTCGTCATAGTTGAACTGATCGACATCCATTGCCTGCTTGGCAAATTCGGATTCGGTCGCGGCCGGAGCCAGTACTTTCGCCCGCATTTTCGCACCCCGGCCTTTCAGCTCCTGGGCCAGTCCTTCTGTAAAGGCACTGACGAAGAATTTGGTGGCACAGTAGGTCACGGCGTTGGCTACGATCGTATATCCGCCACCGGACGAGATGTTGATCAGCTGTGTGCCTTCTTTTTCTGCATAATCACGTGCAAACAGAGAAGAAAGAATCGTCAATGCTTCGTTGTTTAATCGCAGCATCGTTTCAATCTTCGTCAGGTCATGCCCGGACACGGGATCGAAGTTGCCGAAACCGGCGTTGTTGACCCATGTCTCCAATTCATATTCCTTCAGGCTTTCATACAGGTCATACACCTGGTCGCTTTTGGAAAGGTCCGCTGTTTTGATGACGACCTCCACGTTCTTATCCAGTCCGTTGATCTCCTGCTTCAATTCTTTCAGCTGCTGCTCCCGTCTTGCCACAACGATGACGTTCTTGCCGCGGGCCGCGAAGGCGAGGGCTGTTTCATAGCCGATTCCTGAACTTGCTCCTGTAATAACCGTGTATTTCATGTGAATACCTCCAATGATTTTATGTTATGCTCCTAGCATAAGGCTTGAAGTGCACTTCAACGCAAGCATAAACACTTTCATTAACCGATTGGAGGAAAAGATATATTTACAATTAGGGAAACGGCGGAGATGCTGGAGCTGAAACCGCACACGCTTCGGTACTATGAACGGGAAGGTATCATAACGAGTGAAAGAGATGAACAGGGGTACCGGACATTTACAGATGAACAGATCGGCTGGCTCCGCTTTGTTAAGAAGCTGCGGGAGACGCAGATGCCGATCCAGCATATTAAAGAATATGCCGAGCTTTATGTAGAAGGGGAGCATACCTCCTCGAAACGCCTGGAGCTGCTGGAAGAACACCGCCGGGCCATCCAGGAACAGCTGCGGACACTGAGGGCGACCGAGGAAATGCTGGATCATAAGATCGAAACGTATAAAGAGTATCTAAGGGCAGGAGAGGAACATCCGACGACATAACATCTTTTTGAGAGGCTTGTCATGAAGAAGGTCGCAGGTTTGTTACGTATGCTGCTGTTCCTTTTTCCCGCATGGTTCCGTTTTATACATACGAAACAGAAAAAAGTGAAAAGCATTCGATTCACGGAAAAGGTGTCAGCTGACATTTCCTGTTTTCGTAATATGTAAGCACCATAAGTAATAGCGTAACGGAACGACCATCTGCGTGCTGAATATAGAGGCGGGAGTGCAATTTTTTTAAGAAACATTTTTACTATCGACGTGTGTCATCCTCTTTATCTATTGAAATATCCAATCGTTGTTGATAATTGCTAACAAAAGAACCGCACAGAAAAACCCACTCTTGTCATTAAGAGTGGGTTTTTCTGCATTTCTTCCCGATAACGAGCGGTATTACTTTGTTGATTATTCTGGTGTCATACCAGCCATCATTGCTGCGAATGTCATAAGGCTTGCGGTGGCCAACAAGACGACCAGAGAAATAGAAGCCAACACTTTTTGTTTCTTGAATGACACGGCGGTCAATAGGATCGCGACAATCAAGAAAGTCCAAATGACGATGATCGACTGCGATCCGTTTAAAAACAACAAGGACGAGAATCCGGCAATCGGGACGATGCTGAACAGTAACATATAAATTCCAAAGAGTGTATCTTTATTCTTCACTGGGAATCCACCTTTCTTTTTTGCAAATTATAACTTCTTAACCATTTTATAACAAAAAATCTGAATTTCAACTCATTTGGCAGATAGAAAATTGCTGTCACAAATTATATACCTTTATTTTCCAATTTGTAAGATACAGCCCTTTTTCCCGGATGCAGTGGAGAGTCTGAAGCAATCGGGAACCCAACTCCTGAAGATTTTCTAAAGGAGGAGGGAGCCGATATTTTTCTTCTGGACGGATATGTGTACTCAAATGCGGAAGGTATTGAATGGGTCGAGGAGTTGGCATACACAGCAGGCGGACAAATCGGGGAAATATCGAGGCAGACGGATAAAGCGGTCCTTTTCCGCAACGGAACGGCCAACCGACTTCCTGTAGGAACAAAGATTTACGAAACGGATACGCCGGTCTGCATGGCCGTGGTGGATGGCAGAAAGCTACTCTATTTGAAGATGGTCGAAGGGTGAGGAAGATTTTTTATCGACTGGAATGACAAATCCCATTCTGGTATGGTGCTTTTTCATTGACGGGATGTAGAGTGCCGGTTGAGCGTTAAAAGATAGTCGGTACCAGGCCGCCGTCCATACGGATCGGGGATCCTTTAAATGCCGATGCATAAGGACTGCAGACGAATGTTGTCAGCCTACCTACCTCGGAAGGTCTGATGAATCTTTGTATCTCCGATTGAGGGAGGTTTGCGGCCATAAATGCCTTTTCTTTCTCTAAGAACGTCATGTCTTTATTATCGTACATTCCCTCAATAATCTGCTGCACATTCTCAGAGAGGGTCGGGCCTGGCATGATCGTATTGACGGTAACATCTTCTCCTCGTGTCAATTTAGATAAGCTTTTCGACAAAGATAACAGCATGGATTTTGTCATACAGTATTGTGGCATTTGTCCGGAAGGCATAACGGCTTCTTCACTGGCAATAAAGATAATTCGACCAAACTCCTTGTTCCGCATTTTAGGTAAATAAAATTTAGATAAACCATTTGCAGCAAGAACATTGGTATGGAAATATTTTTCCCATATTTCATCGGTAACGTTCTCATACTGCATGATTTCATAAATCCCCATGTTGTTTACTAAAAGATCAATATCGGGATACTTTTCGAATAAATGCTCCCGTTGTTCCACATCTGCAATATCGGCTGCCGCATTTTGAGGAGAGGTTGCAGGGAAAGCTGCCTGTATTTCCTTTACCACGCCTTCTACCTCTTCCTCCTTTCGGCCGTTAATAAGAACATGAACACCTTCTTTTGCCAGCTCCATAGCAATGGCTTTCCCTATCCCTTTTGTAGAACCGGTCACTAAAGCGGTTTTGTTGGCTAGTCCCATCTCCATCCTATACATCTTCCTTTCATTCATTAATAAAGCGGAGCTTACGGAGTTTCACCTAAACGTTCCGTGCGCCAATGGGAAGGAGTATCCCCTTCCCATTGGCGAAAAGCCCGATAGAACGAGTTTTGATCTTCGTAACCTATCAGAAAGGCCACTTCACGAATATCGAGCGAAGGATCTGCTAAGTACTCACGTGCCAGCTCCTTCCGAACTTGTGTCAACAAATGTTTGAAGCTCGTCCTCTCCTCATGAAGCCGGCGCTGCAGGGTACGGTTGCTCATCCCGAGCTCCGCGGCGGCTGCTTCGATACCAGCACGTCCTCCCGGCAGGCTGCGTTTCAAAAACCACTTGACCATTTCTGTAACGGAATTACCGGATTGGTGCTCCGCAGCCGATTGATCCAAAACAGGAGTCAAGACTTCAAGCAGCTCTGCGTTATACGAGGCGAAAGGGAGGTCAAGGTCCTTTCGGTGGAGGATCAATGTATTCCTGTTTCCACCGGTTTGGACACGGCATCCGAAGTAAGCTTCAAGCGGCTGAACGTCGCCCGGCAAGCACGAAAGTTCCACGGATTTCGCAGTCAATGGACGACCAGTACCCCGGCGTCCTAACTCCAGAAGAAAGGCAAGCGTAATACCTGCTAACACCGCCGGACCAGGCTCATCTTTAGACATCCATCCCAGTTCGATAGAGCACTCATCACCATCTTCTGTGATCAGTAAACCCTCAGGAGGACACAGCCGCTTATAACGAACCATTCGAGTTAGAGCGTCGCGGTAGTCACGAGCGTGATAAGCAACTAAAACAGTCGGCGGAAAATGAACGGTTTCAAAGCCGGTCGACAGCCTGATGATTGCTTCAAACGTGTCCCCTATGAGATCAGAGTACGCCTGCCAGATGGATAGATACTGGGAGGAGGTGACCATCGGTTCTTGAATTATGGTGAGTGGTAGTCCCGCTTTTCGGGCTATTTCATGAGGGGAAACTCCCAGCTGTTGTACTCCCGTCCAAAATCCAGACGGAAATTTAATGCGGGTATCAGACGTCATTTCCTACACCTCCTTCGGCTGTCTACAGCCTGCCTTTGTTATATCTACCTTGTTGGTAGGATACGTATCATCTTATCAATCGGGTGTTGTTTTGTAACTAGCAAAAGGCGACATACGACTAACAATTCCCGCCAAAATCTTTGAGAACCTTCTACTTTAAAAAGCGTGTCCTTGATAGTAAAAAAGCTTTTAAACGATTGTAGAAGTCCAGAAGTATGTAAGGAAGAGAGTGGACAAACATGCCACTGGGAAACAAGTTCGTGGTGCTATCCAGAAATACTTGAAATAAGAGGAAAGGTTCTGTTCCGGGTGGGACAGAACCTTTTTGTGAATAAGCAGTTTTCACTAATAGATTTGTTTATTTGGCGTGGATATGTCACAATAAATTGTAATTAATATACAATTATGTAAGCTATTTTTAAGGAGGGATTGTATGGATGTAGTCATGTGGTTATTGCTTGCAGCAGTCTTAATCCCAGCAAACATATACGCAGTCAAATGGCACAGGAGCGGGGGGATTCCTCTCTGGGCTTCGGGTCTTTTCACAGCCGTTTTGGGCATTGGACTCGGCTTTGCTGCTGGTTTGGTCCTGGTGGGTATCGGGGATTCCGGCCAAGGCGGGGGCTTCATGGCAGCTTTTATAGGTCTTGTTGCCGTAGGGAATGGTTTGCTCCTTTTTTTCATGGGGCTTGTATTGGTGATCGGGAAGCAATTCAATAAGAAGGATACGCCGGTATAAAGGAAGAATAACGGTTCGTAGATAAAAGAGGAGGAACTCCATGAAATTGGAAGTTCCTCTTCTTTGGTTGATCGTATGAACTCTATGCAACCTTTTAATAGGGTACTTCCCCCGCATAGTTTAACAGGATCGGTTCATTGTCTGTCATGGTCGCTTTATACAGGGTGATGTTTCCTTCCGGCGGTTCCGGGTCGTTTGAATGGCTTAGGAAGTTTTGGTTTAAAGCGATGGTCCATGCGGCTTCGCCATCTTTCAGCAGCACAATGGCCGTTGTACCGAATTGTACGGCTTTTTTCGCTTCGTAGGTTTCGGTCCTGCCGTCCTCTTTTATCGTTATTCCATCCGGACCGCTTGTGATGTGCGTGTTCTCTCCGGACCACTGTCCATACATAGAAGCGGACACATAAGAATAGGAGAGGTCGTTGTCCCGTGAACCATAGGTCCCTATATATTGGTGAATCGTGTCATCCTTTGCTTTGTAGGTCACGGCCGCTATATCATGATCCAGCCACTTCACTTGGAAGTCCTTTTTGGTTTCGTATGGGAGTTCATCCTGTGCCCGGGCGAGGATACCGAAAGCTGTCCGGTAATAGGTGGTTTTTCCTGTATCTTCATCTTCTTTCAGGACTAACGTATGCTTCCAATCCGGTGAAAAATCGGTTATTTGATGAATATGTCCGCTCTGTTTGACCATCATGACCATTTGGAAAGTAATCAGGCAGATGGTAAGTGCCAGGACGATCGGCAGGCGTATTTTCGTTGCGCGGAATAAAAGAAGCGCCGTGCCTGCGAGACAAATAATGATGATGCAGTTGACTACGTAAAAGAGGCGCATGTCTATGTATTCCACTCTCAACCTGGAATCGAGGAGAAGATAAGCCCCCTGCATGAGGAACAGACCGGCAGCTGCGAGCGGGAGAATGATTTTCATGACTTGTTTAAGTTGTTTCATCTGGTTCCACCACCTTATCAAACGTCCACGTCTGTCCACCGTCTTCGGAAAGGAATTTTCCTTTAACGAGTCCTCCTTCATAATCGCCGTTCGGCCCCTGTCCAATATGGATGGCTAAATGATCCTCTTCTTGGAAGGGCATCTCTGCCGTCACGAATACCCCGCTGTATTCCGGCGGGGCGTCGATAGCGGACTGCTCCCAGCTGTCTCCGCCGTTCTGCGTGACGTACAGGGTCGGTTCCTGCGGGTTAATCGTTCCGTAGGAGAGGAAGGCAGTTTCATCGTCGATGGCTCCTCCGTCATAGACGAGGCGTTCTGTATCCGGGCGGCCGATATCCTGCCAGGTTCGTCCGCCATCCGTGGTGAGATAGATGGCGGTGAGTTCGCTTGACATGGTCCGGCCACCGGAGAGAACGGCATACCCGAAATTCTCTGTAGGGAAAGCGATTTTCCTGAAACGCAGGCTGTAAAACTCATCGGTAATCGTTTGTTCCTCCCACGTCTTTCCGTGATCGAAGCTTGTAAGAAGTTTGACCGGCTCCGGTTCGTTGCTGGTGGCTTCGATATAAACGAAGGAGGTGCGGTTTTGGTCAAACGCGTAGCTGCCATCGATCAGCTGCTGTCCGCTTCCATTGTATTCGCCGTTAAACAGCATGGCGGTATCGAGGGGCACATCCTGCCAATGGTCCCCGCCGTCGTATGATATGAGCGGCTGCTCCTTTTCCAAAGAATAGGTGACGTTGCCTTCCGTATATCGTGACCCGTAGGATACCGTTTCTGATGCCCCGGCATCTTCCGCGGCCTCCGTTTTTGGTTCTGCTACAGGTGCTTGCGGGACGGTCGTCGTCTCTAAGAAAAAGGGACCGGCAAGGAGGCCGATCATCATAAACCCCGACATGACGATAAAAAGCTTCTTCATGTTTATCCTTCCTTCTCCTTCTTTCAGGTAAAATCTAACAATTTTTCATTCTACCGCATCCGAATACGATTGGCAATCCGTTCCTTTCCATTATGTTACAATGGAGAAAGAATGTTAGATTAACCTATACGGTTTCCTTTTTCCTTCCCCCACTTGCTGTGCAGTCCATTTCTTAGAACGAACAACGCTCGGGAAGATACCACAGGGGAGGCTGGTCCAATGTAAATAACCCTTTTTTAAATCATGGCATTCGAAAATGTTAAAAAAGGGGTAGGAAAAAATGAAATCCGTTTCTTTCCGGTCCTTATGGATCGGGCAGGCTTTTGCTAATCTTGGAGATGTTTTCTATATCGTCGGTATGATATCGATGATGTACTCGGTGTCACAGTCCGCTTTCTTCCTGGCGCTTTTGCCGTTCATTAATACGGTGGGGCGCTTCGCGAGCGGGTATTTGTCCCCGCTTTTGTTCGATAAATACCGGTTGAAAAGTCTGCTTTGCTTTTCGCAGATCAGTAAGACTGTCGTGTTCTTCGGGCTGGCGTTATGGCTCACGTGGACGGATGGTGTATTCAGTTTCGTCCTATTCGGCGTGTTCCTGCTCGCTTTTCTCGACGGCTGGGCGGATCCGGCAAGCAGAGCGATGCTGCCGAGACTTGTCGGGAAGGAGGAAATCGTCCGGGCGAACAGCCTCTTTTCCGTCGTCAGTCAAGTCATCCAACTGGGAGGCTGGGCGCTCGGCGGGGTTCTCGTTGCGTGGCTGGGAGGTCGTTCCGTCCTATGGATTACGTTCCTTCTGTTTGTGGTTGCTTCAGGACTGATGCTCCTGATCCGTGATCGTACGAATGTGGCTGTCGGTACAGGGGAAGCCCCGGCTGCGTCGGTGTTGAAGCGAGGGTGGCAGGCGATTTGGCAGACGCCGGTTTTCCGGTCGATTCACATCGTTCTTTTCCTTGAATCGATGGCCAATGTCGTATGGATTGCCGCGATCATCTATGTGTTCGTCTCTGAAGTCCTTGATAAATCGGAAGCATGGTGGGGGTATATCAATACGACCTTCTTTATCGGCCTGCTGCTCGGCGGCCTGCTAACTGCGGTGTATGCGAGGCTGATGGAACGGCATCTGTTTCGGTTGCTGCTCTGGTCGGCCATCGCTGTCAGCATCTTCACCGTCGTCTTCGGTTTGAACCGTGCTGCCATCATGGCGCTCGTCCTGTCTGTTCTCTTCGGCATCTGCGAACAGATCAAATCGATCGCGATGGAGACCTATCTTCAGAAGAAAGCCGAACCGGAAGATCTCCCGAACATTTACGGCGCGCAGGGAGCGCTGACTTCGCTGACGTTCGGTATTGCCTCTTTAACGATGGGAGCCTTGGCGGAGGCGTTCGGTGTACAGAGCGTCTTTTTGCTGGCAGGAGGACTGCTGGCAGCATCGGCCGGGTATCTCTTTTTCATGAGAGGGCGATTTCTGGTAACTCTTAAATCGGAGCATAAAGAGGAAAAAACGGTGTAAGGATGGATTAGAGCGGCAGCCCGGGTTGTGGGAGCCGCTCTTCTTTTATAGGCTCTGTTAAAGTGTGTGGTTGATATGCATTATTTAAATAAGTGTTCTGTAATAGGGGTATTTGTTCCTCGAAGTGGATGTTTATCTCGGAACTGAGTCTTTCGCTAAAGGGCAGGTTAGTTGAAGACTCAGTTTCGAGATAAATGTATCAATAAAGGTCTTTATATATATAACGATAGAACTATGTGCTATTATTAACTTAGAAAATAATGGAAGGTGTGAGGGTTGATGGAATTTAGTCAAAAAGAGATTAAGAGGGCGATTAGAGATTTCGAAAAGACAATTCACTCTCTACAATATGCTGGACATAAAGTATATTCCACACGAGTAAAGGAACTTATAGGGTTAATCAAACAGAATAAAGTAATAAATTCTATTGTAGGTCCTTATTTGGTTATGGATATTGACTTTGAGAGCATCGAAAATTCGTCAGGTGGTTGGTTTGACTTGCAATTACCAGAAGAAAAAGATTTGCAGATCGCTTACGCTTTACAAGTAATGAAACGTGCCTCAGAAGGTGAATTTACTATAGACTCTTATGCGGTAAATATATTTGTCGCAAGAAAGCTTAATGAAAATATTAGACTATGGAATGAACAGATTCTTTTTCCATGTTTAGATAACTTAATGGATAAATTAAATGATTTGATAGAAGATGAAGTCGAAGGCAAAGATCATATAGAGTCTGGAGCATTACAGGTTATAAATTATGGAAGTATATCTGCTGATCACGGGAATGTCGCTCTTGGAGAAAATATTACACAGACTTTAAAGGTTGGAGAGTTGTCTGACGAACTTATAAAGAAAGCTATAGAACTGGGCATCATTGAGGAATCTCAAGTAAATGAAGTAAAGGAAACAACTAATGAGATTCAAAATGAACTGGAGAAGACTAATCCTTCAGAAAGTAATCTTCAAAGGCTTGCATCAAATATTTATGATATAGGATCAAAAGGTTTATTAAGCTTATCAACAAACGTCATAAATAACCCAAAGTGGGGAGAGGCTGTAACGAGCTTCTTATTTGGATTAGTATAAGAGGGGAAGTTAGAGATGAAAAAGTTAAAAAGCATTTATAGTATTCTAATGAAGCTGGATCAAGGAGAAAAAGTTGTACAAAGTGATTTTGACATAGATAAAGAAGAATGGGGCGATATAGCTGAACTTATTCTTGACGAAGGTCTTGCTAAAGGGATCTCAGTTACAAGAGGTGGTCAAGGTAATAAAGTACAATCAGTATGGTACGATAATGCCAAAATTACATTAGATGGTCTGAGGTTCTTAGAAGACAATGATGCCTATTCTTTAAAATGACTGAACAGCCAAAGCTGAAGATCGTATTGATAATCTTCAGTTTTGCCTTTATTCAAGAAACGGGTGCCATATTGCGGATAAGACCTATTAGGCGGCACAAAAGTGCATCTGGTCCTTTGTTTTAATGCCCTGAGGATCATTTTGAAGAAAGCCTGCACAAAAGACTTTTATTCTAGATTGTTCTTTTTTTTTCGATCCGGGTTCGACCGGGGAATCCGCTTACCGTTCATTTTAGCGTTATGATAACCAGGGTGTTTGCCTTGTTCAATCTCGTCAGCAAATTGACCTCGGGTAAGTTCTCTATTACCAACCTGAAACTTTTGGTTCAAGCCAGAGTCATTTTCTTGAGTAACTTTCACGTTTTTTCGTTTGGGCATATAAACACTCTCCCGTAATATGTGCAGGCTTATTATGTATTTTAACAATATATGTTAATAACATAAAAGCTATTAGCCTACAAATAAGTAATGAAAAGTGACTTATATCGGTATATACGATATATCTTGAATCGAGTTTGTCCACTAAGTAGGCGTTTGTAGCATTCTCTCATTTACCTTTTTACTTAGCACCCGCTCTTATAAAAAACGTTATTGATTGGAGGTTATTTAGTGAAGAATATTTATGTGGAAAGAATAAGAGAGCTTTATCCTGATTTAGAATTAAATCAAATTGAAGTGAATGATATCGGCCAGAACAATGATGTGCTAATCATTAATAATATGCTTGTTTTCAGATTCCCTAAATACATAGAAGGTATAAAAAAATTAGAAAAAGAAACGAAAGTGTTGGATCATATAAAGGGAAAAGTCAGTTTACCTATTTCTTATCCTCAGTACAGATCCTTTGAGATTTATGAAGTAGGGAAAGTGTTTACTGGCTATCAACTTATTGAGGGTGGTCCTTTGTGGCCTCAAATAATGAAAGAAATGAATAATGAAGAACAAATACAAAATCTCTCCTCTCAGTTAGTTGAATTTCTTTCTGAACTACATTTTCAACCTATCTCAAACTTGGATATAAAGAAACAGAGCGTTAAGGATATACGTCAGTCCATAGTAGAGTTATACGATAATTTTAAAGAGAAGCTATTCCCATATATGAAAGAGAAATCAAAGTCAGACGTCTCTCAAAGCTTTGAAGACTTTTTATCTAATGCTAAGCTTATGGATTTTAGTACCGTTCTTATTCACGGGGATTTTGGTGCATCAAATATTTTGTGGGATTCAAAACGTAATGAAATAACTGGAGTTATTGATTTTGGAGAAACAGAAATTGGCGATCCAGCTTACGACTTTGCAGGATTATTAGCGAGTTATGGTCAACCTTTTGTTGAAAGATGTCTTAGTCTATATCCAGAAGGCACGAAAGTTCTCGAAAGAATAAACTTTTATAAAAGTACATTTGCATTGCAAGAAGCTCTTCATGGAATCGAAAATAATGATTTAGAGGCATTTGAAAATGGTATTAAAGAATATAGATAGCTCTAATAATAGTATAATTTCACTAAATATCTCGGTTTCGAGTATTTAGCTAACGGGGGCGATTATCTAATAGGATAGTCGCTCTTTTTTATCATATAAATGGTTGATAATGGTATCGGATTTTGCAATAATGAAATAATTATCTTGGTAAGGAAAAGGAGGACAAACGAGTGGTTATGTATCCATCAGCATTAGAAAAAGGAGACAAGATTGCTGTAACAGCTCCTTCAAGTGGGGTAGAAGAGCAATTACATATGTTAGTACATAAAGCTAAAGAAAATGTTGAGAATAAAGGGATCATAGTAAAGATAGGTGAGACAGTATGGACAGAAACAAAATCTAGAAGTGCTAAGGCATCTATAAGAGCAAAAGAACTGACTCAATTTCTCGAGGATGAGAGTGTTAAGGCAATTATCCCTCCGTGGGGAGGGCAGTTCTCCATGGAGCTCCTACCTATGATTGATTGGAATTACATTAAGACCTTACCCCCGAAATGGATCCTGGGTTATTCAGATGTTAGCACGATCCTGCTAGCATATACGACGATAACTGGGAATGCTTCAGCACATGGAACGAATTTTAATGAGTTATCAGCTCCTAAATGGGACGAACTTACTTCAAAATGGACGGATGTTTTAGGCTGTAGTAAAGGTCAGGATATAATTCAGTACTCCTCAGGTCAATATCAATCCTCTTGGACAAAAACATTTGCGAACCCAGCTACAGGTTTTTACTTTGATACAGAAACAGAATGGAAGTCACATACAGGTCAGAAAACCCATGAGTTTGCCGGAAGGCTGCTAGGAGGCGTCATGAATACATTACAAACCTTGATTGGTACTCCTTACGATAAGGTGAATGAATTCACTATTAAACATGCACAGGAGGGAGTAATTTGGTATTTGGAATCTGTTGATTGGAGTGCTGCAGAAATATATCGGTGTTTGTGGCAGATGAAATATAGTGGATGGTTTAAGAATGTCAATGGAGTACTTATAGGAAGAGCGAGTGGGTACTCACCAACCAAAGATTTCGAATTAGAGGATGCTTTGATGAATGTTTTTGGAAAAGAGATACCAGTTATATATGACGCAGATATTGGACATATGCCTCCACAGAATATACTCGTAAATGGAGCATACTCAACGGTAACTTATCAAGATGGAAAAGGGACTATAAGGATGCAGTATATTTAGGTATATCTCGAATTCGAGACTTAAACAAAGGGGGCTTTACTGCAAAAAAGATTTTATTTATTAGAGCTTTTAGGTTTGGAGTGAATTAATTGAAAGACCCAGATGAGTTATCTAAAAAGGGAAGATATCAAAGAGGATTTGCAGTTATTTATCTTGTTGTATCCTTATTTTTTATAACAGTAGTATTAGAAGATGACTATAACGTTTTTATTGTTGCCGCCATCACATTATCAATATATGTATTAGTGAAATTTCTAATAGGTGTTTACGTAGACAAAATGGAGAGATAGCTATTATAAAGTGGAAATATATCTCGAAATCGAGTATTTACGAATCGGGGGCTTTAGTTGAATAAGCCTAACAAAAAGAACTTCCATAAAAATGGAAGTTCTTTTTGTTAGCATTGTCAAAGATAAATTTAAACAGAGCCAAAGCTTAAAATAACCTGGGAAGAGAAAAAATATTCTGTTATTCTGAATTATATGGAAATATTTATAAACGGAGGAGATTGGATGGAGGAATTCAGGTATCCAGAAAGATGGGAAATCAACTCAATTTTTGATGCTTCTTCAGATTCAACTGTTATACATAATCATTTAAAGGAGATAAATCAGGAAGTAACGAAGTTAGAGGTTCTTATTGGAAATATGGAATATTTTGAGGGTGGGGGCTATTCAGTTCACTTAAAGAAAACTATTCAAATAGTTGAAAAAACAAAAGCTGATTTATCACAGCTTTCTTCTTTCTTGACTTGTCGAAGTGCAGAAAATACCCAGGATCAACAAGTCTTTGGCTGGAAAGGAAAGTTTTATAAGTTAAGTGTGAAGTTTAATTCGTTAGTCCGTAAAGTACAAAAGTGGGTTGCTAATTTGAATGATGAGTCATGGAACGAAATTTCAAGAAACGAAGATTTAAAGCATTATCAATTCATACTTAAAGAATGGCGTCGGCAAGAACAAAAGGGATTACCTGAAAGAGAAGAAAAGACCATTGAATTACTGCTTGAAGATGGATATCACGCCTGGGGAGATTTGTATAAATCATTAGTAGCTGAAATAAGGCTTAAGATAAATATGAATGGAACTAGCGAGGAACTATCTATTGCCCAAACTAGAAATTTGCGCTCCCATCCTAAAGAGGATCTCCGTAGGGACTCTTATTTTACACTTAATAACACCTGGAAAAATAATTCAACAACTATTTCTACTATTATTAACCGAATTGCTGGTGTTCGGAGAACTATTAATGATCTGAGAGGGGAAAGCGAATTACATAAATCTCTAAGGAATAACAGAATAAAAGAGAGAACATTAGATGCCATGTGGAATGTGGTTAATCAGAATAAACAGCCTTTTGTTCGTTACTTAAATCAAAAATCAAAATTGCTAGGTAACAATTCTATGCGGGCCTATGATTTTTGGGCCCCAGTAAATAAAGAAGTTCAGTCAATCAATTACCAGGATGGTATAGAATTTATTTTAAATCACTTTCGAACACATAGTCCTGAATTAGAAGAGTTCTCTCGAAAAGCAATTCAACAAAATTGGGTAGAAGTAGAGGATCGTGCCAATAAGGCTGGTTATGCTTTCTGTGCTGGATTCCCTTCGTCGGGAGAGTCAAGGATTTTCATGACCTATGGTGGTCGTATTACTGATACACTTACTCTAGCTCATGAGTTAGGGCATGCTTTCCATAATCATGCTATGAGAGACGTGAACTATTTGAACAGAGATTATCCAATGACTTTAGCTGAGACAGCTTCAACTTACTCAGAAATGATTGTATTAAACGCGGCATTAAAAGAAGCAGAGTCACAGGCTCAAAAGTTATTTTTGATAGATGAAAAACTTAAGCGAAGTGTTATGAACTTTATGGAGATTCATTCAAGATTTTTATTTGAGAAAAATCTATACAAAGAGAGACAACACGGCTATGTTACTGTAGGTCAGTTAAATAAAATGATGAGAGAGTCTTTGGAGGAAGGGTATCAAGGATCTATGGACGACTTATCTGAATATTCCTGGGCTTCAACCCCACACTTTTATCTCACAAAAAGTCCTTTTTATAACTTTCCTTACACGTTCGGGTATTTGTTGGCTATGGGCATCTACGAAAAAGTAGAGCAAGAAGGGTCAGATTTTGAAACTAAGTACATATCTCTTCTTAGGGATTCTGGCCGGATGAATGTAGAAGACTTGGTCATGAAGCATTTAGGAGAAGATATTACAAAAGAAGACTTCTGGGAGATAGGTATGCGTCGATGTGTTCAGGATGTTGAAGAATACATAAAAGTAAGTGAACAACTGTTTAGTCATCCATGAAATCTTAGCTGTGACGTATTTTGTAACTGAGGGATTTGATCAGTTTAATTAATTATCTCGACTTTAAGTCTTAAAAAAACGGGGGCGTTTGCTTAATAAAAGCAATCGTCCTATATTCTTAGGATTAATTGACTTAGTATAAACATTACAAGTAATACAC
>NZ_LSOC01000009.1:0-4802 GCF_001592845.1 Halobacillus sp. KGW1
GATCTTTGAAAACTGAACGAACCAACCAGTACGTCAAACATTCTTTCTATTATATAGAGAGAATTCAAACAAGCACATTCGGTGTGCAAAATGAGCAAGTCAAACACTTTTATGGAGAGTTTGATCCTGGCTCAGGACGAACGCTGGCGGCGTGCCTAATACATGCAAGTCGAGCGCGGGAAGCGAG
This sequence comes from Halobacillus sp. KGW1, assembly GCF_001592845.1. Lineage (NCBI taxonomy): Bacteria > Bacillati > Bacillota > Bacilli > Caryophanales > Bacillaceae > Halobacillus > Halobacillus sp. KGW1. The sequence continues at coordinate 188 of NZ_LSOC01000009.1, forward strand.
CTGATCCCTTCGGGGTGACGCTCGTGGAACGAGCGGCGGACGGGTGAGTAACACGTGGGCAACCTGCCTGTAAGATCGGGATAACTCCGGGAAACCGGGGCTAATACCGGGTAATACTTTCTTTCGCATGAAGGAAAGTTGAAAGATGGCTTCTCGCTATCACTTACAGATGGGCCCGCGGCGCATTAGCTAGTTGGTGAGGTAACGGCTCACCAAGGCGACGATGCGTAGCCGACCTGAGAGGGTGATCGGCCACACTGGGACTGAGACACGGCCCAGACTCCTACGGGAGGCAGCAGTAGGGAATCTTCCGCAATGGACGAAAGTCTGACGGAGCAACGCCGCGTGAACGATGAAGGTCTTCGGATCGTAAAGTTCTGTTGTTAGGGAAGAACAAGTACCGTGCGAATAGAGCGGTACCTTGACGGTACCTAACGAGGAAGCCCCGGCTAACTACGTGCCAGCAGCCGCGGTAATACGTAGGGGGCAAGCGTTGTCCGGAATTATTGGGCGTAAAGCGCGCGCAGGCGGTTCCTTAAGTCTGATGTGAAAGCCCACGGCTCAACCGTGGAGGGTCATTGGAAACTGGGGAACTTGAGGACAGAAGAGGAGAGTGGAATTCCACGTGTAGCGGTGAAATGCGTAGATATGTGGAGGAACACCAGTGGCGAAGGCGACTCTCTGGTCTGTTTCTGACGCTGAGGTGCGAAAGCGTGGGTAGCAAACAGGATTAGATACCCTGGTAGTCCACGCCGTAAACGATGAGTGCTAGGTGTTAGGGGGCTTCCACCCCTTAGTGCTGAAGTTAACGCATTAAGCACTCCGCCTGGGGAGTACGGCCGCAAGGCTGAAACTCAAAGGAATTGACGGGGGCCCGCACAAGCGGTGGAGCATGTGGTTTAATTCGAAGCAACGCGAAGAACCTTACCAGGTCTTGACATCCTTGGACCTCCCTAGAGATAGGGATTTCCCTTCGGGGACCAAGTGACAGGTGGTGCATGGTTGTCGTCAGCTCGTGTCGTGAGATGTTGGGTTAAGTCCCGCAACGAGCGCAACCCCTGATCTTAGTTGCCAGCATTCAGTTGGGCACTCTAAGGTGACTGCCGGTGACAAACCGGAGGAAGGCGGGGATGACGTCAAATCATCATGCCCCTTATGACCTGGGCTACACACGTGCTACAATGGATGGTACAAAGGGCAGCGAAGCCGCGAGGTGTAGCAAATCCCATAAAACCATTCTCAGTTCGGATTGCAGGCTGCAACTCGCCTGCATGAAGCCGGAATCGCTAGTAATCGCGGATCAGCATGCCGCGGTGAATACGTTCCCGGGCCTTGTACACACCGCCCGTCACACCACGAGAGTTGGTAACACCCGAAGTCGGTGAGGTAACCTTTTGGAGCCAGCCGCCGAAGGTGGGACCAATGATTGGGGTGAAGTCGTAACAAGGTAGCCGTATCGGAAGGTGCGGCTGGATCACCTCCTTTCTAAGGATTTAGAACGGAAGCGTACTTGGTTGGTTGTTCAGTTTTGAGAGATCGAAAGATNCGTGAACCTTGAAAACTGGATAAGGAATCATCGTATCATCTAACGATGAAACGATTGATGACAAGACATCAAACATCGAAAGTTTTAAACAAACGTCTTTTCACGACGATAGTTAAGTGAATAAGGGCGCACGGTGGATGCCTTGGTACTAGGAGCCGATGAAGGACGGGACTAACACCGATATGCTCCGGCGAGCCGTAAGTAGGCTTTGACCCGGAGATTTCCGAATGGGGAAACCCACTGTTCGTAATGGAGCAGGATCTTATGCTGAATACATAGGTATAAGAAGGCAGACCCGGGGAACTGAAACATCTAAGTACCCGGAGGAAGAGAAAGCAAATGCGATTTCCCAAGTAGCGGCGAGCGAAACGGAATCAGCCCAAACCAAGAGGCTTGCCTCTTGGGGTTGTAGGACACTCCTTTGGAGTTACCAAGGAGGAAGGTAGATGAATCGATCTGGAACGATCAGCCAGAGCAGGTAACAGCCCTGTAGTCGAAACCTTTCTCCCTCCGGAGTGTATCCTGAGTACGGCGGAACACGTGAAATTCCGTCGGAATCCGGGAGGACCATCTCCCAAGGCTAAATACTCCCTAGTGACCGATAGTGAACCAGTACCGTGAGGGAAAGGTGAAAAGCACCCCGGAAGGGGAGTGAAAGAGATCCTGAAACCGTGTGCCTACAAGTAGTCAGAGCCCGTTAATGGGTGATGGCGTGCCTTTTGTAGAATGAACCGGCGAGTTACGACCGTATGCAAGGTTAAGCAGCAGAAGCGGAGCCGCAGCGAAAGCGAGTCTGAATAGGGCGAGTGAGTATGCGGTCGTAGACCCGAAACCGTGTGATCTACCCATGTCCAGGGTGAAGGTCAGGTAACACTGACTGGAGGCCCGAACCCACGCAAGTTGAAAATTGCGGGGATGAGGTGTGGGTAGGGGTGAAATGCCAATCGAACACGGAGATAGCTGGTTCTCTCCGAAATAGCTTTAGGGCTAGCCTCAGAATAGAAAGTCATGGAGGTAGAGCACTGATTGGACGAGGGGCCCCTATCGGGTTACCGAATTCAGTCAAACTCCGAATGCCATAGACTTTGTTCTGGGAGTCAGACTGTGGGTGATAAGGTTCATAGTCGAGAGGGAAACAGCCCAGACCGCCAGCTAAGGTCCCAAAGTGTGTGTTAAGTGGAAAAGGATGTGGAGTTGCTTAGACAACCAGGATGTTGGCTTAGAAGCAGCCATCATTTAAAGAGTGCGTAATAGCTCACTGGTCGAGTGACTCTGCGCCGAAAATGTACCGGGGCTAAACACACCACCGAAGCTGCGGATTGATCGTAGGATCAATGGTAGGAGAGCGTTCTAAGGGCCGTGAAGTCAGACCGTAAGGACTGGTGGAGCGCTTAGAAGTGAGAATGCCGGTATGAGTAGCGAAAAAAGAGTGAGAATCTCTTTCACCGAATGCCTAAGGTTTCCTGAGGAAGGCTCGTCCTCTCAGGGTTAGTCGGGACCTAAGCCGAGGCCGAAAGGCGTAGGCGATGGACAACAGGTTGATATTCCTGTACCACCTCCTTTCCGTTTGAACGACGGGGGGACGCAGGAGGATAAGGAGAGCGTGCCATTGGATGTGCACGTCCAAGCAGTGAGACGGTCGGATAGGCAAATCCGTCCGGCATAACGTCAAGCTGTGATGGGGAGGGAACTATAGTACCGAAGCTCCTGAGTTCACACTGCCAAGAAAATCCTCTAGTGAGGAAAGAGGTGCCCGTACCGCAAACCGACACAGGTAGGCGAGGAGAGGATCCTAAGGTGAGCGGGAGAACTCTCGTTAAGGAACTCGGCAAAATGACCCCGTAACTTCGGGAGAAGGGGTGCTCCTCTGCCGAGGAGCCGCAGTGAAAAGGCCCAAGCGACTGTTTACCAAAAACACAGGTCTCTGCGAAGCCGTAAGGCGAAGTATAGGGGCTGACACCTGCCCGGTGCTGGAAGGTTAAGGGGATGCGTTAGCGTAAGCGAAGCGTTGAACCGAAGCCCCAGTAAACGGCGGCCGTAACTATAACGGTCCTAAGGTAGCGAAATTCCTTGTCGGGTAAGTTCCGACCCGCACGAAAGGTGCAACGACTTGGGCACTGTCTCAACGAGAGACCCGGTGAAATTATACTATGTGTGAAGATGCACATTACCCGCGACAGGACGGAAAGACCCCGTGGAGCTTTACTGTAGCCTGATATTGAATGTTGGTACAGCTTGTACAGGATAGGTAGGAGCCTTAGAAGCCGGAGCGCTAGCTTCGGTGGAGGCGCTGGTGGGATACTACCCTGGCTGTACGGACATTCTAACCCAGGACCGTGATCCGGTCCGGAGACAGTGTCAGGTGGGCAGTTTGACTGGGGCGGTCGCCTCCCAAAGAGTAACGGAGGCGCCCAAAGGTTCCCTCAGAATGGTTGGAAATCATTCGCAGAGTGTAAAGGCACAAGGGAGCTTGACTGCGAGACCTACAAGTCGAGCAGGGACGAAAGTCGGGCTTAGTGATCCGGCGGTACCGCATGGAAGGGCCGTCGCTCAACGGATAAAAGCTACCCCGGGGATAACAGGCTTATCTCCCCCAAGAGTCCACATCGACGGGGAGGTTTGGCACCTCGATGTCGGCTCATCGCATCCTGGGGCTGTAGTCGGTCCCAAGGGTTGGGCTGTTCGCCCATTAAAGCGGTACGCGAGCTGGGTTCAGAACGTCGTGAGACAGTTCGGTCCCTATCCGTCGTGGGCGTTGGAAATTTGAAAGGAGCTGTCCTTAGTACGAGAGGACCGGGATGGACACACCGCTGGTGTACCAGTTGTTCCGCCAGGAGCATAGCTGGGTAGCTACGTGTGGTCGGGATAAGTGCTGAAAGCATCTAAGCATGAAGCCCCCCTTGAGATGAGATTTCCCTTTGCCTTCGAGCAAATAAGATCCCTCAGAGACGATGAGGTTGATAGGTCCGAGGTGGAAGCGTGGTGACACGTGGAGCTGACGGATACTAATGGATCGATGACTTATCTATCTGATCATAGATCGCGTGAAAAACGTTTCTTTCGATAAAG